>CAZGAQ010000005.1:43489-199612 GCA_964523405.1 uncultured Planctomycetales bacterium
TTGAGGGTCTCACCCCGACACCGCCCCCGCCCCGGAGGGTGGCCACCTGGCCGGGCGTGGTGGCGGGGCCGGCGCCCTGCGCCGGCCACGATTCCTGGCCTTTGGCACGGACGTCGAGGCCGCGAATCGGCCCCTCGCTCGCAAGGTTTCCGCAGCGTGTCCGCATGCCTGAGCGCCCGAGGCGGGCGTGCGGGGCGGTCCGTGCGCTGCGTCAGAAGGGGCTCCCCGTGTCCTGAGCGACGTCCTCACACCGTCTGCGCGCACGCCGAGCGCCCTGGGGCATAGCGGTTCAGTTTCGGTCGGTTTCCCCTTTTTTCGCGGATTTCGGGGCTGGGTCGAGTCGATGACACAGGAGGACGGCCCGGCCGGCGCCGCGTCCGACTGGACACCGGCTGCTGTTCGGCGTACGAATACGGGCGCAACGACCCTGGGGAGCCGACCGACGGGGGGGCGTGCCGCGCGCTACGCGGTGGATTATCGGAGTTTGACCGAAGAATGCGGCCGGCCGAAATCGTTACCGATCAACGGTCCCTGGAAGAGCACTGCCGCCAATGGCGCGAAGCGGGCTGCTTCGCTTTTGACACCGAGTTCATCCGGGACGACACCTACGATGCCGCCTTGTGTCTCGTGCAGGTCTGCTCGGTGGCGGGGGAAGTCGCGCTGATCGATCCGACGGGCGATCTCGACATCGCCCCGTTCTGGTCGCTCGTGAGCGATCCCAAGATTGTGACCATCGTCCATGCCGGCAAGGAGGACTTCGAAGTCTGTCTGCGCACCACGGGTCAGGTGCCGCGCAACGTCTTCGACGTGCAGATCGGCGCCGGCTTTGTCGGCCACGGCTATCCGCTCAGTCTCGCCCGGCTGGTCGAGCACCTCGTCCACAAGCGCATCAGCAAGGCCCAGACGCTGACTGACTGGCTTCGCCGGCCGCTTACGCCGGAGCAGTTGAAATATGCCGCCGAGGATGTTGTCTACCTGCCGCCGATTTTCGCCCGCCTGGAGCGGGAGATCGAAGCGGCCAAGCGGACAGCCTGGGCGCGCGAGGAGTTTGCGCGGTTCGAAGAGCCGGAGTTCTACCACGCGCCGCCTGAAGAACGGGTGCAGCGGCTCAAGGGCAGCAAGAAGCTGGACGGGCTGGGGCTGCTTGTGCTGGAGAAGCTCGTCGAGTGGCGCGACAAGTGGGCACAATCCCGCAACCGGCCGATCCGGGCGCTGATGCGCGACGACGTGCTCGTGGAAATCGCGCGCCGCCGGCCGCAGCAGGCCCGCGAGCTCGAGGTGCTGCGTGGCTTCCCACAGGCCAAAAACCGCAAGCTCGTGCAGGAACTGGTGGACCTGATCGGCGAGACGTGTAAGACTCCGAAGAGCCAGTGGCCGGCGGCGATCGCGGTGCCGGAAGAGACCCCGATGATGCGGGTACTGCTGGACCTGATCTCGGCCGTGATTCAGGCGATCTGCAACGAGGAGTCGCTGAGCTGGAACCTGCTGGGCAGTCCGCAACGGCTGCGCGAGCTCCTCGAATTCCACGCGGGCCGGCTGGATGACAAGCCCTCGCTGCTGCGCGGCTGGCGAGCGGAGTTCATCGGGCAGCGCATGCTCGATCTATTGGAAGGGCGGAGCAAGATTCATGTCAGCGGTTGGCCGGACGAGCCCCGGCTGCATCTGAACTCACGCGACAAGAAGTAGCCCGCGTGCCCTAGTCCGCTGTGACCACGGTCGATGCGTTGGGAGCGAGCGTGGCGGCCTTGCGCCGGCAGCACAGTCCTTCCAGGCACCAGCGGCGCGAACGCGAGAGCAGGGCGATGAGGGCACCCAGGAGCAGAGCGGTGTTCTCCGCGAGCTTGGGGCAGATGTAGACGACGCCGGTGCCGCAGCCGCAATCGAACTTCACATCGCAGAACGACGCGAAGTGCTGGCTGGGGTCGTGCAGCAGGCCGACGGTCCGCAGGATCAGCAGGGGGTAGAAGAACAGCAGCATGGCGATGATCGTCGTGGCGGAGCCGCGGATGAAGATCCCCAGCACGAGGGCGGCCGCGCAGAGCATCTCGAGCCACGGCACGACGATGGCGATCGTGTTGATCAGTTCGGGCGGTGTCGTCGGGAAGAACTGATACCCGTGCAGTTGCTTGAGAAACTCCGGCACGCCGACCAGCTTCTGGTAGGACAGGTAGGCGAACATGCCGCCGACGAACAGCCGGGCGAGCAGCAGCGGCACGCCGGTGCGATCCAGCCGCGCGAGCAACGCAGGGGACGTCGGCACGGTCATTCTCCTGCACCCGCGACGGACCCTTTCTCGACAGGGTACCCGGCCTTGCTCCACTCTTCCCAACCCCCCCGGAAGAGGTACACCTTGCCCCAGCCGACGCCGCCGCTCACCAGTTCATTGCACACGATCAGGCTGTCCTCGCAGTTGCCCCCGTTGCAGTAGACGATGACCCGCTCCGCCTGCAGGGCAGCATTCAGGGCGTCACCAAAGTACGCGGCCAGTCGGTAGGCATCGCACTGCAGGGCGCCCGGTACGTGACCTTCCCCAAAGCCATGGTCCGCACGCGCATCGATAAAGACATGGGCCCGCAGCTCGCGTCGGGGATCGTCAAACAGCGCCTTGGCGCGGACTGCGGTCACCTCTCGGTACGGGTGCTCGTCCGTGGGCGCCGGCAGATTCTCAAGATCGACGCCCGGGTCCGGCGGCGGCGGCGGGACTGGCGGAATGGGCTTATAATTGCGATGCAGGTCAATCTGATCCTTCCCGGCCAGGCTGTTGGCGGCCGCACCGACCCCCGCAGCCAGGGTCGCGAGTAGCAGCATCTGGCCGAGGGTTCTCAGCACCGTTTTCATGCAGCAGTTCCCAAGGGCCGGCGGTGGGTACGTACACCCTCCGCGAATAGGAGATTATAACTCACGCTTCGGTGCGGCGCCGGCGCAACCCCTGTCGTAAAGTGTCGCTCCACGCGGCCGGCCAGCGCTTCCACCAGGGTCCGCCGCGCCCGGCCGCCAGTTCGCTGCGCAGCCGTCTCATAAAAGCCGTGAGTACCGCCGGGCGGCAGGCCGGGATGTCGACGCCCGGCAGGTCGTGGTGATACTGCTCTTCGCCGCGCGGGTGAATCCAGCCCTGCTCCTGGCACAGCGTCCGCGCCCGCGTTCCGGGCCAGGGATAGTACGGGCGGATGTCCGCGATGTCCGGTTGTAGCGCCACGAGCAATTTGCGCGTCTCGTCGAGCGAAGCCTCGCTTTCATACGGCGCCCCCAGGTAGACGATCGCGCGCTGCCGGATGCCGGCTGCCTTCAGTCGGGCGAACGCGTTGCGAATCTGGTCCTTCGTCAGGTCCATCTCCAGAATCTCGTTACGCATGAGGTTGCTCGCCGAGATGACCTCGACGTCGGCGAGCTGACAGCCGGCGGTTGCGAGCCGCTGGATCGTGGGCTCGTCGGCGGCATTGGCCCGCACGTGGCACTGGAAAGGCAGGCCGCACTGGCGCGGGTAGGCCTCCAAAAAGGTCTCCAGCCACCCGCGGTCGAGGGCGAACGTGTGGTCGAGGAAGCGCACCGAACGGATGCCGGGGTAACGCTCGCGCAGCAGGTTGATCTCGGCCAGGATGTTGCCCGGCGCACGGCGGCGCACCCAGGCGCCACGGCCTTTGGCCAGCTCGCGCCGACGATCGTTGACGCAGTACGTACAGCGCTGCGGGCAGCCGCGCCCAATCGCGATTTCAATCTGCCCGGCGGCGCGCACGTGCTCGGCGTAGGCGAACAGGTCGCGATGGGCGAAGGGCAGCGAGTTCAGATCCTCGACCAAGGGCGGCAGCGCGGGCTGCACCGTGCCGCGCTCGTCGCGCAGCCACACGCCGAGCACCACCTGCGCGGCGGCCGGGTCCTTCATGCGCTCAAAGTACGTGACCAGTGACGCATCTGGCTCGCCGACCGCGGCGGCCTGGACGCCTGGCAGGCTGAGACTGGCAGCCGGGTCGATCGTCGGATATTCACCGCCGACGACGACGGGCAAGAACTCGCGGCGCTGGAGGTATTCGAGCGTGCGACGCGCGGCATCGGTGCACACCGCCGAGATGTCGGCGTAGACCAGTTGCGGCAGGCTGCGCGCGAGGGCGGCCTTGACGCGCTCCAGGTCGAATTGGGCGAGGCCCTCCAGGGCGAGCTGGTGCTCGCGCCGCTCGAGCAGCGCCAGCAGCGTGCCGAGCTGCGGTTCGAAGCGCGGCACCCGCCGCGCGCGGGTCGCGGGCGCGAATTGGAGGACGAGAATGCGCATATCACGGCCCGGCTGGGCTCTCCACGAGACGCCGCCGCGCGACGTGACACGCGGAGTCACGATCGATCTTGAGGCGGCAGATTCTAATCGCCGCCGCTGCGCGGCGTGTAGTGCCGCCGTGTCGGAAAGTGCATGGTCGGGCCAGGTCAGGGGCGGCAGACGCGGGGCGCTCAATCGAGCAACACGGGTTCCCAGAACGCCCGCGACAGCGAAGGCGGGAACTTCCCCTGCCCGGCAGGCACAACGGGGATGCGCACGGCACGCTCGGGGTGCTGCAGGGCATCCGTCAGCCATTCGGAGGTCTCGGCCACCAAGCGTGCCCGCAGCTCTTCCCACAACTCACCGTTCCGCTTTAGTCGCCGGAAGCGCATGACTCCATCTTACCTGGTTCATTGTGAGGTCGCGATGCGAAAGTGCGCGTCACGGCGCTGCCTGGCTAGCTGGCAGATGATGGTTCTTCCGCGGGAGGCAGGAGCCACAGCACGCCGATCAGTCCCAGGGCGAGCATCTCTACAGGTAGCGGGCGCGCCAGGCCCCAGGCCGGGATGATGTTCTGTTGCCGATACGCTTCGGGAAGCCGCAGGGCGGGCGCGACGCTGGCGACCGCCAGTCCGATGATGCCGACCAGCAGGGGGGCCGGCAGGAACCACAGCGGGTTTTGCGTCTTGACCAGGCGGCGCGCCACGGTGACTCCCGCCAGGAACGCGACGCCGACCGCAAAGTACACCTGTCCGCGGAACGTGGCACCCTGGGGTGGCCCTGTCAGCACGAAGATCACGATGCCGGCCACGACCGTCGTGACCAGCAGCGCGACCACCGCCTCCTGCCATTCGCGCGCCGCTACCTCCAGCCCAAAAGCCTGGCGGAGTTGGCGGGGCCCACGGCGGCTGAGCAGAGTGGCGGCCGCGTAGGCTCCGGCCAGCCCGAGCAGCAGGTACAGGTAGTCCACCAGCAGCAGGGCATACGGAGCGCCGCGCGGCGGACCCGGGACCGGATTGCGTAGCTGCAGCCAGGCGTCGATCGTGCCGCCCTGCGTGCCCCCTTCGAAGCACCACAAAGCCAGCCCCAGGCCGACAATCAGCAGACTGCGGCGGGGGTCGGTGGCGCCCGAGATGATCGTCGCCAAGGCCGCCGCGCTCCATAGCAGCAGCACGAACAGGATTCCACCCAGGGGCCCCAAGGGCGATGCGACCAGTGCCACCGGCCGCGTCGAACCCAGCGGCAGGATGTAGTTACCGACGTAGTGCAGCAGCGCCCAGGCGGCCGCCACCGCGGCAGCAAGGCGGATGCGCTCCAACCAGGCGAGGAGGACGGATGGGCGGCTGGTGGCAGTGGGGGTCATGTGCACAGGCTAGCACGGAGGCGCCGGGGCGGTCAATCGCGGGGCGCGGAGACCGCTGGGCGGTCTGGGTGGGCGGTGCGGACCGTTGTCACCGGTTCGCCGTGTGCGGGTCGGCGACATTCTCGTGAGCGGCACCGGCGGGGCGGTTTGACAGGTCTGCCGGTGGCGCTATAATCGCCGCCTGACTGGAATTAAGTCCTTGCTTCCCCTGCAACCTACCGATCGGTTGCGCCCCTGGAGGTAGCTATGTACAGAACCGCCGGGCCGATCCGTTTCGCCGGGCTTGTGCTGCCGAGTCTCCTGCTCCTCGCTGCTTCCGGTGCACTGGCCGCCGGGAATTCGACGCAGGGCTTCATCACCGGCAAGGCAGCCCAAGCGTTTGAGAAGTGGCAGGCGGGGATGCAGGCCATTCTGGACCGCGACGCGAAGAAGGCCGAGGCCGCCTTCGGGGACCTGTTGGCCGCCAGTCCGTCGCCGCTTCGGGTGGCGATGCTGGCCGACTACACGGTCAACCGGACCGCTGCCGGCGGTGCCGTGCTGCTCTTCGAGCAGGACCAGGAAGCCAAGGCCCTGGGCCCCAACGGGCAGAAGGTGGCGGAGCTGCTATCGAAGGGCAAGGAGCAGATGAACGAAGCCGACGACGGCTTCTACTTCTGCCAGATCGGGCGGTTTGACGTCGCCGCGGCGAATTTCAACGCGCTGCTGGGGGGTGATCCCGACCCGGTGGCGGTGCTGGAGTTCACTGATCGCGTGGCCAAGCGGCGCGACATCCTGATCCAGTTGGTCGACAACCCGGAACTCGGCGCGACGGTCCGCGCGCTGCTCAAGCTGCTGGATCGTGGCGAACTGGAGATCAAGGCGGATCCGACGCGCGTTCGCGAGAACATCGAACGGCTCGGTGGTCCACCGCGTGCGTTCGAGAACGGCGTCGACGCACTGAAAGACTCGGGCGAATACGCCATTCCGTTCCTCGTGCAGTACCTCCGCGACACCGAGCAGCGCGCGCTCCTGCCCGCGATCCTGCGGGCGCTGCCGCAGATCGACCGGCCGGCGCTCAACCCGCTGGTCATGGCGCTGCGCATGGATGACGACGCGACCAAGAAGTACCTCATCGAAGCCCTTGGCAAGATCGGGTACGCCCAGTCGCTCCCGTACCTGCTGCAACTGCAGGCCGACCCCAACACGGCCGCGCAGGTCAAGGACGCGGTCGGTGGCGCGCTGGCCGGGCTGGCGGCGCGTGGCGTGAACGTGCCGAGTGGACTGGCGGCGGCGGAGGCCTTCCGGGCGCTGGCCGAGGACTACTACGCCGACAAGCCGTCGCTGGCCGCCGATCCGCGACTGGCTACGGCCAACGCGTGGTACTGGCGCGACAATGTCCTGCAGAACATCGAAGTGCCGACGGTCATCTTCAACGAGATCATGACCATGCGCTGCTGCGAGGAAGCGCTGCGTCTGGACCCAGGGAACCAACCGGCGCTGGCCTTGTGGCTGGCAGCCAACTTCCGTCGCGAAGCCCAGTTGCCGGCCGGCAAGGCCGACGCGACGCGGCCGGAGAATTACCCTCCGGCAGGCTACTTCGCCCAGTCTGCCGGCGCGGAATACTGCCTGATGTCGCTCGCCCGGGCGATTGACAACGGGGATCCGGCGGTGGCGCTGGGTTCGATTGCGGCCTTGGCGCGCACGGCAGGTCCGGCGAGCCTCACGACGGATGCCGCTGGGCGCTTGCCGCTGGCGGAAGCCTTGTCGTTCCCGGATCGCATGGTGCGTATCCGCGCGGGCCTGACGCTCGGGCACGCGCGTCCGGAGCGGCCGTTCCAGGGCCATCAAAACCTGATGCCGGTGCTGAGTGAGGCCATCATGCTGCACGGCGGGGCGCGCAACGCCTTGGTCGTGGATGGCGACGCGGCCGCGGCGAATGCGATTGCTGCGGCGCTGCGCGGCCAGGGCTATGAAGTGCTGACCGACGCGGCGCTGTTTCCGGCGCTGGAGAAGGTCCGCCAGCAGCTGCCTGGGCTGGACGTGATTGTGCTGGGCTCCGACCTGCGCGAACCGAATCTGTTGGATGGTCTCGGACGGTTGCGGGCCGAGTTTCGGTTTGCGGCCGTGCCGGTCATCCTCGTGACGAAAACGGGCGACGCGAATGCGGTGCGCGATCTCACGCGGGCGGACTACCGGTTGGGGGCGGTTCCGCTGGATCCGACGCCGGAGCAGTTGACACAGGCGCTGGCAGGCGTGGCCCAAGCGGTGGGGGCCCAGGCGATCACGCCCGAGATCGGACTCGGCCTGGCGAAGGAGGCGGTGAACGTTTTGCGCGGGCTGGCGCTGGTGGGCAGCACGGTCTTCAACGTGGCCGACGCGGAGGCGGCGCTGCTGAGCGCGCTGGGTACCAAGGATCTCGAATTGCGGTTGGCGATCGCCGAAGTACTGGGCTATCTCGGCTCGGGCAAGGCGCAAGAGGCCATCGCGCGGATTGCGCTGGACACGAATGAGCCGGAGGACACACGGGTCAAGATGTTCACGGCGCTGGCGGAGGCGGCGAAGCGGCGCGGCAACCTGCTCGGCGAGGAGTTGGTGCAGAGCATCAACACGCTGGCCGAGAAGGATGAGAACATGACGATCCGTGAGGCGGCTTCGCGGACGCTCGGTGCACTGAATCTGCCGAGTGCCCCGGCCAGCGCGATTATCCGGAATCAGTATCGCGGCTAGGAGCACCTGATGTTGCACGTGTTCGTCCCGCTGATGGCGCTATGCCTGGCGTCACCGGATGCCGTGGGGCAAGGGCCCAAGCCCTCGCCGACGCCGATTGCGTGGGAATTCGAGTTCACGTTTCTCGATCCGAAGCGGATCGAAGTGCAGATTCCCGGTCAGGCGAAGCCGGAGGTGTACTGGTACGTGATCTACACGGTCACGAACCCCAGCCGCACGGCGCAGCGCTTCTTCCCGCGCTTTCAGATCGTCACCGAGGACCTGCAGGTCTTTGACACGGACATGGGCATCAGTGCCCTGGTGTTCGATGCGATCGCCGAGCGGCACCGCGTGACGCACAAGTACCTGGTGCACCCGACCAAGGCCATTGGCGCCCTCCTGTCGGGCGACGACAACGCCCGGGAGTCGGTGGCGATCTGGCGGGGAATTGATCTAACCGAAAACGACTTCAGGGTTTACGTCGCCGGGCTCAGCGGCGAAACCCGTTTCGTCCAGAACCCGACCTACAAGCCAGGCAAGCCGGAGACCGTGAAAGAGCGGGGCCCCGATGGCCATGAGCGTGAGGTGACGGTGAATCCGAAGAATTTCACCCTTCGCAAGACGCTCGAGATCCGCTATACTCTGCCGGGTTCGCCCCAGGTACGCACCCAGGTTGAACCGGTGCGGGGCGAGACGAAGTGGATCATGCGCTGAGCCGGGCTGAGGGCTGGCCCAGGGCACGAGTTTTTTGTTGTCCGCAGGCGGTTCGGTTCCTCAGGATCGAACTGCGGTGCCGGGCGCGTCAGGCGCGGCGGCGGCGGCGTTGCAGAAACGGAAGCGATTATGGCTCATAAAAAGGGACAGGGCTCGACGCGCAACGGACGCGACAGCAATCCGCAGTATCGTGGCGTGAAGCTCTACGGCGGCCAGGCGGCGCAGCTCGGGTCAATCATCGTGCGGCAGTGCGGTACACCCTTCAAGCCCGGGCGCAATGTCGCCCGCGGCCGGGATGACACCTTGTACGCCATGGCCGACGGCGTCGTGGAGTTCCGTGGCCGGCTGGTCTCGGTCATTCCGCAGGCTGCCGAGTAGCCCAAGTCAATCCGGGGTATTCAGGACTTCCGGGCCGCGTGTCTTCACGGCGCGTGGCCCTTTTTTTGACCACGGCCGCCGCAGGGCGCGGGAACGTCGCCACGGCTACGCGAACCGCTCCGGCCAACGCCAGTGCGCTACCAGGTCCAGGCGGTTGTCATCCGTCAGGTCGGCGCGCAACGGGGTGATCGAAACGTATCCTTCCCGCACTGCCGCCAAATCGCTGTCCGGGCACGAGCCGTGGTGCGGCAGATGGCCGTTGAGCCAGTAGATCGTGTTACCGCTCTCGTCGGTCTGCTTTTCGTAATGCTCTTCCCAGCTCAAGGACGCCTGGGGACAGCAGCGGACACCGCGCGGCCAGCCGCGATCGAGCGCGGGAATATTGACGCTCAGACACAGGCCGGGTACCGGGCCGGCGGCGAGGTAGTGATCCAGGATCATCCGCGCGACCAGGCCGGCCTTGCGGAAGTCCAACTCGTCGGAGATTTCCAGCGAGAAGGCGACCGACGGCACGCCGTAGAGCGCGCCTTCAATGGCGCCGGCCACCGTGCCGCTGTAGATCACGTTGATTCCCGCGTTTCCGCCGGCATTGATGCCGCTGAGGACGAGGTCCGGCTTTTGATCCAGCAGCTCGATCATCGCGAGCTTGACGCAGTCCGCCGGTCGCCCCGCCACGCTCCAGCCCGTGAACAGGTTGTTGACGTGGACGCGCCGTACGAGGAGCGGCTTGAGCACGGAGATCGCGTGTCCAACCGCGGATTGCGAGTCATCCGGGGCGACCACCTCGACCTCTCCGAGGTCCGCCACAGCTGCATAGAGTGCGGTGATGCCCGCGGCGAGAATCCCGTCGTCATTGGTAACCAGGATGCGCATGCGAGGATTATACGGTACTCGGGGCGGTGGGGAACTGCGCCTGGCCGTGGTGCCCGTCGGGGGGTGCGGGTAGCCCGATCGGGCCACCGGGGCGCGCGTTACTCGGCGACGAGTACGGGCGCGACACGCTCTCCGCCGTCGGCCGTCGTGACCCACGTCTGGTTGCGCCCGCTGGCCTTGGCGCGGTAGAGCATGGTGTCCGCTTCCCGGAGCAGGTCTTCGGGGGAGCTTGTGGCGTCGGTTCGCTCGGCCACGCCGCAACTGACCGTCACATGCAGGATACGGCCGTTGTAGGGAATCGTTGCCGCGCTCAGCCGCGCCCGAACGCGCTCGGCCAGGGCGGCGGCGCCGTCGCGGGGTGTAGCCGGGCAGATGATCACGAACTCCTCGCCGCCGAGGCGGCCGCACAAGTCAGGGCGGCGGGCGCTCTCGCGCAGGGCGTCGGCGACTTCGCGCAGGACCTGATCGCCGGCGTCGTGGCCGAAGGAATCGTTGGTGAGCTTGAAGCGGTCCACGTCGAACATGACGCAGCTCAGCGGGTGGCCGTGGCGCGCGGCCAATTGCCACAGGTCCGCGAAGCGGTCGAACAGGCAGCGGCGATTGGCCAGGCCGGTGAGTGTGTCGGTATTGGCCAGCTCCTCGAGGCGGCGCGTGAGGATGGCCATCTGCGTGTTGGCCTTCTGGAACTCAATCGTGCGCTGCAGAAGCTCCTCCTGGAGCTTGAGCATGCGGGCGCCGACCTGGATTCGGGCGAGCAACTCGCCCTGGTGGTAGGGCTTGGTCAGGTAGTCGTTGGCGCCGGCGTCGAGTCCGGCGATCGTCTGCTCCTTGCTGTCATTGGCGGTCAGCAGGATGAAGTAGATGTTGCCCAGCGCCTGCATGGCCTCCAGCTCGCGGATCGCCCCGCAGAGCTGCAGACCGTCCATTTCGGGCATGGACCAGTCGGCCAGCACAATGCCGCTGTTCATGGCGGTGATCGGGTCGAGGGCTGCGCGGCCGTCCGTGTAGGCAGTGACATCGTAACCCGCGCTGGAGAGCTGCCGCTGAAGCAGCTTGCGCGTGGCGGGCTCGTCTTCGACGACAATAATGCGATGCTGCTGCCCGACTGGCATAGCAACCCTTGCCGCGCCGCGCCCCCGGAGCGCGCCGGTACACTGCTAGTCTGTCCATCGGCTTGGGCGGGGGTGGCGCGCAGTAGAAGCGTGCTGTTTTCACGATGTCGCCGGGCCCGTGCGGGGTGGGGCGGCGCCGTGGCTTTTTCGGACGTTGCGAAAGGGACCGGAATGTGTCACCGTAGCGCACTACGGCAAGCGTCCGGTATATTCAGGGCTGACTCATGAGCCAGCGTGACAAACCCTCCGCAGGGCGGCAACTCTGGCTGGTCGGGACCGGCGGCCCCGCCAGCCATCAATTGGTCGCGGATGTGGCCGTGCACGCCCCCGTCTACCGGACGATGGCGTACGCCGTGCCGGAAGCGCTTGTCGGCGTCGTCGGGCCCGGGGCGCGCGTCCGTGTGCCGTACGGCCGGGGCAATCGGATCGTCGACGGCGTCTGCCTGCGGATCAGTCCCCAGCCCTGGGACCAGACGCGCCCGCCGCTCCTCGAGGCTGGGCCGGGCGAGCCCTGGCTGAGCCCCGCGCTCGTTGAACTCGGGTTATGGGTCGGCGATTACTACGCCTGTTCCCCGTGGCAGACGTTCGCGGCACTGCTGCCGGCCGCGCTGCGCGCCCCCGGTCCGAAGCGGGTGCAGTTTGTGCGCCTCACTGGCGTCGACCCGCCCCGCACGCCCACGGCCAGGCAAGCCGCTGTGCTGGCGGTGCTGGCAGGAGGGGAACAGGAGCGCCGCGCGTTGCTCGCGCGCGCCGGGGTCACGTCGGCCACGCTGGAGACCCTGCGGCGACGGGGCGTGGTCACGATCATCACGCGGTGCGCCCCTGCGAGCGACGTGCCCGCAGCGGAGGACGCGCCGGCACCGGAGTCGGGCTGGCGCGCGTGCCCGGAGGATCACTTTGCGCTCACGCCGGGCCAGCAGGCCGCGCTGGACCAGATGCGCGGTGCGACCGTGGCAGGCGACTTCCACGTCTTCGTGCTCTTCGGCGTACCGGGCAGCGGCAAGACGGAAATCTATGTGCGGCTGATGCGCGCCGTGATCGCGGCCGGACGACAGGCTGTCCTGTTGATTCCGGAAATCGCACTGGCCACGCAGATCGTTGATCGGCTGGCCCGGCGTTTCACGCGGGTGGCGGTGCTGCACAGCCAACTGACCGCCAAGCGCCGCCGGGCGACTCTCGCGGCGATCGCCGCGGGAGCCGTAGATGTCGTGATCGGTACGCGGACGGCCGTGTTTGCGCCGTGCCCGCGGCTGGGGCTGATTGTCGTCGACGAGGAACAGGAAAGCAGCTTCAAGAACCTGGCCGCGCCGTTCTATCATGCCCGCGACGTCGCGATCAAGCGCGGCCAACTGGAGGGGCTGCCCGTCGTGCTGGGTTCCGCAACTCCGGCGTTGGAGACGTGGTGTAACGCTCAAGGGCGCGCGCATTTCAGCCTGGTGCGCCTGCCGGATCGCGTACCTGGCGCACGCTTACCCGAAGTGCGCGCCGTGCCAACCGAGGCGGCCTTCAGCGGCCCGCGGTTGTTGTCCGCGGCACTGCGGCATGAGTTGGAGCAGACGTTGGCCGACGGGCAGCAAGCCATCCTGCTGCACAACCGGCGCGGCTATGCTCTGTATCTGCGCTGTACGCAATGCGGGCTGCTCGTCAACTGCCAACGTTGCGGCGGGCACATGGTCTATCACCGGCCGGGGCGCGAGCTGAAGTGCCATCGTTGCGGTGGCCGGGCGGACGTGCCGCGGGCCTGCCTGGACAGCACGTGTGGCGGCCGGCTGGAGCGCACCGGACTTGCGATTCAGCGCCTGGAGGAGGAATTGCGGGTGGCCTTGCCGGAGGCCCGGCTGCTGCGTCTGGACAGCGACACGATGCGCCACCGCGATGACTACGCCGCGGCGTTGGCCCGATTCGAAAGCGGGGCAGCAGACATCCTGTTGGGCACGCAAATGGTGGCCAAGGGGCTGGACTTCCCCCGGGTGCGGCTGGTCGGTGTGATCGATGCAGATGCGGCGCTATCACTGCCGGACTTCCGGGCAGCCGAGCGCGTGCTGCAGCTCGTGGTGCAGGTCGTGGGGCGGGCGGGGCGGCGCGAGGGGACTTCACTGGCACTCGTGCAGACGGCCGAGCCCACGCCCCGGGTGATCCGTCATGCCCTGTGCCTGGACTACGAGCACTTTGCAGCCGAGGAGCTGGAGCAACGGCGCGGGTTGTTCTACCCGCCGTGGGCGAAGATGGTGCGGCTCTTATGCCTCGACGGACGGCCAGGACGCGCGCGGGCAGCCGCCCAGAGGTTGTCGCAGACGCTCGGGGAAGTGGCACAACGTGTCAGTGCGGACTTGCGCGTCGAGCCGGCTGAGGCCTGCACGGTGCCGCGGCTACGCGAGATGTTGCGCTACCAGGTACTCGTGCGCGGGCCGCGCGACGGGACGGTGCAGAAGTTGCTGCATGAAGCGCGCGCGGCACGCGTGCTGCGTCCCAACGTGACGCGCTTCACCATCGACGTCGATCCAGTGGATCTGCTATAGCGGCCCGCCGAGTGTGGCCGAGCGCGGCCGGACTCCAGCCAGCGGCGGCTAGCGCGGTTCGTCGCCGGGTTCCGGTTGCGGCGGCGGCGGCGTTGGGACTGGAGCGGGAGCGGGCGCCGGTGTTGGTGCGGGCGCCGGTGCCGGCGTCGGGGATGGCGCGGGTGCCGGGGTCGGTGTGGGGAGCTGCCCCGGGACTCCCGTAGATGCCGCCGTCGGGTCCGTCGGGGGTGCCGGGGTCGCCTGTGGCAGGGGCGACAATTCCTGTCGCCGCGCGAGCTGATCCTCGAGCTCGCGCACCCGCGCCTGCGCCAGGTTGCGTTCCTGGTTGGCGACCGCGATCCGATTCTCGAGCTCGGCAAGGCGGCTATCGGCGGCACGGGCCGCGGCTTGCGCCTCGGCGATCTGCCGGGCCTGCAGCTCGATGTCGCCAGGCTGTCGGCCGGTCCCTTCCAGCGAGCGGCGCAGCAACTCCGCTTCGGCCTGTGCCGTCGCGTGGAGCCGGCGCTGGCGTTCCGCCTCTCGGCTGGCGTCTGCCGCTTCGCGCGTGACTTCTGCCATCTTCGCGGTCATATCCCGCATTTCACGGGTCAGGTTTTCGTTTTGCCGCTCGAGGCCAACGATGCGTTCGTTCGTCGTGGTGCACCCGACAGCCCCGGTGAGCAGGAAGAGGCCGAGCCCGGCGGGAAGAATAATCCTGGTCAAGCGCATGAACCTTTCCTCCGTGAATCTCCACCGCCGCGGGCGCGACGCGCCACCCGCAGCCGGACGGTCAATCGCGGCCCACAGGGTACCCGATACCCTGAATCTTTCCACGGGGCGCGGGCATTTCCGTGCGCCCGGGACCTGCCGAGCGGCGTTGCGGGGGAGCGCAGGACGGGTAGACTGTCTACATGACCACGACCGGCCTACTCATCGACGATCGGTTCCGCCGGCATGCGACGGGGGATGGCCATCCGGAAACGCCTGGTCGGCTGACGGTGATCCAGGAGGCCCTGGCCGCCGCAGGCCTCATCGAGCGGTGCACGCGTATCGAGCCCGTGCCCTCCTCCGATGGAGTCCTGCAGAATGTCCACACGCACGACTATTTGACGCGCCTGGACGCAGCCTGCCGCCAGGGCTACCCCTACATCGACGTGCCCGACAGCGCCATCTGTCCCGAGAGCTATGAGATTGCCAAGCTCGCGGCCGGCGGCGTTATCCAGGCGGCGCGGGCGGTCGCGCGCGGGGATTTGCGGCGCGCTTTCTGCGCGGTACGCCCTCCGGGCCACCACGCCGAGGCCGACCGCTCGATGGGCTTCTGCCTGCTCAACAACATCGCGCTGGCCGCGAGCGTCGTGAAACAGGAGTTCAAGATCGGCCGCCTGCTGATCCTGGATTTCGACGTGCATCACTGCAACGGCACGCAGCACACGTTCGATGCCGATCCGAGCGTGCTGGTCATCAGTCTGCACGGCCACCCGAATTTCCTCTATCCCGGGACGGGCTTCGAAGAGGAAACGGGCATCGGCCCGGGCCGTGGCTACACGATGAACATCCCTTTCATGCCGGATGCCAGTGACGCCGACTTCCGTGATGCGTTCGACAATCGCATCATCCCGGCCGTGGCGCGCTACGCCCCGCAGATGATCATGGTGTCCGCAGGTTTCGACGGACACGCCGACGATCCGCTGGGGAACCTTTCGTTGTCGGACGACATCTTTGGCTGGATGACGCAAGTGGCTGTCGAGATGGCCGAGCGGCACGCGAAAGGGCGTCTGGTGAGTGTACTGGAAGGCGGCTACGAGCCCGGCGTCCTGGCGCGCTGTGTGCCGGAGCATCTGCGTTTGCTGCTCTAGGGAGTGGCGTGGTCGCCGGCCCGCGGCACGACCAAAATAAAGCGGCCCACCCTCCGTTTCCGGAGGGCGGGACCGCAAGATTGGCAAGACGGGCGAGCCGAGCAACGTCCTGCCAACACTCTCCCACAACGCGTGGAAGAGATTTGTCCATTACCCGCGTAAACCGAGCCGCCCAGAGGGCTATTCCCGGTCCGCGTTCGATTATAGTACGCTCGCCGGCGACAGCAGTTTTCCGTCGACGGGCGGCCGGATTCTTGCCGCGCTCGTAGAATTGAAGGGCCGCGACCGCCTGAATCGGCGGCCCACGGCTGACGGGCTGAACGGGTTCAGCCCGCGGATGGTCAGATGACGTCGCGCGATGCGCTGAACCAGGCCTTCTCCTCACACCCCCGCCAGTGGCGCGAGTTCCGGTACGTCTACCCGGTGATCGCCCGCCGCAGTCGTGGGCTGAGTATCGGGATCAACCTCAATCCGCGCGGCGACTGCAGCTTCGACTGCGTGTACTGCTGCGTCGACCGGGGCCATCTGCATCCCGGTGGAACCTTCGTGCTCACCGAGTTGACGCGCGAACTTCGCCACATGCTCGACCTCGGGCCGCGCGTCTTCGAGGAGCCCGAGTTTCGCGCCATCCCCGTCGAATTCCGCCGCCTCAACGATTTCGCCTTTTCCGGCGATGGCGAACCCACCAACGCGCCGGAGTTTCCTGCGGCCGTCCAGCTCGTGGCCGACCTGCGCCGCGCGTACGGCCTGTCTGAGGTGAAGATCGTCTTGATCACGAATGCGACCGGGTTGACTCGCCCCGCGGTGGTCGCCGCGCTCGCCACGCTGGACGCCAACGGGGGCGAGATCTGGGCCAAGCTGGACGCCGGCACCGAGGAGCACTACCACCGCTTCAATCGCTCCCGCGTCCCGTTTGCGCGTGTGCTCGACAACCTGCTGGCGACGGCTCGCGTTCGGCCGATTGTCATCCAGTCGCTCTTTGCCCGCTGGCACGGCGCGCCGCCCGCCGCCGAGGAAGTGGCGGCCTACGTTGACCGTCTGCGCGCCTTGCAGCAGGGGGGCGGCCAACTGGCGCGCGTGCAGATCTACACGATCGCACGTCAAACGGCGGAAGACTACGTGGCGCCGCTCGCCACGACTGAACTGGAGCCGATCGCGGCTGCCGTCCGCGCGCTGGGCGTGTCCGTCGAAGTGTTCCCCTAAGCGTGGCCCGGGATGCTATGGGTCGGCGGGCCTCTCGGCGAAGGCGTGCGCCTCGATGTAGATGTGCCGCACGTCCGGGAACTCCGCCTGAATCGCCTGCTCGATCCGGTCCATCGCGGTCTCGATCTGCTCCCGGCTCTGCTCCGGACGAAACTGCACGCCCAGGTTGAGCAGCACCTGGTGCGGCCCCAAGTGCATCGTCATCGGCCGCGCCACACGCGCGACGGCCGGATCGGACGTGGCCAGCTCGCGGATGCGGCCGACCTGCGCGGGGTCAGCGCTCTCGCCGATGAGTAGCCCCTTGCTCTCGGCCGCCAGGAACAGGGCCACCGTCGCCAGCAACAGGCCGATCACGACGGAGGCGGCTCCATCGCAGTAGGGGTTCCGCAGCAGGTGCCCGAGCGTCACGCCCACCAGGGCCACCAGCAGTCCGGCGAGCGCGGCGAGGTCCTCGAAAACGACCGTAAACACCGTGGGGTCCTTGCTGGTGCGGACGGTCTGCCACGCGGTCCTGCCGGCGGGCTGACTGCGGCGGAATTCGCGCAGCGCGACCGCCAGACTGAGCGACTCGAAGAACAGCGCGATCCCGAGCACGACGTAGTTCCACACCGGGTTTTCCAGCGGGCGGGGATGGGCCAGGTGTACGAGCCCCTCATAGATTGACATGCCGCCGCCGATGCCGAAGATCATGATCGCCACGACGAGCGACCAGAAATACACTTCTTTGCCGTGACCGAAGGGATGCTCGTCATCGGCCGGCCGCTGGCTCTTGCGCAGGCCGAGCAGCAGTAAGCCACCGTTGCCGGTATCCACGAGCGAGTGAATGCCCTCCGACAGCATCGCGGAGCTGCCGGTGATGGCGGCGGCGATGAACTTGCTGATGGCGATGGCGATGTTACCGGCGATGGCGGCATACACAGCCAATTTCGAGTCGGCCTGCAAGGGCTTTCTCCGAGACTAGCGGCCGCGGGTCTTGAATGTCACGGGGACCGATTCGAGCGGTACGCCGTCTGCGCTGCGAAACGCCTGGAACTGGTTGCGGTTTAACCAAAGCTGGTATTCCCAGTTCGGTTTGAGCTTTACGTGCACGGTCAGCACGCGGCGCGTCTTGTCGTAAGCGGGCTTCCCGACGATCTCGGGAAAGTGCTCGCCGCCGCCGACGACCGACCAGGATTGGTCCTGCATCGGACGGTCGAACGTGATCACCATTTCCGTCAGATTCGGATCGACATCTGTGGCGCCGTTGGCGGGCACCATCTTCTCCACGTGGGGGGCGTTGCGGTCCTGTGCGGCGACGCGCTCGGCCTGCTGCTCGAAGAACTCCGCGACCCGCGGCATGAACGCGTCCAGCGTTGGGTACTGCTTGCGGTCCGCCTCATACTCGCCCAGGAGTTCGGCCAGATCGCCGATCCAGCGGAAGCCACGCTCCACGTTCTTCTGCACGTCCTGCTGCGCGGCCGCCTTGCCGTCCGTGGCCAGCAGGTACCGCACGACGCACGCGCGCACGAGCGATTCGTACAGCATGGTCTTGGCGTTGCCGTATGCCTGCTCCTGCATGGCCGCGTGCACCAGGGGGTAGATCTTCTCCGCCGCCGGCAGCAACTCGCGCTCGTGCTTGTTTACGAGCGGGTTCGTGAACGAGTGGCCGAATTCGTGGACGACCAGCGAGGTGATGCTGTCGGCGATGACGGGCACGCCGTCCGCGTCGAATTCCCACACGCCCAGGATCGGCGTGATCTCCTCGCTCCCGTCGGGGAACCGGACACTCACGCCGTAGTTGCCCCCACCGTTCAGCAGACCGACGATGACACGGAACCGGGCGCCGGGGCGGGCCCCGAAGAACTGCTCGAACCACTTGAGGTACGGGCGCTCATTGAGCCGACGGGCCATGCGCTCGCCGGCCTGGGCGTAGAGCTTCTCGTGTGCGGCAAAGAATGCGGTGAACTTCGTCTCCGCGGCGAACTTGCGCAGCTCCCCGAGAAAGGCGCGCGCGTCCTCGGTCTGCCAGCGCTCGTCGAGTTGCTGCGGGCGCGGTTCAAAGGGCATCCGCTCGCCCAGTTCCGGCGGAGGGGTGATGTGTACCGCCAGGCCCATGACCGCGTCGAAGCTCACGCCGTGCTCGGAGCGCAGCTTACGGGCCATTTGGATCACGGCATGATCGCGGAAGGGCCCGAAGTGCGCTTCGACCTCGGCCGAGTACGGCGATTTCGAGTTGGGCTGGTTGTACTCGGGATTCCCCGCCAGCCGGAAGACGATGGAGAGCAGTTCGACCCGCGGGTCCACACCGGCTTGCAGCTCCGTGGATTGTGACGCGGGTTGCGTGGCACCGGCCAGAGCCAGGAAGGTGGCGACGTAGAGCGTGGCGAACATGGCAGCCTCCTGGCCGCGACTGCGGCCGCAACGTGCATGTTCGCACCGTTGACGCCCGGGTGCAATGGGAGCGGCCGGGCTGCTGACGTTCGGCCCGCCGCACCCCTGTCCAACCTGGCTTGTGCGCGGGGCGCTACCGCCGCCGGCCGCGCCCCATGACCACGAAGCCGGCCGCAATCAGCAGCAGTGGTCCCACGCCGATGGGGCCGCACAGCCCCCAGGTCGTCGTGGCGGTCGGCGTGTCCGTCTGCGTGGGCGTCGTACCGGTGTCCGTCGTGCCGCTGCCGCCGCTCGTGCCACCGGTTGTCCCGCTGCCCGACCCGGACCCCGTCGTGCCGGTGCCCGTGGACGTCGTGCCGACCGTGCCGCCCAACAGCCCGCTGCCCGTATGGTTGTCGTTCGGATCGACCTGGAGGTCGGCCGCGGTTTGAGCTGCGATCTTGCTGATCGAGATTGCATACTGTGGGACCTGCACGACTGGTGCCGTCTCGCCTTCCAGGATGATCGTGGCGGCCTCGGTCTGCGTGTCGGTCTTCGTCTGACCGAGTACCGCCGCCCACGTCAATTCCGTGGTGCTCGCCGCCAGCGTTACCATGTCGTACATCAGGTAGTTCGTGAACAGGCTGCCCTCCCCGGCACCGCCGAGACTGACTTGTCCCGGCGAGGCGCCGCACGCCAGCACGCTGCCGCGGAAGTCGCAGAGCAAGCGGCGAAAGTTCGCCTGCTGCGTCGCGGAAAGCGTGCTCGGCAGGCGCAGGCTCTGGCCCACGCCGTCCGGGTAGCTATTGCAGCAATCCGCCAGAATGATCAGCAGCCGTGGTTGTTTGGGGATCAGCGTCTCCACCACTTCGTCCAGCGAGACGTCCGTTCCGGACAGCGTGTTCACGTAGGTCAGAATGGGCCAGCGCCGATCTCCCGGGTTGTAGCCGTGCCCCGAGTAGTAGAAGTAGACGACGTCGTCCGTGCTGACCTGCAGGCTGGTCAGCACGTTGCGCGTTCTGCTAATGCTCACATCGCCCCCGGAGTACGCCTGCAGTCGCAACGTCAGGCCGGTGGACGACGCCAGCAAGTCTGCCCAAGCCAGGGCATTCTGGAAGTCCTCGACTGTGCCAATCATCGGGTCGTTCGTGTCGATGAAGGCGATGAAGTGCAGGTCGGCCGCGGGAGCGACGCTCGCCAGCACCAGCCCGACCACCAACGCGACGGGCGACCGATAAGCGTGAGCGGGTACCATGAAGCTCCTCCAGGGACTCAGCGCTGAGCCGGCAGCGCTATCGGCGCCCCCGCCGCCGAACGTTAGTCGGCCGCGCCGCTGCCAGCCCGGCCCGCAAAACGTGTGGCCGCTCTGTTGCCCCGCCCGGTGCCAGACGCTGGAATACGCGGACCCTGCCGCCGCTGGTGCCGGGAATGTCGGCCGCGGCGGCGCCAATAGGATGCGCATGCACGCCGCGTTGACGGTCGTTCTGGTCCTCTTCGGTGCCGCGCTGGTCGCGGGTTGGGCCATGCGCGCCCTGCGGGCGCCGGCGATTCTGGGGTTCCTGTTGGCTGGGATCGCGGTCGGGCCCAGCGGACTGAATCTCATCGGCCACGGTGCGCCCGAGACGAACCTGCATTTCTTTGCCGAACTCGGCCTGGTCTTCCTGCTCTTCACGGTCGGGCTCGAGCTGTCCACGACCAGCCTGCTGCGGGCCGGCCTGCGGCTGCTCGTGGCCGCGGCGTTGCAGATCGTCCTGACTGCCGTCGTCGCGGGCGGGGGTTTGCTGTGGTTGACGCCTTTCTCGTGGCCGACCGCGGCGATCCTGGGTCTAGCGGTCGCGCTGTCGAGCACGGCCATCGTCCTGAAGCACCTCAGTGATCGCGGTGAGACCGAGACGCCGGCCGGTGGGCTGATCACCGGTGTGCTGCTGCTGCAGGACATCGCCGTGATTCTCGTGCTGATCCTGCTGCCGCTCCTGAGCCTGGCCGCCAGCCGCGGAGCACACTGGTCGGTGTATGCGCTGAAGATCGGCGGAGCACTGGCCGGGCTGGTGGCCGTGACGCTCGTTGCCCGGCTCGTTGTGCCACGGCTGGTGAATCTCGTCTTCCGCTTCGGTGGGCGGGAGATGATGACCCTCTTTGCGATCGTCATCGCCTGCCTGGGCGCATGGCTGGCCAGTCTGGCGAACTGGTCGTGGCCGCTGGGAGCGTTCATCGCTGGGCTGCTGCTGGCACAGACGGATGTGCGGCACCAGTTGCACGCCGAGATCATGCCGTTTCGCGACACGTTCAACGCGCTCTTCTTCGTGTCGGTTGGCATGCTCGTGGATCTCGGCGTGGCCACGCAGCACGCCGTGCCTCTGTTGATCGTCGTCGTGGCCACGCTGGTACTCAAGGCGGTTCTGATGGGCGGTGCGGCCCTGGTGGCGGGTTGGCCGCTACGTCTGGCGCTGACGGCGGGCATCGGGTTGTGCACGGTCAGCGAGTTTGGCTACGTGCTGGTCAGCGAGGCAACGCGGCTGGAGCTGATTCCGGCGAGCTATCTGCCGCTGATCGTGGCGTGGATCGTCGGTACGATGCTGCTCGGGGCGCTGCTGGTGCCGGTCGCCGGACCCATCGGAGCTGCGCTGTCCCGGTGGCTCCAGCCGGCCGGACTGGCGGAGGCAGCGCAGGCGTCAGGGAAGGCCGGCGCTGCAGACCGGCCGCGGCGTGCGAGCCACGTCATCGTCGTGGGTTACGGCGTGAACGGGCAGAACGTGGCCACGGTGCTGAAAGCGACGCGGATTCCATTTGCCGTGGTTGAGATGAACCGGTCGCTGGCCCAGCGGGCGCGGCAGGACGGCGCGGATGTCGTGGTGGGGGACGCGGCCCGCGCGGCAATCCTGCAGGAGGTTGGGCTGGAGGCCGCGCGGGCCCTGGTCGTGGCTATCTCCGAGGTAGACGCAACCCGCCGCATCGTGGCCCAGACGCATACGTCGCGGCCGGATCTGTACATCCTGGCGCGGACGCGCTACGTTTCCGAGTTGGACAAGCTGCACGGCCTGGGGGCCCGCGACGTGATTCCCGAGGAGTTCGAAACCTCGATCGAAATCTTTGCCCACGTGCTCAAGGAGTTCGGGGTTCCCGACAACGTGATCCACCAGCAGGTCACGCTGACGCGCGTCGGGCACTACGGCATGCTGCGCGGCCGGGCGGGTGACCGCCACCGGCACACGGAGTGGCTGCGGCTGCTGGAACTGGCCGTCACGCAGACGTACCTGATTGAACAGACCAGCCCGGCGGCCGGGCAGACGATCCGCGCGGTGGACCTGCGGGCCCGGACCGGCGTGACGATCGTCGCCGTCACGCGTGCGGGCCAACCGACGCCGAACCCCTCGCCGGACTTCCGGCTGGCGGCGGGGGATGTGCTCGTCCTCGTCGGGACCCACCGGCAGCTTGACGAGGCCCGCCGCGCCCTGGAGCCCGCTACGCCGCCGGCCGAATAGACGCGCCGGCAAGCGCCGCGGAGCGCTCGAAACGGGGCCATCGGCCGTCGTCTCGCGCGCTCCGCTGGTTGGATCAGCCGCATGTGCTGCCGGCGGTTACTCCGTTTTCTCCACGCACTTGATGTTCATCGTGGCCAGTTCGTCGAGCACCGGGTTGTAGATGGTCGGCTTGACCGGGGCGTGCACGCCGGTGTCGCGGATCACGCCGGTCAGGATCAGCTTCGTGCCGATGGCGGCCGGCAAGCTGACGGTGCGGGCCATCGAGCTGTCGCCGCCGGGGATGCCGAAGTCGATCAGGGTCGAAGAGATGTGCTCGTCGCGCCGCCCTGGGAAGCGGGCGATGAACTTGTGCATCAGGACGAGCATGTCGCGCTCGCCCGGGGCGTAGGCCATCTTGTGTTCCATGCGCTGGGCGAGAATGTCGAGGGCGGTCGTCGGCTTGCCGGTGATCCCGATGGGGTCGTTGCCGAACAGCCCGAGCCACTCCCAGCGCTCGAGGAAGTTGGACTGGACGTCGACCTGGAAGTGCTTGGCGACCTGCGCGCGGAGCTGCGCGGTCGAGGACGCCTTGATGAACGTGGCCGTCCACTGGGCGAAGGTCATCCCCGCCGGGTAGGTGACCGGCGTTTCATCGAGGAAGCCCATGTCGACGACCTTCTTCATACACGCGCACCAGCCGGGGTAGCGCAGCGTGCCGCGGAACATCGTCTCCATGTTCTTGAGGCCGTACACGTCGATGTAGCTCAGCGAGTCGCGATTGGGATAGCCCTCCAGTTCGCTGTGGCCTGGCACGCCCTGGACCGGCACCGGATGGTGGTTCAGGAACAGCTCGGGCCCAGGGATCTCCTTGATCTTGCTGTTTTCGAGCCACTTGGCCGCATTCTTGCCGGCTGTGCAGACGCCGCGCGGCGCCCAGGAGAACTTGTAGCCCCAGGGATTCGTGTCGGCCTCGGGCGCGGGCAGTCCCCCGCAGTAGCTCTTGAAGCTCACGACCGCGCCCCCGCGTCTCTGGACGTCGTGGATGATGCGCATGGCCGACATGTGGTCGATACCCGGGTCCACGCCGATTTCGTTGAGCAACATGATCCCGGCATCCCGCGCCGGCCCGTCGAACGTCTTCATTTTCGGGCTGATGTACGACGTCGTCACCATGTGCTTGCGGTGCTTGAGGCACAGCTCGGCGACCGTCGGGTGTTGCGGAGCGGGCAGCAGGCTGATCGACAGGTCGTGTTCGCCCACGAGCTTGTCCAGCTTCGCCGTCTCCTCCGTGGTCAGCGCCGCCGTCCTGCCTTGCGGATGGCCGGCCACCAGCGCGTCGGCCTTCGCCACGGTGCGCGAAGCCACCGTTACCTGAAAGCCCGGTTGATCGAGTAGGTAACGAACGAGGGGGCGGGCCACCAGGCCAGCGCCGAGGACAAGCACCTTCTTCATGGATTCACTCCGCTCAGGTTTCGTGGATGCGGCTGGCCGTCTGTCTACGCCTTCGGCCGCTGGGCCGCTCCGGGGTTGTCAGGCGATCGCGGGCTCGGCCGCGACCGGGAATTCCTCACTTCAGCTCCGACTCCAGATGCTGGTAGGGCGGCGTCAGTTTGCCGCGCTGCAGGATCGTAGCCCGCTGCAGCTCCGGTGGCAGGCCGCTTTCCGCCAGCGGGCGGCTCAGGTCCGCCTGCGCCAGCGCCGCGATGAACGGGCTGAGCGACTGGCCGAAGTACGCTGACGCGTCCACCGGTAGCTCGCACGGCAGAATGTCGACCGCCAGAATCACCGGGCCGTCGCCGAGCAGACCGTCGCGAATCTGCCCGGTGGCCGGCTCGTAAACGAAAGTCGGCTCGCCGGGCTCCGTCGGTTTGACGGTGCACTCGACGGAGCCGTCGATGTCACACGTGATGTCCGCGATGACGCGCAGCCGCGGCGGCTGCGGTGCGGACCAGAGCTCGCGCAGTTGTGCGCAGGTGACCAGCCGTGGGTACTTCGGCTCCCAGTAGATGCAGTTGACCATCACGGTCAGATGCCGCAGGGCCGGGAAGAACTTGGCTCGGTACTTCTCCGGATGCTGGTAGTAGTCCTGCAAATCGAAGGCGGCCCTGGCGGCACCGGGGCCCGTTAACTCGACCATGTGCTCCTCACGGAACACCGCCAGGTAGCACTCGCGGGCCGTTGGGGCGATGGCGCCCAGTTCATCCGGCGCCACCGCGCGCATCGGCAGCAGATTCGCGATCTCCTGCGCGCCCTGCGAGACGTTGCCGTACCCCGTGAAGCCGATGACCAGTGGTCCCGTCCCCGGCGGCAACCCGCTGCGGCGCAGCTCCTCGCCAATAGCGGCGATCTCACGCTTGGCGTGCTCGAGATCCTGGTACTCGTAGGCGCGACGCACTTGCAGCAGCGGCGTATTGTGCCCCTCGTGCTGCCAGCGGCGCCCCAGCGCCCACAGCGCGTCGATCATCCCCGCCAGTCCGGCGTAGCGCCCGAAGAACACCAGCCGCCGATTCTTGTCGTCCACGATCTTCTCGTAGTCGATCAGCGTGCAGCCCAGCTCCGCAAGCCGCCGCAGCATCGGCATGTTGGCCGGCTGGTGCTTGATCGTGTGCGAGAAAAAGACGTACGTCTTCTGCGGCTCGAGGTGGCGGACGGGAATCTCCTTCACGCCGAGCACGACGGCGCACGCGCGCAGATCCGCCGTCACTTCCGCGCCCGCGGCCGTGTATTCCTCGTCGCGGAAACGGCGCACCGGCGACGTCTGCACCTGGAATTCCAGCCCGTGGGCCGTGCTCAGGCGATGCACGTCCGCCGGAGTCAGCGGGGCCCGGGCTTCCCATTTGCTCTTGTCTTCGCGGCGGATTCCGATCAGGGTGCGTGTGTGCATGCCGGTTCGTTCCCGTGCTGCCGTCGGGCGGCGCCACGTGACAGACGTGTCGGGCTCCGCCGGCGACGGTGACGCGGGGACGGGCCCCGCGCTGGACCATGGGGAACCAATCCTTGTATCCGAATTGTCGCGCGCGGTCAACCGCGCCCCCGGCGCGCGGCGGTCGTTCCCCCCTGTGCATTCCTAACAGAGCGGTCCGGCGAAGGCCGGCGGCTGGGCGTGGTCCGGCGCGCCTGTCGCCAATCGTCAGGTCCCGCCGGCGGACCTGACGCCGGCCGGCCGCTTCCGCATACAATAGAACGGAGATTGAGGCTGTCCCGCCCGCGCGGCAACGTCCCATAGCTGTGCGGCGGGAGCTGGCTGGCAGGAGTGGTACCGTGAATTCGCTGCCTCCCCGTCGTGAGCGCCGCTGCGGATGGACTTGTCTTGCGCTCGCCCTGGCCGGATTGGCTTGCGGCGGCTACGGGGCGGCGGGGCAAGCCCGTGCGACCGAGCGCGGTCGCGGACAGGCCACAGGGGCAGAGCTGGCGCAGCTCCAGGCGGACTTGCCCGACCTGCACGCGCTGTCCCGCGCGTTCAACACGGTCGCGAAGGCGGCCCGACCAGGGGTCGTCCACATCAAGGTCAGCGGCGGGGAAGCCCCGCGCGTCGATCCGGAAGAGCGCGAGCGCTTGCGCGAGAAGCTCAAGGAGGCGATTCCCGACGAGCAACTCGACCGCATGCTCCGCCGCGTTCCGCCTGGCTCTGGCAGCGGCATCATCATCGACACCGGGGGCTATATCCTGACGAACAATCACGTCGTGGAAGGCCGGGACGAGATCCGGGTCGTGCTCAACGACGAGCGCGAATTCCCCGCCACCGTCATCGGCACGGACCGCAAGACGGACCTCGCCGTCATCAAGGTGGAGGCCGCCGACCTCCCCGCCCTCAAGCTCGGCGACTCCGATCAACTGGATGTCGGTGATTGGGTGATCGCGGTCGGCGCGCCCTTTGGCCTCACCCAGACCGTCACGCATGGCATCGTCAGCGCCAAGGGCCGCAAGCGCATTCCAGGCGTGGACATCGACTATCAGGACTTCATCCAGACGGATGCGGCCATCAACCCCGGTAACTCCGGCGGCCCGCTGCTGAACCTGCGCGGCGAGGTGATCGGCGTGAACACTGCCATCGCCACCCAGGGTGAGGGCGTCAATGCCGGCGTGGCCTTCACCATTCCGTCGAACCTGGCCGCCAAGATCGCCGCGCAGCTCAAGGCGACCGGCAACGTACAGCGCGGCTGGCTCGGCGTGAGCTTCGTGTCCGTCAACAAGGACGACGCCGACATCTTCGGTCTGCCCAAGCCCAAGGGAGTGCTCATCGAGCGCGTGCTGCCGCAGTCGCCGGCCGATCGCGCCGGCCTGCAAGTCGAGGACGCGATCACGGCGATCGACGATACGGAGGTCGACGATCTGGATCACGTCCGCAGCCTCATCGCCGACGTGCGCCCGGATGAGCGCGTGCGCCTGCACGTCATTCGCGACCGCAAGCCGCAGACCATCACCGTCCGCCTGGGACTGCAGCCCGAGGACACGCGCAGCCAGGCGCGCACCCGTGGCACGGATGCCCGCGACATCACTCGGCTGGGCCTGCAGGTGCGCACGATGCGCCCCGACCTCGCGCGCGAGATGCGCAGCTACGACGTGTCGGCGCGCGGCGTGCTCGTGATGGGACTGATGCCCGACCGCGAGAACCCTCCGGATATCGCGCCGCGCGAGTTGGTCATCGAGTGCAACGGCCAGCCCGTGCAATCCGTCACGGATCTCCAGCAGGCCCTCAGCAAGGTGCCGTCCAACCGGAATGTGAAGCTGACCGTGCTGGAGCCCACAGGCGACAAGCGCGAAATCACCGTCAAGCCAGCACCAAAAAAGTAACGGCGCGCGGCTCCTCTGTGCCGACGGCACGGCTCGGCCAGGCCGAGTCGTGCCGTCCGTATGGAGTCAACGGGGGGCGCTGTCCGGTGCACTTGAGCCCGAGACGCACCGACCCGGTCGCTCGTCCGGCCGCTCTGCAGCCGGTGGTCCGTCGGCGGGCGCTGTTGTCAACGGCGGCGCGCCAGCACCGCGCTGAGTGCCAGCAGCACCAGCGCCGCCGGCTCCGGCGTAATCACGAACGCCATGTCGAGCTTCTGGCCGGCAGTGGGGTTGCGCGGGTCATAGATCGGCTGCCACCCGGGATTGCCCTGCATGCCCCAGACCGCCGTGTCCATGAACTGCGGTGACCGCGAAGTCTTCCAGCCCAGCGGCAACAAGCTCGAGATCGAGATGTCGAGCCAGTAGATGTGGTCCTGGTACTGGTAGAACGGGTCGGGGAAATTCGTAATGTTCATCTGGTAGTAGACAAAATGGTCGTTGGGGATGTACTGCCCCGTGGCCGGGTCAAACCAGCCTTCATCGCCGGTGCCGTACGGCCGCCACTTGACCTGGGTCGGGGCGAAGTCACGCTCCCACAGCAGGTCGCCGGGGCGGCTGTAGGGCGTCGTGGCGTCCGCAGGAAGATTGGAGTGAATGCTGAGGTGCACGTTGTAGATGACCGGGGGTGGTTCCGGTTGCGCCGTGGCGTGCTGCGAGAACCAGAAATGCACGTCGCTGACGGGGCCGGTCTCCGTGCACAGCCAGTCATCCGCCACCACCTGCGGTGACCGGAAATTCACGTCCAGCCCGAGCGGATCGGGCAACTGCGGGTAGTGCATCTTGTACGGGTCGCCTTCATTCCAGTCGGCCAAGACCGGCGCTGCCAAAACGAGCAGCACCACACCGACTCCCAGGGTGCGCAAAGACATGTCCGTCCTCCTCAGGGGATAGGTGCCGCGCAACCAAGACCCGCACCGCGCAGGTCCGCCTGGCAGCACAATGACCTGAACACTCACTCAATGCGAAAAACGACTACGTCGGCCCGAATCACTGTGATCGCGCCCCACCCGGCGCCAGGACCACAGCGCACAATTAATACCATAATTGTGCCACATGTTTATCGGGCCGGCAAATCGGCCGCGGAATTTCTCTGGTGTTGGCGCGCGGCGGAAGCGCGCTCGCGAAGTACGCGTCGCGCGCACAGAAACCGGGCGGCACGACCCGGCGAGCGCCGAGCCGTGCCGCACGCATATGACTGACGGGGGCGGTCGCAGAGAGGTCTAGCGTCTGCGATGCGCGTCCCGGTTAGCGAGGCGGCAGCATCCCCTCCTGCCTGCCGCCCCAATCCGCACCGCGCCGTTACCGCCGGCGCATCAGTAGCATGCCCACGCCCAACAGCACCAGCGCCGCCGGCTCCGGCGTGATCACGAACGCCAGGTCGAGCCGCTCATTCGCGCCCGGCTGACGGGGGTCATAGATTGCCTGCCACCCACCCAGCGCACCCCACACGGCCGTGCCCTTGAAGTGCGGTGACCATGACGTCTTCCAGCCCAGCGGCAGATCGCTGGAGACGCTGACATCCAGCCAGTAGGTCTGCGCGACGGACTGCTCGAACGGATCCGCGATGTTTGTGATATTCATCTGGTAGTAGAGGTAGTGGTCACCGGGGGTGTATTCGCCCGTGACGGGGTCAAGCCAGCCCTGTACGCCGGTGCCGTACGGTCGCCACGTGAAGTCCGTGGGCGAGAAATCGTGCTCCCACAGCAGTTCGCCCGGGTGAGGGTAGGGCGTCGTGGCGTTCGGAGGCATGTTGGCGTGCACGCTGAGATGGACGCTGTAAATGACGGGGTCGGGGACGGGCTGGCCCATGCTCTGCTGCGAGAACCAGAAATGCACGTCGCTGACGGGCCCGGTTCGCGTGCACGTCCAGTCATCGGCCAAGCCGCCTGGCGTGCGGAAGCTGACGTCGATCCCGGCTGGATCGGGAAGCTGGGGCCAGTGCATCTTGTAGGGATCACCCGGGTTCCAGTCTGCCAGAGCCGGGGCTGCGGCGACGAGAAGCGCCGCGCCGATTCCCAGTGCGCGCCAAGACATGCCGATCCTCCTCAAGTGACGCGTACCGCGCAACGAGAGCCCGCGCCGCGCGAGCTCGCGCAACGGTACCAGAAGCAGAGCGCTCAACGGTGGCGGAAACGACTACTTCGGCCCGAATCACGGCGCGCGCTCATGAAGCGCACGCCACCCTTTACAACAACATCCTTATGATTCCACAGGATTTCCGGGCTGGCAATCAAGGCAGAGAATTCGGGTCTGACTAGGTGACGGTCAAACACGCTACCGCTGTGCGGGCCGGATTGCCTGACAAAATACGTACGGCGCAGTTCGGCCACTTCCGAACTGCGCCGTACGCGAGCGCGCCCGCGCGTGGGCGCGCGTCCCACATCATCCACGCCAGCTAGGGCTTGGCGGGTGTCTTAGGAGCCGGCTTGTCGCCCGGTGCGCCCGCTGTGCCGTGATCCGGCTGCGGTGCTGCGTCCGCCTCGCCGGCCGGCACGTTCTTGGGCGCCGCAATCACGCGGATCGTCCGCGCCGGCGTGTAGTATTGCGCGAAGACCTTCTGCACCTGCTCCGCGGTCAGCGCCGCGTACGTCTCATTGATCTTCTTCAGGTCGTCCAGCTTCAGCTTGTGGAGGTCCAACGCCTGGAGCTGGTTGAACCAGTAACTCGGCTCTTTGAGTTGCGTGTCCAGCTCGTTGGCCTTCTGCTTCTTCGCGTTCTCGAGCTCTTCCGCCGTCGGGCCGGACTGGGCGTACGCCGCGTAGATGGTCTCGACTTCCTTGACGACTTCGGGACCCTTGTCTGGCGCACAGGGCGCGCCACTGCCGAAGAAGCCCGAGTCCTTGTACGCGAACGACGGCCGTGTCATCACGCCGATCGAGTACACCATCCCCAGTTCCTCGCGAATGCGCTTGATCAGACGCGTATCGAGCGTCAGGGCCGCGAGGTCCAGCGCGCGCACATCCGCAACGTGACTGGCGTCCGGCGAGACGAAGCCCGCGAGGACGATTGCCATCGGAGTGATCGTCTCCACCTGCTCCGTCCGCTCCAGCGGTCCCGGCGCGCGCTTCAGCTCCCGCAGCTTGTCGAGATGCTCGGCCGTCCGCGCGCGCTTCGGCAGGGCGCCCAGGTACTTCTCCAGGAGCGGTGTCACCTCGTCGAGTTTCAGCTCGCCCACGACCGCCACTTCGATCGGTGCCTCCTTGGCGAGGTGGTTGAACCACTCCTGGCCGCGTGCGAGCGACTGCGCGTTGATCTTCTCCGGCGTCCACACCGTGCGGCGCGGATCATTGCCGCTGGTGAGCTCCATCATCGCCTTTTGGGCGTAGAACATCGTCTGCTTGCTGTTGCGCTCGTACTCCTGCAGGGCGCCCTGCTTCCAGTTGTCAAACGCCGTCTGCTCCAGCTTCCCGTCCGTGAGCAGCGCGTAGGCAAGCTGCAGGCCGCTCTCCAGGTCCTTGGGCGAGCCGGTGATCGACAGGGTGAACGTGTCGTTCGCCGCGTTGCCACCGACGCGGATGTTCTTGCCCGTCATGATGTCCTGGATGTCGGTCGAACGCAGCCGGTTCGTGGCCGGCTGACCGAAGAGCAGCGCCGCAATCGCCGTCACGCCCGCATTGGCGGCCGTCTCCTCGATCTCGCCGCCGGCCAGCGTGATGCTGAGCAGCACCAGGTCCTTCTTGTAGTCCATGAAGCGGTGGTGGACGCGGACGCCGTTGTCCAGCCAGGCGCTGGTGATCTGCAGGTCCGGATCGGTGACCGCCTCGCCGAGCTTGCCGGGCTTGGGCTCCTTGTCCAGCAGCGTCGTCGGGCGCTCCTCCCACTGCGGCGCCTCGGCCTTCTTGGCCAGCGCGGCCTTCGCGGCCGCCAGCAGGGCCTCATCGGCGGGCAGCTTGACGGCGTCATTCTGCGGCAGCGTCACGACGAACGTCAGCGCGTCCGGCTTGTAGTGGGCGCGGAACGCGGCGTTGATCTCGTCCAGCTTGAGCGCTGGCAGAATGCTCTTGGCCAGGTCGAGCTTCGCGGCGGCCGACAAGATCGGCTCCTTGGCATTCACCGCCCGCACCAGCCCCATGACGACGGCGCGCGCCGGTAGCGTCGCTTCCTTGCGCACCGCGTCCTCCGCCGACGAGAGGAAGTCGGTGCGGGCCAGGGCGAGTTCCTGCTCAAGGAATCCGAACTCCAGCGCCCGGTTCACCTCGAGGACAAGCTGGTCCAGCATCTTCTCCCAGTCCTTCGGCTCGCCGGTGACCGAGGCCTCCGACATCAGAATCTCGCTTAGGAAACTGCTGGTCCCGACGCTGGCTTCGCGGAAGGAGGCCTGACCGCGTTTGATCAGGTCGGAGAAGCGGCGCTCCATGATCCAGCCGCCCACTTCATCGATGAGCTGCACGCGGTAGTCGGCCGCCGTCGTAACCGGCGGGCGCCCGGCGGCCAGGTTATACAGCGCCACCTCGCCTTCGGCGTATTCCGGGTCCGACAGGACAATCGCCCGCTGCTGCGTGAAGGGCTTGAAGCCCGTACCCTTGTCGGTCTCGTTGGGCAGGGCCGCCTTGTACGTGCCGAACCACTTCTCGAGCGACGGCAGGTACGCATCGACCGGGGCGTCACCCACCAGGAAAACGGTCACGCGCTCCGGGCGGTACCACGTGCGGTAGTATTTCTCGAACTCCGCGCGCGGCGCGCCGGAGATGACCTTCTCCACGCCGATTGGCAGGCGCTGCCCGACGCGCATGCCGTCGAACACGCGTTCGAAGAACTTATCGCGAATCCGCTGCTCGGGCCCCTGGCCCGACCGCAACTCGGACAGAATCACGCCGCGCTCGTCGTCCAGCTCCTTGTCCAGCAGCGTCTGCCGGAAGGCGTAGTCGCTGAGGACCATCAGGCCCTTGTCGACGGTCGGGACCTGCGTATCCGGCAGGAACAGCATGTACACGGTCTGGTCGAACCCGGTGAACGCGTTGAGGTCCGTCCCGAACTCCATCCCGATGCTCTCGAAGTACGGGATCAGGTCGCCCGGCTTGAAGTTCTCGGTCCCGTTAAACGCCATGTGCTCCAGGAAGTGCGACAGGCCGCGCTGGTCATCGGTCTCGTTGAGCGCGCCCGTGTCCACGTGGATCAGCAACGCCATCTTCCCCGGCGGCACGTTGTGCTGGCGGTACATCCAGGTCACGCCGTTGGGCAGCTTGCCCGTCTTGACGCGGTCGTCAGACGGCAGCTTGTCGGCCGCGCGCGCGGCCAGCGGCAGGACGGCCAGGGTGAGTAGGGGCAGAACGATTCGCAGGGGGCGGAGTCTGAGCATGTCGTGGTTCCTATCGAAGTCAGCGCGGGTATCCGTTACCCGAATGTGGCAGTATAGCCCGCCGATTTGCAGGCGGCACGCCGCAGGCCGACAACTTGCGACAGCCCGCGTTACAATGCGCCACCATTGCAGAAGGAGCGTTTCATGCCCGAGGTTCTTGTGGCAGACGGGGTCCTGACGGTCGGCGGTCGACGCGTCCCCCTGTGCGGCGGCGAGGTCCACTACTGGCGGCTGAGCCCCGCCCGCTGGCCGGACGTGCTGGCCGCGGTCCGGCGGCTCGGCGTCCGCGTCGTTGCCACGTATGTGCCCTGGCAGTATCACGAGCTCGCGCCGGGACAATTCGACTTCCGCGGTTCCACTGAGCCGGCCCGCAACCTCGTCGGCTTCCTCGAACTCCTGAAAGCTGAGGGCTTTGACGTCTTCATCCGCCCCGGGCCGTTCATCTACTCGGAGTGGGTCAACGCCGGCGTGCCGGACCGCGTCGTTACCCTCCCGCGCCTCAGCCAGGCCTACCGCCGCGAGGCCCGCGTCTGGATGCAGGCCGTCACCGCCGTCCTCCGCCCGTTCTTCGCCACCTGTGGCGGCCCGATCGCGCTGTTCCAACCCGACAACGAGATGGACCTGTTCTCGCACTGGTTCGAAGAGGAGTGCGGCCTGGGGGCAGGGCAGGGGCCCCGGCCGCCGATCGCCGGTGACCGCTCCGCGACGCACGGGCGCTTCTTCCAGCAGTTCCTGCAGGCGGCCTATGGCGACGTGACCGCGCTCAACGCTGCCTGGGGCACGCAGTATGCCCGCATCGACGACGCCGAGGCCCAGGCGGTCCGCGTCAACGACTTCGATCCGCATACCTTGACCCGCCACAAGGACTTCTGGCGCTTCCAGCACTGGGCGACGGCCGAGGCCCTCCGCTGGCACGTCGAGACCTACCGCGAACTCGGCGTCGACCTGCCGATGGTTGCCAACTACTACCCCGGCGGCGACGTGCAGAACTGGCGCGAAGTCTCGAAGGTCTGCGACTTCGTGGGCATCGACTGGTACCCGCGCAACGAGTTCGGTGGCGAGGCCCTCGAGCACCGCAAGTTCCTCGACACCTGCCGCTACCAGCGCGTGATCTCGCGCGTGCCGTACATCGCCGAATTCGAATGCGGCGTGTGGCACGGCTTCCACGACTACACCGGCGCCTTGCAGCCGAACCACTACCGCCTCATGGGTTGCTCCGCACTGCTCGCGGGCATCCAGGGCTTCAACTGGTACATGCTCGGCGGCCGCGACAACTGGTACTTCACGCCGATTAATGAGCGCGGCGAACTGCGCGGGGAGCTGGCCGAGGTCTTCATCAACTTCCACCGCGTGGTCGACGAGATCGCCCCCGCCACGCTGAAGAAGCTGACCCGCGCCGCCGTTGTGGTCGAGCCCGTCCACGTCGGCACCGACCGCGTCTGGGCGAACAACCCCGTCCTCGATGCGCTCTACGCGGCCGATCTCGACTTTGAGGTTTTCGATCCCGAGTTGCGCCCGGTCGCGCCGCCCGCCGACACCGCGCGCCCGCCCGGACAGGTCGTCGAGCCCGTGGTGTTTTACTCGGGTGCGGACTGGCTGCCGCGGGCGTCGCAGGCCCGCCTAGTCGAGTACATGGAAAACGGTGGCACGCTCGTCGTGTTCCAACGCAGCTTCCCGCAGCGCGACGAGAACTTCCGGCCGCATAACGGTCTCGGCGTAGTCGCCCCGGATCGCGTCCTGTCACCCTTGGGCAAGAAGGTCGAACTGGACCTCGGCGGCCACCGTGCCACGGTCGAAGGGGCCGTGTGGTGCTGGGACAATCCGCCGGGTGAAGCCCTGACCGGCACGCAAGTGGCGGGGCGGCAGCAGGCCGTGGAAAACGCCGACAAGTGGATGACGAATTACATCGGCAAGCGTTGGGTCTGCGGCTACCGCCAGCCGCGCGGGCGTGGCGCGCTGGTCGTGCTGGGGTTGCCGCCCAATGCGGCCCTTCTGCGCGCCATCCACGAATGGCTGAAGCTGCCGCTCTACGTGCAGGCCGCGCTGCCGAATGTGCAGACCGGTCTCTTCGAGCGCGGTGGCGAGTACGTCCTGATCGCGACGAACATGAACACCGCCCCGGTGCAGACGCGCGTGACGCTCTCCGGCGTGACGTTGCCGGAGCATGTGCGGGTGCGCGACCTGTGGACCAACCAGGAGCGCACGACTCTGCGTGACGAACTCGTCATCGAGTTGCCCCGTCGTAGCGGCGGCGTCTGGACGATCCGCCGCGCGTAGCGTCAAGCCGCAGCCTGCCCCCGGCGGCCGGTTCGGGACGTCCTCGAACGGGTGCGATCCAACGCGCCTTGCCTGACCGCGTGCGGCTACCGCTGCGCGCCCGCCGGCGGCAGCAACGTCCCGCGCAGCTTCGCCCCCACCCGCACCGTCGTCCGCACGCCGGCGTTCACGACTTCGACGGGCTTGCCCGGGGCGCGGAACGTGAGCGTGAAGCCCTCCGGCTGCACGTCGAGCAGCAGCCTGCGTCCCTGATACACGAACGGAATGCGCAGACGCTGCCAGCCGCGCGGCAGGAACGGGTCCACGCTGACGTGATCCTCGTGGTATTGCACGCCGCCGAACCCGAACACCGCGGCACAGATCGCTCCGCCCATCGCTGCCCCGTGTAGCCCGCGATCCGTGTCGCCGCGCCAGTTCTTCAGATCCATGTTGGCGGCTTCGGTGAAGTACCGCAGCGCCGTCTTCTCCAAACCCAGCCGCGCCGCGACGGCCGCATGCGTGCCGGCCGACAGCGATGTGTTGTGCTCGGTCCGCGGCACGTAGTAATCCCAGTTCGCGAGCATCTGCGCCCGCGTGTAGCGGTGCCGCAGCAGGTACAGCAGCATCACCACGTCGGCCTGCTTCACCGTCTGCGTGCGTTCCCCATCGAGCACGTTGGGGAACCGTTCCTGCACCGTCTGCGGGTCCACGAAGGCGAGCTGCTCGAAGCCGTCAAACTGGCGGTACCAACCCGTGCGGCGGTCCCGCGGGATGTACATCCGCCGCGCGACCTGCCGCAGCCGCCCCAGTTCTCCGCGCGTCACACCGAGTGACCGACATAGTGCCCGGTAGTCTCGCGGCCGCTCGCTCTGCAGCATCGCCAGCGCTTTGAGGGCGTGCTCGATGTTCCACGCTGCCAGCACGTTGACGTACGCGCAGTTATCTGTGTGCTCGTGAATTTCGTCCGGACCGCAGACGTTGTGAATCTCATACCGCCGCTTCGCCGCTACGTGCGTCACCCGCGAGGCCCAGAAGCGTGCGGTCTCCAACAGGATCTCGGCTCCACGGCGAAACAGCCAGTCGCGGTCGCCGGTGGCCAGGTAGTACTCCCACACGGCGTACGCCACGTCGCAGACCGAGTGAATCTCGTACTTCCAGCACGTGATGGGCATGCGCCGCCCATCGGTGTTCAGCCAGTAGCGCGGCGTTACCTCAGTGCCTTCGTCCGCGCTCTCCCACGGGTACCAAGCCCCGCGATAGTTCCACGAGGCCGCGTTCTCCCGTGCCCCCGGCAGCATCTCCCACCGGTAGTTCGCCAGCCGCGCCCCCAGGTCGGGCCGCAAGGCGGTGACCGCCGGCGTCATGAACAGGTCGGTGTCCCAGAACACGTGCCCGCGATAGCCCTCGGCACTGAGGGGCTTGGCCGCCAGGCCGACGCGATCGTCCGTTCGCGACGCGTGACTGAGCAACTGGGCCGTCGTGAAGTGCAGCGCCCGCGCGTTGTCGTCATCGCCCTCGATGTCGATCGCGGCGTCTTCCCACAGCTCGGCCCATGCCTGCTCGTGCCGGCGCAGTTCTTCGTCGAAACCGCACTCGGCCGCCGCCTCAACCGCCGCTTCCGCTGCCCCGGCATAGTCTGAGCCCGCGTCGCGATCCGCGGCGAACGCGACGAACTTGTCGAGCGTGATGGTCTGGTGGGGGCGCAAACGGACTGTGTAGGTCCAAGTGGCCTGCGAACCGCGGGCGACCAGCCTGGAAGCTGCCTCGGGCGTCACGCGCACGAGCGCGTGTAACCCAAGGCGGTAGTCCTCGTCGCTGGTCTGGGCTGTCAGCCTGACCCCATCGCGCCAGGCGCGGGCCCGGTGATTCTTCAGGAGATACTCACCGCGCGTCGGCACGCGCGTCGTGACGCGTGCCGCCAGAGTGATGGAAGCCGGCTTGTCGAGTGCAGTTACGACGTAACGCTGTAGGCCTAGACGCGGCTCGGCCAAGCTCGCGAAATGGAGCGTAACGACGTTCACGGCCATCCGCGGTGCCGGGCGCCAGGCCAAACAACGCTGGACGAGGCCGCGGCGCAGATCGTACTGGCGAGAGCATCCCAATGCGTCGCGTCCAAATGGATCCAACAGCTTCCTGCCACTTGCCAGCGTTACGCCCAGCCAGTCCGCGCAGTTGACCAACGTCCGAAACCCCAGGCGATCGTTCGCGAAGATGCCCGCCAGGACGGCCGCCGGAAACCCGTCGCCGCTCTCCGGGTGTGTCCCGCGCGTGGAGAAGTACCCGTTGGCGACCGTGAAGGCCGTCGCCTCGTGGTGCGGCCGGCGGGGGGACTGGTAGTCCCAGTTCACGAGCCAGGTCAAGTCAAACGGTGACCGCATGGATTGTCTCACAGGCAGCGCTCCCGGACAGGTGGAGAACAAACGAATTATCGGACATATTTTGTTCGCGGTAGATTTCTGTACAGATTTTGCGCCAAACGTGTATTTTCGTAAAGCTCGCCGGAAAAAAGAGTAACCGGTGCTACGGCGTCCGCGAAGCGAGTAGGCCCTGGCGACCCCGTCCGAGCGACTGTAGACGTCCCATTTGGAGTGCCTCTATACTTCGGTGACGTTCGAACATCCGAATACCTTTCAAGGGAGCCGAAAGGATTGGGCGGTTCGAACGCGCGAAGAAGAGTGAGGGCCGACGACGGTCGGCTCTCTCTTTTTTTGCGCTCGATGCATGGCCTGTTACGGACCGGCTGACCGTGAGCACGTCGACGGGCGCGTGGGGGATGAATCGTGGGCAATCAGGTTGCGCGCCGCTCGACATGATTGGGCGCGCTCCCGCAGGCAGTGTGTTCGTAGTCTGCGACGCCGCGCCGTCTGCAGACGCGTTTCATGCACGACATGCTAGGGCCACAACATATTTTTCCGGTACCCGAGTGGACAATCTGCGCGTGGGGGGCCTATGACTTAATACCTCCTCCTCCTCAAGAGGGCTGAAAAAGAGAGGCCCTCAACAACAAACTCCTCCTCCTCCTAAAGGAAGCCCGCTGATCACGGGCTTCCTCTTTTTTGTGCCGCGGTTCGATGCCTCGACCGGGCGATGCCGGTCTCACCCAACGCGCGCGCCGACTGATCGCCCGCGCGATCTTCCGGGCGACCGAATCGCGGCAGGGGATCGCGCCAGGCATGATTTTCAGGACAACGAAGAGCCGGCGGAGTGGACATCGTGCGATGACGCGCCCTAGTGTTTGTATAGAAAGCGCTGCTGCCGGCAACGGCGGCCGTGCAGGTATGTGGAAAGAAGGCTCCTGATGCGAAATAAGTCGGCGAGGATCATGCTCTGAGATGACCCTCGCCGATCGACGCACCACCTGGCTCCCCAAGCGGTGGTGTTCAGGGCGGCGGACGGGCACCTGTTACTCGGGTTGCCCTCCGCCGACTCTGTATCTGCACCCTGCCGCGACAGTTCCCTCGGCCGACCGTTCCTCCACTCAACTCGTCAATCATAGCGTGCGCGCAGGGTGTTTACAACGCACACGCAATGTCGACTGGCGCGCTGGACGGCGGCGGGCCGTCCTCACGTTGGCCACGGGCCGGGGGAATCGGGGTTGTTGCTGTTCACGGCGTGGGGCGCACGCGGCGGCGAGTTACGGGACCTCAACGTGGTCCAGCACGTGGCGTACCACGTCGTCGCTCGTCTTCTCCTCCGCCTCCGCCTCGTAGCTGACGATCACACGGTGCCGCAGGATATCCGGTGCGATGTCCTTCACATCCTGCGGCGTGACGTAGCCGCGCCCGGCCAGGAACGCCATCGCCCGGGCTCCGCGGGCCAGGTAGATCGTCGCCCGCGGTGAGGCCCCGTACTCGATCCACTCCGCCACCTTCAGCCCAAATTCCTGCGGGCTTCGTGTGGCGTGGACGAGCGTCACGATGTAGTCCTTGACCTTGTCGTCCATGTAGATCTCGTCGAGCACTTTGCGGGCCGCCAGAACCTGCGCCGGCTCCAGGACTTCCGACACCTGCGGTGCGCCGCGCTGCGGGGCCATCCGGTCCAGGATCTGCCGCTCTTCGCTCCGTGAGGGGTACTCCACGATCAGCTTGAGCATGAAGCGGTCGACCTGGGCCTCCGGCAGCGGGTATGTTCCTTCCTGCTCGATGGGGTTCTGCGTCGCCAGCACCAGGAACGGCTCGTCCAGCCGGAATGTCTCCTCTCCAATGGTGACTTGTCGCTCCTGCATGGCCTCCAGCAATGCACTCTGCACCTTCGCGGGGGCGCGGTTGATCTCATCCGCCAGCACGATGTTCGCGAAAATCGGCCCCCGCTTGACCGCGAACGACCCATCCTTGGGCTGGAAGATCATCGTGCCCACAATGTCCGCCGGCAGCAGGTCCGGCGTGAACTGAATGCGGTGAAAACGCGTCCGGATCGCCCGGGCAAGGCACGCCACCGCCGTCGTCTTGGCCAGCCCCGGCACGCCTTCCAGCAGAATGTGCCCGTCCGCCAGCAGCCCCACCAGCATCTTCTTGAGCAGGTTGTCCTGCCCTACGATCACCCGCCGAATTTCGGTCAGCAGGCGGTCAAAGTGCTGATAGTGGGTCCGGACCAGTTCGCCGATCTGCTGAACTTCGCTGTGCGTGACAGGCATGCGAGAACCTCCTGCAAGGCAGTGCCTCTGGACGCAAGAGGCTACCGCAACACGTCGTAAAATCAACGTGCCGACAATTCTCCCCGCCCCCGTCGCCCGCGCCGCGGGACGAGCAAGCTGCCAGGGGACGCCACGCCCCCCACCCGGCCCTCTCCTTGGGAAGGGTGTGGGCTGGCAGAACGCTAGGTCAGCTCTACAGCAGCCGCTCCGGCCAGGCGAAGTTCGAGAACAGCCCGCCCGTGTGCAGGAACACGACCGGCCGCTCGAAGCCCCAGCGCCGTGCCCGTACCGCGTCGAGCACCGCGCAGAACGCCTTGGCCGTGTACACTGGGTCCAGCACGATCGCCTCCGTCCGCGCCAGGAGCTTCACCGCGTCAATCGCCTCCGGATACGGAATCGCGTAGCCCGCGCCCACGTACCCCGGCACGAACTTCAGCAAGCTCTCGTCGAACTGGACCGGGAGATCGAACTCGGCAATGGCCGCGCGACACAGCCGACCGATCTCGGCCGTGTGATAAGGCACGTCATCGCTGACGGGCACACCCCAGAGCCGCACACCCTCCAGGCGATGCAACAGCTTGCCCAACAGGGCGCCCGCGTACGTGCCGGCCGATGACACCGCCAGCACCACGTCGCACTCGCCGATGCCGGCTTCCTGCAACTGAGCCCCCAACTCCGCCATGGCCGAGATGTACCCCCAGCAGCCCAGCGGCTCCGACGCGCCCGCCGGCGTCCAGCGCGGCTTCCGTCCGGCCGCCCGCAAGTCGTTCAGCACGCCTTCGAGAATTCGCTGCTTGTTGGCCTTCAGCGCTTCGCGCGTGAAGCAGCGCGTCTGGGCTCCAAAGAGCAGATCGAGCAAATGATTGCCCTGAATCTCCGCCGGTGGCAGCGGGCGGAAGAGCAGCACGCTCTGCAGTCCAAGTCGAGCACAGACTGCGGCCGTCGCGCGGCAGTGATTCGACTGGCATGTCCCCTCGGTCACGAGCGTGTCGCACCCCCGCGCGATCGCGTCCGCGGCCACGTATTCGAGCTTGCGCACCTTGTTGCCCGACACTTCGAGGCCGGTTAGGTCATCACGTTTGATCCACAGCGCGGCACCGCCAAGTTCGCGTCCGAGACGCTCCAGCGGGACCAGGGGCGTAGGCAGGTTGGCGAGTGGGATGCGATTGGGTTGGAGCATCAAAGGACTCCTGTCTGGAGCAGCAATGTAGCACGCGGACTTGAGCGTGTCAGTACGGCCGGCTGCGTGGCTCCGTGCTCTGCGGCGCAATTCGGCCGGGAGGTGCGAAAACCGCTGGGCGCGCGGCATGGGGCTGGTACAGTACGCTGCCGAAGGGTCCGGGTGTGACGATCAGCAAGAGGGAGCTGCGTATGAAACGCATCCAGATGACGGGGGGGCGATGGTTGGGAGTCGGTGCGGTTTCGCTGCTGGCGGGCGTGCTCGGCGGCACCGTGTGCGGCTGTCAGGAGACGGCGCGCGGGCACGGAGACGACGTCTGCGTGCAGGCGGCCGTCCACGACTATGCGGCCGCACAGGCGGCGCAATTGGCGGTCAGTCAGAACGTGGCTCCGGCGCGCGGCACGCGAACTCCGGGCACGTGGGCCGATTCGCCGACCGCTGGCCGGGCGTCCGGAACGCCGGTGCGCCGACAGGCCGACGGTTTCGAGAACACCTTCCTGGCCTTTGCTACGCTCAACCCACAGGACGTCCCGGGCGCGACGTCGGCCCCGGCCAACACCGCGGCCGCGCGGCCGGGCACGACCGACACGGCAGCGTCCACGGGCGCATCGGGTCAGGCCGCGTTCACGCCGCCCGCGGGCTACTGGCGGCAGGACCTCTGGCACCAGATGGGGCATGAGGCGCTCGAGCTCGGCGGTCATGACTTCTGGCACGGCTTCAAGGTGAGCTATTGGAACGTCCCCAACGCGCTGCTGCTGACCGGCACGATGGGCGCCAGCATCGCCATCCGCCAGTCCGACGTAGATGACGCCGTGCGCCGCCGTACCCGCGGCCAGCACGAACTCGGCGACATGGACGAGACGATTCAGCTCCTGGGCAACCCCGGCACGCACTTTGCCGCCACCGGCGTCTTGTGGCTCGGCAGCACCTTGATGCAGGACATGCGCGAGCACGAAGTCGCCAAAGCCCTGACGCAGGCCCTCGCCGTCAACGGCATGAGCACGCTGCTTCTCAAGGCCGCGACCAACACGCGCACACCGGACCACGAGCACTTCGGCTGGCCCAGCGGACACACGTCGAGCGCCTTCACCGTGGCGGCCGTGCTGAACGAGTACTACGGCCCCTTGGCGGGCGTGCCGTCGTTCGCGCTGGCGGGCCTGGTCGGCTACCAGCGCATCGACTCGCGCGTCCATGACTTCTCCGACGTGGTGTTTGGTGCCGTGATGGGCTACGTCATCGGCACGTCGATCGCCCGCGACGACAAGGTCCAGTTCCCCGAGCTGTTTGGCATGAAGGTGGTTCCCTACGTGAATCCGGAGACCGGCACATCGGGCGTGGCGCTGTTCAAGGAATGGTAAGCGTGACTGCAGCGCCGCCCCTGCGCCTCGCGCAGCGCGTCGCCCTCGCGGTCGAGGCGGTCTTCCCCGTGGCGGCCCAGCAGGCGTACATCTGGATCGTGCCGCACAGCCGGCCGCGCTGGTGGGACGCCACGTTCGCCGTGCTCGTCGTCGCGATTGTCATCGTCTATGTCGGCCGCCGCGGCTTGCTCGACCGCCGCACCTTCGGCCTGGGCAAGTGGGCGGACCACCGCCGCGCCCTTATCCCCGTGCTGATCTTCACGCTCGCGGTGATCGCCGGCTTGCTCGTGTGGGGCAACCAAGACCCGCGCGGCCTGCGGCGCGAATGGGACGTGCTCGGCTCGCTCGCGCTGTACCCCATCTGGGGCTTCATCCAGCAGAGCTGCATGTTCGGCGTCGTCTATCCCCGCTGTCGGCTGCTCGCGGGGGAGTGGGGGGCCATCGTACTGACGGCCGTCCTATTCGGTCTCGCCCACGCCCCGAACCCGCTGCTGATGCTCGGCGGCGCGGGCATAGTCTTCTTCTACAGCCTGGTCTGGCGTAAGGCCCCATCCTTGCCCGCGATCGCGGTCAGTCACGGCTGGATCGGCGCGATCGCCGACAAGGCTCTGCACGTGTCGATGCGCGTCGGCGCGCACTACTTCACCCCGTAACGTCGGCCTCAGCGCGCCACGCGCAGCGTCGGGCCCCCGCGGCCGACGTTGATGTGCGGGGGCCGCTTTGCGCCCGCACTGCCACTACTGCGTTGCCCGTCCCGCCCCAGTATAATACCACCGCGATTCACGAGAGGCCGTGCATCATGACGGAGACGAATTCCACCCCGCCGGCGCCCGTCGAGCACATTCCCACCGCCGACGGCGCCACCGTCGCGGTCAAACGCAAGCCGCGCCCGGGCGGCACGCCCGTCATCTTCATCCACGGCCTCGCCGTCAACGCCGATCTGTGGGACCTCCCCGAAATCCAGGGCCCCGACTACCACTACCGCAGCCTCGCGACGCTGCTCCACGAGGCCGGCTACGACATCTGGCTCGTGAATCTCCGTGGCCACGGCGCTCCGCACATGCTCTCTGCCCCGGCTCCGGGCCAAGTCGACTGGTGCGTCGACCACTTTGTGCTTTACGACCTGCCGCCGGTCGTGGATCGTGCCGCCGCGGAGAGCGGCCGTCGGCCGTTCATCATCGGCGCAAGCATGGGCGCCATGACGCTCGGTGGGTACGTGCAGGGGGCGCGGCTTGTGGCGGAATGCGATGACGGCCCGCGTGTGATAGCCGATCCCGATCTCGCCCGTGCCAGACAGGACCGCCTGGCGGGTTGCGTCTTCGCTGAGTTCCCCGCGACGCTCCGCTGGCCGGATTCGTTGTACGACAGCACCGGGCGGCTGGAGTGGGGTTCGCTCCTCCGCGATTGCCGCCGCAGCGACGGCGACGTAAACCACCCCTTCGAGCTGCTCTCGCGTTGGGGCTGGCTGCACGCGCTGGTCGGGGCGATCGGTGAGGTGCCGCTGGGCTGGTTGGGCGGTGCGGGGCCGGGCATGGAGTGGTATCGCAAGCTACCCAAACCGATCGGCGATACCCTCGAGAAGCTCGAAAAGGCGGCCATCCATGCGATTCTGCAGGGTGCCGGGACTTTCACCGGTGCCACGCACCACCGTGCGGAAGTGATGATCTACGGCCGGCGCTACTGCTTTGACCACATGAAGGGCGGCGTGCTGCGACAACTCGCCAAGTGCGTGTGCCGGCGTGCCTTTGTCAGCGACGTGGGGGCGCCGGACCATGTTTACTCGGATCACTACGGGCTGGTTGAGGCCCCCACGCTTGTCGTGCAAGGCGGCCGCGATCGAATCGCCAATGCTAGCTTCACGCGCAGCGCCTTTTTCGAGCGGATCCGCTCCCGCGACAAGGAATTCCTACTCGACGACGACATCGCCCACGGCGAGATCGAAGCCGCCCCGGTCGCCTGCGAACGCCTGTATCCCGCCATCGTGCGGTGGGTGCAGACGCACACCTGAAGCCCCCCTGACCACCGAAGTCCTGCCGCCGGGGGCCCGCTGCTGTGGCTAGCGCATGCGCTGGGCTTGGGCCCGCAACAGCGCGATGCGCTCCTCAATCGGCGGGTGCGTCGCAAACAGCCCGACCACGCCACCTGAGGCCGCCAGCGGCTCCACGATATACAGATTGTGGAACGCCGGATTCGTGTCCGTCGGGATGCGCTCGTTGGCCGCCTGCAGCCGGGTCAGGGCGGACGCGAGCTTCGCGGGGTCGCCGCACAGCTCGCCGCCGTACGAGTCGGCGGCGTACTCGCGCTGCCGTGAAATCGCCGCCTGGATGAGCGCGGCGGCCAACGGTGCCAGAATCACCATCGCCAGCGCGCCGACGGCGCCCAGGGGATTGTCGCGATCGCGGCTGCCGCCGCCGCCGAACCACATCAGGAAGTAGCCCGCGGAGCTGATGATCCCGGCCATGACAGCGGCAATCGTGCACACCAGCATGTCCCGATGCTTCACGTGGGCGATCTCGTGGGCGAGGACGCCTTCGATCTCGTGGGCGGGGAAATTCCGGAGCATGCCCTCGGTGAGCGCGACGACGGCGTGCTGCGGGTTGCGGCCGGTGGCGAAGGCGTTGGGGGCGGCCTGAGGGCACACGTAGATGCGTGGCTTGGGCAGGCCGGCGCGCATTGCCAGTCGCTCCACGAGGTCGTGCAACCAGGGCAGCTCGCCTGGGGGCAGCTCTTGGCCGCCCATTGAGAGCAGGGCGATCTTGTCGGAGAAGAAGTACGCCACCAGGTTGCCGGCTCCGCCGAACAGGAAACCGATGACCAGCCCATGGGTGCCCCCGGCGAAGTAGCCGACGGCCATGCACAGGCCCATGAGGAAGGCCAGCAGCATCGCCGTCTTCATGTCGTTGGCCCAACGCATCTGCAGTACCTCCAGAGCGACTCGCGCGGGCATACTACGCCCCTGCGCAGCGGCCGGCACAGCGCGGCGCGGATGCCGCCCATTGGGTATGGCAGCCGCCGTGCCAGACTGCGTGAATCGTGCCTTGACGTGGCGGAAAACGCAAGCCGCTGTGCGACAGGTGGTTCCGGGGTGCGCGGCGCCGAAACCGGTGCCAGCGCGGCCGTGCGGGTCGCGCGGACTGCCAAATTGGCCGGACGGGGCGGCGCCGGATACGGGCTGCCGGCGTGAAAATGACTGCCGCGGCCGCGTGCCGTTTCCGTTGGACGGGGCGGCGCGATAGAATTCGCCCCGTTGTACGCAGGCCTATTGGGAGACAGGATTTGGCGCGCGGTCAGCGGGGCAGGCTGGTCCGGGTCCTCCGCGGCGTCGGCATCGTCGCTGCGGTGGTGCTGTGCTCCGGTAGCGAGTGCCGCCGGCAGACCTTCAGCAACAACTATGAGGCCCTGACAGGCGTTGTGCTGAACGTGCGCACGGACACGAGTGAGCTGACAGTGCGGCCGGTCGAGCCGGCGCCGGAGCGCGCCGATGCGGCCGGCCTGCTGTGCCTGCTGACGAACGACGCGGAAGTGTACATCAACGACCGGTATGCGAGCGTAAACGCGATTGCCGTGAACGACGCGGTGGAACTGGTCGGGTATCGTGAGGAAAACGCGCGCGGCGAGCGATTTGTCGTCTGTCTGGCGCAGATCACCCGGCCCGCAGCGGCGCCGGTGGAGCCGGACCTGTCACCCCGCGCGACGACGGCTACGCAACCACAGGAGAACTGAATAATGGCAGACGCACCGACAATCGAGTCCATTCACGCCCGCGAGATTCTGGATTCGCGCGGCAATCCGACGGTCGAATGCGATGTGATCCTGGAAGACGGCACATTCGCGTCGGCGGCGGTTCCGAGCGGGGCCTCGACCGGGGAAAACGAAGCGGTCGAGTTGCGGGACGGGGACAAGAAGCGTTACCTGGGCAAGGGCGTGCTGCAAGCCGTCAAGAACGTCAATGAGATCATCGCGCCGTCGCTGTGCGGGATGGACAGCCGGCTGCAGGAAGAGATCGACCGCAAGATGATCGAGCTGGACGGTACGCCGAACAAGGGCAAACTCGGCGCCAACGCCATCCTATCGGTCTCGGTGGCTGCGGCGAAGGCGGCGGCGGCGTGGGCGGGGCTGCCCCTGTACCGCTACCTGGGCGGGGCGTCGGGGCACACGCTGCCCGTGCCGATGATGAACATCCTCAACGGTGGCAAGCACGCGGACAGCAACGTGGACTTCCAGGAGTTCATGGTGCAACCGTGGGGCGCGCCGAACTTCCGCGAGGCGCTGCGCATGGGCGCCGAGATCTTCCACACGCTCAAGAAGGTGCTGAGCGAGCGCGGCTACAACACCGCGGTTGGCGACGAAGGCGGCTTCGCGCCGAGCCTGAAGAGCAACGAGGAAGCGCTGGAGGTCATCGCGATCGCCTGCGAGAAGGCTGGCTACAAGCTGGGTGAGCAGGTGTTCATCGCGCTGGATCCAGCGACGAGCGAGATGTGGGACAAGGAGAAGAAGCAGTACAACTTCTTCAAGTCCAACCCGGACCGCTACGCGACCAGCGACGAGCTGATCGATACTTGGGCGACGTGGTGCAAGAAGTACCCGATCCGCAGCATCGAGGACGGCCTGGCCGAGCACGACTGGGCCGGCTGGAAGAAGCTGACCGCGAAGCTGGGCGACAAGGTGCAGCTCGTCGGCGACGACCTGTTTGTGACCAACGTGCAGTACCTGGCGCGCGGTATCAAGGAGAAGTCCGCCAACGCGATCCTGGTGAAGATCAACCAGATCGGTACGCTCACCGAGACGTTCGCCGCGATCAACCTGGCGATGCGGAACGGCATGTCGGCGGTCATCAGTCACCGCAGCGGCGAGACCGAGGATTCGACGATTGCGGACCTCGCGGTGGCGACGAATGCCGGGCAGATCAAGACCGGCAGTGCCTCGCGTAGCGACCGCATCGCAAAGTACAACCGGTTGCTCCGCATCGAGGAGGAACTGGGCAAGGATGCAGTCTACGGTGCGGCGTTCTGGCAGCGCTAATCGCCCGCCGGCGACGGAGTGGACAAGGGAATGTCCCGCGGCCTGGAGACGCTGCTGTTCTGGCTCGTCGCGCTGACGGGCTTCGCCGCGCTCGCGCCGTGCCTGGTGCTGCCCCCCTGGGTCGAGTACCAGGCGCAGTTGGCCCGGCGCAAGGAAGCGGAAGAGTACGTGACGGTGTTGAAAGCCCGAGCCGAGGCGAAGCAGAAGCAAATCGAGCATCTCCAGCACGATGAGGCGTACCTGCTGCGTGTCGCGCAGCAGGAATTCGGCGGGGCCATCCGCACGCCGAACGCCGAGACGGTGTTCATCGGCCCCAGCCCCGAGGGCAGCGAGCCGCTCCCCGGGGTGGGGCCAACCCTGGCCAACGACCCCTGCTCCCGGGATGTGCTGCCGGAGCTGTCCGCTTTCATCGAGGAGGCTTCCCTCCGCTATCCGTACACGCGTCTGTTCGTGCAGGACTCGACGCGTCCCGTCCTCATGGGCATGGGCACGCTGCTTTTGGTCACGGCGGTGGTGCTGTTGGGTCGCGCGGGCCTGCGCGAGGGACGGCGGGCCGCGGTGGAAGAATAGCGCGGACGCGCGGACGCGCGGACGCGGTGCCATCGGCGGTTACGGCGGGCCGGTCGTGGCGTCGGCGAGCAGGCTCTGCATCTCGGGTTGACGGGGGTCCAGAGCCAGGGAACGGCGACACAACTCGGCCGCCGCTGCCCTGAGACGGGCGCTGTCCGGCGTGGTTTCGGCGGCGGCCCAAGTGAACGCGGCCAGACGGTTCAGCGCCGGAATGTGATTCGGCTGCGCCCTGAGGAAGTCCGCGAGCACCCGCCGGGCATCGTCGCGGCGCTCCAGCCGCCAGTACGCCAGGGCAACATTGAGAACGGCATCCGGGGCGTGGGGCTCGGTTTGCAGCACGGCTTCGAAGTCCGTTGCGGCCGCGGCCCATTCGCCGGCATCCAGGCGCAGCGCGCCACGCTGGGCGTAGGCCGCCGGTGTCGGCTGCAGGTCGATGGCGCGGTCCCACGCGCGGCGGGCGTCCTCGGCGTGCCCCAGCGCCTGGTGCGCGACCGCAAGATTGAACCACCCCCGAGCGTGCCCGGGCTGCTGCGCGATCAGTCGGTTCAGCGTGATGACCGCGGGTACGTGCCGGCGCAAGCGCAGCAGGATGGCGGCCCGCTCAAAGAGCAGGTCCCCGTCGTCCGGATGGGCCTCGAGGAGTCGATCCACGGCCACTAGCGCGTCGGCCCATTGGCCCTGGCCGGCAAGCGTCTGCAGTTCGGCCCGCAGCACCTCCGGCGGGATGTCGGTCGCGCGCAGCGTCGCGGTCAACTGCTGCAGGCGCCGCTGCCGCACGTCGCGCGCGGCCGTGTCCGCCCAGCGAATCTCGCCAGGGACGAGTGCCGCGGTCGTCGGCGCGCGCGGCGCCGGGGCTCCGGGTGGGGGGGACGATTCCGCAGCCGGGGCGGGGTGAGCCGGGACGTGCGCAGCGGGCGCGGCGGCACCGGGCCGCGTGACGGGGTCCGGAGCACGCCTCCAGTGCTCCGCGAGCATGTAACCGCAGACGCCGAGCAGGAGCGCGCACAATCCGCCAAAAAGGAGCAGCAAGCGCATGGCAACATGATACCGCCGGGGATCGGCCGCGGCGCGGGCGCCAGGGCGCGGGGGCGGCTACGCCACGTGCAGCGCGTCGATGATGTTCGTGCGCGCCGCATGCCGGGCGGGCAGGATGCCGGCCAGAATGCATAGACCGATCGTCAGGGCGACGGCCAGTCCGACGAAGACCCACGGTACGTCGAACGGCACGTTGAAGCCCCACATCCGCTGTGTCATGGTAATGGTGTCGCGCGCCAGGTGCAGGCCCAGCGCCAGTCCCAAGCCGCTGCCCAGTACGCCCAGTACGAGGGCTTCGCCGATCACCAGCCGAAGAATGAGCGCGCGCGTTGCGCCGACTGCGCGCAGGATGGCGATCTGTTTCGTCCGGCTGGCGACGTTGGCGGTCATGAGATTCGCCACGCCGATCGCCGCCACGACCAGGGCGACGGCCGGCACGGCCGTCAGCAGATACGTCATTCGCGTGAGCTCGGTGTCGATCTCGTCCTTGAGCTCACGGGCCGTGCCCTCGAAAGCCTGCGGGGCGTGCAGCCGCTGCCGCACCTCGCGCAGGACCTGGCGCTCGCGGAAATTCTGCCAACGCCGCTCGAGTGGAATCGACGCGTTGTAGTACTCGCCGCTGAGGCTGGTGTAGCGTGTGCGATCCGGGGGGGGCGGCCAGTCCGCGGGCGGGGCTTGCGGCGGCAGGTCGAAGTTGAGCAGGATGAGCTTGCTGCCGTCCACGCTGTACAGGCGACGCAGATCCGCATTCGTGCCGATCACGGAGCCGGTCGCGACGACGTGCGCCTCGCTTTCGATCTGGAAATAGCCGGCGGCGATGTCCAGGGCCGGCGAGTCGATCACGCCCGCGACCTGAAACGTGGTCCAGCGGTCATTGAACCAGACGCGCACCTGGTTGCTGATCAGCACATTGCCGGATTCATCCCGCACCTCCCGGACGCCTTTGTGCCGCGTCCGGGCGAAGTCGGCCGCGACGAGCACATAGCCGCCCTTGCGCAGCAGGGCGCGCGCCGTCTGCTCGTCACCCTCGATGAACTCGAGCCGGACGAGGTCGAGGAACGTGTCCGGCTCGGTGCCGAGGAACCACGTAACGGACAGGTAGACCTGCTCGACCAGGCGCGGGGGGCGCTCCTCGACCACCACATTGACCGCATTCGCCACGGTGTACTCACGCACTCCGGGCACTTGCGCGACCTGCGCCGACACGTCGCCGGGAATCTGCTCGAAGCTCCAGAGATAGCCCTCTGGGAATTGCTTGGGGAATTGCCAGCCGGTCTTGAAGCTCGTGTTGAACACGACCAGCCCGACAATCAGCGACAGCCCCACCATCAGCCCGCAGCAGATCCCGGCCGACCGCCACACCGCCCGCCCGACCTGATCCTGCAGTAGCGACAGACGCACACGCAGCAGCCCGGCCACCGCCGGTACGGCCAGGCGGCTGATGAGCCACACCGCCAGCGGGGCAAGCAGCGCATACACCACATAGAGCAGCACGACGGCCGTCGCGGACCAGCCCACGAATACCGTGTCGCGCTGTACGAGGTTCCCCATGATGTAGTACTGCGCAGCCAGCGCGCCGCTCCCGAGCAGCGCCGCCAGCGCCAGCGGCCAAGCCCCCGGGCGCCGCGCCCGCGGGCGCGTGGCCTCCAAAGGCGATACGCGTGCGGCGGCCAGCGCGGGCAGCAATGCGGCCACCAGCGCCGTGCTCGCGCCGGCGGCGACCGCCAGCAGGATGCCGCGCCAGCTCACGGTGAAGGCGCCGACGTAGGCGGGCACGAGCCAGACGGTCAGGGCCGTCAGGCCCAGACCCACCGGAACACCCAGCAGAATCCCCAGTCCGCCGAGCGGGAAGACCTCGGCGAGCGTGAGCACGGCCAGTTGGCTGCGTGTTGTGCCGACACAGCGCAAGAGGCCCATCTGGGCGATGCGCTCCACCATGCCCATGCTGAGCGTGCTGAGGATGATGAACAGCGCGGTCAGCATGGCCACGCAGGAGAGCAGGATCAGCACGACCTCCTGCTGCTCTTGAGCCTTCTGCACCTGCCCCAGGCGCGCGGCGGTCGTGCGCACCTGTGCGTTGGGGATGCCCTGGATTGCGGCGCGCACCCGGATCTGGGCGGCTTGGATGCCGGGCGTGGTGCGATCCTTCAGCACGATGTCAACGGAGTTGACCAGGGCCTGCTTGTTGGCCATCTGCTGCAGCACGGGCAACTGGACGAGGGCGATGCCTTTGAGAAAACGCTCCACGCGGCGGCGGTGCACGAGTCCCACGATCTCCAGCGCGCAGGGCTTGGCGTCCAGGCCCTCCGGCCAGATGAGCACCATATCGCCCAGTCCCACCCCTTGCTCCTGCGCGATCGAGGCCTCCAGGACGCAGGCGTTCTCGTCGTCCGCGCGCAGCATGCGGCCGGCGACCAGGGGCCACTTGCGGACGGCAGGCTCGCGGGCTACGTCAATGCCGTGGACGTCGAGTTCGTCGAACCAGGCCAGCCAGTCGGCGGGGTTGTTGGCGTGACGCGCGTACTCCGCGCGGGTCGCCACGGCGCTCCGCAGCCGCTGGACCAGCAAGGGGGCGACCGCCGAGACGCCGTCGAGCTTTTCGATCTTCGTGACGATGCGCTCGGGCAGCACGTCGTAGCGCCCGAGGGGTGACTGCACGCTGATCTGGGCGGCGCCGATATAGCTGGAGGCCCATTCGAGCACGGTGCGGCGGACGGATTCGTAGCAGCATGTGACCCACACCACCGCGCCCACGCCCAGGGCAATGGCGGTCACGGCGCCCAGCGTGCGCACCGGTTTGGCACGCCAGTTGCGGAAAGCCAGCCACAGGCTGCGGCGCTCGGGGTACACCAGAAAGGCCAACCCGACCAGCACGCCCAACGCCACGACGCCGAGTCCCACCTCGACGCCCCAGTTCGCGAGCAGCGGCTGGGACCATAGGCGGAGCCGCTGGAGCAGATCCGGGGGTTGGCTGGCGAGGTTCACGCCGCGACCCCCGCTCGGACGAACTGGCCCATCGCGTGGTTCATCGCTCTAGCCCGCCAGTTCCTGGTAGCGCGCGGCCACGACCGCACCGTCGCCCTCGCCGCGCGGCGCGATCGTGCCGACGATGCGCCCATCCTTCAGGACGATGACGCGATCCGCGTAAGCGGCCCCCTGCGCCTCGTGTGTGACCATGAGAATGGTCTTGTTCTGCTCGCGGGCGAAACGCCGCAGCAGACTCCAGATTTCCACCGACTGCCGCGAGTCCAGGTTCCCCGTCGGTTCGTCGGCCAGCAGGATGGCCGGATCGTTCAGCAACGCGCGCGCGATTGCGACACGCTGCTGCTCGCCCCCGGACAGCGCGTCCGGGCGATGCTCGGCCCGCGGACTCAAATGTACGGCCGCCAGCAACTCGTCGATCCGGGCACGCAGGCCGTCTACCGAACGACCTTCCAGCAGCACCGGCAGCGCGACGTTCTCGCGGGCCGTCAGCGTCGGCAGGAGGTTGTACTCTTGAAACACGATCCCCAGGCGGCGGCGGCGGAAGACCGTGCAATCCCGATCGGACATCGTTGCCAGATCGCGGCCCTCGACGTGGACGCTGCCGGCCGTCGGCCGCGTCAGGCCGCCGATCAGATACAGGAGGGTACTCTTGCCCGAGCCGCTGGCCCCCATGATGGCGCAGAACTGCCCGCGCGGGACCTCGAGATCGACGCCGGCCAAGGCGGTCACGCGGTCGCCCGCGGTGCCGTACACCTTTTGCAGTTGCTGCGCAGAGACGATGCTATCCTGGGCCGGAGGGGTGCCGAGCGTCGGCGGCGCGGCGTCGGTCTGATCCGTGCGGAGTCCGGGATTCCCTGCCTGATCCGACATCGCTTCCATCCCGCCCAGTGTAGGCTGCTGCGGGGTGTACGACAATTGGCGGGCTGTGCGGAATTGTCGCGTCGAGCGCGGGGCGGTCAGGCTCAGGGCGCCGGCAGCAGCGCCGCGGTGGGAATGACCAGGCGGTCGCCTTCCTGGATGCCCAGGCGGGCGAACGAACCCTGTTTCATCTCCAGCGCGTACATGACCGGCTCGATGGAGCTGTAGGACTGCAATGACAGCGCCGGCATCGGCCAGGTTTTGACGATGGTGCCGTCCATGCGGGCGAAGGCGATGTCCAGCGGCGTGATCGTGTTTTGCATCCAGAAGCCGCGGATGCGCTCGCTGCGGAAGACGAACAGCATGCCTACATCGCCTTCCAGATCCTCGGCGGGAACGAACATGAGCCCTTCCTGCACAATGCCCGGGCGCTGCGTATCAAACTCCTGCGCGAGCCAGGCGCGGATCGGGTGCGTGCCGATCGTCACGGTGACCGTCGGAATCGTGCTCAACGCGTACTGCCGTTGCGTTTCCCCGCTACCGGACGTGCTGGCTCCGGAGCCCAGACAGCCGCCAACCAGAACGAGCATGCCACCGAGCACGGCGGCGATTAGGCCGCGCCGGACCGATGCCTGTGAAGGGACACGCATGGAGTCATCCTATTCTGAAGCCCCCTAAGCATACCCGACGTGAATCCGATTTCCCATTCCGTTGCCCGCCGCGTATATAGTGCGGTTGAGGTGCCCATGGAACCCGCGGCCCCGCTGGACGGCATCATCAACCTGCACAAGCCCCTGGGACTGACGAGCGCCCAGGCCCTCGACCGCGTGCGCATGATCACCGGCCAGCGCAAGAGCGGCCACGCGGGCTCGCTGGACCCGGCGGCCGAGGGGGTGCTGGTGTTGTGCCTGGGGGCGGCGACCAAGCTCGTCGAAGGAATGATGGACCAGCCGAAGGTGTACCGCGCGGCTGCACGCTTGGATTTGACGAGCGCTGGGCACGACAGCGAAAAGGAAACGTATCCCGTCGAGGTAGCCGCGCCGCCGGACACCGCGCGCGTCGCACGCGTCCTGCGGAGCTTTGAGGGGAACATCGAACAGGTGCCGCCGGCCCTCAGCGCCGTCAAAGTCCGCGGCAAGTCCGCGTATCGGCTGAGTCGCGCCGGGAAACCGCCGACGCTCGCTCCGCGTCCCGTCACGATCTACTGGCTGCACCTGCGACGCTACGATTGGCCCGCCCTGGAATTCGAGGTTGCCTGCGGACGCGGCACATACATTCGCGCCCTGATCCGCGATATTGGTGAACGCCTCGCGACGGGTGGCTGCCTCACAGCGCTCGTCCGGCTGGCCGTCGGACCGTTCGCGCTGGCCGAGAGCTGGACGCAGGAACGCCTGGCGGCCGGTCGGCCGGATGACTACCTCATTCCACTGGCTCGTGCGCGGGAGTTGCTCAGGCTGGAGCACCTCCGGATTCCGCCGCGACCGGACGGTACCACGGTGTGACTCTCCCCCAGTCCGCCCCGGAGGGGAGATCTGGATGCCTGATCACTCCCGGTTAATCCAACTCGATCGTCACTGTCGGTAGGTCCGGAATTTCTACGAACACTGTGAAGAGCGGCACCGCTTCGATCCGGATCGTCGTCTCGCCCAGCAAGCTTGTGAACAGGAACAGGGGGGTGCAAGCGGCCAGCACGACGGCTTGGACGGCTGCCTCCACGGCCGCAAAGACTTCCGTCATGATTTGGCCCATCATCACGACGAGCGACTGGGTAAACAGGACGAGGGGGATGATCGAGAGCGAAACGATGATGCTCGACAGCGCGCGGTCGTTGGCCTTGGTCGTGGCCAGATCGGGCTCATCCGGCACGGTCAGCGTGCGCCCGGTGACGCTCTTCACCTGCTCGGCGATTTGCTTCGCGGCAGCCTCCAGGTCAATCGTCGCAGTTCCCGCGGTCTCCTGGCCAGTGTTGGCATCGTGAACGGTCACGGTGGCCGAAAGCCGCGTCGCAGTGACCTCGGTGTACCGGATGTGCAGGTAGCTGCCGTCTGGGCCCTGTGCGTATACGGGCCGACCCTGCTTGAACAGGATAAACGACTCGATCCCGGTCTTGGGTTGTACGACGATGGCACTGACATCGGGCTTGCCCAACGCATCTCGTTGGCCGTACACGAAATAAGCGTCGCCGGTTGCGTTGCGCCCCGCCACGAGCACGTCTTCGGCGAGGTTTGAATTCACGAACGTACCCGCCGTGGTCGTCGTTGGCGTCGTGTCGTCTGTGCTGCCGCCCGGATTCTGCAATTGAAACTGGCAGCCGAAGGGGGCCACGACCAGCGCATACGCGCACGCAACAACGAGCCACTCCCGGCCACACGAATGCGGGGCAAACAGACGGGACATGAGCCGTCCTCCTTTACGCGTACCACGAGTCCGCCAGCGGCCGGCCGCGCGCCGGCCGCGGGCTTGCGAGAGAACCCTGCGTGCCTGCGAAGGGGATGCGGGCGGCGAGCCCGCTCGCTGCGGACTGCTCACTCCTGCTCCGGCTTCAGGGTCACCTGAGTCATTTTCAGGCCTTCTGAAGTCGTTTCAATGGTCAGCACGCTCTGCGCGGCATATTTGGCCAGCTTGCGCAGCTGGGCGAGGTGCTCCGCCTTGGCGTTCTCGCCCACGCCCGACAGCGAACTGATCAGCATGCCGCCAAAATCCATACCGGGTGCCTGCGGAGCGGCGTCCTTGTTCTTGGCCAACTCCAACGCAGTCGTGATCAGTTTCTGCTGATCCATGTAGAAGACGAACCAGGCTTGCTCGGGCAGGGACTTGGCGGCGCGGCGCCACAGGCTGGTTTCGGCCAGGGCATCGGACTTGTCGTTCTGCAGCGCGGACTCGATCCCGGGCGTGCTGCCGACGTAGAGCTTGTCGCTGGCGGCGGCGATGGAAATTCCCTGGGCCAGGAGTACATCGAACACCTGGGTCCCGCGCACATCCCGCGGCTGCAGCATGCCCTGCATCTGGCTGAAGAAGCGCACCAGCGCGGTCTGGTCCTTGTGTCCCAGGCTGAGCAGCAGACGTGCGCAGTTGGGGCCGATCGGCTTGGCCAGCGTCACGGCGAAGGTCAGCGGTCCGGTGAGATGATCGAGGAACTCCCGTCGCCCGTTGACGGGCTCGGGCGCACCCGGCAGCGGCATGGCCTCGAGTGATTTGCGGAAGCTGTCGGCCGCTTCGGCGTCCGACGCGCGCATCATGCGCTCGATGTCATCCAGCAGCTTGGGAACCTCGATGTTCACGCCGGCGTACAGAGGGGTGTCCGCCGCGATCGAGCTCGGCGGGGCAATCGGCCGGTTCTCCAGGCTCAGCAGCTTGGCCAGCCCCGCGCGTTCGCCATTCATCAGGAGCAGGAGTTCCGCCCTGGAATCGTACTGGCTGGCGCCGAAACGGAGGTGGCCCACCACGCTCCGCATGCTCTCGGTGCCCAGCTCCTTTAGGGTCTCCTTGAGCTCCTCAGCGTCCTGGCTGCTCGTCTCCGCTTTGGCGATCTCGATCAGGCGGGGGATGTTGACGAGCACGTGAATCGTGCCCAGGGGCTTGAGCTGGCGCACGAACGCCTTGTGATCTTCGCTGTCAGCCAGCGACTTGCCGTTATCCTTCTTGAGAATCGCCTTCACACCGTCCGCCGAGCCGCTGACCACCAGGCGGTCATCGCTCAGGCACATGGCCAGCTTCTCGGGCAGGTTCTCGCCCGCAAAGATCTTGTCGACAAACTGGGCGGCCATCTTCTCCGGTGACTCAGCCAGCCCCAGATCCTCCTCATCCTCTTCTTGCTCCTCGTCCTCCACGCCCGGCTGCGCGCCGGATGGGTCGCCGTCCTGAGCCTTGGCCTTCTTTTGCGCGTTGGGCTCCATTGTGAACACGTCGATCGTGTTGCTGCCAGCCCGCTCCGTGTCGTGCTTGGCCGTCTTCTTGAGCTTGGCGGTGGCGGACTCGTAGTACTTCTTCATTAGCTCACTGTCGCCGACCCGCGCGATGAGTGTGACTTCCGGCTTGTTCAGCTTGCCGCCGGTGGGGACGTTCAGGTACAGCGCCAGGGGGCCTGTCAGCGGATTCTTGAGTTGCGACTGCGGCACATCCAGCAGCTTGGCCAGTTGCTCCTGCAGCTTCTCCAGCACCGCGTTGACGACGCCCAGTTCCGCCTTGTCGCTGCCCGCCGCGGTCTCTTGGAACATCTTGTACGTCGCCGTCTTCTGGAAATCCTCCCACGTGCGCCCCACATCCGTCACGCCGAGGTACACGAGCGCGTCGGCCGGGACCCAGGATGCCGGGTCGACCGACTGGGGCTCTTCACTGGTCTGCGCCACGGCGGCGGGCACAAGGGCGAGCAGAACAAGCACACGAAGCGCATTGCGAAGCATGGTCCATCCTTTCCAAAGGAAACCGGGAATTCTCTCAGCGTGCCTGCAACAGCCCTGGCGGCGCCGGATCCTGTCGTGCCGCTGGTTGCAGGTAGCGATAGCCTGCCTCGGAGCTTTCACTGTTGTAGGCGAAGGCGTCGCGGTTGCGCAGGAAATCGAGCACGTAACGCGTCGGGATGGCGAAGCCCAGGCCCTCGCCGCCGGCCAGTTTCATATTCGTGACGCCCACCACTTGGCCGCGCCCGTCGAACAGCGGGCCGCCGGAGTTGCCGGGGTTGATCTGGGTCGTCGTCTGGATGTACGCCAGGCCCTCCTCGGCGCGGTTGCGGCGGCTGACGATCCCTTCCGATACGCTCCGCTCCAGGCCCAGCGGGTTGCCGATGGCGAACACCGGATCGCCGTCGCGCAGGTCGTCCTCGGCCGCGAGGTACGTAATGACCGGGGTGTAGCCGTCGGGCAGGTTCACCTTCAACAGCGCCAGGTCGAGGAACGAGTTCGTCGCCACGATGTCTACATCCTCGAACTTCTCCCGCTTGAATTCGTCGCCGCTCTTGCGGAAGACGGCCACGGCGATGCGCCGCTCGCCCTCGATCACGTGGAAATTCGTGATCAGGTAGCCGGCGGCGTTGATAAAGAAGCCGCTGCCCAGCCCGCTTGGCGACGAAACGAGGACGACGCCCTCCCCAAAGCGCTCCGCGAGCTGCTTGACGCTCTGCGCCGGGAGCCTGGCCGTGCTGTAAAGACTGTCACTGGCCTTCACCTCGCTGACCGGCTGGTCGGCACTATTGGGGTCTTCTTCCTGTTTCGGCCGCAGTTCCTCGATTGCACGGCGCGGGATCGACAGCACGTCATAGCCGAGGTCGACGACCACGCGTTCGGCGGTCTCCTGCAACACGTCCGCCGTCAGCGTCGCGCCGTTCCGGAAGACGATGATGTCCCCGTGCGCCCGCGCGGCGGTCAGAACGATCACGATACCACCCAGAAGCAGTCCGCGGCCCAGCATGCGAGGTCCTCAATTGCAGCGCAGTCGGGTACGAGAGCGGGCGCATCGTAGATGCGCGGGCGCGGCTGGACAAGGCGGCGACGCGACACACGCTGTCGATTTGTGTAACCGCGGCGCACGGCCGAGCCGGCGCGGCCGGCGCGCGTGACGGGGCGGGGGGGCGGCGATAGGATACCACCGCGCGCACGAAGTGAACCACAACCGCCGGGAGGTGTTGCCGTGGCAGAAACGCAGCAGAGTTCGGCCTGGACGGCCCAGGCGGTTCGTGAGTCCGCGATCGGGCTGCTGATCGGGGGCGGGTTGTGCCTGTACTTCGGGTTCACCTTGATCGCGGACGCACCGGGTTCAGTGAGCAAGGTGGCCGCGGAGAGCTGGTACCTTGCCGACAATATCACCTTCTGGTGTCTGCGCGGGATCGGCTTGGTATTCCTGCTGACTGCCGGTGCCGCCGCGGTCGGGCAAACTTGGGCAATGCTGCTGGCGGCCGTGGCCGAAGGGCTTCTGGCTGCCTTGCTGGTCGGCATGTCCGTCCTGTGGACGATTGAGGCGCGCGTTGACAATACGTGGAATGCGCAGGTGATTCTGCTGCTGATCCTGGCCATCCTTGGTGCCGGCAGCGCTGCCCGCTGCTGGCGAATCTACAAGGCGGGGCGGTCGGCAGCCGGCCGGGGGGCGAATGGGAGTTAGCGCATGTCTCGGGCGTCCGCGCGCGCTGGATCGCATGATGACGAGTTGGGGCGCTACAGCCGGCAGATGCTCTTCGAGCGCATCGGCCCCAGCGGGCAGACCTGCCTGAAGCACGCCTCCGTCGTCGTCGTTGGCTGCGGGGCCCTGGGCGGCAACCTGGCGAACCTCCTCGTGCGCGCGGGCGTCGGCTTCCTGCGCCTCATCGACCGCGACTTCATCGAAGTCAACAACCTCCAGCGCCAGCCGCTCTTTGACGAGCACGACATTGCCGAGGCCCTGCCGAAGGCCGAGGCCGCCGCCCGCAAATTGCATCGCGCGAATTCCGCCGTCGAGATTGAGGCCGTGGTCGCGGACTTCCATCCCGCCAATGCGGAGGAGTTATGCCGCGAGGCGGACCTGATTCTCGACGGCACGGACAACCTGGAGACCCGCTACCTCATCAACGACGTTGCGATTGCACGCGGCGTGCCCTGGGTCTATGGGGCCTGTCTGGGAGCTGAAGGATTGGTCCTGCCCGTCCAGCCGGGCATCACGGCCTGCCTGCGCTGCGTCTGGCCGGACCCGCCCGCGCCGGGGTCGATTCCGACGTGCGACACGGCGGGCATCCTCGCGGCAGCGGCGGCTGTGGTGGCCAGTCTGCAGGCCACGGAGGCGATGAAGCTGCTGATGGGGCGGACGGACGAGCTGCACTCCCTGCTGGCCGTCGACGTGTGGTCCGGACGCATCCGGCATGTGAACGTACAGGCGGCCTACGATGCCGGTGACTGCCCGTGCTGCCGGCGCGGGCAGCACGAGTTTCTGCGCGGCGAGCGCTTTGCGGCCACGACGTCATTGTGCGGTCGGGACGCGGTGCAGATTCTCCCGCCGGAGGGCCTGACGCTGGACCTGCGGAAGATCGCGAACCGCCTGCCGGGCACGGCGCGGGCGAAATCCAGCGACTACTTGCTGCGGTTCCAGGTGGACACGTACCACGTGACGCTGTTCACCGACGGGCGGGCGATCGTGCAGGGAACGACCGATGCGGCCATCGCCCGCGGGGTGATTGCCAAGTACGTGGGGTCGTGACGGGGAGCAGAGCGGGGGGCGTTGCTCGCAGGTCGCCGCCCGGCGGGTGCCAGCGAGTGCCGCGTCAGGCCTCCGTGCCGGAGAATGGGGTGCGGCGGTTCTGGGGCCAACCGAGCCGGATTCGCAGTCGCTCCCAAGCCGCACGCGCTACCGGATCGGCGGCAAGTCGCGGCGAACAAACACGCTGGCGTAGCTGCTGCCGAGCTTGAGAATCTGGTAATAGTAGCCGGCGTCCAGGCGCGGATCTGTGGCCAGCGTCCTGTTGAAGTCGCCCCAGGCCGCGCGCGCGACCGCCTCCCGCGGCACCGCCTCGGGCGTCACATAGTGCACCAGCAACAAGTATCCCGGCCGGCGCGACAGCACGTACTCCACGTCGTACTTCTCGTGGCCCGCGACACCCGCTCCGAGTCGGCGCGGCTGATGGGCAATCTTCGCGTCGACGATGCCGAGCGGATCGACGATCGTCAGGTCGGAATAGTAGCCCAGGGCGCCGACGGCGATCGTCGCCAGCGATTCATTCGGCTGGGCGTACTGCCGCAGGATTCGCCCGAGGGTGGTCCACGCGCGCGCATGCGCACACTCGTCCGCGTAACGGGCGAATTGCGTGGTCGGCGGGGCCTCGCCAGGCTTGACTTGCCGTGCCACGAGCAGGCCGCTCGCGGCCACGAGCGCGAGGGTCACCACAATCGCGGCGCTGGCGGCCGTGCGCTGGGGCGCCAGCCGCTGCGCCAGTATCACGGCCGGATAGAGTGCCGCCAGCCCGAGAAATGGCACGACCGAAACCAGGAATCGAAACATGGCAAAGTGATCGCCGCCGACGTAGACGATGACAGCCAGTTGCACGCCTGCGGCCAGCAGGCAAACCCGCGTCCAAAGCGGTGCCCGCCGCACGAGCACCGCGGCCGTGACGACCAGGAGTGCAAGCGGGGCGCCGCCGCGCGCGAAGTCCCCAACGTGCCGCAGGCCCCGCAGGGCGAGGAGCGGGCCGCCGTAGTCCACCTTGGCGTAGAACGTGTTCGGCAGCAGGTACCCGAAGTGCACCGCCCGCACGGCAAAGTACACGCCATATCCGACCAGCACGATCGCCGCCATGAACAGCACCGGTTGCCAGCGACGCCCCCGCCAGTACGCCGCCGCCAGCACCACGGGCAGAAGCACGATGCCCTCCGGCCGGGTGCTGCCCGCGAGGACCACGGCGACGGCCGCGACGATGGCCCAACCGAGGCGGTCGGCCGCGAGTGCCGCGAGTACGGCCGCCAGGAGCAGGAGTGCGTACAGGCAGCTCTCCAGGCCAGAGTGCGCCCAGCAGATGAGAACCGGGTTGAGCGTGAGCGCCAGCCCGGCAGCGAGCGACAGAAGCGCTCGTCTCGGGAATACGCGCGTGTAGACAAACCCGGTTACCAGTGCGGCGATGGCCGCCAGGGACGCGCGCCCCACGAGCGTCATAAGCAGGACAGGGTCAAGGCCGGCACGAATCCCCGCCGCCTCCAGCACGACGAGCAGGAAGTTCGTATACCCCTCGACAACCTCGCCCGGATTGAAGCACAGCCCCCGCCCGGATGCCCAGTTCGCGGCATAGCGCAGCGAGATGTACGCATCGTCTACGGGGCCGAGCTGGAATCGCCGGGCAACGTACTCGGCTACCAGCGTTACCGCCCCTGCGCACACCAGCGCCAAGCCGCTCGTTGCCGCACGCTGGGGCGGCGGGGGAGCAATCAGCTCGCTTGGCCACTCACCTCGCGGCCTGGGCAGTGTCTTAGCCATGGTGCGATTGTACCGGGCGGGCCGCGCACGGGACGGTGGCCAGCGGCGCGAATCGCGGCCGCACCGCGAGCCGTCTGCGGCGTACAGAAGGTGACGGCATCCCGCCGCCGGTCGCGTCTTAAGTAGCTATGAGGGTCTGCGTCGGCTACCGCGTCCCAGGGTGGGAAGGTCGCGCAGGCCGACCTTTCGGTGATTCGGAATAACGGTGCATCTTGTAATAGCGGGGCGCGAATACCCTCGTCTATGCTGCGAATACGTTTGGGACCGGCACGTTGCGGGCCAACGTCGCGGTGCTTGCGGGCCAACGTTGATCGGGCCGAAACATCACGGAAAGGAGGACGTGGATGACTTGCCAGGAAACATCACGGCGCCGGTGGTTTGCGGCCGGCTGTCTCCTGACGGTCGTCGCGAGCCTCGGGCTGATCACGTTTCCGCTGACCTGGAAGCTGCCGCACCTTAGTGACGGCGTGCTCTTCTCCCTGGCATGCGGATTCACGATCCTGATGGGCCTGGGGGCGACGGTCGCCATCTTCAATTCGCGCCGGCCGCACGAATAGCGGGCCGCCTCCAGCTTCCCTTCCTTGCAGCGCGGGGCCCCGGGTGGCTTCCCACGATCGCCGGCGTGCGGGCGCATCGTCACGGGGTTTAAGGATACTCCGGACTTCGCCCGCCAAGACGCCGGGTGCGTCGGCACGAAACCGGTACAATGCTGGGGCGGCCCGGCGACGGAGTCGGGCAAAATGACCCGGGAGATGCGCGATGAAAGCACGAAGGCCTCTGGGGTGCTGTGGCTTTGCTGGCATGTTGCTGTTGCCGCTAGCCTTGGCGGGCTGCAGCGAAATGCGCGTCGAGTCGGCTTACGGACCCGGCATTCGGTTTGACGGCATGGGCCGGACCTGGGTGTGGGCCAGCCAGACCCGCATGGGGCTGCGGCACGAACTGGCCCTCTCGTCCGAGCACGACGCCCTTGTCCGGCAAGTGATCGCTGACGAGATGTCCCGCAAGGGCTACGCGCGACAAGAGGAGGGGCAGACCGACCTTGCCCTGGAGTACGCGGTGACGCGGCAGACCGTCGGCGGCCTCCGGGACGCGACCTTCGCGCCCGTCCGCACGGAGGGCGCCCTGGTCATCGATATTCTGGACCCCGGCACCGGCAAACACATCTGGCGCGGCTACGCCGAGGCCCAACTCAACGACGCGCGCGACCCGGCCGCCCGCAAGGAGCGGCTGAAGCTGGCGGCGCGCCTGATCCTTAAGCGCTTCCCCAACGCGGGGAAATAGCGCGCCCTTCAGGGCGCGGGTGGCCCGACCTCAGTCACGGACAAGTCGTGTTCATCAGTGCGATGAACGGGTTAATGTCAAGCCAGTCGACGGCGGTATCCGCGTTCGCGTCGCAGTTGCTGTAGCCGCAAGTGCGGTCGCCCGTGAACAGGCCGACCCATTCGGCCTCGCTTGTCATCGCCGCGAGAAGGAAATCGATGTCCCGCCAGTTGATGGCGCCATCACAATTGGTGTCGCCGCGGCACGTGGGTAGCAGCAGCGTGATCTGCCCCGGGCCGTCGGCGGACACGGTATACGCCCCGAACTCGTCGTCCGCGAAGCCCGTCACAACCACGTAGTACGGCGTCCCCGGCGTCAGCGCCGCCGTCAGCTCGCTCGTCCCCATGCCGTTGGGACCGTCGTCGTTGCCGGCCACCGCGTTCGGTACGGCCGACGTGGTCGGCGGCACGACCGCGTTGACGTACAGGAACAGCACGCCGTTCCAGCCATCCTGCGTACTGCGAATGGTGTACGCGCCGGCCGTGTCGACGGTCGGGGCCAGGGCGTGGTAGTGCGTGGACCGCCCCATGTAGCTGTAGTAGCCCCGCTTGTTCAGGTCCGCGTGCGGGCGGCGCCAGGTGGGGCCGTTTGTTGTGTTGCCGGAACGCGTGATTTGCGGCACCGCGGCGTCGGCGAGCGCGATCTCCACATTCGACCACACGGCGTCGACGCCCGGCTCATCGAAGCACTCCGAGAACGTCACCGTCCACGTGCCGGGCACGCCGAACAGCAGGCCGCGCGCGCTGCCGACCACGTTCGGGGCGATCGTCTGCACGCCGTCCCACGCGCGGCCCCACATCGGATACCAGCCCACGGTGTTGCCGGCCGGATCGGTCAGCCAGACCTGCAGCTCGTTCAGGAAGGAGCCGATCCCGCCGCTAGTGACCTCGCCCGCGAAGGTGAGCTGGTCGGGCGTGAACGCCGGGCCCGCGTAGTCGAACGTGACGACGCCGTTTCCAGGTTCGCCGAAAGGGCCATCCGAGAGCACCGGGCCGGGGATCGTGATGGTCAAGCCGGCCGACGCGGGAAGCGTGAGGGTCAGGGCCGCGAGGAGAATCATCGTCGCGCGTGTCATCGTAAGCCTCCCATACCGGTCGTCCCTGGGGGCGCACCGGGAAATTGCGTCACCGCTGTGAAGACGGGACCAGCGAAGCAACGGCCTGCGTCGGCATCGCGCCGGTCCACCACCAGAAGCTGCTGTCGGAGAAGTCGTAGTGGTACAGGTCGCTTGTGTAGAGGTTGCAGAGGTGGCAGACGTACGTGCGGGGGGGGCCGGCGTCGATGCGGTAGCAATTGTTGTAGCGCTTCGCGATGGGGCGCGCGAGGACCTCCAGGGTCCGTGCCGGACGTACCGACCCGTCCAGCGCCGCCATGTTGATGCCCTTGCCATGTCGGGTCGTGAGCCAGGTCGGGCCGGTGAACCAGCCCCGGTTGTTGCCGTCATCCCAGATCATGCGCCCCCCGTCGCGCCAGGGCTGGCCCAGAGACGAATCGTTCGAGAACGGCAGGGCCTCCAGTTCCAGCGGACCGTCAGGCCCGATGTCCGCGAGCAGGATGGTCCGATCCCCCCAGAGCGGCGGATGCGCCTGGAGATTGCCATCGGTTAGGTGGGCCAGAGCGTAGTTCAGGCCATAGCCGCACGAGGGCACGACCGTGTTGCTGTGGGCATGGCCCGTGTTGGGATCGACCGCCTCGAAGTCGAACTCGCCGCCGTGCGGATCCTGCGGGCAGATCAGTTGGGTCGGCTGTTTGAGGTACGCGGGACAGAGCTTGTAGAACCACAGCTCGCGTTTCGGCATGAACCAGGCGGCCTCGCTCCACGCGGCCGTCCGGTTGCCGAAAACCGTCCCCACACCGCACGGCAGGAAGCCCAGCGAATCGCCCTGGTACGCCTGCATGGCCGCCGCCACCTGCCCCAGGTTCGCCGCGCAGCTCGCCGTCCGGTTGACCTTGCGGGCCCCGGTCAATGTCGGGACGAGTACGGTAGCCAAGAGTCCGGTCGTGACGACCACGACGATGAATTCCGCAATGGTGAAGCCGTGTGGCCGTTCTAAAGGGCGATTGCATCTCACAGGGGGATCCTCCCGATGGCACTTCACATCCCTACAGACCCTCTATGGCGTTTGTAACGGTTCACTCGGCCCAATGCAAGACGCTCAGGGCTTCGCCGCGCAGGCCGCCCGCACGGGAGCCGGGCCTGACGTGCCATATCGGCCCTGCGCCCGTCATGCGGCTGGGCGATCACGGTCAACCGGCGTGAGCACCGCGCCGAATGGCGGGCTTCAGGGTTTTCCTGCTCCGGCCTCCCGCGGCAGCGCCGCCAGCTCTCGCTGCGCGTTCGTCACTTCCAGCGGCGCCGCGTCTTTTGTCTTGCCGGCCGCCTGGTAGAACGCGGCGGCCTCGCTGTAGCGCCGCTCGTCGCGGAGATAGCGGGCGAGCCGAATCTGAGCGCGATAGAGCGACTTGGTGGCGGCTTCGCGCAGGTACTTCTCCGCTTCATCCTTCCGCCCGAGAACCAGCAGTACGTCGGCCGCGCCGTGCCGATAGTCCACCCACTTCTTGGAGTCATACGGCACGGCGGCGATACCCCGCCGGTACGCCTCCAGCGCCCCCGCGCGATCCCCCAGCAGAGCGAGCGCCTCACCCAGCGAACCGTAGGCCTGGTGCAGGTCCGGCTTGGCTGCCGCCGCGCGGCGATAGTGCTCGGCGCTGTCGCGAGTCTGCCCTGCGCGTATGTACAGGTTGCCGAGGTTGTAGTGCCCGACCCAGCCGTCCGGACTCATCCGGCACGTCTCTTCCCAGAAACTCCGGGCATCGTGCCACAACGTCGCGCACTGCCGCCACGTCAGCGTCCCCAGCACCGCGAGCACGCCGACCGCCAGCGCCGTCGGAACGACCCGCCGCACGAGCGCCGCGCGAATCCGCACGCGTCCCGCCTCCGCCAGTGCGGCGATCGCGGCGAACAATCCGATGACCGGCAGGTAGACGAAGTGGTCCGCCACGAACGAAAACTGCGTGTAGTTGAACGACACCAGCCCCAGCATCGGCCCGAGGCTCAACACATAATGCCCCAGTCCCCACAGCACCTGCGGCGGCAGCCGCCGGCGCCAGCGCCAGACGGCATAGACAGCGGCCGGCACAGCTGCCAGCGCCGCCGCGAACACCGGCCAGTGCGCGCGCAGGTCCCACCGTTCGTACACGCCTGCCAGGTTCGTCGGCACGAACACCTTGCCGATGTAGAACCACACTGCCCCCGCGGCCGCGAACGGTCGCCACAACGGCTCCAGGCGCACGATGTTCGTGCCGGCGTTCCGCGCTTCGACGTGGTGCGTAAGGGCCGCCGCCAACAGCCCCAACAGCAGCAGGGGGGCGGTGCGGGCGAAGCTGCGCAACGTCCACCGCCGCAGGATCAGCCGGTCGCACACGAGCGCCGTAGCCGGAAACGTGACGACCGCGGTCTTGCTCAAGAGGCCGAGCACGAAGAGCACGCCGGCCAGCGCGTATAACACCCAACTCCCGCCGCGCGTCTGGCGCAAATAGCAGAGTAGGGCGAGCAGGTAGAACAGCAGCGACAGGACGTTCTTGCGTTCGGCCGCCCAAGCGACCGACGCGGCGTTGAGCGGGTGGACCGCGAAGAGCGCTGCCGCCAGCCACGCCGCCCACGGCGATAAGCCCAGTTGTCGCAGCAGGAGCACGATCAGTGCGGCGTTAATGGCGTGCAGCGCGAAATTCGTCGCGTGATAGCCGCTGGGTGCATCACCCCACAAGCGGTATTCCACCCAGTACGACGAAAAGACGAGCGGGTAGTACTGCTGCTGCTTGGTGCGGGGGTTCCAGATGGCGGCGAGACCGTCGGGTGACGTGACGTACGCGTTCTTCGTGATGTAGTCGGGGTCGTCCCAAGTCACGAACTCGTTGTGCAGCGTCGGAAGGTACACGACGACGGCCGCGGCCGCGACCGTCAGCGCCGCGACGAGCCATTGCCACGTTGGCGCGGCCACGACAAGCAGCAGATCGTTGCCGGGAGCCGCGTGCGCTGTGACGCCGCGTGCGGTCCGCAGTCGCGACTTGTCGCGTTTGGAGCCCACGAGGGCCAGCGTATCGCGCGGCCGACGGTGATTCCATGCATGCGCGCAGCGGAACGCGAAGGTTCGACGAAAGAAAGCCGGAAACGGGCTTGACTCTTATAGGAGTGTTGGTACACTCCTATCAGAGTGTTTTGGCCGCAAGCCGGATGGTGGCCGCAGCGAGAGGCCGTGGAACGCGGCACAAGGAGGTCGACATGATCGAGCGGATTACGCTCCTCGGCGGACGTGGAAAGAACGGGTCGGGCGAACCGGTCCAACGCGTGGATTTCGCGATGGGGGACGTGGTGAGCATCGTGGGGCCGACGGGTTCGGGGAAGACGACGCTGATCAACGATATCGAACTCTTCGCCGACGGCGCGACGCCGACGGGCCGGCGAATCCTGATTAACGACGCGCCGCCGCCGCCGGAGTACCGCGACGATCCGTCCGCCAACCCGATCGCGCTGATCACACAGCACACCAATTTCCTGTCGGACCTGCCGGTGCGCGACTTTTTGAACATCCACGCTGGCATTCGGCATGCGGACGCGGGTGTCTCGGCGGAGGTCGTCGGGCGGACGCTGGCGTTCGCGAACCAGCTCACGGGCGAGGCGATTCTCCAGCACTACCGCATGACCGAGCTGTCCGGCGGGCAGACGCGGGCCCTGCTGATCGCGGACGCGGTCATCATCGGCAATTCGCCGATCATCCTGCTCGACGAGATTGAGAACGCCGGGATTCATCGGATGAAGGCGCTCGAATTGCTACGGAACTACCGGAAGATCTTTGTGTTCGTGACGCATGATCCGTACATCCCACTGCTGTCAGACTTCCGCGTGGTCATGGCTGGGGGCGCGATGACGCAGGTCATTCACTCGGGGGCGGCCGAGCGGCGGCTGGCGCAGCGGGTACGTGCGGCGGACGATGTGCTGACGCACTTCCGCGAGCGCATTCGCAGCGGCGGGCATTTCAGCGAGGACGAACTGGAGGCGCTGGCGTGAAACTGGCGATTTGTGCGGGGCCGGCCACGTCCGGCAAGACGGCGGTATTGCGGCACGCGATGCGCAAGCTCCTGGCGGGGGGGCAGCGCGTGGCGTACCTGAAGATCGACGTGCAGTTCGCGGAGGAGGACGAGGAGTTCGCCCGCGAGTTCGGGATTCCGACGAAGAAAGTGTACTCGGGCGAGCTCTGTCCGGATCACTGCAGCGTGATGGTGCTGGGCGAGGCGCTGGAGTGGGCCGAGCGCGAAGGTTGCGACTTTCTGCTCGTCGAGACGGCCGGGCTGTGCCTGCGCTGCTCGCCGTATGTCGACGGCGGGCTGGGGATCGTCGTGCTCGAAGCGACAAGCGGCATGAACCTGCCGCGCAAGATCGGGCCAATGCTGAGCCTCGCGGACATCGCCGTCGTGACGAAGATTGACTTGGTTTCACAGGCGGAACGCGAGGTGTTCCGGGCGCGTATTCTCGACGCGGCGCCGGCGGTGCGCGTGCGCGAGGTGAACGCCCTGCACGGCATCGGCATCGATCCCTTGGTCGAGCGCATCTTGCACACGCCGGATGTCACGGCGGGGCTGGTGCTCCGCGGCAATCCGCCGGTCGGCACGTGCACGATCTGCGTCGGCAAGAAGGACGTCGGTTGGCAGTCGCACTTCGGGGTCGTGCGGGCGCTGGAGAACCAGACGTTCTATCGGGGAGAGTAAACCTGTCGGCGGAGGCGGGGTGAGGGAGCGCTGCGGTCGTGGCAGAGCGGATCTACTTCGACAATTCGGCGACGACGCCGCTGGACCGGCGGGTGCGCGCGGCGATGGCGCCCTACGCGGACGGCGAGTTTGGCAACCCGTCGAGCCTCTACGCCGAGGGTCGCGCGGCCCGGGCCGCCGTTGAAGCGGCGCGCGGACATGTGGCCGCGCTGGTCGGAGCCGGGCGCGGCGGGGTCATCTTCACCGGCGGCGGCACCGAGGCGAACAACCTGGCGCTGCAGGGCGTCATGCGGCTGACGGCGGGCGCGGCAGGGCACGTAGTCGTGAGTGCGATCGAGCATCCGGCCATCCTGGAACCGGTGCGCTGGCTGGCCCGTCAGGGCGTGCAGGTGTCGGTGGTCGGCGTGGACCCGGAGGGGCTGGTGAACCCGGAGGATGTCGCCGGCGCGATTCGGCCTGACACGCAGTTGGTCTCGATCATGGCTGCTAACAACGTAATCGGTACGCTGCAACCGGTGCGCGAAATCGGCGCCATCTGCCGGGCGCGCGGCGTGTTGTTTCACACGGACGCGGTACAGGCGGCGGGGAAGGTGCCGCTGGATTTGCAGCGCGACAACATCGACCTGCTGTCGCTGTCAGGACACAAGCTGCATGGGCCGAAGGGGGTCGGCGCGCTGGTGGTGCGCGCGGGGCTGAACCTGGAGCCGTTGCTCCTCGGCGGCGGTCAGGAGCGGGGTCTACGCAGCGGCACCGAGAACGTCGCCGGGATCGTCGGTTTGGGCGCGGCCGCACAACTCGCTCTGGCGGAAGGCGGGGACGTGATTGTCCGCCTCGTCCAGCTCCGCGAGCGCCTGATTGTCGGCGTGCTGGAGGCGGTGCCGGAGGCGTACCTGATCGGCGATCGTTACCGGCGGCTGCCGGGCCACGCGTGCCTGGGCCTGGCGGGTCTGGAGGGCGAGAGCATCAAGGTGATGCTGGCACTCGATGAGGCCGGCATCGCCGTTTCGACGGGCAGCGCCTGCAGCACGCACCAGGCGGCGGAGCCGTCCTATGTATTGCGGGCCATGGGTTTCGACGCGTTCCGAGCGCGTGGTGCGCTGCGGATCACGCTGGGGCGACAGAACACGGAAGCGGAAGTGGAGCGTTTTCTGGACATCCTGCCGGGCGTCGTGGCCGCGCTGCGTCCGATAGCGAGCCGGCTGGTGCCCAGCATGGGAGTGACGCAATGACGAGTGTGGCGGAACTGCCGGGGTTGGACTGTGGGCTATGCGGATTTCGTAAGTGTGCGGACCTGGCGGCGCGGCTGGAGGACGAGCCCAAGCTGCTGGACCGCTGCATTCACCTGAAGAAGGGCGATCTCGGAACCGGCGGCCGGGTCATGCAGAGTATGCCCGCGGCGACGGGGACGCTGGCGCTCGGCGCGCAGGAGGGGGCCTGTGGAGACGACGCGGCGTGCGCAGGCTGCGCTACGGTCGCCGGGATGCGCGTGAACCTGCCGGCGCGGCAGCGCAGTCGCGGACTGGGCGATGAAGTCACCTGGCGCGACAGCCTCGACCGTGAGTTCGACTTCTACCTCGAGCACTTCCCGGAAGAGCCGGGGCCGCGCGAGACGATCATCCCGCACAACCCGATGATCACGCGCGAGATGGAGATCACTAAGGGCGACCTGCTCATCGGCCGGCCGCTGGGCATGTCCTGCGGCTGTCCAATCACGCACTGCGGGGTGGTGATGGACGTGGATCACCGCACGGGCGTGATCAACTGGTGCGTGACGGGGCCGCTGAAGGTGCGGGAGCACGGCTTCAAAGACGTCGGGTACTACATCGCCGAGGCGTATGACGGCCTGATTCGCATGGCCCGCTGCGACATCCGCATCGGCGCGCGTTACTTTTTCCAGCCGCGCATGTGCATGCTCCAGTGGCGGCACAGCGGGCTGGTCAACTTCGTGAACAAGGCGAAGGACGGTCTGCAGGTACGGCTGGAGGGGCTCTGGATCGGCTAAGCCGGACGCGTACGCGGCAGCGGGGGCGCAGCCAACCGGCGAAGTCGGCGCGGCCGCGTGGGGCAACCGGGGCCCGATTGGTCCGATAGGGCGCGGGGCTCGGGCCGGATTGGGGCAGCACTGGGGTTGGGGTGTCGCTGTGCAGGGATTACAATGGTCGAGGGCCGAAGAGTGGCCATTTCGCCGCGGACTGGAACGTTTCAGTCTTGATTGGCCCCGAGGATACATCGACCATGAGCGTGCCCCTGAAGCTGGGTGACTACGAGCTGAATCTAGCCATCTACACGACCGAGCCGACTTACTACGAGCCGCAGGAGTGGCGCGCTGACGGTGACTCGTTCCACTGTGCGCGCCTCCTCTACGGCGACACGGGCGAGAAGCGCGCCGCCACAGACAGTTCCGTGACGGTCCGCAGCCTGCCGGCCGGTCATGGCCGAATCAGACTGCAGATTTCGTGCCGGCATGAGCGGGCGGTCAAGGGCATCAAGCTCACGCTGAATGTGCCGTACATGCCGATGCTCGCGCCGGAGAAGATCGACCTCGTCGAAGCGACCTGGCGGCAGTGGGATTTCCCGCGCGACTGGCGGACGGGCTTCGCCGTCTGGGAGCACGACGGTGCGGACGCGGCCGGGCGCTACTTCACCGTCGTCACGAAAGAGACGCCGTGGCGTTTTCGCCGCATCCGCGCGCTGAAGATGGGCGACCGCATGCGGCTGGAGATTGTCCAGGACGCCTCCCTCCGGCAGCGCACGCGGCGGTTCGAGTCCAGCGTTTGGGAGATCGGCTACCACACGGAGATCGATAGTCTGCTCGATGACTACGCGCGGTTCGTGATGCAGGCGTTCGGGGCGCAGGACTTCGCGCGGCGGCAGGACATGCCGGCGTGGACGCGGCAGGTCGGGCTGGCGGTGAACTTGCACGGGGCGGACTGGAACGGCCACGTACATCTGGACTTCGCCGGGATGACCCGGGTGTGCGAGATGCTCGCGCAGCACTTCCCGGCGACGCAGACGCTTCTGTACCCGATCGGCTGGGACGGTCCGTACATGCGGCGCTATCCGGATTTTCAGCCGGGCGAGGCGCTCGGCGGACACGAGGGCTTTCGGGCGTTCTGCAGTCGGGCGCGCGGACTGGGCTTCCACGTCATGCCGCACCTGAACGCGATGGCCGTCAACATGCAGCACCCGTTGTACCTCCAGCACCTCAAGGACTACGTGATCCGCGACTGGAACGGCATCCAGCGGCACAGCTACACGATCGACTGGGATTACGACGGGCAAGGCGATCCAGCCCATGCGTACATCGCGCTGGAGCCGCCGGCGCTGCGCGAAATCCTCGTCGAGCGCATCGGCGCGCTGGTCCGCGACTATGGCATTGACGCTGTGTTTCTCGACGAGACCTGCAACGTCTTCTACAACGATCCGGCCTGGGACCAGGTCGAGGGCGTGCGGCGGCTGGTGCGCGAGTTGCACGAGCGGTATCCGGAATTGCTGATCGCCGGCGAGGAGTGGAACGAGACGCTGTTGGGACTGACGCCCGTCGTGCAAATCTGGGAGGAGACGCAGGATGGGCGGAAGGCGTTCGGACGCGAGAAGTCGCCGCTGATGCGGACGTGGGGGGGCCGGTTCATCCGGGCGCTCGGGTATCTGGCGCTGGCCTCGCCGGACGGACGGACAGGCGTACACGAATGGCCGGACGTGCCGTGGGTGGACGAGCGGCAGAACGAGGCGTTCTACGTGCCGACGTTGTCGTTCACGCGGGAGACGCTGGAGCGCGGAATGCCGGGCGTGCTGGCGACGATCGAGCGGGCGAAGGACTATGTGCAGCGGTTTGGGCAGGGAGCGTAGATCGCGTTCCATCGGCTGGAGCAAGAGATGCTGGTGCCGCCGTGGCGACTCGCCGGGGCGGCTTGCGACGGCGAATGGGCTGAGCGATGATGTCGTTTGGGCGCGCCCGCGGTGTGGACGCGCGGTCGAGACGCGCGGGGTTCGCGCCCTGTCGGGGAGATCGAGCGATGAGACAGGCATTGCTGGTGCTGGTGGCGGGGATTGCGGGGGTCGTCACGGCTGCCGGAATTGAGCCGCCGCCGCCCACTACGGCCGCCGCGACCACGCAGGCGAGCGTGCCGGGGAAGGGGAAGGGTCCCAGGTGGGAAATGCCGGGCGGCATGCGGGCGGCACTCGACGGCTTTCGCGCGGCGCTGCGTGCGAACGAATGGGACAAGGCGTTGTCGTCCTGCACGGAGGAAACGCGAGCCCGGGCGAAGGAGTACGGGACGGCGGAGCGCTATCTGCGTGACTACGTGCCGATCAAGGAGTTGTTGGCGGAGGCCGACTACATGAACTGCGGCGGGGGCTGGCGCCGCGGCGCAACCGACGTGAAGTTTACGACGTTCTTCGTGCGACTGCCGCAGCCGGGGAGTGACGAGGACGCGGATTGGGACTGGTCGGTGGAGGAGCTGGGGGGGAGTTTTCGCCTGAACCTGCCGGAAGTAACGGTGGCGGAACGCGTGAAGCGGGAGCAGGACCGCCGCCGGCGCCAGAAGGCGGAGGCCGAAGCACGGTGGCAGGCGTTGGAGCCGAAGCTGGCGGGATTGCGGACGGAACTTGTCGCGCTGCCCGGGGAGTACCGCGTCGGCGGACCGATCTGTGTTCGACTTGAACTGGTCAATGGCGGACAAGACGACGTGTTCTATGACAGCCAGCACGTGGGCAAGCTGGAGAGTATGACGATCACTGCTGAAGACGGGTCGACCGTACGGTACACGGCGGGCTTCTGCCAGACCTGCGCCCGGTACGTCGCCATTCGCCCTGGCGAGATGGTGGTCCTGCTCGAATCACTGGACCTGGCGCAGCAGTACGCCATCAGTGAGCCCGGCAAGTACTGCGTCCAGTTCAATGGGCACGGACTGTCGATCGGGGACAAGGCGGGGTCGGATCAGTTTCTGGCGCGGCGCCAATTCCCCTCGAACAGCATCGAGATCGTTGTCCGGCCGTAGGTGTACGGACGCGGCATGGCCGGCGTCCGCGGGGCGGCGTGCCGGGCGGTTGCGGCGGGCGGGCGGCGGCGACACAATGGTCATACAGAGTCCCGTGGCCGCAGGTGGTTGATCGCCGGCCGGCGTTTTCGGCAGGTTGATTGGGCGCCGCGGCAGCAGGCATCTGGGAGTGTACGCGTTCCTGGTGGGCGCCGCGGTCTTCAAAACCGTTGAAGGGCTGTACAAGCAGTCCTTGGTAGGTTCGATTCCTATCCACTCCCGTGACGGCGGGCTTCTGCGGGTTGAAGCGCCTGGCCACCGTCGTCGGCCCGGTCGCGGCGCATGGGCGAGAAGACCCGGCCGCTCGGAGACCGCCGACTGTGCCGGACGATTGCCGCGAGCGGGATGAGTTTGCGGCTGGCCCGAACTTGGCCGGCAAGCGGCCGTGCCACCCGGACGTCAGGCACGGAGGCCTGACGCTACGGATCCCGTGACGGCGGCGCTGGCCCTGCAACGGTGATATCCTCCCATGTCCACCTGGTTCTTCGTCTCCGATCTGCACGGCCTGCGCGGACGCTATGAGGCGCTCGTCGCACGCGCGGCGGCGGAGCGGCCGGAAGCGGTGCTGCTGGGCGGGGATTTGCTGCCGAGCGGGTCGCTAGCGCGGGCGCTGGGGCAGGATGGCGGAGACTTCCTGGCGGAATGGCTGATGCCGGCGTTCGTGCGGCTGAAGGCGGACATGGGAGCGGCCTATCCGCGCGTGTTGGTAATCCTGGGCAATGACGATCCGCGCTGCGAGGAAGCGGGGATGCACGCGGGTGAGCAGGCGGGACTGTGGGAGTACATCCACGGGCGGCGTGTCACGATCGGCGGATACGACGTGTACGGGTACGCGTGTGTGCCGCCGACGCCATTCATGCTGAAGGACTGGGAACGGTACGACGTGTCGCAATATGTCGATCCAGGGTGCATTTCTCCGGAAGAGGGGCAGCGGACTGTGCCGGTGGCGCCGGAGGAGATTCGCTACGCGACCATCGCGGACGAACTTGCACGGCTCGTTGGCACGAACGACCTGACGCGCGCGGTGCTGCTGTGCCATGCCCCACCGTATGACACGCACCTCGACCGAGCGGCGCTCGATGGACGGATGGTCGATCATGCGCCGATGGACGTGCACGTGGGGAGCGTGGCGTTGCGGCGGTTCATCGAGGCGCGCGGGCCGCGTGTGACGCTCCACGGGCATATCCATGAGTCGGCGCGGATGACCGGAGACTGGTCACAGCAAATCGGGCGGACATGGTGTTTGTCGGCGGCGCATGACACGCGGGATTTGGCGCTGGTGCGGTTCGATCCCGGCAATCCGGGGGCGGCGACACGCGAGTTGTTGGCGATTTCGTAGGCGCGTGGGGACGGCGCCCAACGGCGGGAGCCGATTGCGCTGGGCTCCGGGCCAAACCCGGTTCCCACGGTAGCCGTCGCTCCGGAGTCGCCCGGAGCCCAACCTGCTTCCGCCTTCAACATCGGCCACGGCGGGTGGACGCTACACGTGTGGAGACCGTGACAGCGGCGGGAGCGCAAGCGGCGAGTTTGGGGATTTCGAGTTGCGATACACCGCCCCCCCTCGGTACGCTCTCGCCCCGTGCGCCCGGCCGGCGGAGTGGCTCCAGACGTCTGCGGCGCCAGCAAGGAAGTACCATGAAGAAGATTCGTCTCCAGGCCCAGCAGGCTACGCCCGAACTGATGGCGCAGCTCGAAGCGCGCGGCCTGCTCAAGCGACTGGTCCCCTCCCCGAAGGCCCTCGCCGTTCCGCAGGGTGATCAGGTCGTCGAACGCGTCGAACTGGCGGCCGAAGGCACAGGGCCTTGGCAGATGCTCGTCGTGGCGTGCAACCGGATCAAGCTGGATCACCTGGCGGCCCACGGCGACGCCGAAAGCTGGCTGTTCTTCGCAAATCCCGCCAGCAAGCCGCTGCTGTACGTCGTCGCGACGTGCAAGCTGACCGAATTCCAGGCGAAGGCGGCGGCGGGCACGTTGACCGCGGACGACATCATCGTGCTGCAGCTTAAGCCGAACGACCCAGCCACGAGCTACTTCACGGTTCCGGGTGGGGTCCTGCATGACGAGCTGACCTTCCCCGGCCCGGGTCTGGGCCCCATTTTCCACGTGCCGGAACCGAGCCGGATGGGACACACGGAGGTGTGGCTGAAGGAATACGACTTCGAAATCGTGCCGGCCGCGGGGAAATGAGGCGGCGTGAAGCAACGGTATGGCCTGGACGGTCTTGGCGTGCCCCCCGCTGAATGAGCGCGTGCGGTGGGGCGCCCGCAGCATGGGGCGCAAGACAAGGCCGCACGCTCAACCCCGGTTCACGGGGCTGGGCGTGCGGCCGGTGAGTTTCGCTCCGGGCGCACCCGCGGCACGTGTGACCGAGCGCGGCCAAACACGGGTGGCGTCGACCGAGTTTGGAAGCCGCGCCTAGCGCGTATACCAGCGTGAGAGGCGAGTCTGTCGATCGGCCAGCCAGATCATGTTCCAGTCATCGGCCATGCCGCGTACGTCGAGTTCGGCGGACTGCCGGAACGTGTATACGTTCTCGTCGCCGGTCCGGGTGATCCCGGCGCAACCCGCACCGTACGCCACCGCCGCCGCCAGAACCGTCAGCCAGAGCCACTTTCGCATTGTACAACCCTTTCCAGGAACAGCTTCCAGGTTGATGGTCGTAGTTTCCTGTGCAGTCAGACGGCTGTCAACCGGGAATCCCCGCGTCCGCGCGGCGCACACCGGCCGGACCGCTATTCTGCCAATTGATACGTGCCGTGCCCGGCGCGATTGAGCTTGCCGAGACGATGCAATTCGTCCCAGACCTCCTGTGGGTACTGCGCTGGGGGAACGATCGCGATGATCCCGGAGCGTCCACCGCTGCTCATCGGTCCGCGGCCGAGGCGGGACTCGTCATCCAGGCGTGCGAGCTTGAGGCGTTTCTTGAAGGCCTTCATCGCGGCCTTCAGCATTTCGGGGGTGATGGCGGGATTGGGGCCGGGACCGGGCGGGGGTGGGGACGTCGGATCCGTCATCGGGCATCCTCTCAGCAGAAGCGCGTATGATTGGACGATACCGCCAGGAGTTGGGTTGTCCAGTGGGTCGGCGAAGGGGCGACTGTGCGGCGCCAACAGTGGCCACGTCGCGCAACAAAAAAGCCCAAGTGGGGGGCTGACAGGCCGGGGGGGAAACCTGTGCATGCCGCGCTCCACTCAGGCATTTATGAGTATAGGTGATCGCGGATTGCATGCAAGGGGGCGGGGCGAAATTCTGTGCCGCGGGTCGTCGCCTGTTTGGCGGACGGCAACGGAGCCACGGCGGGGCGCTTCCACGCCGAAGTCCGAGGGGGTAGCTTGTCCCGCGCGATGGATGGGGGTGTCGGTCGTCAAGAGCGTTAAGGGAGCCATGGTGCGAGCGTTGTGGCTGGTTCGCCGGGACCTGGAGCAGCATCGCGGCGGCGATACTACCCAAATCCTGAGTACGGCCGAGGCACTGCGGCGGCGCGGGGTGCAGGTGGACTTGGCCAGTGAACGGCCCGCAGACCTGCGGACGTATGACATATTCCACCTCTTCCATCTGGATCGCGTGTGGGAGAACGTTGAGCACGCGCGGCGGCTGCGGGCGGCAGGGCGGCCGTTGGTCCTCAGCACGATCTACTGGCCCAGCGACGAATTCGATCGCGGCGGACGGGTGGGCCTGCAGGGCCGCCTGGCGCGGCTCGTCGGCAGCAACGCCTACCAGAATCTCCGCGTCCTGCAGCGACACTTGCTGGCGACCATCGAGGGCCGGAGACCACCCCATTTCTCCCGTGCGTGGTTCAGCTTCCGCCGCGGCGTGCACGAGCTCCTGGCGGCGGCGGCGGTCTTGCTGCCCAATAGCCGCGCTGAGCAGGCGCAGATCGAGCGCCAGTTCGAGATCATGCGCCCGGTCGTGATCGTGCCGAATGCGGCGGACACGGCGACGTTCGGGCCACCCAACGAGCCGGCGCCTCGGCGGGATGGCGTGCTGTGCGTGGGGAGGATCGAGCCGCGCAAGAACCAGTTGGCGCTCATTGAGGCCCTGCGGGGGACGGGCATCCCGTTGACGCTGGTTGGACGCTCGGGGCGCTTCTATCAGCAGTATTACGCCCGGTGCCAGGAAGCGGCCGGCGCACACGTGCGTTTTCTGGACGCGCAGCCGCCGGCGGCGCTGCGCGAGCTGTATCACCGGGCGCGGGTACACGCGTGCGTGAGCTGGTACGAGACGCCGGGGCTGGTGAGCCTGGAGGCGGCGCTGTGCGGGTGTGCGCTGGTGGTTACGCCGGGCGGGTGCACACGCGAGTATTTCGGTGATGCGGCGCACTACGCGCGGCCGGAGGATCCGGACTTCATACGGGCGGCGGTGCAGACGGCGCTGGCGCAGGGGCCGCAGCCGGAGCTGGTCGAGCGCGTGCGCCGCGAGTTCACGTGGGCGGCGGCGGCGGCGCAGACGGAGCAGGGGTATCGGCGGGCGATGGGCGGCGAGTGAGGCGTAACGAGTAGCACGTTGGGAACGGGGGAATGGCGAATGTCGAATTACGAAAGAGGAAGGGCGGTGCGCTGGGCCAAAGCCGGTTGACTTGTCTGGCGGCACGAGGCCGCACCGCGCCGGGCTTAGCCCAGCCTGGCCGCGGAGCTACGCTTCGTGCTTGCTGAACCAGACGCCGAAGATGGTCTGGGCGAGGATGCGGATATCGAGGCCGAGGCTCCAGTGGCGGATGTAGTGCAGGTCGTGCTGGATGCGGCGGCGGAGGGAGGTGTCGCCGCGGAGGCCCTTGATCTGGGCGTAGCCGGTCATGCCGGCCTTCATCTTGTGCCGGAGCATGTAGTTCGGGATTTCGTGCTTGAACTCGGCGATGAACTCGGGCCGCTCGGGCCGCGGGCCGACGAGCGACATCTGGCCGGCGAGGACGTTGAACAGATTCGGTAGCTCGTCGAGGCTGGTGCGGCGGAGGAGGGCACCGATGGCCGTGCGCCGCGGATCGACCTTTTGTGACCACACGGGGCCCGCGGCTTCGGCGTCGGTGCGCATGGTGCGGAACTTGAGCATGGTGAACTCGCGGCCGTCGAGGCCCATGCGGCGCTGGCGGTAGAAGACGGGGCCGGAGCTGGACCACTTGATCGCAATGGCGATGGCGAGCATCGGCAGGGCGCCGATGAGCAGGCACAGCGTGCCGACGGCGAGGTCGAATCCGCGTTTGAGGATCACGTTCCAGCCGTACAGCGGCGTCTGGCGCAGCGAGAGGATCGGGACACCGTCAAGCTGCGTGACGTCCGGCCGCATGGCGTAGGCAGGGTTCACATCGGGCACAATGCGAATGTCCGCCATCGATAGGTGCAGGCTGTCGAGTACGTCCTCTGTGCGATGGGACTGATCCCCGGGCAAGGCGACAAAGAACGCGTCCACGGGGTGTCGCTCGGCGATCGCCGTCATCTCCGCCAGGGGGCCATAGACCGGGATGCCCAGCAGCGTGCCGCTGTCGGTGCGGTCGTCGACGAAATAGGCGATGTCGATGCCGGTCCACCGGTTGCGGCGCAGAGCCTGTTGCAGGCGCTGGGCGGTGCGGCCGGTGCCGATGATGGCGGCGAAGCGGCGGTTGAGGCCATGCCGGCGCGCGAGACGCAGCGCGATGCGGACGATGAAGCGGAAGGCGGCAAACAGTGTGGTGCCAACGAGCGCATAGGTGGCGATGAACTGGCGGGAGATCTTGTTGGCCTGCGGCATCGCGTAGTCGATGAGAATGACGACCACGATCGCGACGAGGAAGGCCTTGACGATGTCGCGCGTTTCCTGGAAGAGCCGCTCGCTGCGGCGCGGACGGTACAGGTGCACGCGGTAGAAGATGATCAGGTGGGCGACGACGACCACGGGCAGCATGGGCAGGAACTTGTCCGCGAGGTCGGGAATGCCCTTACTGGGGTCGACGGGCAGGTACTCGAAGCGAATCCAGTAGCTCAGCAGCCACGCCAAGCCGATCGCCAGCGCGTCGGCGGTAACGAGGGCGGCGATCATGAAGTGGTGGTGCTGCTTGAGCATGTTGACGGCAACTCTCCAGGTGCAGGTCCGGCGTGGCGGGCCGGGCTGCCCGTGCAGTCATGGGTATTATGGCGCGGGACGAGGTGGGGCGGAAGCGGGTGCGCTACTTGCCGATCGGCGGGCCACCCTGGGTATGCGGCCTGCTGCGGCGCGCGAAAGGCGTGTGCCGGAACGTCGGCGTTCGCCGGCCCCCGTCGCACGTGGCCGATCCGGCTGTGGCAAGCACGGCGTCCGTAAAGCGCCACCGCACCGCTCCTGCTCCGGACGGCCCGCGCCTTCCTGCGGCAGACGAGGGCTCCTTCCGTGCGCTAGCCCGTTGAGTTGCCGCTTGCCGTGCGCTGCGTCGCTGCCGCCCACAGTGGTGACGGAAACCGCGCTGCCAGCGCCGCCACGAGCCCCGTCCGGGCGACCACGATCAGCTCCTGCTCCGCCGGGCACGCCACCAGCGCCCGCTCCAGCCCCGGCGTCCACCCCGCGCCGCCCAACTCCAGTGGTCCCACTTCGTCGATCGCCAGGACGTCCAATCGAGCGGCGACAGCGGCCGCAATTGCGGCATTGCCCGCCTCGATTGCGGACTCGTCGAAGCGGTACGGGCCGATGGTCGGCTTCTCTCCCGGCGCGACCACACGCGCCAGCAGCCGCTGTTCCCCAGTCCGCAGATTCACAAGGTCATACCCCGTTCGCACGCCGCCCACGAACACCGCCAGCGACGCGATCCCCCCGACCGTCCGGCCCACCGCCGCGCAGGCCGCCACCCGCGCGCGCAGCAGCGCCGTCTTTCCTGCCCCCCGTGCTCCGGTGATAATGGTCAGCGGCATCGCTCGCGACTCCGTCAGTCTGGTTAGGCCGACGATGCCACCGGTCATTGCCCGGCCACAGCCCGGCATGATACACTCGCATCGAAAGGCGGTCGCATGTCTGTGAATCCGCACCCCAATTCGCGTTTCCGGCGGGCGACGCTCGCGGTCGGCCTCTTCGCCGTCATCGGCGGGCTTTCCAGCATCGGCCTCACGTACGGCGGCCCCGCGCTGTGCGCGGCCGTACGCCTGCCGGGCGGGCTGCAGAGCCTCTCCGGCATTCACGTGCTCCCGCTCATCCTCGTGGCGGGTCTGGTGCCGCGCTTCGGTGTGGCCACACTCGCGGGCCTGCTCAAGGGCGCGGTCGAGTTACTCGGCGGCAGCCAACATGGCGCCATGGTCCTCGCGTTCGCGGGTGGGGCGGGGCTGGTCATCGACCTGACGTATCTCGTATTGCGTCATCGCACGCGGCTCGTTCCGTGCCTGGTCGCGGGCGGGTTGGGCACGCTCAGCAACGTCGGCGTCCTCGCGGTGGCGGCGAGCATCCCGAACTTCTGTCGCCTCCCGAAGAACGTGCCGCTCGTCGCGTTGATTGCGTTCACCAGCGGCATCGTGTTCGCGGGTTGGCTCGGCTGGTTGCTGCTGCCCGTGTTGCGGCGCGTCGGGCTGGGCACCGCTAGCCCGGTTGCTGCCCCCGCGCCGGCGCCCGCGGAGTCCGGCCGGAATCTACCACCAACCTGAGAGCGCCGAGGTTTGCCGTCTGCCAGGAGCGGAGCCGCGGCATGTGGATTGGAGCGGACATCCCGAGAATCGACGGGCTCGGTAAGCTCGGCGGAACCGTGCAGTACGTCGACGACATTCCCATCGAAGGCGTCCTGCATGGCGGCACCGTCCGCAGTCCGATCGCCCGCGGCCGCATTCGCAAAGTCCACTTCGATCCCGCCGTCGACTGGTCCGAGTTCACGATCGTCGATCACCGGGACATTCCCAGCGCGAATTCCGTCGCGATGGTCGAGCGCGACATGCCGGCGCTGGCCGCATCCGAAGTGCGCTATCGCGGCGAGCCGATCGTGCTGCTCGCGCACCGCTCGCTTCGCAAGCTGCGTGCCGCGCTGCGGGCGGTGCGCATCGACGTCGATCCGTTGTCGCCCGTGCTTGATCCGCGCACTCCGCTGACTCCCGACCTCGTCCAGCACGGCCCCGACAACGTCTTCAAGTGCGTGGACATTCGGAAGGGCGATCCGGATCGCGTGTTTGCCGCCGCGGCGCACGTCGTCGAGGGTGTGTACCACACCGGTGCCCAGGAGCACGCCTATCTCGAAACGCAGGGCATGCTCGCCTGGCGCGAGGACGCACGCCTCGTGCTCTGCGGCAGCCTGCAATGCCCGTACTACGTCCTCGGTGCGCTCACGCATGCGTTCGGTCGCCCGCCGGAGGCCTTCCGCGTGGTGCAAGCCGCGACCGGCGGCGCCTTCGGCGGCAAGGAGGACTTCCCCTCTGTCCTGGCGATCCACGCCGCGCTGCTGTGCGAGAAATCCGGCGCCCCCGTCAAGATCATCTACGACCGCCAGGAAGACATGGCCTGCACGACCAAGCGGCACCCCAGCTACACACGGCACCGCACCGCGCTCGATGCCGACGGCCATCTGCTCGCCATGGACATCGACGTCATCCTCGACGGGGGGGCGTACGTCACGCTGTCGCCCGTCGTGCTCAGTCGTGGCTGCATCCACGCCGCCGGGCCGTACGCCTGCGAGCATGTGCGCATCCACGGTGAGGCGCGGCTGACGAACTCACCGCCGAACGGGGCCTTTCGCGGCTTTGGGGCGCCGCAGACGCTCTTCGCGCTCGAGCGCCACATGGATGTCATTGCCGAGCGCCTCGGTCTCGAACCGGCCGATTTGCGCCGCCGCAACTTGCTGCGCGACGGCCAGACGATGGCCACGGGGCAGGTCTTTCACGACGGCGTCGACCTCGTGAAACTGCTCGAACGCGGCCTGCAGCTCGCATCCTACGACGAGCGCCGCCGCCGGCACGCCGAGTTCAACCGCACGCACCCGTATCTGCGACGCGGCCTTGGGATGGCGACCTTCTGCCACGGAGCGGGCTTCACGGGCAGCGGCGAGAAATACCTGGCTTCCGAGGTCGCCGTAGTCGGGCGGCCGAATGGCGACGTCGAGGTGTTGACCGCACAGACCGACATGGGGCAGGGGATGATCACGGTCTTCGCGCAGATCGCCGCCGACAACCTCGGGCTGCCGATGGAGGCGGTGCACGTCGCCGTGCCCGACACGTCGCGTGTTCCGAATAGCGGGCCGACGGTCGCCAGCCGCACCGTCATGGTCGTCGGCAAGCTGGTCGAAAGAGCCTGCGCGGACTTGCGCAGGCAACTTGGCCTCGACGGCTGTAATCCCGCGACCGACGTCCCCTCCGCCATTCGCACCTGGTACACCGCCCACCCCGGCGAAGAGCTGCGTGGCCACGCGAAGTACGTGCAGCCGGACGCGATCCAGTGGGATGAACGCACCTATCGCGGCGACGCGTACGCGACGTATGCGTGGGCGACACACGTGGCGGAAGTCGAGGTCGATCTGCGGACCTACGCGGTTCGCGTGACGGATTACGTCGCCTTGCAGGAGATCGGCCGCGTCGTGAACCCCACGCTCGCCCGCGGCCAGATTCAGGGCGGCGTCGCGCAGGGCATCGGCTGGGCGCTCTTCGAGGATGTGATCCAGCAGGACGGGGTGATGCGCAACAATCAGTTCACGAACTACGTCATCCCGACCTGCCAGGACCTGCCGACGATTCGCGTGTATTTCGAGGAGCAACCGACGGTCTACGGGCCGCACGGTGCCAAGGGCATCGGCGAGTTACCGCTCAACGGCCCCGCACCGGCCGTCCTCAACGCGATCTGCGCGGCCGTACCGCTGCAGCTCGACTCGATCCCGCTGACACCCGAGCGCCTGCTCGAGCGTCTGGAGGGCCCCGCCGGTGGATAAGTTCACGCTGCATTTCACGCTCAACGGCCAACCCGTGACGCACACGGTGCCGCTCGACGCGCGGCTGCTCGACGTGCTGCGCTACGATTGCCGCTGCACCGGCACGAAGGAAGGCTGCGGCGAAGGCGAGTGCGGCGCGTGTACGGTCGTGCTCGACGGCCGACTGGTGAACTCGTGCCTCGTGCCCGCCTTCCAGGTCGAGGGGCGGCAGGTCGAGACCGTGGAGGCCGCGGTCGCGTCCGTGCTGGAACTGCTCAATCGCACCGGCACCGCGCAGTGTGGCGCGTGTTCGCCCGGCGTCGTCATGACGCTGCGTTGGCTCGCCGAGCATCCGGCCGAAGCGCGCGGCAGGGACTTGAAGGCGCTGCTCGCGGGGAATCTGTGCCGGTGTACCGGGTATGACGGCATACTGGCCGGCGCCACGGCCGCCCTGCAGCAGTCAGGAGAGTAGGCGTGCAAGTGCTCCGGCCGACTACACTCGACGAAGCGCTCGACCTGCTCGCCGACGCCGCCGGGCGCAGCGGCTCGGTATCCCTCGGCGGCGGGGCGGCTGCACCCGCGGCGACTGGCGGCTCGTTGGCGCCCATCGCCGGTGGCACGGACCTGCTCGTTTCCTGGCACCATCAACCCAACGAAGGGCGGCGTTTCCTCGACCTCTCGCGTCTGCAAGCGCAGCTTCAGCCCTGGCGACTCACCGATGACACGCTCGAACTGGGGGCCCTGACGACCTACTGGGATGTGATTACCGCACCGCCGGTTGCCGGCGCCTTCCCGCTTCTTGCCGAGGCCGCCCGGCAGGTCGGTGCCATTCAGATTCAGATGCGCGGGACCTGGGCCGGCAACGTCGGTAACGGCTCGCCTGCGGCCGACGGCGTCCTCGTTCTGATGGCCTACGACGCCCGCGTTGTCCTGCGCAGCCAGGCCGGGCAGCGCGAAATCCCGCTCGACCAGTTCTACACCGGCTACCGCCAGACGGTCCGCCAGCCAAACGAGTTGATCGTCGGATTACGTCTGCCGCGCCGCCGCCGCGTCCGCGAGTGGTTCCACAAAGTCGGCGCTCGCCAGGCTCAAGCGATCAGCAAAGTGGCCGTCGCTGTCGTGCAGGATGCTGCTGTCCAGAATGGCGCCACGCAAAGTGCGGCACGCGCCGGCGCGCAGGGCTCGTCTGCCTGGCGCGTCGTCGCGAACAGCGTAGCCCCCGTGGTAAAGCGCTGCACGCATTTCGAAGCTGCCCTCGCCGCCGGCCGCACGTTCGCCACGCCTGCCGACGTTGCGGTTGTTCTCTCCGCTGATGTTGCCCCAATCAATGACATCCGCTCGACGGCCCGCTATCGCAGCACGGTGTTGAGCCGATTGTTGTACTACTGGCTGTGCGAATTGGGCCGGAGCTAGGCCGATAACCGCTCGACGTTTGGCGATCATGAGGAAATGTGGTATGGTGCAGATGTTGGCATCCGTTCGGGGCACGTTGCCTGCCGGACGGGGCGGGACGGAGGCGTGACCTGCAGCGGTGGATTGCAGGGGCAAGTGCCGGGGGCCATCAGCGACGATGCGTTTTGTGTCCACAGGGCGAGGAGACGGGGTATGCAGAAGACGTCGATGAGGTTGACCGGTTTCAGTGTTGGGATAGCGAGCACACTCGTGCTGCTGATCGCCTTGACGATGGGCGGCGTCCCTGCGCAGGCTGCGTGTTCTCCGGAGTGGCTGTTCGAACCCGGACAGGACCCGCCCGGTCTCAGTACCGCGGTCCGAGCGGTTGCGGCGTGGGATCCGGACGGTGACGGGCCGCAGCCGGAGCAGTTGCTGGTGACCGGGCAGAATGGTGTCGCGCGCTGGGATGGCCGAAACTGGCAACCGCTGGGCGCCGGAACGTGGGTGAATGGCGAAATATACGCATTGGCAATCTACAACGGCGATTTGATCGTCGCCGGTACATTCACGAGCATTTGCGGCGTGCCCGCAAATAGCATCGCACGTTGGGACGGCACGACGTGGCAGTCGATGGACGCGGGGATGATCACCGGCGTCGTGTACGCCCTGACCGTGTACAACGGCGAGTTGATCGCGGGGGGTTCGATTGCGTACGGCGTGCTGCGCTGGGACGGAACGACTTGGCAGCCGCTGGGCAGCGGGATGGGTGGGACGTCGACCGCCGTCTATGGGCTGACCGTTCACCAAGGGGAACTGATCGCGGGTGGTGAATTCACGACTGCCGGCGGTGTCGGCGCAAACCGGATCGCCCGCTGGAACGGCGCTGCCTGGGCGCCTTTGGGATCCGGGATGGACCGAAGCGTCGGCCCCGTTCTGTCCTACAAGGACGATCTGATCGCAGGTGGGCACTTCACGACGGCCGGCGGCACAAGCGCGCCCGCGGTCGCACGTTGGAACGGCACCACTTGGCAGCCGTTGGGTACGGGTCTGGGCGGCGTGAGTCAGCCTTCGGTCAGTGCCTTGGCGGTCTACGAGGGCGAACTGATTGTCGGCGGGTACTTCAAGACGGCCGGTGGCCTCAGTTCCAACGCGGTGGCGCGCTGGGACGGCACAAGTTGGCGCGGACTGGCGACCGGATTGTCCGGCTATTCGAGCGGCACCTCAAGCACTGTTCGAGCTCTGACGCTCTGCAATGGCGAGTTGATCGTGGGCGGGGACTTCACTGGCGCCGGGGGCCTGTATGCTCGGAACATCGCGCGCTGGGATGGCACGGCTTGGCGGATCATGGGCGAAGGACTGATCGGACGCGTCTCCGCCTCGACCGTGTACAACGGCGATCTGATCCTCGGCGGCGCAATCACCCACGCTGCCGGCGTCAGGACGAAGGCGATTGTCCGGCGCGCAAGCGATACCTGGCGGCCGCTGGGTGCCGGCCTGTCGATCAGCGGCTCGTCGACCGCGGCAACCGTGGCAGCGCTGCGGGTGCATGACGGTACGCTCGTGGTGGGCGGCAGCTTCACCTTGGCCGGCGACGTCGCCGCCAAGAACATCGCGCGCTGGGACGGCGCGAGCTGGCAACCACTGGGTGCCGGCCTGGACGGCGGCGTGCGGGCGCTGACGGAGTACGGCGGCGCACTCATCGCGGGCGGGAGCTTCTACAACCCCTTCGACCCGAATGTCCGCGGTATCGCCCGTTGGGACGGCACGAATTGGCAAGCGCTCGGCGCGGGCACGAGTGGCAGCATCTCGGCGCTGACCGTGTACGATGGGGCTCTGATCGTGGGCGGTAGTCTGGTGAGTGCCGGCGGCGTGGATGCGCTGAACATCGCCCGTTGGGACGGCGCGACCTGGCAGCCGCTGGGAGCTGGAGTGAGTGGAACCAGCCAGACGTCCGTGCGTGCCTTGACGGTCTACGACGGTGCGCTGATCGCGGGTGGCTACTTCACCTCGGCTGGCGGCGTGGATGCGCTCAACATCGCCCGCTGGGATGGCGCGACCTGGCAGCCGCTCGGGGCGGGACTGAGCGGGCCTGTGGACGCCTTGTTCGTCTACAACGGCGCGCTCATCGCCGGAGGCGAGTTCACGACGGCCGGTGGCGTTAGCGCGAACTACATCGCTCGCTGGGACGGCTCGCACTGGGAGCCCCTCGGAACGGGCGTGAGCGGAGACGGGACGACGACAGGCGTCTATGCCCTGACGCGCCGCGGCGGGGAGTTGATCGCCGGCGGGAGTCTCCTGACTGCGGGAGGCTACGCCGCCGCCAGTTGGGCACGTTGGGGCTGTGTCGCACCTGACGTCTGCCTCGGCGACGGCAACTGCGACGGCGCCATAAACTGGCGCGACATCGACTACCTCATCGCCGCGCAGAACGACAACGAATCGGCGTGGGCGACGCTGTTCCCCGACTGGAACCCGTCGTGCCCGTTCCTCAACCTCGATGCCAGCGCCGACGCCCACGTGAACTGGCGCGACATCGACCCGTTCATCGCGCGCATGAACACGATGTGTCCGTAACAGCCATCAGCCATCGGCCGTCAGCCCTCAGCCAGTCGTAGCGCCCGGTCTCCGCGCTTGACGGTGGGGGACCGACCTCCGGTCGGTCTTGTCGCGTCGCACCTCCGTGCCGGACGCTGCGCCGTCGGAACACGACGAGTAGGGAGTGGCCCTGCGCGTCCACCTGGCGCGCCCCTTCCCACTTGCGCACTTCCCCAACTTCTCACCCCCTCGCCGCCGGCGCCCGTTTCCGCCGCCCCGGTGGCACTTGCCCGCCAGCCCGTTATCATCTTCCATACCGCCCGCTCGGGTCGGGCGGCCACGTGTGGGAGCATCGGGCATGATCGAGCTGAAGATCCCGTCGGCCGGCGAGTCCATCACCCAGGTTCAAATCGGCGCCTGGCTCAAGGCCGAGGGCGAATACGTCGAACGCGACGAGCCGGTCGCCGAGATCGAAACCGACAAGGCGTCGATGGAATTGCCCGCGCCCGCGGCCGGTGTGCTCACCAAGCACCTCAAGCCCGCCGGCGAGATCATCCCCGTCGGCACCGTCATCGCCCTGATCGACGAGACGGCCGCCCGTCCGGCCTCCACCGATCAGGCGGCCGCGTTCGCCGTGCAGGGCCCGGTGGCCGCGGTGTCCTCCGGCCCCACCAAGGCCGCGAAAGCGGGGGGCGCGACCGGGACCATTTCGTCCGCCGCGCGGACCGACGGCAGCACGGCCCACGTCATGCCCGCCGCCCGCCGCGCCCTCGCCGAAGCCGGCCTGCAAGCCGCCGACGTGACGCCCACGGGGCCCGGCGGCCGCCTGCTCAAGGAGGACGTGCAGCGGGCCGCCGCCGCACCGCGTCCATCGGGCGCTGCGTCCGCGCCTCCGGCCACCGGCAGCTCCGTTCCCGCAGCCGGTGCCTCCGCGGAACGCGCGGAAGAAGTCGTCCCCATGTCCATGCTGCGCCGCCGCATCGCCCAGCGCCTGGTCGAAGCGAAGCAGGTCGCGGCGCTGCTGACCACCTTCAACGAGATCGACCTATCGGCCGTCCTGAAGCTGCGCGAGCAGCGCGGCGCGGACTTCGAGAAGCGCTACGGCGTGAAGCTCGGCTTCATGTCGTTCTTCGTGAAGGCCGCGATCGACGCGCTCAAGCGCTGGCCCGCGGTCAACGGCGAGATCCGCGGCGACAACATCGTCTACAAGAACTACTACGACATCGGCGTCGCAGTCAGCACGGAATACGGGCTTGTCGTCCCGGTCATACGCGACGCTGACCGCCTGAGCTTCGCCGAGATCGAGCAGAAGATCGGTGAGCTCGCCGGCCGCGCGCGGGAACGCAAGCTGACCGTGGAGGAGTTGCAGGGCGGCACGTTCTCGATCACCAACGGCGGCGTCTTCGGTTCGCTGATGGCCACACCGATCGTGAACTTCCCACAAAGCGCGATCCTCGGCATGCACGCCATGCAGGATCGCCCGGTCGCCCGCGATGGCCAGGTCGTCATCCGCCCGATGATGTACGTCGCCCTCACCTACGACCACCGCATCATCGACGGCCGCGAGTCGGTCTCGTTCCTCAAGCGCATCAAGGAGTGCGTCGAGGACCCGAGCCGCATGCTGGTGGAGGTGTAGGGGCAGGGATTGTGAGCGAGTGTAGGGTCCGCTGTGCGGGCCATAGGTGCTTGTCGGATGTCGCGCTAATCGCATGAAGCCCAACACGCCCGCGGCGCCGGTTGACCTTCGGGCAACGATCGATCCCCAGGCCGCCGCGCGCCCGCCGCGCTGGCCCGCGGTGGCAATGGCTCTCGGCCTCGTCGCACTCACCTTCGCCGCGCACTGGGGGACACTCTCTGACGGCGTGGACTTCGACGACTATCTGCACCGCGCCAACGTCCGCACGTCCGGCTGGTCGTGGCACGACCTGATCGACGCCACGACCGTGGCGTTTCCCGATCGCACGATGAGCTACTGGTGGCAGGCGCATCCCACCGAGTGCCGTTACGTCCGCCCGGTCTTCACGCTGGTCCTTAAGGCCGAATACGCCTTAGGGCGCGGCAATCCGGTGGTCATCGACGCTTGCAGCATCGCCTGGCACGCGGCCGCCGTGCTCCTCGTTTTCCAATTCGCCGCCTGGCTGCTGGGCTCGCGCGGTTGGGCGCTGCTGGCGGCCGTGCTGTTCGCACTGTGTCCGCCCAGCGTCTTCACGGTTAGTTGGACCGCGGCCCTCAATGCCTTACTGGGCACACTCTTCCTCGTCGCAGCCACGAGCGCCTATGCCCGGGCTTCGTTCGACGCCGCGCGCCGCCCGTGTCCGCTGCGGCCCGGTCTGCTCGCGCTCAGCGTTCTGTGCTGGCTTCTGTCTGTCTTCAGTCGCGAGGCGGGGATCGCCTTTCCGGTTCTGGCGGTGGTACTCGATGCCGCGGTCGGGGGCTGGCGGCACCTACGCCATCGCTGGCGCGTGCACGTGCTGCTGTGCGGACTGGCTGGCTGCTACGTCGTCTGGCGCTTGTGCATTTTCCAGTCCCCGCCCCAACCGCCGGGCTACCTGGAAACGCCGCACGACGCGGGCTACGTGCTCTGGGCAGGCGCCAAACTCCTGCAACTCCTCTTCTGCGTCCTCGCGCAGCGCTCGTTGGCCGCCGTGATTCGTCCGGAAGATACCTGGACCACCGCGATGGTCTGGACGCACGTCGGCATGCTGGCGATCCTCACCATCACGATTGCGTGGTACGCGCGCCTCACGCGTCGCCAACCCGGGCGCTGGTTCGGCCCATTGTGGATGGTCGCGGCCCTCGTGCCGGGACTGCCGGTCTCGACGATGCCGCATTTCGGATACCTGCCGGCCGTCGGCTACGCGCTCGCGGCCGGATTCTTCGTGCGCGGAGTGCCGCGTGCGTGGCGGGGCGTGATCCTCGGCGGCGCCGTATTGCTGGCCGTGGTGCACTTCGCGGGACATCGGACCTTGTGGCGGGCGAACTTCCGGGCCGAGCAGTTGATCTACGCGGACATTCTGGACCACACGCCACCGCCCCCGCGCGGCAGCCATCTGTTCTTCGTGAACTTTCCGCTGACGAGCACGATGACGATCTACGCTCTGGAGGAGCAGTGGGGGGCGCGTGACTTGGCGGGACACCTGCTCACGCTGAATCCCGGCGGCCTGCGGATGGAGCGGCCGACGCGGGTGGAGCGCGTCGCTGCGAATGAACTGCTGGTCGAATCCGATCCGCCGGGGTTCTTCGTCGCGCCGGCGGAGCACCTCTTTCTCGACATGACGGCCGGACCGCGCGAGTTCACAGTCGGGCAGATTGTGCCGGGCGAGTTGTTCGACACGACGATCCTGGCGGTGGGGGCGGACGGTGGCGTGCTCGCCCTCAAGTTCACATTCCGCGAGCCGCTGGACTCGCCCGAGTACTACTTCTACGTCTCGACGCCGGACCGTCCGGCCTACCGGCTGCGCTTCGGGCCGAGTTTCACCGCGGAAGCCCTGGCCGCGGAGACGGCTACGTGGCGGGTCCGGCGTGCGGACATGCTAGCCGAGCGTGACCGCGTGCTGTTCGGACCGTGGTGGCGGCCCCACACCGTTCCCGCCTCGCAGCCCGCGAAGAAGCCGGACTGAGCGGGTCCGGGCGACGGCGGGGTGTGGCGCGCCTCGGAAATCGCCGCTTGCATTGAACCGTTCCATTCGCGACAATTTCCCCAAGTTGGACCCTTTCCACAGGAGACTCGTGATGTCGCTGCGCTGCCGTCTATTGATCTGCACGGGGACCCTTCTGCTGACCGCGGCCGCCTTCGCGGAGCCCAAGGCGCGGGCGGTGTTCATCGTCGACAAGGCGATTTACCCCGAGATCAAGGCCGGACTCGACACCTACGCCGCCCACATCCTCAAGAGCTTCAACGTCGTGTGCGAGGCCCGCCCCGACGACTACTACAAGATGCAGCCGCCGGCCATTCGCGAGATCCTCAAGAAGGAATACGAGACCAGCAAACCGCAGCTCGTCGGCGCCATCATGGTCGGCTCGATTCCCTGCGCGGTGAAGGGCGACCCCGCTGACATCCTCATCCCCCTCACGCTGTTCTACGAGGACTTCGACGCGAAGTACGAGGACAAGAACAACGACGGCTGCTACCAGGACGCCGAGATCACCAACGATCGCCTGAAGAACCCCACCGAGATCTGGACGAGCTGGTGGGTGCCGCCGTGCGCGGGCGACGACAAGGCCGCCCAGGTCAAGCACCTGAACACGTTCCTGACCAAGCTCGATCGCTTCTACAAGGACGAGATCAACGGCCGCGACGCCATGCTCTGGGCCGCCGGGAACGTCGGTCACGTCGAGACGATCGAGGGCTGGACCGTCCTGATGAAGGACACCATGAACGCCGGTGCCCAGCCCCTCAACCAGAAGCTCTACATCTGGTGCCGCTTCGGCCAGGACGAGGGCACCTTCCGCCCGAACAAGCGAACCGATGAATTCGGCGCCCGCGACTTCATCAAGGCCTTCACGCTGCAGCCGTGGCTGCACGTGCACGTCATCGCCCACGGCAACCAGCGCGGCTGGTACTGGGACACGACCGGCGTTGTTGCCTCGAGCGACCCGAACCGTCCCGAGTCCACGATCAAGATGGACTTCTCCACGTTTAAGGGCGGTGCCGCGAACATCGTGACGACCTCCGGCTGCGGCAACGGCAACTTCCGCGGCGACTACGGCGTCAAGCCGATGTACGAGCGCTTCCTCGGCAGCCTGCTGCTGTTCTCGCCCGAAACGATTACGGTCGCCTACTACGGCGCCGCCTCGCCGCAGTCGACCAGCGGTGACCCGGGCTTCTGCACGGAACTCGTCGAAAGCCTGCAAGCCGACGGCCCGAGCTACCTCGCCGAAGGCTACAAGAAGCTGCGCAACAGCGACTACTCGTGGGGCACGCAGCACTTCTTCTTCCGCGGCGGCGACGAGAAGGTCCTCAGCGGCGACCCGTTCGCCAAGTTCCGCCCCAGCCCCGAGCCCTCGGCCGAGCAGAAGAAGGCCCTCGAAGAGAAGCTCAAGGCCACCAACTGGACCGTCGTCGGTCCGGGTTGATGCGCGATCTTGAACCGGCGCGCCACGCCGAGATAGCGCCGCGGCGGCGCGCCGCAACGAAAATGTGCGTGGGGCTGACTGGCGGGCGAGTCGCAACGGCGGCTCGCCCGCCTTGTCATGTCGCCGCTGTTCGTCCAGCTCAGTGTGGTCGCGCCGGATCTGTCTTGCCGCCTGCGTGAACGGATTCGCCGCATTCCGGGCAACGACCGGACACGTTGCCGCGCAGGGCGTAGCCGCAAACCGTACAGTGTTGCGCCCGCAGCCGCGCGGGTATGCGGCGGTAGAGCGCCCACTGCACTGCCAGACATGGGAGCACGATCATCCAGGCGGGAAGAGACAGGTCGAATGTATCGCCGGCCGTGCGCCCATCATAGAACCGTAGCGAGGGCAGCCACACGTACGGCGAATCCTGCTCGATTCGTACGACCCAACGGGTTGAGTCGGGTTTCGCGGGATCCTCGAGGAGAAAGTCGACGACGGGACCCGACGCTAGGCTGACGTGCCCGCAACCCCCAGCGACCCACGTGCTGTACGGCCTTGGCAAACGCCAGATGATGCACCTGCGCCCCGGTCCGTACGCCAATCCCAGCGTCCCCACCTCGACCAGCACGAGCAGGACGATCAGGACGAACGCGACTTTCCGTCGTATGGCGAGCGGTCGCATGACACCTCACGCAGTGGTCACGATCTCAGGCCCGCAACACAGGCGCCTGCGATGACGAGTGCATACTGATCCCGCAATCGCCACCGTCAATCCTCTCTCCAGTCCGTGAGTCGCCACACATACTCTTGCGGCTGGCCATCGGCGGCGGGCGGGCCCACGTCCGCAGCGCTGGCGTCCACAATGTGCCCGACGAGCGCGGGTTGCAGCGGCCCTCGGAGGCAGGGCATGTCCCCGCACAGGCGGATTTCGCCCAGGTACACCACCCTGGACACGAGCATGGCATGTTGGCCGTGAGCGCTGCCCAGCGGAACGCGCGTTCCGACCGGGTCTTCGAGCATCCAGAGCACGAGGCGCGTTGCATCCCAGGTGGAGATGCTACTGTCCGGATCAGGGCGTGCGTGGGCCGCGAGAAACGGTCTTGCGGCGGGGATGCTGCCGGAAGGAACCAGGCGCCCGATTTTCTGCGCCGACTCCTCCAGCACGTAGTCGTACCTGTCCAGGTCCCCCAGCGCCATCTCGATCGGGTAGTACTGAATCCCGCGGTGCTCCTCCTGCGGCAACGGTAGGGCGATGTGGATCAGGAAGACCCGCGACGGCGGCTGGACGGATGCCGCGGCCGGCGCCGTGTGCTGTTGGGCGCATCCGCAGAGGGTGCCCACGACGGGCAACCACGGCAGCAAGGGCAGAAAGCGTTTCATCGCATCCCCAATCTGGGCGGGGGCGCCCGCACACGCTTGTAGCATGCCCAAGCGCACCGGGCAAGTCGGGCTATTCCGTGGTTGCGACCCCGTGCGACCACTCCGGCAACAGAACGCGACGAGCGTCGCCCCGCTCGCCTTCTTTCTTCTTTTGTTCCTGGGCCCCGCCGCCGCATTTTCGCCGCCGCGCGCATCTATTGAGCGTAGATTGTCCAGTGGATGCCGAAGGCGGGTGAAGGCCATGGCCGAAGCACGCGTGTCCCTGGTCGTTCCGGCGGTGGCCGCGGGGCCGGACCTCATCGCCCGGGCCCGTCAGGACGTGACCGCCTTCGGCGAGCTGTATCGCCGGCACTACGACCTGGTCTATCGCTACTGCCTTCGGCGTCTATTCTCTCCGGACGCGGCCGAAGAAGTGACGGCCGAGGTGTTCCTGAGGACCGTCGAGAAGTTCGACGGCTTCCGCGGGGACGAAGCGGCCTTCCGCGTCTGGCTCTACCGCCTGGCCACCAGTGCGGTCAACGAGCACCTGCGGCGCCGCGGCCGCCGACGCCGGCTGCTCGACGCCCTCGCCCGCGAGCCGGCCCCGGGCGATGCGGCAGAGAGCCAATCGGGCGACAGTGCGCCGGCCCTGCGGCGGGCCCCTGCTGCAACTGGACATGCGGCCACAAGCCTTGATCGCGCTGCGTTACTTCGAAGACCTGCCACACGAGGAAATCGCCGCCATCGTGGCGGGCAGCCCCGCGACCGTACGCAACCAGATTTCGCGGGCGCTGGTGCGGCTCCGCAAGCTGCTGGAAGGAGATCGACATGACTCACGCGAAAGAACGTGATTGCCGTGGCGGGGATCGGGAGTTGGAGAATCGCCTGCGCCACCTCTGTGTTGGCGTCGAGTCAAACCCGGCTCACCGCGACCGGCCGGAGGAGCAACTGCTGCAGGCCCGCGCGGCCTACGTCGCGCGCGTACCGCAGACGCGAGTCCGGGCGACCATCGCAAGCTGGCTGGCCGCATGCCGTGTGCGTGTCAGTCTGCCGGCCGCCGCGGCCGTCGCACTGGTCGTCGGAATCGCCTGGCTCGGCCTGAGTGGACGCGGCTCGCTCGACGGAGTGCGGCCCGCGTGGGCCCTGGAGCAGTCCATCGCCGTCCTGCAGAACGTCCGGACGGTTTGCATGGCCGGAACGCAGGCCTCCGGCACGCCCTTTGAGTGCTGGATTCGCGCGCAGCCGGGCGGCGGGCCAGTGGAGTGCCTGCGCTTCGAGAGCCCGGACGTCGTCGTCGTCCGCGGGGAAGAGGTGCAGGCGTACTTCCCGCGCAGCAACACGGCCGAACTGCTCAGCGGCTCCTTCACGCAGGCCGTGCGGGCGTGGCATCTCGTGCTCGAGCTGCGGCCGTGGGTCGGCGACACGTGGCTCACCCAGCTCCAGGGACAGGCGACGAATTGGGAGGAGTCGGCGTGGCGCGACGAGCGCGGGCGCGACCTCATCTTCGTCCGCTGTAGCCACCCGCGCATGGGAATCTCGTTCGAGCTGACCTTCGACGCCGCCAGCAAGCTGATCGTGGCCGCGCGGCAGTGGCAGAACCTGACGCGGGACGGTGAACCCGCGTTCGACATTCGCCGGATCGAGTACGACGTGGACGTGCCCGAGGAACGTTTTGCCCTGCCTGTGGCACCCGCGGCCCGGATCTACGATGGCCGCGCGAATGCGGAGTGCCGCACGCTGCTCGACGAGGCGGAGAGTCTGTTCAGCCAGAACCAGTACAACGAGGCGATTGCCGCCTACCTGCAGATCTACGAGCAGTTCCCCGGGCAGAACGACGCCGAGCACGCACTGATGATGATCGGCCTGTGCTACGAGTGGCTGGGCGATCTTCACGAAGCGCGCGCCTGGCTGGAACGGGCGACCCGCGAATACCCCGATTTGCGCGGCTGGTCGGAGTCGACGTACTTCTATCTGGGTGGCGTCCAGCGGCGCCTCGGCCAAACCGAGCAGGCTTTGGCGTCGTACCGCAAGTGCATCGAATTGTGCCGCGGGGTACGCGATCCGCGGGGTTTTCCGTGGCGCTGGGCGACGCAGGCGCTGGACGAGATGCAGGCGGAGGGACGGTAAGCGCCGGTGATGCGAGACGATGGCGCAGACGTCGAGCCGGTGCGGCAGGGCCGCGCGGCGTTGGTTGCTCCCCGGAACGACTTTGACCCAGCCTGGGGCCCGCGCGGTGAGACGACGCGGCCGGCGCCCTCACAAAGCGCCGGCCGCACGGGTTCGATTCTTGCCCGCCTACCGGTTCGCGTACCCCTGCAGGACCGCCACGTCCGTGAGGTCCACGTCGCCGTCGTGGTCGAAATCCGCCAGCGCAAACAGGTCTGCCGGGCAACCCACGGGCGGCGTCGTAACGTCGGGGCCGGACAGGGCGAAGTTCGCGTCGGCCGCATCGCAGCGCGCATCACCGGTGAAGTCACCGGTGACGTCATTCGAGGTGCCCGGTGACGGCGCCGGCAGGAAGACCCACGTGCTGCCGCCGTCGCGCCCGCGCCCGTACGACACGTCGGATTGCTGGGCGCCGAACACGATGCGATCGATCAGGCCGTGCCCGCTGGCCGTGGTGTCATACAGTGACACGCTCTCGCCCGACTTGCTGAGCTTGAAGTTCACGTGCGTGGGGCCCTGGCTGCCGTCCTCATCGGCCCAGAACACGAGGTACCCGCCGGCCGGAATCGTCAGCCCCGCGGGGATCTGGAACTTGCTGGTGTTTGCGACGTCGTCGGACAGGTACATGCCGCCCAGAAACGCCGTGCCCGGGCCGGGGTTGTACAGCTCAAACCAGTCCGGGTACGCGCCGGGCTCGTCCGGGTCGACGATCGTGTGGTTTTCCGCCATCAGCTCGTTGATGACGACGTTAACCGGCCCGGTCGTGAAGGTCGCGTCCTTGAGCGCGCTGCGGGCGGCCCCGTTCACGATGCGCGCCTTCACCTGCGCGTTCTGATTCAGCGTGATCGGCCCGGTGTACGGAGTGGCGCTCGTGCCGCTCACCGTGTCGGCCACGAGGTCGACGGAGAAAAGGAAATCCGAGCTGCCGATCGGGCTGTTGAGCGCCTGAATGGCGAGCACGTTCGGGCCGGGCTGGAGCGTGCCGAGCCAGCCCGTGATGTTGAAATCCTCGAGCTCGACGGCGAGCGCGTCGTCGCGGAAGGTCGTGGCCAGGGAGTTCCAGCTCAAAGGCGCGGGGAGATTCGCCGAACGGGCCACTTCCACGCCGTTGAGCGTCGCGACGAACGCGTCGTCGTAACGCGCCCGCAGGTGCAGGCTCTGCAGGCTGGCCAGCGTGTCCGCGTTCAGGTCGAAGTGAATGCGGATGTAGCACGTGCCGTTGACATTGTACATCGCGTTGCCGACGTCGATGTTGAACAGGCCGCCATAGCCGGTGGCCCGTTCATAGCCGACCGCGCCCGTGCCGTAGGTCCAGGCGGTGTCGTCGAAGGCGACGCTTTGCCAGCCGCTCAGGCTCGCGGTGGGGACGCGCACACGCTTGCCGGCGCTCTCCGGCACGAGCGTCACCGTGGCGGTCGTGGCGAGGTGCGGATCCGTCCCGTCGAGCGTGTAGACAATCGTGCCCGCCACGCCCGGCGGATTGGACATCGTGAGCTGGAAGCCCGCCTGGACCGGCCCGCCGTCCTGGTTGAAGATCGGCGGCGGCATGAACTGCGCGTCGATCCACGCGAGTCGCGCGGTCAGCCAGTTCTTCATCCAGTCGATTTCGGTCTGGTACGTGGTTCGCGACGCGTATCCGTCCGGATTCGGCCAGACGTACTGCCCCAGAATCGGCCACGTCGTGAAGTTGCGTCCCGCCGACTCATTCAGCTTCGTCGCCCACGTATCGATGTCCGCCAGCATGGTGCTGGTCTTGAGCGGCCCCGCCCGCAGCGCGAACCAGCGATCCGCGTACCGCGTCTGGAAGGCCGGATCCTGGAACAGCCGCCCGTACCACGGATAGTCCCCCGCGGACAGCAGCGTGTGATACCAGTTCTGCGGAAGGTACCCCTCGTTGTAATTCGCATTCCCCAGGGCCAGGTCATAGTCCCAGATCGGCCCCATGTGCAGCTTGCCGCCGCGCGGCTTGTACATGTACGAGCTGAAGCGGAAGCCGTCGATGTTCTTGAGCATCTCGGTCAGCAGGTGGTGATCGATGAACGCGTCCGTGTCGATGTACGCGGCGTACCCGTTCACCGGGTCGGCGAAGTTTGCGCCGTTGAGCACGCTTTCGAACTCGTTGAGGAACCCCGTCAGGTACGTCTGCTGCGCCGGCGTGATTTCCTGCTCCTTCGGTTCCACGTACGCCAGTACCTGCCCGCTGCCGAGCGTGAACCCCGCGTCCCCGGGATCGAGCCGGTCCTTCTTGATGATGTAGCCGCCGGTGACCTCCGGCGCGGTGCTGTCGCTGACGCGCAGCTTCGCGATGTTCACGCGATTCTTGTCGCGCTTGATCTTCTCCATCAGGACGTACGTGCCCACGTACTGGCTGCTCGTGACGACGCCGCCAGACGTGTTGAGGAACAGCTCCACCGGACGCGTCCGCACCGCGTAGCGCCCGATCGCGTTACTCCACTGATAGGCCAGCACGTTGCGCAGCAGCGTCTTGTCGGTGTACGGCCCGTACAGCACCCAGTCCGACTCGGACGGCATGCCCAGCAGGCCGGTGTTGTACTCCTCCCCGTTCTGGTCCCAGGTCTCCACGCTGTAGCTGACCTTCGGAAACCCGGTGGAACTCGACCCGCGGATCTTCATGCCCAGCACGCCGAGATACTGCGGCGCCGCCGTCAGGCGGGCCCGGCCATCCGTGCCGACGTCGATGATCTCCGCCGCACAGCGCGTCTGGTGGTCCTGGTCGAGCCCCGCGCCGAGCGTGTGGACCACGACGAGCGGGAGATTCGAGTTGAACGTCGTGAGCGCCGAATTCAGCCGCACGTAGTGCCGGGCAACCATGGGACTCACGCCGGTCGCCGGGTCAACGACGACGGCGCGGAGCGTAAATGTGCCGGACGCGGTGATCGGCCGCGTGTACGTCAGCCCGGTCGTCGCGTTGGGGTCCGTCCCGTTCAGCGTGAAGCGAATCGTCGCGTTCGGCACATCGCTGACGATCGTGACGGTGATGGTGTTCGTGAAGTAGAACGCGCCCGGGGTGATCTGCGGCGGCTGCGGGCGCAGCGCGCCGTTGGCCTGCCCGGGGGTCGGCGTCTGCAGGTAACCCACGGCCGCGCCGGACAGCCCATAGGATACGTCCGCGTACTGGACGACATAGCTCGGGCCGTAGGCGTGCGCGATCGTCGCGCCGTCCGGCCGCACCAGCGCCACATAGCCCGCGTTCGAGTCCAGCTTGAAGTTCGCGTGCAGCGGCGCACCGGGGTCCTTGCGGTTCTTGTCGGAGGCGAAGACGACGAGATAGCCGTCCGCCGGCAACACCGCGTCCGGCAGCTCCCACTTCGTCAGGTCGTCCGGATCGTCCGTCAGGTACCACCCCTGCAAGCTCAGCGCCGCGCCGGTGTTGTGCAGTTCGAGCCAGTCGCTTGCCACCCCGTCTTCGTCGAGCAGGCTGCCGGTGTTGCACGCCATGAACTCGGAGATCACGACCGACTGGCCGTGCGCCGCGAGGACCGCGCAGAAAAGCACCCCGACCAGCCCCGCGTTCCGCAAAGCGCGCCGCACCTCTGTACGCATAGTGAGTCACCTCCGGCTGCGGCAGTACGCCGGCCGGAGAGGGCGGCCGCGCCCCTGCGCGCCGCGCCTATTGTACGGCCGCGGACCGGCGGCCTGCGCGGCGCAGTTGGCCAAACACGCGCGAATTATCGACGTGGGTCCCAATACGCGTTGATTGTGCCTCAATCAGCAAACGGGCGGTCCGGAGGGGGGCGCGCCGCGGCGGGCACCCCGCCCCACGGCTGCCGGCGCTACCACGCCTTCTGCAGGCGCGCGAAGTCCGCTACATCCACATCCCCGTCAGCGTCGTAATCCGCGTCCACGCACGGGTCGGCCGCGGCGCCCGGGGCGGTGCCGGGACCGGCCAACGCGGCCACCCAGCGCGTGTAGTCGACCAGATCGACGTCGCCGTCATCATCCGTGTCGCCAAGCAGCACGATATTCGGCATTCCCGGCGACGGCGTACGCAACGTCTTGATGCATGCGCGTCCGTCCGCGTAGCGCCCTTGGGCCACATTCGTCGCCTGTGCCCCAAACGTCAGCGAATCGACCGGCGCCAGGCAGTCCCGGCGGCTGCCGATGAGCCCGATCGCCTCGCCGCCCTTGCTGAGCCCGAAATTCGTGTGCAGCGGCCCCTGTGCGGGCTCGCTGTCCGCCCAGAACAGCAGGTAGCCGTGCGGTGCGATCACCACGCCCGCCGGAATCTCGAACTTCGTCGGGTTGGTCAGGTTGTCCGTCAGGTGCATCCCGCCCAGATCGACCGCGAAGTCCTCGGCGTTGTACAACTCGATGTAGTCCTCGTACGCACCCGGCTCGTCCGGGTCGCCGATCACGCCGTCGTTGTCCGCCATCCATTCGTTGATGTAGACGCGCAGCATCGCACCCGGCGGCGGCGGGGGCCCGCCCGAGTTGTCATTCGGCTGCCCCGGCGTGACATTCGTCAGCATTGCGGTTGTTGCAGCTCCGTCCGGATACCGCCCATACGCGACGTTGGCCTGCAGCGCCGGCAGCGCGAGGAAGTCGACGAGCACGTTGCCGTTCGCATCCGTGTCAAACAGTGCCACGCTCTCTCCGCTGATCCCCAGCTTGAAGCCGGCGTGCAGCGTGCCCTCGTTCGGCTCCTCATCGCACCAAATCAGCAGGAAGCCGTGCCCTGGTATCGTCGTGCCCGCGGGAATCGGCCAGCGCCGCGGCCGCCCCGGATCGTCGCTCAGATACATCCCGCCGAGATCGAGCGTGCTGGTCCCGGCGTTGTACAGCTCGATCCAATCGTCGTAGTCGCCGGCCTCGTCCGTGTTGATTGCACAGTTGTACGGCAAAGCCTCGTTGATCCGCACCGGCGGCAGTTCGGGCGGCGCCGGCACCGTTGCCCGCAGGCTGGCCGTGCGGGCTGCGATGTACGGCTTCACGCCCCAATCTCGCGGATGGTAGTTTGCGTAACTGGTGGGGGCGGTGAATGCGGCCAGGAAGTCGCTGTTGGTGAACCCCCAATCCATCGTCCCGCCAGAGTACGACCCGAGAAACGCGTACGGCCCCAGCCGCGTGCAAGTGGCGTCGAGTGCGGCCTCGCGCGGCCCGAGCGTAAACGGCCCATCGGTGACGACCGGCGGCGTGACCGCCTGCACGGTGCAGCTCAGGTACGCGCCCGGCGTGGACGGAATACCAAACGACGTCGTCGACGGATTGGGATTGCTCAAGTGGTCCACGCCGGAGTCGTGATTCCCGCCGCCGGTGGCGACCACGTCGAACGTGAACGAACTGCCCGTCGTCAGGCCGAGTGTCGTCAATGGCAGCGTGTACACCATGATGCCGCTGCTGCGCTGCGAAGCGTCGAGGGCGGCGCCCGCGCGACTGCGCCACTGCGAGCCGGTGTGCTCCCAAAGCTGCATGCCGCCGCCGCCGTCGGGCCACGACCCGACGAAGAAGTCATGCGCTACCGAGGCGTTGATCGATCGGCCCCATGGATTCCCCGTGTTCCCGCCGCTGCGTGTGTTGATGAGGATGAGATACTCGCCGTTGCCCGTGTCGCCGCCAACGTCGAGGGGACCGGCCAGTTGCAGGCGCACGAACAAGTTCGCGGCGTCGTTGCTCACGACAACGGACGCGAGGTCGTAGTGCGGGCCGTTTGGCTCCGGGGCCGTAGCCACGTCGCCCACGGTGTCGGCGTACGTCGCCTGCGGGTTGATCGGACTGCCGACGGCCCCGACGAGGTACCGCAAGTATCGCCGATACTGCTGCTCGAACGCGGGTATCGTGAGCACACGCCGAATCAGCGGCGGCAGGTCGCCGTCGCTGCCGAACCCGCCGTTGCCCCAGCTCGCATACCCGCGGTTCGCCCAGTCGATCCCGAAGAAGTCGACGCCGTACGTGTTGTCCGCGTCGTACGGGATGTACTCGAACTGCCCCGTCGTCGGGTTGTCGTACAGATAGTAGTTATTCGCCCCGTACCAGTAGTTGTCCCAGTGCCCGTTGGCCACGTCGATCGCCATTGCCCGCAGGAAATTGTCGACGTTCAGCCACGTCTGGATGCCGGACGCAAAGTCGGCATCGCTCGTCTGGTTGATGAATGCGATGAACTGCGCGAGCCGCGTGTAGTCCGGCGTCTCCTCGTTCGTCTCCAGTTGGTACGTCTGTCCCGTGTCGCTCATCCCGAGGTACTGGTACGTGCTGGCCGTGCCGGGACTGACGTAGCGCAAATCCGCGCGGGCCCCTTTGTAGAGGCACTTGTAAAGGTTGCCCGTTTCGCTGCCGAACCAGCGGTCGACGAAGTCGTCGTCGACCTGCTCGACGTTGACGTGTACGTCCGCGACCTGTGTGCCGTCGTTGATCTTGAAGTAGACGTGCGACGCGCGCGGCGCTGGCACGCCCATCTTCCCGTACACATCCCACACCAGCAGCGACCGCGTGATCGCGACGTCGTTGTGCTCGCCGTTGATGTTGAACTTCTTGAGCCCGTGAAAGCGTCGCCCCGACTCAAACTCGTTGAAGCTGAGCTTCCAGGACTTCTTCAGCGAAGTCCGCGAGGTATTGCCGCGCACCCGAATGCCGACGTTGGCGACCGTCTCGTCGATCCGCGAGTTCACGACGTGGACCGTGCACGTCTTGTACGTGTCCTGATACGGGTTGGCGATCAGGTCGGCCAGGTCGGCCGGCGCCATCGTCACGGTGATGAACGTGATCTCGTCCGCGAGGAAGACGTTCGCCGTCGCGTCGTCATAGCCGGCGTTGCCCACGGGCGACGGATTGACCGCGCGCGCCTGCGGACCGCCGAAGCTGAGCAGCGCGACGAGCCCGCCGGTGAGCAGGCCGCTTGTGACTAGCGTGCAGTGTCGACGACGGGGCGCTCGTAGGCCGGACGGCAGGCAAACCGACATGAGTGGGGGCTCCAATGGTTCGGGCCGGTGGAAGGCGATCCGCGTGGGCGCGGCTCTGTACCCGGGCCGCAGCCATGTGTCGGCGGCATGAGGGACAGGATCGCCGCCGCCGCGCTTCGTATCCCCTGCGCACTAAACCAGTTTAGCAGGAACAGGGGGGGAGGGTCAACGCAAAGCCTTAGGTGCTCTTAGTACGCGACAGGCCCGGAAAGATCCGACGAATGCGCCGAGACAGATGGGCCGCGTTAAGATGGCTGCAGTACCGCCTCATCGTCTGCGGGAAGGAGCCACCGATGCGTATCCGCCCCACTCGGTTCCGCGCCCTGGCGCTCGTCGCCGCTCTCCTTGGCGGCTTCTACACCGAGGAAATCGAGCCCGGCTGGTACACGCCCCCCGCCCAGAAGCCCATGATCCTCAAGCCCAGCGACGTCGGCCTGGATTATGAGGAGTTCGAGTGCACCAGCCCGGCCGGCTACACGCTCTACGGCTGGTTCATGCCGGCCGACAACGCCCCCGCGACCATCCTGATCCATCACGGTGCCCTGGGTAACCGCAGCGCCGTCCCGTCCTACTACACGATGCTCCACGAACTCGGTTACCACGTCGCGGTCTACGACTACAAGGGTTTCGGTGAGAGCACCGGCGCCGCGGACCTCGGTACCTTGATCCCCGACGCCGACGCCGCCCTGGCCTACCTCGCCGGCCGCCCCGAGCCCGGCGCCCGGCGCATCATCCTGTACGGCGTCTCCCTCGGCACGCTGCCGACCATCGCCCAGGCCGCCGACCCGCCCGCCGGCGTCATCGCCATGGTCGTCGACGGCTCCTTCGACGCCGAGTCCCTGCCGGCCTGGTCGGCCGCCCTCGTCGGCATCCTGCCGTTCCCGGAGGTCATCGAGAAGGTCGTTGCCGCCTACCCCGAACTCGACCCGCGGCAGTACATCGGCCGCATCACCATCCCCAAGCTCTTTCTGCATTCGCTGGAGGACACGACGACGCTGATTGTCGGTGCGGCGCGACTCTACGAAGCAGCGCCGCAACCCAAGCAGTTCTGCGAAGTCTTCGGCGGACACATCCTCTCGTCGGTGCTGGACCCGACTTACAAGGACTGCGTCGCGGTATTCCTGAAGGACGTCGTCGCCGCGGCTCCGTAGCGAGGTATCGCGATCGCGCAGGAGCACGGCAGCCGGCGGCTGGCCGTGGGTGGCCCCAGCGCCACGGGCAGTAGGCCTTGGGGCCCCACGTCGCCCGATAACCCGGCGGCAGTTGGTAGTCTTGCCTGCACACCGTATACTGCCGATATCGACATCCGTCCGCGTCGGAACGTTCGGGCGGGCGGGGTGGGACGGAAGCCGGACCGGTGGCCGCGCGGCCACGAGGTTCAACGCCGGGGCCCAAACGACGAGCACGGTGCCTGCAGTACCAGGAGACGGGGCATGATCAAAGCGCGAACCAGGCTGAACGCGTTCAAATCCGCAGTCGTGTCAGCGCTTGCGACGGCCGTCGTGCTATCGGCAGCGGCTGCGTCGGCCGCGGCCGCGTGCAGTCCGGAGTGGCTCTACGGCCCGCAGCAGCAGATCGCGGGCACGGACGGATTCCTGTACGCCGCCACGATGTGGGACGCCGACGGTCCGGGGCCGGAACCCGAACGCCCCGTCATCGCCGGCTACTTCACGGTCGCGGGCGGCACGCTCGCGAACCACATCGCCCGCTGGGATGGCACGAGTTGGCAGCCCCTGGGGAGTGGGATGGAGGTGGAGATTGGGACCTACCGACCGGTCAGAGCCCTGGCTGTCTACCACGGCGACCTCATCGCGGGGGGGTGGTTCACCACGGCCGGCGGTGTGACCGTGAATGGGATCGCCCGCTGGGACGGAACGAGTTGGCACCCGATGGGGTCGGGAATCAATGGGTACGTGAATGCGCTATGCGTGTACAACGATGAGTTGGTTGCGGCCGGCTCGTTTGGCACAGCCGATGGCGTCCCAGCCAAGCACATTGCGCGCTGGAACGGGACGAGTTGGCAGCCGCTGGGGACGGGGATGGGCGGCGAGAGCGTCTGGGTGACCGCGTTGCGGGTCTACAACGGCGAGTTGATTGCCGGCGGCACGTTCGACACGGCCGGCGGTGTGTCCGTCTACAACATCGCGCGCTGGAACGGCACGCGGTGGACCGCGCTTTGGAACGGGACGGATGGTCCGGTCTACGCGCTCGCCGAGTTTGACGGCGCGCTGGTTGCCGGCGGGCGCTTTACCAGGGCCGGCACTGCGACCGCGAATGGCGTGGCTTCCTGGCGGGGAACCAATTGGCAAGCGCTGGGGACCGGCATGGCCGGGGACGATCCGACCGTGATGGCCCTCGCGAACTACGCCGGTGAGCTCTACGCAGCAGGTCACTTCACCGTTGCCGGCAACGTCAGCGCAAACCGCGTTGCGCGTTGGGATGGTACGCAGTGGTGTACCGTCGGGGACGGAATCGACGGCCCGGCGTCCGCCATGTCCGGAGCCGGTTACGACCCGACAGCTTACCTCCTGGCGCCTTGCGACGGCGAGTTGCTCATCGGAGGCGTCTTCAGCATCGCCGGCGGGCGCGCCGGCGCCGGTATGGCGTTGTGGAATGGCGCCGAATGGCACCCCTGGGGGCCGGGTTTGAGCCATGCCGTGAAGGCGCTTTTGGTTTGGCACGGCGACCTCATCGCCGGTGGCATTTTTGCCACCTCGACCGGGTCGCGGGGCATCGCCCGCTGGGACGGAGCGGCTTGGCAGCCGCTTGGTTCGGGCGTGGGTGGCGGGGCCGGTGCCGCAGTCTACTGCTGTGCGGTCTACAACGACAATTTGGTGGCCGGCGGCCGATTCACGACGGCCGATGGCGTTACCGTGAATGGCGTCGCGCGCTGGGATGGTGTGGACTGGCAGCCGTTCGGTACGGGCATGGGTGGGCAATACCAGGACGTGTTCGCACTGGCGGTTTACAACGGCGACCTCGTCGCCGCGGGGCGGTTCACGTCTGCGGGCGGCGTTGCGGCGAACAGCATCGCCCGCTGGGACGGCGCGACTTGGCACCCGCTCGGTACGGGCATGAGTGACCCACTCGACTTCAACTCCATTCTCTCGCTGGCGGTCTACAACGGTGAGCTCGTCGCAGGGGGCGCCTTTAGCACCCTCGGTGGCGCCGCGTATACGCGCGGCATCGCCCGCTGGGACGGCACGACGTGGCGCAGTCTCGGCTCGGGCTTAGTCCAGGTCGCGCCGGGCAGGGCCTACGCCTTGCTCAACGTCAATGGAAAGCTGGCGGTCGGAGGCCAGTTCACCAGCGCGGGCGGGATGGCGGCAGACAATGTCGCGCTGTGGGACGGAACGAATTGGCAGGGACTCGGCACGGGCCTGGACGACATCGTTCATGCCTTGACCGAGTACCGCGGCGACGTCATTGCCGCCGGCAGCTTAACCGCCGCCGGCACCGCTCCGGTCAGTTGTATCGCGCGCTGGGATGGCACAGACTGGCAGCCGCTGGGGGCGGGCCTTGGCGCCTACGCCTCAGGGTTTGGAGGCCTCCCGTACGCCTCCGCCCTGGCCGTCTATCGCGGCGAACTCATCGTCGGCGGCACCTTCACCACGGCTGGTGACCAGGTATCCGCCTACTGGGCCCGGTGGGGCTGCGCCGTGCCCGATGTGTGCCTCGGTGACGGCAACTGCGACGGCGTCATCAACTGGCGCGACATCGACTATCTCGTGGCCGCGCAGAACGACAACGTATCGGCGTGGACGGCGCTGTTCCCGGAAGGCAACGCGACCTGCCCGTTCCTGAACCTCGACACAAATGCCGACGGCCACGTGAACTGGCGCGACATCGACCCCTTCATCGCGCTCATGAACACGACCTGCCCGTAAACGCCGTCTGTTCAGCGCAGAACAGCGGCCGCCTTGCTCCTGGGAGTAGCCCGGGGCCAGGCGGCCGCGCTCACTAGGAAGCACGGGCTTCGGTTACCCGCCGATGATCTCCGCGTACTGGTCGGCGTCCAGGTACTGCGGCTCATACACCACGCCGCGCTTCGCGAGCTGCGCGACGAACGCCCGCAGGTGGTTTTCGGAGGCCTGCTCCAGATTTCCGTAGACGCGCTGCACGTCGGCGTGCGTCGTGGCCGCGATCCGCGTCTCAAGATCGAGGATGTCGATCTCCTCAATCTCCGCCCCGACGGCCAGCGCCGCTGTCAGCGACGCGCTGCCCTCCGCGATCAGGTCGGCGTACAGCGTCTGGAAGTGCTCGGTCGCGAATTCCCCCACGCCGAGGCCCGCCACCGGGTCGGCGACGCCGTACCGCGTCAGCAGCGTGAGAATCGCGTCCATGTGCGTCTGTTCGCTCTTCACGATGTTTGCAAAGACCGAGACGTTCCACTGCGCGCCCAGCGTGATGTATACGTCGCGCGCCAGCTTTTCCTCCTCGCGCATGAAGAGCAGGCCCTCCTGCTCTGCAGCGCTGAGTGGCACCACGCGGGCCGACTGCACCGGCGCGGTCACTACGGCGCTGGCGACCGCCGTTGTCTGACACGACTTGACCGTGACCTGCCGGGCCACGAGCACGCCGTCCTGAACCGTACCACAGGCCGCGACCGTCATGCCTACCACCAAGTCGCTGAACGCGATCGTCCGGCCGTTCTTCTTGATGATCGTCTGCGTGGTGACCTGCACCGTGGTGTCGGCCACAACGAGTTGCTGGGCCGGGAGGTCGATGGCGCTGATCGCGCCTTCGATCCGCGTGCCGTTGAGGGGACAGGCCGGATTCGCGGCCAGCGCCACGCTGCCCGCCAGCGCCAGGACCAATCCCACCGTCCATGCTGCGTGTCTCATGCGACATCTCCTTTCGTCGGTTGGGCCGCGTGCGAATGGCGTCGTGTCCACGGGCCCGCGGGGACGGAATTGTCTGCGATGGGAGAACGCTTCTCCGCATCCGGTGATGAAACGCCCCGCAACAAGGGACCCTGCGGTGAAACGCGCGAAATTTCCTGGCAACTCATCGGCTCGCCCTGCACTTCCCCGCGTCACGCACGGACCAATGGAAAAGCGCAGCTCCGCGCGTGCGAAGCTGCGCTCTTTCTCGCGAGAACGTGGCCCAATTCACGAGCCGGGCACACTGCTGCCCTGAGGCGACTCAGCCGCGCGTGTGAGCTTCGTAGCGTTCGGTCTCCGTCCGGCCCGAACGCATGTGAGGGGCAGCTGACGTTGCGGCACGCTTGGGACGCGAGGCGACGGCGCAAATCCGCCCTAGTTCTCCGCCCGCCAGCCGCCGTGCTGTCCACCGCCCGGCGCCACACGGCCGCAGCGCGGACAAGCGACCGAAGTCGGCGTGCTTGTGCTATCGCTCGTCCGCCACAAGCACCAACTCGGCCCCAGGCCCTGTCTGCACAGCAAACGGCCGCAGCGCGGCGCAAACCGCATCCCGTCCTGCGTTGATCGGGACGTCGGATTCATGAGCAGGGGGCAGTTGTTCGGATCGCGCTGGCGCTGCCGCATCGGCCGCTGCACGGCGTCCGTGGTGCTTGTACTCGCGGCTGCCTGCAGCCGCGCGCCTTGCTGCCCGCGTCGTTCCCCCCCGCGCGCCCCAAACCCCTGCGCCTGTGCCCAGCTCAGGCCGATGAGTAAGACAACGGAGATCGCGATCAGTGGCTTCATGTTCGTACTCCTCATGTGTGGTGCAGCGCTATTGCTTCCCCGGTGTGCCATGCCGGCGTTCGCTTTTGGACTCCGCTAGTAGCCGCGCAGGGGCATGCGCTCGCGCACCGCACGAAGGACGACACGCCGCTACGGCGCTGTCGTCGCAGGCTCCGCATGTCGCCCGCGCCCATCGCGCCCGCTGCCGTGTCCGGGACCGCGTCCCGGAGGCGGACCGCCGCGCCGCCCCTCTTCACTATTCCCGGGCTGTCCATAGCGCCAGCGCCCGCCGCCGCTTTCGCGGACACTGGTCGCAAAACGGTCGAAAAGTCGCTTCTGCTGCTCCGCCGTCAGGTGGGGCCGCATCGCCACCAGATGCTCCGCCACGCGGCGCTCCAGCACATCGTGCGCCGCGATCACCTTCTCCACCTGCTGCAGAATCTCTTCGTTCGTCGTCGCCGGATTCTCCAGCAGCGTCGCCAGCCGCTCGCGCGCGGACGTCAGCGCGGCCTCCAGTGGCGCGCGATCCTTCGCAAACGTCGCCTCAAGCTCGCTGACCTGCGCCGCCTGTTGCGGCGTCAGACGCAGCCAATCCGTCACGCTGCGCGAAGCCGCCGTCGACGGGCCACCGCTCGTACCCGGCTGCATCTGCTGCTGGACTGCGTACGTCGCCAGGTAACTGCCGGCCGCACACGCCAGCACGATTACCGATAGTCCGCCGTAGCCACGCACGTTCATGACTGCCCCTCCTCAGTCGCGGCCTCGTCCGACAGATCGTCCAGCGCACCGAATAGCCCCGTCGGCAAATCCTCAAAGTACTCGATCCCTAACGCCTCCGCCGCGGCCTGCTCGACGTCCTCCGCCGCAACGGGCGCCAGGATCGGGTGCGTCCCGGAGCCCTGCCGTGCCGCCCCGTAACCCACTCCGACGCCGATAACGATCGCGGCCGCCACCCGCGCCAGCCGCCCCGCGGTCGACCACGGTGAACGCAGCACGACCGCCGGCGTGTCCAGCTTCGCCTCAATCCCCGCCAGCAAATCGGGCGCAGCGCCCTGCGCCTGCCACGGCTGGAGCGCCTGCCAAACCGCCTGCTGTTCTTCGTACAGCGCCCGGCAGACCGCACAGTCCGCCAAGTGACGCTCCACGGCCGCGCGGCGCGGCGTGGCCAGTTCCCCGGCCACGAGCTGAATCAGTTCTGTCTGCCGCACGTGCTCCATGATCAGCACTCCACACTGTTTGAACGCTTGTCGTCACCCAATCCTGCGGCACGATTCACGACCTGCGCCGCAGCGCCTTGTGGTTCAATGGGGTTACTCCAAGCGCATGTCCGTCAAAGACTTACGCAAGTTCTCGTACGCCCGAACCAGGCACGACTCCACGGCGCTCGCACTCCAGCCCGTCGCGTCGGCAATCTCCTGGTGTGTCAACCCCTGATAGCGATGCAGGATCACGGCCAATCGCTGCCGATCCGGCAATGCCGCAATCGCCGCCCGCACGCGCGCCACGCGATCCTCCCCTTCCATGCCCGCCGACGGCTCGTCGGCCATTCCGGGTGGGGGGGACGACGTCCGCAGCCGCAACTCGCGCGCCGTCGCTCGCCGCCGATCCCAGCACAGATTCGCCGCTAGCCGATACAGCCACGTCGTAAACTGGGCATCCGGACGATACGCGCCCGCCGCCCGCCACACCCGCACGAACACGTCCTGCGCCACATCCTCGGCAACATCCCATCGTCCGAGAAAGCGATATGCCAGACCCACGACCTGCGCCTGGTGCCGCCGCACCAGCAGGCCCAGTGCCTCGCGCTCACCCTGGCTGACGCGCAGCATCAATTCGTGATCGCTGGGTTGCGGCGACGGCGGTTGTGCAGCGTCAACTGGCATGGCGACTCGCTGGTTCGGTGTCTGCGCGTGTCGTGCAAAGAAAAGGGACCGCAGGACGTGCCCGGCGGCGGCGTTGAACCCATGGTCGCACGAAACGTCACGCGACGCAACGTGCGGGCGAGCCGTTTGTCACCAGGTCGGACGCCACGGAGGTGCGCCGGCCGCAGGCTAAGGAGTGTGAGCGATGAAACGTCTTCTGTGTGTGTTGGTGCCGGTGTGCGTGCTGTTCGTCGCGACCGGCTGTGACCCGACGAACGTGCCGGCCGAACTCAAGGCGGCGCTGACGTCGAAGGCGCTGGGCACCGGTAACGGCGACATGCTACAAACGCAGCAGCGCCTGCAGCTCATGGACGGCACGTGTATTGGCGACGGCAACCAGTACCAGTACGGTGGCGACAACGCGTACGGTGGCACCGGCGGCGCGGGCGGCAACGGTGGGGCGGGTGGCCAGGGCGGTGGCGATCGGCTTCGCCTCCGCGATGGCAGTTGCAGCGACGACGGCGGGGTCTGATCGGCACTCACTCCGCCAAGCGCCGGCCGAGTCCACGCGCGTGACCACCGACCGGCGCATGGGCATACCCAAATTCAAACGGCGGAGCCGGCGCGATGCGCGACATCGCGCTGGCTCCGCCCGCCTTAGGCGCGTTCGCCCCTGGTCGCCGACCGATCACATTGCGTCGGACTCACCGGCACGGGCACATCCGCGTGGCATTCCGTCCCGCCGCGTCCTGACAAGGATGTCAGGAACATGTCAGGTAGACGACAGTGGTAGCGCACGAACGCCGCGGGCATAATCGCTCCGGAGATGGAGCAAGAACGTGCGCATTCTCGTGGTTGAAGATGAGCCGAAGGTAGCCGAGGCTCTGCGAGGCGGCCTGGCCGCACAGCAGCACGAGGTCGTCGTTGCGCACACGGGTGAAGACGGCTTCTATCGGCTCAGTACCGCGGTCTTCGATCTCGTCATTCTCGATTTGATGCTCCCGGGGCGCGACGGCCTCGACGTGCTGCGGGCGCTGCGGCAGCGCGGCCAGACCACACCGGTCCTGATCCTCACCGCCCGCGACGCAGTGGAGGATCGCGTGCTCGGCCTCGACAGCGGGGCCGACGACTACCTGGTCAAGCCGTTCGCCTTTCCCGAATTACTCGCCCGCGTGCGCGTGCTGGCGCGCCGCGGGCGTGGCGAGTCGAGCGCACGGCTGACCCTGGCCGACCTGGAGGTGGACGTCCTCGCCCGGCAGGTGACGCGCGGCGGTAGACCCGTGCAACTGACAGCGCGCGAGTTCGACCTGCTCGCGTGTCTTCTGCGCCATGTGGGGCAGGTCGTGTCGCGCGAAATGCTGGCGCTGGAAGTCTGGCAGCAGCCCCGCCGGGCCACCCCCCTCGACAACGTCATCGATGTGCAGGTCGCGCGGCTGCGGCGGCGAATCGATGATCCCTTCCCAGCGCCGCTGATTCACACGGTCCGCGGCGTCGGCTTTACCCTGCGCGAGGTGCCGCCATGAGTATCCGCGTGCGGCTCACCCTCTGGTATGCGGCCGCGCTCGGCACGCTGCTGCTGGGCTTCGCGCTGGGAGTGTACTTCTTCGTGCAGCGCGGCTTGACCCGGCAACTAGACGCGCGGCTGGACGAGCAGGTCAAACTGGTTGCGGCCGCGCTGGATGAGGATGCGGAGGAGCTGGAGGAACTGGCGGAGCGCGACACCGTGCCGCTGTTCGAGGTGCGCGCCGGCGACCGGCTGGTCTTCCGCACGCCGGGCTGGGAGCGCACCGGCCTTGCGGCGCCGCCGACATCGTCGGACGGGCACGCCGGTCATGTGATCGTGGCGCCCGACGGAACGCCGTATCGCCTGCGCAGCGCGGACCGTACTACGCACGCGCGGACCTATCGGGCCATCGTGGCCGGGAGCACCCATGGTCTGCGGCGCACGCTCGCCACGCTGGCGACAATTCTGCTGGTCGGCCTGCCCGTGGGGCTGGCGGTGGCCCTCTGCGGGGGCTGGTTCCTAGCTGGCCGGCTCCTTGCTCCGCTGCATGCGATGGCCGCGACCGCGCGCCGCATTACGGCCGAGCGGCTCGCCGAGCGCCTGCCCGTGGTAGATCCTGGCGATGAGCTCGGCCAACTGGCGCTGGTTGTCAACGAACTGCTCGGCCGCTTGGACGAGTCATTCCAGCGCCTACGCCGCTTCACAGCGGACGCCTCGCACGAGCTGCGCACGCCGCTGACGGCCATTCGCAGCGTGGGCGAGGTGGCGCTGCAGAATGGCGGCCCTGATGCGAAGCCGTACGCATCGGCCGAAGCGCCCGCTCACCGCTATCGCGAGGCCATCGGCAGCATGCTGGAAGAAGTGGGGCGGCTGACGCACCTGCTGGATGATCTGCTGACGCTGACGCGGGCCGACGAGCAGCGCGTCGCGCTCGCACAGGAACCGACCGCGCTCGCGGAGCTGGTGACGCAGGCGGTGGACGTCGTGCGCGTACTGGCGGAGGAGAAGAACCAGCGGTTGGAGGTCGCGGTCGATGAGAACCTGACCGTGACGGCCGACCGGCGTACGCTGCGGCAGGCCGTGTTGAATCTGCTCGACAACGCGATCAAGTACACTCCGGCGAACGGGGCGATTCGCATCGTTGCCTGCCGGGATTGCGAGGGGGCGGCACGGATCGAGGTCTCGGACGACGGCCTCGGCATCGCCCCCGAGCACCAGCAACGCGTATTCGAACGCTTCTACCGCGTGGACCCGTCGCGCGGCGAGCAACGCGGGGCCGGCCTGGGCCTGTCCATCGCCCAGTGGTCTGTGGCCGCCAGCGGCGGACGCATCGAACTGGAGAGTGAAGTGGGGCGCGGCAGCACGTTTCGCATCATCCTGCCCGCGCGGGCCGAAGGAACGAGCGGCTTGACGTAGGGCCGCAGCACGACACAACGGCGCGTCGGAAACGAGTGCGGGCTTCCGCGCGCGGATCGAGACACTCCGCACCTGGAGAACTGGCATGCAGCCGATGATGGCCTGGAAAGCCCTGACGGTATTGGTCCTGGTCGCCGCCGTCCCGCTGGCTGGCGCGGAGGAGAAGGGGGGCAAGGCGGATCTGAAGCAGGCCGTCGGCGCCGCGAAGACGACGCTGGCGCAAGCCATCGAGATTGCGCAAAAGGAGGTGGCCGGTGCCAAGGTGCTCGAGGCCGGCCTGGAGGTGGAGAAGGACGCGACGTTCTACGAGGTCGTGGTCCTGAGCGGCGAAGTGGTCAAGGAAGTGAAGGTGGACGCAGCGAGTGGCAAGGTCCTGGGCGTCAAGGAAGAGCAGCCGGACGTGGACGAGCTCAAGGAGCTGGCCGAGCTCAAGCAGGCGCTGGGTGCTGTGAAGCTGACGTTCGCCCAGGCGCTGGAGGCCGCGGCCAAGGAGGTCAAGGACGGCAAGCCGTTTGCTGTCGAGTTGGAGGTGGAGGATGGCAAGCCGGCGTACGAGGTCAAGCTGCTGCAGGGCGACAAGGTGCTGAAGGTCGAACTCGACGCCGCGAGCGGAAAGGTCGCCGAAGTCGAAGAGCACAAGCCCGGCCAGCAGAAGGAAGGGGAGAAGAGGGAGGGCGAGCACAAGGACGGCGAAAAGGGCCACGGCGAGCACAAGGATGGCGAACACAGGGATGGCGAACATAAGGACGGCGAGCACAAGGGTGGCGAGATCGCCGAGGCCAAGGCCGCCCTCGCAGCCGCGAAGGTGAGTCTGACGCAGGCGCTCGAAACGGCCGGCAAGGAAGTCAAGGACGGCAAGGCCGTCGGCGTCGAACTGGAGATGGAGGACGGCAAGCCGACCTGCAGCGTGATGCTGCTGCAGGGCGACAAGGTGATGGAAGTCAAGATCGACGCGGTGAGCGGCAAGATGGGTAAGGTCGAGGAGGAGAAGGTCGACGCGGACGAAGTCAAGGAGTTGGCGGAGACCAAACAGGCGCTCGGGGTAGCCAAGATCAGCCTCGCGCAAGCCCTGGAAGCGGCCGTCAAAGAGGTCAAGGACGGCAAGCCGATGCAGGTCGAACTGGGGCTGGAGGACGACAAGCCGATGTACGAGGTCAAGCTGCTGCAGGGTGACAAGCTTCTGGAGGCACTGATCGACCCGGTCAACGGCAAGGTCGTTAAGGTCGAGACCGAAGAGCCGGCGAAGGGCCACAAGGAAGCGGATGAGGAAGACGACGAAGAGGGTGAGCATGACGGCAAACACGAAGGCCGGCACGAGGAGAAGCCGGGCAAGGACTCCGCGGACAGCGCCTGGCGCCAGGAATTCAAGGTGGACAAGACAAACTGGTCGGACCGCGGCGCCAACCCGTACTTCCTGCTCGAACCCGGCTACCGGGCCGTGTACAAGCACGGCGCTGTCGTGCTGACGATCACCATCCTCAACGAGACGAAGGTCGTCGACGGCGTCACGACGCGTGTCCTGGAAGAACGCGAAGAAAAGGACGGGAAGCCGCTCGAAATCTCGCGCAACTACCTCGCACTCGACAAGTCCACGGGCGATCTCTACTACTTCGGCGAGGACGTGGACGAGTACAAGGACGGGAAGGTCGCGAGTCACGAGGGTGCTTGGCTGTCGGGCGTCAACGGCGCCACGTTCGGCCTGCTGCTGCCAGGCAAGCCGCAGCTCGGCGACAAGTACTACCAGGAGATTGCTCCCAAGGTCGCAATGGACCGCGCCGAGATCGCCGGCCTGGACGAGAAGATCGCGACACCGGCCGGGAACTACGAGAAGTGCTTGCACATCGAGGAGACGTCGCCGCTGGAGAAGGGCGCCAGCCACAAGGTCTATGCGCCGGGCATCGGCCTGGTGAGGGACGACGAGTTCCTCCTCGAGAAGGTCGAGCTGCCGAAGAGGTAGACTCTACAGAGACCCCCGGTGCTCGGCCTGCATGGATCCGCCCAGCCCCTGCACCAGGGCGAGCTTCTCGCGGCGAGCGGTCCAGGGCCGTTGCCGCACGCCGACCGTGGGTGGCTGCTCCTTGTCAGCGCGCCGTATCCACAGCGTATGCGCGCTGGGACGGCCCCGCCGCCTCGTTCCTGACTACAAATTTCCCGGCCGAACCGTGCTCTGCCTGCCTCGTAATCACCCCCTGTATGCAGCGTTTGGATGACCACGAGGCGAAGATGAAGGAGATCAGCCATGAAGTTCGCAAGTAAGCTCTGGAAGGGCACGTTTCTCACGGTGGTCGCGGGTACGGGGCTGGCGCTGGGAGCGTATTTCCTGCCGGCGCGCCCCGCTTACGCCGGCGATGAAAAGCAAAAGGTACCGGAGGATGCGCTGCGTGTGGCGGGCGCGCTTTCGACGGCGTTCGAGTACAGCGCGAGCGAGGTCCGCCCGTCGGTCGTGAGTATCCAGGCCACCAAGCACATCAAGCCCGCCACGCAGTTTCACGGGGTCATGCCCGCTCCGGGCGAGAATGTCTTCCCCTTTGGTGACCAGTTCTTGCGCCGCTTCTTCGAAGGCCAGGTGCCGGCGCAGCCCTTCAACCAGGAGGGCCTGGGCAGCGGCGTCATTGTCGACAAGGATGGCTATATCCTGACCAACAACCACGTCGTCGACGGTGCCGACGAGCTTTCCGTCAAGCTCCACGATGGGCGCGAACTGGCGGCCAAGGTCGTCGGACGCGATGCGGCCACCGACCTGGCCGTCATCAAGGTGCAGGCCGACAACCTCAAGCCGGCGGAGTTAGGCGACTCCGGCAAGCTGCATGTCGGGGAGTGGGTACTGGCCGTGGGCGATCCCTTCGGGTTCAGCGACACGATCACGTCCGGCATCGTCAGCGCCAAGGGCCGCTCCAACGTGCATATCGCCCAGTACGAGGACTTCATCCAGACCGATGCCGCCATCAACCCGGGCAACAGCGGCGGCCCGCTGGTCGACCTCAACGGCCGCGTGGTCGGCATCAACACCGCGATCGCCAGCCGCAATGGCGGGAACATGGGAGTCAGCTTCGCGATTCCGATCGACCTGGCCAAGGCGGTCATGCCTAGCCTGATCGGCAAGGGGCATGTGACGCGTGGGTGGCTGGGGGTCGCGATCCAGACACTCAACCCGGGGCTGGCGAAGTCGTTCCATTTCGACTCGACGAAGGGTGCCTTGATTGGCGACGTGCAAAGCGGCAGTCCGGCCGAAACCGCCGGGCTGAAGCCCGGCGACATCGTCACGACCTTCGCGGGCAAGCCCGTGGCCGGACCGGCGGAGTTGCGCAATGCCGTGGCGACCGCCGCCCCAGGTACGCGGGCCGAACTCACGGTCTTCCGTGACGGTGCTCCGCACAAGCTGACCGTCAAAGTCGGTGAGCTGAATCCGCAGATGCTTGCGGCCGCGACCGGCGGGCGCGAGCTGGCTGACGAACTCGGCCTGAGCGTCGAGAATCTGACACCGGACCAGGCCAAGGCGCTCGGCTACAGCGGCGACCAGAAAGGTGTCGTCGTGACCGCAGTACAGCCCGACGGCCTCGCGGCACAGGCGGGTATCCAGCCCAACGACGTGATCCTGAGCATGCAGGACCAGCCGGTCAACGACATGGCGCAGTTCCAGGCGGAGCTCGGTCGGCATGACCTGAAGGACGGGGTCCGCATGGCCGTGCAGTCGGGCACGACGAAGCGCTACGTCTTCCTGGAGCAGCGTGCCGGCTGAGCGCGATCCAGGTCAGGAGTCGCCGTGGTCTTGCGTCCGAAGTCCGCCAGCACCGGATGGCTCTTTTTGAACGCAACCCGCGCGGAGAGAAGTGGCGCGGCGGACGCCGTCCGTCGCGCCTTGTTCATGGTTGGGGGGTGGCGCGCCGACCAAGCCCAAGGTGCTTGGTCAACGCGGGCCGCTGCCAGCCGCGCTATGCTGCGCCTGCGCCACGTCTCCCGGCCCTTTGTTCCGTGCGCTTCAACAACCCCCGTGTCGGGCGGGTCTGTTTCGGCGCAAAACGGGGGGCCAGCGAGAATGCAGCGGGGCAGCGGGGCTTGGCGCGGCGCAGCCCGGCGGGTGGCGACGACGTGATCGACGCCGAGTTCGAAGTCAAGAAGTAGTCCCGACTACCGGGTGGAACCAGGCAGCATCCGGCTCCGGGGCCGGACGCTGTTTCCTTGCGCGCTGCGGGCGGCATGGGGGCCGGAAGCGTGCAAGGGTCTCAAGAGTCTCATTTTCGTGGGTGCGGATTTGAGACTCTTGGGAAATGGGCAAGATGGGAGCGTGGCCGGAGTGGGGGAGTGGGAAGCGGCGCTGCAGAGTGAGCGAGTGACGAAGTGGCAATGGGCCACTGGTTGGCGGGTGGGGGGGCTCCGGCGACAGGTCGCCGCGCGGTGGTCGGGGGCCGTCTCCCAGTCGCGGCGCGCTTTCGCAACGGCGCGATCGCCGTGCGTTTTCGGCATGACCTCGCCGGGGGCGCCGCGCGTGCCTGGCGCGCGGCGCCCAAGGAGATCGGCGAAGCGCTACTGCGCCAGGGCCTGGAGGCGGGCGAAGTCGGCGAGGTCGGCGTCGGCGTCGGGGTCGAGGCTGGCCAACGCGCATGCCGGCGCGACGGCGATGTCGGGGCCGGTGAGGCAGCTCGCGAAGAGGGGGAAGTCGTCGGCGTTGATGAGGCCGTCGCCGTTGAGGTCGCCGAGGAAGGGACCGGGGTATTCGTAGGCGCCGATGTCGACGGTGGGGCCGACGAGGCGGAGGAGACCGTCCAGGTCCGTAGTGCTCCCGGCCTTGAACTTGTTGCCGGCGTTGATGCACGGCGAGGCGGCCTGCAGATGCAGGTCCCCGAAGGTGCCGGGCGGGTTGGGGTCGGGGTTCTGCACGAAAAGCGGATCGGCGGAGAGGTTGTCGTAGACCGAAGGGGAACTCGCCAGCCCGGAGCAATCGTAGTGCGTGTTGCCGAAGAAGCAATTGTGCTGGATATCGTGGCTTCCGTCGTCGTTCACATACAGGCCGGAGGAATTGAACGCGATAATCGTGTTGACGACCGCGGGGTAGGAGTTGAGCACCGCAATTCCGCCGCCCTCCGGGGCGCTATTGGCGGCGACGGTGTTGTTGTAGATGTGCGCGTAAGACTGACCCTTGGTATACACTCCGCCGCCAAAGGAACTGGCGTCGTTCTGCACAATGCGATTGCTGGCGATGGTAGGGGGAGAATCGACGAGGGCGAGTGCGCCGCCGTAGGAGGCGCGATTGCCCGCTAGCGTATTTCCGGAGAGCTGCCCACCGGAAGTGGCCAGATAGAAGCCGCCGCCGTACGAAACCGCGATGTTGTCGGAGATGGTGCAAGCGGTCATCGTTGGGGAAGAAGAGGACAGGTAGAGCCCCCCGCCGTTGGCGTCACCGCCGGCGGGAGCCGTGGCGCTGTTGCCCGTGATCGTGGTTGCGGTGATCGCGGGAGTAGAGGAGGAGAGGTATAGCCCACCGCCGCCGCCGTTGCCGGCGATGGCGGTGGCGCTGTTGCCAGAGATCGTGTTGTCCGCGAGCAGCGCGGTCGAGGCGCTGAGATACATCCCGCCGCCGCGGCCGCCGCTGGGCGATGTGGCGAGACAGTCGATGATGTTATTGTGCGCGATGACGGGAGAGGCGCCGTTCACGTACACCCCGCCGCCGTCGACGGCGCTGCCATGTGTGACCGTGAAGCCGTCGAGCGTACTCTGTTGGTAGGCAGTGTCGAGCGCGGTGATGACCGAGCCCTGTTGCTGGCCGTCCAGGGTCGTGGTGTGGGTCTGCCAGTCGCGCTGGTCGCGGGCGGTTTCGGTGCCCGCGAAGCCGCCGTACACGTGAACGTAGCGGGGCAGGTTGAGGCGTTCGTAGTACGTGCCGGTTTGCACCCACACCTCGCCGCCCGTCGGGGCCGCGGCATCGATGGCGGCCTGAACGGTGCGTTTGGCGCTCGGCCAGGAACTGCCGTCGCGGGCGTCATCGCCGGCGGGGCTGACGTGGACGACGAACGGCGGAGGCGGGAAGGTGCCGTCGGATTCATCGGCGCCGATGTCCACGGTGCCCGCCGCGGGCAGGATGCGCGGCTGGCCGTCGAGGTCAAGCGAGAGGCACGCGTCCGCGTTGTTGCCGGCGTCAATGCAAGGTGACCCCGGCTGCAGGTGCCAGTCGCCGCGCTGCCACCCCGGTAGGCCGGGATCGACGGAGATGTTGCCGTCGGTGCCGATGGGGTTGCTATAGCCGGTATTGTTGAGCGGACCGTTGCCGTAGATGCAGTTGTTGCGGTACACGGGGTAGCCGCAGACCGTCACGATGCCCGAGGAATTGAAGGCAATGATGGTATTCGCGATCGCAACGGTCCCCGCGACATAGAGGGCGCCCGAGAGCGGCGCGCCATTGCCCACCACGGTATTACCGCTGATGGCCGTCGTGCCTGATCCGGATAGCATCAAGCCGCCGCCATGACCGGTAGCGCTGTTGCCCGTGATCGCATTGCCCGCGATGACGAGCGCGGACCGCTCGATGTAGAAGCCGGCGCCGGTGCGGGCGGTATTGCCCGTTATCAAGTTGTGGGCGATGGTCGCGGAAGACTGCGACAGGTACAACCCGCCGCCTTGCGAGGAAGCGACGTTGCCGCAGATCGCATTGTGCGCGATCGTGGGGGAGGAGCACGTGATCGATATGCCGCCGCCATTGGTGCCGCTGCCGTTCGTGACGGTGAACCCGTCCAGAGTGCCCGGCGTCCAACCCCGGTCAGCGGTCACGACCGTGCCCTGTCGCTGGCCATCGAGGATTGTGACGTTGGCACGCCAGTCACGTTCGTCGCGCGTGGTCTCGGTGCCGATGAAGCCGCCGTACACGTGCGTCGCGGGGGCCAGCAGGATGCGCTCGCAGTAGGTGCCCGCCTGAACCCAAACGTCTCCGCCCAACACGGATGCGGCCTGGATACCCGCCGTGACGCTGCGCTTGGCGAGGGTCCAGGACGAGCCGTCCTGGGCGTCATCCCCCAGCGGGCTGACGCGGACAACGACAAACGGCCCGGAGGGCGGCGTGGAACCATCGGACTCGTCGGCGCCGATGTCGACCGTGCCGCCGGCCGGCTGGATGCGCGGCTGGCCGTCCGGGTCGACCGTGCCACGCGCATACGTGTTGCTTCCGGCTCCGATGCAGGGCGAGTCCGGCAGCAGGTGCCAACCGCCGTAGGTGCGACCGGCGAGGCGCGGATCGACGTAGATGTTGCCGTCGGTGTCGGCGGAGGTGGTGGGGCTGGTGAGGGCGGAGTCGCTGTTTACGGTGTTGCCGTAGAAACAGCAATTCCGCAGCGGCGGAGTACCGGTCTGACTCAGTTGTACGCCGTGGGTGTTGAAGGCCACGATCGTGTTGGCGATCGTCGGAAAGGGGCTGCTGAGATACACGGCCCCACCCGAACGGGCGCTGTTACCCGTGATCGTGTTGTTGGCGATGAGCGCCCGGGACCTGATGGCGCTCAAGCCACCGCCGTAGTCCGCCGTATTGCCTGTGATCACGGTGTTGATGATCGTGGCAGCGGAGTCAGACAGCCGCACGCCACCACCATCGTAGTCGGCCCAGTTGCCGGTGATCGTGTTGTTGGCGACAAACGGGGAGCCGTAGAGGAGCAGGCCGCCGCCGGAGTGAGCCTTGCCATTGGTGATCGTGAAGCCATCGATTCGGCAGGCCGCTGTCGCGCCTGGCCGAGTGGTCACCACGGTGCCGGACTGGTTGGCATCCAGAATCGTCGGATGCGCGCGAACATCCCGCGTCACGAGGTCGAAGCTGGCGGGGTCTTCGGTACCGGCCAGGCCGCCGTAGAGGGCGACGCCCTCCGTTAGCGTGATGCAGCCGACGTACCGCCCGGCAGCGACCCAGACCTGGTCACCCGCCTGCGCGGCGTTCAGCGCCGGTTGCACGGCCACAAACGCGTCCGCCCAACTCGTGCCGGTGCCGGCGCCGGTGGCGGCCGCATCGACGAAGATGACCGCACGGGCGGACGCCGATGCGACCAGTGCAGCAAGCCCCAAGAGGAGGGTGGCGCGGCGCAGGTGCGACGAAGTCCGAAGCGCGCAACCGATCATGTCGTGAACCTCCGTGCGGACGACGTGCCCGACGAGCGGGCGTCAGCAGTCTGGGAGTGCGGGGATCCCGCCCGCGACAACTCACCCCAGGGGTACTGCTGACTTGTCGAGACTATCGTAGCCCAGCATGCGGATGGGCGGAAGGCGTTTCGCGCGGCGGTGGCGAAAGATTGCACGACACCGCGCGGCCGGCACGCGCTTCAGGCGTGCCCGATTCGCCGCAATTCGGGCGAGCGGCCGCGCGGGGACAGGGACCGGGCGGCGGCTGCAGGGCTTGGCGCGGGACTGGGGGGCTTCTCTAATACCGCGTCCGGCGTCGTCCGAGGAGTCGTTTCGCACCCGCTGGATGCCGGCTGCCGGACCTGGAGTCCCCATGAGCAAGTCGTCGCGCCCCGCGCAGCGTTCCGCCACGCGATCCAGCCTCATCGGCCACTACATTGCCAGTACGCACTGGGACCGCGAATGGTACGAGCCGTTCCAGCAGTACCGGTTCCGGCTGGTCGACGTGTTCGACGGCCTGATCGACATCATGGAACGCGATCCGGAGTATCGCTCGTACCAGCTCGATGGGCAGACGATCATCCTCGAAGACTATCTGGCGATTCGGCCGGAGCAGCGGGCACGACTGCAGGCGCTGTTCGACGCGGGGCGGATCGACGCGGGGCCGTGGTACGTGATGCCGGACGAGTTCATCGTGTGCGGTGAATCGCTGGTGCGCAACCTGCAGATGGGGCACGAGGTGGCCGAGCGGTTCGGGCGGCCGCTGAAGGTGGGGTTTGTGTGTGACATCTTCGGGCACAACTCGCAGATGCCACAGATTTTCCGGGGCTTCGGCATGGCCGACGCCGTGGTGTGGCGTGGGGTGAACACGCCGGAGACGCCGGGGCTGTTTCACTGGCGGTCGCCGGACGGCAGCAGCGTGCTGAGTTACTGCTTCGAGGACCGCGGGTACGGGAACTACTGGTTCGACGTGCGGCACCATGATTACGCGCGGCCGTTCGACTTGGAGAAGGGGGTCGCGGGACTGCGCAAGCTCTTTGACATCGAGCACGCGCACACGCCGGGCAACGCGATCATTCTGTTCGACGGGCTGGACCACATCTGGCCGGAGCCGGCCGCGACGGAGTTCCGGGCGCGGGCGGCGCGGGCGGGGATGAAGGTCGTGCACAGCTCGTGGCCGGAGTACTTTGCGGCGGTGCGGGCGCAGCGGCTGAAGTTGCCGAGCCTGACGGGCGAATTGCGTGAGACGGGAATTCGCTGCGGGCAGTGCGTGATCCCCGGCGTGGATAGCAGCCGCATCGTCCTCAAGCAGGAGAATGCGGCGTGCGAGAACCGGCTGCTGCACTGGGTGGAGCCGTTCAGCGCGGCGGCGACGCTGGTGGGGCACGAGTATCCGGCGATGTTCGTGCGGCTGGCGTGGCGCTACCTGCTGCAGAATCACCCGCATGACAGCATCTGCGGCTGCAGCATCGACCAGGTCCACCGCGACATGCTGTACCGCTTCGATCAGTGTCGGCAGATCGCGGAGCGCGCGGGGCAGATGGGCTTGCGGGCGCTCGCGGATCGGACGGCACTGCCGAAGCTGAAGGGGGCGGAGGATTTCGCGGTGACGGTGTTCAACCCGAACACCGACGCCCGGGACGAGATCGTCGATCTGCCGCTGTACTTCCCGCCGGAGACGGAGAACCGCTATCACGAGCTGGGCGCGAACGAGCCGCTGGCGGCGTTTCGACTCTACGACGAGCACGATCGGGAGGTGCCGTACCAGCGTCTGGACGTCACGAAGCTGGTGCCGACGAAGAACTACGATCGGCTGACCGGCTACAAGGGCGGAAAGTACGAGCGCGTGCGCGTCGCGGCGAAGCTGAACGTGCCGCCCTGCGGATGGACCACGCTGGTATGCAAGCCGGTCAAGGAGCACACGCGGTGCGCGGGTTCGCAGCTCGTCGACGACCACACGCTGGAGAACGAGCACCTGCGCGTGCGGGTGAATCCCAACGGCACGCTGGACATCACCCAGCGCGCGGCGGGGCACACGTACGGGAACGCACTGACGTTCGAGGAGAGCGCGGACATCGGCGACGGCTGGTATCACGGCGAGCCGGCGAACGACGAGGTCTTCACGAGTCACGGGGCGCACGCGGATATCGCGGTCGTGCACGACGGCTTCGCGCTGACGACTCTCCGCGTGCGCGTGACGATGAACGTGCCGGCGCGGTTTCTGCATGACAAGCAGATCTTCCGGCGGGATGCGGAGGCGGTGCCGCTGGTGATCACCAACTGGGTGACGCTGCGAGCGGGGGCGCGGCACATCGAAGTGCGGACGGAGGTCGAGAACACGATTCGCGACCACCGGCTGCGCGTGCTGGTGCCCACCGGCTTGCGCGGTGCGGAGACGTATTTCGCCGACAGCCCCTACGACGTGATCGAACGGCGGATCGGGTTGGCGCCGGATGCGCTCAAACACTTCGAGCTGGAACTGGAGACCAAGCCGCAGTACAGCTTCACCGCGGTCAGCGACGGCGAGCGCGGTATGGCGGTCATTTCGACCGGGCAGCCGGAGTCGGCCGTGCGAAACCTGCCGGAGCGGCCGATCGCGCTGACGCTGTTCAGGGGCTTCGCGCGGACGGTCGGGCAAGAGGGCGAACCGGACGGGCAAATGCTCGGCCGCACGGTGCACCGATATTGGCTCTATCCGCACGTGGGCGGACTGCCGGTGGCGGACATCCTGCGGCTCGGCCAGAAACTCGCGGCGGGCGTCGAGTGCCTGCAGACCACGCCAGAGCGGCAGAAGGTGTTGCGACGGAAGTCGGTGCTGCCGGCCACGGGGTCGTGGCTGACGCCGGGGCCGGGCCCGCTGGTGCTCACGGCGTGCAAGCAGGCTGAGGACGGGCAAGGCCTGGTCATGCGGCTTTTCAATCCGACGACGGAGGAATGCACGCAGGAGCTGACATTCTGTGCACCGCTTGAAGCTGCGTTCCGGACGGACATGCTGGAGCAGCCGGTCGAAGTGCTGCATACGCAGGGCGCGACACTCACGCTGCACGCGAGCCCGACGCAGATCGTCACGTTACGCGTCCGGCTGCAGTCGCTCGACCGACCCGCGGCAGCGCGGAAGCCGGCCCAGATAGGTGTGGCGGCCAAGCAGCGCAGGGGGCGACGCCGCTAAGGCCCGCGCGGATTGGTCGACAGGTACGCCAGGCTAGAATGGCGCGGTGCAGGCGGCCGCGCGTTGGAGGCAGCATCATGCACAAGCCCGCGATTCGAGTCGTCGTCTGGGATGAGAACCCCCCGCATGCGCCGAAAGAGGTGTATCCGCACGGGCTGCGCGGGGCGATTGCGGAGGGGCTGCGCGAGTTGGGCGGGGCGGGCGTGCAGGTGCGCGTGGCGCACCAGGATGAGCCGGAACAGGGGCTGCCGGCGGCGCTCCTGGCCGAGACGGATGTGCTGATGTGGTGGGGGCACATCCGGCATGCGCAGGTGGATGACGCGGTCGTGGCGCGCGTGGTGAGGCGGGTTCACGAGTACGGGCTGGGGTTCATCGCGTTGCACTCGGCGCACTATTCGAAGCCGTTTCAGCGCGTGCTGAATTGCACGGGGCATCTGAAGGGCGGATGGCGCGAGGACAACCAGCCGGAGGAGATTCGGGTGTGTGCGCCGCGGCATCCGATCGCGCAGGGCGTGAGCGATTTTGTGTTGCCGCACGAGGAGATGTATGGGGCGCCGTTCGACGTGCCGCCACCGGCCGCGGTGATTCTGCAGGCGTACTACCCGGCGGGCGGCGAGTCCTTTCCGGCCGGGCTGGCGTGGACGGTGGGCAAGGGGATCGATCCCCAGTTCACCTCCGGGCCGGGCAAGGGTGTGGGGCAGGGCGAAGGAGCCGGACGCGTGTTCTACTTCCGGCCGGGGCACGAATCCGTACCGACGTACTTTGATCCAAACGTGCGGCGGGTGCTGCACAACGCGGTACGCTGGGCGGCGCGGCGCGGGTAACGGCGGCGCGCGTCACGGGACGTCCGTGGGGAGGGCGGCAGTAGGTGTGCGGGGGTGCTGGCGCGCCGTGGTGGGGGAGTGGTGCGCTGCGCGGCGCGCGGTGCTTTTGGGGGTGAGTGTCCGGGAAAAAGAGGCGGCGGCGGTGTGCGTGCGTCGGGCTCGTAGCGGGGCGAATTCCTGCGCTGAACACGATGGGTGCGTTGGTCGATGACGCTTGGTGAGCGGCGCCGGCGAGAGGCTTGGCGCGCAGTCGATCGGGCCGAGCGCGGTCGCTGAGGCCGCCGGTCGTAGACGTCGCGGGGGAGTCCCCGGGGCGCAACCGGTCGGGACGAGCCGCACGTGTCGGCTCACAGGGAGCCAGGGATGCCGCGGCAGGAAAAGGAACTGGCGCAGTCCGGCGGGGTGGGCGCGACGATGAACGCGACGCGGGCGGGCTACCTGCCGGTTCCGTTGGAACATCTCCCGCCCGAAGCGTTGCACGGGCTGGACGTCTTCCTGCGCGCGACGCCGGAGCCGGGGGCGCGCGGTGCCGGCGTGTTCGTGCCCTATCGGGATGCCCGACGGGAGTTCACCGGCGCGGACCGCGACAGCCTGATGGCGGGCGGAATTGAGCTCGTTTACGTGAATATGGTCGACCAGCGGCGTCTGCGCGACCAACTGGAGGCAGCGATCGTCGGCGTGGCGAACGACCCGAAACTGGCGATCTCTGCCCGGGCGTCCATCCTGTACGAGACCGGCCTGGAACTCGTGAACGAACTGCTGGCGGACCGGGACCTGGCCCGTTTCTCGCACCGGCTGGAGGGGCTGGCGCGCGCGACGGCGACGATGGTGCTCAACGACCCGTCGGCGTTCTCACACCTGCTGACGGCCTCGCATCACGACTTCTATACGGCGACGCATCTTGTCAACGTGGCGACCTTCCTGGTGCCGCTGGCGGCCGAGATGGGCTACCGTGCGCCGAGCGATCTGACCACCATCTGCCAGGCGGGTCTGCTGCACGACATCGGTAAGCTGTACGTGCCGGAGGGCGTGCTGAACAAGCGCGACGCCCTGGAGGACGAGGACTGGTGGCTGCTGCAGCGGCATCCGCAACTCGGCGCGGATCACCTCAAGTCGTATGAGGGCGTGGACCCGCTGCTGCCCCGGATCGCGCTCGAACACCACGAGCGTCTGGACGGGGGCGGCTACCCTGGGGGGCTCAAGGGTGATGAGCTCGATCCGATCACCCGCATGTGCTCGCTTGTCGATGCGTTCGACGCGATGACCGCGCTGCGACCGTTCAAGAAACGGACGTTCACGGTGGCCGAAGCGCTCGAGGTGCTGAAGCGCGAGACGCCGGCAAAGTTCGATCCACGCGTGCTCGAGGCGTGGATCGGTCTACTCGAAAACCTGCCGGACGAGCGGCGCGGGCTGGTTGCGGTGCCGGCGGGCGGCGTTGCGGCGCAACCGAGTGACCGCCGAGGGAGCCTGTGGCACACCTTCCACTGCCCGGCGCGGCTGCACGTGCTGGACCCGGAGACCGGGCGGCCGCAGGATTCGGGGGCTCTGCAGGTCATGGCACACAGCATTTCGCAGACGGGGTTGGGGGTCTTGAGCCAGGTGCCCGTGCGGATCGACGACTGCGTGCACGTATACCTGATCGCGCGCGTCTGGAATGATGACTACCTGCAGGCGCGCATCGTTCGCTGCCGCTATTACCGGGATGGCTGGTACGATATCGGCATGACGTTCACGGGACGCGGTGCCACGGCGGAACTCGGTGCGGCGGCGGAATTACCGGCCGGCGCGGAATGAGGACCGGCGATGACCGGTATGTGCAGCCGGGGGGTCCCGGACGGCCAGGCCGATGAGACGGAGGGGGGCGGGGCCGCTTGCCTTGGCATATCGGGCGGTCCTATGATCCCGTGAATTGTGGGGTCAGTCTGGTGGTGCGCGCGAGGGATGGACATGGCGTTTCGGCGGAGTTGGTTGGTCGCGGCCGTGCTGCTCGCCGCTGCACCGGCCGTCACGCGGGCGGCCCAGGAGTTTGGCTTCTATTTTGCCTTTGCGGCGTGTGGCTGAGGCACCGCAATGATGGGCACCTGGTCAGGTGCCGTGGACGCGTACGATTCGGCGGACGCCGTCATCCCGACGACGGGCAATGACGGTTATGTGGGGATCTGGCACGAGCAAGCCGCGCTGGGTTGGACCGGCCCGACAGGTTTCTACGGCTATGACATGCGCGCGCCGATGAATCCGGGCGAGCAGAAGACCTGGTCGCGGCTGTATCTGTGGGCCGATCCGAGCTACACCGGAGCGACGATGTCGCTGGCCGTGTCCGCCAACGTCTTCCAGATGCCGCCGGCCGGTTGGCAGTACACGCTGGAGCTGGTGGGCGTGCCGAAGGACATCTATTACCCGCCCGGTGCCCCGCATGCGTGGGCGGTGCCGCTCGACCGCGAGCTGCGGGTGCCAGTGCTGACCTACGCAACGACGAGTCCGCTCGACGCGTACGAGTTCCGCTTCACCGTGAACGCCGTGCCGGAGCCGGCGGGGCTGCTGCTGGTCGGGTTGGCCGCCGCCCGGGTGCGGGGGCGAAGGGGATAGGGATTTAGGGATTGAGGGATGAAGGGATTGCGAGGGGCGGCGGCCTGACGCCACGCCGGACGGGGGCCGCGCGCTGCGCTAGACCTCTTCGAACATCTTCAGGTAGCTATGGTAGCGGCGCGTGCTGATGACGCCGTCGTCCACGGCGGCGCGGACGGCGCAGCCATCCTCCTGGCGGTGCGTGCAGTCGCGGAACTGGCATTGCGGCACGAAGGGGACGAACTCGGCGAAAAAGGCCTCGAGCTCGCCGGGCTGGATGGACCACAAGTCGAAGGCCCGAATTCCCGGCGTGTCCACGACGTAGCCACCGCAGTCGAGCGGGAGCAGCTCAGCCAGCGTCGTCGTGTGCCGGCCCTTCTCGTTCTCAGCGCTAACGGCGCAGGTGGGCAGGTGCAGGTCCGGTTGCAGGGCGTTGAGGAGCGTGCTCTTGCCGACCCCGCTTTGCCCGGACAGCACGGTCATGTGACCCTGCAGCGCCGCCTGGAGCTTGTCGAGGTTCTGGCCCGTTACGGCACTGGTGCCGATGCACGTGTAGCCCAGATCGCGAAATTCCTGCACGACTTCGTAGACGTCCAGGCCGCGCTGGTGCTCCTCGTCGTCCTCGGTCACGTCGTCCGGGGTCAGCAGATCGATCTTGTTGAAGCACAGGATCGGGCGGAGTTGGCCCTTCAAGGCGGCGACGATATAGCGATCCACCAAGTGTGGGCGGAGACGCGGCTGGGCGACGCTGACAACGGCCAGGAGCTGGTCGGCGTTCGCGACGATGACCTGCTCGCGCTTGCGCTGCTCGCGACGGGACAGCGTGGAACGGCGCGGGGCGATGCGTTCGATGACGCCCCACGAGCGCCCGTCGGACGCCTTGGTCTGGTCGGAGAACCAGACCGCGTCGCCGACCGTGACCGGCGCGCGGCTGGCGATCAGACGCGTGCGCAGGATGCGCCGCACGGTACATTCCCAAATCTGCCCGTGCGCGTCGCGGACGTAGCAGATGAGGCCGTGGACCTTGCCGACCGTGCCCGGACGCCACAGCGACTCGTCGACCACGGGCTGATCGGCGGCGTCGACGAGGATCGTCCGCTTACGCGACAGCTCGCCCTTGGCCCGTACGGATTCCACGGCCTGGGCGTCGTCGAGCCGTTGCTCCTCGGCGTGATACTGGCGGGTCCAGTCGTCCGTGCGCCGGCGCGCCTGCCGGTTCTGCCGGAAGTCGACGCGAACTTTGCGGGCAGGACGCTTGCGGGCCATACGGCGCATTGTAGCAGGTCCCCCGCGCCGGCGCACGGTCGCGCCGGTGGGCCCCTCGTTTGCGGCCGCGGGTCGTGCCGCGGCGCATGGCACGCGGCGTCAGCGCTGCGCCTTGTCCTGATCCTCCGGCGTGGCCGCCTCGTTCTCAGCGGACGCCACGGACGCTTCGTCGTCGGCCCGCTGCTGCTGCGCGTCCGCCTGCTGCGCCTTATACGCGCGGACCTCGTTGCGGAAGCCTTTGGCCTGACAAATGGCCTCGACGATGTCGTCGAACAGCAGAACTTTTTGATCGTCCAACCGCAGGCGGCACTCGCGTTCGCCCTCGTGGTAGTACAGGTCAATCCAGCCTTTGGGGCTGTAGTCGCGCAGGGAGAGCATGTCCGCGTAGGGAATGCGCTTGCCGGCGTAGACCATGCCCTCGTCGTCGAGCACGACCCGCAGCGTCGCCGCACGCATGAGCTTCCAGACGAACCACAGGCCCGGCAACAGGGGCACGAGCGCCCAGTAGTACTGCTGCTTCACCTTGCTGCGGTCAAACCCGTTCGGCATCTGGCCCTTCCACAGCTTGATGATCGGGGCCTCCGCCACGCGATCCCCCTCGTACGCGAACTTGATTGAGCCGTACCGCGTCAGATAGAACTCGCTCCGCGTGCGCGAGCCGGACTCCGGCGGCACGACCAGGGTCGCTTCGCCGAGCGCCTTGCGCACCTCGTCGCGCGTCCGCGGGTTCGCCGTCTTGAGGTGCGCGACGACGTCACTGATGGCACGATCCGCCAGGCTCTCGTACGACACCTGCTGTTTGAAGGGCTCCGCCGCCAATTGCGCCTCGGCCTCGGCCCGAATCGCCTTCGGATAGCCGACGGCGCCGTCGTAGACGAAATAGCCCGCAAAGCCCACGAAAATCAGCGCTCGGGCGAGATGCCAGTTGCGGTCGGTGCTGGCCGGTCCGCTCTCCAGTCGCATACGCGCCTGCCCTCTCTGCAGAAGGTCCGAAAACGCCGCGCTGCCGGCCGGAAATCCGCGCCAGGCTCGGCCGCACGCGCACTGCCAACATTATGCCAGAGCCGGCGCCCCCTGTCTGCGCGGCCGACGGCTGGATTTTGGTCGGGTCGCGGGTACGCTGTCCCGACCCCGGCGGAGGCAAGCGACCTCCTCCGGCATACAATTTGGGATTGGTAATCGTCCGAATTCGCTGTCGGCCGCGCGCGGTCCGCGCAGCACGCAGGAGTCCAGCATGCCCCCAAAGGCCCTGAAGATTCGCCCGTGCATCGTTGTCATTCGCGACGGCTGGGGCGAAAACCCGAACCCGCAGTGGGATCACGCCAACGCCATCAAGCTGGCTAAGCCGCCCGTCGACGCGATGCTCCGCAAGGAGTGGCCGATCACCCTGGTCCAAACCAGCGGCTTCGACGTCGGGCTGCCCGAAGGCACGATGGGTAACAGCGAGGTGGGGCACCAGAACATTGGCGCCGGGCGGATCGTCGACCAGGATTCGGTCTTCATCACCAAGGAAATCCGCAACGGGGCATTCTTCAAGAACGCGGAACTCAATGCGGCCGTCACGCACGCCCTGCAGCACAAGAGCAAGCTGCATATCATGGGGCTGGCAAGCGACATCGGCGTACACTCGCTCCTCGAGCACCTATATGCCGTGGTCGAACTGGCGGCCAAGAAGGGTCTGAAGGAGGTGTACGTACACTTCTTCGGCGACGGGCGCGACAGTCCGCCGACGAGCGGCCTCGGCTATGCCCAGCAGATCGACAGCCGCCTCAAGCAGATTGGCGTCGGCCGCATCGCGAGCGTGGTGGGGCGCTACTGGGCGATGGACCGCGACAACCGCTGGGACCGCGTCGAGAAGGCCTACCGCATGCTCGTGATGGGCGAAGGCCGGCGGTCGCCGAACGCCGCCGAGGCCCTGCAGTACTACTACGAACACCCGACCGAGCCGAACATGCAGGGCGACGAGTTCGTCCAGCCGACCGTGATCAGCGATGACGGGCAGAAGCCGATTGCGACGGTCGCGAGCGGCGACGCCGTGGTCTTCTTCAACTTCCGCGGCGATCGGCCGCGCGAGTTGACCAAGGCGTTCATGTTCGACACGTTCCCGTACCGCGAGACGGACAAGTCGGGCGCCGAACGCGAGATGGGCTTCAACCGCGGCCAGAAGCTCGATCTGTGCTACGTGACCCTGACGGCCTACGAGAAGAGCCTGCCGGTGCGTGTCGCGTACCCGAAGCCGCCGAAGATGGCCAACATCGCCGGTGAATATCTGTCGAAGTTGGGTCTGCGGCAATTCCGCTGCGCGGAGACTGAGAAGTACGCCCACGTGACGTTCTTCTTCAACGACTATCGCGAGGAACCGTTCCCAGGCGAGGAACGGCAACTCGTCGCGTCGCCGAAGGTCGCGACCTACGACCTGCAGCCGGAGATGTCCGCACCGCAGGTGACCGAGGCCATGCTGGCCCGCATTGCGACCGGGATCGACGATCTGATCGTGCTGAACTACGCGAACCCGGACATGGTCGGACACACCGGCTCGATCCCCGCGGCGGTGAAGGCGTGCCAGGTCGTCGACGAAGGCGTCGGCAAGGTCTTCAAGGCGATCATGGAACGCGGCGGCTGCGGGATCATCACGGCCGACCACGGTAATTTCGAGCAGATGATCGACCCGGAAACCGGCGGGCCGCACACAGCGCACACGGTGGGACCGGTCCCGCTCTACGTCTTCGGGCAGGCGTTCAAGGGGCACAAGCTGCGGGACGGCGGGCGCCTGGCCGATCTGATGCCGACGGCGCTGACGATGATGGGCCTGGACGTGCCGACGGAGATGACCGGCAAGTCGCTGCTCATGTAGCACCAGCCCAAATGAACTAGCCATACGCCGATGCCGTGGCCGCAACAGGCTGCGGCATTGTTCCTTCGCAAATCACGGCGTGACGCTGCGCCCGCGTTCACAATTCTCTCGACGCCCGGCAGTTCGCATGGCACAATCCCCGCCGGTGTTTGTGGTCGATTCCCGTTGTGAAGCAAGGAGAGTACGCATGTCGCGATTTCGCGGTCATCTGTTGGTAGCGCTGCTGCTGGCTGGCGGGTTTGCGTTGGCGGTGGCCGAGGAGAAGGAGGCGAAGCCGAAGGCGATGCATCCCGGCCTGGAGCGGATCAAGCAACTCGCGGGGGAGTGGATGGTCAAATCCTTCGGTGAGGAGTCGGTCGATGCGGCGGGCAGTCCGGGCGACAAGACGGAGAAGAAGGACGCCGCGCCGGAGAAGTCTGCGGACAAGGCGGACAAGAAGGGCGCTTCCGCTGACAAAGCTGACAAGAAGGACGCCGACGGGCACAAGGAGGCGGTCGACAAAGCCGGCAAAGCAGACGCCAAGGACGCCAAGGGCGAAGCGGACGGCGAGCATACCGAGCGGATCATCTACAAGGTGATCGCGGCGGGCAGCGCCGTTGAGGAGTCCATGTTCCCCGGTACGCCGCACGAGATGGTCACGATGTACCACACCGACGGCCCCGACCTGCTGCTCACGCACTACTGTGCGGCCGGCAATCAGCCGCGGATGAAGGTCGAGAAGGGCGGGGAAGAAAACCAACTCGTCTTCAAGTTCGCCGGCGGCACGAACCTGGATGCGGCCCAGGACGCGCATATGCACGATCTCACGATCACCTTCATCGATGCCGACCACATCCGCGAGGTCTGGACGTACTACAAGGACGGCAAGGCCGTCGCGAAGACGAAGATCGAGCTGGAGCGCAAGAAGGGTTAACCGGGCGACGAACAGCGGCCGGGCGGCGGGGCGTGGCCGAAACGCGACGTACGGAGGCTGCGGTAGCGGAGGTGATTGCTCCGCTACGGGTGCGGGGGGAGAATGCGCGCTGTTCAGCAGGAGAGGCCAGCCCATGCCCAAGTCGCTGCGCGTTCTCATTACCGCCGGTCCGACGCACGAGCCCATCGACGAGGTGCGTTACATTGCGAACCGCTCGAGTGGGCAGATGGGCGTGCAACTCGCGGAGGCCGCGCGCGACGCGGGTTGGAAGGTCACGCTCCTGCTCGGTCCGGTTGCGCTGCCGCCGCCGACGGGCGTCAAGGTACAACGGTTCACTTCGACGGCCGACCTGGCCCGGCTGCTGAACGAGCATTTTCCCGCGTGCGACGTGCTCATCATGGCCGCGGCCGTGGCGGACTATCGGCCGGTGCAGCGCCTACCCGGCAAGGTAGCGCGCGGCGTGAAGTTGTCGCTCGAACTGGAAGCGACGCCGGACCTGGTGGCGGCGTGTGCGGCCCAGCGCCGGCCCGGGCAGCGCATCATCGGCTTTGCGCTGGAAGAGCCGGCGGAGCTTGCCGCGCGGGCCCGCGAGAAACTTCGTCGCAAGGGTCTGGATGCGATCGTTGCGAACCCGCTGGAGACGATGGGGGCGTCCGACATTGCCGCCACGATCTACACCGCCGCCGGCGAGGTTGTGCAACCACCGACCAAGCGCGGGCGCGCGGGGCAGACGAAGGCGGATTTCGCTCGCTGGCTCATCGAGTGGATCGGCGCCGCGCCTGCGGCTCGCTAGCTGAGGCGTCTCAAGCCGGCCGCAGTGCCGCGAGCAGGCCGAAGTGCCCGCAGCCGGCGCCTTCGCGGCGGAACGAATAGAACACATCGTTGTGGCACAGGGTGCAGAGGTTGGCGAGTTCGATGCGCTCGGGTGACAGGCCGGACTCGAGCAACTGGGCGCGGCTCGCCTCCCACAGGTTGAAGAACATCTGGCCGTTGCGACGTTCGAAGAGCCGGTCGCGTGCGGCCAGCGGGGCGGCCGCCTGGTAGACGTCCTCCTTGACCTCGTAGCAGCAGGGACCAGCGCCGGGGCCGATGCCGGCACGCAGATCGGCGGGGTTGCAGCCAAAGCGCGTGCGCAGGAGGTCGATGAGGCGGGCGGTGGCGCCGGCGACGACACAGCGCCAACTGGCGTGGACCATGCCGACGACACGCCGCATCGGGTCGTACGCCAGCACCAGCGGGCAGTCTGCGGAGAAGGTCATGAGCGATACGCCGGGGCAGGCGGTGGCAGCGCCGTCGCAGCCGGGGAGTGGGCCGCCGGTGCCGGCGCGGTCGATGATGGCGAGGTTCGTCTCGTGGACCTGGACGCAGAAGTGCAGCGCGTCCGGACTAAGGCCGAAATCGCGGGCGGCCGTCCGGCGGCGCTCGGCACGGACGACCTGCTGCTCGTCGGTGCGCGGCGAGACGTCGTTGGGTCGCGTGACATAGCCGTGGATCAGTCCGGCCTCGCGGCGCAGGTTCTCAAACTGGGCATAGCGGCGACCGGCCACGTACTCAAAGTGCATGACAACTCCAGTGCGACGCGCAGGCGGGAAGGGCTCCGCGCCGCGCGGCGCGCACCGTCAGGGGCGTAGCAGGACCTTAATATTCTCCGGCTCGGCGGCGGCCGCCAACGCCGCAACGCCGTCGCGCAGGGGATATTCCTGGCTGATGAGCGGAGCCACCTGCACTTGCCCGCGTTCGAGCAGATGCAGCGCGCGGTCGAAATCGCCGCAGCGGCTGCCGATGATCCGCACCTCGTTGACGACGGCCGGGGCAAGATCGACGGGCTGGGCGCCGGCGTAGGTGCTCTTGAGCACGATGAGGCCGCATGGCCGGCAGAGCTTCAGTGCGAGCTGCAGGCCGTCAGGCGAGCCGCTGCACTCAACGACGGCATCGTAGGCGGCGACATGTTGCGGGTCATCCGCGATCTCGCGAAGCGCGGCCGTCGACAGCCCCCATTGCCGGCACAACGCGAGCGTGCGCGGATTGCGGCCGATGACATCGAGCCGGCAGGGCTCGGTGGCCAACACTTGAGCGGTCAGCAGTCCCAGTCGCCCCGTGCCGATCAGGGCGATGTGCGCATCCGGGCGGACCCGACCGTCGCCGTCCGTGAGCCCTGCCTCCTGCAGCGCGTCGAGCACGCGGGCCGCGGCGGCCAGCGGCTCGACGAAAACGGCGGCCTCGTCGGGGACCGCGTCGGGGACGACATGGCAGTTGGTGGCCGGCAGCGCCAGGAATTCGGCGAAGGCTCCGTCGCGTCCGGCAATGCCGAGCACCGTGCGGTTCGGGCAGTGCAGCGCGAGACCGCGCCGGCACATGGCGCAGGTCCCGCAGGGGCAGTTGATATCGCCAACTACGCGGCGCCCGGCCAATTCCGGTGGACCGGCGGTGACGATGCCCACGAATTCGTGACCGAGCACGCCGGTGAAGGCCATGTACCCGCGTGTGAGTTCGAGGTCCGTCGCGCAAATGCCTGCCAGGTTGACGCGAATCAGAACTTCGCCCGGGGGCGGCGACGGGATGGGGTAGTCCGTCGGCAAACGGACGCGCTGGGCGGAGTCGTTGGTGAGGACGAGTGCCAGCACGGAATCCGTTCCCTTGCCTGCACGAGGGTCATCGGGCCGAGCGTGACGCGGTTACTGCTCTTTGGCCCCCGGCCACAGCCAGCGGACAAGTTGCTGCGTGTCGTACCAGTTCTTCTCGAAGGCGTTGTTGTAGGGTAGTCGGCGCGAGGGCGGGATCTCGCCGGCGTGCTCAAACGCGGCGCTCTCGTTGGCGTCCAGCCACTCCTCCCACTCGCCCGGATTGGCATTGTGGGTTACGCCGGTCAGCTTGACGAGCGCGCCCTCGCACTCGTGCGCGACGGCGTAGTCCTCGTCGCGGAGCCCCTCGATCAGAGCCTTGATCGTCTCGTGATCCGGGTAATACGCCAAGCCGCGGGCGCCGGCGAGGCGGGCGTGGCGGAACGGGTCGAGGCGGAGGCGATCCAGGAGCGTGCGCCGCACGGCTTCCTTCTGCTCGTCAGGCACCTTGCCACCGGCAGACAGATCCGCCAGCGCGAGGGTCGCATCCCAGCGCACGAGCGGCGTGGGTGGCCAGACTTCCTGCGGCGGATAGGTCTGGTAGTTCAGAATCTTGAGGGCGGTTTCGGTGGCGCGGGGGTCGCCGGTGCGGGCGAGGGCGCGGATCGCGATGCACCGGGTTTGCGGTTCGCTTTCGAGGCAGGCGATCGCGACATAGCCCTTGATCGCCCACTCCTTGTCGTAGTCCTTGCTCTTGTTAATGCGGGCGACGGCGTCGCGGCGGATGTCCGAGTCCTCGGACGAGACGGCTAGCAACATGTACTGCTGCGGGGACTTGCGCTGCGAGAACAGGGCCTGCACGCCCTGATCGAGCTTGGTGTCGAAGTTGATGGAATTCTGGCTACAGGCGGACAGCAGGCCCGTCAGCAGCAGCAGGGCACCTCCGCCCAGACGAGCACGGGGAGACGGCGGCTGACGGTCAGAGTGACTTGCTCGCCGCGCGTGTGAGGTTGACATAGCGTTCCGCCTCCACCAGCTCCACGTGATCCACCCGCTCCTTCAGGAAACGCGACCCCACCCGCTCAAAACGGGTCGGGTTATCGCTCACGTAGCAGCGCATGCTACCGGCCGCGGTGCCGACGGACAAGGCGTTGTGCTGGGCGAGATGGCGCTGGACAGCCAGGGAGGTTTCCCGGCCGCTGTCGACGATATGAACGTCGGGGCCCAGGCAGGCGGCGATGGCGTCCCGCAACAAGGGGTAGTGGGTGCAGCCGAGCACGACGGCGGCGATGCCCTGATCACGAAATGAGGCGAGGTAGGTCTCGACCACCATCTGGACAACGGGATCGTCGCACTCGCGGCCTTCTTCGACGAGCGGGACGAAAAGCGGGCAGGCCCTGCCGACGATGGGCTGATCCGGGGCGAGCGCGCGGATGGCACGGCAGTAGGCCTGGCTATTGATGGTGGCCTCGGTTCCGATAACGGCGATGCGCCGCCCGCTCGCGATGGTGACGGCAGCGCGCGCCCCGGGCTCCACCACGCCGATCACTGGGACGGGCAACTCCCGCCGCAAATCATCAAGCGCGAGGGCACTGGCGGTGTTGCAGGCGGCGACAATGAGCTTGGGGTCGAATTGCAGCAGGAAGCTGGCGATCTCCAGGGCGAACTGGGCGACGGTCGGCTGCGATTTGATGCCGTAGGGTACGCGCGCCGTGTCGCCGAAATACACGATGTCCTCCTGCGGGAGAATCTGCCGCAGGTGCCGCACGACCGAGAGCCCCCCTAAACCGGAGTCAAAAACCGCAATTGGGTTACTGCTCATCGCGTCCTCCTTGACTGCACATAAGGTAGCAGTTGGAGCACGCCGTGATAAGGGGGAATGTGAGGCGGCGCGGTGAAAAGATCGGACTACGTCTGTTCAGCGGCGTCGGCGTCGTTGCCAGGGTCGTCGTCTTCCGGCTCGTCGGGCAGCACCCAGCGGCGAACCAGGCGCGACAGGACGATAGCGGCGGCCGAGCCGACGAGCATTAAGCCGCCGGCCATGGCGAGCAGTTCCGGACGGTCGCTCCAGGCGGTCCGCAGGCCGGAGCCGTACGCGTCGAGCAGACGCGTCGCCGGACGATCCCACCAGAGGGCGAGAAAGAAACCCAGCGCCAGCCACGGCCCGAACGGAATCATCACGGTGCTCTTAAGCAACAGGCCGACCAGCCATCCGAGCAGAGCGATGCCCACCGAAAGCAGCAGGCCGACGAGCGCGACATCGCCGCCGGCCGTCGCACCGGCCGCGGCGAGGATGTAAATGTCCCCGACGCCAAACGCCTCGCGCCCGTAGATCAGCGTGAAGACGATCCGCAGGAGCCACCCGGCGGCCGCAGCCAGCGCGACACCGCGGAGCGCATACACGGCGCCGGCGAGCGGGGCGAAGCGACCGCCCGGCGACCACCGGACGATGTTCTCCCACCCAAGCCCGAAAGCGGGTAGTTGCCAGACGACGAGGTAGGTCACGACCCCCAGCAGCAGAGCGGGAGCCAGCCAGATCAGTTCGCCGGCCGCGACGCGGCGCGCCCGCGGCTGTTCCTCTTCAATGACCGAGCGGATGGCGTCGTCTACCGGGCGCTGCTGTCCGCCGGCAACGGCGACGACGGCAAACATCCCCAATAGGGCGGCGGGGATGACGAAGTCGCCGGCCAGCGTTGTGACGCCGTGCGGGGAGCTGCTCAGACCGATCATCCAGAGTGCCAGCCCGACCATGGCGAGCGCGGCAACCGGGCCGCCGATGCGCGTGCCGGGGGTGCCGGGCGGATGGACCTCGTGGTGGTCCGGGGCCGACTCACCCTCGTCCGCGACTTCGGGATGCCGGCGCTCCCGCAGCCACATCGCGACGGCCCCCGCAACAAAGGCGACGACGGCGGCGGCGGCGAGCGGCGAGCGGGCCTGTGGCACGAGGTACTCAGCCCGCGGCCAGGCAGCCGCCAGTGCGACACCCAGCGCCAGGACGGCATTGGTGACGCGGATATCCACGGAGTACGAAACGATATCGAGCGCGCCGCAGGCAACCAGACCGGCGGCCAGCACGACCCAGGCGAGGATGAGCGGCAGGTCGCGCGGCAGCAGCGCGGGACCGAGTGCCGCGCGGGCGCCGTCGACGGCCAGCAAGTGGTAGACGAGGACGAAGGTCAAGCCCGTGAGGGCCTCGACCAGCGGGTACTGCACGGAGATGGGGGCCCGGCAATGCCGGCAGCGCCCGCGGAGGAGGAACCAACTGAGAACCGGCAGATTGTCGTACCAGGCGATGCCGGCGCGGCAGAGGGGGCAGAACGAGCGCGGGGGATCGGCGATCGACAGTCCAACGGAGAGCCGGTACACGACAACATTGAGAAAGCTGCCGATGCACAGGCCAAGCAGCCAGAGCAGAAGCTCGCAGAAAACAGGCACCATCAAGCGCTTCCCGGTACCGCGCCCACACGCGCTAGCAGGGCCAGCAGATCCGCCGCGCTCTGGCCGACGGACCGTCCGGCGGTGTCGAGCACGTGATCTGCTACGGCAGCGTATAGCGGCGCGCGCTGTCCGAGCAAGTGGCGGACCTCAGCGAGGCCGGCGTGCGCGGTTAAGGCGGGGCGCGTCTGAGCCGAACGCGGGTCCGCCATGCTGCGCCGATACAGCTCGTCGGCCGGGGCCGTGAGCCAGATGCACAGGCCGGTGGCTTTGAGGATGGCACGGTTCTCCGGCGCGAGAACAGCCCCGCCCCCGACACTGATGATCTGGCGGGCACCGGCGCAGACCTGCGCCAGGACACGGGATTCGAGGGCGCGGAAGGCTCCCTCCCCGTCCTGGGCAAAGATGTCGCGAATGGACTTGCCCGCGGCGGCCACGATGAGCTCGTCCGTGTCGACAAAGGGGCGCTGCAGTTGCCGGGCAACGAGTTGCCCGATGGACGTCTTGCCGCAGCCGCGGTAGCCAATCAAGATCAGGTTCGAGGCGCGGGTTGCAGGCGGTGGGGGGCCAGACGCGTCGGCCGGCGCACTCATCCGAACACCGTGTGACGCACGGTCTGGGCCGGGTTCGCAAGATCGAACGTGACGGCATGGAGTCGCCCGATGCCCTGGCCAGGGCTGATGCACAGCGTGTTGCCGATCTGGTCGGTGAAGCTGCCGGTCAGCCCGGGCGATTCATGCACGTGCCCATGCAGCGCGACGCGCGGCTGGTGTGCGGCGATGAAGGCCCGGACGGCGCGCGAGCCGATGGGGTAGGGCACGTGGGGCAGGCGGTCCAGCTTGGTGTCGTGGGGCGGGGCGTGGGCGACGAGCATCCAGGGTTCCGTGATGCGCGGCGCCGTGTCGAGTTCGAGGGCCATCGACGTGCGGGCGGTGAAGTGCTCGCGCAGGTCGGCCTCGACCAGCCGCTCGGTGGCGGCATCCCAAACGACGCCTTCAAAGGCCGGGGGCGGGTCGCCGGGCAGGTCCAGACGCTCGTGATCCTTGGCCCAGTGCGGCGACGGCGGGGCATTGCCGTAGCCCAGCCAGAGTTGGCCCCCGTGCCGCCATGCCTGTCGGTGGTCCAGGAGTACGAGCCGCCCGGCTTCGTGCTGGCGCTGCAGAGCCAGACGCATCGGGGTGATTTCGTGATTGCCGACGATGCAGGCGAGCTGCAGCGCAGGCAGTTCCGCCCGCCACGCATCGATCTGCTGCAGGAAGGATCGCTCTTGTTCCGCAACCTGTGGTAACACCGGCTGCTGGAGCTCGACGTCCCGCCACAGGTCGCCGCCGAGCACGAGCAGGTCCGGGCGCGCGGCGCGCAGCAACTCCGCGAGCTGTGCATACAGCACGCGGTCGCCGTGCAAGTCACTGGTGAAGCAGACGCGCATGAGAATCCACGAGTACGATAGCGCTAGTACGCCGCATTCTCGACGCGCTCGTCGAGATTGTCGAGGGCTTCTCCGAGCGCATCCGGGCCGCGCTCCACCTGACGCAGCAGCGTCGGCCGGCCCTCAGTCGGGGCCCAGCGATTGTAGTGGGGGTCCTGCGTCGTCGAGCAGCCGCTTGGACCGAGGGCGGCGACCAGCAGGCTGCTCGCCAGCGCCAGAGCCCGCGCCCACCTCACCACGCTGGACGAACTCAGGAGTGAAACGGTTTTCATTGCGACCTCGCACGTTGTTCGCGGGCCGGCCGCCGTGCGGCGGCGGGGCCGGGACGGATTGCTGTCACTCTATCGGTGGGGAGCCCTGATCGGGCGCAATTCGCCGCGCGCGAGGGGCCGGGGTGGCTACAATCCCGCAGACTTTGCCGGGTCGTTGCCCCGGGGTGCATCGCAACCTTGGCCGCTTGCGGAGGCGGGCATGTTCGAGCTGACGGTGGTTGGGACGTTTGCGGCCGAGCACCAGCTCCGGCTGTCGGACGGAAGCTGGGAAACGCCGCACGGGCACGCCTGGCATGTGCGGGTGACGGTGGCCGGGGCGGAGTTGGATGAACACGGTCTGCTCGTGGACTTTCACGCGGTGGAACGCGCTCTGGAGGCCGTGCTGGCGCCGCTCGCTGGGCAGCGGCTGAACGGGGTGGAGGCCTTCGCGGGGCGTAATCCGACGGCCGAGATCGTGGCGCTGCACATCGCGGACGAACTGCAGCAGGTGCCGCTGGGGCCGGTGCGGCTCAAGGCGGTTGAGGTCGAAGAGGCGCCGGGGTGTTGGGCGCGGTACTTGCCTTAGGCCTGGGAGGAACGATGCGCTTGCAGGTGATCAAGGGGCTGTGGGGCGATGCGGAAGGGGCCGCGACGCGCGCGGACCTGGCGCGGATCAAGGCGGCCGGGTACGACGGGATTGAGTGGTCCGCGCCGCAGGCCGAGCCCGAGGCCTGGCGCGCCTGGTGCGGGGAGCTGGGGCTGGACTACATCGGAATGGTGTTTCCCGCGGAGAGCGCGGCCATCGCGCCGGAATTGCGGAAGATCGCCGCGTACGGGCCCGTGAAGATCACGATGCACAGCGGGCGCGACAAGATGAGCTTTACGGAGGGGTGCGCGTTCCTGCGTACGGCGCTGGCGGTCGAGGCGGACTTGGGCATTCCCGTCGCGCACGAGACGCATCGGCATCGGCTCTTTTACGCGCCATGGGCGACGGCGCAATACCTGGCGGAGTTCCCGCGTCTGCGGCTGTGCGTGGACTTCAGCCACTGGTGCTGCGTGTGCGAGTCGCTCCTGCAGGACCTGGGGGAGTGCGTCGAACTGGCGTGCCAGCGCGCGATTCACATTCACGGGCGTGTGGGTTGGGAGGAGGGGCCCCAGGTCGCCGATCCGCGCGCGCCGGAGGTGGCGCACTACGTGACGCGGCATGAGGAGTGGTGGGACCGCGTGCGCGCCCTGCAGATGGCCGCGGGGCTGGAAACCCTGACGTTTACGCCCGAATACGGACCGCCTGGATACATGCCGGCCTTGCCGTACACGCGCCAGCCGATCGCCAATCTGTGGGACGTGTGCCTGTGGGCGGCGCAGCGGTTGCGGGCGCGGTGGGTGTGATGCCGATCCGCCCGGGTCCGACAGATCGGCGAGCCCCTTGGCCCGGGGCGGACAAAAAAACCGGGCCCGTCGTTGGACGAGCCCGGTCTCCCCAAGTCACACGGGAGATGATTCGTGGTCTAGCGCCCGCGCTTCCGCAGGGACACGAGCAGGCCGCCGAGGACCATCGCCAGGCTCGCCGGCTCCGGAATCATGCTGACGTGCACGTCGTCCAGGAACGTACCGAGCGAGTCCGACGCGCTGCGGTCGCCAAACTGCAGGCGGGTTACCTTGCCGGTCGCCCGCACGGTGTACGTGCTGGTCTGCCAATTCGTCGTGCTGCGGCCGGCGCCGCTCGCGGACAGCGTGTCGAGAATCGTGCCATTCCACTTCACCTCGAGGCGATTGTCCTTCACACCAGGACGCGGTGAGAAGGCAAACTGCAGGACATATTGCCCGCCGGCGGTGGTGGGCAGATCCTGATAGATGGCGCTGGAGGCGGGCTCGCCGGACCGCGCGCCCTTCGGACCGTCGATATCCGCATCGAGCTCGACGTACTGGCTGCCCGCAGCGCTCTTCCAGTTGCTCACGTTGCGCTGTATCTCGATGCTCGGACCGCGGGCCAATTGCCAGCCGGTGATGGCCGGGAAGATTTCCCAAGTGCTGGTGATGGCTGGGGCTTCGAAGCTGCCATTGATGACGATATTGTCGGCGGTGGCGGTGGCGACCAGGGCGAACGTGGCGACAAAAAGGCACGCGACGGTGCGGGGAGTGCGAGTCATTTGTCCTCCTGGGATCTCTCGGCGAAACCACCAGAGCTTAGGCCGGGCGGGCGACGACGTTCGCGGCCGAAGTTCCTTGCGCGCGGCGGTCCCAGAATCGCTGCGCCGCGGCAAGCAGGTGCGCGGGCTTATCCGAACCGGTCGGCGCGGGCCGTGTGTGTGGCGGGTGATTGCCATCTGGGGCTGATAGGAAGTGGTCCGGCGCACGGTGGGGGAGCGCGCTGCCCGCGGGCGGGAGACCCTCTTACCGGGCGTCTGGGCCCCGGCCCGACGGGTGCGGGCTTCAGTGCGGTGCGCCGCCGTCACTCGCTCCGCAGCTTCTGCAGGTCCTGGTGAACGTGCGCCGGAGCCCGCACAACGAGCGCCGTGCGCCCAGGTTGGACAGCGGTGTATCGCCCGTCCTACGGCCCGAACCGGTCCACCTCGACGCTCTCGCGCTTGTCCGTGCCGTCCGCCCTCTGCTCGCTCTTGATCGGGTACGACGTGTGCGTCGGCGGCCCCAGCCGTGCCGTCAGCACGGCTAGGTACGCGGCATACTGCTCATCCGGAAAATCGATCGCCTTCGGCGGCACGCCACGTTTGGCCGATTCCTTGGGCGCCCCGGGCCGGTGATCGGCCCGGTACGTCACGAGCCACAGCGTACCGCCCGCCGGCCGCGTCACCGTATTCGGGTCCGGCGCCCAATCCACCGGCCCCGGCGCGAAACGCAGCGCGTCGAACACAAACTGCCCGCCCACCCCGCGCCAATCGCCGAGATACGGTCCGAACTCCGACGCCTCGTCGGCGTTGAACGAAATCCACTTGTCTCCCGGCCGCGTCTGCTGCGCCACGGCCACGACGGCCGCCTTGCTGAGTTGCGAGGACTTGGATTGGTACGGCTGGGCCATGTCGCCCGCCATCACGGCGACGGCGAAGACGGTCAACAGGCCTGCAATGATCGCGAGTGCTCCGCGTACGTGCCGTGGCGGAAGCAGCCAGCGGAGCACGGTCAACCCGCCCAACCCGGCCAGCAGGCAGATGGCCGGCGCGAGATACAGCGACGTCCGCGCCGACCCGCCGTACGGATAGGCCTTCACGCACGCCGCCACAAACGTCAGCGCGAACGGCAGCAGGAGCAGGACCAGCAGCGGACGCCGCGTGCGCCACATCGCTCCGCAGCCGATCAGAAACAGCAGGAATGTGCCGATGCTGCCCGGCGGCTTGCCCCCGTGCGGATAGGCGAACATCTCACTTGTGTGAATAGCCCCAAGCCACAGCAGCAGCTTCGGCGGGTCGTTCAGTGGTGGAAACGCCAACGCCCACATGTCAATCTGCGTCAGTCGCGCTGCGGCCGCCGCGTGCGGCAGGGCATACGTCAGGTACATCGCGAGAAAGCTGCCGCCCAGGCACAACCCGAACAATGCCCACCCGACCAGCACGCCCGCCCGTCCCCGCACGCGCACGGCGAGCCCCGTCAGGAACAGGCCCACGGCCCCGCCCACAAACACGCTGGGGTACGAGCACCACGGTGCGGCCGCTCCGAGCAGTATCAGGGCGATCCAGCGCCCGACGCTGCCCGGCCGCTGCCAGACGGACCACGCCAGCATGGTCAGCCCGAGCCCGACGAGCAGGTCCGACGCGTACGGTTTCACCTCGGCTCCGTGCCGTACGACGTAGAACGACACCGCGAAGATGCCGACCGCCAGCACGGCCGCAGCGCGCGGGAGCGTCCGGCGCGCCAAGCGCCACATGAGCAGCAAGGCGGTCAGGCTGCACAGCGTCGGAAACAGGTGCAGGGCCCATTCCGACAGCCCGAGCACCTGGCTGAACGCCAACTCGACCCACATGAACACGAGCGGCGCGATCTGCCCGTACACCAGCGGCCGGATCATGCCGGCGTAGTCACGGGCCACGAAGTTCACGCAGACGAACGACTCGTCTCCCCAGAATGGAAAGCCCAGCGCGTAGCGTAAGACGCGCCAGACCAGGCCGACCGCAACCAGGAGCAGGATGAGGCGCGCCGGCGCTACGTGCTGCAGGTGCGCGGCCAGGGAGCGACGCGCTGCGGGCTCCGGTTTGGCCGGCTGCGGCGCCGCGCTCACGACGCGGCCTCGTCCGGCACGGGGCTCGTCGACACCTGGAGCGTGTCTTCCGCGCGGACCAGGTTGATGTGCCGGCGCCATTCCGCATCCGGCTGCGGATAGTCGGTGCGGAAGTGCACGCCCCGCGACTCACAGCGCGTGGCCGCCCCCAGTGCGATACACAGGGCCACGGTCAGCATGTTCTGGGTTTCCCACGCGCGCGGCTCGTCAAAACGCTTGTCCATCACGTACCGCGCCCAGAATTCGATGATCTCCAGCGTCTCGCGCAGCCGGTCTCCGCTGCGCTCGACCGCCACGTTGCGCGACATGAGGCTCGTCAGGCTGTTCGTGACGTCCACGAGGTCCAGCTCGGTGCGCGTCGACGCCGGCAGCAGGTGGCTCAGGGGAAGGGGGGCTTTGATGCGGTCATTGGCGGCCGCCCGCTGGGCCGCCAGGCGGCCGCTGCGCCGCCCGTACACCAGCCCCTCCAGCAGCGAGTTGCTCGCCAGGCGATTGGCTCCGTGCAGGCCGCTTGAAGCAACCTCGCCGCACGCCGCCAGCCCGGGCAGACTCGTCTGGCCGTGCACATCCACGACCACGCCGCCGACACAGTAGTGCGCGCTCGGCCGTACCGGGATCAGGTGCTGCTCCGGGTCGATGTCGAAGTCGCGACACAGCCGCGCCAGGTTGGGGAAGCGCGCGGCGAAATGGCCTGGGGCGAAATGCCGCACGTCCAGGTATGTGCACGGGGCGTGCTCGCGCCGCATCTCCGCTGCGATCGCCCGGCTGACCACGTCGCGCGGCGCCAGCTCCGCGCGCTCGTCGTAGCGCGGCATGAACCGCTCGCCGGCGCGATTCAGCAGGTAGGCCCCCTCACCGCGCACCGCCTCGCTGAGCAACTCGCGCGCCGCCCCGGCCACATACAGCGTCGTCGGATGGAACTGGATCATCTCCATGTCCCGCAGCACGGCCCCCGCGCGCAGCGCCATCGCCAGCCCGTCACCGGTGGCTACGACCGGATTCGTGGTCTCGCGATACGCCCGCCCGCATCCGCCGGTCGCGAGAATCGTCGTCGTGCCCCAGAACATCTGGTGCCCGTATTTCGGATGATGAGTCACCACTCCGACCACCTGCCCGTCGTGCGTCAGCAGGTCAATCGCGAAACACTGCTCGAAGATGCGGATGCGCGGATGAGCCCGCACCAGCAGCATGAGCACGCGCTGAATCTCCCGCCCCGTGGCGTCCTGCGCGTGCACGATCCGCGAGTGCGTGTGCCCACCCTCGCGACCGGCGGCCAGATGCCCGCCCTCGCGGTCAAAGCGCGCCCCCGCCCGTTCGAGTTCGGCGATCAACCCCGGCGCTTCGTCCACCACTCCGCCAATAATGTCCGTGTGCCCCAGCCCGCACGCTACGCTGACGGTGTCAGCCGCGTGCTGCGCCGGGGTGTCGTCGGGTTCGGTCGCGCCGGCAATGCCGCCCTGGGCGTACGCGGTGGCACACTGATCGAGCTTGTCCTTGGCGACCAGCAGCACGTCGCCCGCTTCGGCAGCGTGCAACGCCGCCGACAGCCCGGCCACGCCCGACCCCAGCACGAGTGTGTCTGTGAGCAGGTGGGGAAGGCGGTAGTGCTCGAAGTTCGTGAGATAACGGCGACGGCCGATGACAGTACTCATGCGGTTGCCTGTGCTGCGAAGCGTCGGACGGTGACATCCGTCACCAGCATCGCCACGCGGGCGTCCGACGGTTCCACGGGAATGGACGGCAGCACCTGCTCTTCGAAAGCCAGCGCACACGACACGCCGCGAAAATCAGGATGCCGCAGAAAACGATCGTAAAACCCCCGCCCGCGCCCCAGGCGGTTGCCAGCTTCGTCGAAGCCCAGTCCGGGCACGATCACCAGGTCAATATCCGAAACCGGCGCCGGCATGCCTTCGACCGGTTCGCGGATCCCCATGTAGCCCTCTTCGACTCCGGTCGCCAGGGACTGAATCTCGATCGGCAGCATCCGCCGCTGGTCCCACGTGACGCGCGGTGCCAACACCCGTTTCTGATCCGCCCACGCCTGCAGGGCAAGCTGCTGCGTGTCGACCTCTGTCGCCGTCGACAAGAAGAGCATGATGACCTCGGTGCGCCGATACTCCGGCTGCTGACATAAAAGCCGGCACGCGGCCGCGCTGCGTCGGTGCTGCGCGTCCGCCGGAATCGCTTCCAGCCGCCGCCGCAGTTCTTGTCGCAGCTCACGCTTGGTCATCCTGGTTTCCGTTCAGTCCGGCCGCTGGCGGCAACCTTCGCCCGCAGTTCGCGCAGCCGCGCCGCCAGGCGGGCCTCCTCGCCCCGGTCGGAGGGATTGTAGTAGCTCTTGGGTGCCCCCAGGTAGTCCTGGGACACGTACGCCCCGGGGAAGTCGTGCGGATACAGGTACCCCTGCCCGCGCGCCAACCTTTCCGCTCCGGCGTAGTTCGCGTCCCGCAGGTGCTCCGGCACCGGCAGGGTGAACCCGTTGCGCACATCCTCACGGGCCGCGCCGATCCCCAGCGTCACTGCGTTCGACTTGGGCGCACACGCGACATACACCGCCGCCTGTGCCAGGGCGTACTGGCACTCCGGCAAGCCGACGGCAAGGGTGATCTGGACGGCCGCGGCCGCCAGGATCGCCGCTTTGGCGTCTGCGTTGCCGACATCCTCCGAGGCGCAGATCGCGATTCGCCGCGCGATGAAACGGGGATCCTCACCGCCTTCAAGCATACGCGCCAACCAATACAGAGTGGCGTCGGGATCGGTTCCACGCATGCTCTTGATAAACGCCGACGCAATGTCGTAATGGGTGTCGCCGGTGCCGTCGTAAACGATGGCCTTCTGCTGCAGGGATTCGGCGGCCACGTCCAGCGTGACATGCGGTGTGCTCGGGGTCACGCTGTCTGCGGACGCCTCCTTAAGTTGTGATAAGACCGCCACTTCCAGTGCAACGAGCGCCCGGCGCGCGTCCCCGTCCGCGCGCGTTGCGAGGAAGCGCAACGCGTCGTCGTCGACCACCGCACCGTATTTGCCGAGCCCGCGCTCGGTGTCGGCCAGCGCCCGCCGCAGCAGCGTCTCCAGATGCGGCACAGTCAGCGGGTGAAACTCAAAGATCTGGCTGCGCGACAACAGGGGGCTGTTCACGGAGAAGAACGGGTTCTCCGTCGTCGCCCCGATCAGGATGAGCGTGCCTTCCTCGACATCCCTGAGCAGCACGTCTTGCTGGGCGCGGTTGAACCGGTGTATCTCGTCCAGGAACAGCACCGTCCGCTGCGAGCTCGTCAGCCGCTCCCGCGCCTGATCGATCACCGCGCGGACGTCCTTCACTCCCGCCTCGGCCGCATGCAGCGTGATGAACGCCGCCTTCGTGTACCCCGCGATCAGCCGGGCCAACGTCGTCTTGCCGCAGCCCGGTGGTCCGAAGAGGATGGCACTCGTCAGACGCTCCGCCTCAAGCATCCGCCGCAGCAGCCGCCCCGGCCCGGCGAAGTGCTCCTGACCGACAAACTCGTCGAGGCTGCGTGGCCGCATGCGGACCGGCAGCGGCTGGACCTTCAGCGTGGCTGCCTCGCGTTGTTGGGCAAACAGATCCATGTGCGCGGCAGTATACCCCCTGACGCGGTCCCTAACGACACCGAGCCGGCCACTCGTTGTGACCGGCTCGGCTCGGGTTCGCGAAAGAGACTGCAGGAGATCGGGTTGCTTTCACCGGATCATACGCCGGCCGCACCGCTCCGTGCACGGTCGGCTACGCCGCCGGTCGGGTGCGTCTCAGAAATCATCGCGCCGCCTCCGTCGGCCGCGTGCGACTGTGTCGTTGTCGCCGCCCCGGACGGCAGAATCGGCGCGGCACCCGATAACGCCTCCCCGCCCGCGGTGTCTGCCACGCGGATCGCACCGGTCCCCTGTGGCCGGCGCTCAACGTCGAGAACCTGTGCAGCCTGGGGCCCGCCCCAAACGACACCGGGCCGGCCACTCGTTGTGACCGGCCCGGCTCGGGTTCGCGAAAGAGACTGCAGGAGAGAACAAGATGCGCTTCACCAGATCGTAGGTCGCGCCACGCAGGTGTATACAGCGCCAGGTGGTTCGTCTGGGAATAAACGCCGCGCTTCTGCCGCAGGGGCGCCGCCCGCCCGCAATTACCCGGCAGTTCCGCAGGATTCCTGAGTACTGCCGAGAAAAACTGCAACTACGCGCGGCGCTGCGCGGCCGCCGCGTCCACGAGGGCCTCGAAGAGCCGCAGATGCTCGGTACGATCCACCAGGTCCTCCGGGTGCCACTGCACGGCGAGGAGGAACCGCCCGTCACTCATGTCCTCGGATGCTTCCAGCAGTCCGTCGGGTGAATAGGCGACAGAACGCAGACCGCGCCCCGGCCGCGTGCGGTCCACGGCTTGGTGATGGCGGCTGTTGGTCTCAAGCTCCGTCCCGCCGACGATGGCAGCCAGGCGGGCGTCCGGCTCAATCCGAACCGGGTGAAATGCCCCGCGCCAGTGCACGGCCCGGTGATGGGTCAGCGGCTGGAGCTGCAGGTCCTCCAGGTGCTGCACGAGCTGCCCCCCGCGCGCCACGTGGGCCACCTGCGAGCCCAGGCAGATGGCGAAGATCGGTACCCGCGCGGTGTCCGCCCGCCGGAAGAATTCCACCTCAAACGCATCACGCCGGCTATGCATGGTGTCCGTCCGGGGATGCCTGACCTGCCCGTACTGCCGTGGCTCGAGGTCTTCCCCACCGGTGAAGATCAGGCCGTCCACGATCTGGAGCAGGTCGTCGAGCAGGGCGGTCTCCGGCTGCGCCGGCACCGGCAGCGGCACCGGCAGACCGCCGGCCGCCACCACGGCGTCGGTGTAGGCCGCATTGAGGTACAGCTTCTCGCGCGGTGGCTGGCGCGACGCATCGGCGACAAACGAGCTGGTGATGCCAATCCGGGGACGCATGCTGCAGATTCTCCTGGGCCCGCAGGCCGCCATCGGACGCCGGTGGCTGGTCCGCAAAGCGCGTTTGCATCCGCCGGAGTCGCTTGTATAGTAACGCGCGAATGCGGCGCGGTCCCGCCCGTGCGCGGGGACCTCCACTTCAACCCTTGTGAATGGGTGCAGCGTGCGAAACACGGGTGCAGCGACCGGAATTCCCGCGACGTGGCTGTTGCGGTTGGTGCTGGCATGTGGACTCCTCGGTTTCCTGGCGGTTGTCACGCCGGGGCGGGCCCAGGAAGACCAGGCCAGCGCGGGCATGCGCATCAAGGCGGTGGAAATCCAGGGCCTGCAGCACCTCAGCGAGGCCTACATCCGGCGCACCATCCGCACCCGCGAGGGGCAACCCTACGTGCGGAAAGACGTCGAAGAGGATGTCCGCGAGCTGCTCCGCTCGCGCAAGTTCGTCGCCGCGTTCGCCAGCACGCGCACCGTGGATGGCGAAGCCATCGTCGTCTTCACCGTGCAGGAAAAGCCGGAGGTCGTGTCGGTCGAACTCGAGGGCAACAAGAAGTTCACCGACGCCCAGCTCTTCGAGGTCACGCCCGTCGCCGGCACGCCGCTCGACCGCTACGAGGTGAACCGCGGGCGGGATGACATCCTCGCCAAGTACAAGGAAGCGGGCTACTACTACGCGGAAGTCACGGTCGACGAGGCCGCCCTGAACGAAAACCGCGTCGTGTACAAGATCGCCGAGGGGCCGCGCGTCAAGATCCGCCACATCCGCTTCGAGGGCAATCACGCCTTCGCGGACGCGCGCCTCAAGACGAAGCTGGAAACCAAAACGTACATCTGGATCTTCCGGAAGGGCGCGCTGGACGAGGAAAGGGCCGATCGCGACGCGATCAGCCTGCAGAAGTTCTACCGCGACGAGGCCTACCTCGACGCCCGCGTGGGCTACCGCCTGGAGTTCGACGCCATCCGCCGCGAGGATCTCGACCTGGTCTTCGTCATCGAGGAAGGTCCGCGCTACACCGTGCAGGAAGTCACGTTCGAAGGGAACACGGTCTTCGACGCCGAGCGCATCCGGGCCGTCATGGGGCTGGCGCCGACCAAGTTCGTGCGCGACGAAGTTCTGCAGGCCGACGTGAAGAAGATCCAGGACCTCTACGGCGAAATCGGCTACGTCGCCGCGCGCGTCGAGACCCGGTTCGACTTCGCCGAGGAGCCGGGCCAGGTCCAGCTGCGCGTCGGCATCACGGAGAATATGCAGTCTCGCTTCGGCCGCATCACGATCCGCGGCAACAAGCAGACCAAGGACGAGGTCATCCGCCGGGAACTGCTCTTCTATCCCGGCGAGTACTACAACACCGTCGAGGTCAAGCGCGCGGTTCAGCGCGTGAGGGAAACCGGCCTGTTTCGGCCGGAGAGCGTGGAAATCACCCCCCTGGAAGACATCGAGGGGTCGCGCGAAGCGTTGGTCAACGTCGAGGAAACCGAGACCACCAAGTTCCTGATTGGCTTCGGCGTCAGCACCGACAACGGCCTGATCGGCTCGCTGAGCCTCGAAAACCGCAACTTCGACCTGTTCGACTGGCCCCGCACGTGGGGTGAGTTCTTCCGCGGGCGGGCGTTCAAGGGCGATGGCCAGCGGCTGCTGCTCGAGCTGGAACCGGGGACCGAAGTCACGCGTGGCCGCATTTCGTTCACCGAGCCGTACCTGTTCGACCAGCCGATCCGCCTGGATACATCGCTGTACCTGTTCATGCGCGGGCGCGACGGCTACGACGAGGAGCGCGTCGGCGCCACGATCTCGCTGAGCAAGCGCTTCCGCAGCGGCCTCCTTAACGGCTGGGCGGTGGAAGGCACGGGGCGCTTCGAGAACGTGGACATCTCCAACGTCGACCCGTTCGCGGCGCGACGCATCCGGGAGGCCAAGGGCACGCACTATCTGTCGACCTTCAAGGGCGCGCTGGTGCGCGACACGACCGACAGCCGCGTGTTGCCGAGCGAGGGGTACCGCTTCAGCCTCAGCCTGGAGCAGGCGGGCGTGTTCGGTGGGGAATACTCGTTCTCCAAGCCGGCGGCCAGTTTTGCCTGGTACAAGACGCTGCAGACGGACATCCTCGACCGCAAGAGCGTCCTCGCGCTGCGCGCGGATACCGCGTACGTCGTCGGCGACGCGCCGGTGTTCGAGCGCTTCTATGCGGGCGGCTTCGGCTCGCTGCGCGGCTTCAGCTTCCGCGGGGTCTCGCCGCGCGAAGGCATCAAGCACAATCGCGTCGGCGGCGACTACATCCTGCTGACCGGCGGCGAGTATTCGTTCCCCCTGTACGGCAAGACGTTCCGCGGCGTGACGTTCGTCGACATGGGCACGGTCGAGAACGACTTCGGCATCAGCAGTTGGCGCGCGGCGGCCGGCTTCGGGTTGCGCGTCCAGGTGGATTTCTTCGGGCCGGTGCCGATCGTGTTCGACTTCGGCTTCCCGCTCATCAAGTCGGATCGGGACAACACGCAGATTTTCAACTTCGCCTTCGGCGCCTCCTTCTAGAGGAGGCAGGCAGGTGGGAGGCCGCGGCGTGCGCGGGGGGCGGCCGGACGGGCAGGCGTGCCGGCGGTGGGGCGACGCAAGTGGGGGTCGGCGGCACGGCGGGAGCGTATGGAAGGGGCGCGGCCGCAAGAAAGGGGAATCCTGTTTCGGGACCGCATCCGGTACGACGGACCGCTTTGCAAGTGGCATTCCGACATGCGCTTACGGATGGCGCGATCGTGGAGCGGGCATGCTGCGGTGCGCGGAATTTTGCGGTGATCGCCTTGACAGCGCCCAGGATGCTGATAGATTACCTTGCTCGCTACGGTCTTGAGGACAGCGAACTCTGTTGGCCGCAAGCGGTGGTGCGAAGCCGGGATCGGCGGCCCGCCGCGGCGAAAGCCGCTCTGGCCGGCCCGAGCTGAGCCCGGTGTCGGTGACGGCGTTGGGCTCGTAGCTCAGTTGGTTAGAGCGCGTCCCTGATAAGGACGAGGTCACAAGTTCGAATCTTGTCGGGCCCATTGGACCGCTGAGCGCGACGGCGAGCGACGGAAAAAAGTGGAAAATGGACGTCGCCGGGTTCTTGCAGGTTTTGGCCGTCGCAGCTATACTGGCCTTTCTCGCCTGGCGGATGACGCGAGGCGGGGGCTGAGGCCCGGACCGGTGCGACTAGGCGTGTCCTGGTCCAAACGGCAAGGGGCCGTAGCTCAGTTGGGAGAGCGCCGCGTTTGCAACGCGGAGGTTGCCGGTTCGATCCCGGTCGGCTCCAATCGAGCGGCAACCGAGTTCTGCGGAGCTTGAGCTTGCGGGCATGCGGTGGTGTGCCCGAAAGCCCGCGCTTCGCGGGGCGGCGGTCGGCGGTAAGCCGGGCGCAGGCTGATCTGTGACAAGTTCATAGGTTGGGTGTTAAGGTATCAACGCCGAACAATCGAGTCGGTACCGTGGCTGCCGCAAGGTGGCCGGCGGTGCTGGACTCCGTTCTCTCTCAGTAGAGATAGGTGCGGCTTGATCACAGCTATTCATAAATGTGGTCAAGCTAGTAAGAGTGTGTGGTGGATGCCTAGGCGTGCAGAGGCGATGAAGGACGTTGCAGACTGCGATAAGCTCCGGGGAGCGGTCAAACGCGCTTTGATCCGGAGATGTCCGAATGGGGTAACCCGGCTCCACTGGGTAACCAGCTGGAGTCACCGGCGGCTGAATGCATAGGCCGTCTGGAGCGAACCCAGGGAACTGAAACATCTCAGTACCTGGAGGAAAGGAAATCAACCGAGACTCCGTGAGTAGCGGCGAGCGAAAGCGGATTAGCCCATGGCCGCGAGCCATACGTCGTTGTGAGCTCAGTCGAACGCTCTGGAACGGGCGACCACAGAAGGTGACAGTCCTGTAGACGACAGGTGAGCGACGGCGGTCGAGTAGGTCGGATGCCGTGGAACTCTGACTGAACATGCGGGGCCCACCCTGCAAGGCTAAGTACTCCTGCACGACCGATAGTGAACAAGTAAGGCGACTGAATGGTGAAAAGCACCCCTTTTAGGGGAGTTAAAAGTACCTGAAACCACATACTTACAAGCTGTAGAAGGCCGATCCGGGGTAACCCGGCCGGCTGACTGCGTACCTCTTGGATAATGGACCGGCGAGTTGTCGTATGCGGCAAGGTTAAGCGTTTTCGACGCGAAGCCGAAGCGAAAGCGAGTCTGAATAGGGCGTTTAGTCGCATGCGGCAGACCCGAACCCACGTGATCTACCCATGGCCAGGTTGAAGGAAGGGTAAAACCTTCTGGAGGACTGAAGCCGTTAACGTTGAAAAGTTATGGCATGAGCTGTGGGGAGGAGTAAAAGTCTAATCAAACGTGGAGATATCTGGTTCTCTCCGAAATGTCTTTTGGGACAGCCTCGGGACACTACGCTATGGGGGTAGAGCTACTGAATGAAACGAAGGGTCTTTCCGACTACTTCCTTCAATCAAACTCCGAATACCATAGCGACTATCCCGGGAGTGAGAGTGTGGGCGCTAACGTTCATGCTCAAAAGGGAAACAACCCGAATCGTCAGCTAAGGCCCCTAAGGCCGGCTCAGTGCGTTAAGGAAGTCCGTTTTCTGCGACAGCCAGGATGTTGGCTTAGAAGCAGCCACCATTTAAAAAGTGCGTAATAGCTTACTGGTCGAGAAAATAGGCACCGATAATGATCGGGACTAAGCCGGACGCCGAAGCTACGGGCGCGCAAGCGCGGTAGGAGAGCGTACCACAGGAGATACAAGCCATACCGTCAGGAGTGGTGTCGGCCTGTGGTAGTGAGAATGCCGGTATGAGTAACGATAAAGCGGGTGAGAATCCCGCTCGCCGTAAGCCCAAGGTTTCCTGGGGAAGGGAAATCCGCCCAGGGTTAGCCGGACCCTTAGTCGAGGCCGAAAGGCGTAGACGATGGACAGCAGGTTAATATTCCTGCGCTCCGTATGAGGTCGAAGCGACGGGGACGTCATCAGTAAGTGTGGCCCACTACGAGAATAGAGGGTGCCCGCAAGGGCGAGGCCACTTTGTTGCTGAAGCACATGGCCTGATGACCGAGAAAAGCCGTCGTGGACAAAGTGCGGAACCGTACCAAAACCGACACAGGTGGGCGAGGAGAGTATCCTAACGGCGCTCGAGAGAACGGTCCTTAAGGAACTAGGCAATTTGACCCCGTAACTTCGGGAAAAGGGGAGCCTCCTCCTTCGGGAGAGGCCGCAGAGAATCGGCTCTGGGAACTGTTTATCAAAAACACAGCTCTGTGCTAACTCGTAAAGAGGACGTATACAGAGTGACGCGTGCTCGGTGCCGGAAGGTTAAGGAAGCCGGTCAACGCAAGTGAAGCTGGCAACCGAAGCCCCGGTTAACGGCGGCCGTAACTATGACGGTCCTAAGGTAGCGAAGTTCCTTGTCGGGTAAGTTCCGACGTGCATGAACGGCGTAATCACTGGAGCAGTGTCTCAAGGACCGACTCGGTGAAATTGAAGTCGCGGTGAAGATACCGTGTACCCGCAGCAAGACGGAAAGACCCCGTGAACCTTTACTGTAGCCTGGTATTGGTAATTGATGCCGCATGCGTAGGATAGGTGGGAGGCGCTGATCCGCCGGTTCCGGCCGGCGGGGAGCCATCGTTGAAATACCACCCTTGTGTTATTAGTTACCTCACCTTGTCCCGTGAATCCGGGCAAGGGACCGTGCTAGGTGGGCAGTTTGACTGGGGCGGTCTCCTCCCAAAGAGTAACGGAGGAGTGCAAAGGTCGGCTCAGCATGGTTGGCAATCATGCGCAGAGTGTAAGGGCATAAGCCGGCTTAACTGTGAGACAAAAAGGTCGAACAGATGCGAAAGCAGGCCCTAGTGATCCGGTGATCCCGCGTGGAAGGGTCATCGCTCAACTGATAAAAGGTACTCCGGGGATAACAGGCTGATGACTACCGAGCGTCCATAGCGGCGTAGTCGTTTGGCACCTCGATGTCGGCCCATCACATCCTGGGGCTGTAGGCGGTCCCAAGGGTTCGGCTGTTCGCCGATTAAAGTGGTACGCGAGCTGGGTTCAGACCGGCGCGAGCCAGGTCGGTCCCTATCTGCTGTGGGCGTATGAGTCTTGAAGGGCCATCACT
>CAZGAQ010000006.1:0-169764 GCA_964523405.1 uncultured Planctomycetales bacterium
ACCAGCACTTCTTCTGGTTCTACTCGCACCCCGCCGTCTACATCATGATCCTGCCGGCGATGGGCGTGGTGAGCGAAATCATCTCGGTGTTCAGCCGCAGGCACATTTTCGGCTACTCTTTCATTGCGGCCAGCAGCATCGCGATTGCCATGTTCGGGTTCTTTGTGTGGGGGCACCACATGTTCGTGAGCGGACAGTCCACGCTCATCACGACGATTTTCAGCCTGCTGACGTACAGCGTGTCGATTCCCTCGGCCGTGAAGGTGTTCAACTGGCTGGCCACGATGTACGGCGGGTCGATCTCGCTGCGCACGCCGATGCTGTACATCCTGGCGTTCATTTTCATCTTCGGGATCGGCGGGCTGACCGGGTTGTTTCTCGGGGCCCTGGCGGTGGATGTGCACGTGACCGACACCTACTTTGTCGTCGCCCACTTCCACTACGTCATGATGGGCAGTGCGCTGATCGCGTTCATCGGTGGTATGCACTACTGGTGGCCGAAAATCACCGGCCGGATGTACAGTGAGAAGTGGGGCATCATCGCGTGGGTGCTGGTGTTCGTCGGGTTCAACGGGACGTTCTTCCCGCAGTTCATTCTCGGCACGCATGGCATGCCGCGCCGCTACTACCACTACCCCCCGCAGTTCGAGTTCCTGCACCAGGTTTCGTCGCTCGGCTCGTACATCATGGCGCTCGGCTTCGTCATCACCGCGATCTACCTGCTGCATTCGCTGTTCGCGGGGAAGCGGGCGCCGGCGAATCCCTGGGGCGGGGCGACACTGGAATGGCAATGCGCTTCGCCGCCGCCGCATGACAACTTCGCGACGCCGCCGACGGCAGGCGACCCGTACGACTTCGGCGACCTGCAGTACAACGCGCAAGCGGCAGGCTGGGAGAAACGTGAAAATGTGCAAACGTGAAAACGTGATCGCGGCAAGCGCCGCGCGCTCCGGCGTTGGCACGTTATCACTTGGGCACGTTTTCACGCCCGTTGGCCTGGTGCACGCATGACGACGAACCCGCAACACGAAGTGCCGCCGGCCGCTGCGAGCGGACACGATCCGCACCTGGCGCACCATTTCGACAGCGTCGAGCAACAGCGCGAGGCGGCCACACAGGGGATGTGGCTGTTCCTGGCAACCGAGATTCTGCTGTTCGGCGGGCTGTTCTGCGCGTACGCGGTCTACCGGGCCAACCATCCCGAGGTGTTCCTGTACGCGCACCACTTCCTCGATACCACGCTCGGCGCGACGAACACGGTCATCCTGCTGTGCAGCAGCTTCACCATGGCGGCGGGTGTGTGGGCGGCGCAGCACGGGCGGCGCACGCTGCTCGTGACGATGCTGGCGCTGACGCTCGCCGGGGGCCTCGGCTTTCTGGGTATCAAGGTGGTCGAATACCGCCACAAGTGGGAGCACCACCTGCTGTGGGGGACACACTATCGCCCGCAGGGACACGCGCCAGAGGGCAGCGACTTCATCGAGATCGCGCCGCCGGGCTATGAACCGCCCGCGCACGACGGCACGACGCCGCCCGCCGCGTCGGCACCGGCTTCCACACCGGGCGCGCCGGCGAGTCAGCCGACTGGTTCCGCAGCCGCGCCGGCAGCGGCCGACCCCAACGCGCCGGTCGTCGACCCGAACTGGGCGTTCCAACCGGCCGACAGCGGGCCGCGCGGCCTGCTGCGCCCGGACGCTGCGCCGCCCGCGCTGTCGGCCAATCGCGAAGTGCGCAACGTGCAGCTCTTCTTTGCGATCTACTACGGCCTGACCGGTTTGCACGGACTACACGTGATTGCCGGCTTGGCCGTGATCGGCTGGATTCTGGTCCGCGCGCTGCGCGGCCACTTCAGCGCCGCCTACTCAACGCCGGTGCACATGGTCGGGTTGTACTGGCATGTGGTCGACTTGATCTGGATCTACCTGTTCCCGCTGTTGTACCTGATTCACTAGCCGCGAATGTGGAGCACTGCCCCGATGAGCGCCTCTGACACGCACGCTGCGTCTGCCCACCACGGCCCGTCGCTGCCGCTGCTGGCGGGCGTCCTGATCATGCTGCTGCTCCTGACGTGGGTCACCGTCGCGGCCACCTGGTTCCAACTCGGGGCCTTGAACCTGTGGCTGGCGCTGGCGATTGCCACGCTGAAGGGCACGCTGGTAGCGCTGTACTTCATGCATCTCCGCTACGAGAAGCCGTTCAATGCGGTCATCCTGGTGGCGGCGCTGGCCTTTGTCCTGTTGTTTGTGGGCATCACCTTGCAGGACACGCTGCAGTACCAGCCCAATATTCAGGCGTTGCGGGACGCCGATCCCAACCAGTACGCGCCCGAGTTGTACAACCAGGCCGCACCGTGAGCCGCCATGACGAGCCTGCCGCCGTCTGAGCCTGAGTCTGCCACGGCCGCCCCGCGGGGCGCGCCGGGGGCCATGATGCTCATCATGGTGCTGCTGCTCGCGTCGCTGGCGATGGGCCTGGGGGCGCTCCTCGTGTTCTACTTCATTATGCGGTCGCGGGCGGAAGTCTGGCCACCCCCGGGCTCCCCGCCGCTGCCGCGCGGGTTGTGGCTGAGCACGGCGCTGCTGCTCGCGAGCAGCGGGACGATGCACGCGGCGTGGCGCGGCATTCGCCGCGGGCAGCTTGGCACGTTGCGCGGCATGATGATCGCCACCACCGTGCTGGCGATCGCGTTTCTGGTCAACCAGGTAGTGAACTGGGGCGTGGCCGTCGCCGCGCATCTGCCGCCGGGCCTGAACATGTATGCGATCACGTTCTACCTGCTGACGGGCTTGCACGGGCTACACGTCCTCGGCGGGCTGGTGCCGCTCGGCCTGGTGACGGGGCGGGCGCTGGCGCGGCGCTATACGGCCGCGAATTGCGCCGGCGTGGGGTATTGCGCGCTGTACTGGCATTTTGTGGACGGCGTGTGGCTGGTGCTGTTCGGGGCCCTGGTCATCGGGCAGCACTGAGGGGGCGGGAGGCCACCTCATCGGCAGCCGAGGCGCTCGGCGGTTTCCAGAAAGAGGCGGCGCGTGGCGGCGAGGGCCTGGGGAATGACGGTGACTTCGCCGAGCACAGCCATGAAGTTCGTATCCCCCCCCCACCGCGGGACGACATGGATATGCAGGTGACCGGGCAGGCCGGCGCCCGCACAGTGCCCCAGGTTGATCCCGATGTTGAAGCCCTGCGCGTGGAGCGTCTCCTGCAGCACGCGCTTCACATCGCGCGTCTGCTGCATCAGCTCCAGCAGGACGTCGTCGGGCAGGTCCTCCAGGCCGGCCACATGCGCCGCGGGCGCAATGAGCGTGTGGCCGCTGGCGTAGGGGAAGCGATTCAGAATCACGAGGCTGCGCGGGCGGCGCCACAGGACGTAGTCCGCCTCGTCGCACTGCGGCGTCGCGTAGGCACGACACAGGAAGCAGCCATCGTTCTGGCCCGTGCCGAGGCCTGCGATGTACTCCATGCGCCAGGGCGCCCAGAGGTTCTTGTGCGTATCCGCCATGTCGCGCTCCGGGCGCTGCCCGCGCCGGGGTACACCCATCGCCGCACCTCGCCGGACCGACGCGGCCTGACGTGGTTTCACGAATGGTGCGTGGCCTGGTAGCGTCAGGCCTCCGTGCCTGACGAAGAACATCCGTTCCGGAGTACCACACCTAGAGTGCGACCGCGCTAGTGCGTCGCCGCCGAGGCCTCCACGCTCTGCAGGACCCGGATTTGCCGCTCGGCGCGGTGCTCCGTGCCATCCGGAGCCACGACCTGCAGCTCCAGGCGATAGTCGCCCGGCTCCGCGAGCGTCCGCTGTCCGTTCACATCGGAGCTGATCGGTTTGTCGTTCAATAGCCAGGTAAACCGCGCCGTGCGCTGCCAGTCCGCCGGGCATTCCGCCGAGTACACCAGCAGCAGCGGCTGGAAACCGATCGCCGACGAGAGACTGATCCCCACGGTCCCCGTCACGGGCTCGGGGTTGACCGCCGCGGCCGCTTTCGCCTCCCGCCGGGGCTTCGGTGGTCCGGCGGGAATGACGGACGCGGGCGGCACGCTCTTCGCCGCCGGCGCCTTCACCGGAGGTGGGGGGGCCGCCGCGATCGTGGGGCGCCGCTGCGTGGGCGGGCGCACAAAGGCCGCCGCATCCGGGCTCACCAGTTCGCGCCCGGGCGGCGGCTGCATCCCGGCGAGATTGCCCGCCAGCAGCGCCAGGCCGCGCGTGTTCCCGTCAATGGCCTGCCGCTGCACCAGCACCTCCGGCGGGCGGTTGGGCTGTACGCCGCAGACGCGGGCGAAGAAGTCCGCCGCCGCATCGGGCGTCCGTTCGTGGCCGAGCCGGTTCAGGTAGATCCAGGCGAGATTCTTGTAGCCGTGGGCCTCGTACCACTTGATGGCTTCGCGCGACTCCTCTTTGCAGATGGGCACATCGTTTTGCGTGCCGAGGATCAGGACGGGGTGATAGACGGAGCGCGACGCCATCGACGCGTCGAGGACCTGGGAGGCGAAATTGGACTGCCGCACGGCCAGGCAGGTGAACTGCTCCGGGTGGCGGTTGAGCATGTAGTGGGCCATATAGCCCCCGGAGGACCAGCTCGTCGACAGCACGCGACTGGGATCGGCGTGGGTGTTGCGGAAGACGTGGTCCAGGATGGCCAGCACCGCGACCTCGTCGGACTTGAACGCGGCGTTCACGCGCCGCAGCGGAAACTCCCCGAAGAAGAAGTCGAACGCGAGCAACTCAGGCGCCACGACGATGTAGCCGTAGCGGTCCGCCTCCTGCTCCCATTCCAGGGCCTGGTAGTGCGCGATGTCGTAGGGCTTCATGCCGTGGAACGTCACGACCAGCGGCCAGCGCCGCGCCGCGCGGGTCGTTTCGTCCGCGGCGACGTATTCCTGGGGGAGATACAGGTAGTACGGGCGTTGAGTCGCGGGTTCGATGACACGCTGCAACTGCCCCCCACCGCGCGGCTGCGGAACGATGCAACCGGTGGCGGTGGCCAGAAAGAGGAACCCCACGAGCAGACCCGTTGACCGCACGGCAACCGAACCTCGACTGTGCGGGCACGCGGCCCAGGCTGTGCTACTCAAGCCGTTCATCCTTCCGCGCGCTGCTGCTGGCGCAATCCGTTCCGTCCGGTGATCAGGCCGGCGCTTCGCCCGCGGGTCACGCCCCCGGGCCAGACGCGCCACGCGTCCAGTCTACCCTAACCGGCAGGAGCTGCAAAGTGTTTCGCCGCGGGACGTTGCCGCCGGCCAATCCCCGGCGCGCGGGTCCTCACGCGGCCCCGGCCAATGAGGGGTTGCAGGGTGGCCGCCGCGCGGCGAAACTCCTGCACCTGGAGACGCTATGCCCACACTCGTACACGATGCCACGGTAGTAAACCCCGCTGACGGGCAGGTTCGCGTGCTGGCGAACTGGAGCCTGGTCTTCGAGGGGGGCCGCATCACGGAGCTGGCCCCGGCCGACCACTTCACCGCCCGCATCACCCGCGGCGACTTCGCCGACGTCGTCCTCGCAAGCCGGCATATTCTGATGCCGGGACTGGTGAACACACACCACCACCTGTACCAGTCGCTGACGCGCTGCCTGCCGGGCGCCCAGAACGTGCAGCTCTTCCACTGGCTGCTGCAGCTCTACGAGCGCTGGCGGGGTGTGGATTTCAAAGCGATCAATCTGGCCGCCAAGATCAGCATCGCCGAGCTGCTGCTGCACGGCTGCACGACGACCAGCGACCATTTTTACCTGCTGCCGCCGCACAGCAACGTGCGCATGGAGGCGGTTCTGGAAGCGGCGAGCGAACTCGGGATTCGCCTGCACCTGTGCCGCGGCAGCATGACCCTGGGACAAAGCGGCGGCGGGCTGCCACCGGACAACTGCACCGAACGCGACGCCGACGTGCTCACCGACTGTCAGCGCGTGCTGGATGCCTATCATGACGCCCGACCGTACGCCCTGCGGCGCATCGACCTGGCGCCGTGTTCTCCGTTCAACGTGACGCCGGAGCTGCTGCGCGAGACGCGCGTCCTGGCGCGCGAACGCGGCGTGCTCCTGCATACGCACCTCGCGGAGACGCTGGACGAAGACCGCTTCTGCCTGGAGAAATTCGGCAAGCGGCCGGCGGAATACCTCGCGGACCTCGACTGGCTCGGACCGGATGTCTACCTGGCCCATTGCGTCCATCTCAACGCCGCGGAGATTGAGCTGTTCGCCCGCACGAAGACGGGCATCAGCCTGTGCCCGGTGTCGAACCTGCGGCTGGGCAGCGGGCTGCCGCCCCTGCGGCGATTGCTGGCGGCCGGGGTGCCGGTGGGGCTCGGTGTGGACGGCGCGAGCAGCAATGACGGCGGGAACATGCTCGCGACGGTGAAGCAGGCCCTGCTGGTAAGCCGCCTGCCGGATGGCGCGCCGGGGCCCGGTACGTTCGCGGCCGCTCCTCCGGATACCGGCGCAGCCGCCGGGACACCGCACGCGTCCGCGGAAACGCTGACGTCGGTTGCGGAGATATTCAAGCTGGCGACGGTCGGCGGCGCGGCCGTCCTCAACCGCAGCGAACTCGGCCACGTGAGTCCGGGCGCGGCGGCGGACTTTGCGCTCTTCCGCGTCGATGACCCGGCCCTGGCGGGCGCGGCGGCGCAGGACCCCCTGGCAGCGCTGGTGTTGTGCGATGCGCCGCGCGCGGCGCGTGTGTGGGTGGCCGGCCGCGAGGTGGTCCGCGAGGGACGAATCGTGGCGCTGGACGAGACCGCCCTCGGCGCGGAGTTCAACGATCTGGTGGCGGCGCGGTTTCGCTAGCAGAAGCGGGCACGTGCGCTGGTGCCGGCGGTCCGGCGCCTCCGTGGCACAAAGGAAAGGGCGAGCGCTGGGTATGCCGCGCTCGCCCGCTTCCTTCCTATCGCCCTCCAGACGAGAGAGTCGGTGGCGAATCGGAGCAGCCAGATTGTGGGACTCGTCGCCTAGCGGCGGCGGATCAGGGCCAGGCCCAGACCGAGCAGCACGAAGCTGACGGGCTCGGGGGTCACCGTACCAAAGATGCCAGTCGGGAGGTACGCCGTACCGGTGTAGTACGTGTTGACACGCCACGTGCCGGACGTGCTGGTCGCGCCGGTGGCGGTCCAGATGACGTCCACCGTGCCGCCGGCGGGCACCGCCACGCTGAGGCCGGTGATGTCTTCATTCAGGTAGTTGGTGCCGGTGTTCGTGAAGTTGTGCGTATAGGCCGGGCTGCCATTGACGTTGATGACCACGGTGCCGCTGTGCGGGCCGCTGCTAGACGCGCGGGTCGCATAGCGGAGCTCATCGATGGTGCCCTGGTAGGCGGCGCCGAACACGACGGACAGCTTGATGTAGTCGCCCGCCTCGTCGTTCCAGCCCGTACCCCAGACGCAGTTCGACGGCGGCGTGCCGGTCGCCGTCAGGCCCGGGCCAGCCGACCAGGTAGCCGACGCGATCCCGGCCTCCACCGTGCTACCGGTGTGCGTGAACAGATCCAACGGGCCCGTCGCCGACGAGACCGTAACGCTGGGATTGCCGAAGTCGGTGGCCGCAATCGGCGACGCTGTCGCGACGGCCACAACACCGAGCGTGAACAAGACTGCTGCTAGCTTCCGCATTCCGAGTCCTCCTCAGGAACCCTAACATGTCCGGGTGGGGATTCCCCGACACACGGGCCTCCTCAAGCCCGGCGCGGGGGCGTGTCGCCACCTCCTTCTCCACCGCCCAGTATACCACGGGTTGTGAGTTTCCCCCACAGCGAATCGCCAATTGTGTGTTAACTTTTTTCTCGGCCCATCAACGGCGCTGCGGCCGAACGCGTGGCGGCAACACTCGCCCACACAGGCTCTTACGAGACGTTCGCGACTGGCGGGGACGACGACGTCAGCGCCTCCCGCGCTAGGCGCCGAAAGGAGAGCTGCGCCGCCGTCGCCAGCCCCACGGCCAGCAGCAGAGCCCACGGCCCCGCGAGGTGGTAGACGAGCGTTCCCACGAAGGGCATGACCAGTCCCCGCAGTCCCGTCAGCGCGATGTGAATGCCCAGGTACAGCTCCGCGTCGCGCTCACCCGCGAAGTGCAGATGTCCAAGGTTCCAGGCGATCGCTCCACCGGCGCGCCCCAGACCGTTGGCGAGCCGCCCCATAATCAGAACCACCAGCGCCGCCAACAGCGCAAACGGCGTGTCAAAAGCCCCGACGCCCAGCGCGACGCCCGCCAGCACAAACGACGCCAGCCAGTACGCGCTGTTGACCACCCGGAAGCGTAACACCCCGACGCGGTCGAACAGCCGCGCCCACGCCGGCATAGTCACAATGGACAGCACCGTCGGCAGTTGCTCCAGCAACAGGTAGCTGCCGAAGTAGCCGAGTTGGGCGGTCTGCGTCAGGTACAGCGTCAGGATTGGATCGACCATGAAGTTGGCCGACCCCAGCAGGTACTGGGCCGTGCAGTACCGCGAGAAATCGCGGTCGCGCTTCAGAATCGCGGCGGCTTCCCGCACGCCCGCCACCAGTTCGTGCCATGCGCCGCGTCCCGCGCGCGCGTGCCGTTCGCGATGCTCCGCAAGGCGCCATTCGCCCCGCACGCGCAGCACCCGCAGCGGAACGAGCGCCGCAACTCCCAGCACTGCGATGGCCGGGTAAACGACGCGATAGTACTCCGCGTGCTGGTCGAACAGCACCGTGACGATGGCGCCCATGATGACGGTCAGCACCAGGTTCAAGGCCTGGATGCGCCCGGCGATCTGCGCACGGTGGGAACGCGGATAGTTCGCCGTCCAGATGGAGGTGCGCACGGTGACCAGGCCGGACATGAAGATGCGGGACAGCGCGATTTGGGCGGCGAACAGCCAGCCGCCCCAGGGCTGCCACTGGCTCGGCGTCAGCGCGATCGAGCCTGCGCTGAGAATGGCCCCACTCGCCAGCACCACGAACGTGCGCACCTTCGGCCGGTCGCGCACGACGACACCCCACAGCAGGCTCAGCAGGTGGGCCAGCATCGGTGTGGCCCAGACCACCGGCACCAAGCCCGGCATGCGAAACGTCTTGGCGACGACGATGCCCGAGAACGTGCCGTCAATCAGGCTGGCGAAAGCTCCCCAGAGGAGCATGTGCCGCAGCTCGGCGGCATAGCTCGGCCGCGCCAGCAGCGGGATGTCATCCACCCGCAGAAAGTTGAGCCAGTCGCGCATGGGGCGTTCCAAGCGGGGCACTATACCGCCGGGCGCACCGCTTGGCGTGTGCGGAGAACGAGCCGGAAGCGCGCCGCCTGCTTTGACATCCGCCCTCCGGTCGATAACAATAAGGTGAGATACTGCATGCGGTTCCATCGCGGGCAGGCGGCCCACGGGGCAGGCCCGGAGGACGTGTCACCATGAGCGGGTTGGACATGCTGGCGTTTACACCGTTTGATCCCTGGCACCTGCTCGTGATCATGGCCTTGGCGCTGTTGTTCTTCGGCAAGCGGCTGCCTGAGGTGGGACGATCGCTGGGCAAGGGCATTGCGGAGTTCAAAAAGGGCCTGCACGACGTGCAGGAAGAGCTGAACAAAGAGGAGCCGCCACGCCAGAAGCTCAGCGCTCCGCCCGCGGACGACGAGGCGGCCGCGCGGCGCTTCACCGCCGGCGAGACCCCTGGTACGCCTCCGCGCGACGCGACCGCGACCAAGCCGGCAGACCGACATGAGGGACCGGCCTAGGGCGGTCCTTGATTGAACCCCGGGGGGTATGCGAAGATAGGCGCTGGCGGCAGGTTCGAACCGCCAGTCAGGGTGTGCGCCCGGCTGCACCAGCGCAGCCAGCCCGCAGTCGCGAAGTGCGGAGGACTGTGGCGTGTCGTGGACTCGAAACGTTTCATCCCTGCGAGCCGCGTGCGCAGCCGGCATTTTGTGCGCCTACCTCACGGCCGCAGCCGCACACGCTCAGGCGCCGCCCGCAAACACGACGGCGCCCACCGTCGCAACCACGCTGACGAGCGCTCCGGGGCGCGCGTCGACCTCGCAACCGGCTGCCTCTGCGGAAGGCGGCCCGGAGTCTGCCTGGCTCAAGTACGGCGTGCGCCGCGGTCTCTTCGTCCTCATCGTCGCCAGTCTCCTCACCGGCATCTGGCTCGCCCACCGCGGCAAGGTCTTGCCCAGCCGCGACATCCCAGGATTGCTCGCGCTGGAGGAAGCGGTCGCGCGCGCCACGGAGATGGGCCGGCCGACGCTGTTCACCGTCGGTGGCGGCACCGACCTGAAGCGCGTGCAGCTCTACGCCTCGATGCCCCTGCTGCGCGCCGTGGCGCGGATGAGCGGCGAGCTCGACAACCGGCTGCTCGTGCCGACCTGCTACCCGGAGACAATGCCCGTCCACATCAACGCGATTCGCGACGGGTACGGCGATGCCCACGCGCTGGAGTCTTTCCGTGCGGACGACGTGCGCTTCTTCCCGGGCGGTCTGTTCTTCTTCGCGATGGGCGCCATGGGCTGGATGCTCGAAGAGCGCCCGGCCGCGTGCTTCTACTTCGGCTATTGGGTGGCCGACTCGCTGATGTTCTCGGAGACGGGGCAGACGATCCAGGCCATGCAGATCGCCGGGACCGACCAGCTCCCCCAGGTCCCCTTCTTCGTGGTTTCGTGCGACTACACGATCATCGGCGAGGAGTTCTGGGCCGCGTCCGCAAAACTCAGCGGCGATCCGCAGTTGCAGGGTTGCCTGGGCGCGCAGGACCTGTTCAAGCTGGCCGTGCTGCTGCTGCTGGTGGTCGGGTGCGTCACCTGCACTTGGCCGTGGTTTGCCGAATGGATGACCAACGTGCGCACCTGGCTGCGCTAGGGGTCTGACGCGTGCGACAAAAGCTCATGTGGCTGGCCATCGTGATCGGCGCCAGCTTCTACATTCTCGCGTTCTTCGTGGGGGATGATACGCAGGCGGGCCGCGCCCTGTACATCGGCGAGATCCGCCTGCAGCTCAGCAACGCGATCAACGTCGTGGCCACCATGGCGTTCGGCCTGGGCATCATCAACCTGGTGTGGGTCCACGGCGCCAACATCGTCCGCCGCAAGAAGGGCTGGCCTTTCTCGGTGGTCGCTTTCGTGGCCTTCCTCGCTTCGGCCACACTGCTGCTGTGGCAGTACGCGCTCAACGTCCCCAAGCGGGAATTCGAAACGCAGACGAGCCCCTTGATCAAGGCCTACTCCGAAGCCTTCACGCTGACCGATCCCGTCGCACGCGACGAGGCCTTGCGGAAGTTCTCCCCCGAGGAACTGAATCTGGTCAACCGCTACTACACGCAGCAGGTGGCCTACCAGTTCCAGCCGCGCATGTTCTTCCTCGAGGCCATTTACAACCCGCTCGTGTCCACCGTCATGGCCCTGCTGGGCTTCTATATCACCTATGCTGCCTACCGCGCCTTCCGCATCCGTTCGCTGGAGGCCAGCGTCATGATGCTCTCCGCCGCCCTCGTGGTCCTGGGCAGCGACCCGGTCGGAGGCTGGCTCGGCGCTCAGCTCAATCAACTGCTCGGCCACCACGTGGTGAATCTACCCCTGTGGGCCGATCTGGATAACCGCGTGCTCAACTCGGGCATGCAGCGCGGCCTGGGCATCGGCATCGCCGTCGCCGTCATCGCGGTCAGTCTGCGCATCTTCCTGGGGCTGGAGCGCGGCCTGATCAACGTCTCCGGCGGGGAGGACTAGGCGATGTTCGCGACCATCCGCTGGCTGCAGTCGGTCGACCGCCGTGTCGTGTACCTCTTGCTCGTGGCCGTGCTGAGCATACCCTTCCTCGTCACGTACAGCCTGCCGATCTATCCGGACACGTACACGCGCCGCTTTTACGACCAGATCGAGAAGATCGCGGACGATCCGGTTGAGCGGCACAAGGTCGTGCTGGTGCTGGCCAACTGGGGTCCCGGCACTTCGGGCGAGAACGAGCCGCAGCACCTCATCATCCTGCGGCATCTGCTGCGCCGCCGGCTGCCCTTCGTGCTGCTGTGCTCGATCGCCAGCCCGGAATTCCACGATTCGTCCGTCGCCGGCCTGGAAAAAGCCAAGATCGCCGAAGTGCAGCGGGCGCGCCGCCTGCGCCAGCCGGTCCCGACCTGGACCTACGGCGAGGACTACCTCGACTTCGGGTTCATCAATGCTCCGGTTTTCGCCTCCCAGGCCCGCGCCCTCATCGGCATGCCGCGGGAATCCTTCCCCCAGGACTTCGTCTACAAACGCAGCCTCACGGATGACGCCAGCTTCCCCCTCCTGGCCCGGTTCCACAGCCTCCGGGACGTGTCCGCGGTCCTGACCATCTCCGCCGCCGACGAGGGTAAGTACATCGCCGGCCTCGTCCAGAGCGACTTCCCCAGCCTGCGCATCGGCGTCGCCACCATGGGCATCGTCGCCAACGACCTCTACCCCTACGTGAAGTCAGGACAGCTCTTCGGCCTGCTCAATTCCCAGCGCGCCGCCACCGAGTATCGCGCCCTGCTCAACCCCGAGGAGCCCACCAACGCCGTCGACAACGCCATGAGCCTGGGCAAAGGCCTGCTGCTGCTGCTCGTGCTGCTGGGCAACGTCGCCTACCTGACGACACGCTGGGCCGAGCGCTCCGGCCGCTTGCCGCCGCTGGATCCGCGCTCGATCAAACCGCCCATGCCGGATTTGCCACGCCGATTCATGTGGTCGCTGTTCCTCGGCCTGCTGGCGGTCTTCCTGACGACCGTCGCAATCGATGCCGTCCGCTATCGCAACGATGGCGCCGTGCCGCGCAAGTACGTCGCCAAACCCGACGACGACCCCAACGCCGTGCCGCGCTACGAGCGCTACGGTGCGGCGCAGTTCCTCCGCGACGCCCAGGCCGACGCGGCGCATACGCCCAACCCGGCCCTGCAGCAGCTCGCGCAGGTCGAGGCCGACCAGCGTTTCCGCAAGCTCATCGAACAGCGCATCGGCGACTTCCTGGCCGCCTTCCTTACCCTCGGCGTGCTGGCCTTCATGCTCGGCGACAATCCGTTCTATCGCTTCGTGGAGGCCATCATCGTCGGCGCGGCCACCGCCTACCTGATCAGCCAGGCCACCGACGTGCTGTCGCCGGCCTGGATCGAGCCCATCAAGAACGCCCTGCTCGGCAAAGCCCCGGCGCTGAACCTGTTCTGGTTGCTCGCCATCATCCCCGGCGCCATGTGGTACTTCACCTACTCCAAACGCTATCGGTGGGTGAACCAGCTCCTGGTGGCCGCGTTCATCGGGTTGATGATCGGTCCGGAATTCGAGAATCAGACCACGTTGATGATCCCCCAGGTCCTCGACACGATTCAGCCGATCTGGCCCTGGGGCATCAATCCCGCGACCGGCACCACCGAGTTCCTTGCCTCCCGCGCCGAGCACCTCGTATTCGTCCTGGTCGCCGTCCTCTCGCTGATCTACTTTATCTTCTTCCTGCGCCCGCGCACTCCGGTCGGTCGCAGCCTGACGACCGCCGGTCGGCTCGTCATGATGATCGGTTTCGGCGCCATGTTCGGGAACACGGTGAACACACGCTTGTCGTGGCTCGCCCCGCGCATCGGCTTCCTGATCGATGACTGGCTCGGCAAGCTATTCGCCTGAGCAGCCACCGGGCGGCTCCACAACTCGGACTGGCCGATAACGCGGTCCGGACACATTTTCCCCTCGTTTGGCCAATTCTTTTCGTATGCTGTACGTGACCCCGGCCGGCAAATTTTGCGCTGCCCCACCCCGGAGCAGCGCTGCGATTCGGTGAGACATTACCGTTCCGACGCCGCACGCCCGCAGCACGCGCGCGGGCAGGCGGCGGCCATCCAGCGGATAGCCAATGCTCAAACCGTCTCTCGCAGAACTGATGCCCCTTCCCGCTGGCGCCATTCGCATCGGGCAAGCCCTGCCCGGACACATCCGCGATCATGCCGGACGAATCCTGCTGCATCGCGGCACGCTGCTGACGCTGGAGCGCTTCACCTGGCTGCGCCAGCACCACGGCGCCGACGGTCTCTACGCCGGCCCGGATTGGCCCGCGCCGCAGCCCGCCACGCCACCGACCCCGGCCACACCGGAGGAACTGCTGGCCGCGCTGCAACGCCAGTCCCGCGGACGCGGGCGGGTGCGCCGGCACGCGCGCCATCCCTGGCAGGCCGAAATAAGCGTCTGCCTGGAGTTCCACTGCGAAGGCGCGTTCTATCGTCGCGCGCTGCACGTCGCGACCCACGACGTTTCGTTGGGCGGTTTCTCGTTCACCTGCCACCAATACGTGCACGCCGGGACAGTCGTGTACGCACGCTTCGATCAGCTCCCCAATCGCCCGGTCCTGAAAGGTGTCGTCCGCAACTGCGCACACCTGGAGCGCCGCACCCACCGTGTGGGCGTCGAATTCGTCAAGCTGCGCCCCCACGAGCAGATCCCCGCTTGGTGAGTTGCTGTCGCTGCGCGCGCAACCGCCGAATCCGCCGCGCCCGCCGGCGCACTTCCGCGCGCCGGCACCCGGCCGATTCCCGCTCCTCTTGCCGGATACGCTCCAATTGCTCGATCCGCACGACCAGCCGCTCGATGTTCTCCGCCCGATGCATGAACGCGGCCAGTTCGCCCACGTGAATCGGCACCAGGGCCGCCAACATCGGCTCAAAGGCCGTGATCGCTTGCGCCCCCAGCCCCGCCAGCGGCTTGTGCGCCTCCAGCAGGAACACGGCCGCGGCACCGAGCCCGTGCGCCGAGAGCTTGTGCGCCCAGGTCTCGATCAACTCGTCCCGCCGGGCGTCGTCCAGTTCGAACACGCGGTTACTCACCCCCCGTCAGGCCGCGGGCGTGGGCGGCGGCCAGCACAACTTCCACGGCCTGCTCCGGCGTGAGTCGGTCCATCACGAGCACCAGATCATGCCGCGTCACGTCGTTGGCCTCGGCCCCGAAGTGCTTGCGCCGGTACTCGGCGCGCTCGTGGTCGACGCGCTCGACCTCCGCCACCGCCATCGCGGCAGGAATGTTGTTCCGCACGGCGAATTGCTCGGCCCGGAAGGTCACCGACGCCGTGATGCGTACGCGCAGGCCGCGCTGCCGGGGCAGGATCAGATCCGCCCCGCGCCCCAGGAACACGGCGCTCTGGTGCCGCGCCAGCGCCAGCACCGTCTCCGTCAGGCGATGCCCGTAGTCGTCCTTGCGAAACTCGCCGCGCAACAGCCAGCGGACGGTCGACTCCAGCCAGCTCACGTCGCGCTCGTCCATCTGCTCGTATAGCCGGGCCCGCACACGGTCGTCGCCGGCCATCGCCTGCAGCAGCTCGCGGTCGAAGACCGGCCAGTGCAGCCGTTCGCCAAGCCGCTGGGCAACCTGCGAGCCCCCCGACGCCAGGGTGCGCGAGATCGCGATGAAATCGGCCACTTCGGCGCCCCCCCCTGCGGGAGCCGGCCCCAGGCGCTGGGCCCGGGAAAGCTCCCAGTTCCGCATCTGCCGCTCGACGACCTTGGAAACGTCCGCGTGGGCACCGTGAGAAATGTGCGTCATGGCCCACCTCCACATTTCAATTATACCCGCGCCGGCGGGCCGCGGCCGGAGTGGCGCCTAATACACGCACTCCCGGGCCGCCTCCCCGTACGCCTGCAGATTTTCCACTGGTGTTTCGAAAAAATGGTCGCTGGGCGACATGATGTAGCCGCCGCCCGGGCCGAACTCGCGGAACAGCCGGAACACCTCGTTTCGCACGTCCTCCCGCGTCCCGCAATCCAGCACGTGCCGCTGGTTCATCCCCCCAATCAGCGCCACCTTGCTCCCGATCTTCGCCTTCATCTCCGCCGGCCGCGCGTCCCCGCCCATCCCCGGCGGCGTCAGCGTCTCGCTCGCATCGCAGTGGTTCTCGACAATCAGGTCCAGAATCGGCATCATCCCGCCGCACGTGTGATACACCACCTTGTGCCCCAACGCGTGCAAGGCGTCGTGCTGTTCGCGGTCGTACGGCAGGCAGAACTCGCGGTGCAGCTTCGGCGAAATGCACGTGCTCGACGACGACCCCCCGCCCGTCTCGATCAGGTCGTACTTGATGCCGCTCAGGCTCTCCTCGATGTACCGCAGCTTCTTCTTCTGCAGCACGCGCAGGAAATGATGCACCCACGTCGGGTCGCGATGCGTCGCCAGAATGAGCTTCTGCAGCCCGAACAGCTCCGACGCGTTCTGCCACGCGCCGCCCTGCGTACCCCACACGAATCCGCGAATGATTCCCCGATCCCCCACACGCTCGTACTCGCGCCGCACCGCCGCCTTGTCCAGCCGCGGAATCGGCATGTAGCGGTCGATGAGTTCGACGTCTTCCGGCCGCTTCACCATGTGCTCGGTGATCCACGCCGTCGTCGGCTCGTACTCCCACGTCTCGCTCAGCTCCCCCTCCGGCGTGTGAAACACGCTGCGGCGGTACTTGTACCCACGCTCCGACGTCCCTTCCTGCAGCTCAATCTGCCACTCCGGCGTCTCACTCGGATCGGCCGGCAGACTCGGACTGCACGGAATCGCCGCGTCCAAACCGAACTTGGCAAACGCATCGAGTTGGTCCATGCCTCCCAAGTACTTCTTGAGGTGATACCCAAGCCACTGGTGCACGCTCGCCGGCACACGGTCGGGCTGTTGCAGGTTGATGGCCAGCAGCATGCGTTCCTTGGACGTCATCACAGCACACCTCTACACAAACACCGCCGCCGCAGCCCGCGCCGCGACTCCGACAGCACGACAGCACGACAGCACGACAGCACGACAGCACGACAGCACGCTACGATAGCCTACCCGCGCGCCCCGCTTAGAGAAGCCAAATCCACAAAACACCCGCGAAAACAAGGAAATTCTGCGGCCCTCCGCCGCCCGTTTGCCTGCGATTCGGACAGCGCAGCACGCCTCGGCGCCTGCCGCTGGGGGACCGACCTCCGGTCGGTCTTCTGCCGACCCGCGCGACGCCGTCCCCCACACGCACGTCTGGCCTACTGCCCCTGCTCCCGCTTCCGCTCTTCCTCAATCGCCCGCAAATCGCGCTGCAGGAAGTAATCCTGCCCACCCGTGCGGGCACTCGTCTTCTCCCGCTGAATCGTCGCCGTCGTCTTGAGATCCTGACGTGACTTCTCCAAACGCTCCCGGGCTTCGCCCAGCCGCAGCCAGTTGCGCAGAAAGCGGAATAACATGTGTGCTCTCCCCAGAAATGTCCGGCCGCCGAACACCGGCCTCCGGGCTGAATCCCATCTTGTCGCCAGAAACTACGCCAAACAAGGTCTTCGCCACGCACGCTCACGGCACAATGACCGAATCCGTGTTCGTCCGCGGCCCCCACCGGTCGGCCGGCACCAGCCCCAGCAGCACATCCATCATCCCGCTGCCCGCACCCTGCATCGTGTAGATATTGTCGCCGCCAACCCCCACGATCGGCTTGTCCTCAAACTCGACGCTCCCGTCCACCCGCAGCACGTTCTGCCCCTCCCCGTCGTGATTCCGGCTGTTGTACGGCCGCCACTGCTTGCGCGTGAGTTGCCGCACCTGCTCCGCCGTCATCACGCCCGCGATCGTCAGCGGCGCCCCCGGCGTCAGCGTCGGCTCGTCGGGCACCGTCCCGTCCGCCCGCGGCTTGCCCGCCCGATATAGCGGCCCCTTGTCCGCCATGATCGGCATCCGCGCATCCAACTCCGTGCTCGGCCGCCCAAACCGACCATACGGCAACTGGTAGCCGTAGCTCAGTTCCGGATATCCCGCAAAGTCCTGCGGCATGAACGGGGTATCCCTGGCTACGGACTCCTCGTACACGTCCTCCGACGCAGGACAGTGAAACTGCTTGTAGGCACAGGTACCGTCCATCACGATGAAGAACAGCGACCGACTGGGATGCAGCACGCTCTGGTCGGGCACGCCGGGAATCGTGATGGGCCTGTCGTACTTCGATTCTACCTTTGGATCTGCGGAATGCTCACCAATCGTCCTCGTCGTCAACGGCATGCGGTAGCTCGCCCCCATCTGCCCCACAAAACTCACCGCCGTCCGTCCCTCCGCGTCGTCGAGCGGCTCCCCGTCCATCAGGATCGGCATCATCCCCGCGTTGTCGTTAGTGTAGACGAGCAGCCCCTGCCCGACCCCGCGCAGGTTGCTCGCGCAGATCACACGATTTCCGCGGGCTAGAGTCCGCGGCCAAATGACGTGCATGTAGCCGTAGTCGATGATCACGCTCATGCCCGCCAGACACAGCGCCGCGATCGCGATCCCCTTCCCCCCGCGCCCCGCCGGAAGGTGCCGCGCCCGCACCAGTGCAATCCCCCCCAGCCCCAGCGCTACCAGCCCCACCACCCACCCCACCGGAAACGCAATCACCGCGAGCACGCCCACCACGAGCGCCGCAATCGCCATCCCATTGCGGGCGTCGGGAGGCGACTCTCCGGACGCTGGGCCGGATGGTTCGCCGGACGCCGGCACCGGCGTCTCGTCCGGGGCCGGTGATTCCGTTGTCATTTGCGTTTCCTCCCGGCACAAAACCCACCGGCACGCCACGTGACGCCCGTGTCTTAACGCCTCCCCGCGCCGGCCGCAATGGGACCGTCGGCCTGCGCCCGTCACGGACCAGCTCGCACACCTTCATCAGCCTCCCCTTCACCACACGACGTGCCGCGTGCCACTGTCGTGCCAGCAGTAGTCCTCGCCGGGTGCCACGGCTGTGTCAGAGGATTGCGCCGGGTGCCACTGCTGTGTCAGCAGTGGTCTTCGCTCTCTGCCACTGCTCGCAGAGCAGTGGCACACACCATCGCTGCCGTCGGCCGTACGTCGGGGCAACGTGCTCCACGCGCGGCCCCGCAGGGACCGACGGTCGTAGCCAGGGGTTTCAACCCCTGGATGGCGCCTCACCCTATTCTCTCTTCCACCCCGGTGGGGGCGGACGCTCCGCCTCATCGCAACCCCCACCGTCCCCACGACACCAACGCTCCACCCCTAACAACTACGCGACCCGTGCGCCATAGGAACGCACGGGTCGCCTCGTCCGCAATCAGTCTTTTGTACGCTTCACACTCAGGCGTCAAGCTGGCCGCCAGCCCTTCCGCCGGCGCACCTGTCCCCTGTCACTTGTCACCCGTCACCGTCCGCCTACGCGTAGCTATTCAGCGTCTTCATGTAGTTCGCCCGCTCGAACGCGGCCGGGTCGGGGCAGGACTTCTGGCTCAGACTGCCCTTCATCTGCTTCACCGACTCGTACTCGTTCTGCTCCATCCACGCTTCCATGTCGCGCAGGACGGTTCCGATCTCGCCCGCGCCCTTGCGCAGCAGCACCGAGCACATCTGCGCGATGTCCGCGCCGGCCATCATGCACTTGATCACGTCGCGGCCCGTGGCTACCCCGCTCGTGGCCGCCAGGCTCGCCCCGATGCGCCCGTGCAGCACGGCGATCCAGCGTAGCGGCAGCCGCAGCTCGAACGGCGTGCTCAGCACGAGGTCCGGCACCACTTCCAGGCTCTCCAGGTTGATGTCCGGCTGGTAGAAGCGGTTGAACAACACCAGCCCGTTGGCGCCGGCCTTGTCCAGCTTCGTCGCCAGGTTCGCCGCCGAGCTGAAGTACGGCCCCAGCTTCAGCGCCACCGGAATCTTCACCGACTTCTTCACGGCCTTCAGAATGTCCACGTAAAGCTGTTCGACGGTCTCGCCAGTCTGCTTCACGTCGCTGGCCACGTAGTACACGTTCAGCTCCAGCGCATCCGCGCCGGCCTGCTGCATCTTGTGGGCGTATTCGGTCCAGCCGCCGACCGTCGTGCCGTTCAGGCTCGCGATGATCGGAATGTCCACCGCCTTCTTCGCCTTGCTGATCAACTCCAGGTACTCGTCCGGGCCGCGCCGGTAGTCCTCCGGCTCGGGGAAGAAGCTGAGCATCTCGGCGTAGGCCTCGGTGCCCTGCGTCGTGTAGTACACCAGCTCTTCCTGCTCGTGACGAATCTGCTCCTCGAACAGCGAATGCAGCACGACCGCGGCTGCACCGTGCTCCGCCAGCTTGGTAATCGATTCGACGTTCGCCGTCAGCGGACTGGCCGAAGGAACGAGCGGGTTCTTGAGCTTGAGGCCCATGTAGGTGGTCGAGAGGTCCATGTTGCCTGGTCCTTTCTAATCGTCAAAGTAGAAAGTACGAAGTCCGCAGTCGGAAGTCGGCGGCACGCCTCCGGATCAAACCCGCTAGGGCTCCTGCCGCGCTCCACCAGCCGACTTCCTCCTTCTGACTGCTCTCTTCTTACTTCTTGCTTCGCATTTCCGGTTTCGCCGCTACGCGTTCCCGCCGCCGTTACCGTTGCCACCGGCCGTGTGCATGGCCGCGAGCTGCTCGTACATGTTCCAGCGCCGCAGCACGTCGCTCTGCGCCAGCTCGATCAGCTTCTTGGCCTGCTCCGGCTTGCTCTTGGTGAGCATCTTGAAGCGGGTCTGGTTGTACGCGAACTCCTCGTAGCCCAGCGTCGGCTTCTTCGAATCGAGCTGCAGCGGGTTCTTGCCCTCCGCCGCCAGATCCGGGTTGTAGCGGAACAGCAGGAAGTGCCCGCTGTCCACGGCCTGCTTCTGCGTCGCCAGACCCGTCCGCATGTTGATCCCGTGCGCGATGCAGTGGCTGTACGCGATGATCAGCGACGGCCCGTCGTACGCCTCGGCCTCCATGAAGGCCTTGACCGTCTGGGCATCGTTTGCCCCCAGCGCGACGGTCGCGACGTAGATGTTGCCGTACGTCATCGCCATCATCGCCAGGTCCTTGTTCGCCAGCGGCTTGCCGCCCGCCGCGAACTTCGCCACCGCCCCGCGCGGCGTCGCCTTCGAGCACTGCCCGCCGGTGTTCGAGTACACCTCGGTGTCCAGCACCAGCACGTTCACGTTCCGCCCACAGGCCAGTACGTGGTCGAGCCCGCCGTACCCGATGTCGTACGCCCAGCCGTCGCCACCCAGAATCCACACGCTCTTCTTGACCAGCATGTCGGCCAGTTCGAGCAGGTACTGGGCATCCGCGTTGCTCTTCGCCAGCGGCCGAATCTTCTCTTTGAGGGTCGCGACGCGGCCGCGCTGCGCCGCGATCTCCTCGTCGGTCTTCTGCGTGGCCTGGAGCAATTGCCCCACCAGCTCGCCGCCGATCTGGTCCTTCAGCTTGACGACCAGTTCCGCCGCGTATTCGGCGTGTTTGTCGATGGTCAGCCGATAGCCGAAACCGAACTCGGCGTTGTCCTCGAACAACGAGTTACACCAGGCCGGGCCGCGGCCCTCGTGGTTGACCGCGTAGGGCGTTGTCGGCAGGTTGCCGCCGTAGATGGACGAGCAGCCCGTCGCGTTCGAGATCACCGCGCGATCGCCGAAGAGCTGCGTGAGCAGCTTGACGTACGGCGTTTCGCCGCAACCCGAGCAGGCGCCGGAGTACTCGAACAGCGGCTGCAGGAACTGCGAACCCTTGACGGTGTTCACGCGCAGCTTGCTGCGGTCGACCTCGGGCAGCCCCAGGAAGAACTGGTAGTTCGCCCGCTCGGACTCGCGCAGCGGCGGCTGGAAGGCCATGTTGATGGCCTTGAGCTTCGCTTCGCTCTTGTTCTTGGCCGGGCACACTTCCACGCACACGCCGCAGCCTGTGCAATCCTCGGGCGCGACCTGCACCGTCGTCACGCAGCCCTCGAACTCCTTGCCGATGTACTTGGCGTGCTTGTACGTCGGCGGCGCGTGCTTGACCAGCGCCGCATCGTACGCCTTCAGCCGGATCGCCGCGTGCGGACACACGATCGCGCACTTGCCGCACTGCGTGCAGATCGCCGGATCCCACACCGGGATTTCCATCGCAATGTTGCGCTTCTCCCACTGCGTCGTGCTGCACGGGAACGTCCCGTCGAACGGCATCTTGCTCGTCGGCAGCGTGTCGCCCTCGAACGCGATCATCGGCCCCAGGACGTCCTTGACGAACGCCGGCGCTTCCGCCGGCACCGCCGGCCGCATCTCGATCTGGCTCGTCGGCGCCGCCGGCACCGGAATCTCGTACAGGTGCGCCAGCGTCTGGTCGACCGCCGCCCAGTTCTTCTTGACGACCTCTTCGCCCTTCTTGCCGTACTCCTTCTTGATCGCCTTCTTGATCGCCTCGATCGCCTGCTCCTTCGGCAGGATGCCGGAGATCGCAAAGAAGCACGTCTGCATGATCGTGTTCACCCGGCCGCCCATCCCCGTTTCCTTGGCGACCTGGTACCCGTCGATCGCGTAGACCTTCAGCTTCTTGGTAATGATGTCCTGCTGCACCTTGCGCGGCAGCTTGTCCCACGTCTCCGTCTTCGGGAACGGGCTGTTCAGCAGAAACACCGCGCCCGGCAGCGCCGGCTTGAGCATGTCGTAGCGCTCGAGGAACGCCCAGTTGTGGCACGCGATGAACTGCGCCTCACTGATCAGGTAGCTCGAGCGGATCGGCTTGGGCCCGAACCGCAGGTGCGAGGTCGTCATGCTGCCGGCCTTCTTCGAGTCGTACACGAAGTAGCCCTGCGCGAAGTTCGGCGTGTCCTCGCCGATGATCTTGATGCTGTTCTTGTTCGCGCCAACCGTGCCGTCCGCCCCCAGACCGTAGAACAGCGCCCGGATGACGTCCTTGTCCTCGGTCGAAAAACTCGCGTCCACCGGCAGGCTCGTGTGCGTCACGTCCTCGGTGATGCCCACCGTGAATTGATTCTTCGGCTTGGCGCTCTTGAGATTGTCGAATACCGCCTTCACCATCGCCGGCGTGAATTCCTTGCTCGACAGGCCGTAGCGCCCCCCCACGATCTTCGGCATCGCACTGAGCTTGCCATCCACCAACGCCTGCCCGGCCGCACCGACAATGTCCTTATAGAGGGGCTCGCCGTCCGCGCCCGGCTCCTTCGTGCGGTCCAGCACCGCGATGCTCTTGGCCGTCTTCGGCAGCACCGCCCACAGCGCGTCCGCCGAGAACGGCCGGTACAGCCGCACCTTCACGACGCCGATCTTCTCGCCCTTTGCGGTCAGGTATTCGACCAGCTCGTGCGCGACATCCGCACCCGAGCCCATGATGACCAGCACGCGGTCCGCATCCGGCGCCCCCACGTAATCAAACAGGTGATACGGCCGCCCGACCACCTTGGCGAACCGATCCATCACCTTCTGCACGACCGCGGGGCATGCATTGTAAAAGGGATTTACCGTCTCGCGGGCCTGGAAGAACACGTCCGGGTTCTGGGCCGTCCCGCGGATCTTCGGGCGATCGGGGGTGAGCGCGCGCTCGCGGTGGGCCGCAATCGCCGCCGCATCCAGCATCGCCCGCATGTCGTCCTGCGTCAGCTCTTCGATCTTCTGCACTTCGTGCGACGTGCGGAACCCGTCGAAGTAGTGCATGAACGGAATGCGGCTCTCCAGCGTGGCGGCATGCGCGATCAGCGCCATGTCCATCGCTTCCTGCACGGAGCCCGACGCCAGCATGCCGAAGCCCGTCGCCCGGCACGCCATCACGTCGCTGTGATCGCCGAAAATCGACAGCGCGTGCGTCGCCAGCGTGCGCGCCGTAATGTGGAACACCGTCGGCAGCAGCTCGCCGGCCATCTTGAACATGGTCGGAATCATCAGCAACAGCCCCTGCGACGCGGTGAACGTGCAGGTGAGCGCGCCCGTGCTCGCCGCCCCGTGGACGGCCGCGCTCGCGCCGCCTTCGCTCTGCATTTCGACGACGTGCGGAATCGTGCCCCAGATGTTGGGATGTCCCGCCGCCGACCACTCGTCGGACCACTCACCCATCGGCGAGGAGGGCGTGATCGGATAAATCGCGATGACCTCGCTCACCTTGTGCGCGACGTGGGCCGCTGCCTGGTTCCCATCGATCGTGACCATGCGCCGCTTGCTCATGTGGCATTTTCTCCCAAAAGCCTGACCCGCGACGGCCGTTCAGGCTGGCCGCCGACAGACAGGCGCGCTACTGCGTTACACGTAGTATGAACGTCGCCCTGGCTGGTGCGTCCCCGCCACTGCGTCGGATCGCTCCGCCGCCATCACCGGTCGCCGTCCGCATCCGGCTGAGTGCGGGAGGGGATCCTGACTCGCCGGAGCAGGCGCACGCCCGGGGCTGCGCTCCAGTTAGCAATTGTGCCTCTGTAACGCCAAACCGCAGGTAGTGCAAGCGGTGTTCCGGCGGCGGATGTCCCCGAAGCCCCCTGGCGCCCGCGCGACCGTGTCCCCGGCCGCCGAATTGCGGCATTTGACGCAGCGCCGGCCCACCGGCGCGTCCTTTCCCCAACAATCCGTCACCGGGCGGTGCGGTTTCCGCCCCTCCCTCCCCCGTCTAGCTCGGCACCGCGGCCGCCAGCGCCCCGACTGCCCGCGCCGCACGTCCCGGGCGCCCGGGCCGCAGACGCTGCATGCGCTGCGCGCGCACGTACCCCAACAGCCAGCCCGCTGCCCGGTCGATCCCCACGCGGTTGCGCGTGTCCGTGCAGATGATCTCCGCCGTCGGGTTCAGCCGGCGGAGCTGCCGGACCGTGCCCTCCTCGTCGAAGTCGACGCTGCGACGCAGATCATACTTGGTGAGCAGGATCAGCGCAGCCCCCCGCACGAGCTGCGGGTACTTGAGCGCGACCTGCCCGCCCGACGTCGCCAGCACCGTCACGCGCACATGCTCGCCCAAATCCACCCGCGCCGGACATACCGGACTGCCGACATCCTCAATGATCAGCAGATCCAGCGCCGCCAGCGGCAGCTCCGCCATGCCCCGCTGCACCTGGGCCGCCTCCAGGTGGCAATGCCCATCCGTCAGGACCTGCACAACCGGCACGCCGCACGCCCCGACACGCTGCGCGTCGCAGGTCGCGGCCAAGTCCCCCTCGACGACTCCGACGCGCAACTCGCTCTTCAGCCGCGGCAGGATACGCTCCAGCACTGCCGTCTTACCGCTGCCCGTGCCGCCCACCATGTGCAGGCAAACGACCCCCAACTCGTCGAAGATGCGTCGATTCTCGGTGGCCGCAAGCGGATTCGTGGGTGTCTGGCGCACGACCGGGATGCTCATGGGGTTTCTCCGTCAAGGTCGCTGCGTAGCTGCACTGTGGGCCGTGCCGATTCCACTCCGGAGGGAAAACGTCGCTACCTGCCGACACCCCGGTGTGCTGGATTTGAGAAGGGCCAGGTCGCGGGCACCGGGTCTCCGGCGACACAAGCTCAGGCTGGCACGCGGTCAGAAGCACGCCTGCCGGGCGATACGATAAACCCGCTTCCGCGGCGCGTCTACACAAAAATGGGCGGGCCAGCGCCGAATGCCGACATCACCACGCGGCAGGCGCAGACCTTGCGCCGCGTCAGGACGAGGCGGGCACATCGCGGTCGCGCTCCACGACGATTTCGCTTGAACGCGTGTCCCGCACAACGGGCGGCCCCGCCGTCAGTGCCGGAAACGCCACGGTGAACGTCGAGCCCTGCCCCGGCCGCGACTGCACGTGAATGTACCCGCCGGCCTGCTCGACGATCTCGCGCACGATGGACAATCCCAGGCCGGTACCCGGAATCCCGGCCGCCAGCGCCGCGTTGCCCCGCCGAAAGGCGTCGAAGATCGTCCCGTCCGGGATCGTCCCGCCGGCCCGCGTCAGGATCGGCTCACTGAGTCCCATCCCGGTGTCCTGCACGATCGCGTAGACGTAGTCCGCGACCGTGCGCGGCGCCGCCGGGCGCTGCGGCGGCTCAGGCAGGCCGTCCGCAGGGGCCGCGTCCCGTCCGCAGCGCACGCGGACCAGCACGCGCCCGCCATCGGGCGTGTACTTGATCGCGTTGTCGATCAGGTTGCCCACGCAGTCGGCCAAGTCGGCCGCCTGCACTCGGGCTAGGCACGACGCGCCGGTCGGAAGGTCGCAGTCGAACTGCATGCGCCGCTCCTGGGCAACGGGCGCATGCTTGCGGCACAGGTCGGCGACCACGGCCCCGACGTCGCTGCGCCCCTCGGCGTGCCGGCGCGGATCGGCCTCCTGCACCCGGGCCAACGTGAGCAATTCGCACACCTGGGCGATGCCATCCCGGCTCCGGCGCACGATTCGTTCACACGTGTTCTGAATCCCGGTGACATCCGTGACGACGCCGTCGCGGATCAGGTTCGCGAGCGTCTGCACCATGGCCAGCGGGCTCTTGAGCTGATGGGCAGCGATCTGCATGAAACGCGAACGTCGCTGTTGCAGATCCTGAATCGCGAGCTGCGACTGTTCCAGCGCCGCGTTTGCCCGAATCAACATGTCCTCGCGCTGGTTGAGCACCTTGCCGATGCGGTCCGTGAAATACAGGGTCCCGAACACCGCCAGGGCCTGCACGACGACGACGATCACCACATAGTGCGGCTGCGCGTGCAGTTCCGTGGCGCCGAGGTGCGGAAGAAACGGCCAGTACGGCCAGAAGCCGGTCATCTGCAGCACGCCCATCAGCGCGTACAGCAGCACCGCCCAGACGCTCTGCACCGCGGCCTGCCACGTCCGCAGCAGCAAACCGCTGATTGCGACGTGGAACAGGTAGAACACCGCCATCGGGTTCTCGACGCCCCCCGTCAGCGCCAGGATGACCGTGAGCAGCAGCAGATCCACGGCGATCTGGGCGCTCACAAAGAGCTGCCCTTCGCGGATGGCCGCCTGCTGTTCGGCCGGCGCGCGGAACTGCCGCCGCAGGTGGGCGGAGATCCAGGTCCACACCACATTGATCGCCGCCACACCTAATACGGCCGCCAGCAGCGGCCAAGGGCGCCGCACAGTCGGCAGGAGGAAACGCTCGGTCGCCAGCACGCCTAGCGTCACGCCCGCGAACACCCAGCGCAGGCGGACGAACCAGTGCACCTGCAGCAGCGCCAGCAGCGCATACGGCTGGCCGATGCTCGTGTCGTCAGGCCAGGTCGGCCGGGGCGGGATCATGGCCGTGTCCCCGCGGGGCCGCGCAGCAGCACGTCGCCCACGACCTGCCGGAGCTGTTGCGCCTCGAGCGGTTTCTCGACAAACAGGTCGATGGCGTTCTCCAGTCCGCCGGCATGCAGGTCGAAGTCACGGGTCGTGGAGGAGACCACCACGATCGGCACATCCCTTGTCGCCGGATGGGCGCGAATCTGCTGGGCCACCTCCAGCCCCTCCGTCGGCGTGGCCAGCATCACATCGAGCAACACGAGGTCCGGACGGTCGTTGCGCACCACCGCCAGCCCCGCTTGGCCGGTCGCGCAGCAGGTGACGCGGTACCCCGCCGGCTGCAGGATCAGCGTGACGACCGTGTGCATATCGAGGTCGTCGTCGATCAGCAGAATGTGCCGGCGCGTCTCGTTCACGGTGCGCTCTCTGGCAGACAGCGGCGCGGCCGGGCTCGGGCCCGCGGCGCGACGTGCGGCGGTTGGCTTGTGGCCCGTCTGGCGCAGCGTACCGGCCCGCTGCGCCGCTGCCAAGCAAAATCACCCCGCGCCAAGCTTCAGGCCTGCGCCGCCTGCGCCCACGCCGCCACGACCGCTTGCCCCAGCGCCAGCCCCCCGTCACCCGACGGCACCCGCCGGTGATACAGCACGCGCAAACCGCACGCTTCCAGCAACCCCACCGTCCGCCCCAGCAGCCGCCGGTTCGCGAAACACCCGCCCGACAGGGCGACCGTTCGCACGCCGCGCTCCGCGGACGCCCGCGCGGCCGCGTCGGCCAACAGCCGCGCCACGGTCTCGTGAAACCGGGCGGCCACCAGCGCCACCGGCGTGCCCCGTGCCACGTCCGCCATGATCTCCCGGATCATGCCCCGCAACGAGAGCTGCAGCGGACGCGCGTCGTCCGTCGGCAGCAACGCATACGGATACGGCGCAACTTCCTCCGGCCCCCCGCGCGCGGCCGACTCGAGGGCCATGGCCGCCTCCGCTTCGTGCCGGTTGCGCGCACACAATCCCGTCAGCCAGCTCACCGCGTCGAAGACCCGCCCCAGGCTCGACGTCGGCGGCGCGTTCACCCCGCGCGTCGCCTGCTGCTCGAAGGTCGCCAGCGCCGCCGCCCCAGGCGTGTCTCCGCAGGCGCCACGCCCTGGCCACGCGTCCCGCCAGCCGGCGCCGTACGCCGCTCGCACCAGCGCCGCCGCCGGTCGCCACGTCTCGACGGCAGCCGCATCACCCCCAACCAACGGGAAGTACTCGAGCTGGGCAAAGCGCTCGCACCCCCCCGTCCCGCAGATCAACACTTCGCCGCCCCATACCGCCCCATCCGTCCCGTACCCCGTCCCATCGCACGCGAGCCCGATCACCGGTCCCGGCTCCCCCCACTCTGCCATCACGCTCGCAATATGCGCGTGGTGATGTTGCACGGGGAAAAGCGGCCCGCCCAACCCGCGCGCGTAGCGCGTCGCCAGATAGGCCGGATGCAGATCGCACGCCACCACCTCGGGCACAAACGCGCACAGGTCCTTGAGCCGCTCGATCGCCCGCGCGAAATGGCGATACGTGTCCGGATGCGCGAGGTCGCCCAGGTGCTCGCTCAGCACGGCCTCCGTCTCTCTCAGCAGACACACGGCCGACTTCAGTTCGCCGCCCACCGCGAGAATTCGCGGCGCGCCGCCGCGCGCCACCAGCGCCTCGGCGAGCTGAATCGGCCGCGGAGCGTAGCCGCGCGCCCGCCGAAGCGGCACGACTTCGTCGCGGAAGGTGAACACCACCGAGTCGTCGATCGGCCGGAAAATCTCGCGGTTGTGTGTCAGGAACGCGTCCGCCACGTCCGCCAGGTTCGCCAGCGCGTCCTCGTCGCGATAGGTCAGCGGCTGCCCCGCCAGGTTCGCCGACGTCATCACCAAGGGCCCCAGCCCCGCCGCGAACAGCAGATGATGCAGGGGGGCATACGGCAGCATCAGGCCATAGTCACCGCAGCCGGGCGCCACGCCGCTGGCCAACGCCCCCGCGTCGCGCTGCGGCGCCAGCACGATCGGCGCCGCCGGGCTGACGAGCGCGTCCTCGTCCGCGCTCGTCAGTCGACACAGCCGCCCCGCCGCCGCCACGTCCGGCACCATCACCGCCAGCGGCTTGCCGTCCCGCAGCTTCCGGTGCCGCAGCCGCGCCACCGCGTCCGCACCATCCGCCCGACACGCCAGGTGATACCCGCCGATCCCCTTGAGCGCGACGATCGCCCCGCCGCGCAGCAACTCCACGGCCCCCGCCAGTGCCGCCGCGCCATGCTTCGGCCCGCCCGCGGACCGCAGCTCCAACTGCGGCCCGCACACGGCGCAGGCGTTCGGCTGCGCATGAAACCGCCGATCGCCCGGATCGCCATACTCGCGCGCACACTCCGGGCACATCGCGAAAGCCGCCATCGTTGTAGCCGGCCGATCGTACGGCACCGTGCGAATGATCGAGTACCGCGGCCCGCAGTTCGTGCAGTTGATGAACGGATACCCATGCCGCCGGTCGCCCGGGTCCAGTAGCTCGCGCCGACAATCGCTGCACGTCGCGGCATCAGGCGTCACCTCCGGCCGGCGCAGCGCCGCCGCCTCCGACGTGTGAATTCGGAACCCCGTCTCGTGGCGCGGTGGCAAAGCCGTCTGCCGGCATGCCGTGATGCGGGCCAATGGCGGCAGCTCCGTGACCAGCGCCCGCGCGAACGCGTCCAGCGCAGCCGCCGCCCCTTCCACCTCGATCTGGGCGCCGTTGCTGTCGTTGGCCACAAACCCCGCCAACCCCCGCGCGGTGGCCAGCCGGTAGACGTGCGGTCGAAAGCCCACGCCCTGCACCTGCCCGCGCAGTTCATAGCGCCGGCGCTGCGGGTCGGGGGGCGCTGGCGACGTGGGCGGCGGGGGCATGCTGTCCAGACTAGCTGGCGGGCGCCGCGTCGCCAACCGGAAAAAAAGAGGGAGGTACGCGTCACCTCTCGCGAGCGGCTTTGGCCGCCGGTCCCACCGGGCGGGACGGGGCGGTGACGCGTACCTCGGCTACGAAGTCGACCTCACGCTGCAAGTCCGGCCGGCCCGCGACTGTTCCAGCCCCGTTCGGTTGCGAACGGGACGTTCTGCATGGCGCTTTCCGCTCCGGCGCCGGCCGCGCCCGGTGCACACAGCACCGACCCGGCGTCCTGGTGCGGTTCAGATTGTCGCATGGGCTCCTGACCGGACGACGGTCGCGTGAGCACGACCGCAGGCCGGCGACTACTTGGCCTTCTTGGCCTTCTTCGCCTTCTTGGCCTTCTTCGCCTTCTTCGCGGTCTTCTTCGTGGCCTTCTTCTTGGCAACCTTCTTCTTTGCCATGGCGCAACCTCACTAAAAAAGGGACACAGGAAACAATCACGCCCCAACGGGCGCTTGCACACAATCCTCAAACCGGACGCTCACGCGTTTGCTCACGCCCGGCTCTTCCATCGTGATGCCATAGAGCACATCCGCACAGGCCATCGTCCGCTTGCTGTGCGTGATCACCACGAACTGCGAGTACGACAAGAACTCCTGCAGGACCTTATTGAAGCGTTCCGTGTTCGCTTCATCAAGGGCCGCATCCACTTCATCCAGAATTGCGAACGGCGACGGACGACACTGGAACACCGACATTAGCAGCGCCACCGCCGTCATCGTCTTCTCCCCGCCGGACAAGAGCGAGATGGATTGCGGCTCCTTTCCCGGCGGACGCGCGATGATCTCAATCCCGCACTCGAGCGGTTGCTCCGCGTCCTCGAGAATGATGTCGGCCTTCCCCCCCCCGAACAGCTTGCGGAACATCTCCTGGAAATTCGTCCGTACCTGCGCGAACGTCTCCAGGAATCGCGTCCGCGATTCCGTATCCAGCTCCGTGATCAGCGTCGTCAGACGCACGATCGACTCGTCCAGGTCGCGCTGCTGCGTCAGCAGGTGCTCGTAGCGCGGCGTCAGCTCCTCCAGCTCCGCCAGCGCGTCGAGGTTCACGTTCCCCAGCCGCGCAATCTTCCCGCGCAGCTCCTCGATCTCCGCCTTGATCGCGTCCCAGTCCTGCTCCGTGTGCTCGTAGCTGGCATAACGCTCGGCCAGTTCCAGCCCCAGCTCCTCCCGCACGCGGCTCACCAGCGTCTCGCGCCGCACCGCCACCTCACGCAGGGCCACCTGCTTCTCATGCAGCACGGACTCACCGGCTTCGATCCGCTTGTGCATCTCGCGCGCCGCCGCCCCGCATTCCTCCAGCCGCAGCCGCAATCCCTGCCGCGCCTCGCGCAGCGCCACCACGTCTGCCTGGCGCTCCTGCGCCGCCGTCGTCTGCACCGCGCGCTGCTCCCGTGCCGCCGCCAGCTCCTGCTCCACCGCCGCGATCTGCGCGCCCGCTTCCTCCGCCTCCCGCGCGGCCGTCGCCTGCTCGCGTTGCAGCGTCGCGCAGCGCCCGTGCAGCTCCTGCACGTTCCGCTCGCCGGCCGCCCGCTTCTCCGCCGCCCGCCCCTTCTCCACCAGCGCCTCGGTGTGCACCCGGGCCACCGCCGCCAGCCCGTTCTCAAGCTCCGCCAGCTCGCGGGCCAGCTCCGCCACCCGCATCTCGTGCGCCTGCTGCGCGTCGCCCACCACCGCGCTTTCCGCCAGCAGCCGCTTCCTCTGCTCGGCCAGCTCCGCCAGCGCCTGGCGCTGCACGTGCAACTCGCCCGCCGTCAGCCGCTGCTCACGCTCCAGTCGCTGCCGCTCGTCGTCCGCTCGGCCGCACTCGCCGCGCACCTCCGCGTGCTCGCGCTGCGTCGTCGCAATCTGCTGCAGGTGCGCCTGCTTGCGGAGTTGCAGATCGGAAATCCCCGCCTCGACTTCGAGCCGCCGGCGCGTCATCAGCACCAGGCGCGACTCCACCTCATCCAGCTCGCCGCGCAATTGGCGAATCTCGGCCTTGCGGCTGATCAGGCCCGCCGCCGTCGCCGTTGCGCCGTACGCCACCCGCGCATCCGCCCCGACCGTCCACCCGTCCAGCGTCACAAACGTGTAGCCCGCCAGCGCGGCGCGCGCCAGGTGCAACGCCCGCGCGACCGTGTCGACGACCACGACCCGCCCCAGCAGGTGCTCCGCCAGCGCCCGGTGCTCCGGCGCGCACACGACCCAGTCGGCCGCCCGCGCCACAAAGCCCGGACTCGCCTCATACCCCGCCGCCAGCGCCCGCTCACCCACGTGATCCAGCGCCACCGCGCGCAACGGCCCCGGCAGCGCGTCCCGCTCCGCCAGCAGCCTCAGCAGCGCGTCGCTCTTTGCGACCACGACGTGATTCTCAAACGTCGACAGCACGCCCTGCAGCAGCCCCACGCGCGGATCGTCGATCCGCAGCACGTCCGCCACCAGCCCCACCACGCCGGCCGGATTGCCGCGCTCATCGTGCCACCCGAGCACCGTCCGCGTGCCCGCGTCAACGCCCTCCAGCCGCTTCTCCATCTGCTCCAGCACGTTCAGCCGCGAGAGCAGCGCGCTGCGGGCCTCCTTGGCGGCAGTCACCTCCCCGTCCAGCTTCGTCGCCTCGGCCCCGAGTTCCGCCAGTTCCGCTTCATCCGCGCGCAGCGCGCTCGCCAGCTCCGCCGCCACGCGGTCCAGCTCCGCGGTCCGCGCAACCAGCGCCGCGCACCGCTCCGCGAGCTGCGCCAGCTCCTGCTCGATCTCGCCGTTCCGCCCCGCGAGCCGCTCGGCCTGCGCGCTGACCCGGGCGTGCTGCTGCTCGTGATTCTTCTGCTCGTTCTGCAGCAGCGACACCCGTCGCACCGCGTCGAACGCCGCCGCGCGCTCGCGATCCAGCGCCTGCCGCGCGCTGGCGCTCCGCTGTTGCAGGTCCTGCCGCTCGCCCTGCACGACCGTGATCCGCTCCGCTGCCTGCGCCTCGGCCGCCGCCAGCTCCGCAAGGGTCCCCTCTTCCGCCGCAACGCGCTCGGCCAGTCCGGCCAGCCGCTCCGCGACGTCCGCCGCCTGGGCGCGCCGCCGCTCGCGAACCACCGCCAGATCACTCACCCGGCGCTCACCCTGTGCGATGCGCTCGGCCAGCGCGCTCAAGTCCGTCTGAATTTCCAGGAGCTGCGCGTCGGCCGCGGCGATCCGCTCGTCCTGCGCCTGCACGGCGTGGCCCAGTTCGGCCGCGGTCGTATCGCTCTCCGCCAGGCGCGTCCGCTCCTCGAGCAGCGCCGCAGTCAACTCATCCGCTTCCGCCTGCAGCCGCGTGCGCTGCCGTTCCAACTCGTGGTACTCGGCCATCCCGAACGACGAACGCAGTTCACGCAGCCGCGCGTCGTATTGCTGGTAGTTGCGCGCCTTGCCGGCCGCCAGCCGCACGCTGCGCAGCCGCTTCTCCAGCTCGTCGACGATGTCCTTCAGCCGCAGCAGGTTCTGCTGGGTGCGCTCCAGCTTCCGCTGCGCCTCCAGCCGCCGCACTTTGTAGCGGCTGATCCCCGAGGCCTCCTCGAAGATCTCGCGCCGCTCGACCGGGCTGGACTGCAGCAGCAGATCGACGCGCCCCTGCTCGATGACGCTGTACGCATCCACGCCGACGCCGGTATCCAGCAGCAGCTCCCGGATGTCCTTCAGCCGGCAGACGTTGCCGTTGAGCTTGTATTCGCTCTCGCCGCTGCGCCACAGCAGGCGCCCGACCGTCACCTCCGCCTCGTCGCAGCGCAGAATGCCGCGCGAATTGTCGAACGTCAGCTCAACCTCGGCAAAGTTGGCCGGCTTGCGCGAACGTGAACCGGAGAAGATGACGTCCCCCATCCGCTCACCGCGCAGACTGCGCGCCGACTGCTCCCCCAGCACCCAGCGGATGGAGTCCAGGATATTGCTCTTGCCACAGCCGTTCGGGCCGACGACCGACGTGATTCCGGCACCAAACTCGAACTCCGTTCGGTCGGCGAAGCTCTTGAAGCCATGGAGGACTATGCGTTTCAGAAACACGACGGCGAAGTCCCTTACAACCAGAGATACCGGCCCGGCGCCGCCGCAAGGCTCAGCCCGGCCACTACTACATATAGTATCCCGCGCCGCAAGCTACCACAACGATCCCGGCCGTGCAAGCGCTACTGCGCACGACAGCACCTTCGTTTACTCCATCGCTCCGGCCCTGGTCGCCGCCGCGCCCACGCGCGTGGCGCGCGCACCCGCATTGGCCGTCGACGTGCGCTACGGCCCCCAACGTGTGCTGCTCCGTCGCCCCCCTCGTCGCACCGTCGACCAGGGCTACTCGGCTCCGGCGGCGTGCGAGCATGGCGACGCCACCGTCGCCAACCTGCAGTCGCCGCAGGCGCCTCGCCAGCCCCGATCGGTGAAGTTCGACTCGCAGCGCTGCAAACCCCCGCAGCCGGGCGGTTACCGGGCGGTCGCAGTCTCACTGTGGGTCGCGACCCGCGCCACGCACCACGCCGCTGCGAACGGTCGGGCACACCACCACGCGGAGCACTTCCCGGCCGGCGCGCTTGTTTTAACGGCTGCAACCCGTATCATGTATGGTTCTATGGATTTAGCGGCCCGCCGGCGGGTCCGTATCAGCTAACTCGGGATAGGTCCTATGCAACTGAACAAGCTTTTTCGTCGCTACAGCCGCGAGCTGCTCATGGTCTTCATGGCCTTGCTGCTCGTCGCGTTCCTGGTTCCCAACACCGTCCAAGGCTGCGGCGAGCAGGCCCGCCTGCAGAACCGCACGCACGGCGAGGTCTACGGCCAGAAAGTCTCCGATGCGCAGCTCGCCAGCGCCCGTCGCGAACTCGACCTCCTGCAGACGATGGGGCTTTCGGTGGCCTCCGGTCCCGACGCCGCCCTCGATTATCACCTGATGACCGCGGAAGCGCAACACATGGGCCTCCGCGTCGGCCGGCAGGAAGTCATCGAGATGCTCCAGCGCACCCAGCAGAGTGAGCAGCTCCTCCGGCACCTGCAGCAGACCTACGGTCGCAGCTACAACGAGATTTACGATGCCATCGGCCGCGGGCTCTCCGTCATGCGCTTGATGGAGATCCAGGCCAGCGCGCTGGTCAAGAGTCTGCCCCGGCAGGAGCTGGATTTCCGCAATCAGCAGCAGGAGCTGGCCACCCAGGTCTCGTTGCTCGACGCCCACGCGTTTGTCGGACAAGTGCCGGAGCCGACCGAGGCCGAGTTGCAGGCGTTCTTCGCAGAGTGCAAGGACCGCACGACCGCGCACACGGACGACCAACTCGTCTTCGGCTACCGCCTGCCGGATCGCGTCCAGTTGGAGTACCTGACGGTCGATCCCAACGCCGTCCTGCCGAAGATCAAGCTCAAGGCCACCCAGGTCAGGCAGTATTTCGACGACAACCAGATCCGCTACACGAAACCGGATCCGAACAACGTCGACCAGCAGGGCCGCCCCGCGAACGTGCCGATGACCTTCGAAGAGGCCCAGAACGAGGCCAAGGACGACCTGCGCGCAGCCCGGGCGATCGAGGAGGCCCAGCGGCTCGTCAACGACATGTACGACGAGGCCCGCCGCCCCTGGAATGTGGGCACGGACAGCGAAGACGGCTTCGCCACCGCGCCGGACGGCGCGCTCGAGTCGTTCGAGGAGCTGCGCACCAAGTACAGCGCGAACTACCCGGTGGACTATCGCAAGACCGAGCTCCTCGATGTGCAGGCGCTCGCCTTGCTGCCCGGTCTCGGCACGGCCAGCCTCGGCGATGGCGCCCAGCGCATCGATGCCAAGACGCTCGCTTTCCGCGTCAAGGGCCTGCTGGCCAAGAAGGACCGGGACGATCGGCGGCCGGTGCTGAACATCAACGAGCCCGCTCCGGTCCTGATGACCCGCAACTTGGACATGCGGGCCGGACGCATGCGCCCCTACCAGGCCTTCCTGTTCCGCGTGGTGCAGGTCGCGCCCAGCGCGCCGCCGGCCACGCTCGAGGAAGTGCGCCCGCAGCTCGTCAAGGACTGGAAACTGATGAAGGCGTTCGAGGTGGCCCGCCAGCAGGCCGAGCAGCTGGCCACCAAGGCGCGCGAAGTCGGCCTCGCCGCCGCGCTCGAGCAGGCCACGGAGCTCAAGGCCGCGCTACAGGCGGCCGAGCAGGCCGTGCCCGCCGATGCCACGGTCAAGCCTCAGTACGTGCAGGCCCTGCAGCCAATCACGCCCAACCGGTTGACGCGCGCCGGCGGCATGGTCACCGGCATCGGACCGACACGCCTCATTCCCAAGACGCTCTTCCAGCTCGCGGACAGCCTCGGCACGGCCACCGCGCCGGCGCACTTGGTCGCGGCGGTCCAGGACGCCAAGAGCTTCAAGTGGGCCGTCGCCGAGGTCCAGCAGCTCAAGCCGATCTACGCGGGAGCTTTTGAGCAGAAGCTGGCTCAGGGTGATCGCGCCCTGATGCGCCGCTTCTACGAGGTTTGGGCGGATCCGAACAGCTTGCAGCAACGCACCGGCTACAAAGCGGTCATCCAGGCCGGGCAGACCCCCGACCGCCCGGTGGAGTAAGGCCGGCCATCAGGCCTGCCACTCCGAGCCGCGGCCCCGCGGGGCCCGCCGTGAGGCAAACGCGCCGCCGGTGCTGGCCCTGGGCCGGTCTCGGCGGCGTGCTGGTTGTGTCCCGACGCGGCGCGCCCCCGGCCGCCACACACGCGATAGGACGTCACGGTTATGAGTAACGCCTACAACTTCAACGAGATCGAGGCCAAGTGGCAGCGCTACTGGGAGGAGCACGACACCTTCCATGCCGCCAATCCCGGACGCCCCGGCAGCCAGCGCCCCAAGTACTACGTCCTCGACTTCTTCCCCTACCCCTCCGGCGCCGGCCTCCACGTCGGCCATCCGCTGGGCTACATCGCCTCCGATATCATCTCGCGCTTCCGCCGCATGCGCGGCTACAACGTCCTGCATCCCATGGGCTGGGACGCTTTCGGCCTGCCCGCCGAGCAGTACGCCGTCGAGACCGGCATCCACCCGCGCGTCACCACCCAGAAGAACATCGAGACCTACACCCGCCAGCTCAAGATGATCGGGCTCTCGTACGACTGGGACCGCGAGATCGCCACCTGCGAGCCCGACTACTACCGCTGGACGCAGTGGATCTTCCTGAAGATCTACAACTCCTGGTACGACCCCGAATGTCACTGGACCGACAGCGAAGGCCGCTCCGTCACCGGCCGCGCACGCCCGATTGACAAGCTGCCGATCCCGCCCGAGGTAAAGGCCCAGGGCGATGCCGCCGTCGCTGCGTATCAGGCCGAGCACCGCCTCGCCTACCTCGCCGAAGTCCCCGTCAACTGGTGCCCGGCCCTCGGCACCGTCCTCTCCAACGAGGAAGTCACCAACGACGGCCGTTCCGACCGCGGCAACCACCCGGTCTACCGCCGCCCCATGCGGCAGTGGATGCTCCGCATCACCGAGTACGCCGAACGCCTCCTCGCCGATCTCGCCGAGCTCGACTGGCCCGAGCCCATCAAGCTCATGCAACGCAACTGGATCGGCCGCAGTGAAGGCGCCTACGTCGACTTCACCGTCGACGGCCAGGGCCCCGCCGCCGGGCAGATCATCCGTGTCTTCACCACGCGCCCCGACACGCTCTTCGGCGCCACCTACATGGTCCTGGCGCCCGAACACCGCCTCGTCTCTATCATCACCACCGACGAACACCGCCGCGAGGTGAAGACCTACGTCGAGCAGGCCCGCCAGAAAACCGAGCTCGACCGCACCGCTGACACCAAGACCAAAACCGGCGTCTTCACCGGCGCCTACGCCATCAACCCCGTCAACCGCCAGCGCGTCCCCATCTGGGTCGCCGACTACGTCCTTATTAGCTACGGCACCGGCTCCATCATGGCCGTGCCCGGCCACGACACGCGCGACCTCGAATTCGCCCGAACCTTCGGCCTCCCCGTCATCCAGGTCGTCCAGCCCACCGACGGCTCCGCCTGGTGCGGCTTCGTCGGCAACGGCGTGGGCGTCAACTCGCCCGCCACCGCCGACGACTCGTTCGCCGGACAGTGCAGCCTCAACGGCCTGCCCACGCCGGAAGCGAAGCGGGTCATCACCCGCTGGCTCGAAGAACGCGACCTCGGCGAAGGCACCATCCAGTACAAACTCCGCGACTGGCTCTTCAGCCGCCAACGCTACTGGGGCGAACCCTTCCCCGTGCTCTACGGACAGGACGGCCGCATCGTCTCCGTCGACGAGACCGAGTTGCCCGTCGCGCTGCCCGCGATGGACGACTTCAAGCCGCACGCCAGCGACGACGCCAATGCCGAGCCGCAAACACCGCTGACGCGCGCGACGGAGTGGATGCACATCCAGCGCGGTGGCGAAACCTTCCGCCGCGAGACGAACACCATGCCGCAGTGGGCCGGCTCCTGCTGGTACTACCTGCGCTTCTGCGACCCCCACAACGAGCACGCCCTCATCGACCGCGACGTCGAGAAGTACTGGATGACCGGCCGCAATGCCGCGGGCAAGCCGCAGGTCGGCGGCGTCGATCTGTACATGGGCGGCGCCGAGCACGCCGTCCTGCACCTGCTCTACGCCCGCTTCTGGCACAAGGTTCTCTACGACCTCGGCGTCGTCAGCACCCCCGAGCCGTTCAACAAGCTCTTCAACCAGGGCATGATCCAGAGCTACGCGTTCCAGCGCGAGGACGAAATCGTCGTCGCCCGCGATCGCATCCTGCGTCTCACGGGCACTGCGCCGGCCGACGCCGCGCCCGCCCCCATCGGCGACAACGAGCCGCTCAACGACGAAGCCCGCCAGACCTGGGAACGCAACGGACGCAAGGTCAGCCCGCGCGCCGCCGACCAACTGAAAAGCAAGGGCGAAGTCCTCATCGACACCGAGACCGGCCAGGTGGTGACCGAGATCATCGCCAAGATGAGCAAGTCGCTGAAGAACGTCGTCAACCCCGACGCCATCATCCGCGAGTACGGCGCGGACACGCTGCGCCTCTACGAGATGTACATGGGCCCGCTCGAAGCGAGCAAGCCCTGGAACACCCGCGACATCATCGGCGTCCACCGCTTCCTGCAGCGCGTCTGGCGCCTCGTCGTCCCGCAGCCGCTCGACGCCTCCGTCTCGACGCCGCTGCCCCCCCTCAACCCCAACATCACGGACGAACGCCCCGAGGCTCTCGAACGCCTTCTCCACAAGACCATCAAGAAGGTCACCGAGGATATCGAGAAGTTCGCCTACAACACCGCCATCGCACAAATGATCGTCTGGGTGAACGAGGCCGGCCGCGCCGAGAAGATCGGCCGCGATCAGCTCGCGCGCTTCATCCTGCTCCTCTCGCCACTCGCGCCGCACATCTGCGAAGAGCTGTGGCAGCGCCTCGGGCACACCGAATCGACCTCGCGCCAGGACTGGCCCACCTACGACGCCGCCCTCGCCCAGGACGACACCATCGAGCTCGCCATCCAGGTCAACGGCAAGGTCCGGGCCCGCATTACCGTACCCGTCGACGCCCCGGACAACGAAATTATCGCCGCCGCCCTGGCCACCGCCGGCGCCCAGCGCGAGACCGCCGGCAAGACCATCCGCCGTACGGTCGTCGTCCGCAAGCGACTGGTGAACATCATTATCTGACGCGACGATGTTCCGTGCGCGCGCCCGGCCAGGCCCCCTTTCATGGAATCAGCGCAGCCCCGGCGCCAATTCAACTTGAATCCTCGCGAAGCGCCGATTATGCTTAAGGATAAGGCGGTGGGTCGGAACACCGTTCCGGCCGGTAATACCGTCAGTGCTTTCGCGGTAGTGCGATCTAGCACCCGCCCGTGTGGCGGGCCTTACTACATGAGGGCGTGCCGACCCATGATCGTGGGTAGAGGCAGACGGCCGAGGTTGTTTGGTAGCTGCCGGGGGCGGCGGGGATTCTCTCTACCTGAATTGCTCGTCGTCGTCGGCATTCTCGCACTGCTGATGTCCATCATTCTCTCACCGCTCCGGGCAGCACGCCGCCAGGCGCAAGCCACCCGTTGCGGGACGCAATTGCAGCAGCTCGGCGTCGCCCTCGAAAACACGGTGAACGAATACAAGTTCTACCCCGTGTGGGATGACGGGGGCAGCCCCAAACGCTACACCTGGATCGATGTTCTGATTCAGCGCGGCCTGATCAGCGGCCCCGGCGTCGGTTACTGCCCCGAGGACCCCCAACCGGCGCCCATCAACGTCGCGCGCGCCCGGCAGCAGCGCGTGTATTACCCGCGCAAGGATAGCACTCCGGGCATCGACTACAGTTACGGCATCGGTGTGCCGCTCTCCTCCGGCGGCTGGGCCTGGCGCCCGGGCACTGCCGGCAATGGGGACTTCCGCCCCCGCGCCTTCGACGGGCACGAGCGCTTCCCGGCCCAGCGTCTGCTTGCGGCCGACGCCAACTGGAGCGCCATCTACAACCTCAGCGGCGACGCCCTGATCACGAACAGCTGGTCCTATCCCACCCAATACGACAACACCGTGGGCTGGCGCCACCAGGACTACAGCGCCAATATCCTCTTCCAAGATTCGCATATCGGCCGCGTGCCGTATCGCGTCCACGACGACCCGCCGATCAACACGATGCAGGTCTTTGTGTGGTACCCGGGCGAGCCACTGCACGTCGGCCCGGATGACCAGGAAGCAGGCAACTGGTATCCCAACGCGCCATCGGTTGACTGGCAGGGCAGCGGCACCGGCACCACGCCGCGCGAAATGGCGCCCAGCTACTACACGCAGAATCTCCTCTGGACGCGAATCAACCACAAGTAGCCGCCTTCCCTCCCTCCCTCCCGCGGACCCCGTCGCGCCCGAGCTGCGCGCCGGCCCCGGGTTGTAAACCTCCGGCGCGCGGGGAAAGATGGGCTCGCGTCACTGACCCTCTCAGGCCGCCCCCGGCGCGGAGTCCGCCTCAGCTCGGGGCAGCCGGTTTCGCATGCGAGGCTGCGTTTGTCGATCGACGAACCATCGGCTGCCCCCGCACCCACTCGTTCGCACGCCGCGTGGGCCGCCGCGCGCGACCGTGTGCCTTTGCCCGTGCGTATGCTCGTCTACGGCGCGGCCTTCCTCGCCGCCGTGCTCGTCGGCATCCCCTGGCTCGCCTATCGCGTCGACGTGGTGTGGCCCGTGCTGCACGTCGACCTCGGCCCGATCCGCTGGCTCGGCCTGCCCATCGCCGCAGCCTGCCTCGCGATCTACCTCTGGTCGTCATACTTGCTCAGCCGCCACGGCCGCGGCGCCTACGTCGAGTTCGACCCGCCCAAACAATTCGTCGCCGTCGGTCCGTTCCGTTGGGTCCGCAACCCCATCGCGGGCAGTCTCGTCGGCGTCATCGCGGGCGAAGCGCTGCTGTGCTCGTCGACCGGCATCCTGCTGCTGTTTCTCATCGCGCTACCGCTCGCGCACGCCCAAGTCGTGCTGCTCGAAGAACCACTGCTCACCAAACGCTTCGGCGACGCCTACCGCGAGTACCTGACGCGCGTGCCGCGCTGGCTGCCGCGTCGCCCGCGGGGGCCGCAGCCGTGAACGTCGCCCTGACCGGAGCCACCGGCTTTCTCGGGCGCGCGCTGCTGCCCCTCGCCCGGCAACGTGCCGCCGCGCTGCGCGTGCTCGTCCGCGGTGAGGCCGCCGCCCGCGACCTCTCGGCCTACGGCGCCCACGTGCACCGCGGCGACCTCGCCGACCCCGATTCCCTGTGCGGCTTCGTTCAACCCGGCGACGTCGTCATTCACGCCGCCGCGCGCGTGGACCTGATCGGGGCCTGGGCAGACTTCGCCCGTGACACGGTCGCCACCACGCAGCATCTGCTCGCTGCCGCCCTCCCCGCACGCCCGACCCGCTTCGTCTATGTCAGCTCCGCTTCCGTCTACGCCGGCCCCGACGCCGCCGGCATGTGCGCCGATCGCACTGCCGCCCGCCCGGTCAAGTCCAACTTCTACGGCCGCGCCAAGCTCGCGGCCGAGCGCCTCGTGCAGGGCGCCTGCACCCGCGCCGGCTGCCCGTGGACCATCGTACGCCTCGCCTTCCTCTACGGCCCTGACAACCGCATGCTCCATGAGCGGCTGCGCCTCCTTCACACGCGCCACCGCCTCGCCATCATCGGCGATGGCCAGAACCTCATCGCCCTGCTCTACATCGCCGACGCGGCCGAGGCCGTCTGGGCGGCCGCCTCGCACCCTGCCGGCGCCGGCAAGATCTACGACGCCGCCACGGCCGAGCCCGTCACGCAGGAACGCTTCCTCTGCGAGCACGCCCGCGCCTTGGGCCTGCCCGCAATCAAGCGCCGCGTCCCCGTGCCGCTCGCCTATCTCGGAGGCTGGCTCGCGGAGGGGCTCGGTCGCCTGCTCCGCGTCACGCCCGCCATGAATCGCGCCTCCGTCCTGCTCATGAGCGCCAACCAGGTCGTCGACGCGCGCCGCCTCTGCGACGAAACCGGCTGGCGCCCCCATGTCAACTTCGCCGACGGCATCCAACGCGTCCGGGCGGCCGCGCAACCGGCGGTGCCCGCATGACCGCCGCACACCCCAACATCCTGCTCATCGTCGCCGACTGCGGCCGCAGCGATCGTTGGCTGGGCCCCGACCGACGAACGCAGACCCCCACGCTCGACCGCCTCGCCGCCGGCGGCGTCGCCCTGCCAACCACGCTCGTCGAAAAAGCCTGCACGACCCCGAGCTTCACCAGCCTGCTCACCGGTCGCTACAGCCCGCACCACGGCGTGCACAACGTCTGGGGCGACCGCTTGCCCGACAGCGTCCCCCTGCTTACCCAAACCCTCGCCAACACCGGCTACCACACTTACGCCGAAGTAACCGGCCCGCTCCTCCCCGAGATGGGCCTGGCCCGTGGCTTTGAGCAGTACGAATACCGCGCCCCTTGCGACTATCTGCACACGCACTGGGGCGACGCGCTACTCCAGCGTCTGCGCACCGGCCAGTACCGCAGCCCCTGGTTCCTCCTCCTGCACCTCTGGGAACTGCACCCGCCGCGCCAGGTCCGCGCCGGCTTCGACCGCCCCGAGTTCGGCACCAGTGCCTACGAGCAGGCCGTCTCCAGCCTCGACGCGCAGCTCGCCCGCGTCCTCGCCGCCGCCGGCGACAACACGCTGACCCTCTTCACCGGCGACCACGGCGAGAAGCTCGCCCACGAGGAATATCGCCCCGGCACCGCCGTCGCCTACGCTCGCAGTCTGCTCGGCGTGGATCAAGCTCTCGGCCTCGCCCCGCCCGCCCTCGCCGGCTGGGCCGGCCCCAGCGTCCTCCAGCAGTTCTACGGTGTCGCCGCCCCCATGCTGCGCGACGTCCGCCTCCGCGAGCTGCGCCCCGACCGCTTCAGCCGCTATGCGCGCCTCCGCGATCGCCTCGGTCTGCTGCTGCTCACGCCCTGGCTCACCGCGCGCGACCTCGTCGCCGCTTTCACGCCCAGCCGCCTCACCGCCATGCTCCGCCGCAGCGGCCTGCTCGACGCCGAACGCTCCCGCCGCAAGGTCGCCCGCCTTACCCGCTGGCTCGGCCGCGACCGCCTCCTCGACATGCACCTGCGCATGTGGATCAACTCCTACAAGCACAACCTCGCCGAAGGCCACATGCTGCACGTCTACGATTCACTCGTGCGCGTCCCCCTCGTGCTGCACTGGCCCGGCCAGCTCCCCGCGGGCACGACGATCGACCGCCTGGTCCGCCAGGTCGACATCCTGCCGACGCTCCTCGATCTGCTCGACCTCGATCCCGGCCCCGCCGCCGACCGCGACGGACGCTCCTTCCGCGCCCTGCTCGAAAACCGCCCCTGGGAGCCGCAACCGGCCTTCCTCTCGGTCTCCGGCCTGCCGCGCGACCTCGAACTGCGCGGCGTCCGCACCGAGCAGCACAAATACACCTACGGCCCCCACAACTCCGAACTGCCCGAGGAGCTGTACGACCTGCAGGCCGACCCCACCGAGACGCGCAACCTCGCGGCCTCGCAACCTGACCTGTGTCGCAGCCTGCGTACGCTCGCCGACAGCTTCGCCGCCGGCTCCGCCGTGAGCGCCGTGCCCGTCGCGCTCGCCGCCGACGATCAGCAGCGCATCGAACAGCAATTGCGCGACCTGGGCTATCTATAGGCCGACACATGGACGCACCCCGCCGCCCCGCCGCCCGCACGTTCCTGCTCAGCGCCGCTGCGCTCGCAGTGCTCGTGCTCGCGGCGCACGGCGCCTCTCTGTGGGACGGCCTGTTCTTCGACGACCACTGGCACCGCGTCACCGTCCGCGAACTCGGCTGGAGCTTCCCCGACCTCGTCGAGTCCGCCACCTTCGACCTCCCCGGCCACCTCACCCACCTGTGGTGGCAACAGCAGCCGCTGCAGTGGCGCTACGCCCGCCCCGTCGCGATGCTCTTCATGAAGCTCGAATGGCTCCTCGCGGGCAACAGCGCCTTCATCGTCCACGCCTGCGCCCTCGCCTGGCACTGGGCTACGGCCGTGCTCGTCTACGCCCTCGCCGCCCGCGTACTCCGACGCCCCGGCGTCGCCTTGCTCGCGGCTGCGATCTTCGTCATCAACCCCCACTCCGTCTTCGCCGTAAGCTGGATCGCCGCCCGCAACGCCCTCGTCGGCGGCTTCTTCTTCGTCGCCGCCATGCTCGCCTACGCCCGCACGTTGCCGGCCTCCACCGACCCCAGCTCAGCAACAACTCCGCCCCGTCGCTTCACCTGGTCCCTCTTCGCCGCCATCGCCCTCTGGCTCTTCGCCCTCTTCAGCCGCGAGACCGGCATCATCTTCCCCCTCATCGCCCTCGCGCTCGACCTCTCCCTCGCCGGCCGTCGCTACGTCCTCCGCCGTTGGCCGGTATACCTGCTGCTGGCCACGCTCACTGCTGCCTACCTCTACTGGCGCCTCCTCGTCTTCCCCACCCGCGGCATCCCCGATATCTACTTCACCGCGCCGCACGGCCCCGAGTACCTCCTCTGGGCCGGCGCCAAGCTCCTCCAGATGCTCTTCGCCCAAGTCTTCTACACGCCGCTCTTCCTCGGCCTCGCCACCTATGGCGGCAGCGCCACCGCGGCCTGGCTCACTTACGCCGTCATGGCCGTCCTCCTCGCTCTCGTCACGTGGTGGTATGTCGTCGCCTCACGCGGCACCCCCGCCCGCTGGCTCTGGCCCCTTTGGGTCATCGCCGCCTTCGTCCCCGTCATCCCCGTCTTCATCATGCCGCACTTCAGCTACCTCCCCGCCGCCGCCTACGCCATCCTCGCCGCGCTGCTGCTCGCGCGCATCCGCGGCCGCTGGCGCTACCTCGTCGGCACCCTCGTCATCGGCGGCATGCTCTGGTCCCACTTCGTCTACCGCACCGTCTGGCGCGGCGTCCTCCGCGCCGAGCAGCTCATCTACGCCGATATCCGCAGCACGACGCCCACCGCCCCGGGCTCCAAGGTCTTCTTCATCAACCTCCCCATCGCCGGGATCTACGCCCCTGTCGCCCTCCGCGACCTGTGGCACCGCCCCGATGTCGAAGGCTACGTCCTCACCTTCGCCCCGCACCCCCTCATGATGACCAGCCCCAGCTCCGTCGAAGTCCTCAACGATCACGAGTTCCTCGTCACCGCCCCGACTCCCGGCTACTTCTCCGGCCTCAGCGGCCGCATGCTCCTCGACGGCATGCGCCCGGGCCACCCGCTCACCCCCGGCCTCGTCGTCGCCAGTCCCGAGTTCAACACCACCATCGTCGCCGCCGACGCGCGCGGTGTGACCCAACTCCGTTTCACCTTCCTCCACCCGCTCGCATCGTCGGACTACTCCTTCTACGTTTCGTCGCCCCAGCGCCCTGCTTATCGACTGCGTTTTGAGAGAGCATCCGTCGGCGCGCTCGCCCTCTCCGGCACCGCCGCCGAAGACGAGGCCTGGCGCGTCACCCACGCCGCCGACCTCGCCGCCCGCGACTGGTACTTCCGCATCGTCGACCTCGCGGGCCGCGCCGTCCGCAGTGAAGTCCTCCTCACCGACACCACCCCGTAGCCGCGGGCCTCGCCGTCTGACGTCGCACAGACGATGGGGCCCAGTCTTCGCTCGGTCTCAACACTTGGGGCGACGATCTCTGGCCGGTCTCGCCGCCAATCCCGTCACCTCACCGGCTCACACCACCCGGTAATGCGTACCGCTGTGCGCCGCCCGCGAGGGCCCGAAAAACGCAGCCCTGCGCCCACGCCCTGGCGACACCGCGGCCAGAACCTCACGCACGTTCGGCAATATGATCAAAGGTGCCCCGGCCCACAGGCTGGGACCGGATCCCGGCGGCGCGCCAGGGGCGCTATCTTCGGACGTTCGCCCCCCGGGACTGAACCCCGCACCGACCATCCAGCCACGCCCCGCACGGGGTGACGCTGCGCGCGCCGCGCAGCTTGGCCGTCGCGACCACTCTCTGGGTAGCGCCCGCCATAACACGCAATACAAAGGGAACTTACAAATCGCGCCGCCCGCGCTGTACGGGACGCATGTGCCCGGCCTGGCGCGCCGGCGCCGCGCGTCTGGACCGGTTCAATCCACACCCCTTCCACATCGATTTTTGACGCACTTTGTGCTTGCAATCGCTATTTTGCAGGGGTATAAAATAGTCGTGAGAGGAAGGGTGAGCGTCACCCAGAGCGGTAATAGGTCTTAGGAGGCCGGAAGCACCTCCACTGGCACTTTTAAGGGAGAATGGGATCATGAAGAAAGCAATCGTTCTTTTGGCAGTTCTGGGCTTGGTCGCGATGGCCAACGCTGACGTCCGCCTTTTCTTCACGTCTAGCACCAGTGCTAACGGGATCGTGACGCCGGCGAACGCCCTGCACCCGAGCTTTGGTCTGGGCCTCGATGCCGCGTCCGAAGATGTCGACGGCAACCCCGTGACACCTGCGCTGGCTGTCACGCAGTTCCCGACGTACAGCACGGAAATCCCGACCGTCGATGCGGCCAAGGGCGAGTTCGTCTACATCTGGGCCCAGCTCTACAGTGTCGGCACCGCCCCCGCCCCGACGGCTCTGCCGACCAACGGCACGCTGTTCTCGATGACGCTGTCGACCCAGGGCAGCCCGACGAAGGTCGCCTGGTACGTCGTCGACAACTCCAATGGCGATGGCCGCAAGCGTTGGGAAGGCGCCGCGACCGCTCCGGACTATCCGGAGTTCAGCAACACCTCGATGCAGAACCTGAGCGCGGTTACGGCCTACGGCATCAAGAACTCGTCGACCGCTGACGCGTCGCAGCTCTGGTCGGGTGGCGCCAACGGCACCGGCCGCATCGCCCTCCTGGGCGCGATCATGCCGAGCTTGGCGGATGCCGGTCTCGACCTTGGCATCACCATCCCGACGGAGTCCGGCACGGGCGCCCCGCTCGTCGCGTACCGTTCGGCGACCGCGGGTTCCTACCCGGTCACGACGATCTCCGGCATGTACCACGTGATTCCGGAACCCGCCAGCATGCTGCTGCTGGGTCTGGCCGGCCTGCTGATCCGCCGTCGCTAGTCACTAGCGATCGCGATCACAAGCTGATCTGAACAGGAGCCGGGCTTCTCGCCCGGCTCCTTTCTTTTGCGCCTCCCCGCGCGACTCCACGCGTCCCCACCTCGCCTCCCCCCTCAGTTCGCGCTGACAACGCATTTCCTAATCCGAAAATGTGCTACACTCCACCCTAGGAGGATGGTGGAGCGTTCCACCTGCCGCGGGCGATGGCGGGGCTCTCCGTCGTCGCCAGGTCTTGGCCCGTTCGCGGGCCACACAACACAAGGGGTCTGCCATGTATCGCAAGCTGTGCTTGTCCGTCGTGCTCTACGCGCTCGTCTCCACCGCCTGGACCGACGTCCGCTTCTTCTTCACCTCAAGCGCCAGCCCGTACGGCATCATGAACCCCGCCAACGCCCTCACCCCGAGCTTCGGCCTGGGTCTGGATGCGGCCTCCGAAGACGCTGACGGCAACCCCGTCACACCGGCGCTGGCAGTGGCGCAATTCCCGACGTACAGCACCGCGGTCCCCACCGTGGATATCACGAAGGGCGAGTTCGTCTACGTGTGGATGCAATTGTACAGCGTCGGCGGCTACCCGACGTTCCCGCAAACGGCCCCGTCGACGTGCCTCGCCACGGGAGGCGTTTTGTTCTCGGCCACGTTGACGGCAACCGGCAATCCCGACAAGGTCGCCTGGTATCGCGTGGACAACGCCAACTCCGACGGCAGGCTGCGTTGGCAGGGTGCCGCGACGCCTCCCGACTATCCGGAGTTCGCCCATGCCACGATGCAGAGCCTGACCGCCGTCACGGCCTACGGCATCAAGAACGCCTCGACCGCCGATCCGTCACAACTCTGGTCGGGCGGCGCCAACGGCACCGGCCGCATCGCCCTCCTGGGCGCAATCAAGCCGAGCCAGGCTGGCGAATTTACGATCGTCATCCCGCTTGAAGCGGGTACCGGCCTCCCGTTGCTCGCCTACCGCGGCCACGTTAGTGGCAGCGACTATGCCAGCTACTCGGTTCTGCCGGTCTTCGGCACCTACCACGTGATTCCGGAACCCGCCAGCATGCTGCTGCTGGGTCTCGCCGGCCTGCTGATCCGCCGTCGCTAGTCGCTAGCGATCAAGATCACACGCTGATCTGAACAGGAGCCGGGTGTTTCACCCGGCTCCTTTCTTTTGCGCCTCCCGGCAGGACCATCCGGGCCGCCGCTTTCCCTACTTCGTGCCGTTGAAAAAGGGGACTGGCTCCGCGCCGGTCCGCGTGCGCGCCAGCGCCAGTGGGCCTTCCCGCGGTGCCTGTCCCCTTTTTCAACGTCCCCTACTTGGCGACCCGCACATGTGCTATACTGCCCTCTGGAGGACGGTGGAGCGTTCCACCTGCCGTTGCGGCGCGCGCGGAGCGCCGCCGCCGGATTCCGGCTCGCGCGCGGGGCCGCATGTACTGAAAGGGGTTTGCCATGCAGCGTAAACTGGTTCTGGGACTCCTACTGTGCGCCTGGGTTCCTGCCAGCTGGGCCGACGTCCGCATCTTCTTCACCAGCAGCACGGAGCCGTACGGGCTGGTCAACCCGGCCAACGCCCTCACCCCCAGCTTCGGCCAGGGCCTCGATGCGGCGACCGAGGATGCCGACGGCAATCCGCTCGATCCGCCGCTGGCCGTCTCGGCCTTCCCGACGTACAGCACGCAGATCCCGAGCGTCAAGTCAACCAAAGGCGAGTTTGTATACATCTGGATGCAGCTCTACAGCACCGGCGCCGCCGGCAGCCCGACTTACCTGCCAACCAATGGCACCTTGTTTTCAATGACCCTGTCGGTTCAGGGCAGCCCAGAGAAAGTCGCCTGGTACCGCGTGGACAACGCGAACGGCGATGGCCGCCTCCGTTGGCAGGGTGCCGCCACCGCCCCCGACTATCCGGAGTTCAGCAACTTCACGATGCAGAATCTCAGCGCGGTCACGACCTATGGCATCAAGAACTCCTCGACCGCGGATCCGACACAGCTCTGGTCGGGTGGCGCCAACGGCACCGGCCGCATCGCCCTCCTGGGCGCAATCAAGCCAAGCCTTAGTGACATTGGCTTGTTCGGAATCACGGTCGCAACCGAACCTGGAACGGGCGATCCGCTCGTCGCCTATCGGACACCGACCGGCACGTCCTACCCGGTCACGGTTACCTCCGGATGGTTTGACGCGAACACCCCCGAGCCCGCCACCCTGCTGCTCCTAAGTCTGGCGAGCCTTCTCGCTCGCCGTCGCTAGTCTCTAGCGATCAAGATCACAAGCTGATCTGAACAGGAGCCGGGCACCGCGCCCGGCTCCTGCGTTTTCGCGCCGCCGCCGCACATTCTTAGCGGGCCCACGCGCCCGCCCCGCCGCACCCGACCGCTTATCCGACCGTCGCCCCGCCAAACGTCCCAGATTCGCAGCCCGTCCGCCGGCGCCGCGCGGAATGCGCCCCGCTCGGCAAGCCCCCGCCTCGATTACGCGATACTTAACCCAGCGTGGGATCGCTGCTCCGCCAGATGAGGACGGAGCCATACGGGAGATGTGTGGATGAGCAGTACTCTGGCGCCAAGCATTGACGCGGCCTGGACCGCGCCTCTCGACGCCGACACACCCCAGGGCGCGGACCAGCCGGACGGGACCACCCAGACCGAGAGCCCCCTGGCACACGAGCTGGCACGCTCGCATCAGCAGCTCGCCCTCGTGCTGGCCATCAACGGCCGCCTGGCACGATTACAGGAACCCGAGGTCATCCAGGCCGCGCTGCTCCGCTATTACGGGGCCCTGCTGCGGGCCGGGGCCGTGTTCCTCGAGACGGACGGGGACTGCGTCGATATGTGGCGCAATCACGCCCAGGGCCTGCGCGTGGAGCTGCTGCCCTGGCAGATTCGTGCCGCGCTGCCGCGTTTTATCGCCCGCGTCCGTGCCACGCGCCGCCCGCTCAGCATCCCCAGCGCCCCCGCGCTCGACGGCGCCCGGGTCCTGATCAACGCCTTGCCCGTCGTCGCCGGCGAACCCGGCATCGTCATCGCCGTGCGCCTGCCCGTTCAGCCCCGCTTCGGCCGCGCCGACGTGCTCGCCTCCGAATCGATGCTCGTGCACGGAGCGCAGGTGTTGCGCAATGCGTGCATGCTCCGCGACGTGCAGCAGTCGGCCCTCGAGACCGTCTGTGCCCTGGTCAACGCCATCGACGCCAAGGACAACTACACGTCCAATCACTCCCAGCGCGTCGGCCGCCTCGCCCGCCTCACCGGCGAAGCCCTGGGCCTCCCGCGGGATCGACTCCAGGCCCTCGAATGGGCCGGCCAGCTCCACGACGTCGGCAAGATCGGGATCGCCGAGCAGATTCTCAACAAGCCCGGCCGCCTGACGCCCGCCGAGTACGAACAGATGAAGAATCACTCGCGCATCGGCTACGAGATGCTCCAGCCGGTCGCGCGCTTTCAGCCGGTGCTCAGCACCGTGCTCTATCACCACGAGAACCACGACGGCTCCGGCTACCCCGACGGGCTGCACGGCCCCGAAATCCCGCTCGAGGCCCGCATCATTCACGTCGTCGACGTGTTCGACGCGCTCACGACACGCCGCCCGTACCGCGACGCCTACACCCTCCGCCACGCCCTGCAACTGCTGTGCAGCGGCAGCGGACGCATCACCGATCCCCAGGTGACCGCGTGCTTCACCGACCTCGTGGCCCAGATGGCGGACAACGACCCCGAAACGTTCGCGCAGTATTTCCCGCACCTGCTGCCGCTGCGCATCGTCAACTGAGGAGCTCACCGTGCGGCCCCGCTCTGCCGTCAGCCTCGTCGAACTACTGATCGCCCTCGTCGTGCTCGGCGTCGTCGCCGCCATCGCCATTCCACGCCTGAGCCGCGCCGCCGCGCCCGACCCCACCACCGCGCTGCGCTCCGACCTGCAGGTCCTGCGCTGCGCCATCGAACGCTACTACCAGGATCACGGCCACTACCCCGGGGCCCGCGCCGACGGCCAGCATCCGGCCGGCAGCGCCGCTGCCGTGATCGCCCAGCTCACCCAGCGCAGCGATGCCTCCGGCCGCGTGGCGGATCCGACCGGCGGCCCGGCCAACCCCGCCGAGCCCGCGCTGGATACCACCCATGCCGCCCTCGCTTTCGGTCCGTATCTGCGCGACGGCGTGCCCCCCTGCCCCGTGCCCCCGGCCCTCGGCCAGACCGGCCTCCATGTGGTCGCCGACGGCCGCGCGCTGGCCGCCAACCCGGACGCGCCCGACGCCGGCTGGGTCTATGACTGCGCCACCGGCCGCATCGTCCCCAACTCCGGCGCGTGCAGCCCCGACGGTCGCGCGTACCTCGACTACTAGTGCCTCACAAGAAGTTGCGCACGACCAGGGTGGGGTGGGCGTCCCGCCCGCCCCGCGGCGGCCAAGATGGCTACCCCACCCGCGCGCAAGGTATTCCGAGGCACCGCACTGGTACACTCTCAGCGACGCCCCGTGGCCCCGTAGCGCCAGACCTCCGCCTTCCGTACCGCAAGGCTCTGCCTTGCAGCGGGTAGGCTGAAACGATGAAGGGAGATCGGCGCCGGGCACCGCGCGGCCACGTGCTGCAACCGCCGGCCCTAGGCCAGCGTGCATCCCCCGCAACCCTCACTCCGCTCCCGCTGCCTCCACCACCGGCCGCGGCGCCCCGCGCGCCACCAGCCACACCCCGACGAGCACCAGCACGCCCCCACCGATCGCGTTCGCCGTGATCGGCTCATGCAGCACCAGCGCCGCCACGATTAGCGTCACGAACGGCTCGACATACAGCAGCGCCCCCAGGCGCGCCGGCCCGTGCTCGTGCTGCGCCGCAAACCAGCAGTAGTACGCCGCCCCACTGCTGATGAGCCCCAGGAACGCCACCGCCCCGCCCGCCGTCCACGTCAGCGCCCCCGACCGGAGACCCTGCGCGCCGGCCAGCGCCGTCGCGATCACGGCCGCCACCGCCATTCCAAACGTCGTCATGCGCAGCGCCCCATTCCGCGCTACCGGCCGGCTCGCCGCCAGCGTGTAGATCGTCCACGTCACGCACGACGCGATCTGCAGCAGATCACCCCGCGTCGCCTGCGCGAAATTCGGCGGCGACTTGGCGGCCACAGCCAATACTCCGCCCGTGCCCACCGCAACTCCCAGCCACCCCACCGCCGCCAGCCGCTGTTGCCCAACCAGCGTCGATCCGAGCGCAATGCACACCGGGATGAACCCAATGATCCAGCCCGTGTTCATCGCCGACGTGTGCAGCAGCCCGCACGCCTGTAGGAACAGGTGCACGCTCAGCACCGCCCCCAGAAACACCCCCACCCCCCAGTCCCGCCGCTCCGGCCACATCTGCCGCCCGCCCGCCAATTGCACGGCCGCCAGCAGCAGCGTTCCCAGCCACAGCCGTACCGCCACCAGCCCGAACGGGCTGAACGCGTCCAGCGCCAGCCGCGTCGCCACGAACGAGGCCCCCCACACGATCACCGTGAAGAGACCCTTGCCCGAAACGCGCTCCAACCAGTGCATCCGCCGCGCCGCCATGCCGCCATCCCAATTCCGTCACCCACGCGCCGCCGCCGGTGTCGGGCCTCCGATTCCCTATGCTATCCCGCCGCGCCGCCTATCATCAAACTGGCCGGCCGCGGATCTGCCGCCCGCCGGCGCGCGCGGCATCCGCGCTTCAATCCGACCGAGCCACGGAGCCCGTAATGCCCACGACCTTCTTCGAAGTCGAAGCCTGGGAACGCCCCGTCCTGGAAGCAACCCGCCAGCCCGGCGACGTCTTCATCGCCGAGCCGCTCCGCGCCGCCGCCACGGGCGCCTGCGCCGACGCCGAGATCATCAGCCCCTTCCTGCGCTCCGAGCTGCAGGCCCCCGTCCTCGCCCGTTTGCCGAAGCTGCGCCTCATCGCCACCCGCTCCACCGGCGTCGACCACATCGACCTCGCCTACTGCCGCACCCGCGGCATCGCCGTCGCCAACGTCCCCGCCTACGGCGAACGCACCGTCGCCGAACACGTCTTCGCCCTCCTCCTGACCATCAGCCACAAGATGGTCGACGCCGTCAACCAGACCCGCCGCGGCGACTTCTCCCTCCGCGGCCTGCAGGGCTTCGATCTCGAAGGCAAGACCCTCGGCGTCATCGGCACCGGCGCCATCGGCCGCCACGTCATCCGCATCGCCCGCGGCTTCGACCTGCGCGTACTGGCCTACGACCTGCGCCCCGACGCCGCCTTCGCCCACGAGGTCGGCTGCACGTACGCTCCACTCGACGACGTGCTGGCCGCCGCGGACATCATCACGCTCCACGTGCCCGCCCTGCCGCAGACCCAGGACCTCATCTCGTTCCCGCAGTTCGCCCGCATGAAGCCCGGCGTCATCCTCATCAACACGGCCCGCGGCAGCGTCGTCAACGTCCGCGCTCTGCTGCAGGCCCTCGCCGAAGGCAAGGTCGCCGCCGCCGGCCTCGACGTACTGCCCGAAGAGCCCGTCATCCACGAGGAGGCCGAACTGCTCCGCTCCTTCTTCGCCCGCGAGCACGACCTCGAAACCCTCCTCGCCGACCACGTGCTCCTGCGCATGCGCAACGTCTACATCACCCCGCACAGCGCCTTCGCCACCCGCGAAGCCTCGCGCCGCATCCTCGACACCACCCGCGCCAACATCGCCGCCTTCCTCGCCGGCCAGCCACAAAACCTCGTCGCGGGTGGCTAGAGCCACGCAATGCCGCGTGCTTCGTGACCGCCCGCCGCCCCTCTCGATCCCTTGATCCCTCGATCCCTAACGCCTTGCCTCCCGCCCCGCCGTTGTGGCGCTCACGCTCTTCACCCCGCCCTGTTCAGTTTGCCTTCTGAACTCGGCATGGTGAATCTTCGCCTGCGCGCCCTTCGCGTCCTTCGCGGTGAAATCGCCGCGTCGCCCGCCATTTCGGTGATATGCGTTTTAACGCATATTACTTGACTCACAACCCATCTTGTGCTATCCTCTCCCCATGACCACTCAGGAGCCCCCCGTGCCCGCGAAGAGCCGTGCCTCCGTGCCGTATCAGTCCGTCGAACTCGCCGGCGTCCGCTACGCCATCCTCCGCGAAAGCCTCCTCATCGAGCTCTGCCGCCGCGCCGGCCTGCCGCCGCCAACGCCGCAACCGCAGCAAACCCCACCACCGACTGACGCCGCGGCCGAAACCCTCGACACCGCACGCCTCGCCGAACGCCTGGCCGAGCGCCGCAAACGGGCCGGCCTCACCCAGGCCCAGCTCGCCGAGCGCGCCGGCATTCGCGTCGAAACCCTCAACCGCGTCGAGCGCGGCAAGACCACGCCCGACTTCACGACCATCCGCAAGCTCGTCGTCGCCATGAACCAAGCCGAGGCCGCCCACGACCGCGCCACCCTCGCCGGCCGCCGGCCGTAGGTCGTAGCCGTAGGGTCCGCTGTGCGGACCGTTCCCTTACCGTCTCGCCCGTGCCGCCCGGCCTCCCCGCCGGACGCACTGCAAGGCTCTGCCTTGCGGCCGTAGCGTCGCCCCCCGAACGTAGCGTCCGGCATCTCTGCCTGACGTGTGGCACAGGCGTCTCGCCTGTCGTTTCGTAGCGTCCGGCCTCCGTGCCTAACGGTCCTGGACTGAAGGAGCATCGCATGCAGACCGCCATCACCCGCGACCAGGTCGCACAAACCCTCTGCCGTCTCGTCGCCGAGCAGGTCGGCGCCGACCCCGCGCTCGTCACGCTCGACACCGACTTCTTCAATGACCTGAACTACGACAGCCTGGACGCCGTCGAGTTCACGATGCGCGTGGAGGAGGAGTTCGACGTCTCCATCGCCGACGACCAGATCGATGGCGTCAGTACAGCCGCTCGCGTGCTCGACCTGCTCTGGCCCGTCCTCCAGCAGAAGCACGCCGCGCCCGCCGTGCACAACGAATAGCGCCCCCACGACGAGCCCCGCTCAGCGCCCGTCCCCACCCGGCGCGCCGAACGGCACCTCAAACACAAACTGCACCTGCGACCCGAAGACCGGGTAATCAATGCGTGTACGATATCCGCGGAAATCCCGCGGCTCCCACTGCCGCCGCTCGCACACATAGTGCAGCAGGTCGATGTACTTCGGGATCTCCGCCGCCCGGAAGTACTCGAGATCCGTGCCCAGCGGCTCCACCCGCTCCGCCAGATCCAGCACGTCGAACTCGCGCGTCGGGTCGTTCGCGTCCGCCCAACCCGCCTCCCCCGTCTCCAGCACCCGCACCCGCGGCTCCCACTGCGGATACACGTCCTTGTGCATGATCAGATCGGCGATGTACGTCCGCGCCGGCACGTTAATCGCATCCGTCACACCCGCCCGCCGCCGCTCATCCCCTTCCCGCCGAAATCGCCGCATTGCCCTCGGTCGCCACTCGCCCATCACGACGTCCCGTGCCGACGTGTAGCCCACCGCGTCGCCCCACTTCAGTCCGTAAACCACCGTCGCGCCTTCTTCATGTACGTCGAGCTGCACCGGCGGCCCCGCGCAGAACGGTTCCAGAAACACCCCCGCCATCCCCTGCACCGCCCCACCGTCCAGCGTGTGCACGACCGCCGTCGCGCTGTCCGTGCGACTCTGCACCCCCAGCTTGATCCCTGCCCCGGGCCGCACCCGCCGCAACCCCAGATAGCCGTGCAAGTGGACGGCATCGTTCCGCACCGGGTCCGCCGCCCGATGCAGCAACGTCGTGAAGAACACCACGTCCGCCGAAATCCCCTTGATCTGCCGCGCGCCGCGATACATCAACTGCTTCGCAACATTCTCAATCCCCGGCCGCGCATCGGGCAGCCACGCGCTGATGATCGCATCCAACCCCGACCGGTCGCCCCCTTCCTGCCGGATCAGTGCATCGAACTCGCTGACTGCACTCTCCGCCGGACCGGCCACGTCCGGCGACAGCCCGCGACTCACCCCCGCCTGCACGATCCGCCGCAGCGGCTGCGGTCCCGGAATGATGTACGCCGTGGCGATCGGGTCCTTCTGCTTGAGAGCGGTTACGAGCCGGTGAGCAACGTTCTTATCGACCCCCAGGGCCCGCGCCAGCTCCTGCGGACGCTGCGGCCGCCCCGGCAGCGCCTCCATGAACTGCCGAAACGCCTCCGCCAGCCGCACCCCGACCGAACTGACCGACGCATTGAGGTCGCGTTCGGAACACGGCGTTGGCAGTGTTGGCAAATCCAAGGTTGCGTGCCTCACATGGAGCGTACCTCATCCTAGCAACGCCTGCGGAGAATGGGAAGGCGCCAGAACGAATTCTCTTAGGGAATCAAGAATGCAGTTGAATTCTCTTAGGGAATACGATATGAATGAATACGTCGATTTTTCACAGAGGAGCGGACTATGACAGCTCGGGTGCCTGCCTGCATCGATCAACCTACCGCGTGTCGTCAAACGCACCGCAACGTCCCCTTCCGCGCAGCGGCCACCATCGCCGGCACGATCTTCGCGATCCTCGCGCTGGCGCTGCCCGCGACCGCCTGCCCCAATCTCCCCGGTGACCTGGACGGCGACGCCGCCGTCATCACCGCAGACCTCCAAACCCTCGCCGGCTGCTGGTCCGCCCCGAACATCCCGAACCCCAACTGCCCCATTGCCGACCTCGACGGCGACGCCGACGTCGATCTCTTCGATTTCGTCATCATGCAGCAGAACGAGACCGCCCCCGCCTGCTCCGGCCTGCAGGTCCCCTACCTCAACATCACCTACGATGGCGGCCTTTCCTTCGTCCCCCACGTCGGCCCGCCCCCGACCTCCTACTTCCTGACCTGGAGCATCGCCGCCGCCAATGACCACGGCCTCATCTACCTGCACTCCGACAACAAGCTGTGGTATTCCCTCGATGACGGCTGCGCGTGGACCGCACTGCCGGACCCGGTCGTCGGCCGCTACTGCCTCACCGTCGGCCCCGGCGGCGTTGTCTACGCTTGGCCGGACAACGGCAACGCCACCAACATCTACTGCGTCTACCCGGCAACGGCCGACAAACTCAGCTCCCAGTCCGGCCTCGCTCCGGCAGACCTCTGCGGCTTCACCGTCGACCCGGGCAACGCGGACCACGTCCGCGCCTGCGGCAACGACGGCCAGTTGTACGACTCGAAGGACCGCGGCGCCAGTTGGTCCCCCGTTGGCATGCGCGCCTCCACCGGCAGCTCCGTGCTCGGTTACTTCGCCGCCTTCGACCCGACCAATCCGGACCACGTCATCTACGGCCAGGCCTCTAGTGGCGGCGCCGTCACGCTCGACGGCGGCCAATCGTGGTCGCCCTGCGCCGGCCTCGCCCCCAACAACCGCGCCAACTTCTTCAAGGCCGTGTTCTCACCGGTTGATCCCAACATCGTCTACGGCATGGCCATCAACCTCGTTGAGAATCTCGCCGGCGATCCGTCCGAAGGCCGCCACATCTACGTCTCGACCGACGGCGGCCAGAGCTTCACCCCGGTCCTCAGTGCGTACAGCGAAGGCGTGGAGCTGCAGAACGGCCCCGTGATGGCCGCCGACCCGCGCGACGCGAACGTCTTCTACTTCCTGCGCTCGGTCAAGCCGCTGTGGGGCGGCACGAGCTTCTACACCTACAACCGCCTCACCGATACCGTGACCTTCATCAACAACAGCACCATCCCCACGGTCCGCTCGATGGAGTTCTCGCCGCGGCATCCCTGCGAACTGCTGATCGGATTCGAATTCGTCCCCTGATGTCCCGTCCTGACAAGAGAGAGGAGAAGGCACATGCGCAGCATTTTGGCAATCACGATCGTCGCGACCCTCGCAACCGCGACCCAGGCCAGTCAGATCGTCTACTCCAACATCAACGACGTGCAGTCGTACGCGTCGTGGGCCGCGGCCGGCGAGCTCACCGTCGACGACCTGCACGTCGCCGGCGGCGGTCCGCTCAGCGGCCTGAGCTTCGTCATCGGCTCGAACCGCTGGGGCGGCCCGATCACGACGGACGCCACGGTGACGCTGGCCGTCGACGACGGCAACGGCACCTACGGCGCCGAGGACACACCGCTTCTCAGCGCGAACCTGCGCGGCATTGTCGCGCCGAACCCGGGCCCGCAAGGTCAGATGCGGTCGGCGATCATCGACGTCCCGCTCGGCGATGCTCCGCCCACAGTCCCGGCCGGCGCCACGCTCTGGGCCGGCGTCGTGTTCACCGCGCCGGCGCGGCTGATGCTGTGCGGCGCGCCGTCCCCGGGCACGACGGATGATTGGGTCTACGCCGCCGGTACGGCCTACTCGCTGACCGACTACGGCCTCCCCGGCGCCGGCACCGGCTGGCAAGTCGCCGTCACCCCCGAGCCGGCCTCGGCACTGCTGCTGTCCCTCGGCCTGCTCGCGCGGCGCCGGTGCTAGTGTTGTGCCTCACAAGAAGTCGCACCTAGCCAGGGTGGGGTGGGCGTCTCGCCCGCCCCGTGGCGGCCAAGGTGGCCACTCCACGCAGGCGCCTGCAATTCCGAGGCAGTACACCAACACGACTGCTAGTTTGAACGCCGATCCGCCCACAAATCGGCGCACCGATTCGCCCGCGGCTCCGGGCGCCCACAACTCGCAACCCCTCGTTCCCACGGGCCGTCCGCCGGACGGCCCGTTGTTTTGCGCCGTGCTAGTGCGAGATTCCCGTCCCATGCTCGTGCGAGAATCCCTTCTCGCGCGTGCTCGTGCGAGAATCCCTTCTCGCACGCCGTCTGCGGGAGTCCCTTCCCGCGCGGGCCGGGTGCCGGGTGCCACTGCTCTGTGAGCAGTGCCTCTCTCCCATGCTCGTGCGAGACTCCCTTCTCGCACGCCGCGCCGGGTGCCACTGCCCTGTGAGCAGTGTCTTTCCCCCATGCTCGTGCGAGAATCCCTTCTCGCACGCCCTCCCCGCGCCACGAGCGTCGGGTGCCATGCTCAAGTTCCCGGCGCAGCCGGGCTTGAGTATGTCCTGCTCGTGCGAGAATCCTTTCTCGCACGCCCTCCCCGCGCCACGAGCGTCGGGTGCCATGCTCAAGTTCCCGGCGCAGCGGGGCTTGAGCATGCCATGCGCCTGTGCCGTGGCAACACCGTCGTCCGCCTCGCCTGACCACCGGCGGTCCGCGGCGCGCATTTCCGCCCGCATCCCAGACCGTCCGTCTCATCCTCCGCCCCCCCTTAATGCCCTGGAGTCAGGCGAGACATCGGCGTTTCGCCCCGCTATGCTCTCCCCATCATTGGCTTTCGAGAGGTCACGGGGCATGCGCGATAGACGAGGCCAGCCGCAGCATACACCACTGCTTCCCTTCGGTGCCCTGCGCAACAGCGACCTGTTCTCCAACCACTGGCTGGAGCACCGCCTCCCGCTGGAACCGGAATGGACCGAGCTGCGAACCGAATCGGACGCGGCCTTGGCCAAAGTCGCCGACCTCTGGAGCCAACAACGTTCCCGTGTCGAGCACTACGGACGCGAGGCCACCCTCGAACAGGCCTTCATCCAACCGCTGCTCATCGCCCTCGGCTGGCAACTGCACTATCAGGCCCCCCTCCAAGGCCGCACCCCCGACTACGCCCTCTTCCTCGACAACACCGCGCTCGACAACGCCCTCCGCTGCGGCCCCCAGACACACGACTTCTGGAACCACCCCGCCATCCTGGCCGACGCCAAGGCCTGGCACGTCAGCCTCGACCGCCCGACTCGCGTCGGCAGTCAGCGCGAATACCCTCCCGAGCAGATCGAGTGGTACCTCGACCGCAGCCGCCTCCCGTACGCCATCCTAACCAACGGCCGCCTGTGGCGCCTCATCCCCCGCCAACTCGCTCCCGGCAAGGCGCGCTTCCAGACCTACCTCGAAACCGACCTCCCCCGCTTGCTCGATGGACTGCTGCCCGGCAACGGGCGCCAACTCACCATCGACCAACAGCAGGCCATCGCGGAGGAATTCTTCCGCTTCTACCTGTTCTTCAGTCCGCGCGCCTTTCAGTCCGCCGCCAGCCGCCCGCCTCTGGTCGAGCGCGCCCTCCGCGGCAGTTCCGAATACGCCCTGTCCGTCGGCGAGGGCCTCAAGAACCGCGTCTTCGAGGCCTTGCGCTTCTGCATCGAAGGCTTCCTGAAGCATCAACCTAACCAACTCGATCCCGCTCGCGACCTCCTCGAATGCCGTGAACAGAGCTTCGTCCTCCTGTACCGTCTGCTCTTCATCATGTACGCCGAAGACCGCGGACTCCTGCCCTATCGCCGCAACCAGCTCTACACGGCCAATCGCAGCCTCGCGCGCCATCGCGACGAAATTGCCGCGGCGCTCGACCGCATCGCCGACCGGCGCGACCCCGATTACCCCCCCGCCCAGACCGCCATTTGGACCGATCTCCTTTCCCTCTTCGACCTGATCGATCGCGGCCACGCACGCTATGGCGTGCCTGCCTACAACGGCGGCTTGTTCGACCCGGACAAGCACGAGTTCCTCGCCCAGAAGTCGTTGCCCGACGCCTACCTCGCCCGCGTCATCGACCACCTCGGGCGCGCCGCCGACCCCCAGCACCCCGAGGGCGGCCTGTTCCGCGTGGACTATCGCGACCTCGCCATCCAACACCTGGGCAACATCTATGAGGGGCTCCTAGAGCTCCGCCCGCGCTGCGCCACTGAGTCGATGATCGTCATCCGCGAGCGCGGCAACGCCCGTACATCGGAACGCACGATCCCCCAGCGCGAGCGCATCCCCGTCGGCTGGGAGTCGACCGCCGAGAGCTACCAGCCCGGCAATGTCTACCTCGAAACCGACAAGGGCGAACGCCGGGCAACCGGCTCGTACTACACGCCCGACCACATCGTCGCCTACATCGTCGATCACACGCTCCGCCCGCTCTGCAACGACATTGCGCAGCAGCTCGCCGCCGAGATTGCCGCCACCGAAGAGCAGCACAAGCATGCCCGCGGCGCGCGTCGCGACACGCTGGGCGCGAAGCTGGAGCAACTCCGCGGGGAATATGACGATCGCGTCCTGCGCCTGCGCGTCCTGGACCCCGCGATGGGTTCTGGCCATTTCCTCGTCCGCGCCTGCCAGTACCTGGCCGAAGAAATCGCGACCAACCCCTATACGGCCGACCCCGCCCTCGATACCGACGCTGCCGACGAACCCACGTTGATCTTCTGGAAACGCCGCGTCGTCGAGTCCTGCATTTTCGGCGTGGACCTCAATCCGATGGCCGTGGAGCTGGCCAAGCTCGCCCTGTGGTTGGAAACCGTGTCCAGCGATGCCCCGCTCAGTTTTCTCGACCACCACTTGCGCGCCGGAAACAGCTTGGTCGGGGCGCGCGTCGCGGAGCTCGGCGCCGTTGCGGGTGCGATGGAGTTGCAGCAGAACGTCTTCAAGCAGCAGGTCGAGCAGCGACTTCCCATCCTCCTGGAGCCACTGCATCGCATCCGCGCGCTGCCCTCCGACACCAAGGACCAGATCAAGGAGAAGGAGCGGCTCTACCGCAAGTTGTTCGAGCCCGTCTGTGACATGTTCCGCAGCGTCGCCGACCTGTGGTGCTCGGTGTTCTTCGCCCCCGACGGCGTCGGTGTGTCGCCCGAGCAGTACAGCGCCGCACTGGTAGCATTGCCGACGGATGCCGCCTTCCGCAAGCTGGCCCGTGAACCCTGGTTCGCCGCCGCCCTCGCCCCCGTGCGTACCGCCGGCGTCCGCGCCTTCCACTGGGAACTCGAATTCCCGGAGGTCTTCTTCGACCTCACCGGCCGCCGCGACGAGGCCGGCTTCGATGCCATCATCGGCAATCCGCCCTACGACGTGCTTTCCGACCGTGAGACGGGACGCGACCTCTCGACGCTCCGGGCATTCATCGAACACGAGCCGCTCTACGCGCCTTCGCGTCGCGGCAAGAACAACCTCTATAAGCTGTTCATCTGCCGCGCGATCGAGCTGCTTGCCGAAGCCGGGCGCTTTGGGTTCATCGTTCCCATGGCACTACTCGGCGACGATCAAGCGGCCGACCTGCGTCGTGCCATCTTCGATGCCGGTGCTTTCACGTCCGTCGACGCCTTCCCGCAGAAGGACGACCCGACCAGGCGCGTGTTTCCCGAGGCGAAGCTCTCCACCACGGTCTTCACGATGATCAAGACCGCTTCGCCCACGCTACTGGCCACACCTTTCACCTCGCGTCAGCACCCTGCGAACCAGATCGAATCGACCTCACCCAGCCTGCAACTGCGAACCGACGACATCCCGTTGTACGACCCTGAGAACCGTGCCATTGTAAGCTGCTCCCAGAGTGACTGGGATCTGGCAGTGAGGATCATGCAGACGGGGCGCCTCACGCGTCTCGGGACGATGTGCACGTCGTACCAGGGAGAGGTAAACGAAACCACCGATGGACGACGGGAGTGCTTGGCCGATGACCGGTCTGCAGGTCCACTCGTGCTACGAGGTGCAAACGTTTGCCTGTACGTGCTCCGCGAGGCTTCCCAGGGTGAAGACAAATTCATCCGCGTCGCCAACTTCCTCGCGCAGCGATCCACTTCGGCTAAGGCGCGCCACGGTCAGCAGCCCCGCGCTGGGTTTCAGCGTAGCTCGCCTCAAAACAACTTTCGCCGCATCGTTGCCGGATTGGTGCCCCCTGGTAGCTTCTGCTTCGATACCGTCAGCTATGTCCCCGAATCGGACTCCCGACTCCCACTAGACGCACTGCTGGCCTTGTTGAATTCGAAACTGCTGGATTGGTACTTCCGTCTTGGCAGCACGAATTCAAAGGTGAATGAGTACCAATTCAGCAACCTCCCGTGCCCAGTCTTCGCGGACACGCCGGCACCAGCCGATGCCCGGGTTCGCGACGCGGCGATCAAGTTGATCGACGCAGGCAAGCTCGATAGTGCTTTCGAGACGCTCCGTCCAGCGCTGGCCAACGCACCCTTCCCACTGGCGGTCCAAGACGTGCTCGTCGACGCCGTTCACCGCATCGTCGCCATCGAGCAGGCCCGCGGCGAAATCGCCCGCACCGAACGCTCCGCCCTCGCCCCCGCCGCCCAGCCCCTCCAGGACTTCATCGACCGCCTGCTGTACACCATGGCCGGCCTCACCCCCGCCGAGTCCCAGGCGCTCGAACAACGCCTCGCCCGCATGCTCTAGCGCTGTGCCCCGGCCCCCCCAACGCACTCCTCGTTTCCCCCACTCCACCCGAGAACCCGTGCCCGACCGCCGACAACTCAAGACCTCTTCCCCTTCGCGTCCTTCGCCCCTTCGCGGCGAACAGCGCGCACTTCTCCGCCAGACTCCGCCCCAACCTGCTACCACCCGCTTAAAACCCGCAATTCTCCTCTCCCATCCCCCGCCTCCCGCTCCGCGCGTCATTCTTCACTTTGGGCCCCGTGCCCCCGCCGAACTAAGTGCTCACGCCCGAGGGCTTCGCCATGCTGTTCCCGATTCCGCTCTTGATCCCTCGATCCCTCGCTCCCTTGATCCCTATGTGGGCAACTCCCCGCCTCGCCGGCCGGCCCCCCGCCCCTTGCCACTTGTCACCTGACACCTGTCACGTGTCCCCTGCCTCGGCTCATCCCCTTCCCACTTCCCCGCCTTCCCACTCGGCCACCGCTGCCGCAACGTCCCGATATCCAAGATGCTCACTTAGGACACGCGCGCAGTGATCATCTTGATCACCTTGGGCTGGCGCGCTCCGAACCGCGCACGGCCTTCCTTGATCCCTTCCTTGAACACCTTGAAGAGTCTGACAACTCCGGCCACCCGCCCGCCCGGTTCTCACGTTTGCACCTTTGCACGTTTTCACGTCCCGCCTTGTCCCCTGTCCCCTTTCACCTGTCCCTTGTCCCCTGCCCCCGCCCTCCCCGCCTCCCGTTTTCACCTTTTCACCTTTGCACGTTTTCACGTCCCGCCTTGTCCCCTGTCCCCTTTCACCTGCCCCTTGTCCCTGGGCCATCCCCTTCCCACTTCCCCACCTCCCCACTTTCCCACTATGGCTACACGATCCCCCGGTACTCCTCCAGCGCGTCCGGATTCGCCAGGGCGTCTTTGTTCGGAACGTCTTGCCCGTGGATCATGCGGCGGACGGCCATTTCGACCTTCTTGCCGCTGATGGTGTACGGAATCGCGCTGACCTGCTTGATGTACTTCGGCACGTGCCGCCGCGTCGCGCCTTCGGCGATCAGCTTGCGGAGCTTCTTCTCCAGCGCCTCGTCCAGCGTCTGCCCCGCGCGCAGCACCAGGAACAGGCAGATCTCCACGTCCGCGTCGGGCGTGTCCTTGCCGATCACCAGGCTGTCCACGATCTCCGGCAGGCCTTCGACGATGCGGTAGATCTCGGCGGTGCCGATGCGCACGCCACCGGGATTCAGCGTCGCGTCCGAGCGACCGTACACGATGATGCCGCCGGTGTCGGTGATTTCGATGAAGTCGCCGTGCCGCCAGACCACGGGCCGTGGCGTACCCCACTCGTACTCAAAGTACGCCGCGCGGTACTTCGCTCCGTCGGGGTCGTTCCAGAAGCCCACCGGCTGCGACGGAAACGGCGTGCAGCAGACCAGTTCGCCCTTCTGTCCCGTCACCGGCTCGCCGGCGGACGTCCACGCCTGCACGTCCATGCCCAGGCCGCGGCACTGGATTTCGCCGGCGTACACCGGCAGCAGCGGGTTGCCGAGGATGAAGCACGAGATGATGTCCGTGCCGCCGCAGATCGACGCGAGCTGTAGATCGCGCTTCACGTTCTCGTACGTCCAGTGAAACAGCTCGCTGGACAAGGGCGAGCCGGTCGAGCACACACAGCGCAGCGCGCCGAGGTCATGCTCGCGGCCGGGATGCAGCCCCGCCTTCTGGCAGGCCGCGATGTACTTCGCGCTCGTGCCGAATACGTGCAGCTTCGTCTCCTGGGCCATCTGCCAGAGCCGGTCCATCGTCGGGTATCCGGGATTGCCCTCGAACAGCACGAGCGTCGCACCGACGCCCAGCCCGCTGACCAGCCAGTTCCACATCATCCAGCCGCAGGTCGTGAAGTAGAAGATGCGCTCGCCCGCCCGCAGATCGCAGTGCAGCATGAGCTCCTTGAGGTGCTGCAGCAGCGTGCCGCCGTGGCCGTGGACGATGCACTTCGGCACGCCGGTCGTGCCCGACGAGTACATGATGAACAGTGGGTGGTCGAACGGGACTTCGACGAAGGACAGCGGCGGCGGGGGCGCGGTGACCGGACCGAGAAAATCGCGCCAGAGCACGGCGCCCGGGATGTCGCGGACCTGGCGGCGCACGGGCTCGTCGGCGGCATCGCGCGTGCCGCCGTGCGTCAGCTCCTGCTGGGCCGCGAGGAACGGCACGATGACGACGCGCTGCACGCTGGGGAGCGCCGGCAGCATCTCGCGCACGCGCGACAGCGTCTCGAACGGTTTGCCGCCATACGTGTAGCCGTCGCACGCGACCAGCACCTTCGGCTCGATTTGCCCGAAGCGATCGAGCACGCCGCGCACGCCGAAGTCCGGGGAGCAGGACGACCAAATCGCGCCGAGGCTGGCGGCCGCCAGCATCGCGATGATGGTCTCCGGCACGTTGGGCATGAAGCCGCCGACGCGATCACCGCGCCCGACGCCCGCGGCACGGAGTGCGGCCGCACATCGCGCAACTTCGGCGCGGAGCGCGCGGTGGGACAACTGGCCACGGGGACCGGTTTCGCCCTCGTACAGGATTGCGATATTGTCGTCGTCGAAGCGGAGCATGTGGCGGGCGTAGTTCAGCGTGAGGCCGGGGAACCACTTCGCGCCAAGCATGCCGCCGCCGGTCAGCGCCGCCTGCGCCGGGTGCGTCGGCGTCAGGTCGGCATATTCCAGCAGCTCTTGCCAGAACAGGTCCGGGTGCGCGATCGACCACTGCCGCAAGCGTTCCCATTCAAGGGGAAGGCCATGTCGCTCGGCGGTGCGCGTCATGAACGCGTACATCTGCGTGCGCTGAATCTGCTGGGGGGTGGGCTGCCACAGGGGCGCGGCGGTGGACATGTTCGCCTCCGAAAGGGGGAAATGACCACCGCATTCTGAGGCCGGCGCGCGGAATGGTCAACGCGCCCACGAAGGGACGGAAGAGTGAAAACGCTGTCAGCGGAACTGGAGGCGCGGATCGACGCAGCGCGCCGCATTCAGACAGAGGTCGGGCTTGGTCTAGAAGTTGGCCGTCAGGGCGTGGTCACCGGCGATCTGCCGTGCCCGCCCAACGGACAAGCCAGGATCGTCGCTGATCTTCGTCACAAAGAGCGGTTCGGTACCCACAAGGTTGAAAACGCGCCGATTACCCGGCCCCAGCGCGCCCTCCGGCACACGGAGGAGGTAGCCGTTCCAGTTGCACACGTAGGTACCGGGAGCCTCGATCGTGTCAAACGGAATGCTTGGGAGGGGCGCCGTCGCGGTTCCATCCGCGGGGATTGGCACGGTTGCCTGCCACATCGTTCATCCTCCGTGCGGGGAGCTTCGGTCGTAGGGCGAGTCGCGAGGCGGCGGGCCACCGCTGTGCTCGCAAGAATACTCGATTGACTGGTTTGAGGACGCGTCCGCGTGGGTTCCGCGGTCGCCGGCCGGCCGGCCGAGCGCTACAACTTCGTCACACGCTCCGTGCGCTCGCAGCAGAGCGGCCCCGCCGCACTCCCCCCAGGCGCGCACGTCAACAATTGGTCACCACCGTCGCCCGGCGCACCCATGCCCACACGAGTGTTCCACACGTTCGCGGAGAAGTCAAAACCAATCGGGTGGGTCTGACCGATTCCCACGTTTTCGCGCCTTCCGGCCGACAGGGCAAAAAAAGAAGCCGGCGAACGCGCATTCGCCGGCTCTCCAGCACGCCCGACTGGGTTCCCTAAAAGCCGGTACGTAACCCCATAGCCATAGCGAGGGTGCGCGCCTTGGAGAGCGTCACACCCGGATCATCACTGATCTTCGTGACCGTCAACGGCTCGCACCCGACGATATTCAGGCGCAGTGTGTCCCCCGGATCCAGAGTGTGTTCCGGGATGCGCATCAGATGCCCGCTCCAGTTGCACACGTACGCCCCGGGCGAGTCGATCGTATCAAAGGGGACGGTCGCTCCCATGCGCGAGCGAACCTCTGTGACGGGGGCGGACGAGCGCTCCATGATGGCTGACTTCATGAACCATTCTCCTCTGACCGCGTGAACCTGGGAGGCGGCTGCGAAAATCCAGCACACCGGTCGCCCGCAAGCAGATTCGACCACCCTAGGCTATCGGCCGCAGCGGCTTCCGAGCTTGAGCAGCATTCGCCAGCCGGCGCCGCGCGACGGCGAAGCCCGTCACACCGCACGGTCCGACGGGTGCCCGCGGCACTGGAACATTGACAAACCCCTCACCTTCGCGGACAAATGCCCGCATGGCATCCACGACGGCCCACGCTGCCCTCGCCCCGCTCCGGCAGCTCTACCTGAAGAACCTAGCGGCTCTGTATGGCAGCGATCCGCTGCTGGCCGCGCAGCTCGAACAGGTGCCCTTTGCGCAATTGCCGCCGCTGGAGCCGACTCGCGACGGGGAGTTCACGACGCGGGTTCAGACGGATGATGGCAAACCGGTTTACACGCACAGTCGCTACAACCCCCTGGAGGAAGCCCGGACCCTGATTAGCACGCAGGTGGAGCGCGCCTTAGCCGACCGCGCCGCCCGGCGTACCGCGCAGGACGCCCGGGACGGCGTGGCGGCGGAAGCCCTGGGCCGTGACGAAGCGGGCCTGGAGGGCCAGTGCTTCCTCATCAGCGGGGTCGGCTTGGGCTATCACATTACCGAGATCGAGCGTCGCTACTACCGGCCCCTGCTGATTGTGGCGGAGGCGGACCTGGCCTTGATCAAGGCGGCCCTGTGCGTGAGCGACCTGGCGGAGCCGCTGCGCGAGCGGCGCGTGACGTTCATTACGGCGCCCGACAAGAGCGCCGTGCACCAGCGTCTGCACGGCGCCATCACGACTGTCCTGCTGGGGCTGACCTTCGTGGTGCCGCCGTACACCACGCGCGTGCGAGCTTCCTTTCACCGACAGATCAGCGCGCTGCTGCGCGACTTCATCTCGTACTCCCGCATCCAGGTCGTTTCCCTGTTGCGGCTCTCGCGCACGACCGCCCGCAACGTCGCGCTGAACCTGCCGACCTATGTCGCGAACCCCGGCGTGGAGGTGCTGCACGAACGCGCCGCCGGCTATCCGGCCATCATCGTGGCGGCCGGGCCGTCCCTCGCCCGCAACGTCGGCCAGTTGCAGGAACTGCGGCAGCGGGCTGTTGTGATCGCCGTACAGACGGTCTTCAAGATGCTGCTCGCGCGGCGGATTCCGCCGCACTTCGTCTGCAGCCTGGATTACCACGAGGTATCCGCCCAGTTCTTCCACGGTCTGACCGACCTGGGCGGCGCCGCCCTGGTGGCCGAACCGAAGGCGCACTGGCAGGTGCTCGACGCGTTTCGTGGCCGCCGGCACGTCCTCTACTCGGATTTCGCGGCCAATCTGCTGCGCGAGGTGGCGCCAGCCCGGGGCGCCCTGCGCGCCGGCAGCACCGTTGCGCATCTGGCCTTCTACCTGGCGGAATATCTGGGCTGCAATCCGATCATCCTGATCGGACAGGATCTCTCCTATTCCGAGGGTCTGTACTACCCGGCCGGCACGCAGATCGAACGCATCTGGCAACCGGAGCTCGGCCGCTTCAACACGGTCGAGATGAAGCAGTGGGAGCGCATCGTGCGCGTCCGCAATCCGCTGCTGAAGGTACGCGACATCTATGGGCGCGAGACCTACACCGAAGAAGCGCTGTACACCTATGCCGAGCAGTTCCAGGCGGACTTCCTGCAGTCGCGTGCCCGCATCATCCACGCCACGGAAGGCGGCATGCGGCTGCAAGGCACCGAGGTCATGACGCTGCGGCAGGCGGCGGAGCAATTCTGCACCCGGCCGCTGCCGCCGGACCTGCTGAACCCGCCGTCCGCGCCCGTCGACACGACGCTGCGGCAGCGGGTGAGCACGGCCGTTGCGGCCCGCATTGCCGAGGTACGTGAGATTCGCAGCATCGCCGGGGAGACGGTGGAACTGCTCGCCCAACTCGCCACGCTGGTCGAGCGGCCGAAGGAGTTCAACCGCCTGATCACGCGGGTCGACGAGCTGCGCACGCGCATGGGCCGCAACGAGCGCACCTTTGAGCTGGTGGCGCAGGTGTCGCAGTACGCCGAGTTCCGCCGCGTCCAAGCGGACCGGGCCATCCGCGACGGGGAAGCGGAGACGCCCGAATCGATCCGCCGGCGTCTCCGGCGCGATCGCGAATACGCCACCGCCCTGATCGACGGTTGCGATTACCTGCTTCAGTTCCTGCCACAGGCCCTGCAGCGCGTGCAGGAGCAACTGCCATGAAGATCGTCGCCGCCGTCTTTGCGGACTTCGTCAGCGGCCCGCTGGGCGGTGCTGCCCAGCTCCAGGCCGAGATCGCGGGTCAGTCGATTCTCACGCGCACGCTGCGACGGCTCGCGCAGGTGGAGGGGCTCGCCGCGACCTGCCTCTTCGTCATGCCCCGCGACCAGGAGGCGGCGGCGCGGGCCCGCGCGGATGCACAGGTCGCGGACCGCATCGAACTCCTGCCACTTAGCCCCGGCCCAAGCAGCCGCGCTGCCCTCATCGCGACCGCGCGCAAGTGGAGCCTCGAGGCGTGGCGCGGCAACCCGCTCGGCCTATGCTGGTTCGATGAATTCATCTCCCCGCCGGCCGCTGCCGCGGTGCTCGACCACTATGGCGCGGATGCGGTGCTATGCCTGAGCCCCTACCAACCGCTGCTCGACCCGGCCATCGCATCGGCGATGATTCGCCACTGGCTCGAGAACGGCGTCACCTGTCGGCACGTCTTCACGCAGGCGCCGCCAGGACTGGCCGGCATGCTTCTGCCGCGCGAGTGCCTGGTTACTCTCCTTGAGCTCGACATTCCCGTCGGCCTGCTGCTCGCCTATCGCCCCGAGCTGGCCCAGTGGGACCCCATCACCCAGCCGAGCTGCTATCCGGTCGCGCCGGAGATCATTCAGACGGCCGCCCGCTTCACCGGTGACACGCGCCGCTCGCGCGAACTGCTTGAGAGCGCGCTTCACGACCTAGGTGACTCCCCTACGGCCGGACAGCTCTGCAATTGGGTCAACCAACCCGGACACGACCGGGCCGGCCCGCTGCCCGTCGAGGTCGAGCTGGAGCTGACCACGGCCGATCCCCTGCCCGACACCCGTCTGCGGCTGCGCGGCAGCCGCGTGCCGCACCGCGAGCTCACCGACCTGGCAGCGGTCCAGCGTGTGGCCGAGGAACTGGCCACGTACGATGACCGTCTGGTTTGGCTGGGTGGCCACGGAGACCCGCTCGAACACCCGGAATTCGCCAGCGTCTGCCGGACGATCCGATCGGCGGGGGTGTACGGCTTGGCGATGACGACCGCGCTGTTGAGGCTGACCGATCAGAACCTCGAAACCTTGTTCGACCAGCGGGTCGATCTGATCGAAGTGCTGCTCGACACCGCCACGCCGGAGTTGTACCGGGAGGTACACGGAGTGGAGGGGCACGCGCAGATCGTAGCCAACATCGAGCGAATCGAGAAAGAGCGGCTGGCACGCCGATCGCCGTGGCCAGTACTCGTCCCGAGTCAAACGCGGTGCTCCGCCACGCTGGCGGAGCTGGAGCGCTTCCATGATGAATGGCTGGCACGCATCGGGTCGGCGCTCATCCGCGGGTACAACGACTACGCTGGCCTCCTGCCTGCCGATACGCTCCTGCCGACATGTCCGCCGGTGCGGATTCCATGTCGTCGCCTATCCAGCCGGCTGATGTTGCTGGCAAACGGGACCATTCCGCTATGTTTCCAGGATGTAGCGGGCGAGCAGGCGCTGGGGGATTGGACCCGCGATCGTCTGCGGGACACTTGGGAGGGCGCCGCCCTGCAGGCGGCACGAATTGCGCACCAGGGCCAAGATCTGGCGGCCTACCGCCGCTGTGAGAAGTGCAGCGAATGGTCGCGGCCGTAGGGTGGAGAGCGGTGTTCGGCACCTGGGCAGGCGACGCCCCGGACGCGCGACATATGTGTTTCCAAATATTGTTGCAGTCCTTGCGCTTCGCCGATACAATACTGTCAGAGCGTGCAGGCTGAGCGCGCTCCTGGTATAGACGCCATCTTATTACTCATCTCGCTCATAGAGCTCATACTCAGCCGACAAGTTGGAGCCTGGTGTCGGGTTAGCGTGGGTTTGTGCGCCGCGCATCGCCCTGTACTTGGCGCGCGCACGCAGGTTGAACGAGGTGAGCTGTGTCCGAGACAATCAAGTGCACCTGCTCTCACTGTGGAGCCAAGTACCGGCTGCCCGCTGAGGCTCAGGGACGAACAGCGCGCTGCAAACGCTGCGGCGAGAAGTTCGAAGTCCCTCGCGAAGAGAGCCTCGAGGACAGCGTGTTGACTTGGCTGACGGTCCCGTCCGAGGACGACGAGGACGAGGCCCCCGCCCAGCCGAAAGTCATCAGCATGCCGGCCGAGCCGGCGGCGGATGGCGCGACCGAGGCGGTCCGCAAGGCGCGCGGTCCCATTCGCATGAAGAGCGGGACCACGGGCAAGGCCGAGAGCGCCTAGTTCCGGACAACGTCCTCACTGTCCCAGCGCAAAATCTTCGCGTCCCTGTCGGGACTCATTCTTCGTCGCCCCGTTTGCCTTCATTCCGTAATCCCTCCCGCTCCCATACGCACCGCCGCCCGTATTGATCCATCAGCTATCACTTTCGCCGTCAGCCCTGAGTCCCTGCCGAGCCGCCCAATAGCCGGTTCGCCGGATTCGCCCCCCGCAACTGTGCCCCTGCGGGGAGTCGCGCCCGAACCCGCCCGGAGCCGCCGAGAGCGGAGTGGGGTGCCGCGCCGCGGCCACCGGTCCGGCGAGCCCAGGTCCTCGCGGGCGCAGGCGGCTACTTCTTCTTCGTTTCCCCGGCCGCCCGGGCCTCCCACGCAACCCGGTGCGTCTTGATTTGCTCGGCAACCTGCGCGAGGAACTTGGCCTTTTCGGCGTCGAGATGCTTGGCGCAGCCGAGGCAGCAGAAGTAGAGCGTCTGGCCGTCAACGTCCTTGTGCGCGCCGGGGCTGATCAAACCACCGCACGTGGCGCAGCCGGTCTGAAACGTGTAGCAGTCGGCGAGCTTGCGGCGGTACTCATCCTGCTGCGCGGCGCCGGCCTGGGTCCACTTCTCGCGGGCGCCCGCGGAAGCGAAGTACACGGCGTCCTCACCTTGGCCGACGAACACGGCCGAGTCGACGACGTCACCGGTCACCGGGCAGCGGACCTGCATGCGCAGGACCGGGTCGGCTTCCCATTGGGCTTGAACGGCCTCGGCGAACTCGTAGGGGTCAGCGGTGAACTTCTTCTGGGCGGGTTCATCGGCGAAGTAGACCCAGCGTCCGCGGAAGCGGGCGACGAAGTGGCGGTCGACCGGGCGACCCGTGACCGGGCAGAGCACCGGCGGCGCGGCCGGCTGAGAGGCGGGCGCGGCGGCGGGCTGGCTGGTCGGCGCGGGGCGCGTCGCGGGGCCGTCGGCGGCGAAGGCCGGTGCGAGAAGGACGACGATGAGCGTGCAACCGAGCAGGAGGCGAGCGTTTGGCATCGTGGGGCTCCTCGTTGGCCGGGCGCGGTGCGACATCCGCGTTGTCGCAGCGTCCGGGCCAGTTCCGTCCGCCCCTCCGGGGCGGGGTGGCTGAAGGGGACGCTAACCAGGGGCTGAAGCCCCTGGCTACGACCGTTGGCCCCTGCGGGGCCAGAATACACAGCGATGTCCCGTGGCGCGCCGCGGGGCCGCAGGAACCGCGCGCCGCAGGGCCGCAGGAACCGCGCGCCGCGGGGCCACAGGCGCCGTGCGTTGCGGTGTCGCCGGCTGCTTCGCACCGCAGCAACTCAGGCAGGGCGCCTCCTGGCACCAGAGGCATTACCGCAACTCAGGGGCGCGGCGTCGCAATGGTCGGTCTGCGACAGCCGTTGCCGGGCTACTTCGGCAGGAACTTCTTGGCCGTCTTGCAGAGCTCTTTGACGTGCTCGACGCTGGTCTTGAGCATCTCGCGCTCGCGGTCGTCGAGCTCGACCTCGATGACGCGTTCAACGCCGTTGCGACCAAGCACGCACGGGACGCCGACGAAGTAGCCGCCGATGTCGTATTCGCGATCGCAGTAGGCGGCACACGGCAGGACACGGCGTTTGTCGCGGATGATGGACTCGGCCATGGCGATGGTGGAGGCGGCCGGGGCGTAGTAGGCGCTGCCGGTCTTCAGGAGGTTCACGATTTCGGCACCGCCGTTACGGGTGCGGGTGACGATGGCGTCGAGCTTGCCGGGCGGGATGAGCTGCGTGACGGGGATGCCGCTGACGCTGGTGTAGCGGGGCAGCGGGACCATGTCGTCGCCGTGGCCGCCGAGCAGCATGGCCGAGACGTCCTCGACGCTGCAGCCGATTTCGGCGGCGATGAACGTGCGGTAGCGAGCGGTGTCGAGGACGCCAGCCTGGCCGATGACGCGCTGCGTGGGGAACTGCGAGATTGTGTGGGCGGTGTAGACCATGGCGTCGAGGGGATTCGAGACGATGATCAGCACGGCCTGGGGGCTGCGGGCGACGGCCTTGGCGGTGACGTCGCCGACGATCTTGACGTTGGTCTCGAGCAACTCGTCGCGGCTCATGCCGGGCTTGCGGGGGATGCCGGAGGTGATGATCACGATGTCGCTGTCGGCGGTAGCAGCGTAGTCGCTCGTGCCGGTGATGGCGGCGTCAAAGCCCTCCACGGGGGCGGCTTCAGCCAGGTCCAGGGCTTTGCCCTGCGGCATCCCATCGACGATGTCCACGAGCACGATGTCGCCCAGTTCCTTGGCGGCCGCCCAATGCGCGCAGGTGGCGCCGACGTTACCGGCTCCGATGATCGTGATCTTTGCACGTCGCATGTTGTTCTCCAGCTCGGGAACAGAGGAATCGGCCCTGGTCAAACCCGCTCACCGCGAGTGATTCTAGCGTTGCCGCGACAGCGCAGCGACCGGGGACCGGCACCCCGGCCGGTTCGCGCGCCCTGCGCCCCAACAAGCATGGCGCCCGGCGCGCTGGGTCGCACAGGGCGCCACACCGCTGGTCACCTGCGCCGCACGGCCGGTTACTTGATCATGTGCGCGACAGCGCCTTCGAGCTGGACGTAGCGTTCGCCCACCATTTTCGCGAGTTGCAGCAGGTAGTTCTGCGAGTCGACTTCCTCGACCTGCTCGGCGACGAACCACTGCAGGAACGCCCGCGTCGCGTAGTCCTTCTCCTTCTCCGCCAGCGCCATCAGTTCATTGAATTGCGCGGTGACCTTGCGCTCGTGCTCGAGGGCGGCCTCGATGGCGGCGATCACGGACGGATAGTTGGCGGTGGGCTTGGGAATCGGGGCCAGCTCGACCTTGGCCTCAACCGCGGGCAAATAGTCGAGGATCTTCAGGGCATGACCGCGTTCCTCCTCGGTCTGCTTGCGATAGAGCTTCGCGAGCATCTTCAGCCCCAGCTCCTCGAACATGCAGGAGATCGCCAGGTACGTCTGCGAGGCGAAGAACTCGTTGGTGATCTGCTCGTTCAACTTGGCGGCCATCGTCTGGGAAATAGGCATGGTGGTACCTTTCTCGTGCCTGTGCCGCACGCGGCGGCTACGGTGGCGGGCCGAGCCATCCGGCCCGCACTGAGTGTATGCTGCTACGGTCCCCGCCGGCAGGCTGAACGCCGCACCGCGTGCGACCTGTGCCCGCCAGATCAGGAGCAGCGGGAGATTGTAGCGCTGCAATAGCCGGTTCGCCGAAAAAACGCGCACGCCACCTCTAGAGCCACGCGAGGAAGCGGGCCAGCCGCTCACGGGCCCGCAGGAGCTTACCTTCGGCCCGGTGGACGGACTGGATGCGCGCGGCGTGCGGGGTGCTGTCGCGGGCGATGGCGGGCAAGTCGACCGAGGCACAGCGGTGCTGGACCTCCGCCACGATCTCGGCTGACCAATCCGCGCCTTCCTGGAAAGACAGGTCGACCGGCCAGCGTCCCACCGCCTCGAGCAGCGGCGCCACGCGGCGCTGCAGCACCAAGATGGCGCCGTGCCGCTGCGCGAGCGGCGCGGACACGGCCCACTTGAACAGCGCGTCGAGGCCGCGAACGTCGCCGATCTCGAGCCAACCGTAGGCTTGGCCGATTTCGTCCCAGGGGTCGCGCGGCGCGCCGGCGGCCTGCACCAGCGCGCGAAAACGCACCGCGTCGAGCCGCGCCGCCGCCAACCAGGCCGCGTTGCGGACATAGGCATCCTCGTCCGTGCGCGCGCGGTGCGCCACCGACTCGAAGTTCGCGCTGGTCCCCAGCCGCCCCACCGCCCAAACCAGGGCTTCGCGCGTCCCCGGATCGCTGGCGCGGTCCAGCCGTTCGGCCAGCAGGGGTACAGCGGCGGTCACGCGCGCGCCCTCCGCCAGCTCGGCTCCGCGGCGCCAGGCAGCCGCAGCGTCCGCGCGCAGGAGCTGGAGCGCGGCACGGTCCGGACTCGCGAGCCACCACAGCTCGCTACTCCCGGCCGCCACAACCGCGCAAAGCACGATCCACCCGACCCACCGCATCCGCCGGCAGCAGATTGGTCCGCCACCGGCCTGCCTGGTTGTGTATTCCGGCATGGCCGCTCCACTGTACAGCCGGCGGCCGGGCGCGTCAGCCCCGTCCGTTTGCCCCTCTGCCACGGGGCGGCTAGACTACGGGACTTGAGAACCGAGGCTCCACGACAGGGTACTCCGATGACGCAGGTGATCTCCGCTCCGCTGGATGCCAAGCCTTTCCGCTTCGCGCTGGTTGTCGCCCGCTTCAACGAGTTTATCACGTCCCGGCTGGTCGCCGGTGCCATCGATGAACTCGTCCGCCATGGCGCCAGCCCCGACAACCTCGTGCAAGTGTGGGTACCCGGGAGTTGGGAAATTCCCTTGGCGGCCCAGAAGCTGGCGCAGACCGGCAAGTACCAGGCGGTCATCGGCCTGGGCTGCGTCATTCGCGGGCAGACGCCCCACTTTGAGTATGTCGCGGCCGAGGTTTCCAAGGGGATCGCGCAGGTGGCGCTACAGACGGGCGTACCGGTGACGTTCGGCGTGGTGACGGCCGAGTCGCTGGATCAGGCCGTGGATCGGGCGGGGGCGAAGACCGGCAACAAGGGTGCGGATGCCGCGCGGGCCGCGCTCGAGATGGCGAACCTCCTTACTCTGCTGCCGAAGTAGCAGCCGGAAACGGCGAAGGACATGCCCGTTACTCAGCGATCACGTGCCCGCGTGCTGGCCATGCAGGCTTTGTGCGTGCTCGACGGTGTTGGCGCGGCTTTTGAAGCCGATCTAGGGGAATTCTTCCGCGACCGCGTGAACTACACCGACTTGGGGTGGGACCGCGCGTTGCCCGGCGACGTGCTCGCCCTCGCCCGCGAGCTGACCGAGGGCACATGGCGGAAGCGCGGAGAATACGACGCCCTGTTGGGCAAACACGTGGCCGGCTGGTCCGTCGAACGCATGCCCCCCGTGGATCGCAACATCCTGCGGCTGGGGCTGCACGAGCTGCTGGAGCGGCCCGATACGCCGTGCGCGGTCGTCATCAACGAAGCGATCGAGCTGGCCAAGGAGTTCGGCGGCAAGGATTCGCCGGCCTTCGTCAACGGCGTGCTGGACGGTCTCCGCAAGGAAATCGTGCCCGGCGCCGCTCCGCCCGCACAGGCCTGAGCGGCTGACCGTTCGCCTACTTCGCCGCCAGCCAGTTTTCGCCGCACGCCACATCCACCTTCAGCGGCACGCGCAGCGTCAGCGCCCCGGACATGACGGTGCGCACCGTGTCCGCCAAGCGCGGAGCCTGCGTCCGCGGGGCCTCGCACACCAGTTCGTCGTGGACCTGCAGCAGCATACGCAGGGGCAGCTGCTCTGCCGCGATCCGCGCGTGCAGCCGGATCATCGCGATCTTGATGAGGTCGGCGGCAGAGCCCTGGATCACGGTGTTCACCGCGAAACGCTCGGCCTGGTTGCGCACGTTCGCGTTGCGCGAGTCGAGGCCCTCGATCGGGCGACGACGGCCGAGGATGGTGCGCACATAGCCGTCGCGGCGCGCATCGGCGAGGCACTGGTCGATGAAGGCGCGGATGCGCGGGTAGCGGGCGAAATAGGCGTCGATGAAGGCCTGCGCCTCGCCGCGGCCCATGCCGGTCTGCTGCGACAGGCCGAACGCCGTCTGGCCGTAGACGATGCCGAAGTTGACGGCTTTGGCGCGGCCGCGCATTTCCTTGGTAACTTCGGCGAGGGGCACGTTGTTGACCTGGGCGGCGACGAAGGCGTGAATGTCCTGGTCGGAGGCGAAGGCCGCCATGAGGGCGGGGTCCTCGCAGTAGTGCGCCAGGACGCGCAATTCGACCTGCGAATAGTCGGCGCAGATGAGCACTTCGTCCGGGCTGCGGGGCACAAAGGCGCGGCGAATCTGGCGGCCCAGCTCCGTGCGAATCGGGATGTTCTGCAGGTTGGGTTCGCTGCTGGACAGGCGCCCGGTCACGGCCCCGGTCTGGTGGTAGCTGGTGTGGATGCGGCCGGTGTGCGTGCTGCGGGCGAGCGGCAAGGCGTCGATGTACGTCCCGCGGAGCTTCTGCAGTTCGCGGTATTCGAGCAGGCGAGCGCAGATGGTCGCACCAGGCTCGCCCGCCTGCTGGGCCAAGGTTTCCAGCGTGTCCGCGTCGGTCGAGCGGGTCGTCTTCGTGCGCCGGATCACGGGCAGCTTCAGCTTGTCAAAGAGCACTTCAGCGAGTTGTTTGGGTGAATCGAGGTTGAACTCCTGACCGACGAGCGTGTGCACTTCGTGCTCGAGCGCGTCCGCCCGCGCGGCCATCTGCCCGCCCAGTTCGGCCAACAGGTTCACGTCGATGGAGATCCCGTGGGCCTCCATGTCGGTGAGCACCTGCACGAGCGGCATCTCGACGTCGTAGAAGAGCCGGTCCAGCCCCAAGGGCTGCAATTGCGGGCGGAACAGACGGCCCAGGCGCCAGGCGTAATCGGCGTCTTCGGCAGCGTACACGGCCACCTTGTCGACGGGCACCTGGTCCATGGTCAGTTGCTGCCGGCCTTTGCCGATCAGGTCGGTAATGGGGATCATCTGATGGGCGAGCAGGTTGCGGGCGAGCGAGTCGAGGCTGTGTGAGCCGCGCATCGGGTCCAGCACGAACGATGCGATCATCGTGTCGAACAGCGCTCCGGCGACCGGCAGGCCCGCGTTGCGCAGGACGTTCAGGTCGTACTTGAGGTTTTGGCCGACTTTGGCGATCCTGGCGTCGGCGAGGAGGGGGCCGAGCTTGGCACGCACGAGATCGAGCGGCAGGACTTGGCCGACGTCGGTCGTCGCGGAAGGCGCGGCGCCGAAGAGCGAGCCGGTCTGGCCCGGCGCCGCGTCGGGGTCGGCGACCCCCAATGCCACGTAGTAACCGTGGCCGACTTCCCACGACACCGACAAGCCAACGATCGTGCAATCCATCGGGTTCACGCCGGTCGTTTCCGTGTCCAGCGCGAACTCCTTTTGCCCGGCCAGGGCGGCGGCCAGCGTGTCCAGGGCCGCGGGCGTGTTCACGAGCACGTACGCGCCGCCGTCCGGCACCCGCAACTGCGCCGCGAGTTCCGCCGCCAAGCCAGTCAGCAGCGCCGGTTCACCTTCACCCGCAGATGCCGTCGTAGTCGGTGCGGCCACGGCCTTCGCGGAAGCCTCGCTCGCGGCCGACGCATGCGCCGCGGCAGGCATGGCAACAGCGCTGGAATCGGTCGCGGTCCCCCCGCCACTCGGCAACTGCTCGATCAGCCGTCGAAAGCCGAGTTCCTCGAAGATCGGGCGGACGTTCCCCCACGCGAACCGGGCGCACTCGGCCTGGCGCAGGTCGAACTCGTAAGGAATGTCGGTGCGCAACGTCACAAGCTGGCGCGTCATGTCCAGCTGTCCGACCGCCGCCTGCAGCGCCGCACCCTGCTTGGGCGACAGCTCGTCCGCGTGCGCGACAATCTCCGCGAGCGTGCCGTACTTCTGCAGCAGCTTGGCCGCCGTCTTCGGGCCGATGCCGGCCACGCCCGGGACGTTGTCAACGTCGTCGCCCATCAGGATTTGGGCCTCGACGGCTTGGTCGGGACGCCAGCCCTTCTGCTCCAGGAGCCGCGCGGCATCGATCTCTTCGTCCTTCATGGGGTCATAGAGATGCAGGTGGTCGGTGATCAGCTGCTCGAGGTCCTTGTCGCGGCTGACCACGAAGACCTGCAGATCGGGCTCCGCATGTCGCCGCGCAATCGTGGCGATCAGGTCGTCCGCCTCCCAACCCTCCAGCCGCAGCATGGGAATGCGGGCCGCCTCGAGAATGGCGATGATCCGCCGCTCCTGCACAGGCAGGTCCTCCGGCGGCGGCTCGCGCGTGGCTTTGTACTCCGGGTAGATCTGCCGGCGCAGCAGCTTGTTTTCGTCCGCGTCCAGGGCCATCGCCAGATAGTCGGGCCGGCGGTCGCGAATGAGGTTGAGCAGCATCTGCGTGAACAGGAAAGTGGCGCGCGTCGGTTCCCCGGAGGGCGCCGTCAGCGTGCGAAAGGGAGCGTAGTAGGCGCGGTAAATCTGCGCATGTCCGTCGATGATGTAGAGGGTCTTCGGCATGCCGGCATGGTACGCGTCGAGCCCCGGGCGTGCTACCGCGGACGCGCTCCCGCGACAACCGACACGAGATAACAGGGAAGCTGGCCGCTGCGTCAGCCCGCCCATCCGGCGCGGTACAATTCCCGCCCGGGGCGGCGGGAGAACGGACGATGGCCGCAGCGGACATCTGGGCACGCATCGCATTGTGCCAGGGAGATCTCACGAAGCTCGCGGTGGACGCGATCGTCAACGCCGCGAACACCGCTTTGGCCGGCGGCGGCGGTGTCGATGGCGCCATCCATCGTGCGGCCGGTTACCCCGAGCTACAGGCGGCCTGCCGCAAGCTGGGTGGCTGCCCGACCGGCGACGCCAAGATCACGCCCGGCTTCAACCTGCCCGCCAGGCACATCATTCATACGGTTGGCCCCGTCTATCGCGACGGCCACCACGGCGAGCCCGAATTGCTGGCCTCGTGCTACCGCCGCGCGCTGGAGGTGGCGGCCGAGCATGGCTGCCGCACAGTGGCTTTCCCCGCGATCAGTACCGGCGTCTACGGATACCCGTTCGACGCCGCGACGGAGATTGCGCTGCGAACGGTCGCCGAGACGTTGCCGCGCTGGCCACAAATCGAACGCGTCACGCTGGTGTTCTTCGGTGCCGAGGATGAGCGGGCCGCTGCAGCGGTGAGGGACCGGCTGGTGCCCGACGCGGCGAGGTGATCGGGACAAGGGAGGACTTGCGGGCGCGACACGCTCCCGGTACTCATAGGGCGTCCGGGGCGTTACACCGCGCGCAGCTTGCTCAGGGCGCGCCGGTCTTCGCGCTCGCTCAACGAAAGCCGGAAGTCATCCGGTACGAGCTAGCCCCTCAGGGTGAATGAATGAAGCCATTCCTGATCGCGATTCCGATGGCTGTCTGTCTCACGCTTGGCGCCCTGGGGGCGCTGACCTGGCTCGGGGTCCTCCCGCCATTGATGAAGCCCACCGCCCCGACAGCTCCGCCGCGCGCAGTCACAGATGTGCCGAGCACTCCGGCAGCAGAGCAGCCCACGGCCACGGCGCCAGCCGAAGGCGAAACCAGGCCGGGCGAAGCTAGCAAGGTTCCCGCCGAACCGCCGCTCGCTGAGCGGGAAGCCGTTGAAGCCCCGACTGAGCCGACGGCCTGCGAAGCGGCCGTGCAGCAAGCCGTCGACCCCGCCACCGCGGACGACGCATATCAGCGCGCGATGGCAGCCAGCGTCGACCCGACGACGCTCAGCCAAGACTACCTGCGCAAGATGGTTGAGCTGGGTGTGCCGGGGCAAGCCGAGGACGCGGCCGAGGAGGTCGTCGAGGACAACCCGCAGGACGGCGTGGCGTGGGGTGTGCTGGCCTACAGCAGTGCGGCTCGCAATGACACGACGGCCGCCCTGGCCGAAATGGCCACGGCCCTCGAATACGCGCCGGACGACCCGTTTGTGCTGGGCGTCGCAGGCAAGCTCATGGGGTGGTACGAAACGCTCGGCGATCCGACGGAGCTTCCGGATCCGGCCCTCGTGACGCAGTTGACCGAGATTCACGCCCGTTTCCGTCTGCAGGTCGGGTATCGCGAGGCGTTCGCCGTGTCGCTTGAGTACTACCAATCCCAGGCCGGCAGCGCCATCGTGGAATCGCCGCAGGAGATCGTGCCGCCGGTCTACAGCGGCGCGACGTACGACCCAGCGTACTGCGCGACCTACGAGGAGGTCTGCTATTCGGGCTTCTTCGTGCCGTGCTTCTCGCATCCGTTCCTCGTGCCGCGCTGCAGCGCCTATGTCGTACACCCGCATCGGGCACACCGGCATCTCCGCTTCCAGATCGGCGAGCGTCATCGGCATTACCATAGCGCCGTGCACATGCGCCCAGTGGAATGGGTGCTCACGCGCCACCGCGCGGCGTATCACGTCGGCACCCACGTGCGTGTGGCTCCGCTACAGCGGGACGCCCTGCCGCCGCCCCAACCGCGGTACCTGAAGGCAGCGGCAACCAGGACGCTCGCGGCGCGAACAGCACCGACCACGCCACCGCCACCTGTCCCACCGCAATCCCCTCCACCGGAGTCCACGTCGCGGCGCCCTGGGCCGGCGCCGACCGCCAAGACACCCGCCCCGCCATCAACACCGACGGCGACGACCAATCTGCCTTTGTCGGCCCCGACCACGACCGATGGGAAGCCCGCAGCAACAGCCGGGGCGGAAGCGAAGCCGCGTGGCAAGGACTCTCCGCCCCCGACACCCAGACCCGTCACACCGGCGTCTCCCAAGCCTGCCGCGCTGCAGGCGAAGCCGGGCGCGGAGCCCCACGAGCCCGGCGGGCCGTCCGCTCAACCCGCGGTCACCCCGCAGGGACCGGCCCCGGAACCGACGAAGCCACAAGGCTCCAAGACCACACCCGCGTCGGCCACGCCCGCCCCCTCCAAGCCGGCACCGTCGCCGGCCCCGAAACCGGGACCCCAGGCCGCACCCAGGCCAACCCCGACGCCCCAACCAAAGCCGGAAATCAAACCTAATGCAGCGCCGACCGCCGCACCCAAGGCGGAGCCCAAACCGGCGCCAGCTCCGGCTCCAAGTCCGAAGCCGGAACCCAAGCCCGCGCCAGCACCGGCCCCCACGCCGACACCTGCGCCCGCGCCAAAGGGCGAGCCAAAACCCGCTCCCGCCCCTGCGCCATCGCCGACGCCAACCCCGAAGAGCGAACCGAAACCCGTACCCACTCCAGCGCCTGCTCCCACGCCGAAGGCGGAGACGAAGCCAGAACCCACGCCCCAGCCCAAGCCGGAAGCGAGACCGGCGCCGACGCCGACTCCGACTCCGCCCGCGCCAAAGGGCGAGCCAAAACCCGCTCCCACCCCAGGCCCGGCCCCAAGGGCTGAACCAAGACCCGCTCCCGCCCCTGCGCCATCGCCGGCGCCAACCCCAAAGAGCGAACCGAAACCCGTACCCCCTCCGGCGCCGGCTCCCGCGCCGAAGTCGGAACCGAAGCCGGAACCCAAGCCCCAGCCCAGGCCGGAAGCGAGACCCGCCCCGACGCCATCGCCGGCGCCAACCCCCACGCCGCCCGGGTCGCAGCCAAAGCGACCCTGATTGGCGTGGTCGCGCGCCCGGGGCATCCCGTCGCGGCGCGCAACACAAGTCCTGTCTTCGAATTAGCGCGACGCGCCCCCCATTCCGGCCCGCAACCACGGCGTGTGGCAAACCCATGTCCGCGCGCTTGGGGAAGCGTCATGCGGCTGCTAAGATGAAAAGATCGCCAGCCCAGCCGACAACCCGTCGGCCCGTGGGCTGCGGCGCTGGGAAGAAGCCGCCCGTACACCCGTCCCGGCTCCGACCGATAGGACAGCGTGGGGCCTGCTGTGCCCCTCATGAGGTCGCCATGCGCTATGCCACTCGCCTTGCCGTTCTGTTCGCACTGCCCTGCTTCGCGCTGGTCTGCCCGCAGCGGTCGGCCGCCGCGCCCGACGGCGAGACGATCGTCGGCGAGCGGGTGGATACGTCCACCGCGAGCGGGATCATCGAATCCATGGAGGTCGTCATCGAGCGCGACCGCGTCACGCCTCGCACTCTGCCGGACGAGCGCAACGGCGCCCACGGCACGTGGGTCGTGCCCAGCCGCAATGCCGTCACTTTCCCGCATTCGGGCGTAAAGAACATCGTCAACAAGTGGGGCGACACGCGGATGGGCATCCGCTTCCCCCAACTCGTCGACGTGCAGGGCGCATATCTTGCCGGACAGGCAGCCTCCGGCGCGTGGACCACCGGCGTGCGGGCCATTGGCTATCGTGCCGGGGAGGTGGTCCAGGAGACCGACTGGTTCCGCCAGATCGGCGACCGGCCCACCTGGTTCGCGATGAACCTCTGCCGGGTGGACCGCATCGAGATTGTGGCCGAGCCGGTGCTCAACGGCAGTGGCTGGTACGGCCTGGACGACCTGACGTATACCGTCCCGGGTGAGACCAAGACGGTCGTTGATTTTGAGGACCTCGACTTCAAGACCGACCTTGCCACATCAAACTACGCGGGCCTGACCTGGGAGCGCGGTACCGGAGAGGTGCCCGCGGGCGACGAGGTCCACGCCCCGCAAGTGCCACCGGGCTGGCAGGAAAGCAGCGCCGGCGTCCGCGAAGGTGGCGAGGCATCCGGGACCCGCGCGGCCCTGCCGTCGCTGCTGCGCAGCTTCCGCGGCGTGGTCCGGGGCGACGCCGGGTCGGCCTCCTATCCACCGGACACCATCGGCGCGGTCGGTCCCAACCACTTCGTCGAGACCGTCAACCGCAACTTCGCGATCTACAACAAGACCACGGGCGCCCAGGTCACCAACGTGCTGCTGAGCTCGTTCCTCCCCGGCTCGAACGGCGACCCGCGCGTCCTCTTCGACCACCACAGCAACCGCTGGATCGTCACCGTCCCCGACTTTGACACCAAGCTCTTCCTGGCCGTGTCCCTGACCGACAACCCCACCGGGAGCTGGTTCAAGACGAACATCGTGCTCTCCCAGGGCAGCGACGCCGGCCGCTGGTCCGACTATCCCACGCTCGGCGTCGATGCGAACGGGATTTACGCCGCCGCGTACATGGTCAGCGGCGGCATGAGCATCTTCGCCATCGACAAGGCGCCGCTCATCGCCCCTGCGCCCAGCCTCGGCACCGTGACGGCTTTCCGCGACCTGCCGTGGGAAGGTGCGATTCAGCCGGCGCACACGTATGGCACGCCCGGCGGCGAGTACTTCATTTCGCTGTCCGATTCCACGCACCTGCGCGTCCGCCGCGTGAATCCGCCCCTGACCGCCCCGACCTTGCAGAACCTCGGCACCGTCACGGTCGCCTCCTACAGCGCGCCCCCCACCGCGCCCGCCCTGGGCTCGAGCACGAACCTCGACACGGTCGACGGGCGCCTCATGATGGCCATGTACCGCAACGGCTCCATCTGGACTGCGCACACCATTTCCTTCAACGGACGCGCCGCCTGCCGCTGGTACCAGATCGACGCCACCACGCGCGCCGTGCAGCAATACGGCACCGTCGCCGACGCCAGCCTCTATTACTTCTTCCCCGCCATCGCCGTGAACCAGTACGGCCACGCCGTACTGGCCTTCACCGGCTCCAGCGCCAGTCAGTATCCCGGCTGCTATTACACCGGGCGTCTCTCGTCCGACCCCGCCGGCCAGATGGCCGCGCCGGCCCAGTACCGTGCGGGGGTTGCCGCCCAGAACAACCTGGACAGCTACGGCCGCAATCGCTGGGGCGACTACAGCTACACGACGATCGATCCGGCCGACCAGACGACGTTCTGGACGATCCAGGAGTACGCGTACGCCACCAACAACTGGGGCACGTACGTCGCGGTGCTGTCGCTGGGCGGCGGCGACTGCAACTCGAACGGGATTCCGGATTACCAGGACATCGCCAACGGCACGAGCCACGACTGCAACAACAACGGCACCCCCGATGAGTGCGACATTGCCGCCGGCACCGCCGTCGACTGCAACAGCAACGGCGTGCCCGATGACTGCGATGTATCCAGCGGGACGACCCCGGACTGCAACTCCAACGGGATCCCCGATTCGTGCGACTTCGTCAGCGGCGCCGCGCAGGACTGCAACGGGAACGGCCGACCGGACGATTGCGATGTCGCCCTGAGTCCGGATAGCGACTGTAACGGGAATGGCGTTCCCGACACCTGCGAGCTGAGCGTGCCGCACGGCCTGGCGGGCGCGTACTACGACGCGGCCGATTTCACGGGCAAGCGTCTGGGACGGATCGACCCGCAGGTGAACTTCACCTGGGGCGCGGGCGCCCCGTGGCCCCATCTCGGCGCCGGGGCCTTCAGCGTCCGCTGGACCGGCTTCGTGCAGACGACGACGACCGGCAGTCACACGTTCTACACGCAGACGTCCGATGGTGTGCGGTTGTGGGTGGCCGGGCACCTGCTGATCGACTACTGGATCAACCAGGTGCCGACCGAGTACTACGGGACGATCGGTCTGCTCGGCAACCACGTGTACCCGGTGACCCTGGAGTATTACCACGCGTCGGGGAGCGCCGTGGCCACGCTGGCGTGGCAGCCGCCGGGCGGGACCAAGGCCGTGATTCCCACCGCGAACCTCGTACCGGGACGCGACTGCACGGGCAACGGCCGACTCGACCAGTGCGACCTGAGTTCGGCGTACGTTGCGCACTCACCGAACTACGCGCCGCTGGGCGGCGTGACGCAGACCTTGACGCTGCTCGCTCCACCCGCGGCGGTCGGGCCGATCACGCTGACCCTCAACGCCCGTGGCGACCTGAACTTCTACAACGAGAATGTGGTGGTCGACCTGAACGGCACGGTGCTAGGTACCGTGTTCACCGGTTCGTTCTCGGATTGCGTGGACAGCGTCGACACGCTGCAGGTGGCCGCGCAGACGTGGAACACCGCCAAGGGGACCGGCGCTGCGGCGCTGCACCTGGTCCCGTCCGCCGACGTGAGCGCGACGCAGTGCGGCGATCCGAACGCGACGTACATCGGCGTGACGGTGGCTTATGACGGCGTGCCCACCGGCATGGACTGCAACGCCAATGGGATTCCCGATGCCTGTGATCTGGCGAGCGGGCAGAGCCCGGACGCCAACAGCAACGGCATCCCGGACGAGTGCGAGAACCTGATCTGCCGCGGGGACGGTAACTGCGATCGCGCCATCAACTGGCGGGACATCGACTACCTCATTGCCGGTCAGAACGACGCGGCCGCGGCGTGGGCGGCGCTATTCCCAGCCGGCCCCACCTGCCCGTTCCTGAATCTGGATACGAATGAAGACGGCCACGTGAACTGGCGCGATATCGACCCGTTCATCGCCTTGATGAACACGACGTGCCCGTAGGGACCGACGATGGCGCCCGGCCCGCGTGACGGCGCGCGGCGCCGGGGCGCCGTTCAGAACTGCTCCCAGTGCAGGACGTCGTCGAGCGGGCGCTTCGGCGGAGCCGGAATGTCCGCGGCGTAGCCGATGGCCACGAGGGACACGAGCTTGTATGTCGGCGGGGCCCCCACCGCGTCCACAATCGGCTCGGCATACGGCTTCTTGTCCCCGGCGATCCAGCACGTTCCCAGTCCCAGCGCCCGCGCGGCAATCATCATCTGCGTCGTCGCCGCACTGCCGTCCTCGAGGTAGTACGGTGTCGGCCGGCACAGCACGACGATGCAGGCCGGCGCGTCCGCGATGAAGGGGCCGTTGTGGCTGGCGAGTTGGGCGAGCTGGCGGCGTTTCGCGGCGTCGGTGACGATCACGAAATCCCACGGTTGCTCGTTCCGGGCGGTCGGCGCCAGACGGGCCGCATCGACCACCTTCGTCAACAGCTCCCGGGCTACCGCAGTGGGCTGGTACTTGCGCACGCTGCGCCGCGCCAACGTGATGTCGTAGGCATCCATGGCTGTCTGTCCCTGTCGAAGCTACGTCGCGCGCACCAGCGCCGCGAGGTAGGGTCGAAATCCTCTCTGACGCCAAAACGAAGTTGAAAGCTCGTTGCGCACCGCGGCCTGGCACGTGAGCGGTATCCCCCCCAGTTCCTCCGCCCACGCCGCCGCCGGAGCGACCAGCGCCTGCCCCACGCCGCGCCGCCGCCACGCCGCGGTCACCGCGATCGCGTCGATGAACACTTGCGCGCGCACCCGGAATACCGGCGGACGCGCGGTCTTCCGCGCCACACAGAACCCGATGACGGCACCCGCGTGCTCCGCCACCCACACCCGGACATCCGCCTGCGGCAGACTCTGCTCGAGATGCTCGGCAAACCGCGCGGCCGCATCGTCCGCCAGCGCCAGGAATGGTTCGCACTGGGCATGGAATTCGGCCAGCTCGCACCACAGCGCGACGATGCCGGCCGTATCCGCCCCGCGCGCCGGCCGAATGCTCCACGCGACGCTCATCGCGGCGTCCTGTCCCACGTCAATCGTTGCGCTCGGTCGCAGCCGCCTGCTGGCACAGGAACAGCACGGCCATGCGCACGGCCAGGCCGTTGGTCACCTGCCGCAGAATGCTCGAGTGCGGGCCGTCGGCGACGTCGGCGGCCAGCTCGATCCCGCGATTCACCGGGCCGGGGTGCATGATCAGCACGTCTGGTTTGCACTTGCGCAGCCGCTCGCGGTTCATGCCGAACAGCCGCACGTATTCGCGCGCGCTGGGGAAACCACTGGCCGTCATGCGCTCCTTCTGGATGCGCAGCATGCTGATGACGTCCATGTCGGGCAAGATGGCCTCGAAGTCATGGGAGACGCGCGGCCCCATCGCCTCGAACGAGCGCGGCACGAGCGTCGGCGGTCCCACCAGCGTGACCTTGGCCCCCAGTTTCTGCAGACCGCGGATGTCCGAGCGCGCCACGCGCGAATGCGCGATGTCGCCCACGATGGCGACGTTCAGCCCCTCGATCCGCCCCTTGCGTTCCCGGATCGTGAACAGGTCGAGCAACGCCTGCGTCGGATGCGCGTGCTGACCGTCGCCGGCATTGACGACGCAGCACTTCACCTCGCGCGACAGGTGCTGTGCCGCTCCGGCGGCCGGATGCCGCAGCACCATAATGTCGACGCCCATCGCCTCGATGTTCTTGGCGGTGTCGATCAGCGTCTCGCCCTTCTTCGTGGACGAGACCTTCTCCGAGAAATCGATCACGTCGGCGCTGAGCCGCTGGGCCGCCAGCTCGAAGCTCATGCGCGTCCGCGTGCTCTCCTCGAAAAACATGTTGACGACGACGCGCCCGCGCAGGGCCGGCACCTTCTTCACGCTGCGTGTCGAGACTTCCTTGAAGCCCTCGGCCGTGTCGAGCACGTGCACGATCTCATCGCGAGTCAGATCCGCGAGGCCCAGCAGGTGCTTGCGTGTCCAGACCGGTGTCTCAAGTGGGGCTGGCGTCATGCAATTCCACCTCGTCGATGCCGTCCACCTCGATGAGCTTGACCTTGACGATGTGGTGCGCTTCGGTGTCCGTGTGCCGCCCCACGAAGTCCGCCTGGATCGGCAGTTCCCGCCGGCCGCGATCGATCAGCACCGCCAGGCGGATCGCCGTCGGCCGCCCGAGGTCGATCAGGGCATCCAGCGCCGCGCGCACCGAGCGTCCCGTATACAGCACATCGTCCACGAGCACGAGCCATGTGCCCGTGACGTCAAAGTCGATCTCGGTGCCGCGCAGCACGGCCGTCGGCCCGATGGTCGTCAGATCGTCGCGGTACAGCGTGATGTCCAGGACCCCGTAGTGATCCGGCTGCACGCCGGCCTTCGCCAGCAGCGGCAACAGCCGGCGAGCCAATGTCTCCCCGCGCCGGCGAATCCCCACGATGGCAATCGGTATGCCCTTGGGAGCCGCCCCGGCAACGGCCCGCGCCAACTTCTCCAGCGTTTCCTGAAGCTCCGCACGGTCGAGTAGCTGAGTCATGGCAGCATACGTTAACCCCGCTGGACGAATGTCGAAAGCCCCCCGCCGTCCGCGGCTCCCCGGTCCGACCGTTGCACAGCGCCGCGCGGCGCCGTCAGGGTTGCCCCGCCAGCAGGGACGCGAGCCGCTCCTCCACGGCCCGCACCTGGTCCGTGTCGCCCATCCCGCGCGCCAAGTCCAGCGCCCGCCGGGCCGCGGCCACCGCCTGGGCCTGCTGTCCGGCCGCCCCATACGCGTCAGCCAGGGCCACCTGGAACTCCACATCCTCCGGCTGCAGCCGCGCCGCCTGCAGGAGCGGCGCGAGCGCTGCCCGTGTTTGCCCCGCCCCGCGCAGCGCCCAACCCAACATGTACTGGGCATTTCCGTCGTCGGGCCGCTGGCGCGCCGCATCGTGCAGGAGTGGCAGCGCCTCCGGGTAGCGGCGTTGCTGGGCGAGCAACACGCCCAAATCAAGCCGCGCCTGGGAAAACTGCGGATCCAGCCCCACGGCCGTGCGCAGACAATCCTCCGCCTCCGCGTTGCGTCCACGGGCGATGCACGCCAGCGCCAGCGTGTGGTGGTACACGGCATTGGCGGGGTCCAGGCGCAGCGCCGCGAGGTAGTGCGGCACGGCGGCGGCGAACTGGTCGGTGTCACACAGCGCGACGGCCAGATGGAAATGGGCCGCGGCATCGTCGCCATCCAGATCGACCGCGTGCTGCAGCCGGGCAATGGCCCCGGCCTGGTCGCCGGCGGCACTCAGCGCCGCGCCCCAGTTCGCGAGCGCGCGGGCACACCGCGGATCGCGACGGACCGTCTCGGCGTACTCCGCCAGGGCCTCGTCCCGTCGCCCCGCCGCGAGCAGCGTGTCCGCCAGGCACGTCCGCGTCACCGCACTGTCCGGGTGCGCCGCGAGCATCTCCCGCAGCACGGCCGTCGCCTCGTCGTAGCGCCGCAGCTCGCGCAGGGCCAGCGCCGTATTGAGGCGGCCACGCCAATAGTCCGGCTGCAGCGCTGTGGCTGTGCGATAGTGCGCCAGCGCGTCCTCCAGCCGGCCTTGCGCGGCCAGGTACGCGCCGTAGTTGTTATGCAGCAGCGCCGCTCGCGGGGCCAGCGCAAGCATATGTGTGAACAAGCGCTCCGTATCGCGCCACGGCGCGTGAGCCGCGCGCGCGACGAGTCCCAGCGCCAGCGCCGCCGCGCACAGCCCCACGCCTACGCCGCGCCGCCACAATCCCGCCGCTCGAGACGCACGCGCGGGGCTCAGACCCGGGTCGTGGCGCCGTCCCCACACCGCCGCCAGCGGCAACAGCAGCGCCACCAGCGGCCAGTACATATACTTGTCACTCGCGATCATCTTCGTGAAGCCGACCACGCCGAGCGTCGGAAAGATGGCCGCCCCAAACAGCAGCGCCCCCACGGCTACGGCCCGCGTCCACCGCAGCGAAATCACCACGACAAGCGCCAGCAACACGGTACCCACCGCCCCGGTCAGCACCGCCGGATTCGCGAGCGAAAGGGGCTCCGGATACGGGTAGTACGAAGTGAGCTCGACCGGCCAGACCACCTTGCCGAGGTAGAACACAATGTTGTGCACGATCGCCAGCGGGAGGCGCGCCGGCGGACCTTCGTTGGGCAGCACCGCCACCGCGGCGCGCGCCTGGGACACATAGGTGACCGCGGCCGCCACGAGGCTCAGGGCAAAAAACGGCCACTTTTCCAGGAGTGTCCGCCGACTCAGTCTCCGCAGCGGCCACCAATCGAGCAAGACCAGCAAGAGCGGCAGCGGCGTCGTCGTGGGCTTGGCAAGCAGGGAAAGAAGAAAGAGCACCAACGCCCCCCAGCGAAGCCGGCGGCCACGCTCGCCCTGTTGCACAGCCGAAACACACAAGACGAGGCTTCCCAACGCAAAGACCGTTGCCAGCAGCGTCTTGCGCTCAGCGAGCCACGCCAGGGATTCGACCGTGAGGGGATGCACTCCCCACAGCAGTGCCACCAGCGCCGCTCCCCACAGGCCGCCGAAGAGTCGCAGCAGCAGCCCGAACACGAGTACAGCGCTGGCCACGTGCAGCAGCAGATTGGTGCGATGAAACGGTTCGAGATGCTCAGGGCGTCCACCGGCGGCGTAGTCCAGCATCAGCGACATCATCGCCAAAGGCTGGTAGTAGCCGCGCACCGTCGATGGATGCAGCACTTCGCCGAAGAAGCGCAGCGTGCTGTCCAGGCTGGGGTGTCGCACAAGCGGGTTACGCGTCAGGTACTGATCGTCATCCAGCCACAGGGCGCCAGATCGCAGCACGGGCACGTGCACCACGGCAACAGCCGCGCCCAGCCCCGCCGCCACGAGCGCGACTCGCAGCCAGTTGTGCCGTGCAGACTCGGCTGGTCCCGTCTCGAGCATCGCCCCATGGTAGCGGATTTGCCAGCGCGCGCCCCATCCGACCTGCCGGCGCGGATGTCCGGCCTTGACCCGTAGCGGTATACTACCATGTGCGGCTGCTGGGGCCGCGCACCCACCGTTCACGGAGAGGAGACTGTCCATGTTGGAGCGTTCCGGATCTCGCCATCTTGCGCTATCTCTCTGTTTCATGCTCGCCGCTGTCGCCGCCGCTCAAACCCCGATCATCGTCGATCACACCTGCACCGACCTCACGCAGGTGCCGGAAAGCTACATCGTGGCCGCCAAGACGATGTTCCGCATGTCGTATGGCCACACGTCCCACGGCAGCCAGGTCGTCAGTGGCATGGAGGTTTTGCGCGGCGCGGCCGGCTCGCTGTACTGGTTCGACCATGACGGCACAGCGGGCGGGCTGTCGCTGTACGACTACACGCCGGACGGGGACCTCGGCAACCCGGACCGCACGACCTGGGCCGCGCGCACGCGCACGATGCTCAATGCGCCCGGCAACACACGTAATCTCGTCGTTTGGTCGTGGTGCGGTCAGGCCGACGGTACCGCCGCTGAGATTCAGACATATCTCAACCTCATGAGCCAGCTGCGGACGGACTACCCGAATGTCAAGTTCGTATACATGACCGGGCACCTGGTCGGCAGCGGCACCGAAGGCAATCTGAATCAGCGCAATAATCAGATCCGCGCGCACGTGCAGGCCACGGGCGGCATCTTGTTCGACTTCGCCGATATCGAGAGCTATGACCCGGCCGGGCTGAATGTGCTCGCGCTCTATGCGAATGACAATTGCGACTACTGGCTCAACGGCGTGCAGCACAACTGGGCCACCGAGTGGTGCGCGGCCCATCCGGGCACCTGCTCCAGTTGTTCGTGTGCCCATTCGCAGTCGCTCAACTGCGACCGCAAGGCGCGGGCCTTCTGGTGGTTGCTCGCGCGGCTGGCCGATTGGCCGGGGCCGGGCCCGGTCGAGACTTGCGCCGGGGATGCGAATTGCGACGAGGCCGTCAACTGGCGTGACATCGACTACCTGGTGGCCGGGATGAACGACAATCAGTCGGCGTGGCAGGCGTTGTTCCCTGGCGGCACCGCGACCTGCAGCTTCCAGAACGTGGATGCCAACGGTGACGGTCACGTGAGTTGGCGCGATATCGACCCGTTCATCGCGCTGATGAACACGACGTGCCCGTAGCCGAGCGGCCGGCGGTCTAGTGTACTGCCTCGGCTTTACGTGCGCGTGGGTGGGGTGGCCATCTTGGCCGCCGCGGGGCGGGCGAGACGCCCACCCCACCCTGGTGATGTGCGGCTTCTTGTGAGGCACTACCCTAGCGCTTCTTCTTCGCCGGGCGGCGGTGCTGGCCTTTGGGCTTCCAGTCCCCCGCATCGCGCCGCGCCAGGCTCGGCTCCGGCCGGGCTTGGGCCGCGGGCACCTTGAGGTCCGCGGTCTCCCGCAGCTCCTTGATGTGATCGCGCAGGGCGGCCGCCTTCTCGAAGTCCAGCTCCTCGGCCGCCTGCAGCATCTCCTTCTCAAGCTGCAGGATCAGTTCGTCGCGATCGTACTCGCCCTCTTCGGCATGCACAGCCTCGCGCACGCGCCGCATCGCGCTGACTTCGCCGATCAGAGTCGTGCGAATCGCCTTGCGCACGGTGTCCGGCGTGATGCCGTGCTCCTGGTTGTACTGCAACTGGATCGCGCGGCGGCGGTCGGTTTCGCTGATGGCCTTGTGCATGGCGGCCGTCATGCGATCGGCGTACAGCACGACGTGCGCGTCGACGTTGCGGGCGCAGCGGCCGATCATCTGCACGAGCGAGGTCTCGCTGCGGAGGAAGCCCTCCTTGTCCGCGTCGAGGATCGCGACGAGCGACACTTCGGGCAGGTCGAGGCCTTCGCGCAGCAGGTTCACGCCGACGAGCACGTCGAACTGCCCCAGGCGCAGGTCGCGCAGAATCTCGATGCGCTCGAGCGTCTCGATTTCGCTGTGGAGATAGCGTCCGCGCAGGCCGGCCTGTTGAATATAGGTTGAGAGGTCTTCGGCCAGGCGCTTGGTCAGGGTCGTCACGAGCACGCGGTGGCCCATCGCGACGCGTTCCTGGATGCGCCGCAGCAGGTCGGGCACCTGGCCGCGGGCCGGCGCCACCTCGATGGTCGGGTCGACAAGGCCCGTCGGCCGAATGATCTGCTCGACGATCTCGCCGGCGCACCTCTGCAACTCGTACGGACCCGGCGTGGCGCTGACGAACAGGGCCCGCTTCCACATGCCCTCGAATTCCTCGAAGCGCATGGGGCGGTTGTCGAGGCAGCTCGGCAGGCGGAAGCCGTGCTCGACCAGAACCAGCTTGCGGTTGCGGTCGCCGTTGAACATCGCGCCGATCTGGGGGATGGTGACGTGCGACTCGTCGATGATCATCAGGAAGTCGTCGGGGAAGTAGTCCACGAGGGTGTAGGGTTTGGCGCCGGCGGGCGTCTGGTTGAGGTGCCGCGTGTAGTTCTCGATCCCGCTGCAATAGCCGACTTCCAGCAGCATCTCCATGTCGTACTTGGTGCGCGCGAGGAGCCGCTGCGCCTCGAGCAGCTTGCCCTGGTGCCGTAGTTGCAGGACGCGCTCATCGAGTTCCTGCTGGATCGACTGGACCGCCTGCTCGACGGCTTCCTCCGGCAGCACGTAGTGGACGGCGGGATAGATGAAGACCTGGTCGCGCTGCTGGAGCAATTCGCCGGTCACCGGGTGGATCAGGGCAACGCGTTCGACGGTGTCGCCGAACAGCTCGATGCGGACGCCGTGCTCCTCATGCGCGGGCGCGACCTCGATGACGTCCCCGCGGACGCGGAATGTCCCGCGGGTCGGCTCGACATCGTTGCGGGTGTACTGCAGCTTGACAAACTTCTTGAGCAGCTCGTCCCGTTCCCACTCCTGCCCCACTTGCACGTTGATCACGCTGGCCTTGTACTCGTCCGGCGAGCCCAAACCGAAGATGCACGACACGCTGGCCACGACGACGACGTCGCGGCGGCTGACGACGGAGCTGGTCGCCGCCAGACGCAGGCGGTCCAGATCGTCATTCCGCGACGCGTCTTTCTCGATGTAGATGTCGCGCTGCGGGATGTACGCTTCCGGCTGGTAGTAGTCGTAGTAGCTGACGAAGTACTCGACGGCGTTATTGGGCAGCAACTCCTTGAATTCCTCGTAAAGCTGCGCCGCCAGAGTCTTGTTGTGCGAGATGACCAGCGTCGGCAGGCCCAGCCGTGCGAGCGCGTGGGCCATCGTGAACGTCTTGCCCGATCCCGTCACACCGAGCAGCGTCTGGAAGCGCTGGCCGGACTGGAAGCCGGCCACCAGCTTGTCGATCGCCTGCGGCTGATCCCCAGAGGGCTGGAACGGGCTGACGATGCGAAAATCGCTCATTGTGGCATTATACGTCCACCAGCCCGCTCCCAGCCCGGCGCAAAAAGAGACGGGCGCACCGGGCACCCGTCTCCTGACGGCCTCTCCCTTGGCCCCGTCCGCTCAGCGCGGGCAGGTCACCGTTGCGCACGTCGATCCCGGTCCCAGCGGCCGCCCCCCCTGCTGGTGGCACGCCATGGGCGTCAGATCCTGGCACGTTCCACCCGCCAGGCAGCACGCCACGGTCGCCGGCGGCGGGGGCAGCGGGCAGGTCACGCCCGCGCAAGTCGTGTCCGGCCCCATCGGGCGACCCTGCTGTTCCATGCACACGCGCGGGACCAAGTCTTGGCAGGTCCCGTTCTGGAAGCAACATGCCACCGTTGCCGGTGGCGGCGGGCAGGTTACGTCCGCACACGACGTGTCCGGCCCCATCGGGTGCCCTTGCTGATCAAGGCACGCCTGCGGCACCAGGTCCTGACAGGTCGCATCGGCGAAGCAGCACGCCACGGTCGGCGGCGGTGGCGGCACGCAGGTGATCGCCGCGCAGCTGGTATTCGGCCCCATTGGGCGACCCTGCTGCTGGATACAGAGCTTCGGCAGCAGGTCCTGGCAGGTGTTGTCTGCGAAGCAGCACGCCACGGTCGTGGGAACCGGGCACGTGACGCCGGCACATGACGTGTTCGGACCCATCGGGCGCCCCTGTTGCTGCTGGCAAACGCGCGCCGCCAAGTCCATGCACGTGCCGTTTGCGAAACAGCACGCCACCGTCGCGAGCGTCGGGCACGTGACGGCCGCACACGTCGAATTCGGCCCCATCGGCCGACCACCCTGCTGGGTGCAGGCCGGCGCCGTCAGCTCCTGGCAGGTGCCGTCGACAAAGCAGCAGGCGACCACAGCCGGCGTGGGGCAGGTCGCGGAGGCGCAGTTCGAGTTGGGGCCCAGCGGCCGACCCTGCTGTTGCACGCACAGGCGCGGGGCGAGGTTCTGACATGTTCCATCAATGAAACAACACGCGACCGGCGCCGGGGGCGGACAGGTGACGCCTGGGCAGGTCGTTCCCGCTCCCATGGCCGTGCCGCCCATTTGTTGGCACATGGCCGGTCCGAGCAGGCGGCACATGCCGTCAGGGAGGCAGCACGCCTGTCGACTCGTCACGGTGATGACCGCGGCGCTCGATGCGGCCGTCAGCGTCCCCGTGCTGGCGGCCAGCGCGGTGGCGACCAGTGTGCCCAAAGCCAGCACTCCAATGATCTTACGCGACATTCTGCACCTCCTGGCGGCCGCGGCCGCTGCCCCGGGTTACGAGTGAACACCGGCCTCCCAGCGGCCGGATGGATACGCGCTTGGATGGGGTCTCGAAGCGTCACGGTGGGCGTGGCTGGCAACAAGGCGGCGCAGACGCGCCGAAGTCAGGCGCTGTGAGATGGGTAGACAACCCACGGCGGCGGCCTCCAAACCAGGCCCTGAGCAATCTCGCATTGCGATTGCGTCGCCCCGTGACCTGGGCGATCGCACGTAAGACACTGGCGCAAAACGAGTTTCGGTGTGGCTGCTGGTCCACTCCCGCCCGAACCTCTTTCGCCGCAAGAAAAGACGCACCGCGCGCACGTTTATTGCCCCCGACAGAGATTCTGCCGCGGGCAGCCGGGTAATAGGACACCCTCCTATTTCGCAGTCCGTCGCTCTTCGCTGCTGCGTCACGCGGTCCGCAGTCTGCCCCACAACGCGCCAGCTGCCCCCCCGGTGGACGGCGCGCCGGTGTGGGACTCCTGGTCCAGCCCGATCGAATTCCCGCCACCCGTGGCCTGCATCCACGTATGCGTTGCTGGCCAAGGGCGCCGAATCCACGGCGCCGCGGGAACTGTCCGCGGCCGTCGGCGTCAGATATGCTGTGTCGGGTTCGTCGGGATACCGCACCGCCACGCCGCCGTAACGCGGCCCAATTACCTTGCAGGAGCGAATCATGCACCGCAGCGCAGCCTTCGCCATGCTCAGCATTGTTCTTTCCGGCTTGCCCTTCGCGGCTAGTGCCGCGCCCGAAACTGCTCCGCCGCCCGCGGCCGACAACAAGGTGGACCTGGGCGTTACCCGGGTGGCCCTCTTCTCGAGTGGGGTCGGCTACTTCGAATGTGACACCACCGTCAGCGGCAGCGCGGCCGCTGAATTGAGTTTCCGCACTGACCAGATCAACGACATCATCAAGTCGATGGTGGTGCAGGACGCCGGCGGCGGGAAGATCGGCGTCATCAGCTACGCCTCGCAGGACCCGATCGAGAAGACGTTGCGCAGCTTCGGCGTCGACCTGACCGGCAAGCCGACGCTCGGCGATTTGCTCAACCAGCTCCGCGGCGAGCCCGTCGAGATCACCGGCGGCCAAAACCTCTCCGGCGTCATCGTGGGGGTGGAGAAGGCCCCCATCGTGGACAAGGACGGGAACATCCTGCAAGAGATCGAACGTCTCACGGTCCTCACGTCGGCCGGCCTGCAGCAACTCGAACTCACAAAGATCCAGGGGGTGAAGCTCACCAATGAGAAGGTGGACGGCGAGCTGCGCAAGGCGCTGGCCACGCTCGCAACGGCTCACGACGCCGACAAGAAGAGCGTGCTGGTCAACTTTGAAGGCACCGGCGCCCGCAAGGTGCGCGTCGCCTATCTGCTGGAGGCCCCGATCTGGAAGACCAGCTATCGCCTGGTGCTCAGCGAAGATAAGAAGCCCTTCATCCAGGGCTGGGCCACCGTCGAGAACGCGACGGAGCGCGACTGGAACAACGTTCGTCTGTCGCTCGTCTCCGGACGGCCGATCTCTTTCCGGATGGACCTATACACTCCGCTGTACGTGCCGCGACCGCTGGAGCAACTGGAGCTGTACGCGTCGTTGCGTCCGCCGCAATATGAAGGCGGGCAGGCGATGATGAACCAACAGAACGTGGCGCTGGACGCGGACGGGGACATGTCCAGGGCGAAGATCGCGCGCAAGGCCGGACGCCCGATGCCGTCTTCGGCCGCACCGCCGCCGCCGCCGCCAGCCGCGCCCGCAATGGCCGGCGTGGCGATGGCCGAAGAGGCCACCATGGGCCTGGAACTTCGCAAGGGCGTCGAGTCTGTGGCGACGGCGCTCGAAGCCGGTGAGCTGTTCGCCTACAACATCGACTCGCCGGTCAGCATTCCGCGGCAGCACTCCGCAATGCTGCCGATCGTGAACCAGGAAGTCGAGGCGGAAAAAGTCAGCATCTACAACCCGGCGACGCACCCGAAGTATCCGCTCAACGGGCTGGAGATGAAGAACACAACCGGGTTAAATCTGATGCAGGGGCCGGTGACGATCTTCGACGCGAACATCTATGCCGGCGACGCGAAGCTGCCGGATCTGAAGCCGGACGAAAAGCGCCTGGTCGCGTACGCGCTCGACCTGTCCACCGAAGTACTCATCAAGCAGCAGCCGCAGCCGGATGAAATGATCAGCCTGCGCATCGCCAAGGGCACGCTGTGGCATCGCCACAAGTACGTCGACCAGCGCGAGTACGCGCTCAAGAATAAGGCCGACAAGCCCCGCAACGTCGTGCTCGAGCAGCCGTATACCGACGATTGGAAGCTCATCGAGCCCAAGGAACCCTACGAGCGCACGCAGAACCTGCTGCGCTTCAAGGTGGCGGTGCCGGTCAAGGAGTCGAAGACGCAGGTCGTGCGCCTGGAGCGCGTCGGCGAGGAGGCGGTCCTGCTGACCGACACCGGCCTCGACCAGATCCAGTTCTTCCTGCGGGCCAAGGTCATCAGCCCGGCCGTCAAGCAGGCGCTGGAGAAGGTGATCGCCCTGCGGACCGAACGCGACGACGCCGCCCGGCAGCGGGCGATGCTGGAAAAGCAGCTTGAAGAAGCCACCAAGGAGCAGGCGCGCATCCGCGAGAACCTCAAGACGCTGGACAAGGAAACGGATGCCTACAAGCGGCAGCTCCAGAACTTCAACGATGTCGACACGCGCATCCTCAAGGCGCAAGGCGACATTGCCGCCGCCCGCGCCGTGGAAGAGCAGAAGCGCCAGGCGCTGGACGACTACCTGCGCAACCTGGAGATTCAGTAGCCCCCCGTCCGCCTGGAAATGACGCTCCCGGTTCCGGCCGGCATCAGCGTGCCGACGTGACTCGCGCGTCGGTTGCGGATGCCGGCTCTTTGCCCGCCACCGGCGCCCCGCCCCACGCCGGCGCGTCCGCCACGAAGTGCCCCGTCCCGTACTGCTGCGCCTCCGGCACGGTCGGCACGGCATCGCCGGCGCACGCCCGCGCCACCCACGCGACACAGCGCTCGGCCAGCCTTGCCGCGGCCACCAACGTCACCTGCCCCGCCCGCACCAGCCGCCAGGCCGCATCGATGCAATGGAACTCGAGGTGCCGGTGCCACACGGCCGCGAGCCGGGAACGGCAACGTCGCGGCAGCGCGGACGACAAGCCGGGAGGGCGGGTGAGTGACCACACGCGGGTGTTCGCACTGGGCCGGGATTGCCATGCTGAATTGCCGTTGGCTGGCTGCCGCCGGCCCCTGCGCCCTTCCATCGTCGCTCCCAAGTCCAAGTCGTCTGAAGTGCGGCGGGCGCGGGGCCGTACCTCGCTCCAAATTACCGGGCCCACGCGCCCAGCGCGCACCCACCGCCAGCACGGGAAGTGTGCAAAACATGCGCGGTCCGTGGCAAACCCACCCGCGAAATCTGCTGAGGGCCGGGAATATCGGGCGCGTGGTTCCGCCGCGGCGCCCGGCCGCCGCGCTACCCCTCCCAGACTCGACCGGTCAACATGCTGGTGAGGCGTCCAATCCGCGCCGCCGACGGCATCAGGAACAGGAGCGCCACAATTCCGGCGGCCGGAGCGGCGAGCGCCGGTACGTGCCCGGTCAGCAGGTACACCACGACGCCGAACAGGCTCAGCCCCTCCGCCAGGGCCCCGCCGACAATCGTCACCGGCAGCAGCCGCACTCCCACGACCTCAACCGTAACGCGTTCCGGCGTGTGGGCCGCCTCGTGGCGTAGTCGTCCGAGCACGCCGCCGCGGAGCAGCAGGTACGCCACGACGACCGGTACGGCCGCCAGCGCCAGCGCCGGGAACAGCAGTCGTCCGAGCTGCGGCTGCAGGGTCGCGCGCCCCGTGTGGACCCAGACGACGGCAACCACGCCCAACGTCACGATCCCCAGCAACATCGCCGTCAGAATCAGCCGCGGAACAAGGACCGTCCTGGGAAGACTCGTATTCGCCATGTGTGTCCCTCGCGCGGCGGCGTGGCGCCGTCCGCGGGTGGCGCAGTATACCGTCGCGACCGCGCCGACGGCGAGTTCCCGTCTGGTCCGGCCGATCGGGAGCGGCTATGATCGCGCGCGTTGCGGGGCAACACTCTCAAGGAGCGGCGATGTTGCGAAGTAGCCTCCGGTTGGCGTGTCTGGCGCTCTCCTGCCTGTCCCTGCTGGCCTGCAACATGGAGGTGCGCGACGGCTCCGCTGCGGACGACTCGTCTGGCGACCAGGCCGCCACGGCGGCGGGTATCGATCTTCTCTTCGAGTCCTTCGACGATCTGCAGACGGAGGACCCGCGTGACATCGAGCTGCCCTCCACGTTGTCTGTCGAGGACGACGAAGTCGTGATCGACCCCAACGCGCTGCTGATTACCGCAGGTGCGGAACTTGGCGTCGCCGAGTTGCCCGACGTGGTCGTGCTCGGTTTTGAGAACCTGACGGGCTTCGACATCTACGTCACTTACCGCACGGACGGCGAGCCTCAAAGCACCTACGTGTTCGCCGGTGAGACGCTCCTGCTCGAGTATCCCTGCCTGAGCGACGTCCAACTCGTATCGGAAGAAGACTTCGACCCGCTCACCGGTTTCCGCGTCTGGAGCTTTGCGCTGGACTCGGTGTTTCTCAACCCGGTCGATTTTCTGTGCGGCGACGCGCTGCTGCTGACATTCGATCCGGAGGCCGTGAGTGCTACGGTCGAGCGGATCGACTTGCTGCCATAGCGCTGCGCGCGGCCGACCGCGGTGCAGGGGTGGACACTGGGGCGGCCGCGGATACGATGATCGTGTCGGGACCCCGTAAGCGGAGCCCTCGGGCCTGTCATGAGACCGCTGCTCATTATCCCTCCGGCGCCCGCCCGCTGGCCGGCCCTGCTGAGCCTGCTGCAGCACGAAGGCGCGCCCTGGGTGCCGGACATGGAACGCCGCTTCAACGCGGGCGTACCCGGGGCCGCTGACGCCTACGCCGTGATGCCCTCCGGCGGGCTCATCCTCGCCAGCGCCGGCATCAGCCGGTGCGGCGATCTCGGCGTGCTCGGGCACGTCTACACGCACCCGGATCACCGCCACCGCGGCTACGCCCGCCAAGTGACCGAGGCGGCCTTATCGTGGTTCGACATGACCGGCGGGAAATGGCTCTATCTCACGACGACGGCGGAACTGGACGAGGGGCTGTACTGGAAGTTCGGTTTTGCCCCGCTGCACCGGGCGGTGTGGGAGCCGTTCGACCGCATCATGATGCTCCGCATCGGCCACGGCGTGACCACGGAGCCGCTCGCGGACGCCGCCGGCGACCTCATGCTGCGCGACCTGACGCGTGCGGACTGGCCGAGTATGGTCGCCCTCCTGCAGTACCGCCTCGGCCCGGACCCGCGGGTCCCGCTCGGCGAATCCGCCGTGACGGCCGAGGTCGTCACGCTGGATCTGCTGGCGCATCTGGACCGCGGCGCGGCGCACATGCTGGGGGCGTTCCAGGGGCCCCGCCTCGTCGCGCTCGCGTCCGTCGCCCTCGATCAGACCGGCGACCGCACCTACGCCGTCATCCTCCCGCACGTCGGCGCCCCGCCGGAACTCCGCGCCGCCCTCATTGCTTTCGCCCAGTCCAAGGGCTACGCGCAGGTTCAGTTCCCGATGGAAGCGCTCCAACGCGCGACGTGAGACCGACGAGCCCGCGACGAGACGCCCGCGGTCCAGCGCTTCCCGGGATGATTCAGCGATGCTGCGTGGCCCGAACCGCACCGTGTCCGAGGTCGGTCATTCCTCACATTCATACGGGACCGGCGAGGGGCCGACGCTACATTCCCCATCACGCGCTACGGGGGTTCATCCCCATCCGCCGGCTCCGCCCGTACGCAGTTGACCACCAGCATCAGCCACAGCACGGCCACGCTGGCGATCTGGGCCCCCGCCGCCCGGGCGGCCGGCCACGCCAGCAGCACCGCCGCGACCAGCCATAACAAGAGCGCCGCCAGGGTCGGCCGATCCGGCCGGTTGCCGCGCCCTGCCCGCGCGGCCCGATCACACAGCACAGCCAGCGGCCAGTACGCCAGCGGCAGGTAGTGCGTCCACACCAGAGGCGAGGCCAGCAGCATCAGGCAGCACCAGACCGCGAACTGCGTGCGCCACCGCCACAGCTCCGCCAGCGCCGTGGGCGGCCAGCGCCGCGGCCGGCTGATGGCCAGCACCGCGCTCGTCCCGACCAGGGCCAGCATCACGACGATGTACGTCGCGAACACGCGCGACCGCGGCCAGTCGACGACGTTGACCAACAGCGGCCGCGACGTCGCGTCGGTGCCGCCATCGAGCGGGGTCAGCAACCGCCGCAGCACGAGCGGCAGCGCGTTGTTATTCAGGTACTGCTTCTGCGGCGAATCGGCCAGGGCCGACTGCCGCGCCGAGTGTCCCTGAATAGCCGTCTTGTAGAACTCCTGGTGCCGCCGCAGCGTCTCACGCGGCCCGACGGCAACCAGCGGCAGCCCCAGCCCGAGCACGATGATCGTCGCCAAGGCGGCCAGCCCCGCGCGCCAGCGCCCCTTGATCAGCAGGAAGATGACCAGCGCCGCCGGCAACAGCTTGATCAGGGTCGCCAGCCCGAGCGCCACCCCCGCCCCCCCGTCATTCCCGCGCTCGTGCAGGAACCACGCCGCCACCACCAGGAACAGCAGCAGCAGCCCCACGTTGCTCACGACCGTGCAGGCGTAGACGTAAGGAAACACCAGCCCGACCGCGACCAACAGCGCCGCGCGCGGCTGCGGCCCCAGCTCGCCACGCAGCAGAATCTCCACCAGCACCACCGTCAGTGCAAAGAGCACGAGCGAGAACCCTGCAAACGCCACGGCCGCCACGCGCAGCGGGAGCACACTCCAGGGCACCATGAAGAGCGAAAAGAACGGCAGGTAGTTATGCACGCCGAACTCGTCGGTCAGTTGCCCGGTCGTGCGAAAGCAGGCCCCGGTCTCCCAGAAATCCCGGAAGTCGCTGGTGCTCTCCGCGCGGTGCCAGACCATGACCAGCATGACCGCGCTGAGCACGACGCCGACGGCCACCAGCGCCAGCCAGCCCCACCCCGGTGACGAGCGCGGCTGCGGCCGGCCGGTCATCGCTCAGATCTCCGCCGTGCTAGTCCGCAAGGGCGAAGCGGATGATGCAGTACAGCGCCTTGGCTCCGTCCTTCCACGTGATCTTCTTGCCTTCCTCGTACGACCGCCCCGAATAGCTGATGCCCACCTCGTAGATGCGCCAGCGCCCGCGGGCGACCTTGGCGGTCACCTCCGGCTCGATACCGAAGCGATTTGACCGCAGCCGCATGTTCTTGAGCACCTCGGTCTTGAAGACCTTGTAGCACGTCTCCATGTCGGTGAGGTTGAGGTTCGTGAACATGTTCGATAGCAGCGTCAGGAACTTGTTGCCCAGGTAGTGCCAGAAATACAGGACCCGGTGCTCCTCGCCACCCACAAAACGCGAGCCGTAGACGACGTCCGCGCGGCCGTCAAGGATCGGCCGGAGCAACTTGGGATACTCGCGGGGGTCATACTCCAGGTCCGCGTCCTGAACGAGCAGGATCTCGCCGCGCGCTTCCGCGAACCCGGTCCGCAGCGCCGCCCCCTTGCCCTGGTTGGCAGTGTGCTTCACCACGCGAATCCGGGCGTTGGGAAACTTGTGCTCCAGTTGCGGATACAGGTCCAGCGTACCGTCCTGCGAGCAATCATCCACGAGCACGATCTCGCGGTCGATCTCGACGGGCGCGTCGAGCACCCGGCGAATGATCTCAAATAGCGTGTTCTTCTCGTTATAGACGGGCATGACGATTGAGAGCAGCATCGTCAGGTCAGCTCCTTTGCCAGGCAGCCCGGCCGCCAGCTCAGGCCGAGGCCATCAGTTGCGGATACAGGGCGGCGTCGCGCGACAGGATCGCCTCGCGGATTTGCGCCCGGAGGGTGCGGATGGGCAAACGCCACAACCGCCGCGCCAAGGGGGCCACCAGCGTCAGCCCGGGGTCCGGCTCCGCGAAGGCATCCAAGAGCACACGCTCCCGCGGCAAGCGGTCAAACTCCGGCCGCCGGAACTCCTCCCACGTTTCCAGGAGCACGGGCAGGAGGCCGGCCCCACGTCGACTGACCCAGTTGAGCCCGGCGAAGGCCAGCAGCGCCGCGGACTGGAAGCGCGGCTCGATGTGATGCGCGATCATCATGTGCCGCACCGCCATCGCCGCCCGCCCGCGGTCAAAGCATTGGCAGCCCTGCAGATAGCGTGTGACCGGGCAGAGCGGCGTGCGCGCCAGCCCCTCCTCCAGTCGCCCCGGCAGTCTCTCCGGGGCAATCCGCGCATAGAAGCCCGCAATGTCGGCAAGCCGCCTGGAGCCCATTCGTCTCAACCAACCCGGCCGCGAATCGCGGCAACCAACCGAGGCCACTGCGCCACGCTATCCCCGGCCCGCACCGCCGTCAACGGGCAGGCCAAAGCGCCGCGCGCGGCTCAACCCACATCGGGAACGAGCCCGACTGGCGGCCCCGTCGCCTAAGCCCGCACGGCGTGCCGTCCCGCCACGCGGTGCCGCCTCCGCTACAATCCCCCCATGCAGCCGGCCGCATCATCCTTGCCCGTCCCCGCCACCTGGGAGTTCGCGGGCCTGATGCTTACCTACTGGTGCAGCTCCCGCTGCGCCTTTTGCTACGTGAACGCCGGACCGGAGCACTCCGCGGCCCTGGACGCGCCCACGGCTCTGGCCTACTGGCGCGGCCTCGATGACCTCGCGCGCGCCCACGGTCAGACCATGCAGGTTCACCTGGCCGGCGGCGAACCCTGCGGCGACTGGGTACGTCTGGTCAGCCTGCTCCGTGCGGCCCACGACGCCGGCCTACCCCCAGCCGAAAAAGTGGAAACCAATGCCTTCTGGGCCACCGACGATGGCCTGACGCGCGCCCGCCTCGAGCTGCTTGCCGCCTTCAACGTCGGGCGGCTCATCATCAGCGCCGACGTCTTCCACCAGGAATATGTCCCCTTCGAGCGCGTCGCGCGCTGTGTTCGCATCGCCCGGCGCGTCTTCGGTCCCGGCCGCCTCATCGTCCGCTGGTGGGATTTCTTCCAGAACCCCGTCGCAGTCCGCGACCTGTCAGAAGCAGCGAAGCAGGCCGCCTTCCGTCGCGCCCTGCGGCACCATCCCGAGCGGTTGACCGGCCGTGCCGCGCGCGTGCTCGCCCCCCTGCTGCCGGCCGATCCGCCAGAGACCTTCCGCGGTCACAGCTGCGTTGCAGAGGTCCTGGGGAGTCGCCACGTGCACATCGACCCCTACGGCAACATCTTCCCGGGCACGTGCGGCGGCATCATTCTGGGGCGGGCGAGCGGGTCCACGTCGATCGCCGACGTGTGGCAACGGCTGGCGGAAGATTGGCGGAGTCACCCGGTCCTCGCGGCCGTCGTGGCCGGCGGCAGCTACGCGCTGCTGGAGCGGGTCCTGCCTTTGGGCTATCAACCGTTGGCCGGCTATGCGAGCCGCTGCCACCTCTGCGCCCACGTCCGCGAGTTCCTGTTCGCCCGTGGGCTATGGCCGGAGCACGTCGGCCCGGCCGAATGCTATGCGCCGGCGCCCGGCGGTGGCTGCGCACCGGCTGCGTCCGGTCCTACTTCGTCAGCTTGTAGCACGCCAGCATCTTGAAGTTGCGCACGTAGATGCAGCCGTCATGCAAGGTCGGCACGGTCCAGCACCGGCCGTCGAGCAGTTTGACCTTCGTGGTCGGCTCATACTTCTCCGGAGACGCCTTGGCGATCTGCAGCTCCCCGTTCTCGGTGAACACAAACAAATGGCCATCCGCGATGACGACCGTGCTGTCCTTGATGCCCCCCTCTTTCCAGATCTGCTTGCCGGTCTTGAACTCGACGCACTTGAGTTCCTTCTGGTCGCTCACGTACAGGTGCCCGTCGTACAGCACCGGCGACTGGAACTTGCCCAGGATGACCTTGTTCGGCTGGCCTTCCCAGACGCTCTCGCCCTTCAGGTGGTCGCCCTGCGCGACCAGCTTGAACAGGCCTGCCCCCGTCTTGTAGCCCGACGTGAGAAACAGGTAGCCGTCCTTGAAGATCGGCGTCGCGGCGTTCACGTCCCAATCCGTCTGCCACGGCGTGCTCCAGGCCTCCTGACCCGTCTTCGGATCAAGCACGAGCGCCGTCTTGCTGAGAAAGGCCACGATGTAGTGCCGCCCCCCGAGGTCAAACGGATACGGCGTCGCGTAGCCGGCTGAGCCCGCGCCCACCTGCCAAGCCGGTTCGCCCGTGTCCTTATGGAGCGCGACAACGGCGTGGTCCTTGTCCCCGCCGTTGATGATGGCCAGATCTCCGTCGATCAGAATCGAGCCGGCGTAGCCCCACGTCGGCTTGGCCTCGTAGGCGCGGCTCCAGATTTCCTTGCCCGTCTCCGCGTCGGCACACAACACGCGGCCCAGCCCGCCTTGCACATAGACCTTGCCGTCGGCGACCGTCGGCGTTCCCCGCGTGCCGTCTCCACCTTGCTTTTCGGGGTATTCCTTTTCGATCGGCGTCTGCCAGACCACCTTGCCGTCCTTGGCGTTGATGCACAGCAGCACCTGCTGCTTGTCACGCGTTCCGCAGGTGTAGAGCTTGTCCTTGACGACCGAGATGCCGCTGAACGCCGAACCGATTTCCACCTCCCACACCTTCGGTGGCGGCTCCTTCCACGTCGTCTCAAACCCCTTCTCCGGACTCATCCCGTCGAAGTTCGGGCCGCGCCAGTGTGGCCAGTCGGCCGCGGCCGCCAGGCCGGAAAGCATCGCGAGCAGACAGACGGACAGCACGAAGCGCGTGCGCAACGACCATGACATGAGGCATCTCCTTGTACTCAGTCGGGGCGGTAGGATACCCGCTCAGCCCCGGCGTTTCAAAAGGGAAGTGCCCCGCCCCCCCCGTCCCCCAAGGCCGCACGCGCTGCGCGAGGTCGCGTAGCCTCATTCGGCCCGGAGCGCCGGCAACAGCGGCTCGCGTAGCGCCCCGACGAGCGCCGCCGCGCCAGCGGCCATCCCCGCCAGCGCAATCACGACGAACATCCCCAGCAGCGACGGCCATGGAAACGGTGCCGCGCGCGTCGCCAGGTGCGGCGCCACGACCACGGCGGCCGCCACGAGTCCCACCGCCATTCCCGCCACAACGAGCACGACGTTTTCCACCCACACCAGCACGCCAAGGTCCACCGGCGCAAACCCCACCGCGCGCAGGAGCGCCAGCTCCGCGCGCCGCTCCCAGACGTTCCGCAGCAGGACGACCGCCAGCCCCAGCGTCCCCAAGAGCAGGCCCAGCCCCCCCAGCGACTGAAACGTCCGCAGGTATGTGTTCTGCACCGCGAACAGCGCCGCCAGTCGCTCCGCGGTCGGCGTGGACCTGAGGCCGTAATCGGCCAGCTCCCGCTGCAGCAGGGCTCGCAACCCCGCCACGCGCGCCGGCGGCGCTTCCAAGAGCAGGAAGCCCTGTCCCGTTACGCTCGGGAACAGCCGCGTGAACGCGTCGTCCGCAACCACCAACTCCCCCTGCAGAATGCTCCCCTTCAGCAGCGCCACCAGCCGCAGGCGTACCTCCCGGCCGCGCTCGTCCGTGATCGGCACGTCTTCGCCGAGTTGCTTGTGCAGTTGCCACAGTGCGGCCGCCTCATCCGCAATCGCCGGCACCACGCCGTCCGTCGGGGAGCGTTCCAGCAGCCGCCAGGGGTTCTCGCGCTCTGCACGCGACTGCGCCAGACTCGTGGCGAACGTGAACCCACCGCGCTCGATAAACTCCCGGTCCGCGCCGAGAATCCGCGGCCGCGTCGGTACATACAGGCTCAGGCAGCTCGCTTCGTCACCCGGCCGCAACCGCAGGCCGTACACGCGGGTCGTCGTCAACTCGGCCCGCAGAGCGGCGCTGAGCCCCAGCGCCTGTTGTCCGGTCGGCGTGCGCAGGTCCGCCACCGGTGGCACGGCCAGTTCGGCCGACAGCGTGAAGCCGCCGGTCCCCGAGTCGCGGCGTGTCGGATCGGTCGGCGCCTCCAGCCGCATGGACTGTAGCGCCGTAATCAGAAACGTCGCACATGCGATCAGTGCCGCCGTCAGTAAGCTGCGCCCGCGATGGCGCCGGGCGTTGCGGAGTCCCAAGCGCACCAGTGCGCCGCGTCCGCTCAGCATCGCTGAAGCGCGCGGCGCCCGCCCTAGCCACACGGCGAGTACCGCCAGCATGGCCACGAGCAGCAGGGCACCGCCGCCGAAAAACGCCGCCGTCGCCGGAACGGCCCGCGGCGCCAGCGATGAGAGCACCAATGCTACGGCGGCAAGCCCGGCCAGGATCGCGACCACCAGGGCCCGGTGCCCATCCGATCGTGTACCGCGTGCCTGGTTCGGCCCCGCAGACGACGGCACACCGCCGCCGACCTGATTTCGCGGTTCCCACTCTGTCGCACCGGTGAGCAGGGCTCGCGCCGGCCGCCGCAACAGACCGCGCAGCGACCACATCATGGCCACGACAGCCACCGACACACCGCCCGCCAGTCCGTACGCATAGCTGACCGGCTCCGCGTGCAGCCGCAGAAACGGCGTCTGCGCTGCCGCCTGCCACCAGGAGCGCAGCCCCGCCAGCAGCAACCACGCGTAGCCGCGTGCCGCCAGCAACCCCAGCACTCCTCCCGCGATGGCCAGCACCACGCCTTCCGCACACAGGAGTCCAGCCACGCGCCGCGGCGTGAAGCCGACGCCGAGCAGCAAGCCGATCTCGCGCGCCCGCCGTTCCACACTGAGCCGGAACAGCAGCGCCACCAACAGCGCCGCCGAGGCGATCAGGAAGAAGCTGAACCCGACAAACAGCCCTGCGAAGTCCGTCGTCCCCTGGCTCGCGGCCAGTGCCCGCGCCCGCACCGCCTCCACACGCAGCCCCGCCGCGCTGGGTTCAATCCCGCGCAGCAGTTGTTGCGCGAATGCCGACTGCAGGTCATTCATGCTCTGCCCGGCCGGCGCATACACGCGCCAGGCCGTCAGCCGTCCAAAGCGCTCGCCCTGCTCCGCCCACAGGCGCCGGCCGTCTTGGAGCGTCACGAACGCCTTGGGTGTCGCCCGATGTTGGTGCCAGTACTCCTCGTCCTGCGGCCGCACCTGCTTCAGATCGACCGGAAACGGCGGGTCCCAGTCGGAGATGCGGGGCGTGTCGGTCACACCCGGATACTCCGGCGTCAGACCCGAGTCGTCGGCCGCATCCGCGAGGGCCACCACGCCGCGCAGCCGGAACGTCGCGCTGCGTGTCGCGAGCCGCCCCATCGCTTCCGTGACGTAGTAGGTGAGTCGCACCGTGTCGCCGCACCTGGCCCCCAGCTCGGCAGCCGACCAGTCGTTCAGCAGAATCTCGCCGGCATCCAGCGCCGGAACCGGGCCGCCGTCGACCAGTCGCAAGCCGGCCTGCAGAGCGTGACACGGCTCGAACGCGACAACGGTCGAATACGGGACCACAACGGCGGCAGCGCGCGGCGCATTTGCTTCACGCGCGGGCTCGTTCGGATCGGCCACAAGCGCGATCTCGTTCGCGAGGTACGTCAGCAGGGGCGTCGCCTGCAGCTCCAGGACTTGCGTCGCCGCGCGGGCCGCCGCTTCCACCGGCGGTACCAGCAGGAACGCTTCGCTTTCGAGCGCCGCATAGCCCCGTACCGCGTCCGCGCGCAGCCGCAGTCCGTAATCCGCGAGCGTCACGTGCTGCTGGAGCAGACCCGTCAGGTCGGCCGTGGTCTCCGTGAAAAGCAGTGTGTTGACGTATCCGGCCTGCCCCAGCGCGCGCTGGAGCGTCGCCAGCGGCACATACGCGTTCCGCGCGGCGCCCTGGCGCGGATCGAGCGAAAAGGCCCCCAGCCCCTCCGCAGACACAACCTGCTCCACAACCAGGCGTAGCGCGGCCGTGCGGTCGTCGCGTCGCCCGAGCAGCATCTCCGGTGAGATCACGCTGGGCGTGCCCACGCGCAGGATCACCTCGTCACCCGCGCGCACGCTCAGTTCGTCCGCCAGCGGCGCCGTCAGCACCACCGCCCGCGCGTTCGGCTCAGCGGGCGGCGCCTGCGACCCCGTTCCCAGGCACCAGAAGCGCTCGTCCGCGCCAATGATGCTCACGCCCGGTGCCACGGCGCCGCCCGCCGGCACGGCCGCGCTGCCCCGCAACAGGATCGCCGGCGCGACGGTCGGCTCGCTCGCCCGCAGCGCTGCGGTCGCGCCAAGTTCGTCCGCCAGCGCGCCGCGGAAGAAGTGCGGCGCCCGCACCGCATATCCGACGTGCCCCAAACGCCCCAGTGCGTTCTCCCGCAGACTCCCGCGCAGTGAATCCCCCACCAGCAGTGCCCCCGCCAGCGCCGCCGTGCCCACCGCGACCCCCAGCGCCACCGCCAGCGCCGGCCGCCAGTGATACCGCAGGCTGCGAAATGGAAGCGTCCGCAGGTGCACGCGATGCTCCCGATACCAACGCCGGCCCGCGCGCCGGGCGCGCCTAACGGGCCGCCGGCGCCGCCGCAGCGCCAGCCGGCACCAGTCGCCCGCCCACCAGTTCGAACCGTCGCTCAAACCGCGCCGCCAGTGCGGCGCTGTGGGTCACGACCACCAAGATTACCCCTTGGGTCCGCGGCAATTCCGCCAGCATTTCGCCGATCCGCTCCGCGGTCGCCGGATCGAGATTCCCGGTCGGCTCGTCGGCCAACACCAGGTGCGGCCGATTGACCAGCGCCCGCGCAATCGCCACGCGCTGCCGCTCGCCGCCCGACAATTCCGCCGGCAAGTGCTCCTGCCGGGCCTCCAGGCCGACGCGCACCAGCAGCTCCCGGGCCCGCGCTGGCGCCTGCGACTCCGCGCGGCCCGCCAAGGTCGGCACGAGCACATTCTCCAGGACGGTGCACTGGGGCAGGAGATGATGATCCTGAAAGACCAGCCCGACCCTCGTATTGCGGAACCGCGCCAGCTCCGTGGCCGGCAGCGTGAACGGTTCGCAGCCGTCGAGCCAGACTTGTCCGCGCGTCGGCGGCTCCAACGTACCCAGGATGTTCAAGAGCGTGCTCTTGCCGCACCCCGACGGCCCGAGGATCGCGATCGATTGCCCCGGCGCCAGCTCCAGGTCCACGTCGCGCAGCACGACCAACTCGCCGGCGCGTGTCGGATAGCTCTTGCAGATCCCGGCCGCTTTCAGCATGGCGTCCTCGCCGGCCCGCGCGGACCCCAGGCCCGCGCGCTCCCGCACTATACGCGCCGCCGCCCGCCCGCCAAGGGCGCCCGCCGCCCGGCCCGTCAACTCGTCAGCGGCGGCTCCGATTTCGCCGCCGGCTGTGCCGCCCGCCGGCGCCGCAGTATGACCACGAGCAAGACCAGCGCCGCCGCCGCCAGCACCGCCAGCACCAGGTACCCGCGCACCCGCACCGAGTGGTGCTCCCAACCGCGTCCGAGCAGATACCCCAGCGTCAGGAACGTCGTGACCCACACGGCCGCCCCACTGTAGGCGAACAGCGCGAAGCTGTGCCACGTCAGCTCCGAAGCCCCGGCCGCGATGGCCGCCACGTGCCGCACGCCGGGCACATAGTAGCCCAGCAACAGCGTCCAGCGCCCGCGCTTCTCATACCAGCGGTGGAACGTCGCCAGCCGGTCCTCCGTGATGTGCAGATACGGCCCCCAGCGGTGCATGGCGCGGTAGCCCAGCGTGCGTCCGATGATAAAGCTCAGCGTAATGCCGCTCACGCTGCCCAGCAGGCACGCCACGAACGTGGCCACGACGTGCAGTTCGCCCTGGCGCACGAAAAATCCCGCCGCCGTCAGCAGCGTCTCATCCGGCAGCGGCAGCCCCACGATTCCCAGCATCAGCAGGACGAAGAGCCCCGGATACCCGTACTGCGCGATGATCTCGTGCGGATGACCGAACATGACTGCTCCCCGGCCAGGCCGGTGAGCACCAGTGTCCCGCAAACCGGGCAGTGCGGGAAGGTCGCGGCGGCGAAACGGCCGACTTCCCGCGCAATCTGCGTCGGGACGGGCCGGCACGGCTGTACCCCCCTTGGGCGGCTACCACCAACGGCAGTAGTCTAAAGTGCTTGTCACCGACTCCACCTCCACGGTCGCCCCCGCCCGGATCACGAACTCGCTGAGCCCCTCTTCGCTGCAGGGATTGCCCCAGTCGTACGTGTAGCCGAGGCGCGTCCACGGGTAGCCGTTGTCGCCGTAGGAGATCGCCGTCTGATTGGCAAACCACTGCTGGTACGCGTCGCTGACCGTGATGAACGCGGTCGACTGCGGGAGGTCCAGTTCCGCCTCGCGGTCACTGATCTCCGGATCCGCACTGGGCCGGAACAGGTCGCGCGGGCTCACCCAGAACTGCACGAACTTCGTCTTGCCGTTGTTCGGTGGCACGCCCAGGAGTTGCTCCAGCCGGGCGGTCAGCACGTCCGGGGGCACCAGATTCGTGCGCACGAACTCACGCACGTCCGGGGCGGCCGTCACCCACACATCGCGCGTGACCGTCGTGGTCTGCCCCACCTGCGCGTCGTAGCCGTTCCACGAGGTCCACGTCACCATCAGGACCGCGCGGTTGTCGCCCGTCCCGCGCCAGATCAGGTCCGCGTTCTCGGGCACGATCGCGACCAGGTCGGTCGCCACTTCGGCGGGCTCGGCAACAGCGGCATCCTGCACGGCCGCGAGGTACGCTTGCTCCGGCGTCACCACCGGCGCGCACGCCAGGCACACCGACAGCAGCGGGAAGGCACCGGAACGCAGGCCACGAAGCAGCGCGGGGCGCATGGCGGACTCCTTGCGATGGGCCGCTGAACTTATCGGCCGTTCCGCAAGGCCTCGTTGAGCCCCACACGCTGCCGCTACGGGCAGGTCGTGTTCATCAGCGCGATGAAGGGATCGATATCCCGCCAGTTCACCGACGCGTCGCCGCTCGCATCCAGATTCGCGAACGGGCAGTCCGGACCCGGCGCCGCGAACAGGGCCGCCCACGCGCTCTCGTTGTCGTTCTGACCCGCCACCAGGAAGTCAATATCACGCCAATTGATGACGCCGTCGCAATTCCCGTCGCCGACACACACCGCCGGGCTCGCGACCCCGTACAGCTCGATGTCGTCGATGTTCCAGCCGGGGTAGGTGATGCTGGCGTCCGTCGGGCCCATGCCCCAGCGGATGTACACCGTCGCCTGGCCGTCTGCGACCGCGGAGATGTCATAGCGCATCTGCGTCCATGCCGTCGCTACCAGCGATACCCCGCTGTACTCCCACACGTTCACCCAGTTGCTCCCGTCCGCCGACACCTCGATGCACGCATGGTCCAGGTTCTGTACGCCCAGCCAGCGCCAGAAACGCAGCTCGATCCCCGTCGCGTGCCGGCAATCGATCGCCGTCGTCGTGAGGTATTGCCGCGTCAGGTTGCTCGGGTAGTCGCCCGTCAGGTTGTACCCGTAGACGTTGACGCCCGTGTGGCCGCTGCTGGGATCGGCGCCGTGCGAACCGCCGCCGGTCGGCGTGCCGAACGCCCATTGCCCCTGGCACGCCCAGCCCGGGTCCGTGTCCAGTGGAAACGCGACGATGAGCGTCAGCGGCTGGATGATCGTGAAATCGGCGTTCGAAACGTCCTCCGCCGTATTGCCGTCGGCATCGTGCGCTACGACCTTTATGCGGCACTGCGTTGCGGGCGTCGGCGGCACCATCCACGGATACGCGCCGTCGTTCGCCTCGCCCGTCGCGATCACGTGCGGGTAAGTGACCCCGCCATCCGTCGAATAAGCCAGGTCGATGCTGGTCACGCCCACGTTGTCCGTTGCCTGCCAGCGGATCGTGTACGTCTCATCGGCATACAGCGTTTCCGTCCCGTTGGGGTCCAGCACCGTGACATGCGGCAGCGGATCGACCGGCAGCTTCGGCACGTGCATCACGATGCAGTGCATCGCGCCTGCGGCCGTGATGATGCTCGCGTTGTTGATCTGGTGAATCGTGTAGCCGGGAAACGCGTTCTGAAAGACGGCCAGCGCCTGCGCGTCCTGCGTCGCGTACGATCCGCCGAACTTCGACATGAATACCTGGTTGTTGAGTACGACCGCGTTCGTGTACGTGTAGTGCGTGCCGCCACTGTTCCAGCCCGGCGTGCGATACACGGTGTAGCCGCGCGCCGTCAGGTCCGTCACGGCGTTCTCCGTGATCGTGTACGGCTGGCCCGTCGACGCGGCGTACTGCCCGATGATCACCCGGTGATCGCCCGCGGGCAGCATCCACATATCGATGTGCTGCGTCGAATCGAAGCTGGTCGGGAAACCCGTGTAGATCGTCAGGTTCAAGTTCTGGTACTGCAGGTAATAGTCCTTCACCTGCTGCGCCGTGAGCCCCTCGTTCTCGGTCAGAATCAGGCTCGTCATGAACGCGTCGTGATTCGAGAACAAGTGGAAGTTGCCGCCCCCGTGTTCCAGCGGAATGTCGTACTGGGCGATTCCCCACAGGGACGCCAGGTAGTCGTTAAACGCATCGTCGTTCGGCCGTGGGCGGTTGTAGGTGTGATCGATGATCGCGCGGGCGTTGTTGTTGAAGATGAACCGTGGACCGTAGTCCCGAATCCACACCGTGTCCGTCGTGCGGATGATGAACTGCACGCGGCTCATCACCGCCCCTGCTGCGCTGAGCGCGCTGGATGCGCTGGTCTGCTCCGTGGCCGTATCGACCACGCACCAGACCGTCACGTTGGGGTCGTTCTGCGTGATCTTCACCGTCATCTCGGTGAGGATGTCCGTGTAGCCTTCCCACGCGATGAACAGGCCGTCACACGGCTCATACTCGGCCGGGCAGTAGATCGTCCCGGTCGGCGCGGCGCGCCCTTGCACCACGGGCAGCGGCGGCAGCAGCGCCTCTTCGGGCGTCAGGTACTTCGGCAAAGGGGCGGGATTCGTGGCGTCCGCGCCCGGTGGAAGAGCCTGGACCTGGGCCTGAGCGTTGAGTGCCGCTAGCAGAAGAGTGAATACGACGGCCGCGCGCGTTCGCATGCGGTGCTCCTTGCCGCCTCGGTTTTTAGGCCGGAAGTAAAAGCGATGGCGGTCCGTCGCACTGACGTGACCCCGTCCCGGCGCACGCGCCTATTGTAGCATGAGCCCCCACGGGCGCCGCACGAAAGCCGGGGGAATCACGCGCCGCCTGGCGGCCGTGCGATCTCGTACCGCACGGTGCCAGGTTCCGCGCCTGCTCCCACTGGCTGCATTCCCACACTTCGCAGTACGCCCAGCGAGCCGGCATTATCCGGACTTGTTTCCGCACCAACCGCCAGGACCGCCGGGTGTGCGAAGGCCCAGTTCACCAGGGCCGCAACGGCCTCGCTGGCATACCCCTGACGCCGAAACTCCGGCAAGAGCGAATAGCCCGTCTCGACGATCCGCCCGTCCGCGGGGGATTTGAAGCCGCCGCCGCCAATGAGCACGCGCTGCGCCTCCGACTCCGCACGAATGAAGTACCAGCCCCACCAGCCCGCTTGCTCCGGGCAGGTCGCCAGACGCTCCGCGAACAGCGCGAGGACGTCGCGGGTTTCGGCGGGAGGCCATTCGGCCGGGACGCGGGCTCGTAGCAGAGCCCCCAGCCGCACGAAATTGCCGTCGGCTTCGATCTGGGCGAGCGCGGCGTCCGCCGCCACCAACTCCAGCCGCTTCGTCCGCAACCGTAGCGGGTGTGCTGGCGACACGCCTATTCCCCGTCCGAGGGCTCTGCCGCCACCAGGTCCGCATACGTCTCGCGCCGCCGGATCAGCCGCGCCGTCCCCCCTTCCACCAGCACCTCCGCCGCGCGCGGCCGGGAGTTGTACTGGCTGGCCATGGACATGCCATACGCGCCGCACGTGTGCACCGCCAGCAAGTCCCCGCGCCGCAGCGGCGGCAGCGGTCGCTGTTTGGCCAGGAAGTCCCCACTCTCGCACACCGGTCCGACGACGTCGCACGGTTCGAGTCCGGCGAACGGTTGCTGCTCCGCCCAGTCCTGCGGGATGCGCGCACCCGCCGCGACCGGCCAGATGAAATGATACGCGTCGTACAGCGCCGGCCGGATCAGATCGGTCATCGACGCATCGACGATCACAAAGCGCCGCCGCCCGGTGTCCTTGATGTGCTGCACGCGCGTCACCAATACGCCGGCGTTCGCGGCGATGGAGCGCCCCGGTTCCAGAATCACGCGCACACCGCGCCCCTGTAGCAGCGGCACGATCGCGCGGGCATAGGTCTCTGCGCTGGGCGCTTCGCTGCCGGCATAGTGCGCCGCATAGCCCCCGCCGATGTCCAGCGTGTCCGCGGTGCAGCCTGCAGTGCGGAGCTCGTCCAACAGCGCGCGCGCCCGCTGAATCGCCGTCACGTAGGCCTGCGGATCAAACACCGGCGAGCCGATGTGCAGGTGCAGGCCGCGCATCCGCACGTCCGCCGAATGCGCGAATTTCCGGTACAGCGCACCAGCCCGGTCCAGCGGCACCCCGAATTTGGTCAGCTTGGTGCCGGTCGTCGTGTATTCATGCGTCTGCGCGTCTACTTCGGGGATCACGCGAATGGCCACGTGCGCCGGCCGCCCGACGCGTCGCGCCACCTGCGCCAGCACTTCCAGTTCCGATTCGGATTCCACGTTCAGCAGTCCGACGCCCGCGCGCAGCGCTTCCTCGATTTCGTGCTCGCCCTTGCCCACCCCGGCGAACACGATCTGTGCGCCCCCGGCCCCGGCCCGCAGGGCCCGGAACAGCTCGCCCCCGCTGACCACGTCAAATCCGCTTCCCTCCTGCTGCAGCAGTCGCAGAATGTGCGTGTTTGGACAGCACTTCACCGAATAGCAGATCAGCGGCTGCAGCTCCGCGAAAGCCTGCCGCACGCGCTGATAGTGCATCCGCAGCGTGCCCGCAGAGTACACGTACAGCGGGGTGCCATACTCCTCCGCCAGCGCCGCCACCGCCCGCCCCTCGCACGCCAACTGCCCATTCTCGTAGGCAAACAGGTCCATAGCTCTCCCCGGCCACGTCGGCCAGAGCGCGGCCTTACGGCTCGCACGCCCCGCTCAGGCCCAACTGGTCCGCCTGCCGCTGGAACGCGTCCTCGTCCAACCAGCGCTGCGCAAACCGCCGCCGCACCGGATCATAAACGACCACATACCGGCCGCTCGCGCCGATCAACCGCGCATGCGGGGCCTGGCAACAACACACGCCGACCTCGCGCCCGGAATCGCACCGCAGATCGAACAACGCATTGTAGTAGGCCTCCGTCCAGAGCTGGGTAAGGAGGTCGTTCGTGGCGTGGTCCTCGCGGTCCACCGGACGGCTCGGATCCGGGCGCAGTTCCAGCAGGCTCGCCGGCACCGGCGCCTTGCTGTCCCGCATCGCCTGGAACGCGTCGCACGCGAACTTCATCCGGGCGTCGCACGCCCGAATCGCCGCCTCGTCCCGGTTCAGTACGGTCAACGCCACTACGATCGCCGTCGACAGCACGAGCATGAACACGCCGCGATAGACACGCCAGCGCCGCTCGCGCAGCGTGCGCAGGCCAACCCGCTCGCTCGTCGCCTGCTCGGGCGAGGCGGTTTCCTCGATCATCGGCTGCCTCCGGGCCGGCAGGCTGGGACTTGCACAATCATCGTCATGACCCCATCTTAGCGACTTCGGCACCGCGGGTGAACGCGGCCGGTCCGGCGCGCGGACCTGTTCCCGTCGTTTGGCCCACCGTCCGCCCGCCCCGCACGGTACGGAGCCGACATTGAGCGCCACTGCTGCACAGGTTGCCTGGGTCGCCCTGGCCGTCCTGGCGACGCTATTGCTTGGCGGCGCGCTGCTGTACTGGGGCGTGCAGGAACTGCGGGCGAGCGCGACACCCGTCGCCCGCGGATTCGCTGTCGCTGTGCCGCCGAATGCGCCCGTGCCGCCGCGGACTTCGGCCGACCCGTCGCGCGCGCCCGCGAACTCGCCCCCGCGCGAGCCCTCCCCACCTGCACCGCACTAGCGCGTCACGCGTCCGAATCCGCCTGCCACGCCTTTCGCAATGCCGCCACCGCAACTTCCTGCCCCCCCGCCACAAAGCGCCCGTCGTCGCGCACGCGTGCCACTTCGGCAACCCGGACACCCCGCTTCGCCAATTGCTCCCGCGCCCGGACCGGTTCCGGCGTCTCCACCAGGTAGCCGCTACAGCACTCCGCGAACGGCGCCGGCACGTCCGTCACCTGGCCGGCCACGTCCACACCGCGATCCCCGGCAATCGCCATCTCCGCCAGGGCCACACCCCAGCCGCCATCCGACACGTCGTGACACGCCGCCACCAGCCCGCCGCGCAGCAGCGCCGCTACCGCCCGGTGAATCCCCGCCGCCTCCGCCAGCTTGTACCCCGTCTGCGGCAATCCGCCCACCAGCAATACGGTACTGCCGGCACGCTTGAGGTCCGAGGTCACGCACCGGGCGACGTCCTCAATCAAGCTGATTGCGCTGATCAGCAAAGTGCTCGGAATCGCCAGCCGCCGCCGCTCACGGATGCGCTCCTCGAGCTGCGGCAAGAGCGCCCGCAGGCGCAGGGCCGCCGTGTCCGCCCCCGCCGCCCGCCGCCGCAGAGTGGCGATCAGCGGCTCCACGTCCCCGTCGTCCAAAGCAAACTCGTTGTTGAGCGAGTCCTTGCCCGAGATGAACGGCACCCCGTTCGCCAGGGCCACGTCATAGCACGCCTGACACGCGCGCACCAAGGCGCCCAACTGCCGCGGATCGTCGCTCCGGCCCCAGCAGAAATTGTCCAGAATCGCGGTCTGCTCCGGGTTCCCGCCGACACTCACTACGTTCCGCAGCGCCTCGTCGATCGACGCCGCCGCCATCCAGTACGGGTCCACGTCCCCCAGATGCGGCACCAGCCCGCATCCGATTGCCACACCCTGGCGCGACGCCAGCCGCGGCCGCAGTACCGCCGCATCTCCCGGCCCGCCGCCCGGTCCCAGCAGCGGCTTCACGGTGCTGCCGCCCTGCACCTCGTGGTCATACTGGCGGATGATCCAGGCCTTCGACGCGACATTCGGCTCAGCCAGCCCCGCCTGCACGCGCGCGACGAATTCGCAACCGACCCCGCCCGATGCGCCCGCCGCATGTGCGGGATCCGTCGGCCACCACTCCGCTGCCCGCTGCAGCTTCGGCACGCCGTGGTGCAGGAACTTCAGGTCGAGGTCGCCGACCGTATGGCCGCTGTAACGCAGCACCAGTCGTGGCCCGGTCGCGCCCGCGTGGCCGAACGTGCCGATCACCGTAGCCTCAACTTCTTCCGCACGCATGATCGCCAGGAACCGTTCGAGATTCGCCGGCGGCACCGCGACGACCATCCGCTCCTGCGCTTCGCTGATCCAGATCTCGTGATAGCGCAGGCCCGCGTATTTGAGCGGAACCTTGTCCAGGTCAACGAGCGCTCCCACTTCTTCCGCCATCTCGCCGACCGCGCTACTCAGTCCGCCCGCGCCGCAGTCGGTGATGGCCGTATACAGGCAGCCCAGCGCGTCGTCCCGCGCCTGCAGCACGGCGTCCAGGAAGCGTTTCTCGGTGATCGCATTGCCGATCTGCACGGCGTGTGAGAACTCATCCGCGTGCGTGTCCGTCAGTTCCGCCGACGAAAACGTCGCGCCGTGGATTCCATCGCGCCCCGTGCGGCCGCCAATGACGACCACGAGGTCGCCCGGCTGTGCCGCCTTCTCAATGAGCCCGCGCGGCATGAGCCCGAGACACCCGCAGTAGACGAGCGGGTTTCCCAGATAGCGCGGATCGAAGTAGACGGCCCCGTTTACCGTCGGGATGCCCATCCGATTCCCGTAGTCTGCCACACCGCGCACGATCCCGCGCAGCACGCGCCAGGGATGCAGCACGCCCTTCGGCATGCGGTCCCGCGGCCAGTCCGCCGGCCCCACGCAGAACACGTCCGTGTTCGCGATGGGCTTGGCACCACGCCCGCAGCCAATCACGTCGCGAATGACCCCACCTACGCCGGTCGCCGCCCCGCCGTAGGGCTCAATGGCCGAGGGGTGATTGTGTGTTTCAACTTTGAAAGCCAGCGCATACTGCTCATCGAAAGTAATAACGCCCGCATTGTCTTTGAAGACCGACAGGCACTCCGGTCCCTTGCCGGCCGCCGTCAGCTCTTCCGTTACGCGCGCGATCGTCTCTTTGAGCAAGTTCCCATAACGGCGCGTCACAGCCGTTCCGGCCGCGACGGGCGTCCCGTCAGGAGAGGGCAGCGGCGCCCCACGATACTCGACTGCACTCTTGAGCGTCTTGTGGACGCAGTGCTCCGACCAAGTCTGGGCCAGTGATTCGAGCTCCAGGTCGGTCGGATCGCGGCCGAGCGCCCGAAAGTGCTCCTGGATTGTGCGCATCTCTTCCAGAGAGAGAAACAGGTGAGCCGACCGCGACAGCTTCTCCAACGCGGCGTCGTCCAATTCGACCAGCGCCACGGTTCGGAGCTGGAACGGGAACAACGGTGGCCGTCGGGCTCCGCGCACGCCAGCTGTCCCAAGAATCGTCTCTTCTATGCAGTCGTTCGCTAGCACGCGGGGGACCGTCTGACGCACTTGCTCGACGTCCAGCTGTCCCGCGATCACGTGCCGCCGCCCCGTCCGGACGATCTCTACATCGAGACCCTCAGCGAGCAACTCCGCCAGCGTGCTCTCCGCCACCGGATCCATAACACCCGGACGCGGATGCACTTCCACCGCAACCGTGCCCGTGGGGGCGTGCGAAAGCTCGCTGTCGGCGGCCGCGATGTGCGCGACCTCGACCACGGGGTCTGTCAGCAGGCCGGCAGTGATATGCTCCGCCTGCGTGCGTGACAGTCCGCCTTCGATGAAGAACAGACGCGAGGATTGCACGCGTGTGACGCCTGAGAGCCCCGCCTCGCGAAGCAGTGCCACAGTGTGAGGGTCGTCACTACTACCTGTAGTAGATCGGGCCCCAATCTCAATGCGGTAAACGGTCATGTCTCGGTTCTACCATGCGTCGGAGGATATCGCTGCGCAGTTCGGGCAGGAACGCGGAAATGATACCACCCACCGGGCTGAAGCGAACCCGGCGAACGCACATTTTCTGACCGACGACCCGGCCCCTTGGCCCCGCCCGCAGCGCAGGCCAGAACTCACTCCTAAACTGTTGCTGTCATTATATTTACCGCCAATCTAAGACCTATCTGCAACCTTTCTCGTCGACACTGCGAATCTCTCAGGGCGGGATTTCGCTTGCCGCGGGCAGCGGCGGCATTTATCATTTGCCGCAAGTTGTTGTCAGGAGACGGGTGCGGGCTGTGAGGCCTGCCCGTTGGCGCGGCGGTCTTCTGGAAGACGTATGAACGCACAGCCAGATGGCGTGACGACGAGCGGCGGCTTTGGCCACGTGCTCGAATTCGAAAAGCCGATCGCGAAGATGGAGCAGGAGATCCAGCGCCTGGAGGCGCTGCAGACGGAGTCCGGACGGGATTACTCCGAGATCATCGCGAAGATTCGCGAGCAGCTCCAGATCGCCCTGCGGCAGTCCTACGAGAACCTCACCCCCTGGGAGAAGGTCCTCGTGGCCCGGCACCCTCGCCGCCCCCTGCTGCGCGACTATATCCGCATGATTGCCAAGGACTTCTGCGAGCTTCATGGGGACAAGCTCTACACGGACGACAAGGCCATCGTGTGCGGGTTCGCCCGCCTGGCGGGCCACCGAGTCATGCTCGTCGGACATCAAAAGGGCCGCGACACACGCGAGAAGATCGAGTGCAATTTTGGTTGTGCTCATCCCGACGGTTACCGTAAGGCCTTGCAGAAGATGGAGCTGGCGGCGAAGTTCAAGGTCCCGATCGTGTGTCTGGTGGACACTCCTGGGGCCTACCCCGGCGTAGAGTCCGAAGAGCGCGGGATTGCCCGGGCGATCGCCGTCAGCCTGATGGAGATGTCCCGCCTCCCCACTCCCGTTGTGGCGGCCGTCATTGGCGAAGGCGGCAGCGGTGGGGCTTTGGGGATTGCCGTGGCCGACCAAGTTGCGGTCATGGAGCATGCGTACTACTCCGTGATCAGCCCGGAAGGCTGTGCGGCTATCCTTTGGAAGTCCGGCGAGTACGCTCCGCAGGCCGCAGAGGCGCTTCGGCTGACCCCGGCGCATCTTAAGCGGCTGGACCTGATTGATGCGATTATCCCGGAACCGCTGGGCGCGGCGCATCGCGATCCCGAACTGGCGGCCCGGAATCTGGAAGGCTGGATCGGCAAGTCGCTCCGCGATTTGCGCCGGCTGAAGGTGGATACCCTGCTGCGACGCCGCTATGAGCGGCTGCGTAAGCTGGGCTCCTTCGTGTCCGAAACGCCCCGGCCGACGACGCCCCGGGGCCGCACGCGGCGGACGGCAGCCCCTGCGAGCGCGCGCGAGTAGCGCGGTGTAACGCGTCCGGAACGCCGCCCCGGCTGTGGCGGTACAGGTGGAAAATGGGAGGACCGGCGAATCGGCCGGTTGAGATCGAACTCGACCGAACGAGGGAAGTGCGGATTCGGTGGGGGGATGGGGAAGCAAGCGTCTATCCGTTGGGGATGTTGAGGCGGGCGTGCCCCTGTGCCACCTGCCGCAGCGAGCGAGAACAGGCGTCCCGGAGTGCCCTACCAGTGATGGCGACGATCGACCAGCAGCTACAGATGACCCAGGCCCAGCGCCTGGAGCTGGTCGGCAACTATGCCCTGCGCATCACCTGGGGAGACGGCCACAGTGCCGGCATCTACGACTTTGATCTCCTGCGGGCTCTAGCCGCGCCGTCCGGGCCCGCCAATGCACCGGGGTGAGTTGAACGTCCCGCGGGCATGAACGTATAGGGAGTGCCCGCGGATTTCTCTGGGCGGCCGCGACTGCGACGGGTATACTACTGGACTACACCTTGTTTCGAGGTTCGTGCGGTGACTGAAGACACACTGAACAATGCGGGCGTAAGCAATCTAGCGCTACAAACTGTTGACCTACATCTATTTGCGTTCGACCGGCCGCTCCATCCGGAGCTCTTCCGGCACTACGCGAACTATCGGGTCGAGCAGGGGCGGTACTATGCGGACATCTGGATCGTCGGGCTGAGCCACGTCGTCACCGTGACGTGCGGCGCAAAGTCCCTGACCGAGCTGCTTGCCCGCGACAGCGAGACGATCCCGACTCGCGGGGTCATCTCCCGTTTCCGTCTCAAGGGCGAGCGCGATCACGAACGCCGGACGCCAGATGGGTGGGGCTACATGGTCAGCACGCAGGTTGAGACCATGGACGAGGCCCTGTACAAGTCCGTCCACTTTGACCTCCTGCGCCATGCGGAGCGTCGCGGCTGGTTCTACCAGTACGCCGGGCTGGCCGGCAGCGAGCTGACCCCGTTCAGCTACATCGATCACGAAGCGCGCGATGCCGAATTTCACGTTCACGCGTTCCACGCCTATCCGGCCGAACGCACGATCGTGAAAACGCAGTCGATTATCGAGTTGCCCAGCTAGACTTCTGGGGGCAACTTCTGCTGAGGGCCACCCCGGGCGCTTCCACCGTGGGTGGCCCCGCTTTTTCTCCGACGGCAGGCGAGCGGATTCGCGATGACAGCGGCCGATAATGACGCGGTGCGGGTCGTGGGGGCGCGGGAACACAACCTGCGCAGTGTCTCGGTCACCATCCCTCATAACCAGCTGGTCTGCTTCACGGGTGTGTCCGGCAGCGGCAAGAGCAGCCTGGCCTTTGACACGCTCTACGCCGAAGGCCAGCGCCGCTACATCGAATCCCTCAGCGCCTACGCCCGCCAGTTCATGGGTCAACTCCCCAAGCCGGATGTCGACCAGATCACGGGCCTGGCGCCGTCCATCTCGATCCAGCAGAAGACCAGCGGCTGGAACCCGCGCAGCACGGTCGGCACGATCACCCAGATCCACGACTATCTGCGCGTACTATTCGCGCGCGCCGGCGTCCAGCATTGCCCCCACTGCGGCCAGCCCATCGCGGCCCAAACCTCCGAGCAGATGGCGGCCCGCGTGCTCGCGCTGCCCGAGGGCACGCGTTTCCTGATCCTCGCGCCCAAGATCCGCGCCCAGAAGGGCGAATACCGCGACCTGTCCGCCGAGTTGCTGCGGCAGGGATACGTCCGGGCCCGCGTCGACGGCGAAGTCATCGACCTGGCCGACCCACCCGCCCTCGATCGCTATCGCCGCCACAACATCGAGGTCGTCGTCGACCGGCTCGAACTGCGCAGCGGCCTGCGGACCCGCATCGCCGAAGGCCTCCAGGCCGCTCTCGGCGCCGGGGAAGGCACCGCGATCATCGCCGTCCTGGGCGAACGTGGTGCTGTGGCAGCGGCCCCCGCGCCCGGTCCGCGGCGCCGCGGCACGAGCGTCCCCGCGCAGGACATCCTGCTATCCACCGGCTTCGCGTGCACGCGGTGCGACGTGAGCTTTGCGCCACCCAGCCCGCAGATGTTCAGCTTCAACAGTCCTCAGGGCATGTGCACCCACTGCGACGGCCTGGGCACACGCTTCGACTTCGACCCGGATCTTCTCGTCCCAGACCCCACGCTGCCGTTTTTCGCGCCGTGCGTGGCCGCCCTGCGGCACAAGCCCGGCCGCTGGCGACGGCACTTCTACCAGGGCGTCGCCGAATACCTCGGTGTCGACCTCGCGTTGCCGTGGCGCGATCTGCCGCCCAAGGCCCGCCACGCCCTCCTTTACGGCACCGGCGACACGCACATCACCTTCACCTGGCGCGGCCGGCACGGCACCTGGAAGCACGGCGGGACATACGAGGGCGTCATCGCCGAGCTGCAAGCCAAGCACCGCAAGGCGCAATCCAACATGGTCCGCCGTTTCTATGAGCAGTACATGCGGCAGGCCGAGTGCACCCAATGCCGCGGCGGTCGGTTGAATCCCCAGGCGCTGGCGGTACGCCTCGCGGGGCGCCCCGCCGGTGGCGGTGGCCGCGTGGAGAACCTGAACATCCAGAGCGCCTGCCAGCTTTCGATTCGCGGTGCCTTGGCGTTCTTCACCCACCTCGAACTGGATGGCGTGCGGCAGCTCATCGCCACAGAGCCGCTCAAGGAGATCCGCGCGCGGCTGCAATTCCTCATGGACGTCGGCCTCGATTACCTCACGCTCGACCGCGCTGCCCCCACGCTCTCGGGGGGCGAGTCGCAGCGCATCCGCCTCGCCAGCCAGATCGGCTGCGGCCTCGTCGGGGTGCTCTACGTGCTCGATGAGCCCAGCATCGGGCTGCATCCGCGCGACAACCGCCGGCTGCTCGCCTCGCTGCAGCGGCTGCGCGACATGGGCAATACCGTCGTCGTCGTCGAGCACGATCGCGACACGATGGAGGCTGCCGACCATCTCGTCGATTTCGGCCCCGGTCCCGGCACGCGCGGCGGCCTGGTCGTCGGGCAGGGTCGTCTCGCGGACATCTGCGCCGCGCCGCAGTCGCTCACCGGCGCGTACCTCGCGGGGCGCCAGTCGATCGACGTGCCGGTCTCGCGCCGCCCCGTCTCGCGGACCCCCCTCCCGCCCGCCAAAGCCCCGCGCCCCAGCAAGACCCGCCCGCCTCGCCCCAGGTAAATCACCGCGCCCCCGGCGCGGTTCCCGGACGTGCGCGGCCGCGAGATTTCCGCGCGTCCGCATAAGCGCGCCCACTGCGCTCCAGCCGCGTAGCGCCGGCGCGCGAACGACGCGGCCTGCGGCGCGATGTTCTCGGTCGCAGCGCGGCCACTCCCGCGCCGCAACAACCTCCGGTCAAGTCCTGCGCGGCCATGATTGTTTTTGGGGATTCTGACGATAGCACCAACGCGAAAGTTCGACGCCTCAAACAGAGGAAGTGCAAAGCCGTGCCAGTAACCATGATTTGCCCGAACCTCAAGTGCGGACGCACCGTCACGGCGCCGGAGTCGGCCCGTGGCAAGGTCGTGCGGTGTGCACACTGCCAGTCGTACTTTCTGGTGCCGCACACGCACGGCCAGAACCGCAACGCACTGCCGACCGCGCCGGCCGGTCCCGATGCCGGTGGTCAGGCGCACGGTCCGGGTGGACAGAAGTAGGTCCGTCGGTTGGGAAGGAAGTCGCAACGTGGAGACATCCGGCCATAGCGATCCCGCGCCTCCGTGTCCGCGCTCTGCCGAGTTGCGGCGGACGGCCATCGCTAACCTGACTGTGCAGATTCTCCGCACGCCGGCGCTGGTAGCCACGTGCCTCGAGCATCTGCCGGGCTCGCCGGACGGCGATGCGGACCTGTTGCTGGCCGCGCTGTGCCAAGCGCTCGCGCAGCGTCCCAACAGCACCGAGTTGCGCGAATACGCCGAGCTGACCCGCCGGGTGCTCGGCCTGACCTGGATGCCGACCCCCGGCAGTGCGCCGGGGCAGACGGAGGGAACGAGCGGGTGTGGTCAATGGATTCAAAGAGGGCGCCTCGCCGCGGCGAGCGCGCCACCCCCTTCAGCTCGGGCGGGGCCCGAGCCCGCCGGAGCGGCCGGCGCCAACGCCGCTCCAGCGCCGACACACGCGGTGCCGCGCCGGTACGCCGGCGGGGAACCGGAACGGAGTGCGGTCGCGGGATAGCGCGCACCCCGGATGGATGGGCAGCGGTCATGGCGGGTTTGCGCCGCCCGGCTATGGCCAGAGTGGAAAGAAGCCATGAGTTACCTGCTAGAAGCCCTGGGGCGTGGGTTGTTGTGCGACCTGCGCTCGGCATTCGTGAACCAACTCCCGGTATGCCCGGACGATGAAGCGCGCGGCCTGCAGCGCCGCCTAGCGGCCTCGCCGCACTCGCGGGACCTGGCCCTGCGACTGGGCGCCGTGCATTTGCACGCCGGACATCTCACCGACGCCCGCGCCGCATTCGAAACGGCCCTGCGCAATGACCCCGGTACCACGCCGGCCCTCCTGGGCCTGGCTTGCGTGTGCGACGAGTTGGGTCAGTTCGACCAGGCCCTGGCCTACCTTCAGCAGGCCCAGGAGCGCGACCCTGGCGACCCCGCGGTCGCGTTCGGAATCGGCTTCAGCCACGAGCGGCTCGAGCGCCTGGCCCCGGCCAAGCTCGGCTATCGCCGCGCCCAGGAGCTGTGCCCCCGCCTGCGCAACGCCTACGAGCGTCTGGCGGCCATTGCCATTCGCGAACTCGATTGGCCCGCCGCCGTCAACGAGTACGAGCGCCTCGTGGACATGGAGAGCGGCGACCTCGACGCCCTGCTCACCCTCGGCAGCCTGTACTTGCAAGTCGGCCGCGCCCCCGAGGCCATCGAGTGCTACCAGCGCGCCCTCTTCATCGAGCCCGAGATCAGCGACGATCCGTTGCCGAGTTGCGAGAACATCGAGGGCGAAGAGCAGATTCGCGCCGCCATCCAGAAGGCCGAACGGCTCGTCCAGAAATATCCCGGCGTGGCCCCGTTCCGCGTGCACCTGGGCGACCTGTATGTGAAGGCCGGCCGCGACCACAAGGCCGTCGAGCAATACCAGGATGCCCTGGCCACCCAGCCCAACTTCCTGGAGGCCACAGTCAAGCTCGGCACGCAGCACATGCGGCAGGGCCGCTACGTCGACGCCGCGCTGACCTTCAACCGCGCCGTCGAGCTCAACGACCGCCTCATGACCGCCTTCGCCGGACTCGGCGTCGCCCAGCAGGCCTCCGGGTACCAGCGCGAAGCGCTCGCCACCTTCGACCTCGCCGCCAGCCTCGAACCCAGCTCGACCCTGCTGTTCGCCGAAGCCGCGCGCCTGCAACTGCAGACCGAGCAGCGCGCGGAGCTCGACCAGGACAGCGACGAGGCCGCCGATGATGACGACGCGCTGCTGGCCGAGGCGCTCCGCCGCCACGACCGCGCCGCCCGGCAGACCCCGGCGGACGCCGACGTCCACTATCGTCGCGGGCTCCTGCTGCGCCAGATCGGCCGGCACGACGACGCCATCGCCGCGTTCCGCCAGGCCATCCACACCAACCCGGCCTTCGCCAAGGCTCAGGTCAAGCTGGCCGTCTGCCTGAAGGAAAACGGACAAGAAGCCGAAGCTCTGGCCGCCTTCCAGCACGCCTTGCGCCTGGAGGCCAAGGACATCGACACGCACTACCGCCTGGGCCTGTTGTTCGCCCAGCGCAACCAGTTCGACCTGGCCACCGAAGAATTTGAACGCATCCTGCCGGTCAGCGAGGGCGGTGCGGCCTTCCGCGCCAGTCTCGTGCTGGCCCTGCAGAACATCGGCATGCTCGACCGCGCCACGGCCGCCTGGCACGCGATCTGCGAGCTGTCCGGCGGCATCGACCTGCTGGCCACGCGCGAGCAGGTCCTGCGTGACGCCAATCAACGTTAGCGGGAGGTGGCGGGCGGGAGGGGCGCACGCGGCGCGGGTCGGTAACGGACCGCGCCGCGTTGACCTGCGCGGGCAAGGTGCGTGGGGGAAGTGACCAAGTGGCAAAGTGACAAGGGGGAGCGTGCGCGGTTCGGGAGCTGCGGGCCGAAGGTGATCAAGGAAGGGATCAAGGGAGCAAGGGATCGAGGGATCAAGGTCCTCCGTGCGAGGTTCGTGGCGCGCCAGTCGAAGGTGACCAAGGAAGGGATCAAGGGAGCAAGGGATCGAGGGATCAAGGTCCTCCGTGCGCGGTCCGTGGCGCGCCAGCCCAAGGTGATCAAAGTTCGGTCTTGCGCGCGTCCTAAGTGAGCATCTTCGATATCGGGACGTTGCGGCCAAGTGGGAAGGTGGGGAAGTGGGAAAGTGGGAAGGGCGGCGCGAGTGCGGAGTGGCGCGGAGCGAGGAGCGAGTTGACGCGGTGGGGCGGCCGGTCTAGAAGAGTGCACAATCATAGAAGAAGTGTGGCGCGGGGCGGGGGGTGGGGCAAGCGTGGGGGAGAGACTAGCGAATAGCGAATGGCGAAGAGCGAATTGAGGCGGACTGTGGCGGGAATTGGCGGTACCTGAAGCGACAAGGCAGAAGTAGGAAGACGGGAGCGCGGGGCGGGGCGCCTGGAGCGGCCGGGGACGCGGGGGTGGGCGGGCCTTGGGGGGATGCGGGCGGCGGGTCGTGCACGGCGGCGTTGGGCATGGAGGCCAGCCCGCGTGCGTGTGGCCGGCCGCGGGCGGAGGTGAAAAGTAGAATGTCCCGAATGGCCCGAATGGCCGCCGGCGACCGCAGTCAGACGGTTTGACGCGTGCAGAGATAATCTCACCCAACGGGCGACACCGGTCGGATGACCACGTAGAATCTCATTGTGTTTCGCGCACCGGACTGATCGGATGCACACCGCGAACTCGCAAAGTGCGTCGCGTGTCTTCTCGTGCTGGTCGTTCAGGCAAGACCGGTGCGTGGGGCGCGCGTGAAAGGAGAACATGGAGCTTCCCCGCCGCGCCCGTGGCGACGAATTGTGCCGCCCGGGCGAACTGACTGCTGTGCGCGACCGGCTGCGGGGACTCTCCCACCGTCATGATCTGGTCACCGTGATCGCTTGCGCGTTCGATCATCGGACGCGTATGTTGCCGTTCACCTATGCCGATACGCGCATGGCGCCGGCTGGCGTGCGTGCGATTGGATCGGCCTTGGCCGATGCCGGCTTTGCGAAGACCCGCATCGTCCTCCAGCAGTGGAACCCCAACTTCCGTCCAGCCGAAATGCGCCTCGACGGACGCGTGCCCGACCTCTTCCTCGTTTCGAGCATGCAGATCCATACCGCGGCCTGCCACGCACTCATTCGCGACGCCTGCCGGATCGACCCCGCACACCGGCCGCTCGTCATCGCCGGCGGTCCGAAGACGGTCTACGAACCGTGGGACATGTTCAGCCCCGACGCCCGCGATCCCTGGGGCGCGGATGTGGCCGTAACCGGCGAGGAGTTTGTTCTGCTCAGTCTGCTGGAGCGGCTCCTCGAGCTGCGCGGACGCGACGAGACGCTACGCGCGACGTTCCAGCGCGCGCGGGACGCCGGGTTGCTTGCCGATATCCCGGGACTCGTGTACGCCCGCACCCGCCCCACCGGCGCAGCCGAGGAGTTGATCGACACGGGTATCCAGAGACTCGTCGGAGATCTCGATGAGCTACCGCACTCCGGGCTGGGATTTCGGTTGCTGGAGCAGCCGAGCCGGCGGACCACGTTGCAGTCCCGCGCGCTCGCGCCGGACCAGGTGCGCCGCTACAGCCCCATCGCCGCACTGGTCCTCACCTTCGGCTGCAAGTTCAACTGTCCCTACTGCCCGATTCCCACGTACAACCAGCGGCAGCATCGCGTGAAAAGCGGTGCACGCGTGGCTGACGAATTTGTGCGGCTGCACCGCGAGTTCGGGCTGCGGTACTTCTTCGGCGCCGACGACAATTTCTTCAACCACAAGCAGCGGACGCTGGAAATCATCGAGGCGCTCGCGCGGACGGAAATCGACGGCGTGCCGATACGGAAGAAGTTGCGTTGGGGCACCGAGGTCACGGTGCACGACACGCTTCAGTTGCGCGAACATTTGCCGATGATCCGCACCGCCGGCGTGCGCGCCCTGTGGCTCGGGGTCGAAGACATGACCGCCACGCTCGTCAACAAAGGCCAAAGCGTGGACAAGACCACCGAGGCATTTCGCCTGCTTCGGCGGCACGGCATCTGCCCGATGCCGATGATGATGCACCACGACCAGCAGCCGCTGTACACCTGGCGGGGACAGTACGGGCTGCTGAACCAAGCCCGCTTGCTCCGCAAGGCTGGCGCGATCAGCTTGCAGGTGCTCATGACGACGCCGGCCACCGGTTCGCGATTCTACGAAGGTGCGTATCGCGCCGGGCGCGTCTACGCCAGCGCCGCAGGCCGGCCCGTCGAGCCCTACATGCTCGACGCCAATTACGTCGTCGCCTCGGAGCACCCCCAGCCGTGGCGCAAACAGCTCAACCTTATGGCGGCGTACTTGTACTTCTATAACCCGCTTCGGTTCCTGTTCGCCGTGGTGCGCCCGAAGAGCAGATTGTATTTCGCCGATGCCTTTGTGCAGCTTGTCGGTATGTGGGGATTGACGCGTACGATCCGGCGCACCTTCGGCTGGGCAGTATGCCTGCTGCGCGGCGACATTCGCCGGCACTCGCTGGCTCCCGCCAGTCCGTTGCCGATGCGGGCGGTGGACGGCCGCCCTGCTGACCACGCGCTGCCGCTATTGCCCACAGGGGGCGAGTTGCAGCCTGAGCAGGCGCTGCCGCGGCCGACCCGTCGCAGGCTGGGCGAGCGGCTGAGCACCCCGGTAATCAGTGCTGTCGAGGCGGTTACGCCGCCCGCGGTCGCGTTGCCCGTGAGAATCGATCCTTCAACATGAGCCGCGGTGTGGTTCCCTGCGCCGCACCGGCAACGGAACGGAGCCAGAGTGTCAAAGAAATCACGACCTTCTATTCAAAAACGGCAGCGGGAGACCAGAAAGAACGAGCGACGACTCAGGAAGGCCGAACGTGCGGCGGCGAAGCGCGAAACACCGCACGAGGCCCAGCCGCCAAGTCCCGTCGGATCGGCCGCGTGCGCTGCCGGAAGTTCCTCGGCGGGCTGCTGCGGCACTGCTACTGCGCGGCGGCGTGATTGATCGAGGGCCACGGACCTCACTGCCAGCACCGCCCGAGCATGTTCGACACTCGCGCAAGTTGGGGGCACTACGCACCACCGTCGCCAGAAACAGCGAAACCGGCTACCATGCCCGCTCACAACGCCACGCGGCCCGCCGGACGATGGTCCGCGCGAGCCGCGAGGGTCGGTTTTCACGCCTGTTTCGGGCAATCGTCATCTATCCGCAGGGCCGTGTACCTGTCTGGACCCGCGTTCGCTGGACCTGGGCGCCTGCGCGGTCATTCATCCGGAGGACCATCCACACTTGGGATCTGCGCGGGCCCTGGCTTGCGATTTCGGTACCAATCCACCCACTTGCGTCCGGTCTCATGCGCCACAGGGGCGTTGACCATGTCCGACGATTCCCTGATCACGCCGGTAGGTCCTTGCGAACGCTGGTTTAGCACTTCCAGAGCAAGGATCGCGTCAGAGAGCCGATGATCGGAGTTGCGTTGGCGCGCTGGCGGACTACTCACATCGCGGCTGACACACTCCTCCAGTAGCCGGATGAGCGAACGCGTGTAGCGCTCGCGCGCCAACGGCCGTTTGGTCCAATCGCGGTTCGCTACGACGTCACATGGCGATGATCCGTCGCAACCCTCTTCTGAAGGGTGACGCAGGACACCGGCTACTTCGTCCATCGCAATCGGGTCATCCAGCGCCGCGAGAATGTGCAGGCTCCCGAAACGCACCGAGGTGTTACGGGACCGCCTCATCTCCAACGCGAACTGGAGATCGTTGGGCTCTGCCAGTTGTCCCAGGCACCGACACGCCGCACAACCGAGGTCCACGTCCTGGTTGTCGCCGTCGTCACGGGCCGCGGATTGCGCTGCGCGGGTCCGGATGACCTCCAGACAGATCGGCCGCACTGCGCGACCGCCATACCTCCCGCACACTTCGAACAGCAGCTCGCGATTGCGGTCCGTCAACTTGGCCCACGTATCATGGACGATCCGTTCCAGCACGTCGCGCACCAGCTCGCCGCCACACCACGTGTCGTTGATGCACTCCAGGACCGCGTGCTGCCCGGCTGCGTCCAGACGCGACCAGCCTTCCTGCAACGGTGTGGCATCCAAGATGATACCCACGCGCGCTGCTAACCAGGCGAACGCCTGGAGCCGGATGCTGAGCTCGCTATGACGCAATGCCGCTACCGCCTCCGGGACCAGGCAGAAGCCCACTTTGTCCCATGCGATGTCCTCGGTTTCCGGGGAGATCGGCAACTGAGTCGCGTATGTTTGCAGCGGCCCGCGTCTTTCGTTGCGGCGCTCCGTGAGGACTGTGCCCAGTGAAACGGGACCATAGCTGAGCCGGACGGTGTCGCCCTCATGAGCTTGCAGCGCCCGTTGCACGTTCGGGTCATCATAGTTGAGCAGCGCCAACGCGGCGGCGCCCTTGATCCGTGCGTCGCCATCCTCGAGTAGCTTGAGCAACGCCGACTGGAAGGACACGCACGGCCAGCGCTGGCTCGCCGTCAGTTTCCAGTTGAACGCAATCGCGTTTGGATCCCCCCAGTACTCGGTGCGGTGCGGACGCTCAAGCCCCGCCGCAATCTGTAGCTCGAGGGCGCCGAGCCCATCTCGTGGTTCAGTGGGGTCTGCCAGCAGGCAACACATGGTCATGGCCACAACTGTGCTCATAGACATGCCTCCAGAATGGGAGCCCTAAGGCGTGACCTTCTTGATCGCTGGGCACTCGTATTTGGGGCGATTGCTGAGGCGGGAAAACCACTCGCGGCAATGCCGTGCGACAGCCTCGATACTCGGAGTCTCGCACGAAGCGCGTACACCTTTCCTGCAACAACGTAGAGCGCGTTCTCGATCGCTGTACTCCATATTGGGCTATTTAGTGAACTATTTAGGGACAGCCACCTATTTTGAGCTCTTTTCGTGCTCCTTCTGCCGGCGCGCGACGCCGCGGCGGCCGGGCCGGCGCCAACATACCGGCCCCGCGTCGAACCGAAAAGAGCCCGCCGTCGGCGTCCTGGCCGCCGCACCGCCCCTTCCCACTTCCCCACCTCCCCACTTGCGCACTCCGCCCACGAGCCGCGCAGGTCGGTCTTCATGCCTGTCTGGGGCGAGCAGCACTCGTCAGTCGAGCGGTCCGGCGCTTCGGGCAACGACGCGAGCCCGGCTTGCTCCGGAAATAGGTGACTGTCCCTAGTTATCGTGTACGGAAATAGGTGACTGTCCCTAGTTATCGTACCTAGTTATCGTAAACCCCCTTCGTCCCGGCCGCCCGCAGCCACGCGTGGTCAAACGGCGGCCGCTCGAATACTCGCGAATGACGCGGCCAAGAGGTGAACTGAAACGCGAACTGCTGCGAATTCAGCATTGCTTAACTTAATGGCGTTCGGGACTGTCCCTAATGTCCCCTAATTGCCGAAGACGTTGGACATCGGTCCTTACCTGGTCGCATTCGCGCGCGCTGCGTCACTTCGCCGGCGCACACGTCGTATTCATGAGCGCAATGAACGGGTCAATATCCCGCCAGTTCACATGCGCGTCGCTGTTCGTGTCGAGGTTCAGGAACGGACACTGCGGATTGCCTTGCGGAAACTGCGTCGCCCAGAAGGCCGGGTTGTCGTTTTGCCCCGCGATGAGGTAGTCAATGTCCCGCCAACTGATCGCCCCGTCACAATTCCCGTCCCCCAGGCACCGGTCCGGGACCGCGCAGGCCCAACGCGCCCAGCAACAGGACGGCTGCCCGCCGGCCATCAGGAAGGCGCCTCCGACGATCAGCTCGCCCCGGTAATCGGTGAATGCCAGCACAAAGCGCCAACTCCCACCAGTGATTCCGCTCCCCATCGCTTGCCATTCCACGCCATCCCAGCGGGCCGCGTAGTTCGCGCTGACCAGCCCGGCGGCCACGAAGTCGCCGCCGGCGATCAGCTCGGTCCTGTGAACCGTCAGACATCGGACGATGCCGTAGATCCCCTTGCCCAGCGTGCGCCACTCGCTGCCGTTCCACCGGGCTACGTGATTCGCGCCGCTGCCCCCCGCGCTCGAAAAGTTGCCCCCCGCGATCAGCTCGCCGCCGTATACGGCCAGAGCGTACACCACCGGATACTCGGGGCCGCCAACGCCAGTCTCTAACGGCGTCCAGCTCACTCCGTCCCAGCACGCGATGCTGCTGCACGCCTCGCCATCGGCGCTGGTGAAACTACCCCCCGCGATCAGTTCGCCGTTGAACACCGTCAGAGCCCGGACGTATCCCCAGCCACCGCTCACGCCCGCTCCCAGTGGTTGCCAACTCGTACCATTCCAGCGCGCGATGCTGTTCGCCGGGAGCCCGTCCGCTGTGCTGAAATACCCACCCGCGATCAGTTCGCCGTTGAACACCGCCAGGGCGCAGACTTCGGCGGAGTCTCCACCCAGCCCAGCCCCCAGCGCGTGCCACGTCGTGCCGTCCCACCGCGCGATCCTGCTCGCCGCTACGCCCCCGGCGTGTTCAAAAGTCCCGCCCGCGATCAAATTGCCTTGATAGACCGCGAGACTCGCCACGCTGCCATCGGTGCCCGTGCCCAGCGCCTGCCATTCCTCCCCGTTCCAACGCGCGACGCCGTTTACGACGCCACCGCCGGCCGTCACGAACCCGCCGCCCAGGATCAGTTCACCATCGTAGACAGCCGCGGCCGCCACCTGGCCGCCCGGTCCCTTGCCGAGCGGCTCCCATTGCGACCCGACCCACCGCGCCACATGGTTCAAGGGTCGATCGATCAATGTCCCAATCTGGCCCCCTGCGATCAGGTCGCCCCGATACAGCGTCAGCGCATTGATGCTCGGCGGGAGTCCAACCCCGCTACGCAACTGCTGCCAACTCGTACCGTCCCACTGCGCCACCGCGTCGCCATACGCCGCGTTCGGCAGTGAGAACGCGCCCCCCGCCACCAGCCGGCCATCGTACGGCGTGAGCGCGTTGACGCGGTCGCCCAGCCCGACCCCCAGCGCGTGCCAGATCGTGCCATCCCACCGCGCCACGTTGCGACAAGCCACGCTGCCCGCGCTCGCAAACAACCCCCCGGCCACAAGCTCGCCGTTGTGGACCGCCAGTGCGTACACGTACGGCCACACGCCCGGCGTGTCGCCCGCCATCCCGCTCCCCAGGGCCTGCCATGCGACGCCGTTCCAGCGCGCGATGGAATTGGCCGCGACGGTCCCGGCCGTCGTAAACCGGCCGCCTGCGATGAGGCTGCCGTTGTGTAGCGCCAGCGCGCATACGTCGGGGCTCGTGGTTCCGCCCATCCCCCGCCCCAACGCCCTCCACGTCGTGCCGTCCCACCGCGCAATACCGCCACACGTTACACCGCTGGCCCCCGCAAAGGCCCCGCCGACGATCAACTCGTCGTTGAATACGGTCAGGGCGTGTACCGGGCCGTCTAGGCCGGACTCCAGCGCCCGCCAACGCGTGCCGTTCCAGCGCGCAATGTAGTAAGACGGTGCGCCACCCGCGGCCAGGAAATCTCCACCTGCGATGAGTTCCCCGTGGTAGACCGCCAGCGCGTTCACTGCGCCGCTCACACCCGTGCCCAAGGCGCGCCAATCCGTTCCGTCCCACCGCGCGACACACCCCGCCGGACTCCCGCCCGCACTGCTGAAGTAACCGCCAACCACGAGCTGCTCCGGCTGCGGCCCGGTGCCGTCAGGATCCCATACGGTGAACGCCGTGACGCGGACCCCCGTCATGTTGACCGTTCCGCTCACCCCCGGTGGCTCCTGACCCGACCCCGACAGCCACTCCGGCACGCATTCGCCCCGCCCGGCCGCGCTCGCGCTCATCAATGCGCCCAGTAGCCCCCCCGCCACCAGCATACGCCACCCGTGCCACACGCTCGTCATCTCGCTCACGTCGCCTCTCCTTGCCCGCGGCCCACACACTCCGCCGGCTCGTCGCTGTCGCCTGCCCACATGCGGGGTATGGCCCGCCGCGGAACGCCGACCGCTCTCGTTGACGCGCCGCACCTTCCGACCACGTGCGCCAATTCGCCCTGGCGGATGAGGCCCCCTTGTGAGCGCGGCCGCGCGGCCGCCACCCAGGCCTCCGTCCCACCCCGCCCGGCCGGCACCCCGGCGCAGACGGATTCACACCCGCGCATTGTACCGCCGCTGCCCTCCTGCCGCCCAGCCATTCCTAGAGGTTATTCGGACCGCCTTATCCCGACTGTGTGCCCACCGTCAGCCCCAGGACTTAGTCAGAAATAAAGGGGACATTCTAGAACGGAATATAGACAGTCTATAACCCCTTGCTGGCGGCGCACTTGGCGCGCTTGCGCAAAAGCGGGCCTCCTGCGAAGATGGTGGTGTTCCAACAACACCCGTACAGGAGGCCACGGATGGTCAGTATCCAGGGCGTGCTCGCCCAGATCAAGGCCGATTGCACCGCCGTTCTCGCCAAAGCCCACGTCGCCCGCGTCTGCCGTGAGACCGGCGCCGCCGGTCGCGACCGCATCCTCACCCCCGTCGTCACCCTCTACGTCTTCCTCCTCCAAGTCCTCCACGGCAACACCGCCATGACCAACCTCCCCCGCCTGTGCGGCAAACGCTTCACCCCGGCCGCCTATTGCCAGGCCCGCCAGCGTCTGCCCCTGGCCGCCCTCCGCCGCCTGCTGCGGGAGGCGGGCGCGCCGCTGCGCAGCGCCGCCGCCCACCCGGCCGCCGGCGGCGCTGGCCCAAGCCGCGCCGCCCGGCCATAATCCCCCGCATTCGTTCAGCCCACTCTCCAAGGAGCGGCACCGGCATGAAGACCGTCATCGTCCTGAACAACGACCAGATGGGCCACGGCGCCCCCGAGCTCGGCCAGAAGATCCTCACGACGTTCCTGCGCAAGTCCACGGCCATGCGCGGCGTGACCGCGATCGTCCTCTTCAACAGCGGCGTCAAGCTGGTCACGCCCGGCTCGCCTGTTTTGGCCGAACTCACCCACCTGCACGAGGCCGGGGTGGATATCCGCCCGTGCGCAACCTGCCTCGACTTCTACGGGCTGAAGGACCAGGTCGCGGTCAGCGCGGCTTCCAACATGGATGAAATCATCCGCGAGCTGGATGCGGCCGAGAAGGTAATCACGCTGTAGCGGCTGACGGTTGAAAAAGGGGACAGGCACCGCGGGAACGCCCACTGGCGCTACCGCGAACGCCAACTGGCGCGGAGCCAGTCCCCTTTTTCAACGGCCCCTCCAGGGCCCCGCGCCTAGCGTCGCCCCCGGCGCTGCGCCTGGCGGGGCGTCGGCCGCGCGACGGTCGCCGCACCCTGCCGGCAGCACGCGGAACCACCGCCGTCTCTCCCGTTCTCCTCGCAGCTTCTGCCGCACACGCGCAACGCCTGCTCCCCGGACCCCACCGCGTGCCACGGCCAAGGCACGGCACATGCCAGCACACATTTTCGCGTCAATTGGCGAATCACTAAGAACTTAGCGCCCTCCGCCGACTTCACATCACCCCCTTCCCGGCCCGCCGACGCGCCCTTGGCACGCCCCCTGCCTCATCACACGGCCGGAAGCCTTGCGGACACGCCGCACGGAAGCGGCTCCGCAGGCGTCCCGCAGCAAGGAGTCACTGAATGCGATGTCCGCACGGCGCTGAAGTTGGTCAACCGTCTGTGCGGGCAGGCGAAAGTTCCGGCGGCACCGTGCCTCAGGAGCACATCCGGCAGCCGGGCGACTCTGCTCTGCGGGATTGGAGCCAACTGGGTCGGCGGGTGCTGGCCGAGGCGTGGCGACGATTCACGGATGACGTCGCACGCCACTCAGCGGCCACACCCGTCGCCCGGTCGGCCCACACGGAGGCCCGGCCATGATTTACGGCCTGTATCACTCCGCCGCGGGCATGCTGACCACCGAGTACCGCCAGTCGGTCACCGCGAACAACCTCGCCAATGCCGACACGGTCGGCTTCAAACGCGACATCGTTACGCTCGCGGAGCGGCAGCCCGCCAGCGTCGCCGGCCTGCGCTCCGGAGCCTCCGATCCCGGCATGCAGGCCCTCAGCGGCGGGCTGTGGCTCGGTCGCACCTATACCGACTACAGCGCCGCCTCCAAGACCCCGACCGGCAACCCGCTCGACGTCGCGCTCGACGGCCGCGGGTTTCTTGCTGTGGCCGGGCCCGGCGGTCAGACGCTCTACACGCGCGACGGCCGCATGACCACCGACCGCGTTGGCCGCCTCGTCGCGGTCAGCGACGGCGCCCCGATTCTCGGGCGCGGCGGCGGTCCGCTGCAGCTCGATCCCAACGGCGGAGCGGCCAGCATCAACGAGTCCGGCCGCATCACGCAGGACGGTCGCGTGGTCGGCGAACTCGAGCTCGTCGATTTCAAAGACTACGCCGCGCTGCAGAAGGTTGGCGCCAGCCGCGTCGCGGCTCCGGCCAACAGCGCGGTTCCGGCCGCGCCCCTCGTGGAATCCGGCTACACCGAAGCCTCCGGCGTCCAGCCCATCAGCGAGCTGGTCAACATGATGGACGCCGCGCGGGCGTACCAGATGAATGCCCAGATGATCTCGATGCAGGACCAGACGATCGGCCGGCTGATTGGCGTGATTTCGCGCTAACGAGGCGGGCGGGCCCGGGCCCCCCGCAGGAGAACGATTCGCATGATTACGGCCTTGCACACCGCCGCAACTGGAATGGAAGCGCTGTCCACCAAGATGGACGTGATCGCGAACAACATCGCGAACGCGGATACGGTGGGCTTCAAGTCGGCGCGGGCGAACTTCCAGGACCTGCTCTACCAGCTCCGCACGCAGCCCGGTGTGCAGACCAGCGATGAGACCAATTCCGCGATCGGTACCCAGGTCGGCCTGGGCGTCGCCCTGAGCAACACCCAGACCATCTTCAAGCAGGGCTCCGCTCTGCAGACGGCCGAACCCCTCGACGCGATGATCAACGGCGACGGCTTCTTCCAGGTCGAGTTGCCCGGCGGGGGCACCGCCTACACCCGGGCGGGCAATTTCGTCCGCAATCCCAACGGCGAACTCGTGCTCGGCAACAGCTTTGGCCATCGCCTCAAGGATTCGCCGACCATCCCCCAGGACATCGATTCCAAGAGCCTCTCGATCAGCGCCGACGGACGCATCCAGGCCTTGCGCAGTGACGGCACGCAGCAGGACCTGGGGCAGATTCAGACCGCCCGCTTTGTGAATCCGGCCGGTCTGATCTCCCTCGGCAGCAACTTGTACGGCGCTACGCAGGCTTCGGGTGACGCGATCGTGGACGTCCCCGGCCAGAACGGTCTCGGCGCGCTGATGGGCAGCACGCTCGAACAGAGCACCACCGAAGCCGTCAACGAGCTGGTCGAGCTGATCAAGGCCCAACGTGTTTTTCAGATGAACTCCCAGACCATCCAGGCTGCCGACGAATCGCTGCGCGTCGTCGCCAGCCTGCGGCGGTAGTAGCGGCTGAACGCTGAGACAATGGAGGTCCGGCGATGAGAATGCTTCCGGGTTTGCTGATTGTCGCCACGGCGGCCGCGGCCCTGTCGGCGGAGTCCGACCCCAGCCGCGTGAAGCTGCGGGCGCAGGCCACCGTGTACGGCCCGACCGCGACGCTCGCGGACGTGCTCGTGCTCACCGAGGCGGGCCCCGAACTGGCGCAGGCGCTCGAGGGCAAGCCGGTCTTCACCGACGGCCGCTCGGACGCACAGCGCACCGTGACGCACGCGCAGATCGTGCAGCGCCTCGACGAGCTGGGCGTGAACCTCGCCCGCGTGCTGGTCAGTGGTGCGGCCCGCTGCGAAGTCACGCTGCAGACCAGCCCGCCGGCCCCGCCGACCGGCGACGTCGTCCTGGCCGCCGACGAGCAGATCCTCCGCACCAAGCCCAGCCGCGGCGCCGCCGCGCCGCTGGCCGCGGCCGTGCCGGGCGCCCGCACCCTGGCCGAGACCCTGCGGGCGCATCTCGACAACGAGCTGAAGGAACTGGGCGGCCAGGCCGATCTGGAGTTCGACCGCGCCGGCCAGGAGTTCATCCAGCTCACCAGCCCACCCTACGAATTCGACGTCTCCAGTGCGGGCGGCGACAAGCTCGGCCTGCGCGAGTTTCGCGTCGTCATTCGCCAGGACAAGCGCGTCCAGCGCACGGTGCAGATCTTCGCGCACGTGCGGCTGACGCGCCCGGTGGTCGTCGCCAAGCGCCCCCTCAGCATCGGCAACGCCATCCGCCCCGATGACGTCGCCGTCGAAACCCGCGTGTTCGACAGCACGACCGGCCTGGGGCTCGGCAGTGTCGAGCAGGCGATCGGCCAGCAGGTCAAGAAGTACGTCGCGCTCGGCGGCCTGGTCGGCCCCGACAGCATCAAGTCTGTCGACCTCGTCGAACGCGCACGCCCCGTGACGATTCTCGGCGCCGGCACCAACGTCCAGGTCCGCCTGACCGGCGTGGCCCTGGACGCCGGTGGTTACGGCGACACGGTCCGCGTGCGCCTGGGAGACACGCGCACCGGCCGCCGCGAAGTGCGGGGGACGGTCACCGCCCTGGGCACAGTGCGTATTGCGGAGCCCAATCCATGAGTCCTGCCCATCACGTTCGTCTGTCGGCCACGTTCCTGACGCTCGGGCTCCTCGCCTGGGCCACCGGTCTCGACCCGGCCGCGCCAGCCCGTGCCCAGTCGAATACGCTGTTCGGACGCCGTCCGGCCGCGCCGCCGCCGCCCGCCACCAGCCAGCCCAGCGGCGTCCCGACCCCGCAGGCCGCCCCGGGGCTGCCTGCCTATCCGACGGAGAATGACCTGCGCAAGACCACCGCGGACCGGCCGCTCAAGCCCAAGACCAACGAAGTGCTGCTGCGGACGTCGCCTTTCGCCGTCGACGTGCCGGAAACGGAGAAGATCAAGGTCCACGACCAGGTCACGATCATCGTCCGCGAAAGCAAGACGGCCACGACCGATTCCAAGCTGGAGAGCAAGAAGGACTGGAAGCTCGACAGCGCGCTGGAGAAGTTCATCCGTTTCAGCGACAAGAGCGGCATCGTGCCCGCGAAGTTCGAGCAGGGCACGCCCGCGGCCCTGTTCAACTACAAGAACGACTACAAGGGGGACGGCAAGTACGACCGCAAGGATGAGCTGACGACGCGCATCCAGGCGACGGTCGTCGACGTGAAACCCAACGGCACGCTGGTGCTCGAGGCCACCAAGGCCATCGACATCGACGAGGAAGGCTACCGCATCTCCCTGACCGGCATCTGCCGCGGACAGGACGTCACGCCGCAGAACACCGTGCTCAGCACCCAGATCGCGGACATGGTCATCGACGTGAAGCACAACGGCGCCGTGCGCGACGCCACCCGGCGCGGCTGGTTCCAGCGCGCCCTGGACTTCACGCGGTTGTTCTAGCAGCGGGCGCAGCGCCCCGCACAGGAAGGCTCCATGCGGTCACGGATGCACATGGCGACTCGCCGGTTTCCCCACGAATGGGACAGCCTCGCGCGCGTTTGCGCCTGGTACCTGGCCAGCGCGGCGCTGCTCGGCGCCCTGGCGGCGGTCTCTGCGGCGCGCGGCGAAGTCCGCGTCCAGGACATCGCCCGCCTGCAGGGCCAGCGCACCAACAAGCTGATGGGCTACGGCCTGGTCGTCGGCCTCAACGGCACCGGCGACGGCGAAAAGTACCTGCCCACCATGCGGGCGCTGATGCGGCTGCACCAGCGCTACCACGCCCCGATCATCGCCGACGCCGACGTCAAGGGTAACCGCAGCGTCGCCCTCGTCGTCGTCGAGGCCACCATTCCCGAGTTCGGCGCCCGCGAAGGCCAGGCACTGGACGTCACCGTCGCGGCCATCGGCGCCGCCAAGAGCCTCCGCGGCGGCCAACTCCTCACCACCCCGCTGCAGTACGCCATGTTCGACGACAAGGAGCCGGACACGCAGCACATCCTCGCGCTGGCCGGCGGCAAGCTGCTCGTCCCCAGCGACGTCGAGGCCACCCGCGGCACCGTCCCGCAGGGCGCGACGCTCGAAGAGGACTTCATCTACAACTTCATCGAAGGCGGCCGCATCACGCTCGTGCTCGACGATACCCACGCCGGCTGGACCTGGGCCCACATGGTCGCCCGCGCCCTGAACCACGAGCTCGCCAACGCCGCCGCCCTGCAGGACCCGAATGTCAACAGCCCCGTGGTCTCCGGTACCACCGCCGTCGCCCTGGGACCCAAGAACATCCTGGTGACCGTCCCGGCCTATGAGCTGGCCAACCCCGCGAACTTCATCAGCCGCGTGTTGCAGACCCAGCTCTTCATGCTGCCCGAACAGGCCGCGCGCGTCACCCTCAACCGCACCACCAAGAACATCTCGTTCACCGGGACCGTCACCGTCTCCCCAACCGTCCTGCAGCTTCCGGGCCTGGGCACCGTCCTGATCGGCAAGCCCGACGCGGCCAAGGACAAGAACGGCGTCAGCCAACCCGTCCGCTTCAGCGAACTGCTCGACACGCTCTCCTCGATCAAGGCCACGCCGGACCAGCTCATGGACGCCGTGGAACAACTGCACAAGAGCGGCACGCTCCACGCGCAGTTGCAGTACGAGTGACTCCGCCGGGCTGCCCTGGGGCGACCCGGGAACCGGTAAGGTCGGATGCGAATTGATGCTTGCTGCCCTGGACAACTCGACCGCCCGCCGCGCCGCGACGCTCGCGTCACCGGCGACGACCACTTCCGGGGCCGGCACCGCCAGCCAGGATGCCCAGGACCTGCGTACAGTGCGCAGCCTGGGCCGCCGTGCCGATGCGCAAGACCCGCGCGTCGCGCGCCAGGCCGCGGCCCAGATGCTCAGCGAGCTCTTCTTCGGCCCGATGCTCGCGGAAATGCGCCAGTTCCCCTTCGGCCGCGAGCTGGCCACGGGCGGGCGCCTGGAGGCCACGTTCGGCGCGCAGCTCGACCAGCGACTCGCCGACACCGTGGCCGGCAGCAGCACCGCCCTCGTGCGCCAGGTGCTGCACCAGATGGATACCCAGATCGGTGGCGGCGCCACCGACGACGCCGCGCCGACGACCGTCCCCGGCCAGGACCGCACCTGGTGGCCGGCCCAGACCGCAACCTCGGATTCCTCTCTGCGAGGTGCCGCTTGACCGCGACTTTCGCTTCCTCGAATGCCGCCGCCGCGCGCGCGCCGCGGCCCGCCGCCCCGGACGCGGCCTGCACCGAGCTGCTCGCCAGCCTCACGGACTGGCTCGCCCTCCTGCGGCAACTCGTCGCGCTGACCACGCGCAAGCTTGCCGCCCTGCGCACCGCGGACAGCAGCGCGCTCGAACAACTGGCGGCAGAGGAAGGCGAACGCGTCCGCGACCTGCTCGCCAGGAGCGCCTCCCGGGCCGCAGTTCTTGCCCGCGTCGCGCAGAGCCTGCCGGGCGGCCCCCCCCCGCGGCTCACGCTGACCGCGCTCGCGGATGGCCTCGCCGAGCCCGCAGCCTCGGTTTTGCGGGCCAGAATCGCGGCGTTGCGGGAAGCCGCCACCGAATTGCAGCGAAAAAACGCCGTCGTCGCGCAGGTGGCACAGAACCTGCAAGGTCACATTCGCAGTGTCTTCACCGAGCTGGCCAAAGCCACGCAAGAGTGCGTGGTCTACGGCGCCGGAGGCCAGCCGGAGGCAAGCAGCCGGCGCTGCTGGGTAGATGCAGTCGGGTGAACTGTGGCAGTTTTGGGTGCTTCATTCCAGATCGGACGCAGCGCGTTGGCCGCCTACCAGTCGGCCCTGGCCCTCACGGGTCAGAACATCGCCAACGTCGGCAATGCCAACTACACGCGTCAGTCCGCACAGCTCACCGCGCTGCCGGGTGGCTACACCCTGGGCGGGATCGTCGCCGGCACGGGCGTCGGCATTGACGCCCTGCGGCGACACCTCGACGAAGCGCTCGAGAGCCGCCTGCGGCTCGCCCAGGCCGAACGCTCCGGCGCCCAGACGTGCCACGAGCTGCTCAGCCGCATCGAGAACATCTACAACGAGCTCGGCGACAGCGACCTCTCCAGTCAGCTCGGCGGCCTGTTCAGTGCCTTCTCCAGTCTGCAGACCGATCCGACGGATACGGCCGCCCGCAATACCGTCCTGACCTCGGCGGCGTCCGTCGTCGCCACGCTGCAGCGGCAGCGCAGCGGCGTGCTCGGCATCGTCAGCGACCTCAATGACGGTGCCGTCGCGGCCACCGAGCAGGTCAACGATTCCCTCCGCCAGATCGCCCAGCTCAATCAGCAGATCGTCGCGGCCAGCGCCCGGGGGCGCGGCGGCGACAGTGCGCTGCGCGACCAGCGCGACGCCCTGCTGCGCGGCCTGTCCGAGGTCATGGATCTCCAGACGCGCGAGCAGGCAAACGGCTCGCTCAACGTCTACGTCGGCAGCCAGCCGCTCGTCGAGTTCAGCCAGGCCCGTACGCTCACCACCGCGCGTGTGCGGGTGAACGGCGTCGAACGCATGGACATCCGCTTCGCCGACGACAACAGCACCGTTCCGGTCAGCGCCGGCCAGCTCGGCGCCCTCGTGGCCGCCCGCAATACGGCGTCCGAGCAGGTGCAGAGCCTCGATCAGCTCGCCAATGGACTGATCTACGAAGTCAACCGCGTGCACGCCAGCGGCGTGGGCCTGGCCGGCTACACGCAGCTCACGGGCAGCTATGCGGTGGCCGACTTCAAGGCCCCGCTGAACAGCGCGGCCGCCGGCCTGGCCTTCCCGATTCAGAACGGCTCGTTCGTCGTGCACCTCCGCAACCAGACCACGGGGCTCGAAACCACGCAGCTCGTCAAGGTCGATCTGGATGGCGTCGGGGCGGCGGACATCAGCCTGGCCGACCTCGCCGCCCGCCTCGACGCCGTGCCCGGGCTGCAGGCCGGTATCACGACGGACAACCGGCTGCAGCTCAACGCGGACTCGGGCTACGAAGTCTCCTTCACGGAAGACAGCTCCGGCGCTCTTGCGGCTTTGGGTCTGGCCGGGTTCTTCACGGGCACCGATGCGGCCACGATCCAGGTCGCCGACGCCGTGCGCAACAACCCCAACCTGATCGCCGCCGGGCTCAACGGCGCCCCGGGCGACGGCGGCAACGCCGGCCTGCTCGCCGCCGTCGGGACGCGGGCCAGCGCCCTGCTCGGTGGCAACAGCGTCCAGGACTTCCACGCCGGACTCGTGAGCCGGCTGGCGACCGAGACCGCCGCGGCCCAGGCCGCCTTCGATGCCGAGGATACGGTGTACAGCGGCCTGCGCGCCCAGCGCGAATCCACCAGCGGCGTCAACCTTGATGAGGAAGCGATCAATCTGACCATGTTCGAGCGTTCGTTCCAGGGCGCTTCGCGCTATCTGAGCGTCGTGAACTCGCTCGCGGATGAGGTGCTCAATCTCGTGCAATAGGCACGCCCCAGGACAAAGGACTGTCGCCCCATGGCCGTGACTCCCGTCAACCTGTCGCGCATCAGCTTCAACCAGCGGGTCTACAACCTGCAGGAAGCGCTGCGCCGCAATCAGCTCGGGTTGTACGGCGTGCAGAACAGCCTGACGACCGGCCTGCGCTTCACCCGCCCCAGCGAGGACCCGCTGCGGTCCGCCTCGGCCGCCAACCTGCAATTGCGGCTCGAGCGTCTCGAGCGCGTCGCCACGAACGTCGCGAGCGTCAATGGCACGCTCACCGAAGTCGAGTCGGCCACTCAGGACGCCCTCGATCTCTTCGAGCAGGCGCGCAGCCTGTCCGTCCAGGTGGTGGGCGACACCACCACGACGGATGAACGCAAGTCGCTCGCCACCGTCGTCGACTCGCTCATTGACCAGCTCATCAGCGTCGGCAACCGCAAGTACCTGAACACCTACCTCTTCGCCGGTCAGCAGGACCGCCCGCCCTTCGTGATGGGCCCGGACGGCGTGCGCTATACCGGCGACGGCAACCGCCGCGAAACCGTGGTCGACACCGACAACCAGGTCGCGTCCTTCACCGTCAACGGCGTCGAGTTCTTCGGGGCCGTTTCGACGGAAGTGCGCGGCACCGTCGACCTCGATCCCGCCCTCCGGCGCGATACCCGCCTGAGCACGCTCGGCGGCACCACCGGCCGCGGCGTGCAACTCGGTCATCTCCGCGTGCAGGTCGGCACCGACCAGAGCGAGATCGACCTGAGCGCGGCGGACACGATCGGCGACGTGATCGACCGCCTCAACGCCAACCTCCCGCCCGGCGTGACCGCCGAACTCGGCACGCGCGGCATCGTGCTGCGTCAGGTCGGCTTCCGTCAGGTCACGGTCTCCGAGGTCGGTGGCGGTCAAACCGCCCGTGACCTGGGCCTGGGGGGCACGTTCGTCGCCGCTACCAGCGTCGAAGCGGATCTCCAGCCGCGCCTGACCACCCTGTCCCCGGTGGCGGCGTTGCGCGGTGGCGCCGGCCTCGACCTCACCCAGACCTTCATCATTCGCAACGGCTCCCGCGCCGCCACGATCGATCTCAGTCAGGCCCAGACCGTCCAGGACGTGCTCAACGCCATCAACACGGCTGACGTGGATGCCTGGGCGCAGATCGGCTCCGATGGCCGGACCCTCCAGGTCGTCAGTCGCGTCTCCGGCTGCAACCTGCAGATCGAGGAGAACGGCGGCCAGCTTGCGACCCAGCTCGGCCTGCGCTCGTTGCAGGCCGGCACGGCCCTGGCCGCCCTCAACGAGGGCCGCGGGGTGAACCCCGTCAGCGGCGCGGACCTGCGGATCACCACCGCCAGCGGCGCGACGCTCGATGTCGACCTGGACGGCGCCGCCACGATCCAGGATGTCCTGGACCGGCTCAACGCGGCCGGCGGCGGAGCCATCGCCGCCACGCTGAACGTGCGCGGCAACGGGATCACGATCACCGACCGCACGGCCGGTGCGGGCACGCTCACGATCGCCGCCCAGAACAACTCGCCGGCGGTGGTGGAGCTGGGCCTCGACGTCACGGCCAGCGGCGGCCAACTCATCGGCAAGGATACCAACCCGCAGCGGGCGGACAGCCCGTTCACCGCGCTGCTCGAGCTGCGGGCGGGTCTGAATACGGATGATCGCGTCGTCCTGGAGCGCGCCGGCGAGCGGATCGAGCGCGTGCTCCTCGCGATGCAGCAGGTCCAGGGTCAGGCGGCCAGCCAGGCCCGCAACATGGCCGACCGGGCCGACCGCGTCGAAACCGAGCAGTCGGCCGCGCAGGTCCTGCTCAGCAACGTGCGTGATGTGGATTTGACGGACGCCGTGGTTCGCTTTCAGCAGCTCCAGACGGCGCTGCAGGCGAACCTGCAGACGGCTTCGCAGGTAATGAACCTGTCGCTGCTGGATTACTTGTAGTCGGCAGAGGCAGTCCTGGGGAAAGGCAACGGCTGGCGGGCGTACGAGGGCTCGGTGCCCGCCGCCGGAGGTTGGCCCGCGGAGTGCGGGCCGGGCCGGAGTTGCCCGGCCCGACGGACGGCAGACTGGATCCCGGCTGCAGGCGGCCGGACGTCCGTCGGGTAACCGCCAGGACACGAGCCTTGTGGAGCTCAGGAATGCTCATCAACACGACCCGATTCGGACCGGTGGAAGTGGACGACGCCCGCATCATCACGTTCGCGGACGGCATCCTCGGTTTCCCCCAGCACCGGCGCTACGCTCTGATCCAGAGCTCGCCCGATCCGGTGTTCTTCTGGCTGCAGTCCGTGGAGGACCCCGCCCTGGCGTTCGTCGTCTGCGATCCGCTGACGTTCGTCCGGGACTACCAGGTGCCCATCCGCAAGGACGACGTGACCGCCCTGGGGCTGGCGAACCTGGAGGCCTGTCAGGTCCTGGCCATCGTCAACAAGGTGGATGGCTACCTGACGGCGAACCTGCTCGGTCCGCTCGTGATCGGTACGCATTCCCTGGCCGGCAAACAACTGGTTCTCTCGGATAAGCGGTATAGCACGCGGTACCGCCTCCTGGCGATGGACGCCATCCAGGCGCCGGTCGCGAAAACCGCGTAATTCACCGCGAGGTAGTAGTGTTTCGGAAGGCTGGTGGAGTATAATGATGACGGGCGTAGTCTACGTCTACGGAACGCGGGAACCGCGTTGGGCGCGAGGCGCTGCCGCCATCATCCTGCCGGACCCCGCCGTGGGTCGGTTGGCCCTGCCCCTTTCGATTCCCGTCCGGCAAGGCATCGGCATTAAGGAAGGAGCCGCGGATGTTGGTGCTCTCAAGACAACGCGACGAATCCATCATCGTCGGCGACAACGTCCAAATCACGATCGTCGATATTCGGGGCGACAAAGTACGACTGGGCATCGAAGCCCCGCCCCATATCGCCGTGCATCGCAAGGAAGTGTTCGAAGCCATCCAGCGCGAGAACCGCAAGGCCGCGGGGGTTACCTCCGACGATCTGGCGGCAGCCCCCTCGCGACACGAGGAGCGACCGCACCCCAGCAAGTAACCTCCGGCTTCGCGACGTTTTCCGTTTTCCCACTGTTCCCAACTTGGCTTTTCACTTCAGCCACGAACCGTTCAAGGAGGATGGCTAATGGCTCGTATTAACACGAACATCTCGGCGCTGACTGCGCAGAGAAACCTCAACCGGGCCTATGGACTGCTCAACACGACGATGGAGCACCTCAGCACCGGCCTGCGCATCAGCCGCGGCAAGGACGACCCCGCCGGCCTGATCGTGTCCGAACGCCTGCGCAGCGAAATGAGCGCTGTCAATCAGGCGATCTCCAACACCCAGCGCGCCAGCCTGATCGTCTCCACCACCGAGGGGGCCCTCGACGAGGTCGCCGCGCTGCTCAAGGACATCCAGGGCAAGATCGTCGAGTCCGCCAACGAAGGCGCCATGTCCGACGACGAAATCCGCGCCAATCAGCTCCAGATCGACCAGTCGATCGACAGCATCACGCGCATCGCCAACACCACGTCCTTTGCCGGACGCCGCCTGCTCGACGGCTCGCTCCAGTACACCACCAGCGGCGTGCAGGCCAACAAGGTCGCGGCGTACAAGATCCACGCCACCCAGTTCGGCAGCTACACGCACATGCCCGTGCAGCTCAAGGTCATGAACCAGGCCACCCGGGCCGCCCGCGACTTCCCGTTCGTCGCGCTGGCAACCGCCACGACCATCGAGGTCAACGGGAGCCTGGGCGTCACCTCGCTGTCCTTCGGCGCCGGCACCACGCCCCAGCAACTGGCCTCCGCCATCACCGCCGTCAAGGATGCCACCGGGGTCTCCGCCACCACCTATGGCAGCGGCCTGCGCGTGACTTCCCGCGAGTACGGCAGCCGCGAGTTCCTGCGGATCAAGGTCCTCAGCGGCGGCGGCGGCCTGACGGACGGCGACGATACCGGCACCGACGCCCAGGTCACCGTCAACGGCGCTACGGCCAACGCCAACGGCAACCACCTCGCCGTCAAGACCGCCAGCCTCGACGCCGAGTTCGACATCACCAGCTCCTTCGCGGCCGGCAGTACGTCCACTTTCGAGGTCACCGGCGGCGGCGCTCTCTTCCAGGTCGGCCCGCATGTCAATACCAACCTGCAGGTCAACCTCGGTGTCCAGTCCGTCGCGGCTTCCAACCTCGGCGACCCCGTCGTGGGCTACCTCGCCACCGTCAAGACCGGCGGCCCCAACTGCCTCCTCAACAGCCGGTTCGCCGAGGCCTCGCGCATCATCGACAAGTCGATCGATCAGATCTCGGTCCTGCGCGGCCGGCTGGGTTCGTTCGAGCGCGGCACACTCGACGCCAACTCGTCCCAGCTCACCATTACCCTGGAGAACCTGACGTCGGCCGAGTCGCGCATCCGTGACGCCGACTTCGCCTACGAGACCTCGCAGCTCGCCCGCAACCAGATCCTCGTCAACGCCGGCACCACCGTGTTGACGCTGGCCAACCAGAGCACGCAATCTGTGCTGCGGCTGCTCGGTCAGTAAAGAGCCACGCTCCCCCGTACCGCGGCGTGAACGCCCCCGCCCTCCGGCGGACCGGCGTTCACGCCGTGTCGCTTGATCGCACGCCGCGTTCCGTCGTCCGTTCCTTTAGCGGACCCGCCCCGGTCCCCCCGGCTCCCGCGCCGCTGCAGGAACCCGCGCCCCGCCTGGAATTTCACGGTCTGCTAAAGCCCCCCGAGCATCCGGACGATGCCCCCTACGTAGTTTTCCGGCCCGCGAGCCCCGGACGGCAGCCGGGCCCAGGCTCGAAAACAGGCGCGCCCCTGCAGCGCGCCGTTCGCCCCTCGGAGGCGTTTGTATGAGTCGGATCACCAACAACATCAGCTCCATCATCGCTCAGCGCGTCCTTGGCGTTCAGACCACGCGGCTGAATACCTCCCTCCAGCGCCTGAGCACTGGCCTGCGCATCAACTCCGGCAAGGACGATCCGGCCGGACTGATTGCCTCCGAGAAGATGCGCTCCGAGAAGGCCGCCATCAACGCCGCCCAGAGCAACGTCTCCCGGGCGAGCAACGTTGTCGCGGTCTCCGAGTCCGGCCTCAGCGAGATCGCCGGCATGCTGAACGACCTGGAGAGCCTGGTCGACCTCACGTCCAACGAAGCCGGCATCACCGAGGACGAACGTCGCGCGAACCAGCTCGAAATCGACTCCATTCTGGACTCGATCGACCGCATCGCGAACTCCACCGAACTCCAGGGCCGCAAGCTGCTGAACGGCTCGTTGGGCTACGTCACTTCCAGCGTGCACGTTTCCCAGGTTGCCGGCCTGCAGATCAATTCCGCCCGGATCCCTCAGGGCTCGCATGCCCCCGTCAACATCCGGGTCACCGGCATCGCTTCGATGGCCTCGATCAGCTATATCAGCGGTACCATCGCCGGCAGCGCCCGTACCATCGAGGTCGCCGGCAACATCGGTCGCGAAATCTTCACGTTCGGCGTCGGCACCACCGTCGCCAACATGGTCTCCGCCATCAACCAGGCCACCAAGGTGACCGGCGTCTCCGCCACCGCCAGCGGCACCGGCTACGTCCACTTCCGCAGCACCGGCTACGGCTCCTCGCAGTTCGTCCGCGTCCAGTTGCTCAACGGCTCTTCGTACGGCATGTCCGGCAACAAGTACGAGGACTATGGCCGCGATGTGACCGCGACTGTGAACGGCATGACCACGATCGGCGACGGCTTCAAGATCGGCCTGCGCACCGCCGCCCTCAACCTCGATATGACCCTGACGAAAGCGATGGCGACTCAGACCACCGCGGCCGCCGTCTTCCAGATCACCGGCGGCGGAGCCAAGTTCGCGGTCTCGCCGCGGGTGGACGAGGGCTCCATCACCGCCCTCGGCATCCCCTCGCTCAACACCACCAAGCTCGGCGACCGCAACACCGGTCTGCTCTACACCCTCGCCACCGGCGAGAAGAACGCCCTGAATCAGAACAACTTCTCGACCGCCCAAGCGATCATCCGCCTCGCCGCCGACCAGGTCGCGTCCCTCCGCGGCCGCCTGGGTGCCTTCCAGAAGGACACCCTCGATCCGGCCGCCAGCTCACTGGGCGTCCAGTACGAAAACGTGTCGGCCGCCGAAAGTGCCATCCGCGACACCGACTTCGCCCAGGAAACGGCGAATCTCACCCGTGGGCAGATCATGGTCCAGGCCGCCACGATGGTCCTCAAGCAGGCCAACGCGTCGCCGCAATCTGTGCTGTCGCTGCTGCAATAAGCGCGGCCGAGCGCGGTCCGCCGACACGGAGGTCGGCTCCGGCCTGCCCGTCCGCCCAACTCGAGGAACTCGGTCGCTCACGCGGCCGGGTTCCGCGTGCGTTGGGGGACCCCCGCAACCCCCACCCGCGCCCGGCCTACAGCAGCGGCGCGAAGAGCCGCGCCGTACCCTCCGCCACCTGCTGGCGCCACGGCAGCCGGTGCGCCGCGCGCGCCGTGATCCGCCGCGCCTGCGCGCAGAACCCGTCGACCGTCTGCGCCAGGGCACCCGCCACGGCCGCGTCGTAGATCAGCGCCGTGATCTCGAAATTCAGCCGAAAGCTGCGCGCGTCCATATTGGCCGAACCCACCATGCACCAGCGGTCGTCCACCGTCACGATCTTCGAATGCAGCATGCCTTGCTCGTACTCGTGGATCTCGACGCCCGCGGCCAGCAGCTCCGCGTAGAAGCTCCGGGCCGCCCAGAGCGCCAGCGTCGCGTCGCTGCGGGAGGGCAAGACCAGTCGCACCGGCACGTGCCGATAGCACGCATGCAGCAGCGCCATCCGCATCGGCAGGTCCGGCACAAAATAGGGTGTCGCGATCCGGATGGAGGTATGCGCCGAGGATACCGCGGCGAAGATCACGTGCGCCAGCACGCTCGCCACCTCGTACGGCCCGGTCGGCAGGATCTGCACGAACGAGTTGCCCGGTTGCGGCGGCGGCGGAAAGTAGGCCGGACCCGCCAGCGCCTCCCGGGTCGCCAGGAACCAGTCCTCCGCGAAGGTCTCCTGCAGGAAGAGCGCCGCCGGACCGGTCAGCCGCACTTGCGTGTCGTACCACGGACTCAGATCTGCCCGCCGGCCCCGGTACTCATCTCCGATGTTCTGACTGCCGGTGAACCCGACGTGCCCGTCGATGACCGCCAGCTTGCGGTGATTCCGCAGATGCAGGCTCCAGCGCCGCCGCAGCGGGTACAGGTGCAGCGGCATGAAGAACGCGACGCGGACCCCCGCTTCCGTGAGCGGCCGCAGGAAGCGCGCCCCCAGTCGGTGCGAACCCACCGAGTCCAGGAGCAGCCGGCACTCCAGCCCCTCCCGCGCCCGCGCGATCAACAGATCCCGAAAGTAGTGCCCCGTCTCGTCCGGCTGCCAGATGTAATACAGCAGGTGCACGTGGTGCCGGGCCGCCCGGATCGCCTCCTCGAGTACCGCGTACGTCTCTTCCGCATCCTGCAGAATCCGCACTTCGTTCCCCGCCGTCGCCGGCATGTCCCCCAACGTCCGCCCCAACCGCTCGATGTGGGCCAGATCCGCCGGCAGCGCGCTGCCGTGCTGCGCTGCATGCGGCAACCCGCGCTGCTCCGTCATCTCCTGGAAACTGCGAATTAGGTGCGCCACGCGTCGTCGTCGCCGCCGGGCCTTGCGCCGCAGGCGACTTGAGCCCAGCAGGTAGTACACGATCAGCCCCACCCCTGGCAGCGTCAGCAGGGTCACGACCCAGATCACCATGCTGGGTGGTTCCCGCTGGCTGCGCAGCACGCGCACCACGCAGACCAGCGCAAGCGCATAATTCATGCCCAGCAGCAGGACCCACAGTGGCGGCATGGCGGCAGTTTGACGGCCCCGCCCGGCCCTGACAAGCGGCCGGCTACCGCTCCCCCAGCGGCACGTACGTCCGGGGCGCCGGTCCCGTGTACCGGCTCCGCGGTCGGATGATCCGGTTGTGCTCCGCCTGCTCGATGATGTGGGCGCACCAGCCGCTCACCCGCGCCGCCACAAACAGCGGCGTGTAGATCTCGATCGGTAGCCCCAACAGGTAGTACACCAGCCCGCACGGGAAATCGAGGTTGGGGTGCAGCCGCTTGTGCTCCCAGACGGTGTCCTTGATCGCGTGATACACCTCCGCCCGCCACGGCGCGCCCTTCCAAGCCGCCAGCTCGTCGACGTAGCGTTCCAGAATCCGCGCGCGGTGGTCGCCGTTCTTGTAGACCCGGTGGCCGAAACCCATGATCAGTTCTTTGCGTTCCAGCAACGCCACCACGCCCGCCCGCGCCTCGTCCGCCGATCGGAAGCGGTTGATCAGCCGAATCGCCGCCTCGTTCGCCCCGCCGTGCAGCGGACCCTTCAATGTCCCGATCGCCGCGACGACCGCCGAACACAGGTCGCTCAGCGTGCTCGTGCACACCCGCGCGGCAAACGTCGACGCGTTGAACTCGTGCTCCGCGTACAACACCATCGTCAGATTCAGGATCTTCTGCTCCAGCGCCGTCGGCTCACGTCCTGAGGCCACATACAGAAGCTGTGCGGCGTGCCCCAGCCCCGGCTGCGGCGCCAGCGGCTCCTGCCCCCCCGCCAGCCGCAGCCGTGCCGCGATGATCCCCGGCACGACGGCAATCGCGTGCGCCGCGCGACACAATTGCACGTCGCGGCCCGTGCCCTCGCACTGGTCGAAGTGCCCCGCCAGCGACACGCCCGTCCGCAGCACGTCCATCATGTCCACGTGCCGCGGAATCGCCCGCAACGTCGCGATGACGGGTTCGGGGAGCCGCCAGTGCGCCGACAGGCAGCGCGTGAACATCGCCAGCTCGCCACGCGTCGGCAGCGCCCCATACAGCAGCAAGTACGCGCACTCCTCGAAGCGCGCGTGCTCCGCCAGATCGGCCACGTCGTAACCGCGGTAGCGCAGTCCGTCCTGCTCCACCGAGGAAATCTCGGTCTCGCCCGCGATGACGCCCTCCAGCCCCGGCCGGTACAGCTCCGTCGTCTCGGTCACGGCCCGTCCTCCGCTTGTCGGAGTCGGCCGTCCGCCGACCCCTATACTTTCGCCTGGTAGCCCAGCAACTCGTACAACTCCTGGCGGGTCTGCATCTGCGGCAGCAGCCCCTGCTGCGTGCCTGCCGCCCGCAACTCCGCCAGTGCGCCCTCCACGGCCTTCATCGCCACGCGCTGCAGCGTCACCGGGAACAGCACCAGCCGGTAACCCAGCGCCGCCAACTCGTCCACGCGCAGGTACGGCGTCCGCCCGAACTCGGTCATGTTCGCCAGGAGCGGCCCAGGCACGTCCTGCGCAAAGCGTGCCAACTCCTCCCGCGATTGTAGCGCCTCCGGAAAAATCGCGTCGGCGCCCGCCGCCCGGTACGCATGCGCCCGCGCCACGGCGTCGTCGTACGACGTCACGCCCCGTGCGTCAGTCCGCGCGATGATCATGAAGTCCGGATCCCGCCGCGCCGCGACCGCCGCCGCCACCTTTTCGCAGAACTCGCTGGTCGCCACCACCTGCTTGCCCCGCAGGTGCCCGCACCGCTTGGGAAACTCCTGATCCTCCAGGTGCAACCCGCTCAAGCCCGCCCGCTCAAACTCCGTCACCGTCCGCGCCACGTTCTCCGGCCCGCCAAACCCGGTGTCGGCATCCGAGATGATGGGAATGCTCGTCACGGCCGCGCAGCGCGTCGCATGCCACGCCGCTTCCGCCAGCGTCGTCAGCCCGACATCCGGCACTCCCAGCAGGCTGTTCGCCAGCGCGCCGCCGGACAGATACAGCGCCTCGAACCCCGCGCGCTCAATCGCCCGTGCCGTCAGGGCACTGAATGCCCCGGGCAGGACGACCGTGTGGTCCGCCATCAGCGCCCGCAGGCACGCCGCGCGCGAGGGGCCCGGGGGTTGCGTCTGACCCGCCATTCCGCTCTCCACGCGGCCTACTTCCGATCCGCCAGCTTCACGTACGCCCGCAGGGTCGGGCCGTTGTACACCTGCCGGGGCCGATAGATGCGCGCCTTGGGATTGGTGTGCACTTCACGCCAGTTGGCGATCCACCCCGGCAGGCGCCCGATCGCGAACAGCACCGGGAACATCCCCACCGGGATACGGGCCGCCCGCATGATGATCCCGCTGTAGAAGTCCACGTTCGGGTACAGCTTGCGCTCGACGAAGTAGGGGTCGCGCAGCGCGATCTCCTCGAGCTGCTTGGCAATGTCCAGCAGCGGATCGTGCAGGCCCAGCTTCCCCAGCACCTCGTCGCACGCCTGCTTGATGATCTTCGCCCGCGGATCAAAGTTCTTGTACACGCGATGCCCGAAGCCCATCAGCCGCTGGTGGGCGTTCTTGTCCTTGACCTTCGTGATGAACGTCTGCAGCGATTCCCCGCTGCGCTGAATCTCCGTCAGCATCTGGATGACGGCCATGTTCGCCCCGCCGTGCAGCGGTCCCCACAGGGCGCACACGCCCGCCGCCACCGATGCGTACAGGTTCGCCTGGCTCGACCCAACCATCCGCACCGTCGACGTCGAGCAGTTCTGCTCATGGTCCGCATGCAGGATGAAGATCATGTCCAGCGCCCGCACCAGCTCCGCCGGCGGCTCGCAGGGCATATTCGGCATGCAGAACATCATGTGCAGGAAATTGGCCGTATACGACAGGTCATAGCGCGGATAGTTCATCGGCAGCCCCATCGACTTGCGATAGCTGGCTGCCGCGATCGTCCGCACCTTCGACAGCAGATGCGCCGCCGACTCCATGAACTTGCTGTCGTCCGCCGGCTCGACCAGCTCGTGCTCGAAGCACCCGGCCGTGTTGATCATCGCCGACAGGATCGCCATCGGCGCCGCGTCCGCGGGGAAGCCCTCGAAATGATGCCGCATGTTCTCATGGATGAACTGGTGCTCCGTCATCAGCCCCTTGAATTCCATGAGCTGCCGCGGCGTCGGCAGTTCGCCGAAGATCAGCAGGTACGCCGTCTCCGGAAACGTCGAGTGCTCCGCCAGCTCCTCGATCGGATACCCGCGGTAGCGCAGAATCCCCTTCTCGCCGTCGATGAAGGTGATGTTGCTGACGCACGAACCCGTGTTCCCGTACCCGTCATCCAGCGTAATCAGCCCGGTCTGCCCCCGCAGCTCCTGAATGTCGACCGCCGCCTCCTGCTCCGTTCCCACGATCACCGGATACTCATAGTTCCTGCCGCGATAGCTCAGCGTTGCTTTCTCGCTCATGGGCTTGCCTTCCAGTTTTCGAGATTCTCCTGCGAATACCCTATCATAGCGCGCTGGGGCCGCGGTCAACCGGCCGAGCGCGGGGGCCCCACGGACTACCCCACCGAAAACTCAATCAGCGGTGACACGTCCCGCAGGCGGTCGAGCGAAAACGCCAGCTCCGCAATCCGGCCGGCGGTCGCTTCGTTCACCACGTTCGCCGCCTGCTGGCGGAACTTCGCCACCACCTCGTCGTCCGTCATCGGGTTCCCCGCATGCCCGCGCGGATACTTCACCAGCTTCGTCAGCTCCCGCCCATCCGCCATCTTGACGATCAACTTGTTCGGAATCCCGTCTGGATACCCCGCGTTGCACTCCGGCGTCTCCACGATCCGAATCCGATCCAGCAGCGCCAGCACCGCCGGATCGCGCAGCTTGTGCTCGTCGAACGATGCGTGCGTCACGGCCCCGTCCAGGAGCGCCACCGCCACACAATACCCCATGCTGTGGTCAGCCGTCTCGCGACTCTGCGGACGCCACTTCTCCGGCTCGCTGCCGATGATGCTGACGGCCGCCTCGAAGCTCTCGATCCGGATGCTGTCGATCTGCCGCGGATCGCCGATCTCCCTGCGCAGTTGCAGCGCTGCGTCGATCGCCGACTGCGAGTGGTATTCCGCCGGCCAGTACTTGATGTAGGTCCTGCGGATCATCCAGTCGTCTGGCCCGCGCGCCCACGCCAGCTCGAACGGGCCGGTCACCATCTTGAACAGCCCCTTGGGACCTTCGAAGATCTCGTGCGGGCCGGTCATGCCCTGCCCCGCCAGCGTGGCCGCGAAGATGCCGTTACGGGCTGCGTTAGCGAACGCGCACGCCTTCCAGTCGGCGAGCTGCCCGGTGCGTGTTTGCCGCGTCGCGAAGTTGCACACGCCCGCCAGGCCCAGGGCGTGCACCATCTGCTCCGCGGACTGCCCGTAGAGCTTGCTGGCGAGCAGGGCCGTCGACAGCGCCCCGTACACCACGTGGTCCCAGCCGTGCGCCCGCAATGATGCCGCGTCGCACAGACGGCACTGCAGTTCGTAGCCGAGGACCAGCGCCGTGATGATGGCCGGTCCGTCCGCGCGGACGGCCTGCCCCACCGCCAGCGCCGCGGGGATGTTGTCGCTCGGGTGTGCCGGCTCCTTGCTTAGATAGGTGTCGTTGAAGTCCAGGTAGCGCACCAGCGCCCCGTTGCTGAACGCCGCCAGGTCCGGCGTGGTCCGCTGCCGCGATCCCAACAGGCTCGCCCCGTCCGGCACCGACACCCCGGCCGCCACCGTTCGCGCGATCTTCCCCGGCCGGCTGCGCCACGCCCCCAACGCACACCCGATCGAGTCCAGTACGCGCCGCTTGGCCTCATGCACAACCTCGGGACTGAGGTCAGCAAAGGACATATGGTGCGCGCGTTCCGCTAGCAGTTGCGCCAAGGCTGCCATGCAGCTTCTCCAGACGTGGGCCCGCCGGATTGTGCCGTAAAGCACGCTCGGGTGCAACGACGCGGATCGCCCGCCCTGCAAGCGGCTCAGCCCTAACCAACTATAGACCTGGAACTTGCGGGACGCCGGCTGCGCATCCTGCGCGTTCACGTTTCATCCGCTGCTGACACTCCAAGTGGGCGGCAACTGCGTGGGTGGGGCATGCGCCCGAGGCGGACCCGCACATGCCGTGCACCGCAGCCAGCGGCAGACCCTGCCGACCACCCAAGCATGTGTAGCTGCGCACCCTAACCTACCCTTGAGCGCTGCCCGGTGAATAGGTACAGTCGGAGTCATGGGTGGACTGCCACCCCGGGGTGTTCGCGGACCTGACCCGCACGGGGCGGCGAATCGGGCCACCGCCATATTCAGTTGCACGCTCAGTCGCCTCGTCGCGCGAACCAGGCCGGCAGATTTCGTGACTGCCGCCTCCAAACCGCCCAGGGCGTGAGCGAGCACGTTCTCGGCCAGCGTGTCGGCCCGACCGGCGTGCCCGGCGTTCTTCACCGTGTTGTTGTGCGCACCAACTCATGGCTTTCGACTTAAGCGACTCATGGTCCTGGACTTCACGTGAGGAGAGAAACGATGCTTCTGCGACCCCGCAACCTGGTCGGACTCACCCCCCTGCTTCTGCTGACCGCCGCCGGATGGGCCGCCGTCCTGAACGTCCCCGCGCAGTATGCCACCATCCAGGCCGCGATAGACGCCGCACAGAACAACGACGAAATCGTCGTCGCCCCCGGCACGTACGCGGAGAACATCAACTTCGGCGGCAAGACCCTCAACGTCCACAGCAGCGGCGGCGCCACCGTCACGACCATCGACGGCCGGAACCTGGGTTCCGCCGTTGCCATCAACAATAATGAACCGGCCGGCACCGCCTGCACGGGCTTCACCATCACTCGCGGCGGCATGTTCCTCGGCAACGGCACGCACGCCACGGTGCGCGACTGTATCTTCCGCGACAACACGGGTTCGAACGGTCCCGCTCTGATCATGGAGTATGCCAACGCGCTGGTTCGCGATTGTACGTTCCGCGACAACATCGGCGACGGGGAGGCCGGCGCCCTGCGGGCCTGGGGCAACTGCCAACCCACGCTCCGCCACTGCACATTCCTGAACAACCGCGCCCATCCCACGGTCGGCGAGGGCAACGCCGGCGCCGTTCGCCTGGATGATGCCGGCCTGCGAATCACGCTGGAGGACTGTCTCTTCCAGGGCAACTCCGCGGGCTGGGCCGGTGTGCTGGATATCCGCAATCGCAACGCCGCCGTCCTGCGCCGCTGCCGCTTCGTCGACAACACCGCCCGCGTGAGCGCCGGCGCCGTCGCGGGTTACAATCAGTGCCGTCCGACATTTGAGGATTGCGAATTCCTCGCAAACAGCGTTCAGCAGGATTGGGGCGGCGCCGCCACCTTCGGCGACGGCTCCCGACCGACCATGCTGCGCTGCCGGTTCGAAGCCAATACCGCCTCCACCGGTGGGGCCATCGTCGCTTACGACGCGACCACACTCGCCACCGTCACCGACTCCGTTTTCACCGGCAACACCGCCGAATGGGAAGGCGGCGCGCTCCTCGCCCAATGGAGCGCCACGCTGGTCCTTTCCGCCTGCCGGCTCCAACCCAACAGCGCCAAGAGCGGCGGCGCGTTGCACTGCCACGCGGCCGCCACGCTCTCCCTGCGCGATTCCGTACTCCGCGGCAACAGCGCCCGCGATGGCGGCGGTGCCATACTGGTGCACGACTGGGGCACCGCGACGCTCACGGCGACCGACTTCAGTGACAATACCGCCCAGAACAACGGCGGCGCGGTGTGGGTCGGCGACTCCAACACCAACACGCAGATCAGCGCGTGCTATTTTGCGCGCAACACGACGTCCGGCGGTGGTGGCGCGGTGCACGGCCGCGACGGTGCTCCGCTCGACATTCAGGACTCCACCTTCGCGGCTAACAGCGCCTGGACCGGCGGCGCCGTGTACGTCTGCTGCAACGGCATACTCACGCTGGCCGGCGCCTACTTCGCTGACAACTACGCTGCTGACACCGGTGGCGCCCTATACGCCGACGGGCAGTACTCGCAGATCCAGGTGCGTGACGCCGACTTCGTGAACAACGGCAGTTGGATGGGCGGCGCCGTGCAGTTCAGCGGACTGACTGAGCCGCTGCTGCAGAACTGCTTCCTGGTCGCCAACAGCGCCACCGGCGTCGGCGGCGCCGTGCGCAGCGAATCGTGCACCAACCTGCGCCTCCTGGGTTGCGTGCTGGTCGCCAACCGGGCCGGCGACCTGGGCGGCGGCATCGCCTTCTGGGGCGGCACGCAGACCGCCCAGATCGCCAACTGCACGATCGCCGACAACCAGGCCGTCGTCTCCAGCGGCGGCCTGGCCAACGGCAATTCCGCCAATGTGATCGCGCTGTCCAATTGCATCCTCGATGGCAACGTCGTCGGCACTTCGCCCAGCCAGATCGGCGGCGACCCGGTATCCGCCACCTACTCCCTCATCCGCGGCGGCTACGGCGGCCTCGGCAACATCGACGCCGACCCCGCCTTCGCCGACCGCGCCGCGGGCGACTACCGGCTCACTGACGACTCCCCCTGCCTCGACCAAGGGAACAACATCGTCCTCCCGCCTGCACTGATCACGGACAACGAGGGCCTCTTCCGGATCATCGATGGCGACGGCAACGGCGCCCCCGTCGTCGACCTGGGCGCCTATGAATACGGCAACCTCAGCGTCCTCAATATCACGACCGACATCCGCTACGACACGCTCGCGGACGCGCTGGCCGGCGCCTCCCTCGGCGACGAAATCCGCGCCACCCCTTTGATCTACCGCCTGACCCCGGGCCTGGATCCCGGCCTCAAGGCGGTCACCCTCAGCAGCGCGCGCGAACTGGTCATGTCGTCCGGCGCCGTCACCCTCCCCAACGACACGCGCCTGTCCGCCGCTGCCGGCTATCCCGTGATCATCGGCGGTAGCCTGCAGAACCGCACCGGCGACCAGGCCGACGTTACCGGCGGGGCCTTCACCTTGCTGTCCGGGGCCGACCTCTACGTGCGCCAGGATTCCGAGCTCTCTCTCACGGTGTCGGGCGAGATTGACCTCCAGGGTGCGACCCAGGTCGCGTCGCGCGCCACGCTGAACCTCGCCGGCGCCACGCGCAACGGCGGCGATTTCACCCTGCTGCCCGGGGCCACCTGCCTCGCAGACAACGCGTTCACCAATGACGGCGAACTCCTTGGCTTCGCCGCCACGTTCCAGCTCCCGCAGTGCACCAACAACGCCAGCCTGCGCCTATCCGACGTCACCTGGTCCGGCACCGGCCTCACCAATACCGCGGGGGCCGAGTTGCTCGCCTACGGGGAGTTCTACACCGACCTGACGAACAACGGCACCGTGACCCTGACGGACACCACGCTGATCGTCGGCGATCTCCAGAACAACGTCGGCGGCCTGATCAAGGTCCAGATCGGCACCACGACACTCATCGGCCAGCTCACCAACGACGGCGCGATCGTCGGCGATTTCCAGCAGGCTGACAAAGCCCTCCACGGCACACAGCCCGGCGACGGCCTCACGCTCGACGGCGACTACGTGGCCGGTCCAGCTTCGTCTCTGCTCATGGCCCAGCCGGTCTGGCGCCTCACGGTCGCCGGCCACTTCGCCAGTGCCGTCGACAGCCATACCCGCTTCGACATGGCCCAGGCGGAACTGCGCCTGACCGGCACGGGCGGGACGCAGACCCTCGAAGCGATGAGCACCGACATCGGCCGCGCGCTCTCCGGCCTCGACCGCACCCTGCCCGGGCACTACCCCCTCGGCACTCTGCACATTGGCCCCGGCGCTGCCGTCGTACAGGTCGTTGATCAGTACGATAATGACGGGCTCGGTCAGACCGCCTGCGAGGCGATCTACGCGGATCAGGTGCAGATCGACGCCGGCACCACGCTGATGAATCCCACGTGCAAGGTCTACTACCGCACACTCACCAACCAGGGCACCGTCACCCACCCGCAGAACCTGCTGCCGTTGGCACCCCCCTTGTGCCGCGGCGACGGCAACTGCGACATGCGCATCAACTGGCGCGACATCGACTATCTCGTCGCCGCCCAGAATGACAACTTGGCGGCGTGGACTGCGCTCTTCCCCGGCGGCAGCCCCGCCTGCCAGTTCCTGAATCTCGACACCAGCGGCGATGGTCACGTTAACTGGCGCGACATCGACCCCTTCATCGCACTGATGAACACAAGCTGCCCTTGAGCGGTAACGCACATCGCGGAGCCACGGGCCGGCGGCACGCTCGCCGGCCCGTGTCGCGGCCGCTCGGTCCACGTCAGTCCGCCACGCGATCCCAATACCCGCTCCCCGCGGCAGCGCTCTCCGCACCGTGGCGCGGGCCGCCCACGCCCGCATTTATGGGTCCTCGCCCCATAATTCCCCGCCGCCGCCCGCGCGGAATGCACCTTGCTACCTAGATCACCGATACCTCAGGAGAGGCGGCCGCTGGCGCGCGCCGCCCCTGTGAACGGCACCCTCTGGAGGTCCGCCGTGGGCACCATAAGTAGCGGCACCGGCCTGATTTCCGGCCTCGACCATACCTCGATCATCGAGCAATTGCTCTCCGTCGAGTCGCAGCCGATCACCCGACTGCAGACGCGCATGAGTAGCATCGATGCGCAGAAGACGGCCTATCTCGACATCTCCGCGCGCCTCACCGCACTCCTGGCCCGCTTCAGCGTCCTCGGCCGCACGAGCTCGTTCAAATCCGCCACCGCTACGTCCTCGAACGCTAGTGTGCTGTCCGCCACGGCCGCCCTCGGCACCCCCACCGGAACCTACCAGTTCTCCGTGCGCGCCCTGGCCGCCACGCATCAGCTCGTCAGCCGTGGCTTCGACAGCCGCGCCGCCATCCTCTCCCCCGGCAGCCTGACCATTGAATCCGCGCAGGCCCGCGTCGATCGCCAGACCCGCCTCGAACAACTCAACGGCGGCAGCGGCATCCAGCGCGGCTCCTTCAAGCTCACCAACGCGGCCGGACAGCAGGCCACCATCGATGTCACCGACGCCGTGACCCTCGACGACGTCGTCGACCGAATCAACGCTGCCGGCCTCAGCGTGCGTGCTGCCATTTCCGGCGACGGCCTCGCCCTCACGGACTCGTCCTCCGGCACCGGCCATCTGCAGGTCCAGGAAATCAGCGGTGGTCGCACGGCCGCCAGCCTCGGCTTCGGCATCGGCCACACCAGCGATGCGGACGGTGACAAGACCTTGGCCGGTAGCACGCTCATGTATGTCACCGCGAGCACATCGCTCAGTGCTCTCAACGACGGTCTGGGGCTGCGGCGCTCCGTGGCGGGCAACGACCTGAACCTCCAGGTTGGCGACACCACGGTCGGCGTCGACCTCAGTGAGATCATTCGCCCCGACACACGCCTGGCGCGCCTCAACCACGGTTCCGGCGTGCAGCTCGGTCGGATCGAGATCACCGCCAAGGACGGGGCCAAGACGGAAGTGGACCTGAGCGGCGCCCAGACGGTCGGCGATGTGCAGCAGCGCTTACAGGGTGCCTTCGGCGGCGGACGCCTCAGCGTTGTCCTCACCGGTGACCACCTCCTGCTCAGCGACGGCTCCACCGTGGAAACCGGCAAAACCGCCTACACGTTTGCCATTCGTGACCTCACCGGCAACTCCACCCGTGACCTGGGCCTCGACGGCGCCAGCTCCGAAGGCCGCATCACCGGCCGCGGCGTGCTGCAGGTCTCGACCGTCGGCGACGTGCTAGCCGCGATCAACTACGCCGCCGGCAACGTCGACGCCGCCAAGCAACCCCTCGTGCAGGCCGAGCTCGCCAGTGACGGGCAGAGCCTGGTCCTCCGCAGCGTGAGCGGCGTCGGTGGCCCGATCACCGTCAGCGGCACCGCCGGCACCCTCGCGGACCTCGGGCTCCAGGCGGGCACGGTTCCCGACATCGGCGGCGGCGCCGTCGTGCACGGGGCACGCATCATCGGCGGCCTCAACACGGTGCTCCTCAAGTCACTCAGCGGCGGCGTCGGCTTCAAGCTCGGCACGGTGCACGTCGCCGCGGGCGACCAGGGCGTCGACGTCGATTTGACCAGCGCCACGACGCTCACCGATGTCGTCAATCGCATGAACGACGCTGCGCAGGCCGCCGGTGTCAACGTGACCGTCGGGTACGACCCCACCGGCGTGCGGCTGCTCCTCGCCAATCGCGACGGCGGCACCGACACCCTCTCCGTCACCGACGTGTCCGGCACATTCGCCGCTGCGGCCGGACTCACCCAGTCCGGCACCACCATCCGCAGCGCCAATCTGCAGCGCCAGTACGTCGGCGAGACCACGGCGCTGAGCACGCTCAGCAACGGCCGCGGCGTGAACCTGGGCACGCTCAAGATCACCAACTCCCTCGGCGTATTCAAGACGCTTACGCTCGACGCCAATTCCGCCAAGACCGTGCGCGACGTGATCAGCGCCATCAACAGCCTCGGCCTCGGCGTGACGGCCAGCATCAATGCCACCGGGGACGGGCTGCTGCTCACGGACACCGCCGGCGGTACCGGCACCATGAAGGTCGAGGATCAAGCCGGCACGTCGGCCCGCGATCTCAACATCCTCGGCAGCGCGACCAACGGCCAGATCGATGGCTCGTATGAGTTCAAATTCGAAGTGACCGGCAGCGACACGCTGGAAAGCCTGGCCAATCGCATTACCGCGCGCGCCACGCTGGCGCAGGCCACGCTGCTCAACGACGGCACCGGCGTCGCACCCTACCGCCTCAACATTGCCTCGCAGATGAGCGGCGCGCGCGGCGCGCTTGTGCTCGACGACAGCGGCCTGGATCTCGGCATTGTTACTCTCGCGGCGGCCCAGGACGCGCGCATGCTCTTCGGCGGCAGTAGTAGCGGCGTCCTGCTTGCCAGCGCCGAGAACACCTTCAGCGGCGTCGTCAGCGGCCTCGACGTCACCGTCAGCGATGTCAGCAGCAGCCCCATCACCGTCAAGGTCGAGCGCAGCTACACCGACGCCATCGACGCCATCAAGGGCTTTGTCAGTGACTACAACTCGGCCGTCAGCCGCATGCGCGAGGTCAGCGGTTACGATCAGGACACCGAGAAGAAGGGCGTCCTGCTCGGCGAAAGCGCCCTGACGTCCAGCGAATACCGGCTCTACCGCATGATCAATCGCTCCTTCGCGGCGGCCGGCGCCACCGTCACGCGTCTCAGTCAGATCGGTCTGACCACGGACGGCAGCTCACAGCTCGTGTTCGACGAAGAGAAGTTCAAGAAGGCCTACGCCGCGAATCCCGACGGCGTTACCAAGTTCTTCACCGACACCACCAACGGTGTCGCCGCTGTCATGAAGGCGGACATCGAGCGCATCACCGGCACGAGCGGCCTGATTCCCAGTCGCACGGATACGCTGGACCAGACCAAGGAGATGCTGCAGGAACGCGTCGACCGCATGAACGCCCTCCTGGAGCGCAAGAAGACGCGTCTCCAACTGCAGTTCCAGGCCATGGAAACCACGCTGGCTGGCCTGCAGTCGCAGGGTCAGGCGCTCTCCAGTCTCTCGAGCCTGTGGTCGTCTACATCCAGCAGTTCCACTAGCTCCAGCAGTAGCAGCAGTTGACCCTTAACGCCGCGCCGGACGCGCGGCCCGAGACTCCGTGAACGCGCCCGGAACCATACTGGCGCGAGCGACGCTTCGAGCCGATACAGTCGACATGAGTACCCCCGGAACCCCATCGCAGGAGTACCTCAAGAGCGCGGTCCTCACCGCGTCGCCCGAGCAGCTGCAGCTCATGCTCTACGATGGAGCTATCCGCTTTGCCACACGGGGTTTGGAAGCCATTCAGAACCAGGACCGCGAGGCCGCCTTCAATGCCCTGGACCGCGCCCAGCGGATCGTCCTGGAGCTCAGCAACGGCCTGCGCCGCGAGGTCAACCCCGACCTAGCCGACCAGATGGCCGCGCTCTACAACTTCGTCTTCAATCGCCTCGTCGAGGCGAACATCAACCAGGAAGAGCAACCCATTCACGATGCGCTCCGCATCCTCCGTCACCAGCGCGAGACCTGGATTTTGCTCATGGAGAAGCTGCGCCGCGAGCTATACCCCACGGCCGGTCCGGAGGGTCCCGAGCAGGTAACTCCCGCCAATCCTCCGAAGCCGCCCAAGCCCTCACGATTCCAAACCGAAACACCGGGCTCTTCGTTCGTCGCGGAAGGATAGCACGCCAGTCGGGCGGGAACCGGTACCGGTCACGGGCAGGGGACAACGGCCGGAACATTGATAGCTACGGCCTGCGGGCACCACTTTCCCGCCAAAATGCCGCGCCGCGGCGTCGACAAGCCCCCACCTGTTTTATATCATCCCGCCCCGTCAGCAGTTGGCATCGGTCGGGAGGATGAGCATGCCGGAGACGTGCAACATCGCCCTTATCGGGCAGAAGTTCATGGGTCGTGCGCACAGCAACGCCTACCAGAAGGCCGCGCGCTTCTTCAACCTCCCCCTCAAGCCGGTTATGCACAGCATTGTCGGCGTGGACCTCATCTCCCTGGCTCCGTTCGCAGATCGTTGGGGCTGGAAGACTTACAGCACCGCTTGGAAGGACGTCGCCCGCAGTCCCGAAATCGCGCTCGTCGACGTCTGCTCCCCCAACGCCATGCACGCCGAGCAGGCCCTCGTCGCCCTCGCCGCCGGCAAGCATGTCGCCTGTGAAAAACCCCTCGCCGCCACCCTCAAGGACGCTCGCACCATGCGCAATGCGGCCGTCAAGGCGCGCCGCTCCAGGACTTTCGTGTGGTTCAACTACCGGCGCTGCCCGGCCGTCGCCCTCGCCTACCGCCTCGTCCGCGAGGGCCGCCTCGGGCGCCTTTACCACGTGCGGGCGAGTTACCTGCAGAACTGGGGCGGTCCCAACACGCCGCTGAGTTGGCGCTTCCAGAAGAAGTACGCCGGAACCGGCGCCCACGGCGACCTGAACTCCCACATTGTCGACCTGGCCCGCTTTCTCACCGGCGACGAGATCATCGAGGTCTCCGGCGCCATCGCCGAGACCTTCATCACCGAACGCCCCCTGCCCCCCGGCCCCAAGAACGATGCCATCGCCGCCGCCCGGCCGCGCGAAAAGGCCAAGGGCAAGAGCGATGTCGACGACTGCGTGCTGTTTCTCACCCGCTTCAAGAGTGGCGCCGTCGGCACGTTCGAGGCCACGCGCCTCGGCACCGGCCATCCCAACCGCAACACGATCGAACTCAACGGCGAGCTCGGCGCGCTCCGCTTTGACTTCGACGACATGAACGCGCTCGCTTATTTCGACGCGCGCGAAGAGCGGACGACCGCCGGCTGGCGCCGCATCATCTGCACATCGGCCGGTGATCACCCCTACGCCGGCGCCTGGTGGCCCGAAGGCTGCACCCTGGGCTACGAGCACACGTTCGTGAACATGGTCGCCGACATGATGGCCGCCATCGCCGGGGAGGAACCAACCGTGCCACTGCCGGACTTCGTGGACGCGTACGAGACGCAGCGCGTCCTCGAGGCCGCCACCCTCGCCGCCAAGCACCGCGCCGCCGTCAAGCTCAGCGAGATCAAGTAGCGGCTGCGACCGTTCGCGGTGCTGCCGCTGTCGGGCAGGCTGCCCGCGCACCCGCCATCCCCCCGGCGCGGCCGCGCCCGCCGGCACAAGGTGCTGCAACCCGCCGCTCTGCCCCCCCTACTCGCACAGCCACTGCTGCAACCGCTCGTTGTTCTGCAGCAGCCAGTTGATTTTGCGCTCCACCATCTGTAGCACCCCGAAGCCCGGCAGGTGCCCGAATGACCCCGTGACCGCGATCGGCAGCACCGTCTCGCCGATCAGCGCTTCGATCATCAGGTCTGGAATGACCTGCCGCTGCTCCACCGGCACCGGCGCCCGTGCCAGGTATCCCGCCAGAAAACGCCGCGTCCGCGTCTCATCCCCGAACGCTGGCCAATTCTCCGGCCCGGACGTGCCCCGCAGAATCGAAAACTGCAGCATGCCGTACGCGATGTCGATGATGCGCGGCTGATTCCGCGCCGCGTCGAAGTCGAGCACCGCGCAGACCCGCTCCCCGCGAAACAGCATGTTCCCCGGGTGCCAGTCGCCGTGGATGATGGTGATCGGCCAGGTCGGAAAGCCCCCCCGGTTCACCCGTTCCGCCGCCTCGTCGTAGCGCTCGTGCAGCAGCTGTGTGAGCTGCAGCAGTTCCGCTTCGTGCCCCACCACTGAGTCGTGACCCGACGCCGTCGTCGGAATCGCGTTGAGCCCGTTCCGCACCATCTCCGAATCGTGGAAACTCCCGATCGGCGGCGCCCACTCCGTGCGAAAGTCCGCCACCGCCAGGTGATACTCGGCCAGCGTGCGCCCCGCGAACAGCGTCTGCTCCAGCGACGCGTCATACCGATCGCCTTGCACGTACTCGAACAGCTCGTACACATGCCCCCCCAACTGCAGCAGCGAGTTCTGCTCGTCCCGCGTACCGATCAGCGCCGGCACCGGAAAACGCCGCTGCATCAGGTGGGCCACCAGCGCGTGCGAGAACGCCACCTTGAAGGGATCATCCCGCCCCGTCGCCCGCCGCTTCAGCAGATACCGCCCCCGTGGCGAGCGCAAGAGCAGCTTGGGTGCCCGCCGCGAACCGCGCGGAAACTCCTTGGCGCTCTCAATCACGCCCACGTCATAGTGGCTCAGGACCACCGCGAGCTCACTCGGACTGAAGCGTTCGCGCTCGGAATCCATCAGCTTCCTCAACGGCGCCGGTCGCCGGCCGCACCGCTCCGCGTCACTGTCCGTCGCACCTGCACTTCTACGTCACCAGCCGGCGCGGCGGCTCCTCACCGCCGGCACGCCGCTTCGGCCGCGGCCCCGCCGGCGCACTCGGCCGCGTCGCCGGACGCTGCGG
>CAZGAQ010000007.1:0-162244 GCA_964523405.1 uncultured Planctomycetales bacterium
GGCCGGCGCCCCCGGCCCCGCCCGGGCGCCCGCCGGCAGGCGGCGCCTTGGGGCCATGCCCGGCTGCGGAGGCTCCACGCTCCCTGGGCCGCTTCAAGACGACCGGCGGCGGTGGCTGCGGGCGCGGCGGTGGCACCGGCGTCTGCGGCGGCAGCACGTCGCCGAGCGGAACCTCCACGGCGAAGGTACCGACGTCGACCTCGGCCCGCTGCTGGTCGATGCGCAGGCGGACAATCTTGCCGTCGCGATCGAAATTGCGGACCCGCACGGCATCGCCCGGTTGCAGGTGGACGACGCGCTGCACCCACGTGTGGAAATCCTGCTGCTGCTGCTCGAGACGCTCGCGTGCGGCGCGGGCCTCGCTGTGGCTGCGATCCGCGGCCAGCTTCGCGTCTTCCGCCGCCTTGCGCGCGGTTTCGGCCTCGCGCTTGACGACGCGCGTGCCCTCCAGCGCCGAGTGCAGGGCCCGCGCCTTGTGCGAGAGATTGCGGTACGCGGCAGAGACGAGTCGCTTGGGCATGCCCAGGCGACCGGCAATCTCGATCGCGTTGCTGCTGCCGGGCTCGCCGAGGGACAGGTGGTAGGTCGGGCGGAGCGTCTCACTGTCAAACTGCACGCAGGCGTTCTCCGCGCCCGCGCGCATCAGCGCGAAACCTTTCAGCGCCCCCAGGTGCGTGGTGACGATGCCACGACACTTGAGCCGCAGCAGCTCGTCCAGCAGCGCCCGCCCGAGCGCCGCGCCTTCGTCCGGGTCCGTCCCGGCCCCCAGCTCGTCCACCAGCAGCAGCGCCCGCGGGCCGGCGTGCCGGAGCATGTCCAGCAACCGCGTCAAGTGCCCGCTGAACGTACTCAGCGACTGCTGCATGCTCTGCTCGTCGCCGACATCAATCAGCACATTGCTGAACACGCCGAACTCCGAGCCCGCGGCCACCGGCACCGGCATCCCGGCCTGCACCATCAGGCACAGCAGCCCGACCGTCTTGAGTGTGACGGTCTTGCCGCCCGTGTTCGGCCCGGTGATGATCAGTAGGTTGAAGTCCACCCCAAGGCGATAGTCGATCGGCACGACCTCGAAAGGGGGTTCGCCGGCGGCCGCTTTTTGACGGGCGAGTTCCAGCAATAGCGGATGCCGCGCCCCGCGCACGCTGAGTGTGCCCTCGTCGTTGATCTGCGGGCAGCGGGCCTCGAATTCCTTCGCGTAGCGCACTTTCGCCACGATCAGGTCGATCACGGCCAGGGTTTCGAGCGTACGGTGGATTTCCTTCGTGTTCAGGTGCACTTCGTGCACCAACTCCCACAGCAGGCGCCCGATCTCCTCCTGCTCCTCGCTCCGCAGGTTGCTGATCTGGTTGTTCAGTTCCACGACCGAGGCGGGCTCGACATAGAGGGTCGCCCCGCTATCGGAGGTGCGGTGCACGATCCCGGGCACGCGCCCGCGGTACTCCGTGCGGAGCGGCACAACCAGCCGGTCGCCGTGAAACGTGTGATTGGCATACTGCAGGAAACGGCGCACGTTCGGGTCACGCAGGATCTTGGCCACGACTTCGTCGATCTGGCTCGTCGCCGTGGCGATGTCCGCGCGGATGCGCTGGAGCTTGGGGCTGGCGCTGTCGCGGACCTGGCCGCGCGCATCGATCACGGCCGCGATACGGTCGGCGATGCTGCGGAAGTCCCCCACTCGCTCCGCCAGATGCCGCAATTCCGGGTAGCTTTCCGGCAGGTCGCGCAAATAGGCCGAGAGGGCGTGCGTGCCGGCGAGGGTGGTGCCGAGTTGCGCCACCTCCTCGACGGACACGCGCAGGGGCGGCGCACAGCGCTGCAGCACGTCGCGCACGTCGCTGATTCCGCCGAAGGGCGGCAGGCCACGATCTTCCACGAGGCGCTGCAGTTCGACGACCTGAGCCAGCCAGCGCTGCACGAGCGCTAGCCGCGTGACCGGATGAATGTTCAGGGCCAGTGACCGGCCCAACCCCGTCAGGGCAAAACCGGCCAGAATTTCCCGGCCGCGGAAGAAGTCGAGCCGTTCCAGAGAGTGCGCATCCATAAGCGATTGCACCAGCGGGCCAAGACGGCCACAATAGCGGCAGCGCGGCGCCGGCCGGCGCACCGGCCGCATCAGCGGCGCTTGTGCTTAGCGTATGCGAATAGCCCTACTGCCGACAAGGGTGTTCCCTCTGTTCCTCGTCGCGCTGACGCTGCGCAGCGACGCGGCGCGCGCGGCACAGCCCGCGGCCGCAGGGGACGACGCGCTGGCGGCGCTGGCCGCCGTCCGCACGGCCGTGCAGGAAGAGGAATGGGCCACCGCCTGGCGTCGGGTCCAGGGGTTGGACCCTCGCGTGGCGGAGCAGCCTGACACCGCCTATCTCGCCGCGCAGGCGCTGTTTCACCTCGGGGAGTACCTCGGCGCCGCGGAAGTGCGAACCGTATCCGGCGGCCGCGCCGGGCAATTCCGCGCGCCGTACCTGCTCGTGGAGGCGCGTGAAGGCGCGGAGCGGTTTTTGTGTTGCCCGCGTGCGGCCGCGTTGTACCAGATTCGCTGGGCCCTGGACGGCGGCGTGGACGAGCCGGGGGCGCATCTGCTGCACGCCCGGATCTGGCAGGCGCTGGGACGTCCGCAGATCGCCCTGAGCATTCTGCAGAGCCGGGTGCCGGTCTGCCTGGCGGATCCACCGGACGACGTGCTGGCGGTATACGCCGACCTGGCGCTGCAGACGGGCGACCTGCGCGGCTACCTGGGCTTTGCGCGTCAGCGTGCGCAGCGTGCGCCCGAGCGTGCTGGCGCGCTCATGGCCGCGGCCTATGCGGAGGTGGCACAGCGCTGTAACGAACGTGGGGAAGAGAACTTATGTGCGCAGTGGCTCGCGCGGGCGGTCACCGCGGAGCCGGATAACCCCGGGTATGTCCTACGCCTGGGGGACACCTATTGGTCGGCCGGGCGGCGCAGCGAGGCCGCCCCCCTGTACCGGCGTGTTTTGCGAGCGGCGGGGGATCATCCGCAGACCGGCCGGCTCTTGGCGCGTCTGGCGGAAATTCCTGCGGATGCGGACTGAGGCCTAACCTTTATTGCGGATCCGGGTCATTATGGGAGTGAGGCCCTCAAGGAGGCTCGAGATGAAACGCTTGCTGAAATCCAGTCTCTTGGTCACCCTGCTGACGGGGGCGTGGCTCGGCACCACCGTCACGTGTGACCCGGGCTCGTTCGACGCGGTCATCCACGTCGTCGACGAAGGCCCGATCATCGTCGAGGAAGACTACTGCGACTGGTGCTGGTGGGACTTCGGCGGTGGATATTACTTTGACTAGGCCGCGGGCGACGAGGTGACGCGGCCGGGCCCGGCCCGGTAAAGGCGTGTCGGTCACGGTCACCGCGACGATTGTTCCGGACAACCCGGAACGACCGTCGCGGTTTTTGTTGCGCGCATGCGGACGTGGAGGAAATTTCGCCTTTTTGCATTGCTTTCGCCATGCTGCGTTTTGAACGCTTGGCTTGGTCAACTCGCCAACCGCCGACTGCAAGGAGACACAAGCATGGCAATGACGATCAACAACCTCGGCACACTCACACTGCTCAACATCCTCAATAAGACCACGACGACGCAGGCCAACATCATGCAGCAGATGTCGACCGGCAAGAAGATCAACCGCGGGGCGGATGATCCGGCCGGTCTGCTGGCCCTCAGCAAGCTGGGGTCGGAACTGACCGCCGTGGATGCCGGGATTCAGAACAATCAGCGCACGGATGCCATGCTGGGTGTGGCCGACAACGCCCTGAGCGAAATCAGCAGCCTGGTGAACGATATCCAGCGGCTGGCGAACGAGACGGCGAATGACGCCGGCTTAACGGCGGAAGAGCGGGCGGCCAACCAATCGCAGATTGACGACGCTCTCGAGTCGATCGATCGCATTGTCAGCAACACAAATTTCAACGGTAAGAAGCTGCTGGACGGCTCGCTCGCCATCGACGCATCGCTGAGCGGCACGGGCATCACGGACCTGAAGGTCTACAACCGCAAGAGCAGCGACACCGGCACGACGACGCTCACGGTCCACCGGATTTCGGCGGCCTCCGTGGCGTCCGCGATCAACGTCAACTCGGTCACAACCACATCGACGATGGCCACGGCCGGTACGTTCTCGGTACAGGGCAAGCTCGGTGTGGCGGTGATCGCCTACACCTCGGGCGAGAACCTGACGTCCGTCCGGGGCAAGATCAACGCCGCCAAGTCGCAGACCGGCGTCTCGGCGATCGTCTCGGGCGCCACGCACCTGAATCTGTACAGCTCGGTCTCCGGCTCCGCGGCCTTTGTGCGGACCAAGCTGATTGAAGGGTCCGGCATTTCCGACAAGAGTGACACCGGCGCAGACGCCGTGGTCACCGTCAACGGCCAGAAGACCGCATCCGACGGCTCGGTCGTGTCGTACAGTGGTGGCGGCGTCAGCGTCACGTTCGACGCCACCAACCTCACCGCGACGGACGTGGGCATCAGGATCAGCAACGGCACCACCAGTGGTGCCACCTTCCAGCTCGGCACGAACGGCAACACACGTTCGACGCTCGGGCTGGACAGCGTCTACACCGCGAAGCTGGGCGACGCCGTCAACGGCTACTTGAAGTCGCTGGGCAGCGGCGGGAACGCCTCGCTGATCATCGATCCGAACAAGGCCGCCACCGTCGCCCGCGCGGCCGCGCTGCAGGTCGCGACCCTGCAGGGCCGCATCGGCGGCTTCCAGAAGTTCCAGGTGCGCACGTCGCTCAACTCGCTGAATCAGAATAAAGAAGGACTGGAAAAGGCCAAGGGCGTGATCAACGATGTTGACTTCGCCGTGGCCACGGCGGAACTCAACCGCCAGAGTGTGCTGCTGCAGTCGGCCGTCTCGCTGCTTAGCATGACCAACCAGCAGAGCAGCCAAGTGCTGAATCTGCTGCGCTAGGCCGGGACAAAGCGCGACGGTTGAGTCCGATTCCAGACCAGGCCGGACGGTGGTGCGCCACCGCCCGGCCCTTTTTTTGCGCGCCCGGCGTCGCCGTCGCCCCGCGCCGCCCGTGCGGCCGCCTGCTTTTCTCGGTCCCTGGTCAAATCGCGCAACTTCGACTGGCCGCGCCCGCCCGCGATTTGAACGCTACACGTGGTTCCCCTGGTGCTTCGAGAGATTGCGAGGAGAAAAAAGCAATGGCGATGACAATCAACAACGTCGGGACATTGACCCTACTCAACCTGCTGAACAAGACATCCAATCTGCAGGCCAACACGATGCAGCAGATGTCGACCGGCCAGAAGGTCAACCGCGGTGCGGATGATCCGGCCGGTTTGCTCGCATTGAGCAAGCTCAATTCCGAACTGACGGCGACGAATGCCGGCATTCAGAGCAACCAGCGCACCGACGCGATGCTGGGCGTGGCCGATAACGCCCTGAGCGAGGTGAGCAACCTGATGACCGACATCCAGCGGCTGGCCAATGAGACGGCGAACTCGGCCGGTCTGAGCGCCGAGGAAATCGCCGCCAACCAGTCGCAGATCGACGACGCGCTGGCATCGATCGATCGTATCGTCAGCAACACGAACTTCAACGGCAAGAAGCTGCTCGACGGTTCGCTCGGCATCGCGTCCTCGCTGAGCGGCACGACGATCAGCGACGTGAAGGTGTTCAGCCGCAACGCCGCGAACACCGGCACGACGACGCTGGTCGTTCACCGCGTGTCCGCCGCGACGACGGCCTCGGCCACGGCGTTCAACAACGTCACCGCCACCTCCACGGCGGCCACCGCCGGGACATTCCAGGTTCAGGGCAAGCTCGGGTCGGCCGTGATCGCCTATACGTCGGGCGAGAACCTGACGTCCATCCGCGCCAAGATCGTCGCCGCCAAGAGCCAGACCGGCGTGTCGGCCGTCATGTCGGGTACGCGCGCCATCAACCTGTACAGCACGGACAAGGGCTCGGCCGCGTTCATCCGGACGAAGGCCATCGAAGGCACCGTCTTCAAGGACAAGAGCGACACCGGCGTGGACGCCGTGGTCACGGTCAACGGCCAGGACACCGCGGTCGACGGCACGCGCGTGTCGTACAGCGGCAGCGGCATCAGCGTCAGTTTCGACGCCACGAACCTGGTGGCCGCCGACGTCGGCATCAAGATCGACAACAGCTCCAGCAGCGGCGCAACGTTCCAGCTCGGCACGAACTCGGCCACCCGCGCCACGCTGGGCATCGATTCGGTGTACACCGCCAACCTCGGTGACGCGACCAACGGGTACCTCAAGTCGCTCGGCAGTGGCGGCTCGGCCTCGCTGTTGACTGACCCGAACAAGGCCGCGACCATTGCCCGCGCAGCCGCGCTGCAGGTCTCGACATTGCAGGGCCGCATCGGCGGGTTCCAGAAGTTCCAGGTGCGTACGTCGCTGAACTCGCTGAACCAGAACAAGGAAGGTCTCGAGAAGGCCAAGGGCGTGATCAACGATCTGGATTACGCCGTGGCCACGGCCGAGTTGAACCGGCAGAGCGTGCTGACGCAGACGGCGATGTCCCTGCTCAGCATGTCCAACCAGCAGAGTTCGCAGGTGCTGAGCCTGCTGCGGTAAGCGGCGACCGGACTTCAGTCACTTTCCAGACGGGCCGGGCGGTGATCCCCCACCGCTCGGCCCCCTTTGGTTTGGGGAGCTGCTCAGCCGAACAGCTCGTCGATCGTCTGCACGGGGTCGCCCGCCCGCAGCAGCGTCTCTCCGATCAAGAGCGCGCGGGCGCCGGCCGCGTACATGCGTTCCACGTCGCGCCGGGTGCGGATGCCGCTCTCGGAGACGATCGGGACGCCCGGCGGCACGAGCCGCGCCAGCTCCTCGGTCGTCGCCAGATCGACCTGCTGCGCGCGCAGATCCCGATTGTTGATGCCCAGCAACACGCCGTCCCGGAGCCGATCCTGGACGGCCTGCAGCGCTTCAAACAGCCGCCCGCGGCTGTGCACTTCGACGAGGACCCACAGCCCGGCGTCCCGCGCCAGGTCGACCAGGTCGGAGAGCAGGGCCAGCTCCAGCACATCGGCGATCAGCAGGATCGCGTCCGCGCCGTACGCCCGGCTTTCATAGACTTGGTACGGGGCGATGATGAAATCCTTGCGCAACACGGGTAGCCCGACCGCGGCCTTCACCGGTTCGATGTACTCCAGCCGCCCATCGAAGAACTTCGTGTCCGTCAGCACGCTCAAGGCCTGCGCCCCGCCGCGGGCGTATTGGCGCGCGATCTCGATCGGATCGAACTCCGCGCGGATCACGCCCGCCGACGGGCTCGCCCGCTTGATCTCGGCGATCAGGTTGGGCTTACCCCGCCGCGGCACGGTGACGGCCCCATAGAAATTGCGCCGCGGCATCAGGTAGCCGGGCAGGGCCTTCAGCATTTCTACCGGGCGAACCCGCTGCGCCGCCTCGACTTCCTCACGCTTGTGGGCCAGAATCTCGTCCAGGACGTTCGACAAGGCCAGTCCCTTTGTGCGAAACGGGGACGCCAAGCGTCCCCTGTTGATCGTCGCCCGCGGCTCCCGCCCGCGTGCGACGGGATCATGCTAGCCCGGAGGCGTGCGCTGCTGCAAGCCGTACAGATTGCGATCCTCGCCGTCGGCACAGCCGGCTGGCTTGTCTTCTTAGCGCGCCTGTACCGCACGGAGCGGTGGCGCAATCCGCTGGCTGACCGCCGCCCCCCCGCCGGTGGTCCGACCGTGCCGCTCGCCGCGGGCCTGTTCATCCTCTTCTGCTTGCTGCCGCTGCTGGTCCGCCCGCTGCTGGCCTACGGCGTCACGGCGCAGGATCTGCAGCAGCCGGGGTCGGCGGGCTGGCACCGCGCGCTGGCCGCCGATGATGTCACGAAGGCCGGATTGTGCGGCGTGATGATCGTCGTGCTGGTCTGGACGCGCCGCGCGACCGATGAGCAGCCGCGCCTGGGCCTCGCACGGACGCTCGCACTCGGCGGAGGCGGTTTCCTCCTGGCCATGCCGCCGGTGATGCTGCAGTTGTACATGGGCGTCACGATCTGGCATTGGCTGCAGCCTCAACAACCGCCGCCCGTCCACCCGATGCTGCAGGCGCTGGAGTCCAGTGCGGCCGGACGCTGGGGGGCCGCACAGCTCGTACTGGGGGCGACGGTACTGGCCCCCGTGACGGAAGAACTGCTCTTCCGCGGCGTGCTGCTGCAGGCCCTCTGGCGCCAGTGGCGTCTCGCGTGGGGAGCGATTCTCGCCAGCGCCGGGATGTTTAGCCTGGTGCACGGCCAGCCGCAGGATCTGCTGCCGCTCGTAACCCTGGGGACCATTCTGGGCTACGTGCGGGTACGCAGCGGCTCCCTGTGGGCTCCCATCCTGCTGCACGTGCTGTTTAACGCGCGCACGATGCTCTTCGCCATCCTGGACCCCACCCTGATTCAGGATGCGGCTTCCTGACAGGCTGTGGACGAACCCGTCGTCCTGGCACGGTGCCGCGGCAAGCAGCGAGATCGGCCGCATGCGACGTCGGCCGCGGGGGGCCAACGCAACGGCCGCGCCCCGGATTTCCCCGCGCGCGGGGTCGGCGCCGCGCCCCGAACAACCGTCTTGACGTAACCGCCGCCCGGCGTACTATCTTGACCTATGGCAGACCTGCACTCCACCAAGATCGTCGCGGAAGCCCTCACCTTTGACGATGTTCTCCTGGTGCCGCAACGCTCGTCGCTGCACCCGCGCGAAATCGACGTCAGCACGCAACTGACGCGGAAGATCCGCCTGAACATCCCGCTGCTCAGCGCCCCGATGGACACCGTCACCGAGAGCAGCCTGGCCATCGCGCTGGCCCAGGAAGGCGGCATCGGCATCATTCACCGCAACCTCAGCGTCGAGGCGCAGACTCGCGAGGTCCACAAGGTCAAGCGCTCCGAGAGCGGGGTGATCCTCGATCCCGTCACGCTCCGCCCCGAGGATGCCGTCGGCCGCGCGCAGGAGATCATGCGCCTCCACAATGTCAGCGGCATTCCGGTCACCCGCGCGGATGGCGCGCTGGTCGGGATTCTGACGCGCCGCGACCTGAAGTTTCTCGAATCCGGCGAGAAGCGTATCGCCGACGTCATGACCAAAGAAAAGCTCGTGACAGCTCCGCCGAATACGACGCTGGACGAGGCCGACCGGCTGCTCAAGCATGCCAAGGTCGAGAAGCTGCTGCTGGTCGATGAGCGCGGCAAGCTGGCCGGGCTGATCACGATGCGCGATATCGAGCGCTCCCGCGAGTTTCCGCAGCGCTGCTCGGATGATCGCGGCCGCCTCCGCGTCGGGGCGGCCATTGGCGTACACGACTACGAACGTGCGGCCCAGCTCATCGCCGCCGATGTCGACGTTCTGGTCGTGGACACGGCTCACGGCCACAGCGACGCCGTCATCGAGACGGTCCGCAACCTGCGCAAGCAGTACGCGATCCAGATCATCGCCGGCAACGTCGCGACGGCCGAGGGCGTGCGTGACCTGGCGAACGCAGGTGCCGACGCCGTCAAGGTCGGCATCGGTCCCGGCGCGATCTGCACGACACGCGTGGTGGCCGGCGCCGGCATTCCGCAGATCACCGCAATCCTGAACTGCGCGGGTGCGGCCGATGTGCCCATCATCGCGGACGGCGGCATCCGCTACAGCGGCGACATCGTCAAGGCGCTGGGGGCCGGTGCGCATTGCGTCATGCTGGGCTCGCTGTTCGCCGGACTCGATGAGTCCCCCGGCCAGCTGGTCCTGTGGAAGGGGCGCCGCTTCAAGGAATACCGCGGCATGGGGTCGCTGGCGGCGATGGCCCTGGGCAGCGCCGAACGCTACGGCCAGGCGGTCGACCAGCCCAAGAAGATGGTTCCGGAGGGGGTCGAAGGGCGCGTGCCGTACCGCGGGCACTTGTCGGAATATGTGTTCCAGCTCGTGGGTGGCCTGCGGCAAGGCATGGGATATGCGGGCGTGCAAACCGTTGCGGACCTGCGGGAAAAGGCCCGTTTTGTGCGGGTGACCAGTGCCGGCGTGGTCGAGTCGCACCCCCACGACATTGTGATTACCAAGGAGCCCAGCAACTACGCCATCGACTTTACGTCCGAAGAGTAACGGGTAAGCTACGCATTATCCGCGAGCGGTCCGGGCCACGGCCCGTGAGCGCACCGCGGCGGTGAAGGCGGCGGCCGATGGACAACGCGGCCGCTCCCGGAGATATCGCGGCTGGCGTGGCCGCGCTGCTTGGAGGTCAGGCGTATGACGCGGCGAAGGATCGCGCTATTCGTGGGGTGCGGCTGGGCGGCGATGCTGACGGCACTGACGATCGGTTGTGCCTACACGCCGAACTACTACCGCGAGACCGGTCCGTCAGTGGCCGCGCCGTGGGATTCGCCGACGGCTTCCGACATCAAGGCCCGTTACGAACCCGCCAAGCCACGGCAGCGCGCGTGGGCCCAGACCGCCGTCGCCCCGGAGACCGGGGCAGTCGTGCACTGGCCGCTGTACTTTGAAGATCCGTTCGTTGACAAGGGCCACGGTCGCACCGACGCGACCACCCCACACGACGTGTATCACCTGGGCTGGGAAGACTGGCTTGCGATTCCGTATGGCGAGGCGCGCTTCACGGGGAACTGGCTTGCGCTGCCGATCAGCGCGGTCGTGACGCCGCCGTGGACGGCGATGGAGAGCGACGGCAAGCTGAGCCAGCAACTGCTCGGCTATGACCACGATGCGATTCCGCTGGGGCGCGAGACGGCCACCACGACAGAGCGAACCGCCGGTACCCCACCCCAAGCCGAATCCGAGGCGCCGCAGCCCACTCCGGCGGCCAACGCTTCCGGCAGCAATTCGTAGGACCGGAAGCGAGCGTCGAACGCGGTTGGCGGGCAGCAGCCTCAGTCCTCAACGCGCTGCGAGCGCAGGGGGACGCTACCGATGTTCGTTTGTCCGCGCTGCGGCACGCAGTTCGATGCGAATCAGACGCACTGCTGGGCCTGCGGCCAACTGCTCGCAGCAACGGCCATCGGTCGCGCTGCGGGCGTCAAGCCGCCCCCCACTTCACCCCCACCTGCTTCACCCACACCCCCACCCGCCGAAGACCTCATTGCCTGCCTGCAATGCGGTGTGTTAATCCGCGTCGACGCGCAAAAGACACGTTTGTGCCCCGCCTGCCGCGCGCGTGCGATCCGGCGCCCGATCCCCTGGTGGATTTGGGCCGGTGCAGCGGCGATCCTCGCGGCCATGGTCTTCAACGTCGCGCGCATACCGCCGAAGTGGGACGCCCTGCGGCACCGCGTCCGGGCGGAGCGTGCCCTGGCCGCCGGCGACTGGGCCACGGCCATCGCCGACTACGAGGCGCTGCTGCGGAGTATTCCGGGGACCGTGGAGGACTGGCTGGGCCTCGGGCACGCTTACCTGCGCGTGGGGCGTTTCGACAAGACGGATGCCGTCCTGACGCGCTTTGAGCGGCAGCGTCTGAACGTCATCCAGCGCGGCCGCTGGCAGGAACTCGATGCGATGCTGCACGACCGCGTGCACAACCGCAGGTGATGCATGTTCATTTACGTCCCGGGTCGGATCGTGGCGGCGCTCACTTTCCCCGGCGTCATTCTGCACGAACTCGGGCACCAGCTCGCCTGCCGCCTGCTGGGCATCCCCGTGCTCGCGGTCCGTTACTTCCGCTTTGGGCGCACGCCCGGCTTCGTGGAGCACGAGGCGCCGCCGCGGGCGTGGCAGTCGGTGGCCATCGCCCTGGGGCCGTTCGCACTGAACTCGGCCGCCGCGCTGGTGGTTGGCGCGAGTGTGGCGGTTCCGGCCCTGCTCGGCGTGGGCGACTGGCTCGACATCCTGCTACTCTGGCTTGGCCTTTCCTTCGGCACGAACGCTTTCCCGAGCATGCCCGACGCCCTCGCGGCGCACACGGCGGTCCTGGCCCCGACGGCCGCGCGGTGGGAGCGGCTGCTGGGTTACCCGGTGGCCCTCGTGATGATCGTCGGAGCCGCGCTGGCGCTGTTCGGCCTGAGTCTCGCCTGGGGGTGGATCACGATCTCGCTGGTCCCCGGGCTGGTGGTCTCCTACCTTCGCCTGACCTAACCCGCCGGCATTCCCGGCGCGGCCGCGGTCCGGCCTACGCCCGGAAGAAGACGAACGTCACCAGCACAAACAACGGGATGAGCACGAGGCACGAGTAGAGCATGTAGCCGAAGAAGCTCGGCATCTTCACCCCGGATTGCTCGGCGATGGCCTTTACCATGAAATTCGGGCCGTTGCCGATATACGTGTTCGCCCCCATGAACACCGAACCGCAGCTCACGGCCGCCAGCAGCGGCAGCGGAATGCTGCCGGTCGCGGTGTTCACACCGTGCATGAGCGCCATGCCTTCCGGCTGCAGCGCTCCGGCCGTGGCGAAGTAGACGGCGTAGGTCGGGGCGTTGTCGAGGAAACTGCTCAGCGCGCCACTGGCCCAGAAGAACTGCCAGGCGTGCGCCAGACCGAGTTCGGCACCGCGCGCTTGCAGCAACTCGATCGGCACCTGCATCGTGATGAAGATACCCACGAACAGGCAGGCGACCTCCCCGATAGCCGTGTAGTTGAACGAGTTCTCGGCGCGCAGGACCTTCGGCGTCGTCACCAGGGAGAGCACTACGAGCAGGAGTTGGACGCCCTCGCGCAGGTAGGGCCAGGCGTGCCAGGTCGTACCGGGGAAGGCCTTGCCGGGGTCAAGGGTGGCGACCGCGACGACAATCCCCAGCAGCCACACGATGTTGACCAGCCCGGCGACGCGCAGCGGCTCCCGCTGGGTGCGATCTGCCTCGAGCGCGCTGGCCGGCTCGCGTCGCCACGCCCACTGGTCCCACACGTAGTAGACGCACAGGAGCGCCCCCACCATGAACGCCCATTCCTGCCACAGCCGCAGCGTCCAGAAGAAGTCGACGCCGCTCAGATAGCCCAGGAACAGCGGCGGATCCCCAACCGGCAGCAGGCACCCACCGACATTCGCCACGAGGAAGATGAAGAAGATGATGGTGTGGACCTTGCGGGTGCGTTCGGCGTTGGTCTTGAGCAGGAACCGGATCAGCACCATGGCCGCCCCGGTCGTGCCGATGAAACTGGCCAGGCCCGCCCCCGTCGCAAGAATCGCGGTGTTGACCAGCGGCGTCGCCCGCAAATCCCCGCGTACAACGATACCGCCGGCGATCACGTACAGGCTGAACAACAGGACGATGAACGGGACGTACTCGCCGAGCAGCGCGTGGTCCAGCACGGTCCACACCGTGGGCAGTCCGGCGGCCGTGCGGTGGGCCACGGCGGGGCCGCGCTCACCGGCGGGGGACGGCGTGCCAGTCGGGTGCGCAGCCGGCGGCGCCGTAGGGCCGCTGGACTCGTGGAGCGGGTAGCCCACACCGCGCGTGGCGTAGTACGCCAGTGTGACAGCAGAGAGAACCAGCGCCACCAGCAGCTTGTTGCGGTTGTGTTCCCACCAGTGCGCCCAGGCCGGCACGAGCGGGATGATGGCGATCGCCAGCAAAATCGCGGCGAATGGCCAGACCCACGCGACATGCGGCGCGTAGGCCGATGTCTCGGCCAGCATCGACATAGGGCCCTCGCTCCCGGCCATCACGGGTCAAGCGTCTGGCAGGACCGCGCTGTTCACATTCCGCCGGCGGGCACCGTGGCAACGGCCGGGTTGCCCGGACCACTCACCACGGCGTTCTCGATCGCGACGACCTCGTATTCCACGTTCTGCCCGTCGATTGCAATCGTCACGCGATCCCCGATTCGGCGCCCCATGAGCTGCTGGGAGACGGGCGCTTGATAGCTGTAGATGCCGCGCTCGACGTCCGTGTCGAACGGGCCGAAGAACGTCATCAAGCGCCGCGTGCCGTCGTCTGTGCGGCGCAGCGTCACACGCGAGCCGACGCCGACCGAGTCTTCCGGCACGTCATGCGGCTCAATCTTGCGCGCCCGCGACAGCTCGTCATTGATGGCCGCCAGCCGCGCCCGCAGCAGGTCGCGCTCCTCCAAGGCGAACTTGTACTCCGCGTTCTCGCTCAGATCGCCGTGCGACGCGGCCTCCCCGATCTTCTGCGCGTTCTCGCGCATCTTCACGTTCACGATATCATCGCGCTCGGCCGTCCGGCGGGTCAGCCCCGCGCCGGTGGTCCAGACCACCTCCGGATCCGCCCACGGTGCCAGCTCCTTCGGCCGTACGACCCACAATTGCGGGTGCACGTCGCGCAGGATGTCCAGCAGCCGCGCCGGCGTGTTCTCACCGAGGCCCTCCAGCCGCAGCATCTTCCAGCGCAACGTGATGGCCGCCGCCTCGCTGCACGACACCAGCGCCTTGCGCACCCGGTCAAAGTCCCTCAGCGAAAGTGCCGCCTTCACGCGTTCGCGGAACTGCTTGACCACCTCGATCTCGGCCGTCACGCTCCGCCCAAGCGCGCTGACCGTGTCGATGATCTCGCGGTACAACTCGAAGTCCCCCGGCAACTTCAACTGGGCCTTCTTCTTGGGCCCCTTCCAGAGCCAGTACACCAGCTCCGGATGGTGCGCCAAGTCGCTCAGCCCCTGATCGACGAAGGCCTGCACCGCCTCGGTCTGCCCGGCTTCGATTGCGGCGGTCGCGATCTTGTCCATCAGCCCGGCGGGCACGCTGGGGAGCCACCGCAGCGCGTGGGTTACCCAGTCGCCCGGACGCGCCGTCTGCATGAGCTGGAAGCCGCGCTCCCGAAGCCCCTCGTGAGGCACCTCCGTCAGCAGCGCAGTCGGGTCGGCCGCTTCGCGCAGCACGTCCAGCGCCACGCTGCGCAGCTCCGCCGCGACCGTCAACCCTTTCTCCGCCAGCCGATCCAGGACCAGCGCCGTCGTCAGCGCCTCGCCCGGCCGCCGTGTCCGCACGGCCGCAATGTACTTCGTCACATGCTCGCAGAAGCGGGCCAGCAGCCCGGTGTCGGGCGCCTCCTTGCGTGCCACCTTTTCGCGCAGGTAGCCCTCGACCGTGCTCATCCAGTCCGTGGGCTCCCGCTGGGCCTGCAGGGCATCCCACGTCTCGCTTTCCAGGGTGCGCCCGGCCGCGTTGTACGTGAGGATGATCGGCGCCCGGCCTTCCAGGTCCACGTTCGGCGACCGCTTGATCTCCGCCCGCGCCCGCGTCCACCACTTGGCCCAGTCTTTGTGCTCGATGTACTTGGGCACCAGCTCCGCCTTGAGCAGGTCGGCATCGATGTGGCCGCCGTGCGCGTGAATCAGGCCGATCACGACTCCCAGGGGATTCTCCTGGATCAGCGCCCCCAGGCTTTCGGGGCGAAGCTGTCGGACGACGCGGAAGTCGTCGGCCGCGATGCGGTCGTACTCGCGCGACACCTCCGCGGCGGGGCGTGTCGTCGCCCGCCCTTCGCGGCGCAGCGTGAAGAGCCCGTTGGCGCGGTCGATCTCCGTCACCTCGACGACGCGGTCGTCCATCCGGCTGATCAGCGTGTCGCCCGGCTGCAGCGTCAGGCAGAGGTCCAGGACCTTGAGGGCGCTGCGCACCGGCCGGCCGCCTTCCAGCCCCGACGACTGGAGCACGACGTCGAAGCGCTCCTGTTGGCCGTAGAGCTGGCGGTACAGGGCCACGGTGCGGCTGCGCAGCTCGTCGCTCTTGGGGGCCGCGACCAGCGCCGCCTTGGCGAGCGCCAGGGCCGCCGCCGGGTCGGCCGCCACGTCCACGTTGTCCAGGATCATCTGGGCCAACGTGGCGAGCCGCTCGCCCTGGCCGCCTTCCGCCAGAAGTTCAAAGGGACTCACCACCTGGGCCAGCGTCAGGTGTTCCCCGGCGAGCAGTTCCAGGCAACGGGTCTCAAACTCGTCCACCTTGCCATCGCGGGCCAGTTGCTGCAGTTGCGTGACGGGCATCGCTTCCTCGAGTTTTGCACGCGGCCGCGCGGTTCGCCGGTACGCAGCCGGGGACCGTGGCGGCCGAGCTATAGAACCGAGTATGTTAGCACAGCTTGGACCCGGTGGCGACAAGGGAAAGTCGCCCGCCGCCGTTTCATTCGCCGCACCCGGCCGGTATTCTCTGCGCCACCGCGACACTGAGGATGTCACATGAAGCCGCTGGGCAGCCTGCTGCGCTACCTGTTCAACATCAACACCCTCTGGGGGCTCATGATTCTGGCCTCGTTTTTCGTCTGTCTGGCCCAGCACTACCTGCCCACCACGACGATCCTGCCGGGCACGGCGCTGCCGGAAGGCGCAACGGACATGACCATCCGGATCACGGCTGCCAAGCCCGAAAAAGACCAGCCCGGCAGCGTGGATTATGCGTTCACGCTCACGCGGGCCGGCGACGAGCTGCGCATCGCTTCCGCCGATATGCGCCCGCGTCAGCGCGACGCCCCCTGGCTGATCTCCACCCGGTACTCCGGCGAGCACTTCCGGCTGACCTGGGACACCCGCCAGAACGGCCGCTACGCCGTGCTCGTCGGAAACCGGCCGCTCGCCGAGGGCAAGCTCGTCACCCTGCAGTCGCTCACCGACGCCGCGTTCGACTGCGCCAAGACCGGCTTCGACATTGCCCTAGGCCTCGTCGCCGCGATGGTCCTGTTCCTGGGCCTGATGCGCGTCGGCCAGGATGCCGGCCTCGTTCAGCTCGTGGCGCGCGTGTTGCACCCCATCATCCGCCGCCTGTTCCCGGACATTCCCCCCGACCATCCGGCTAGCGGGGCGATCCTCATGAACATCACGACGACCCTGCTCGGCCTGGGGAATGCCGCGACACCCTTCGGCCTGAAGGCCATGAAGGAGTTGCAGGATCTCAATCCCCACAAGAACATCGCCTCGGATTCGCACGTGATGCTGCTGGGCTACAACACCGCCGGGTTCGCGCTGCTGCCGGTGACGCTGCTGGCACTCCGCAAATCCGCCGGCTGCAGCGACCCGTTCGAAATCATCGGCACGTGCATGGTGGCGGGCGCCGTTGCCACGGTCGTCGCCATCATCATGGTCAAGGTCCTGGGCAGGCTGCCCCTGTTCACGCGGGAGGCCGCACTGGCCGAAGAAGCCCGGGAACAAGCACAGGCCGCGGCGGCTGCCAACCCGGCCGGAGGGTCGCGCTGATGCCCGAGCCTGCGCTGTTCAAGCACGTCGTCGGCCAGATTTCGCTGCTGACGATTCCGCTGATTTTCCTGCTCATCGTCGGCTACGCGATGGTCAAGCGCGTACCCGTCTACGCGTCGTTCACCGAGGGCGGCAAGGAAGGCTTCGACATCTTCCTCAAGATTCTGCCCTACATCGTCGCCATCCTGGTGGCCATCGGCATGTTCCGGGCCTCCGGGGCGCTCGACTACATCACCGAGCTCCTCGCCCCGCTGACGCTGCAGATTGGCATGCCCCCGGAGACTCTGCCCGTTGCCCTGCTCAAACCCCTGTCCGGCTCCGGTTCGCTGGGCACAGTCGCGGAAGTGCTCAAACGCGACCCGGATTCGTTCGCGGCCAAGGTCGCCAGCACGATGTTCGCCAGCGCCGATACCACTTTCTACATCATCGCCCTGTACTTCGGCTCCGTGGGCATCAAGAAGATCCGCCACGCGCTGCTGGTCGGTCTGATCGCAGACCTGACCGGGATTCTGGCGGCCGTGGCCGTGTGCCATCTGGTGTTTGGTTAATCCGAAAGGGACTCCGCATGTTGAGCCCGACCCCGCGCCGTCCGTGGCTGCTCGCCACCGCAGCCTGCATCCTGTTCCTGACCGCCTGCGCCGCCCCGCAGCGTAGCGGCAAACCGAGTGCCGCCAGCAGCCAGCCCGCAGCGGCCGAGTTGCCGGCGCGCTTGCACAGCATTCTCAACCGCCTGGAGAGCACCGGCGCGACGTACACCTCGCGCGTCATGCTCTGGCCGCAGGGCCGGGAGCTTTTCGCCCACGACTGCGACGCCCCGTACACGCCCGCCAGCAACATGAAGATCCTGACGAGCACGACGGCCCTCGACCTGCTCGGCGCCAACGGCGTGCTCAAGACGTATCTGGCCCGGGATGGCGACGACCTCTGGCTGATCGGCGGCGGCGATCCGGCCCTCGGCGACCCGCGCCTGGCCAAGAAGTACAACATGAAGATTACCGCCGTGTTTGACGACTGGGCCGAAGTACTCGTCCAGCGCGGGATGAAGGAGGTCCCCGGCCACCTGTACTACTACGACGGCATCCTCGACGAGGAGCACGTGCACCAGACCTGGGGCGAGAGCACGCTGCATTGGTACGGAGCGCCGATTGCCGGCCTCGCCTTCAACGACAACTGCGTGGACATCACGGTCAGCCCGGGCGAGGACGGGCGTCCCGCGCACTACGAGCTAGTCCCGCCGCTGCCCAGTCTCACGGTCATCAACGAGTGCCTCAGCGGCTCCAAGCATGAGCCCGTGCTCGTGAAGCTGCCCGGCGCCAACACGTACAAACTCACCGGCACGTGCGCGAAGAAAGAGGAGCTCAAGAGCAAGCCGGTCGAGGACGCCGGCGCCTTCGCGGCGGAGGTTCTGCGCAGGCAGCTGGCCGCCCATGGCATCCTCGTCCGCGGCGAGATTCGGCGGGCTCCGCAGCCCCTCGGCGGCACGCTGGTGCCCCCCGCAGACAAGCTCGTGGCCACGGCCGAGACGACCCTCCGCGACGTGCTCGGCCGGGTGAACACGAACAGCAACAACATGATGGCCGACACGCTCTGCAAGCTGGCCGGCCGGGCGTTCGCGGCGCGTCACGGGCGCGACGTGGCCGGCTCCTGGGCTGACGGCGGCCGGGCGATCCACGCGTTTCTGCAGGCTCATGGCATCGACGACCGCGCCGTGGTGGTGGCGGATGGCTCTGGTCTGAGCGACGATAACAAGGTCACCGCGCGCGTGATGACCGACCTGTTCGCGCTGATGAAGTCGCGTCCGGACTCCGACCTGTTTCTCGACAGCCTGGCCAAGGGCGGCATCAACGGCACGCTGGACAAGCGTTTCGCCGGCTACGAGGGCCACGTCTTCGCCAAGACCGGGCAGATTGACGGCGTTCGCGCGCTGAGCGGCTATGCCAAGGCGAAGTGCGGGCAGTGGGTGATCTTCTCGATCATCTACAACCACATCCCCGGGGAAGTCGAGCCGTACGAGGCCCTGCAAGACGAGGCGGTCAAGCTGCTCATCGATCGGCCGTGGAACAACGACGGCAAGTAGCGCGGCCGCCCCGCGGCGTTCACTGCCCGCGCCAACCCGGACCGCGCACCACACGTCCTGGCTTGGCGCCCGTGTGCTCGCCCTCAGCCAGCACGGGCGTCCCATTCACCAGCACGTACTGTACGCCGACCGAGTACTGGTGCGGCTGCTTGAACGTTGCCCGGTCGGCGATGGTGGCCGGATCGAACACGACCACGTCCGCAAAGTACCCGGGCGCCAGTCGCCCGCGGTCACGAATCCGCAGATTGCCCGCGGGCAGTGCCGTCAACCGCCGCACGGCCTCCTCGAGCGGAATCAGGCGCTCGTCGCGCACGTACTTGCCCAACAGCCGCGCGAACGTGCCGTAGGTCCGCGGATGCGGGCTGCGTTTCAGGAACACGCCCTCCGTCGCGACCGACTGCGCATCCGAGCAGAAGCTGATCCACGGCACGCCGACTTCCTTGCGGATGTTCTCTTCGGCCATGCTGAAGAACGCCGCGCCGACGTTGCTTTCGTCCTCGACGACGAGATCAATGGCCGTATCCTCGCCCGATCGGCCGCGTGCCGCCGCCACTTCCGCCAGCGTCTTGCCGGACAGCGGCTTGAGGTGCTCTTTCTTGAACCCGACCAGGATGATGTTCTCCGGCGTGCCGGCCGCCAGCCAGCCGTTATCCCACGCGCGCGTCGGCGTGTTCATTTCCTGCTTGACGCGCGCCCGCACGGCTGGATCGCGCAGTCGGTCGATCCAAGCCTTGCGACCGCCTTCCTGCACCCATGGGGGCATCACGCTGTCCAGGCCGGTCGAACTGGCGTTGTACGTATACATATCCGCGCTGACCGCCATGCCACCCGCGCGGGCCGCCTCGATCCGCCCGAGCAAGTCGTCCAGCTTGTGCCAATTGGCGCGCCCGGACGCCTTGATATGGTAGAGTTCCGCGCGGATGCGGGCCCGCCGCGCAATCGTCAGGAATTCGTCAAACGCCTCCAGCAGATTATCCGCCTCGTTGCGGATGTGCGAGGCGTACAGCCCGCCGTATTCGGCCACCACCGACGCCAGGGCGACGATTTCGTCCGTATCGGCGAAAATCGAAGGGGCATAGATGAGCGCCGTGGAGATACCCACCGCCCCCTCTTCCATCGCCTGCCGGGCGAGCGCGCGCATGCGGTCCAGCTCCTCCGGCGTCGCGCGGCGGTTCTCATGGCCGATCTCGTGAATCCGCAAGGTCGTCGCACCCACGAAGGAGGCCACGTTGCACGACACGCCGCGCCCCGTCAGCCAGTCGAGATACTCCCCCAGCGTCGTCCACTCGACCGCGTACCGGACATCCCCCTGGTTCTCGATTTGCTCCTGCTTCAGCGCCGCATTGAGCGGGCCCATCGACCAGCCTTCGCCCAGCACCTCCAGCGTCACGCCCTGGCGGATGTCGCTTTGTGAACGCCCGTCGTGAATCAGCGCCTCGCCCGCCCAGCTCAGCATGTTGATGAACCCCGGCGCAACCGCCAGCCCCCCCGCGTCGAGCACGCGTCCCGCCGGCGGCGCCACCGCCGGCCCGACGTGCGTGATGCGATCGCCCTCGATGACGACGTCCCCGGCGACCGGTGGATTGCCTGAACCGTCATAGATCATTCCGCCGCGAATGATCGTCGTATCGCTCGACATGCCGCACCTCCAACGCGCGCGGCGGCACCGGGGAGCGCTCGTGCCGACACCCGCGCCCGCGCCGCCTCATTATGGACGGACTCGCGCGGCGCCGATACCCCCCGGATCGTCCGGCGCATCCCGCGCATCGTCGACTTTGCGCCCCTTCGCCCCCCAGCTATACTCGCCCACCAGAGCGCTGGAGAAGGCTCGGCCGCCCCGACGTCGCGCGCCCCCTGATCCGCACGCGGCGCCATCGTGCGGGCGCGCCCCGCGTGGGCGAGCGGCTGCCGTGCACGGGCCGCGTTCGCCGCAGTCCAGGCACTTGCGCACCACGACGACCACGTGTCGCCAACCGGGAGACAGAACATGCGCTATCGTGTACTCGCCCCACTGCTTGCCGCGATCTGCCTGTGTGCCACGACCCAGGCCGCCGATCCCGCGCCGATCACCACGCGCAGTCTGCTCGGCGAGCTGACGAACCTGCGCCATCTGGCCGAGTTCCCGGCACCGCCGTTCACCTGCGCCCAGTTCAGCAGCTATGACCGTCGCTCGCGCGAGCCCAATCAGCCGGAGCAGGCGGAGGACGGCTGGTTCGCCAACAACGACTTCAACCAATACGTCCGCGTCGAGGAACATGGCGGCCGCAAGGAATACGTCATGGCCGAGATGGAGGGACCCGGCGCGATCGTCCGCATCTGGTCCGCCAATCCCAAGGGCACGCTGCTGATCTACCTCGACGGCGTCGCCGAGCCCGCCTTGGCGGTGCCCATGCAGGACTTTCTAGGTGGCTGGGCACCCGGTGTACCCGCCCCCATCGCGTGCGAGCGGGGCAGCGGCTGGACCAGCTACTTCCCCATCCCCTACGCCCGCCACTGCAAGGTCACCTGCGACACCAACGAGTTCTATTACCACGTCAACTACCGCACGTACCCGGCCGGAACGCCTGTGCAGACCTTCGCGCGCCAGCAGTTGGACGAGCTGCGCGACGTGATCTGGGACAGCGCCGGCAAGCTGGCCGCGCCCTACCTCGCCGGCCGCGGCCGCGACGAGCAGGCGAAGCGTGAGCCGTGGAAGGTGGAGCTGGCGCCCGCCCCGTCCGAGAGTCCCGGGGCCGGGGCGAGCAGCTACGACCTTGCGGGCCCCGGCGCCATTGCCGGCTTGGAGGTGAAGATCAAAGCCCAGGACCTGGTGCAGGCCCTGCGGCACACCCTCCTTTACATGCGTTTCGACGACGAAGAGACCGTCGCGGTGCCGCTCGGCGATTTCTTCGGCAGCGTGCCCGGTCTCAACGAATACGACTCCCTGCCGCTCGGCGTCCTGCCGGGCGGCCGCCTGTATGCGCATTGGTTCATGCCGTACGAAAAATCCGCCGCGCTCGTCGCCGTCAACCTGGGCCGGGAGCCCGTGCAACTCGAGTTCATCTTCGACACCGTGCCGTACGCCTGGACGGACCGCTCGCTCCACTTCCACGCGAAGTGGCACGGCGACATCGACGTCCCCACCCGGCCCTTCATCGACTGGAACTACCTGTCCACGCACGGCCAGGGTGTCTTTGTCGGCGCGGCTTTCGCGATCGCCAATCCGTCGCGGCTGTGGTGGGGCGAAGGGGACGAGAAAATCTTTGTCGACGGCGAGGCGTTCCCCAGCACGTTCGGCACCGGCACGGAGGACTACTTCAGCTATGCCTGGGGCTCCGACGAGCGCTTCAAGCACGCCTTCCACAACCAGCCCCGGTGTGACACGCCGGGCAGCTACGGCCACGTCGCCGTCAATCGCTGGCACGTACTCGACGCGATCCCGTTCACACGCGACTTCAAGTTCGACATGGAGCTGTGGCACTGGGACCCCGAGGTCAAGGTCGACATGAGCGTGGTCGCATACTGGTACGCCCGCCCCGGCGCGACTGACACGGCCAAACCCCTCACGCGTGCGAACCTGACCCTCAAGCTCCTGCCGGAATACGAGGTGACGAAGGTCCCCGGTGCCATCGAAGGCGAGCGGCTGCGCGTGCTCGAGAAGCCGGAGAAGGCCCGGGTCAGTCCGGAGCTGGTGCCCGGCGCCAGCAAGGACGAGATTCTCCGGTTCCACCGCGCCACCGCCCTGGGCGACCGCGTCGTGCTCGGCTTTGACGTCCAGGCGGCGGGCATGTACCGCGTGCTGGCCCGGCACCGGACGGCCCCGGATTGCGGCATCGTGCAGTGGTCGGTCAACGGCCAGAAGGCCGGCGACCCCGTAGACCTCTACAGCCCAAAAGCCGCATTGGCCCCGGAAGTCCCGTTGGGCTCGTTTGAGCTGACCGCCGGCGAGAACCGCCTGAGCGCAGAGCTGGTCGGCACCAACGAGAAGTCCATCAATCTGCGGTACCTGTTCGGGCTGGACTACATCCGCCTGGAGCCGGCGACGAAGTGACTCAGCGTGCGGCCGCACCACGCTCGTCTGCGATGCGGCCGAGCAGCCGCAAGAGGCCGTCCAGCATCGTGATCGGATGCGGTGGGCAACCCGGGATGTACAGGTCCACGGGCACCACCGCGTCCGCGCCGTTGTGCACCTCGGGGTGATCCACGTACGGACCGCCGGAGATCGCGCACGCTCCCACCGCAATGACGATTCGTGGCGGCGGCACCGCCTCGTACGTCTTCTGCAGCGCCTGGCGCATATTGTCGCTTACCGGCCCGGTAATGAGCAGCCCGTCCGCGTGCCGCGGCGAGGCCACCATTTGAATGCCAAACCGGCCCAGGTCAAACCCGATCGTGCCCAATACGTTGACGTCGGCCTCGCACGCGTTGCATCCGCCCGCACTCACTTGCCGCAGCTTGAGCGACCGCCCGTACAACTTACGGAGTTGCTCGTCCAGCGCCCGCACGCGCGGCCCCTCCGTCCCGTGCACGATCAGTTCCGCCCGTGTCCGAGCCGCCAACCGGTGCTCCGGCGTGTACCGCACCGCCCCCGTCGGGCACGCGGTGCTGCAGGCTGTACAGAACAGACAGCGTCCCAGGTCAACATGGAACCCGTGCTCGTCTGCGGCGATTGCATCGGTCGGACAGCTCGCACGACAGGCCGCGCAACCGGGCGGGCATTTCTCCGGCGCCAAAAGCGGCAGGCCGCGCAGCCGATCCGGCAGGACCGGCGGCGCGCTGGGATACGCGATCGTCCGGTACTTCTGGCGCCAGCGGGCCAGCAGGATGTCTAGCACGACCGCACCTCGCCACGCCCCGTCAGAATGGATCGAACCGGGCTCATGCCGCTCCTATAGATCAACACCGCAATACGACAGATTGAAGCTCTTGTTGCACAGCGGGAAATCCGAGATCTGCTGATTCCGCAGCGCCAGCGCCAGCCCGGTCCAGTTGTGGAACGACGCGTCCACGACCTTGTACCGCTCGAAACGTCCCGCGGCGTCCGTCAGCGCCACGTGGCACAACTCGCCGCGCCAACCCTCCACGAGCGAGACGGCCAGCGCCTCCGGCTGCACCGGCCCCACGGGCGCGGCGCTCGCGCCGCCCGGCAGCGCCTGTGCCTGCTCCTGGATGAAACGGACCGCCTGCTGAATCTCCAGCCAGCGTACGTAGGCCCGGGCAAACACGTCGCCGCCCTGCCACGTCGACACCGGAATCTGCATGACCCGGAAGATGCCGCTGGGTTGGTTGTGCCGTACGTCGCGCGTGGCGCCGCAGGCCCGCGCGGCCGGGCCCACGAGCCCGATGCGGTCACACTGCTCCCGCGTCACCGCTCCGACCCCCTCGAAGCGCGCCATCACAGACGGCGCGTCCCACAGCAACTCGACGGCACTGGTCGTGTCCGCAAACGTCGCCGCCAAGCGCTGCTGCAACGCGGCCAGCCGCGCGGCGTCCACGTCGAATCCCACCCCGCCCGGGCGCAGCAGCCCGCGTCCGAACCGGCTGCCACACAGGAGCGCACTGAGGTTGAGGTAGTCACCCCGCAGGCGGCCGCAGTACGACGCCGTCGGCAGGAAGCCGACGTCGCCCGCCAGGGCCCCCAGGTCGCCGGTGTGATTGGCCAGGCGCTCCAGTTCCAGCGCGATGCCGCGCAGGACCTGGGCGCGGGCCGGCACGCGCGTGCCGGTCAGGGCTTCCAGCAGGTGGCAGTAGGCCAACCCGTGTCCGATCGTCGTGTCGCCCGCGAGCGTTTCCATGTAGGGCAGCGTGCGCTTCGTCGGCCCGCCGACCAGCGCCCGCTCCACGCCGCGGTGTTGGTACCCCAGCGAGATTTCCAGGTGGAACACGTTCTCGCCGTGACACTGGAAGCGGAAGTGCCCCGGCTCGATCACGCCCGCGTGCACCGGCCCGACCGCCACTTCGTGGACTTCGTCGCCTTCCACGCGGTAGTAGTCCAGCACGCCGATCTCCGGCCGCGCCGCCGGCGGCGCCGCGCCCGCGGGCCGCAGGGGCGGACTAAAGCGCACCGGTTTGGGCCACGGATGCCCCGTCAGCACCAGCCCATACTGCTCCGCGATTTCGCGTTCAAAGAGGTGCAGTTGCGGGCACTCCGGCGTCAAGGACGGCAACTGGTCGCCGGTGCTGCGCGTACGCCCGACGAACAGCCGCCCTTCGCCGTCGTCGGCCAGCACGGCGTACAGCTCCACACCGTCCTGAGCGGCATGCCCGAAGTACGCAGCCACCCGCGCACCGGCCACGATGGCATCGTCCAGCACGCCCGCGAACACGAGCGGATCGAGCTCCGGCACCTGCGCCCGCGGCACCGCCGCGCCATTCCCCAGGCCCACAAAATGGGTGGCGGCGGTCATGGCCGCACCTCCAGGAACCGCACGGCGCCCTGCAGCAGCGTCTGCAGCGGTGGCGGGATATACACGCCCAGCAGCAGGGTCGCCGCCAGCAGGACCAGCAACGGCACACTGCCGAGCCAGCCCGGCTGATCGCGCGCCGCCCCAACCGCAGCGGCCGGCTGCCCCCGCAGAGCCGTGAACGTCGTCCGCCCGATGCCGATGAAAACCACCAGGAGCAGCGCGAGGAAGACGCCCGCCACCGCGTAGTAGCCGCCCTGCAGCGCCCCGCTGACAATCGCCAGCGTACTCACGAACGGGCCAAACGGCGGCGAGCCGGTGATCGCGAAAAAGCCCGCCAGCAACAGGACACCGGTCAGCGGCAGGCGTCGCAGTACGCCCGACACCTGGTCCAGCGACTTGCTGCCGTACACCTGATAGACGTTGCCGACCGCGAGAAACAGGAGGCCCTTCGTGGCGCCGTGCGTCAGGATGTGCAGCAGCACACCCCACAGCGCCAGCCCGCCGACGCCCGTGCCGAGTGCGAGCATCCCCATGTGCTCGACGCTCGAATACGCCAGCATGCGTTTGAGATCGCGCTGCCGCAGGTCGTAGACGGCCGCCACCAGCAGCGACACCAGGCCCAGGGTGATCAATGCCCAGCGCGCGAAGCCCGCATGACCCGCCGCGTGGCACAGGTGCTGCACCCGCAGGATGGGCAGGAAGGCACAGGGGAGCAGCGCGCCCGACAGCAGCGCGGACACGGGCGCCGGGGCCTCGCCGTGCGCGTCCGGCAGCCAAGTGTGCAGCGGCGCCAGCCCCATCTTGGTGCCGTAGCCCACGAGCAGCAGGACGAACGCCGCCTGCAGCCACGGCGCCGAAAGCCCCGGCGCGCTGTGCAGCAGGTCCGCGAACAGCAGGGACGTCGGCTGGCCACCATGCAAGGCGGCGTACCCCAGGAAGAAGGATCCCAGCAGCGCCAGCGCAATCCCCACCGAGCAGATCAGCAGGTATTTCCACGTCGCTTCGAGGGCGAGGGGCGTGCGATGAAAGCAGATCAGCGGCGCGGTGGCCAGCGTCGTCGCTTCCACCGCCACCCACAAGAGGCCCAGGTGCTGGGCACACGCCAGCAGGCTCATCGTCCCCAGAAATCCGAGCAGGCACGCACAGAACACGCGATTCGAGAGCTCGCGCGCGCGGCGCAAGTACCCCACGGCGTACAGCGCGACAACCGCGAACAATCCGCTGACCAGCAGGAGCACGATGCGCCCCAGATCGTCAAGCTGCAGCCATCCGCGCAGCATCCCCGCGTCCGGCCGCAGGAGCGCCCGCCCGACCAGCGTCGCGTGGCCCAGGGCCGCCGCCAGCACAACCAGCGGCCGCACACGATTCCAGGGCGTGGCGAAGGCCAGCAAGCCGGCGGCGAACGGCAGCACAACGATCCAGGCGACCATGCGTTACTCTTTCAGCGCCGCCAGCCGCTCGGTGCTCACCGAGTCAAACGCCTGACGGATGTGGTTGATGATGATCACCATCACGAACACGCCCACGAACAGGTCGAGCAGCACACCGATCTCGACCAGAAACGGCATGGCCTGAATCAGCAACAGGCCGAAGATGAAGATGCCGTTCTCCAGCACAAGGTAGCCCAGGGCCTGCGTGACGGCCTTGGTGCGTGTGGTCAGGATCAAGAAGCCGGTCAGGACCGTCGCCAGTGACGTCGGTACCAGCAGGCTCGCCGTGTGCTGCGGGGCCAGCGGCAGTTGGCGTCCGAACACCAGCGCGACGCCGGTGCCGGCCGCACCCAGAAGCAGCGACGTCGTCAGGCTGACCAGGGGCGCGGTCTCGCGGAAGATCGTCAGATCGCGCATGGCCCGCCGCAGCATGCCCGGAATCACGACCGCCTTGATGAGCACCGTCGCGAGCGCCAGCAGGACCACGCGGTACCCCACCTGCTCGTGAGCCAGCAGCGGCAACACGCCCAACACGATGCCCTGCAGCGCGACCGTCTGGATGATCGCGCGAATCCGGCTCGTGCCCAGCATGAACAGGTTGAGCAGCAGCAACACGACCAGCAGGCCATCGAGGAGCGACAGCGTCATGACCAGCGCACCCCCAACAAGAGCCCCAGTCCGGCCAGCAGACACGCCCCCAAGAGCAGCTTCGGTACGTTCAGCAGCCGCAGCCGCGCCATGGCCGACTCGACGACGCCCACCGCCACGGTCACCACGCCCAGCATCGCCAGGAACACCAGCCAGTTCACCACACCCCACGCCGTGCTCAGCGGTACGGCCACGCGGGCCACCAGCGCCGCCAGGATGAACAGCTTGACGGCGGCCGCGTACAGGATCGTCGCCAGCGCCGGCCCGCCGTGATCCAGGACCATCACCTCATGGATCATTGTCAGCTCGAGGTGCGTGTTCGGATCGTCAAAGGGAATCCGGCAGTTCTCCACGAGCAGCACAATGAATAGCGCCGCCAGCACCAGCAGCAGCCCTGCCCCGGCCGCGGACGGCGCCGCCGCCAGCCACGCGTCCGCCAGCCGCGCATCCAGCATACCGCTCAAACTCAAGGCCCAGGTGTGCTGCACCAGCACCAGGAAGCACACGAACAGGGCCGGCTCAGCCAGGCTCGCGAAGCTCACCTCCCGCGCCACGCCCATCCCCTCAAACGCCGAACCCGTATCCAGGGCTGCCGCCGCCGTGAAGAAGCGCCCCAGTGCGAGCAGGTACGCAAACAGGATCAGGTCGCCTGCAAAACTCAGCGGCGCCGCTCCGCCCGCCAGCGGCATCAGCAGTCCTGCCAGGAGCACCACCCCCAGACCCACGGCGGGCCCGGCCACGAAGACCCACGACGTGGTGCGACTGATGACGCTGCCTTTGCGCACCAGCTTGTACAGGTCATAGTACAACTGCAGCACCGGCGGGCCGTGCCGCCCGGCAAACAGCGCCTTGGTCTTGTTCACGATGCCGAGCAAGAGCGGCGGCAGCGCGAGCAGCAACACGATGTGCACCAGCGCGTGGATCATTGGCCCAGCGCCCCTCCCCACACCGCGGCCGCCAGCAGCGCCACCGTGGCGATCAGGACATAGAGGATGTAAAGCTGCACCCGGCCGTGCTGCAAGAAGCGCAGCCGCGCCAACAGCCACTCCGCTCCGGCGAACGTCGGCCGCACGACGCGACCCAGGAGCGCATCATCCACGCGGCTCGCGAACTGCGCCGTCCGCGGGAACACGCCGTCAATCTCGGGCCCGCGCCATTGCGGCCGAATCATGCGGGCGTAGAGCTGCACGATCGTCTGCGCCAACGACGAGCCCGTGTACTGCATCCGCGCCGTCGGCGCCGCGTACCCGCAGTCCCAGGTCCCGACTACGCTGCATGCACCCGGCCGCAGGCGTCGCCGCAGGATCACGTACCCCCCGCCCGCCAGCACGACCAGCGCAATCCCCAGGCCACTCAGCCAACGGCACGGCACCAGGCCCGGCAGTCCGCCGGATGCCTCCAGCGCCTCGGGCGCCCAGGCCGCCACCGCCCGCGTCAGCATGGGCAGGCACAGCGCCGGTGCCAGACCGATCACCGCGCAGCCGAGACCCAGCACGATGAACGGGATTCGCATGCTCCACACCGGCTCGTGGCCGCGCTGTGCGTCTTCCGTACGACCCTCGCCCAGGAAGATCGTCCCGTATGCTCTGACGAAACACACGACCGCCAGTGCCCCGACCAGCGCCAGGAGCGGCACGACGAGCGCCGCCGCCGGCCACGCCGCGCTGCCGTGCGCGCCCACCGTCCGGAACAGCCCGAGGTAGATCAGCAGCTCGCTGACCAGTCCGTTCAGTGGTGGCAGTCCGCAGATCGCCACGGAGCCCAGCGCAAAGGCGAGCGCTGTTTGCGGCATCCGCCGCGCCAGCCCGCCCAAGCGGTCCATGTTGCGCGTACCGGTCGCGTGAATCACCGCGCCGGCCGCGAAGAACAGCAGCGCTTTGAACAGACTGTGATTCCACACGTGCAGGAGGGCCCCCGCCATTCCCAGGATCATCCACTCCGGTTGCCGCAGCGCCCGCCCCACCAGCGCCAGCCCCACCCCGAGCAGGATCACGCCAATGTTCTCGATGCTGCAGTACGCGAGCACGCGCTTCACGTCCTGCTGCGCGATCGCCAGCGCCAGCCCCAGCACGCCGCTGATCACACCGAGCGCCAGCAGCAGACCACCCCAACCGGCCGCCACGGGCGGCAAAAGCCCACTGACGCGCACCAGTCCGTAAATCCCCATCTTGATCATCACGCCGGACATCACGGCCGACACGTGGCTGGGCGCGTTCGCGTGCGCGTCCGGCAGCCACACATGCAGCGGCATGAAGCCCGCTTTGAGCCCGAACCCGACCACCGCCAATGCAAAGATGCCCGCCGCAAGGCCTGGCGCCATGTTCTGGCCGGCGGCGGCATCCAGCGCGAACGAACCCGTTCCGGCGCGCAGACCGCCAAAGGCGGCCACCAGGCACAGCGTCCCGATGTGGGTCGCGATCAGATACGTCCACCCCGCCTGCTGCGCGCCCTCGTTTTCCTCCTCCGTCGTCACCAGGAAGAACGCCGACAGGGCCATCAGCTCCCACGCCATCAGGAACACGATCCCGTCGCGGGCCACCACCACCAGGGCCATTCCGGCCGCCAGCAGCCCGTAGAACAGCCGCAGCTTCGGCCCCGTCGCCGCATGTTCCTCGCCGGACCAGTACCCCAGCCCGTACAGCGCCCCCAGCGCGGGGATCACGAACACCGGCAGTAGAAACAGCGCACTGAGCCCATCGAGCCCCACCGCCAGCGTACTCCCCGGCACCGCCCACGACCAACTTGCCGCGGTGCCCGTGGTCGCCGCACCGGGTGCCGCCCGCAGCGCTCCGGTCACGCCGCTAGCCGCCGCATACACCATCAGACCACACGCCACCCACGCGCCGACCGCGGAGCGCCGCGGCAGCAGCAGGCCGACGAGGCCGCTGGCCGCCAGGAGTCCAATCGCCAGCAATACAAGTTGAATCGGAGTCAACTCGGCCGCCCTTTCGCCTGGTCACCTACCTGCCGCTCGCCCCCGGCAAGCTGGCTTCGGCCGCCTCTACGGCCTTGAACAACTCATCGCGTCCGGCCTGGGCCCGAATCAGTTGCTTCATCGTGGGATCACGGAGAAGGAATGACAAGCGTGACAGCATTTGCAGGTGGGACCGTACCGTCGGCGAGATCAAGGTAAACAGCGTATGTACGGGCTGATTGTCGAGCGCCCCGAACTGAATCGGATGCTCCAGGAAGCAGAGCGTGATCGACGGCCGTGCGACGTGGAGGATCACCGGGTTCCGCACGTGCGGAATCGCGACACCGTCGCCGATGCCCGTCGACCCGAGTTGCTCCCGCGCCAGCAGGACCTGGTAGAGGAACTCCCGGTCGACCTCGTCCGGGAGGTGCATCAGGGCCACGACCGAGTGCAAGACGGCCGCCTTGTCGTCTCCCTCAACGCGATAGTGAATTCCGCCCGCGCGGAGCGCTTCGACCAGCGTGCATGGGGGCACCGTCTCGCTCTCCGGCTCCGCGAAGATTTCCGCCGACACGTTGAGCTTTCGCGAGGTCGCCCATTCGAGCAGCTCGGCCCGGTTAAACCGGTATTGTTCGTTGACGCGGTAGACCGGGATGGCCCCCTGGTCGATCCACCGGTAGATCGTCCGCTCCGAGACGTTCAGCACCCGGGCGGCATCATGGACCGTGCAATTCAAATCCGGACTCCTGGAGGCATCCTCGCAATGCGGGGACATTTTATGACATCATGATACGACGTCAACCGCTGTCGCAATAGGTCAATTCGGAGAACGAGCGTAGCACGTGCAGCAGACAGTTATCAGACCTTCAACACCCCCGCAGCGCCAAAAGAAAGCTATCTTCCATTTCTCAGCACGGTACAATTAGGCGATTAGGCCGAGGCCTCTGGCGGCCTCTCGGTGGCGCTGGGATGCAGCAGTAACCGGGGACCCCGACTGGATCTACGGCCGGCTCCATCCGAAGCGGCGCTTTGTGCGGAGCAGGGCGGCACCGCAGGGTGCTGCCCGGAGCTCGCGCTTCAGGAGTAGACATGCCATTGCGGTCGTGCTCCGTCGTTCGCTGGTCTGCGGTCTGTGCCGTCGTGGCCATCGCTTGTTCTACGCAGCGCGCGGGCGCTGCCCCGGACGCGGCGACGGTGCAAGTCACTGAGGACCAGCCCGGCCGAGTTGTGCTTGACATCGCTTTCAGTGCCCCCCGCCAGGACGTGGTCCGAATCGATGGTCAACCGCACATGCTACCTAGTCTGGGACGGGAACCACGACTGCTTGTGGCCCAGGCCCCGGACCTCCCCCACGTATGCCGAAGTGTTGCCATCCCGCAAGACGGTGAGCCGACGTTGATCGTCGACCCGGAAGGCTGCCGCTTCTACGAGCTGGCCGACGTCGACGTCGCACCGTCCAAGGGCAACCTCCTGCGGACCACGGACCCGGCTACGGTCGCCTTCGTCAAGGGCGACGTCTACCGTACCGACGCGTTCTATCCCGCCGAGTTGGCGGTCCTGCAGGCGCCGTACCTCGTCCGGGCACAGCGCGGCGTGGTCGTGGACATGCACCCGCTGCAGTACAACCCCGTGCGGCGCACACTGCGCATTTATACGTCGATGCGCGTGGTCATCGAGACCCCCGGGGGAACACGGACCGCAAACGCGGCGGCACCGCGCGCCTTCGAGCTGCTGTATCAGCGGCACTTCGTAAACTATGCGCGCAGCGGGCGCGCCCTGTCGCAGGCCGAAGACGGGCGACTCGTGATTCTCTGCCCGGACGCGTGGCTGCCGAGCATTCAGCCGCTCGTCGACTACCGCACGTCACTCGGCATGCAGGTCCAGGTGGTCGGGACGTCCTACATTCCTGATGCCGCCACGGCGGCCGGGATTCGAGCCTACATCCAGAGCCAGTACAACGCCGGCGACCTCGCTTACGTCCTGCTGGTCGGAGACGCGGCGTACATGCCGACACCGCTCCTGCGCGGCGGCGCGGCAGACCCGCTCTACGCTCTGTGCGCCGGTGGCGACAACTACCCGGACATCGTTGTCGGGCGCTTCTCCGCGGAAACCGCCGAACAGGTGGATACACAGGTTCAACGGACCATCGCGTACGAGCAGATGCCGGCCACGACCCAGGATTGGTTCTGGCGCGGGCTGGGCATCGCATCCGCCGAGGGCGGCAACGGGCAGGGTGATGACGGGGAGTCGGATATTCAGCATCTCGACAACATCCGGTCTGACCTGCTCGGGCACGGCTACACCCAGGTGGACCAAGTGTACGATCCGGGGGCGGCGACCGACAGCGTCACCACGGCCCTCAACGCCGGCCGGGGGCTGGTCAACTATTGCGGGCACGGCACCGATTTGGCCTGGTCGACGACCGGCTTCGGCGTTGCGGCCGTGAACGCCCTGCAGAACACCGGCAAGCTCCCGATCATCGTCAGCGTTGCGTGTCAGAACGGGAATTTTACGCGGGCGGAGGGTCCGTGCTTCGCCGAAGCCTGGCTGCGGGCGACCCAGTCCGGCTATCCCGTCGGCGCGGCCGGTGCCTACATGTCGTCGCTGAATCAGTCGTGGAGCCCGCCGATGTCGGCGCAGGACGAGATCGTGGACCGCTTCGTGGCGGAAGACTACGCGTCTTTCGGCGCGCTGTGTTTCGCGGGGGCCTGCCGCATGCTGGACGACTACGGGGCGGTCAGCGGCGCACCGGGCGCCGACACCTTCAGCACCTGGCACGTGTTCGGCGACCCCGCGCTGCGCGTGGTTGGCGTGGCCGTGCCCCCGACGGGCCTGGCGGTTTCGCCGACCACGGGCTTTCGGACGGAGGGGCCCTATCGCGGCCCGTTCACGCCGGGCACGATGGACTTTACGCTGCGCAATTTCGGCTCCCAGCCGATCGAGTACGAGATGACCACGGATGTGGACTGGCTGATCCTCACCTGGCCGCGCGGCACCCTGCAGCCGGGGGCCTCGGCCCTGGCAACCGCGGCGGTCTATGGTCGCGCGTACGCGCTCTTCAACGGCGAATACACCGGCACGCTGACGTTCACCAATCTGACGAATCACGTGGGGGACACGACGCGCCCGGTGCGTCTGAAGGTGGGCGTGTCCATTCCGCAGTACAGTTGGAACCTGGACACCAACCCCGGCTTCGGCACGCAAGGGCAGTGGGCGTGGGGGCAGCCGCAGGGGCAGGGAGGTACCTACGGCTACCCGGATCCCACGTCGGGTGCGACGGGGACGAACGTGTACGGCGTGAATCTGGCGGGCGACTACCCGACCGCGGTGGGCGGGCCCTATTACCTTGGGCTGGGTCCCGTAGATTTGAGCGGCATCAGTAATACGACGTTGCGGTTTCAGCGCTGGCTCAACACGGATGCGCAACCCTACACGTATGTGACTGTTGAGGTCTCCGCGGGTGGCGGCACCTGGACCGAGGTGTTCGCCAATTCACCGAGCGCCGCCATTGCGGACTTCATCTGGAGCCCGCAGACGCTCGACATTTCCGGTGTGGCCGACAACCAGAGCGCCGTGTATGTGCGCTGGGGTTACCGGATCGGGCAGGTGGGGGCCTGGCCGTTCTCAGGCTGGAACATCGACGATATCCAGATCTGGGGGCTGAGCAGCGTTGCCCCGACCGGCGCGTGCTGTCAATTGGACGGCACGTGCCTCGTGACAACGGCGGCGGATTGCCTGGCGACGTACCACGGCGATGGCTCGACCTGCACACCGAATCCCTGCCCACCGCCGACGGGCGCCTGCTGTCACCTCGATGGCAGTTGCACGGTCACCGGCCCCGAGGCGTGCGTCGGCACGTACAGCGGCCACGGCACGCGCTGCACACCGAATCCTTGTCCGCCGCCGCGCGGCGCGTGCTGCTACCCCGATGGCTGGTGCACCGTCACCGCTCCAGGCGATTGCACGGCCACCTATCTTGGTAACGGGACCGGGTGTGCTCCCAACCCATGCCCTCAGCCGGCGACCTGTGTCGGCGACGCCAACTGCGATGGGCTGGTCAACTGGCGCGACATCGATTTCTTCATCGCGGGCCAAGGCGACAACCGCGCTAACTGGCTGGCGCAGTTCGACAGCGGGCTGCCACGCTGTCCGTTTGCCAACCTGGACACGAACCAGGACGGGCACGTGAATTGGCTGGATATCGACTTGTTCATCGCACGCATGAACGACGGCTGCGCGGCGGGCCGCTGAGGTGACGGCCTCCAACCAAGCGGATCTCCCCTCACAGGTCGAGCCCGATGTCGAGCCCCGGGGCCGAGTGCGTCAAAGCACCCACCGAGATGCGCTCGACGCCGGTGGCCGCCACGGCCGCTACATTCTCCAGGGTGACGCCGCCGCTGGCCTCAAGCGCCACGCGCCCCCGCAGCCCGCGTTCGTCCCGGCGCGCTACGGCCGCTCGCAGGTCGTCCAGGCTGAAATTGTCGAGCAAGACGATGTCCACGCCCGCCACGACGCACACCCGGTCGAACTGGGCGAGGCTATCAACCTCGACTTCGACAAAGCGCGGGCGGACCGGCTCGTCACCGACCGGCGCCGCGGCGGCGGCGGAGCGCGACCCCTCGCCGGCGCGCTGTAACCACGTGCGCAGCTCAGTCGCCAGCCGCTCCAGCGGAATCCCCGCCAGGTGGTTGTCCTTGATCAGGATCGCGTCGTACAGCCCCGCGCGGTGATTGGTGCCCCCGCCCGCACGGACGGCATACTTGTCCAGCTCGCGCCACCCCGGCAGCGTCTTGCGCGTGTCGAGAATGGCGACGTCGGGATTCGCGGCGCGCGCCGCCTGTACGAATCTTCGCGTCAGGCTCGCCACGCCGCTCAGCCGCACCAGGAAGTTCAGCAGCGTGCGCTCCACCGCCAGCACGGCGGCTTGCGTGCCGCGCAGCAGGCCGACCGCCTCCCCCGCGTCCACCGGATCCCCGTCGCGGAAGCAGCGCGCCCCGCGCGCGGCAGCCGTGAACTCGACGTTGGTCCACAGTCGCCTGGCGAAGGCGTCGCAGACGGCCGGAGCCAGGGCCAAACCGCAGATTACGCCCGCCGATCGTGGCACCACGCGCGCCGCGACGGGCTGTGTCCCGCCCGGCAAGAGCGCGGCGGTGATGTCGCCCGTGCCGAGGTCCTCGTCGCGCGCGGCATCGATGAGCTGCCGGGTTTGCTGTGACCACATCGCCGCGCGACCTCTCATTTCCGCCGTGGCGCCCCCGGAGCGACGTCCTGCCGGTCACCCTGCCCGCGCGGCGGTGCTCAGAGCTTGGGTGATTTGGGGCCTGCCGCGACCGGGGGAGCCGCGGCCGGGTCCGCGCCCCGCGGCGCCGCCTTAGCCGGCCGGCGCTCTTCCGGCGTCATGAGCCCCACCCGCCACGCCACCAGGGCGGTCGCGGCGCACACCGCCAAGTACAAGGGCACGGCCCAGCGCGTCCGAATCACCGGCGCGGAAGCGCCGCCGCCCGCGACCGCCGAGCTGCGCACCCAGGTCAGCAACAGCCCGGTGGCCACGTAGAACACCGTCAGACCATAGCAGATAGCCACGGTCTGGCGCACCGTGAAGCCACGCTGCACGAGCTGGTCGTAGAAGTGGCTGCGGTCGCCCTCGAAGATCGACCGTCCGCTGCGCCAGCGTCGGAACATCGCCAAGGCGGTATCGAACACCGGTAGCGCGAAGATCACCAGCGCGCCCACGACCCAGCGCAGGATACCGCCGCGCTCCGCGAACAGCAGGATCAGCATGCCGCAGTTGTAGCCCAGCAGCACGCTACCCGCGTCCCCCATGAAGATTTTGGCCGGGTTGAAGTTCCACGGCAGGAAGCCCAGCGCCGCGCCGAACATCGCAATGCCCAAGGCCAGCCGCACCGGATCCAGGCGTGGACTGAATTCCCACACCGCCAGGTGCGCCGCCAGCAGGAAGAAGCCGAACGAGATGATCGCCGTCACGCCGCTGCACAGTCCGTCCAGGCCGTCGATCAGGTTGGCCGAATTGCACGCCCCCAGCACCACAAAGACGCCAATGAGCAGGGAGAGCGGCCGGGCGACGAATTGCAGGGTCTGCAGCAGCCCCGCCGGCAGCGCAAAACCGCACTCCTGCGCCAGGGCCCGCACGGCCACCAGCACGCTGTCGCCCAATTCCAGCCCGATCCCGGTCGCGAGCAGGACGCTGCCGATAATCACGCCGCCCAGGAGCAGTCGCACGCGCGGCGAGAGTCCGCGAATATCATCCACCAGACCGAGAATCGACATCCCGATGCCCCCGATCACGACTGGACCAAGGGCCCCCGCATCGCGCACGGCCCCCGCCCACAGCGCCAGCCCGAGTGCCACAGCCCACGCCAGGCAGATCGCCGTTCCGCCCAGGTACGGGATCGGACGGGCGTGCGGCTTCAGCTTGCGGTCCGGAATGTCGAGAATACCAAAGCGGTGCGCGGCGCGGATCGCCAGCGGTGTCAGCAGCGCCGCGCCGGCGGCGGCCACGGCACCATAACTCCAATAGGCGCGGAGGATGTCCAGCAGGCTGCCCATGTGCCCGCCAGTATACAACCCGCGCCCCGCTTGCCTAGCCGCCCGCGGCGGGTCCGGCCAGGCGGGCCCTCCGGCGCGGCGCGCGGGACTTGCCCGCGCCGCCGCAGGCCAGCTAGAATCCCGCCCTGGCGCCGACGGCCGTGTCGGGCCGGCGAGGCGCTGGGCACACCGCGCGCCGCGTGGCGCATGTTGCCGCGGCTGAACTTCGAGGATCGCGCCCGATGTGCGGCATTTGCGGCGTCGTCACCAACCCGGCGAGCGAACCGGCCGATCCGCACGTCGTCGTTCGCATGTGTCAGGCGATGCGCCACCGGGGACCGGACGGACAGGGGTTCTTTCACCGCCCGGACGTGCACCTGGGCCATGTCCGCCTAAGCATCATTGACGTGGCCACCGGCCAGCAGCCGATGGCCAACGAAGATGGCCGCATCCACGTCGTGTTTAATGGGGAGATCTACAACTACCGCGACTTACGCGGTCCGCTCGAGGCTCGCGGGCATGTGTTCCGCACGCACAGCGACACCGAGGTGCTGGTGCACCTGTACGAGGAATACGGGCGGGAGATGGTGCAGTACCTGATCGGGGAGTTCGCCTTCGCAATCTGGGACGACAACCTGCACCGGCTGTTTGTGGCCCGCGATCGCCTGGGGGTCAAGCCGGTGTTCTACGCGCAGCTCGGCGCGCGTTTCCTATTTGCCAGCGAGCTCACGGCGCTGATGAGCTCCGGGTGCGTGCCGCGCCGGATCGACGAAAGCGTCATCCGCCCCTACCTGCTCAACCGCACGATTCCCGCCCCGCGCACGATCTACCTCGACGTCCAGAAGCTGCTCCCCGGGCACTGGCTCGATGTCCGCGACGGGCGCGTGCAGGACTTCTGCTATTGGGACCTGGAGTTCCACGCCGACGAGTCGCGTTCCGAGGCCGATTTCGCCGAGGAATTGCGCCATCTCATTGACGACTCGGTGCGGCGGCAACTGATGAGCGAAGTGCCCCTGGGCGCCTTTCTCAGCGGCGGCGTGGATTCGACCACCGTGGTCACCAGCATGGTGCGCTATAGCTCGACACCGGTGAAGACGTTCAGCATCGGCGTACGCGAGCGCGGCTTCGACGAGTCTCCTTACTACACGCTGGTCGCGCGCCGCCTGGGCGTGGAGCACCACGAATTTGTCTTCGAGCCGGATCTGATCAAAACCATCCCCTCTCTGGTTTACCATTTCGGTGAGCCCTGCGCGATCGGCTCGGCGCTGCCCCTGTACTGCCTCTGCCAGCTCGCCCGCCAGCACGTGACCGTGGCCCTGAGCGGCGACGGCGCGGACGAGGTCTTCGCCGGTTACAACGTGTACAACTACGCCCACTGGCTCCAGATCCTGGATTCCTGGGCCGGTCCACCCCTGGCCAGCGCCTGGCCGGGGCGGCTGCTGGACAACCTGCGTGTCTCGAGCGCCTCCCGGTTCGGCAACATCATCCGCCGCCTGCGCAAGATCAACCGTCTCGTGGCCCTCCCCGCCAGTCACCGCATGGCCATGATGGGCAATCTCGATGCCCTCGGCCGGAGCCTCCTGGCCACCCCCCGGGGCCCGCTGGTGGACCCGGTCTACGAGGCCGCCTTCGACCGGGCGGCGCGCGCGGGTGACTGGCTGACACCGTACCTTTACGCCGACATCAAGACGCTGTTGCCGGACGAGATGTTCACCAAGCTCGACCGCATGAGCATGGCGCACAGCCTCGAGGGACGTGTACCGCTCGTCGACTACCGGCTGGTGGAGCTGGCCGCACGGATCCCCGCGCGGATGAAACTCAAGCGCGGCCAGGTGAAGGCGATTCTCAAGCAAGCCATGCGGGAGCGTCTGCCGATCGAGGTCCTCCGGCGCCGCAAAGTCGGCTTCCGTGTGCCCTTCAGCGACTGGTTCCGCGGGCCGCTGCGCGCGATGGTACTCGACCACCTGACAAGTGCGTCGTTTCGGCAATGCGGATTCTTCGATCACGCGGCGGTCGGTCGACTCCTGGAACGGCACATGTCCGGCCTGGACCAGCACGGCAATGAGATTCTCGCGCTGCTGAAGTTCGACATGTGGCGTCGCGAGCTCCACGAGACCGCGTATGCTCCGCAGTCCGCCGCGGTGGCCTGAGCGTTGACCGACCAGGCTCGGCCCCGCGGCCCGCGCTGCGCGCGTCGTCGGTAGCGCTCGATGCGCCGGGAGAATAACGTGACGGATGCCACGCCAACAACCGCGACGGCCGGAGCGCGCGACCCGCGCGCTCTGGGAATCGTCTCCGAGATGCGCGCCGTCCACCACAAGGGAGGGATCTACATTCATCTGTCCTTCGGACGGGTGATCGATCGCCTGGCGGCGCGCTTTGCCGTCACCTACCTCACGCTCCCCTTCGCGGAGCGCCCCCCCAGTACCGTGCACGACTACCGCCTGCAGGCCCCCAACCTGGAAATCGTGCCGCAGCCGTTTTACGCCAGTTCGCTGGAGGCGCTGCGTCACGTGGTTCCGATCACGCGCGCCTATGCCACCATCTGTCGCCAGGCGGATGTCTTGTTCATCCGCGGCATCGTTCCGTACGTCTGCAACCTGTACGCCCTCGCGTGGGCCCGCCGCCGCCACCCCTGTCACTGGATTGTGGGGAACCCCGTGGCCCTGCTCCAGACGCACCGTCGCGCCGGGCGCCTCCGGGACACCCTCTCCCTGTGCTACGCCCTGCAAGACCGCCTCTTCACGCGCTGCGGCCGCTGGCTCACCCAGGGCGCCTTTCTGTGCAACGGTGACGAGTTGGGGCGCATCTTCGCCTCGCCGCGCACGCACGCCACCGTCTCCAGCACGATCACCGCGGACGAGTTCTCCGAGCGGGCCGACACCTGCCAGGGCACCGCGGTCCAAATCCTGTTCATCGGCATGCCACGCCCCGAGAAGGGCCTGCAATACCTCTTTCAAGCGCTCGCCCAGTTGCGCCTCGGGCGCCCCTGGCAACTCACGATCGTCGGCGCGGCCGGGGAATTTGACGCCTACCGGATCGAACTGGAACAACTCGCGAACCAGCTTGGCATCGCCGGCCGCATCCAGTGGGTCGGCTACGTCACCTATGGACCGGAGATGTTCCGCTATCTGCGTGCCGCGGATCTGTTCGTCCTGCCGACGCTGTCCGAGGGGACTCCGCGCGTCCTGATCGAAGCCCGGGCCAACAGCGTGCCGATTGTCGCCAGTCGTGTCGGCGGGATCCCGACGTCGGTTCAGGACGGCGTCGACGGACTCTTGGTCCCTCCCAAGGACCCCGGGGCGCTGGCAGCGGCGATCACGCGCGTCGTCGCGGACCCCGAGCTGCGACGCGCGCTGATCCGGAACGGTCTGGCGACGGCCCGCCGGATGACGGTCGACCGCTTCGTGGAGCTGGCGGTCGAGACGCTCGCCTCGTGAGCGGTCCAGGCCGATCCGCCGGCGGCGCTGTGCAACAAACCCGCGGACGGCCCCATTGTGGCGAGGCACGCGTTGTACAATGAGCGCAGCCCGGCTTCGTGCACACGGGCTTTGCGGCGCGGAGCCGATGGTCTCCGGCGCACTTGCGGTGGCAGACAGAGTTGAGGGAATCGTCGCGATGGACGTGACGCGTTGGGTTTACGACCACTCACCGGTGTTCTGGCAGGACTTCATGTGCACCGTGGCCGGATACCGGAAGGTCCGGCAGCGCTATGACCATCGGTTCGACGAGCGACGCGCGTTCTTTCGGCAGGCCGGGCATTGGTCACGGGCCGAGGCCGAGGCCTACCAACTGGAGCGGCTCCAGCGGTTGGCGCGCCACGCGTATACGCGCGTGCCCTACTATCGCGCGTTGTTTCAGCAGCATCGGTTGCACCCGGACGAGATCCGCACGCTGGCGGACTGGGCGCGCATCCCCCTCCTAACCAAGGACGACGTCCGGCGCGCCGGTACCGCACTCATTGCCGAGCCGCTCACGCCCCGCGACCTGGTCCAGTCGCACAGCGGCGGCAGCACCGGGATGCCCCTGACTTGCCATCATAGCCGCGCAGCCCTCGCGGACGTGTATGCGTGCTTCTGGGAATACCACCGCCCCGGCGTCGAGCCGACCGATCCCTATGCGACGTTCCAGGGTATGCCGCTCATTCCGCCGCGTCAGCAGGGCGGACCGTACTGGCGCCGCAACCGCGCCATGCACCAGCGTCTCTATAGCATCTACCACCTTTCGGAGGAGACGATTGGCGCGTACCTCCAGGATCTGGACCGGTATCGGCCGACTTATCTGGCCGGGTACGCCAACTCCCTGTATCTGCTGGCGCAGCTCGCCCGCGAGCGCGGCCTGACACCGCGCCACGCACCGCGCGCGATCTTCTCGACGAGCGAGCAGCTCTTTCCCCACTACCGCCAGACCATCGCCGAGGTGTTCCGCACACGCGTCTGGGACGCCTACTCGCAGGACGAGACGTGCGGCAGCATCAGCGAGTACGAGTGCGGCTTCTATCACTACGATCGCGCCTACGGCTACATGGAGTTCATCGATCTCGAAAGCACCGGCCCCCACCGTCTCGCAGAGATCGTCTGTACGGGGCTGCTCAACGACTCCTGGCCGCTGCTGCGCTACCGTCCCGGCGACATCGTGGAATACGAGGACGCGGTGGCCTGCCCGCGCTGCGGCCGGAGCGGGCCGATCATCCACGCCATCCGCGGGCGGACCGGCGACGTGATCGTCCTACCTTCGGGCCGGCGGGTGCCGCACATCAGTCTGATCGTGAAGAACCTGCACGGCGTGCGGCTGCTTCAACTGGTGCAGCGCGCGCGCGACCAGGTGCGGATTCGCTACGTGCCCAGCGAGGACTTCCAGGATCCGCAGGACGAACAGCAGATGCTGGCCGCGTTTGAACAGGCCTTCAACGAACCGCTGCACTGGACGGTCGAGCGCGTCGCCGACATCCCCTTGACGCGCGGCGGCAAGTTCCTGTCGATCGTCAGTGAACTGCGCGGCTGAGTGCGGCCCACCGGGACGGGCTCAGCGCCGCCGCTGCCCCAGGATCAAGCGCCAGATCAACTGCAGGTGGTAGGCCCGCAGGTTGCACAGCTTGCGGAGGAAGAAGCCCGGGCCCTGCTCGCGCAGTTCACGCCGCCAGCTCGTCACGTATTGCGAGAAGAAACGCTGCCGCGCCACGCCGAAGTGCAGCGCATCACTGCGCCCTTCGGCGATCGCGCAATTCAGATCGTTCAGCCGCGCGGAAATCTCGGCCGCCTGCGGACCGGTCGCGAGGGTCGTCTGGCATTCGTCGGTGATGTAGCACGGCACCTGCGCGAAGTCACTCACGCGGTCGCCGGTGATCCGCACCCGCAGGAAGAACGTGCGCCGCGTGTCCTCGTTGTGCACGGGCGCCAGAAAATCGCCCAGGCTGTAGGCGGCCAGCCCCGCGCCGATCCGCTCGCAGCCCTGCGGCACGTGCGGGTGATGGCCGAGGTACAGCGTGGCGCCCGCCGCGAGGACGCAGCGGGCGAGTTGGCGCGCCTCGGGCGCGGGGTAGAAGTTGAACTGGGCACCCGTGTGACACGACACGACGACGATGTCGGCCGCGCTGCGCGCGGCGCGCACGTCCCGAACCACGCGCTCCCGGTGCGGGAAGCACGCCACGTAGGTGTGGCGCGGGTTCAACGTGTTCTGCGATGTCGTATAGCCGAGGAAGGCCACGCGCACTCCGCTGCTCAGGGTGACCACCACGGCCCGGGCCGCTTCGTCCGCCGTGCGCCCGATGCCGAAATGGGGCACCTGCGCGGCTTCCAACTCGCGCAGCGTAGCTTCCACGCCCTCGGCCCCAAAGTCGTAGATATGATTGTGCGCCAGATTGACGACCGAAAAGCCGTATCCCTTCAGCGCGGCCGCCATGCCCGGCGGTGCAAAGTAGCAGGCCGGTGCGTCGCGCTCGTTCCGGCGCGCGACGCTGATCGGTGTCTCGAAATTCCCGAACAGCAGGTCACAGTCCCGCAGCCGCTCCCCCAGCGGGCGAAAGCCCCACAACGGATCACCGCTGGCGGCCATGCGCTCGGCGAGTGGCCCGTAGAACATCAGGTCGCCGACGGCGTGCAGGGTGAATTCACGCGCCGCGCTCATGCCTCGCTCCCCACGTTTTCCTTCAGAATGCGCGCTGGAACACCGCCGGCCACGGCGAAATCAGGCACGTCGCGCGTGGCCACGGCGTTGGCCGCGACCAGGGCTCCGCGTCCCACGGTTACGCCCTGAGTCACGGTCACGTGGGCGGCCAGCCAGCAGCCGCGCTTGAGGCAGATGGGGGCGCGTTGCCCGACCCCAAAGCGATAGGAGCCGTCGCGCAGCGCATGATCGCCGGTGATCAGCACGACGAAGGGCGCCAACTGCACCTCGTCCTCGATCACGACCCCGCCGGGGGCGTGAATCCAACTGCCGGTGGCGATGTAGACGTCGTTACCCACCTCGACACACTGGGGAAAGTTGATCGTGACGCGGCGGCCGATCTGGAAGTTCCGCCCGCACCGCTTCAGGGCCGGGCGCATCAAAAACCCGCGCAATGCCAGGCACGGCCGCAAATCCGGCAGGACACTGGTGAGGAGCATGACCAGATGCAGGTACAACTGTCGCACGATGCGCATCGGTAATCACCTTTCACAGCCGCATTTCGGCCGGGCGACGTCCGCCGCTCCGTCCGCGGCACCCCGCCTACAGCCGCACGGCCTCTTCCTCCGGCAGCGCCTGCGTCCCCAGCCGCGGCGGGTGCGCCGGATCCGGAATCTGCGAACCGGCGCGCGCCCGCTGGCGGTCGTCGGCGCCGAAGATCAGGAAACGCCAAATTCCGACGAATGTGCCCCAGCCGTAGGTCAGGTGATAGCACGCCACCGCGGGCGGCACCAGCGGCAGCATGTGCCGCCCTTCCTGCGCGACCACCTGTGCGGTCACGAGCGCCAGAAAGCCCAGGTACGCCAGCACGACCAGCCCCAGTCCCGCCGCGAAGATCGGATGCAGCCATGACAGCACGCTGAGGACCAGCAGCGCCAGCACGAAGAAGAACGGCGCGAAGTGCCGCACCCGAAACGCGGCCGGATGCGCCACGAGCATCAGTACGTTCCAGGCACCGTTGCGGTAGGCCTGCCGACACAGCCCGGCGAGCGTGGCCTGGTTGTAGTACCGTACGCGCACCGCCGGCGTCTGGAAGATTTTCCCGCCGTACCGCAGGATCCGGCTGTTGAACTCGTAGTCCTGGTTCCGCGTCAGCGCCTCGTTGAAATACCCGATCTGCTCGAACAGCTCCCGCGGCCACGCGCCAAATACGCAGGTGTCGGTGTAGCGCGGCGTCGTGCACGTGCGGAAGGCCGATCCGCCCACGACGTACTTGTGCGAGGTGATCGCCTTGATACACGCGGCCATCGGTGTGTTCGCGCCGGCGCAGGTGATCACCGGCCCGCCCACATTTTCGGCCCGTGTCAGCTCGAGGTACCGCACGCACTGGCTGATGTAGTCCGCGCCATACTCCGCGTGCGCATCCATCCGCAGGATGTACCGTCCCCGCGCCCGGCGGATGCCGATGTTCAGCGCCGGCCCCGGCGTCCGCTGTGGATTGTCCACCACCGCGATGAAGGGGTATTGCTGGGCGTACGCCGCCGCGATTTCGCGCGTCCGGTCGGTGCTGGCGCCGTCCGCCAGAATCACCTCGAGCTGCGCGCGCGGGTAGTCCTGCTTCAGCAGCGAATCCAGGCACGCCGCGATGTGGCGCTCCTCGTTCCGCATCGGGATGATCACGCTGACTGACGGCGTTTGTGTCTGCTCGGGCATACCTGTCCAGCACGTGCGTGGCGTCGGCCACCCGTGGTCGGCGTCGAGCACCAGCGCTTGAAACCCTGCGCCGGGAAGACGGACCGGACGCCGGGGGCCGTAGTGTACCCGCGCGCCGCCCTCGCGAAAGCCCGCCCCGTCACGCCAGATTCAGAACCTCAGCCAGCGGCGCGAACGCAAAACGGCTCAAGATGCTCACCAGCCGCCCGGCCATCCGCCCGCGGAACAGCCCCTGCTTGAACTGCGTTTTCCGGCTGAACCGCAACCCACCCCGCCGCAAATCCCGCAATTCGCGCGGGTTCAGCTCATACGGGTGGGCGTACACCACCACCGGCTGCCCCTGGCCGTTGATCTCGCGCAGTGCCCGGTTGATCAGCGCGGCCGGGAGCAGCCGAAAGTAGCCGCCGCCCGCCACCGGCAGGTTCCGCCCCCACCGACAGACCGTCGTCAGCGGAAACTCAATCAACTCGCAGTCGGGCCAACGAAATGGAAAACGCGGCGCCCCCGGCATGCCGTACCGCGGCCCGGCGATCGGAAACACGCTCGAGCTGTAGCGAATCCCCTCGTCCGCCAGAATCGGCGCCGCCCACAGGCTCGTCGGCCCGATCGAGAACGCCGGGGCCCGGTATCCCAGCGGCGCCCGTCCAGTCTGCGAGCCGATCACATCGATGCTGCGGCGCAGGTCCTCGCGAAAGTGCCGCGGCGTCATGTGGTGCACCAGTTCGTGCCCGTAGCCGTGCGTCCCCACCTCATGCCCCGCGGCCGTCACCCACTGCAGGAGCTGCGGATACTGCTCACATACCCGCCCCAGCGCGAAGAACGTCGCCCGCACCCCACATTCCGCCAGCAGCGTCAGCACCCGCTCCGTGTTTGCCAGCACGCACGGCGTCACCGCCTGGTGCGGCCCGAGGACCGCCACCGGCCAGTCTTCCAGGTCGATCGTCATCGCGTTCAGCGGCCCCCGCGCGCCCTGCCGCGTGGTATACGGGATGGGCCGGCCGGTCGCCGTCGCCGGCCGTCGCCGGGCTTCGATCCGCGTGTCCTTCTGGCTGCCGGTCGTGTCAGGCATGACTGCTCGTCCGTGTGCCGCGCGCGGTCGCAAGGCGCAGATTCTGCGCCGCACGCCGGCCGCGTTGCTTGCCGGGCCCGCGCGCCGCGGCTACCCTGCCGCCGGTTTCACGCTGCCACCGCAGCGGCCGCAAGCGTTCCCGCCTCAGGCCTGTGGCGCAGCACAGCGATAAGACCAGACGGCACTACATGCGTATCGGCATCTACCACGAGCCCCTCCACACCGACGGCCGGTCGTACGACACGTACGGCGGCTACGCGCGTTACGTTCTGGAGTTTGCCCGCCATTTCGACCAGGTCACCGTCTTCGCCCCGGTGACCGACCAGCCGACCTACTTCAGCGGCGTGCCCATCGCCGCCCCCAACGTGACCGTAGCGCCGCTGCCGTTCTTCATGACGCACGTGCAGGCGTACCGCCGGGCGCTGGCGATTATCCGCGTCTTCCGCCGACACGCCGCCACCCTCGACGTCATCAACGCCCGCGGCACCGCCCCCCTGGCGTACGTGCTGTGGTGGCTCACCCGCCAGCGCGGCGTGCCGTTCCTGTACCACTTCTCCTCCGACCCGTTCGAGATGATGGCCCGCAGCCCGAAGTACCGCGGCTGGTACGGCCGTTTCGCGCGCACGATGTACCGCGGCGAATTCGCCATTCAGAAGCACATCATGCGACGGAATTACTCATTCAGTGACGGCAGCGGCATCTCCGCCCGCTTGCAGCGCTATACGCCCAATGTCGAGCCGATCGTGCTCTCGACCCTCCAGCCTGACGACTACTTCCTGCGTGCGGACTGCTGTACCGGTGCGGTCATTCGCGTTCTCTACGTGGGCTACCTGCGCGAAGGCAAGGGCCTCAACGACCTCGTCGCCGCCATCGCCATCCTGCGCCGCGCCGGCCGACCGGTGGAGCTCGAGCTGGTCGGCGAGGGCGAAATGGCCGCCCCGCTCCAGGCCCAAGTCGCGCAGCTCGACCTCGCGCCCTACGTCCACTTCCGCGGCTACGCCGCCCTCGGCCCGCAGCTCAACGCCTACTACAACGCGGCCGACGTCTTCGCCCTGCCGTCTCTCAGCGAAGGCTCGCCGCGCGTCATCACCGAAGCCATGGGGCACAGCCTGCCCGTCGTGGCCACGCCGGTCGGCAACATCGCGGAATCGCTCGACGAGGGCCGCCGTGGCGTGCTGGTGCCACTCAGCCATCCCGCGGCCCTCGCGGCCGGCATCGCCCGCCTCATCGACGACGCCCCCTTCCGCCGCACATGCATCCAGCGCGGCTACGAGTTCGCCCGCGCCAACGGTCTTGACCGCTTTGTCGCCCGCATGGCCGCCAAGGCCAAGGAGCTCGTCGCTGCTCGCTCGTCCCCAGCGCGGAATCCGACATGAACATCTGGATCGTCAACCCGTTCGACCCGCTGCCCGGCGACCCCGAACAGGAAGGCCGCTACGCCACGCTCGCCCACCAACTCGTCGCGCGCGGCTACGCGGTCACATGGTGGACCAGCGCGTTCAGCCACCGCTTCAAACGCCCCGTCGACCAGGCCGCCCTGACGGCCGCCTGCACGCAGGCCGGCATCCAGGTGCGCTTCACGGAGGCGCCGCCCTATCGGCGCAACGTCTCCCTGCAGCGCATCCGCAACCACCGCGTCCTGGCCGACCGCTTCTTGGCGGAGGCCCTGCCAGCCGCCCAGCAAGCGCGCCCGGACGTCATCGTGGTCAGCAGTCCCCCGCCCGGGCTTGCGTGGCGCGCCGTTCAGGTTGCTCGCGCCAGCGGTGCCCGCGCCATCGTCGATATTCAGGATCTCTGGCCCGACGTGTTCGCGAGTCTGGCGCCACCGGCGCTGCGCCCGCTGCTGCGACCAGGTATCTACGTTCTGCGCCAGACCGTCCGTCGTGTCGCACGCAGTTGTGACGCCATTGTGGGTGTCGCGGATGCGTATGTGCAGAGTTCCGCCCGCGAGACGCGCCCGGGCAAGCGTCTGGCAACCATCCCCCTCGGCGTCGACCTCGCCGCGTTCGATGCCGCCGCCGCCGCGGGCCAGTGCCCCGAATTCACCAAGCCTCCGGGCGAGGTCTGGCTCGCCTACACCGGGAGCCTCAACCGCAACTACGACTTCCTCACGATCCTGCGCGCTGCCGCACAACTGGGCGACCGCGCCGGGCGCCTGCGCTTCTTTATCACCAGCCGCGGCGAGCTCGCCGGCGAGGCCGCGCGTCTCGTGCAGGAGCACCGCCTCACCCACGTCACGCTCACCGGCTTTCTCGACTTCGCTCCCTGGGCCTACCTGCTCAGCCAGTGCGACGTCGGGTTCAACGCCAGCTTTCCGCAGGCCATGATTTATCTGCCCAACAAGATCTTTTACTACTTCGCCGCCGGTGCCGCCGTCCTCAACACCATCCCCGGGCAATGCAGCCGCATCGTCCAGGACGGGCATTGCGGGCGCGACTATCGCGCCGGTGATGCCGCAGACTGCGCCGCCGCGATCGCGCAGGTGGTCGCCGACGCGCCGGCGCTGGCGGAAATGCGGCGCACCTCCCGCCAGCTCGCGCAGACGGTCTACGACCGCGCGCTGCTCTATCGCCAGTATGCGGAGCTGATTGAAACGGTGGCCCGCGAGAAGTGACCTACGCCGGCGTCGCAGCCTGCTTGCGCCGTTCGCTCAGCGTGCGCAGAATCAGCTCCGGAATCTCGTCCGGGGCCGCCGTGTAGGTCACCGCACCGAGGTCCACCGCCACCTTCGGCATCCCGTAGACCACGCACGAGGCTTCGTTCTGCCCGATGGTCAGCGCGCCGGCCTCCCGCAGCCGCAGCAGACCGCGCGCCCCGTCCGCCCCCATCCCCGTCAAGAGCACCCCGACCGCGCGTTTGCCGAAGGCGGCGGCCGACTCGAAGAGGACGTCCACGCTTGGGCAGTGCCGGTTAACGGGCTGCTGGTGCGTGTAGCGCACCACCCAGTCCGGCCCCGCCGCCCGGACGACCAGGTGCGTATCCCCGCGCGCCAGCAGCGCGCCACCCGCCCGCAGCGGCTCGCCGTCCCGCGCCTCCGCCACCTGCATCGGGGACAGACCATTCAGCCGCTCGGCAAACGAGCGCGTGAACCCCGCCGGCATGTGCTGCACGATGACCGTGGGCGGAAAGTCGCTGCATACGCTCCGGAAAACGCTGGTCAGCGCCTCGGTCCCGCCCGTGGACGCACCGATGACGACGAGGTAGCGGCTCGGGTCCAGGCCCGCGGCGCGGAACGTGTGCTCTTCCGCCGGTCCGGCCCGGCGCGCCCCAACCGGCCGACCTGCCAGCACCAGCACCGAGCGCAGCTTGTGCGTGAGTTCCCGGGCGTAGGCCCCCAGCGCGGCCGGCCGGATGTTCGGTGGCTTACGCATCACTTCTGCCGCCCCCAGTTCCACCGCCTTCACGGCTCGGTCCCGGGGCTCGCCGACGGCGTCGGTACACGCGATCACCGGAACCGGGTAGTTGGCCCGGAGCCGCCGCAGCAGCATCAGCGCATCGCCGGTACGCAGCTTCAGGTCGATGACAATGACGGCTGGGTGATGCTGCAGCAGGCAGTTGCGCACCGACTCCACCGTACCGTCGCACGCACTGGCGTGCACTTCCCCCGTCCGGCCCAGTTCCGTGGCGAGCACGCGCCGATACAACGGCGAGTCGTCCACGATCAGCGTGCGCAGCGGACCCTCGGTCTTCATGCCGGCCCTCCGCCGCCGTGCACCTCGGCCCAGCCCCGCACGCGCCGCACCAGCAGCGCCCCCGTTTGCGTGTTGAAAAGCAGTTTGCGCCCGTGCGCTCCGCCGGTCTCCTGGCGTACCACCCGGATGCCGTGCTCCCGCAACACCACCAGCGCCACCGCCGTGTTCAGGTCCCCCACCGCGCCCACCGTAATCGTGCTCATGGGCCGCCCGCCACCCACCACGGCCGCCTGCAACGCCGCGCGGCGTGCCCCGGCGGCGCAGACCTCCTCGATCAGCCGCCGGGTGGCCACTGCCCCGAAGCGGTTGTCTGCCACATCACCCTGACCAGGCCGCGGCAACAGGAAGTGGTTTACCCCGCCGACGCCGCGCGCGGCGTCCCACAGGCACACCGCCACGCAACTGCCCAGAATCGTCTTGACCTGCACCGGCCCGACGTGCACCGTGAGGTCGCCCGGAGCCAGGAACACGTCCACGCGTGGCCGGGCGTCCGTCATCCCGTCGTCCCTTTCCGGTAGATCGTCGGCTTCACGTACGCCAAGCCGTGCTGGATCGAGTTCAGGCTCTCCGAGTGACCGATGATCAGATGCCCGCCAGGCAGCAGGTGACTGGAGAACCGCCCGACCAGGCTTTCCTGCGTCGGCCGGTCGAAATAGATCATCACGTTTCGGCAGAAGATAAAGTGGAACCCGTGCCGGAACGGAAAGCGCTCGGTCATCAGGTTGAAGTGGGCGAACGTAATGTGCCGTTTGAGTTCCGGACTCACCTCCAGCACACTGCGATCGCGGCCGTGGGGCACGAAATAGCGGCGGCGCAGCGCTTCCGGCACGGTACCCAGCCGATGCGCCTCGTAGACGCCCTGCCGGGCGCGTTCCAGCACGCGGGTCGAGATGTCCGTCGCCAGGATCTTCCAGTCCAGGCCGGAGAGCGTGCTGAGCGTGTCGTCCAGCGTCATCGCCAGCGAGTGCGGCTCCTCGCCGCTCGAGCAGCCGGCGCTCCAGATGCGCACGGTCGAGTGCTTGCTGCGCCAGGTGCGGTCCGCGGCCCAGCCGCGCAGCGTTTCGGCCAGGTAGTCAAAATGCTGCTTCTCGCGGAACAAGTGCGTCGTGTTCGTGGAGATCGCGTCGATGAGCGCGCAGAGCTCCTGTCCGCTCGCATCGTTGCGCACGAATTCATAGTACGCACGGTACGAGGGGAAATTGCCCGCCCGTAGCCGTTTGCCCAGCCGCGCCCGCACGAGCTGCTGCTTCTGCTCGCCCAGGTTGATCCCGCTTTTCGCGTAGACGAGTTCCCGAAACAGGTCGTAATCTGCCTGCGTCAGGTCACCCACATTCTCCGTCAGCTCGTTCATGCCGTTTTCGCTCCCGCGTACTTACACGCCGCTCTCGTGCGTGCAATACAGTGGCTCGCCGTCGATCGCGATCTGGCACGCCCCGGTGCCGCCCGCGGCCAGCTTCGGGGGATCGATGCACTCCGTCACGTTGGGAATCGTCAGGTTGAACACCGATTCGGTACCATGCCAGGCCGTCACGAGTTGCCCGCACAGCACATTCAGAAACTCGCACAGCGCGTCCTCGGCCGCGATCTGCGCTTCGCCCACTTCGGGCTCGATGCCCAGGAGATTGGCGGCCAACTGCGTCGCCAGCGTGCGCGTGCACCAGCACCGCACCGTGCCGCTCGTGGGTCCGAGGTAGCTCACCTCGCCGCACATCCAGATCGTGCCCGGCACCGCCTCGATTTCCTCGTCGTCGGTGATCATGAACGCCAGGTCGCCCAGGACGTTCGTCAGGATCGTCCGCAATTCAGGCGCGGCGACGTTCGCCGGCGGGTTGCTCGGATTCATTCGGCTTGACTCCTCTTGCTTTCGGCTCAGTCGGCGGCGCGTCCAGATCCAGATCCGCGGCCGGGAGGATCGTCACGGAACCCGTCCGCTGATTGACCGCCACCATTTCCGTCACGTCGTTGACCTTGCGCATTTCGATCCGCACCGGCCCGTGCAGCAGCCGTTGCACCCGGTGCTCGCGCGCCCCGATCCGGATGCGCGTCCCGGGGAAGATTTGCTCATGCACGAGCACGTACGCGCTACCCGCGGGCGTGGCGGCCTCCAGCAGACGGCCGCGTTCCTGCTCGTGCTCCGCCATCTGCACTTCCACCTCGTCGACCTTGCTCATCAGCTCGGTGACGCGTTCCCGCTGCGCGGGCGAGAGTCGCTTCAGATTCGCCATCAGGGGCTGGATCATCTGGCGGATCTGGTCCGCGGACTTCTGCTGGTCCTTCATCTGGCGTTCCAGCTGGCGCGCCCGCCGCAGCGTGTTCAGGTCCGGGCCCGTCGCCACGACCGTGGTCACACATGCGTCGCTGCCCACGATCTGGGCCTCCACGCCTTCGCGCGCGTAGACCTCGCCGCCGATGATGGTGCCCGTCGGGCCGAGCACGCGCTCCGTGGTCCACGTGCGCGTATTCAGCAGCTCCTTGCGAAATTGCACGTCCCCACCCGCCCGCAGCTCCATCTCGTGAATGAAGCTCGCCACCACACCCCCGCCGGCATGCACGAAGCCCGTCTCCGCGTGCCCGAGGATACCCCCCCGCACCGTCACGTGCCCCCCCGCGTCGATTTCCGCCGCCTCGATCAGCTTCTCGACGGTCAACGCTTTCGTCGTCCGTACGCGGAACTTGGTTCGCACCGTCCCGCGTACCAGCACATCCACGTTCGCCTCGATGCTACCCGAGGAGAAGTCCACATCCTTCGGCACGACCAGGACGTCGCAGATGTAGACCCGGTGCGGCTCCTGGATCAGGCCGCCGTCGATGTCCGCGACCACCTCGTCCGAGCCCTCCGCCGCCAGGCGCACCCCGTGGCCGAGTTCCAGCGGCGTACCCTTTGCCAACCGCGGAATGCGCTGCCCCCCGCACACGTCCACGCCCGCGACGCCGTCGCGCGGCGGCTTCAATCGCCCCAGAACCGTGCCCTGGCTTACCGTCACAATCGCCCGCCGCGCGAAGTAGTCCACCCGCCCGGCGTGATCCTCGTCCGCGGGGATCAGCCCCGGCGCGCATTCCAGCGTCCCATGCTCGGCATTGGCCGGCGCCTGTCCCTCCGCGATCAAAAAACCCTCCAGCAGCGCCGGCGGTGGGGCCTTCCCCGCCGCCAAGGCGCACAGGGCCAGCAGCTCACCCATCCGCCCGCGCACGGTGTCCGTAATGACCACCTTGGCTGACTCCAGCGCCGCGACCAGTTCGGCCTCGGTCGGCGGCGTGAACGCGAGCCCCGGGCGGGCGTTCCCGCGCACCCAGGCGCGGAGCCGGTCGTCGGCGACAACGACCTGCAGGCTGTTGGATCGCGGCGGACTAGCTGCAGCCATGGCAGCCTCCATTTCGCGGGTGTTCGCCAGCGCACTGTGCCCCTGCATGCGCAATCCCGCATGGCGTTCATCGGCAGAATACCTGTAGGACTTCCTCACGCCGGCGGCGGCCGCAACCGCGCCGCCTGCACCGCGTTCATTTCGGACATGAAACCCCTCGTGCCGCGCGCCCCGGTCCCATAAATCCTGGCCCGCCCCGTCTCGCCGGCGCATGCGGACGCGCCGAGCACCGGCGCACCGCCCTCCCCCACACCCGCCTCCCGCGCTGGCCGGTCCGGTCTCCCTTACCCCAGTCCGGCCCCGATCAGGTCCATCAACCGCAGCAGCCCAACCGGCTTGCCCGCCTCGTCCGTCACCACCAGGCTGGTAATCTGCCCCGTACGCATGATGCGCAGGCAGTCCACGGCCGGATGAGTCGGTGCAATGGTTGAGATGGGCACCGGCGGTGCATCCGGCGACCGCCGGCTGCGCGCATGCGCCGTCCGCGCGTCGATCTGGCGCGGATCTTCAACGCGCTCAAACAGGCGCCGCAAATCGCCATCCGTCAGCGTCCCAAGCAGCCGGCCGTTCGCTTCGACGATCAGCGCCAGCCCCAGTGGCTTGCGTGTCATCTCCACCAGCAGCTCGTTGAACTTCGCGTCTGCCCGCACGATCGGCAGCGCGTCCCCCGCGTGCATCAAATCGCCAGCCCGCAAGAGCAGCCGCCGCCCCAGCGAGCCTTCCGGATGGAACTGCGCGAAATCCGCTTCCTTGAACCCACTGCGATGCAGCAGCGCCATCGCCAGCGCGTCCCCGGCCGCCAGCATCAGCACACAACTCGTCGTCGGCGCCAGACTCAGGGGTCCCGCCTCCGGCAGGTCCGGCAGCGCGAGTACGTGCCGGCACAGCTCGCCCAGCCGCGAACGCGGATTCTGCGTTATACCGATGACCGGGCCGCCCAGACGGCGGAAATGCAGCACCAGCCGCAGGATTTCGTCCGTATTTCCGCTGCGCGACAGCGCGATCAGGCACTGCCGCTCCGTGACGATCCCCAGGTCACCGTGCAGCGCTTCGACGGGGTGCATGAAAACGGCCGGCGTCCCCGTGCTGGTGAGCGAGGCGGCGATCTTCTGCGCGATATTCCCGCTCTTGCCCAGCCCGCTCACGATGAGCGGCGGACGCGCCGCCGCGAGCGTGTCCAGGATCTGTCCGAAGTCGCCGTTCAAACCGGCGGCCAGTTGGCGGAGTGCCTCCGCTTCCTCGTTGATGACCTGACGCGCGATCTCCAGCGGTGTCGTCACGGCTTGTCCTTGTCCTGGCCCGGCGCGGCTTGCGGTTCGCCGGCACCCACCGGCGCGACGGCGGGTGCGCTACCCGCCTCCAGCGCGCTCAGCTTCGCCCGAATGGCCGCCAGCAGCGCCGTGTCACCGGGCGCCCGCGCGGCGGTCGCCTGCTTTTCTAACATGCCCGCCGCCTGCTGCCAATGCTCGCGCGCCGCAGCCCGGTCGTTCAGGCGATAGGCCGCATCCCCCAGGTGATCCCGCACCGTTGCATCCTGCCCCTTGCGCAGCCGAACCGCCCGACTCAAGTACTCGCGCGCCCGCTCGAAGTTACCCCGCTTGTAGTACACCCAGCCCAGGCTGTCCAGGTAGGCGGGATTCAGCGGCTCCGCCGCAACCGCGAGCTGGATCATCTCCAGCGCGCGCGCGAGGTTCTCACCGCGCTCCGCCCACGTGTACCCCAGGTCGTTGTTCAGTCCCGGGTCGCGCGGCTGCATCTTCAGCAGCTCCTCGCTCACCGCGATATGTTCCGGCTCCCGCTCGGCCGCCTGCAGGACCAGGCGCTTGAGCATCAGCACGCCGTAGCGTCCCGCCTGGTCGCCATGTTCCACCGTCTCCAGCCACTGGTCGCACAGCCCGACCGCCCGCGAGTATTCCTGCGCCTGGACCAATAGCCCGATGATGGCCTGTCGGACCTGCGCGGCCGCCCCCGGTGTGGCCTGAATCACCGGCTGGCCCATCAGGTCCGTCAGCTCACGCACCCCGTCGTCCACGCGCTTCGCGGCCACGTAGCACTGCGCCCGCCAGGTCAGCACCTTCAGCACGTCACCGGCCGTGCGCGGCACGTATGCGGCGACGATGGTCAGTGCCTCTTCCGGCTTCTCGCCGGCCAGCAGGACTTCCACCGCCCATTCCTGAATCTGCTGGTCCTCGGGCTCCGCGGCCCGCCAGTTGCGCAGCTCGGTCTCTGCGGCGGCGTAGCGCTTCGCGTCCAGGCAGACCTCGATGAACTCCGCGCGCCGCGCGGCACGCTGCTCGGCGAGCCTCGTCAGTTCCCGCTCCGCCGCCTTCCCTTCCGCCTGCCACTGGGGGTCCGGCGCAGCCGAGCGACGTCCCGCCAGCTCTGCCAGCTTCTGTCGCTGCTGGTCGTACTGCGCCGACACCGCTTGCAGGCGCGTCTCGGCCAGCGCAAACGCCGCGTCATAGCGCTCCGCCGCCAACAGCGTCCGCAGCTTACCGCGCGGCCAGACTTCCGACTCGGGCTCGGCCGCCATCCACTCGTCGAGCAGTGCTTCGGCCCCGTCGTATTCCATGAAATCCAGGTACGTCGCCAGCAGTTGCGCCCGCGTTTGCGCGCGTTCGCGCTCGCCCAGGTCCAGTGCCAGCAGCCGCTGCAGGACCTCGCGCCCCTCGGCCAGCCGGAAGTCGCTGACATACACTTCCGCCAGCGCGTTCAGCACGGGCTTCCGCCGCGGGTAGCGCCGCGCCAACTCCTCGAACGCCGCCACCGCCGGTCGCAACTCCAGTTTGCGGAGCAGCGCCCGGCCACGCAGGTGCAGGGCCTGATCCGACTCGGTCCCGCGCGGCTGCAGGCCATCCAACACGGCCAGCGCCTCGTCCACGCGATCCCGGATGAACAGCCCCGCCGCCAGCTTCAACCCCGTACGCGTGTCCCCCGGATACCGCTGCATTTCCCGCCGCAGCACCGCCAGGTGTTCGGCGCTCAGGGGGGTGCCCGCGAACTGCAGGACCGTGCGCATGCGGCGCAGCGCTGCCTCCGGCACATCCGCCGCTTCCGCCTCGCGCAGACACGTGCGCGCGATGTCAGGCTTGTCATTCTCCAGATAGGTGTCGATGAGCTCTTCCACCGCCTCCCCGCGGGTCCGGTCCAGCGCCCACGCCTCCTGGAAGTACCGCTGTGCCCCCAGCGCGTTGCCCGTCCGCCGGTAATGCCGCGCCAGCGCCAGGGGCGCCTCCACGTCGCGCGGTGCCAGTGCGATGGCCCGCTTGTAGGCCGCCTCCGCTGCCTCGCCCTCATCGAGCCCGGCGTGCGCATCACCCGCCAGCAGATAGGCCGCGGAACACTCCGCGTCCAGCGCCGCCGCCTGCTCGGCATGCTGCTGCGCCGCCGCCCACTGATACGTCGTCACCAGCAAACGCCCCCAAGCCACGTGCCCCAGGGCGAAATCCGGCCGCGCCTCCAGCGCGCTTCCCAGCAGCCGCTCCGCCAACTCCGGTTGACCCGCCGCGCCGGCCCCCAAGCCCAACACCGCATACGTGGCGAAGTCACAGTCCGGCCGCGCCGTCCGCTCCGCCACCAGCCGCAGGAACTCATCGGTCTGTTGGAACGTGCGCAGCCACTCCTCCCATTGCCAGACCGGCAGGTCCGCCTGGCTGGGATTCGCCCGCACGAAATCCGTCAGTGCGGCCAGCGCCCCGTCCCAGTCCCCGCTGGCCCGCAGCGCCCCCGCCAGGTCCCATACCACTCGGGCAGATGCCGGCTGCTGCGCCGCCAGCGCCCGCCACAGCGGTACCGCCGCCGCCGGCTGCCCGGCTTCGCCCAGCCGCCGGGCCACGCGCGCCGCGAACTCCAGCCGCTGCCCCGCCGCCACCGCGCCGCCAAGTTGGCCGATCCACGCCTCGAGTTGGCCCGCCGCCTGCGCCGCTTCGATCGCCAAATTGACGAGCGCGCCGCCTGGCACGTCCTTGCCACTCTCCGGCCGCCCTTCGCCCGGCGTCACGTCCAACCGCTCCCGGCAGAACGCGAACGCCTCTGCGGCCTGTCCCGCATCCACCAGACTGCGCACGTACAGCCGCTGCAGGTACGATTCTTCCGGGCGGCTCTCCAGCGCCCACTGCGCCGCCGCCACGCGCCGCCCCAGCTCGCCCAGCGCACCCAGCAACTCCAGCCGGCGTTCGATCAGCCCGTACGGCAGCTGCTTCAGCACCGGCGCAACTTCGTCCGCATTGCGGTGCTGCGGCTGCGCGTCCCAGCAGGCCCGGTCGAAGCGCTCGAACGCCTCGGCCGCCGCCAAGACCAAGCCGCGCTGCACCAGGCAGCGTCCCAACTCGTACCACGCGGCCGTCACGCGCGGATTCTCCGGCTCGCGTGCGCTGGCCAGCGTCGCCGCGCGGAAGTAGTCGGTTGCCTCCTCCAACTGCCCCTGCCGTTCGTACAGCTTAGCCAGCAGGTAGTACGCATCGGCCGCCCCGGGGTGGTAGGCCGCCGCCTGCAGCGCCGCGACGCGGGCCTCGCCAAAGCGACCCAGTCCCACCTTCGCCCGCGCCAGCAAATACAGCAGCTCGTACAGATCGCCATGCGCCGTGTACAGCGCGGCGTCCAGTTCATTGACCGCGTCCTGGAAGCGCCCATCCGCGAACATCTCGCGCGCGGCCGCCAGGCGCTCGGCGCTGCTTTCGTCGAGCGTGCCGGCCGCCTCCGCTCCGGGCGCCGGCACCCCACGTACATCCGCCAGCGGCACCCGCGCCGTCGTCGGGTCGAGCGTCTCGGGCACGCGCAACACGGCGATGCCACCGGCGTCCGCGTCGTTCGCAGCCTCGGCAGCGCCCACCGCCTCCTCTGTCTCCGGCATGGTTCCCGCAGCCGGCTCCTCAGCCGGCATCGTCTGTGGCGGGGGCGCATCCTGCGCCCGCGCCGGGGCCGTGAAACCCAACCCCCAGCTCACGACCAGGACCAGCACGCTGCCGCAAATTCTCGTGCCCGGGTTGCGCCCCCGCTTCCGCGCCAAGCCGACATCCATGGTGGGCTCCTCAAGGCACCTCGCCAGCAGGCGGTGGCTCGACCGACTGGCCCGACCGCCGCGGCCGCTCGCGGCCAGCTGGCCGCGGAGCGTGGGTATGTTACCCGATCTCCCCGAGGGCGTATGCAGGACTGCCAGACTCGTCCGCGCTGCGGACCAGCCAGGCGGAGCGTGCCCACCGCGTGTGTGCCGGAACCGTGCGGTCGTTGGACCGCGGCTTAGGCGCTCTTGGCTTTCGCCCCACCTTTGCGGCCGGTCTTGGCGGACCGTTTGGCTTTGGGCCGTGCCGCCGCCGTGCCGGCCTTCGCCGCCTTCGGCTTGGCGCGCCGCGGCGCTGCCGCCCCGGGCGCCCGCGCCGGCTTGGGCGGTTTCGTCTTGCTCCTGGCAGGCGGCGCCTTCGCGGGACTGGAGCCCGGCGGTGCGGCCTTCAGCGTCGGCCCCGCCTTGCGTTTCTTGGGCGGCACCGGCTCGATCAGCACCGGCTCCTCCTCCCCGAGAAACTCGGCCTCGGGCAGCTCCTCGTCGTCGAGCGCGTCCGGACCTTCCAGCCCGCCGGTCATCGAGATCATCTGCAGCATGTTGCGCGCGCTGCGGTCGGGCGGGACGCTCAGAATGCGTTCCACTTCGCCCTTGCGAACCGCGCCGCCGAGCTCGTTCCAGGCGTGCTTACGGAACAGGCACACGAACTCGACCGCGTCGTCCTCGTCGACGTGGCGCTCGAGGAACTGCTGCGCCTCCTCCAGGGAGCACTTGCTGCTGACGATCTCTTCGCGCCGCGCCAGGGCCCACATGGCCTCGTCGAGCGGAATCGCGTGCTGCCCCAACCCGAACAGCCGCACGCGCGCCCGCGTGTAGGCCTCCAGCCCATCGATCTTGTCCAGGTAGGCCGCGATCTCGCGCTTCGGCAGGCCCGCCACGCGCTCCAGGGACACCGTGTGCTCGGTCGCGAAGATCGCGTTCAGCGCGCGCGACATATCCTCGCACTTGAGGCGCGCGTCCGGGAAATCCCCCAGGATGTCCGTCAGCTCGATCGGCGGGATCACGCGCAGTTCGTTGAAGTCGACCACCACGCTCCGCAGCCGGTCGAGACCCTCGGCGGCCTTCGCTTCCGGCGTGTTGCGCGACAGGATCCCGAGCATCATATGCGTGATCGGATCGCCTGCCGGCGGACGCACCAGCTTCCCCATCTGGCTCCGCAGCGAGCTGAACAGCGATTTCAGGCGCTTAGCGCACTCGGTCGCACCCCTCATCGTTCAGGTATCCTCCCGGGCGCCCTCGTCGCCCGCCGCCGCGCCATCCCCCGCCGTGGCTTCCGGTGCCGCTGCCGCGTCCGGCGCATCCGCGTCGGTCCCCGCGGGGCGCGACTGAGCCATGACCTCGTCGATCAACTGCACCGTTTCGAACCCGCGCCGCAGCGAGTCGTCCAGCCGGAAATCCAGGGTGGGCGTCTTCCGTAGCGTCAGCTCCTGCCCCAACAGATAGCGGAGATGTCCCGCCGAGCTGCGCAGCGCCTGCAGGCACAGGTCCCGTTTCTTCTCCGGCGCATACACGCTCACATACACCTTCGCCAGCGCGAAGTCCGGGCTCACTTCCACACGCGTGATGGACGTGATCGCCGGAATGCGCGGATCGTTGAGGCTCGTTTGCAGCGCCTCAGCCAGAATCGTCCGGATCAGGCTGGCGACTCGTTCTGTTCTGCGGGTTGGATTCATGCGTTCCAGGCGGTGATCCCGGGCCCGCGACGCCCGGAGCTCACAGCAGCTCAATGTCATAGTCCAGCAGGGACGCGTGCGGATACACCCGCAGTTCGTCCACGATCTTCCCGAGGGCGCTCTCCACAAAACGCGCCTCGTTCGCGACCAGCGCCATGCCCAGCGTGGCCGCCTGGCGATGGTCCAAGTCGTCGACCTCCGCCACCGAGACATTGTGCCGCGCCGCCAGCCGGTCCTTCAGACTCCGGGTCACACGCCGCTTGTCCTTCAGCGACAGTGCCTCGAAGATCGCCAGCCGCACCCGCAGCACACCGACAATCATAGGCCAATCCGTCGGCCGCCCGCCCGGCTACAGCTCCTGCGCCACTTCCACCAGCTCGTAGCTCTGAATCACGTCGCCCGGCTTGATGTCGTCGTAATTGTCGATCTTGATGCCGCATTCCAGCCCGGCCCGCACCTCGCGCGCGTCGTCCTTGAAGCGCTTGAGCGACCCGATCGTGCCGTGCTCCAGGATGATCCGCCCGTCGCGCACCAGCCGCACCTTGTGGTTGCGGTTGACCAGCCCATCCGTCACGTAGCAACCCGCAATCGTGCCCACGCGCGACACGTTGAAGACCTGCCGCACCTCGACCGTCCCGCGGGCCTCTTCACGCCGCGTCGGCTCCAGCAGACCCGCCAACGCCTTGTGCAGATCGTCCAGCATCTCGTAGATCACGCGGTAAACGCGAATCTCCACGCCGAGCTGCTCCGCGAGCTGCCGCGCGCTGTTCTCCGCCACCACGTGGAAACCGATGATCAGCGCCCCCGACGCCTTCGCCAGTTGCACGTCCGAATCCGTAATTGCCCCGACGCCCGTCTGCAGAATGTTCAGCCGGGCCTTGTTCGCCGGGAAAGCCTCCAGCGACTTGCGCAGCACTTCCACGGAGCCCTGCACGTCCGCCCTGATGATCACCGCCAGCTCGGGCACTTCGGCCGCCGTGGCGCCGGCCATCAGGGCTTCCAGCGTCTTCGGCTTTACCGTCGTATCCAGCGCGGCCTGCCGCCGCTGATTCAGCACTTCCTCGGCGATGTCCTTGGCCCGCGCCAGGTTGTCCACGACAAACAGCGTGTCGCCCGCCGAAGGCAGCTCATCTAGCCCGGCCACTTCCACCGGCGTGCCCGGACCCGCCGCCTTCAGCCCCTGCCCGCGGTCATCCGTGAGCGCCCGCACGCGCCCGGCGCCCGGTCCGCACACGATGATCTGGCCCAGGGCCAGCGTGCCTTCGCGCACCAGCACCTGCGCCACGACGCCGTGCCCCTCGCGCACCTGCGCCTCGATCACCGTCGCCCGCGCCGGCACATCCGGGTCGGCCTTGAGCTCCATCAGCTCGCTCAGTGTGCTCAGGTGCGCCACCAGCTCGTCGATGCCCTGCTTCGTCGTCGCGCTCGTCTTGATCACGTCCGTCGTCCCGCCCCATTCCGACGGCGTCAGGCCCTGCTCGGCAAGCTGTGCGTAGATGCGGTTCAGATCCACGCCCGGCAGGTCGATCTTGTTCAGTGCTACCACGATCGCCACGCCGGCCGCCTTCGCGTGGTTGATGGCCTCAATCGTCTGCGGCATCACGCCGTCATCGGCTGCCACCACGAGCACAACCACATCCGTCAGGTTCGCCCCGCGGGCGCGCATGGCCGTGAACGCCTGATGCCCCGGCGTGTCGACGAAAGCCACATGCCAGTCGCCCTTGTCGATCCGGTACGCGCCGATGTGCTGGGTAATGCCGCCGGCCTCGCCCGCCGCGACATGCGCGCTGCGGATCGCATCCAGCAGCGAGGTCTTGCCGTGATCGACGTGCCCCAGCATCGCCACGACCGGCGGGCGTGGTTGCAGATTCTGGCGCTCGCGCCCGGCGAACTCGTCCTGCAGGCGCTCGTAGGCGGTCTTGGCCTTCGCCACGGTCAGCGGAATGCCCAGCTCGAGCGCCACAATCTCCGCCTGCTCCGCGTCAATGGACTGGTTGATCGTCCAGAGCCGCCCTGTCTGCTCCAGCAGCTTCTTGGAGACCACCATGAACGGCGCTCCGACCGCCGCACAGAACTCCTTCAGGGTAATCGGCGTTGTGATGGCGACAGGGTCCTTTCGCGTCGTCTGAACCGCCCCCGGTTGCGTGGCCTGCCGCCGCCGCTCGGCCGCGCGCCGATCCCGCAGCCCATGCCCGGTCACGCTGGCCAGCCGCTCCTTGCGCTCCAACAGGTCCTGGTCGCGCCACTCCCGGACGCGCTGGTCGACCTCCGTCGGATTTGTCCCGTGCCGCCGCGGACTGCGCGACCGCGCCCGCGCACTCTCTTCCTCGGTCTGTTTGCGACCCTTCGCTCCGCGCCCGCGCCGCGCCGCGCCGGCTTCCGTGCTCGGCGCCGTCGGCGCCCCCACCGGCCCGCGGGCCGCAATCGTCCCCACCCGCGGCCGCGGCGTACGCGTCGGTTCCGGCGCCTCCACGCGCACCACGCGCGGACCCTGCAGTGCGGCCGGACGCGGCACAACCTGCGGACCGGCCGGCAGCACCGGCGCGGGCGGCGGTGCGGCGACCACCGGCGGGACCGGCGGCGGTATCTGCGGCGCAGCCGTTTCGGCCGGCACGCTGGGCGGTGGCTCAGTCGGCGGTGTCGGCGCAACGGGCGCGACCACCGCCGGCTCCACGACCGCGGCCGGGGCCAGCGTCTCTGGAGTCTCCACGACCGGCGCGGCCGATTCCGGCTCGGTGATCACGGGCGCGGCACTCTGGGCAACCACGATCTCGGGCATCGGCTCAGCCGGCCCGGGCAGCCCTTCGTCCGGCGCTGCCTCTTCGGGTTCCGCAACCGCCGTCTCGCCGCCCTCGATTTCTGCGCAGGTGGCTTCCACTCCGACCGCTTCCTGTTCGCCGGCCGTCTCTTCCGTCATTCGCTTGCGGCGCCGCTGTCCGCGGACCTTTTCGACGTCCACGCGGTCGGCCACTTCCACCGACGTCACGTCCACGCCCACGCTGAACCACTCCCGGATCGACTCGGCCAGACCGACCGAGATCGCAGCCATGTGGTTCTTGAGCTCGATCCCTTCCGCCCGACACTTGTCGAGGACGACCTTGCTCGGAACCCCAAGCTCTTTGGCCAGAGAGTGGACTCGCAGCGTCGTGGCCACTGAGATCTCCAACAAGACCGAATAAACGGACACTCCCCGGCGTCGTCCGGGGAGACGAATCTCACGCAGCCCCACAGGGCTCACATTCTTCCGATCAGATGCCATACGCTCGTTCATGGCGTTACCGCCCCTTCCCCCGCCGGGACCGCCCTACGAACGTGGGCGACACCCGACCGAGCGACCGTTGGCATCTGGTTTTAGCGCTCCATAACATATCGCGCAGTTGAAAGTTACGCCACCTGTCCACGCACGAATCTGCTAAGAATTCTCGCGCTCACCGACCGGCCGGGCGTTCGCCGGCGAGCGGTACCCGGCCGAATCCGTGCCGCCGCCCACCACGGTTCCGCCGGCGGTTTGCGGGAGCGGCGCAAGTCTCCCCGCAGGCCAGTTTGCGCGCACGGCGTAACCGCTCCCCAGGCTGAGCCGATTGGGTAATTCGGACCGATTACAGCGTTGACAGCGCGCCAGCCTAGCAGTAGTTTTGTTGAGTTCTGGGACGTACGCAGGATGCTGGCGGGGGAGCAGGGCGTCGTTTCGGGCTGCGCGCCGTACCTAACGTCCTAGTACGAAAAAACTTGGCAGCGATCGGTCGCCGAGGGTGCAATGAGAATCTTCATGTTGGGCTGGGAGTTTCCGCCCTTCATCAGCGGTGGATTGGGCACGGCCTGCTTCGGACTGACGCGCGGCCTGGACCGCTGCGGCGTCGAAGTCCTGTTCGTGCTGCCGCGGCCGGTCGCGCAAGCCGCCAGCCACGTCCGCATCATCTCGCCCGCCAGCCCGACCGCCCACTTGGAGACCGACGACGAACTCGACCCCCTCGCCGAAGTCGAAGGCCTGTTCAAGCACACGAAGTTCCGTACCCTGACCGCGGCGCTGCGGCCCTACGCCCGTCCCCAGGACCCCACCGCGCTTGCCGAGGGCGTCGCCACGCGCGGTGCCGCGGGTACTCGCTCCGCGGTCCGACGTCCCGGCGGCGCGACCGCGCTTGGCCAGCCCAGTGCCCCCACTTTCGCCGGTCCCGGCAACGACTACGCCGGCGACATGTTCGTCGAGATTGAACGCTACGCGTTGCTGGCCCGGCGTCTCGCGCGCCATGAGCAGTTCGACCTGGTCCACGCCCACGACTGGATGACCTACCTGGCCGGCATCGCCGTCGCCGCCCAGAGCAAGAAGCCCCTCGTCATCCACGTGCACTCGACCGAATTCGACCGCTCCGGGCTGCACGTGAACCAGCGCATCTACGACATTGAGCGGGCCGGCATGCATGCCGCCACGCGAGTCATCTGCGTCAGCCACCTGACACGTAACATCGTACTCAAGCACTACGGCGTCGACCCCCGCAAGGTCGAGGTCGTCTACAATGCCATCGACGAGGATGGCCCGACCACCGCGACCGCGCTGCCCCCCATCACACGCGACGAGAAGATCGTCCTCTTCCTCGGCCGCATCACGATGCAGAAGGGCCCCGAGTACTTCCTCGCGGCCGCGAAGCGCGTACTCGAGGTCATGGAGAATGTGCGCTTCGTGATGGCCGGCAGCGGCGACATGATCCGCCGCTGCATCGAGCTCGCCGCCGAGATGGGCATCGGCCACAAAGTCCTGTTCCCCGGCTTTCTGCGCGGCGACGACATCCGCCGCGTCTTCCAGATGGCGGACCTCTACGTGATGCCGTCGGTCTCTGAGCCGTTCGGGATCACACCGCTCGAAGCGCTCTCGCACGACGTGCCGGTGCTGATCTCCAAGCAGAGCGGCGTTGCAGAGGTGTTACGCCATGCCCTCAAGGTCGACTTCTGGGATGTCGATGAGATGGCCAATAAAATCGTCGCCGTCTTGCGTCACCCGCCCCTTCAGGCCACACTGCGCGATCACGGCAGTTTCGAAATCAGCCGGTTCAGTTGGACGGACTCCGCCGCGAATTGCGTCAAAGTCTACGAGTCCGCTCTCGGCCGCTCAGCGAGCTAACCAAGCGCAATGGCCTCGGTCAGTTTTTACTTCCAGGTTCATCAGCCGTACCGCCTGCGGCGCTTCAGCATCTTCGAGCGCGGCGCCGACTACTTCGACGAGCGTGTGAATCGCGAGCTTCTCGCGAAGATCGCTGCCAAATGCTACCTGCCGGCCAACGCCGTCCTGTACGAGCTGATCCAGCGCTACGAAGGGCGCTTCCGCGTCGCGTTCAGCCTGACCGGTGTCCTGCTCGAGCAGCTGCGCCAGTACGCCCCGCAGGTCCTCAAGTCGTTCCAGCGCCTCGCCGAGACGGGCGCCGTCGAATTCCTCTCCGAGACCTACTACCACTCGCTCGCATTTCTCTACTCGCGCGACGAGTTCGCCGCGCAGGTCCGCCTGCACCAGGCGCTCATCGAGGAGCTCTTCGGCCAGACGCCCACCGTCTTCCGCAATACCGAACTCATCTACAACAACGAACTCGCGCGCGCCGCGGCCGATCTCGGTTACCAGGCCGTCCTCTGCGAAGGCGCCGACCACATTCTCGGCTTCCGCGCGCCGACGTTCCTCTACCATCCTCCGGGGCAGCCCAAGGTCAAGCTCCTCCTCAAGAACTACCGCCTCTCCGACGACATCGCCTTTCGTTTCTCCGATCGCGCGTGGGCCGAATATCCGCTGACGGCGGAGAAATTTGCGAACTGGATCCACCAGGTCAACGGCAACGGCTACGTCGTCAACCTGTTCCTCGACTACGAGACCTTCGGCGAGCACCAGTGGGCCGAGACCGGCATCTTCGAGTTTCTGCGGCACTTGCCCGAGGCTGTGCTCAAGATCCCCGACAACGACTTCAAGACCCCCGGCGAGTGCGCCCAGCGCTTCCCCTCCAGCGGCGAGTACGACGTCCCCCACATGATCTCCTGGGCCGATGTCGAGCGCGATCTCTCCGCCTGGCTCGGCAACGCCATGCAGTCCAATGCCCTGCACGAGCTTTACCGCCTCGAGCCGGCCATCAAGGAGACCGGCGACGAGACCCTCCTCGCCGATTGGCGCAAACTGCAGACCTCCGATCACTTCTACTACATGTGCACGAAGTACTTTGCGGACGGCACCGTCCACAAGTACTTCAATCCGTATGACTCCCCCTACGACTCCTTCATCAACTTCATGAACGTGCTCGACAATCTCCGCGGCCGCCTGGGCGCGGCCGCAGTGGCCCCCAGCCCCAGGTAGCCCCGCTCCCCGGAACACGACCGCGGCGCGAAACAAAACCGCCCCGACGGTCCCCAAGCTCCGTCGGGGCGGCCAGAATGTCTACGCCTCAGACACGCCGCGCGCCCCGCCCGCATTGTCAACTAGTGGTAGCCCGCCCCAGGTGCACAAGTCAACGATCCCGCGCGGGTTGCCGCTTGCGCCCCCCAACCCGCGCATAACAACCCCGGCTCCGACCCGCTCCGGCCGTTGGGCTGCGCGCCCGCCCCCGGGCCATCGGTCCTCGTCCGATAGCCGGCCTCCTCACGGCGGCACCGCGCGCGCAAAACAGAACCGTGTCCGGGCCGCGCCGGAACACGGTTCCAAGCTCATCTCGTTCCCGGGGTTAGGTCTTCGGCCAAACCTTCTCCCCGGTAGCCGCGTCAGTCAGAATGATCGCGTCTACGGGGCACACCTGGGCGGCCTGGAGAATCTCCTCGTCGGTATGGCCGTTCGGGTCCTTGACCGCCGCGATGTTGTCGCCGTCCATCTCGAACGTGTTCGGCGCCTCGCCACAGCATGCACCGTCGCCGATGCACAGCTCGCGGTCGATCTTGATGTTGTATTTGCTCATCGTTTGCTCCTCACGTGCCCAGCTCGCCGCGGGCCGCTGCGCCGCCCGGCGGCGCCAAATACAGGCTCGTCCTGGCGAGGCCCGGCACCTCCTCGCCGACCACCCGGGGATTCAGCCGCCGATGGCGCTGCACACAGCGCCACTCGTCCCGGGACAACCCCTTCTTAAGCGCAATTCGCCATTTGTCAACGCCCCCCGCCACCCAAAACTGGTCGCGCGGCATCACTCCAGCACGCCTTCAATCCCCACAAACCCGCGTTCAGCGGCATCGGCGCCGGTCTCTGCCGGGGGACGTCCCGCAGCGCGGCGCTGTGGACGTCGGCAGAAACGGCGTTTCAGACCATGCCACACGCCCAGGCCACGCGGCCCAGGCGTGATTTCCAGCGCCATCAGCGTCACATCGTCGTGTGCCAAGCGACTGCGCCCGGTGTAGTCCCGCAGCGCCCCCACAATGGCGTGCACCAGGTCCCGGACACCGGCCTGCGGCGCGGCGTTCAGCAGCGCGCCCAGGCGCTCCTCGCCGAACAGCGCCCCGGTCGGTGCCGGCGCTTCCAGCACGCCGTCCGTCACCAGCAGCAGCCGATCCCCCGGACGAACGCACGCCCGCCACCGCGTGAAGCGCGTCTCGGGGGCGATAGCCAACGGCAGGTCCACGAGCCCCGCGCGCCGCCCGGCCCGCGCCGGCGGCACCAGTGGCACCCACGCCGCCGTGCCCCGCCGCCCCAGCCAAGCCAACGGATGCCCCGCGTAGCTCACCGACAACTGCCCAAGCGGCGGAAAGTAGCTGGCCACAACCGCCGTCGTCATCGTCGGCACAGCCGCGCGCAGCAGCCGCCGGTTCAGCTCCCGCAGCACGCGCCGCTGGTCGAGGGTGTTCATGTAGCGCCGCAACAGCCGGTGCGTTTCCTGACTGACGTTTGCGATCGCTTCCCCGTGACCCGCCACATCCGCCAGACACAGGCGCGAGAGCAGTCCGTGCCCGCAAATGCTCGTGTAGTGAATGTCGCCCCCCCGCCCGCCGTCGCACGGCTGGGAGTAGATCCAGCCGTGCATGCCGGTCAATTCCACAGCGGCATCGATCGGACGGTTCCCGCCCCACACCTCGGCGCAGTAGAACTCCGGCGGCGACTCGCCGCCGTCCCCCGGCAGCCCCGCCACCATCTCGACTTGCGTCATGCCACGCTCCCACGCAGGGCGCATTCCCGCCGGCTCCATTCCTGTTTCACTCTACACAACCAGTGGCCGGCCCGATTTACTCCCCGCCTTCCGCGCCCCACAGCACGTCGCCACCCTCCAAGCCCCAATCAAGCCCGAAAAACCCCGCCGCGCGCACACCCGCCACACCCCGCGTCAACGCATCGGCCCCGACCACCAACAGGTCCGGCAAACCGGCCCCCGACAGGAACAGCGGCATCCGCTCCGTCAGCCGCATCCCCGCCGCCCCGCTCCCACCGACCCCGGCCACCAGCGCCTGCTCGCTAGCGACCTTCGGCTGCACAAACAAACACGCCAGATCCGCGCCCTGCACTTCACGCGTCCCTACCTGCACGCGCCCGCGCCGCACCTGCACCGGGCTCTCGCCGAGCAACCCCTGCCACGCCGCGTTCGTGTCCGCGCTCCCGTACAGCACGACACTCTGCGTGCGATAGCGCGCCGCGTCGTAGGCCGTGTCTGCAATCACCTCCAGCGATCCGTTCCCGCGATACCCGAACGTCTCCGCGTGATAGCGCGCCGCCGCGTACGCCGCCGCATTCTCCGCCGCGTCTCCACCCGTCCCGTATACCAGCACCACGCGCTGGTTGAAAGCCTCCTTGAACGGTCCGTAGCGCTGCGGCCCCTTCTGCCGCGCACTCGGTTGTGACCCAATGCGCCACGTCTCTCCATCCCGCACCAGCCACAGCTTCAAGCTCGTCGGCCACACCACGTCCGCCAGCGTCTGCCCGTCCAGTTCGACGGTCACTGCCCCCGCCGGCGCCAGCGCTGGTTTGCCGGCCGCCGCGCCGCCACTCGCGCCTTGCGCCAACTCCGTCAAATCCAGCACCAGGCACGCCACATTGCTCGTCGTCCCGCTGAATTTTCGCGCCTGCGCGTCCAGGTCCACCGTCACACTCGCGATCTCACCCGCCCGCTGCTGCTGCCAGATCGCCAGCCACCGCGACTGCGCCGCAATCCCCGGATTCGCCGTGCAAAACTCCACGTGCCGCACGTCCGCCGTCGCCGGCCGCTGGTGCTCCTTGAAGAACTCGTACATCGGGGGCCAATCCATGCACTCATCGCCCCACCAGTGCCCCGCCCCCGGCCGCTCGTAATACGCGAAGTCCGGGTGATAGTCGCCCAGGTGCTTCCGCATCAGCCGGCCCAGCTTCACCGGCACGTTGTCATCTTCATCCCCGTGCAGCACATACACGCCGTAGTGCAGGTAGTTCCGCGACAACTGCAAGGTCCGGCTCGGCAACGACGCCCGCTTCAGCAGCGCCTCCAGCGCTGTCGGCGCCGGCTTGCCTTCGTCGCCGCCGACATACAGCTCAAAGTCCGGCCACGCGGCGCTTGGTCCGATCGCCGCGAACAAGTCCGCGCAGTGCGCCCCCACCTGCCACGTCCCGTGCCCCCCCATCGAATGCCCCGTCAGGTAGATGCGACTCGGATCGATCTTCCATTGCCGCCGCGCGTCTGCCAGGACTTCCAGCGCGTCCATCCGCCCCCAGTCCTCCCAGTCGAACCCGTACGGCCGGCGGTTGGTCGGCGCCACTACATGCCCCCATGTTTTGTGCTGGTAGGCGTTTGCCTGATTCGTCGCCTCCACCGACGCCCCATGCAGCGACAGGAACAGCGCCAGCGGTGGCTCGGCCGCGTTGGGGTCGTTCGGCGCGCTCACCGCTGGATGCGCCGGCGTCACCGCGTAATACTGCACGCTCCCGTCGATTCCGCTCACAAACGTCCGCTTGTGCTTGTCCGCCGGACTCCGCACATTCAGCTTCAGCGTCGTCCGGTCCAGTTCCGTCTCGGGCTCCCCGATTGCCGCCCCTCGTACCAGCCGCAAACGCACCTCCACCTCGCCACTCTCCGCCTCCGACAGCCCCGTCAGCAGAAACGGCACCTTCCGGACGCTCAGCGGTGCAACCACCGGCGCCTGCGTCCGAAGCGGCGTGCTGCCAGTGCAGATCGCCTCGACGATCAGGTTGTCCAGCGCCTTGTCCGTCGTGTTCAGCACCGGCAGGGCCAGCCAGTACGGACCAGGATCGCCCTGCACCAAGTCCGGCGTCGTCGGATCGGTGACATTGAATTGGGCATCCGCCTTCACCGCCTCCAGCTTCGCCCGCAGCCGGCCACGCCCAGCCGCAAACAGCAGCGTGTTTTCGCCCACCTCCAGCCGCACCGGCACCTGCACCCATCCCGCCCCATACGGATCCCCCGCCCGCGGCGCCCCGCCGACATACACCAAGCCGTGTCCGGCCGCGTCCAGCACCATCGTTTGCGGCCGGTCGCTCTGCACGGTCCACGCCGCGTACCCACCCTGGAGCGCTTCGTCTTCCAGCCACCCCTCCGCGCCCGGCTTGACCTCGCGCCACGTCCGCGTCCGCTCGCCAACGCGCACCTCGTCGCCCCCTTTCGGCGGCACCCATGTCCCCGCCACGATCGCCGCTTCGATCGCGTCCGTATGAATGGCCGTCCGCCCGTACCGCCCCACCGGCTCGATTACCAGCCACCGCCCCACCAGGTCCTCGGCCCGCACCGTGCTCGTCGCCCCACACAGCCCCGTCATCCAAACGGTCACCGCCAGCCAACTACGCATCGGTTCGCTCCTCTTGCCGCAGCGCTCGTCCCCGACGCGCCGCCGGCCGCCTCGTCACCGGATCGGTCATGCTGCCCCGGGGTCGAGAAAACCACCTGTTGCGGGTAGAATACCGTGTTGATTTCACCGCGACAGGCGTTCGACCGGGCCGTCGCGCCTTTCTCGCTTAGGAGCTTCGGCATGACCCGCTGCAGTCCGCGTTCCGCCCCCGTCCCCGGCGAACACGCGCCGGCCATCGAAACCATGAACCCCACGACCATGTCCGGCATCCCGATCAAGCAGGTCTACGGCCCGGACGACCTCGGCGGGATCGACTTCCTCGATGACATCGGCCACCCGGGCGAGTTCCCCTTCACGCGCGGCATGCACCCCAACATGTACCGCAAGAAGGTCTGGACCATGCGGCAGTTCGCCGGCTTCGGCACCGCCCACCAGACCAACCAGCGCTTCAAGTACCTCCTCGAGAAGGGCCAGACCGGCCTGTCCACCGCCTTCGACCTGCCCACCCTCATGGGCCGCGACTCCGACGACCCGCTCGCCCTCGGTGAGGTCGGCAAGTGCGGCGTCGCGATCAGCTCGCTCGAAGACATGAAGGTGCTCTTCGACGGCATCGACCTGGCCGAAGTCAGCACCTCGATGACCATCAACGCCCCCGCCGCGATCCTCCTCGCCTTCTACATCTGCGTCGCCCGCGAGGAAGGCGTCGCCCTCGATGACCTGCGCGGCACGCTGCAGAACGACATCCTCAAGGAATTCCACGCCCAGAACGAGTTCGTCTTCCCGCCCGGCCCGTCGGTCAAGCTCGTCATCGACACCATCGAGTATTGCACCCAGCACATGCCGCAGTGGAATACCGTCTCCATCAGCGGCTACCACATCCGCGAGGCCGGCGCCACCGCCCCGCAGGAACTCGCCTTCACCATCGCCGACGGCATGTGCTACGTCGAAGAGGCCCTCAAACGCGGCTTGGACATCGACGCCTTCGCCCCGCGGCTCTCGTTCTTCTGGGATGTCCACAACGAGTTCTTCGAGGAGATCGCCAAGCTCCGCGCCGCCCGCCGCATGTGGGCCCGCATCCTCCGCGACCGCTATCACTCCAAGAGCGAACGCTCCTGGTGGCTGCGCTGCCACTGCCAGACGGCCGGCGTTTCGCTGACCGAGCAGCAGCCGATGGTCAACATCATCCGCGTCGCGTACCAGGCGCTCGCCGCGGTACTCGGCGGCACGCAGTCCCTGCACACCAACAGCATGGACGAGACGCTCGCCCTGCCCACGGAGAACGCCGTCAAGATCGCCCTCCGCACGCAGCAGATCGTGGCCGACGAAACCGGCGTGACGCGCACCGTCGATCCCTTGGGCGGCAGCTATTTCGTCGAAAGCCTGACGAGCGAGATGGAACGCCGCGCGCTGGAGCTCATCAACCAGACGTATCAACAGTTCGGCGGCGTGCTCCCCGCGACGGAGGCCGGCTTCTTCCGCCGCGCAATCGCGGATTCGTCGCACAAGTACGGGGCGGAGTTCGACCGCGGCGAGCGCATCATGATCGGCGTGAACAAGTACGTCGAGCACGACTTCGAGCGCATCCCCACCTTGAAGATCGACCAGCACGTCGAGCGCGAGCAGGTCGGCCGCGTGCAGGACCTCAAGGCCCGCCGCAGCGCCGACCCGGCCCTGCGCGACCGCCACACCCGCGCGCTGGCGTCCCTGCGTGAAGCGGCCCTATCCGGCCAAAACATCATGCCCGCCCTAATCGAAGCGGCCGAAGCGCTGGCGACGGTGGGTGAGATGATGCATACGCTGGAGTCTGTCTACGGCCGCTATGACGGCGGGCCGGAGTTGTGATGCGCGGGTGAGGTGAGGCCGTCCTCTCTGCCCCGCAGGGGACCGCGAATGTAGCCAGGGGACTCAACCCCTGGACAGCGCTCCGCCCCCATCTCCTTCTCGCCCCTCGCGTGGCGAACCGCGTGGCACGGTCGCCTGCGGCAACGTCGCCCCGGAGGAGACGCTCGCTGCAGGACACGGCGCAACGGATGCCGGGAACGTCGGGTAGCGACCGTGGGGCAGGTCGGCGCTGCAAAAACCCGTTTCGCACCCACTCCCGCAGGAATCCCTGCCTGCGTGCTCGACCGGCTGAAACGGGTGGCTGGCAAGTGTCAGCCCACGGCGATCGGGCCGAAATCCGCCCGCGCCTGCGCCTCGCGCCTTGACTTCCTCGTACAAATGTACGATACTTGTCCTTGTACATCTGTACGAGGAGCCGCCATGAGCCCCATGAGCGGAAAATTGCCCGGCGTCAGCGCGGCCGAAAGCGAGGTCCTGCGCGTCCTGTGGGAGCTCCGCCAAGCCTCCGTGCAGGCCGTGTGCGACGCCCTCCCCCCCGAGCGCAGCGTCACCTACGCCACCGTGCAGACACTCCTGCGCCGCCTTGAGAAAAAGGGCTACGTCAGCCGCAAAACCGAGTCCAAGGCCCACGTCTTCTACCCGTGCGTCGCCCGCGAACGCGTCCTCGTCCAGGAAGTGCGGCGCTTCGTGCGCCGGCTGTTCGGCGGGGACCCCCTGCCCCTCATGCTGAACCTGGCGGAAGACGAAGGCCTCGACGCCAAGGACGTCGCGCGCTTGCGACAACTGGTCGATGCCGCACGCCGCCGACGGAAGGACGAGCACTAGCGGCCGGCGCCTCTGCCCGCCCGAAACACAGGACGACACCGATCGTCCGACGGCCGGCACGGAAACACTGCCGCGGTTTCAACGGCCGCAACACGCCGCCGCCGCCGAACGGATCGGTCCGACGAAAGGAACTCGGGCATGAACGGGGTGCTACACACAATCGCCACGCAGCTCCTGAGCCAGTCGCTGCAACTCGTGCCGATCTTCGTGGTCGTCTGGCTGGTGTGCCTGCTGCTGAAGCGCGCCAGCGCGCATTGGCGCTACCTGCTCTGGCTGGTCGTGCTCGCCAAGTGCCTGGTGCCGGGCTTCCTGGCTGTTCCGGCCTCGATGTTGCCCGCCCCGGTGGCGGCCCTCACCCAGACCACGGGCGCATCGGAACCGCACGTTCCGCCGCCGCCAACCGCCGCGGTCGCACTCGCGCCGCAAGACGGCAGTGCGGCCAAGCTCGCTGCGCCCGCGGATGCGGCGCCGCAGCCACGCTTCGCCGGTTGGCACCGGCCGTGGCGCACAACGGCGGCGTTGCTCTGGCTGGCGGGCGTTGCGGTGTATCTGGGCGTGCTCGTCTGGCGCGCCGTGCGCTTTCGAGCCTGGCTCGTGCGCAGCCGTGCGCCGTTACCGGCGGCTGATCAGGAACGCGCCATGGTTCTGGCTCAACGGCTTGGCCTGAACTGGCTCCCGCCGCTGTGGCTGACCGACGGTGTCGCACAGCCGTTTGTGTGGGGGCTATGGCGGGGCGGCATCTACTTTCCCCGCTCGATCAGTGGCGCCACGCCCGTCGACGACAACGTCCTGGCGCACGAGCTGGCGCACGTCGCACGCGGCGACGTTCTCGTGAACACCCTGCGCCTGGTGGTGCGGGCGCTGTTCTTCTTTCATCCGCTGGTCTGGTGGGCATCGCGGCAGGCGCGCCTCGAACAGGAGAAGGCCTGCGACGAGATGAGCATCGCCGTGCTCGGGGTAGCCGCGACCGACTATGCCGACGCGGTCCTTAGCTCCGTGTGCTGGACAGAACGATTACCGGCCGCGCAAGTGGCGATGGCCGGCAGTGTGGGTCAATTGGAAGAGAGGATTCGAACCATGCTTCATCCGGGTAGGAGATTCTGGGACAAGCCGTCGTCCGTGACCTGGGTTTCCGTGGCCGCGTTCGCCGTTGTCGCGCTGCCGCTCGCGCTGGCCGGCGGCGACGGCAAGGAGGCCGGAGAGCCGCCCGCGAACAAAGATGCGCCGCGGATCGTCCGCCTCGAACCCGCGGACGGCGCCAGGGACGTGGATCCGAACATGAAGGAGATGGTCGTCGTCTTCGATTGCGACATGAACCAGGATGGGTATTCCTGGTGCGGCAGCGGTCCCAGCTTCCCGGCGGCGCCGGACGGCAAGGCCGCCTGGCGCGACGCCCGCACGTGCGTGCTGCCCTTGAAGCTCGAACCGGGACACAACTACTCGCTGAGCATCAACTGCTCGGCGACCTCTTTTCGCAGCGTCGATGGCGTACCGGTCAAGCCGTACCCGGTGAGCTTCCAGACGCGCGGGCAGAGCGCCACGGACCAGACCGCGGAAGCGGGCGTGCCGAAGGTGCTGCGCCTCGAACCCGCCAACGGCGCGAAGGACGTCGATCCAGACCTCAAGGAGATGGTGGTCGTCTTCGATCGCGATATGGGCAAGGGCATGTCCTGGTGCGGCGGCGGCCCCAGCCACCCCGCCGCCAACGATGACCGCAAAGCCCAGTGGCGCGATGCCCGGACGTGCGTGTTGCCCATCACGCTCGAACCGGGCCACACGTACTCACTGAGCATCAACTGCCAATCGTATCGGAATTTCCGCAGCGCGGACGGCGTGCCCGTCCGGCCGTATCCCGTGGAGTTCCAGACGCGCGGCGTCGACGCGGCGGGCAAGAAGGCCGAGGCCACGGTACCGCAGATCGTCAGCATCACGCCGGCCGACGGCGCCGAGAATGTCGACCCGAACCTCAAGGAGATGGTGGTCCTCTTCGATCGCGACATGGGCAAGGGCATGTCCTGGTGCGGCGGCGGCCCCAGCCACCCCGCTGCCAACGATGACCGCAAAGCCCAGTGGCGCGATGCCCGGACGTGCGTGTTGCCCATCAAGCTCGAACCGGGCCACACGTACTCACTGAGCATCAACTGCCAGTCCTATCGGAATTTCCGCAGCGCGGAGGGCGTGCCGGTGAAGCCGCACCCGGTGACGTTCCGGACGGCGGCGAAGTAGCCCCGCGCGCCCGCACGCCGGCTTCTGCCGGCGCGCCGGGCAGCGCTGCCCTTCGCAAGTGAGTTTCCGCGGTGTGCCACTGCTCGGCGAAGCCCAGCGGTGGCACACCCCGAGTCAGAAGCACCCGCGTGCCACCGCTCTGCGAGCAGTGCGGGCGGGTGGCACGGTCGCTTGAGGCAACGATATGCCCGCTCGGAGACTGTCTTGCGTGCTGCGCGGTTGCCGTCGCTACGATCGTTCCGCCGGTTCTCGCACCTGAACTGCCAAGCGGCCGTGGCACACGCCAAGCGGCCGCAGCGTGTCCCGAGCGAGACCCTCGCTTCATCGTTGCACGGCCGGTTGCCAGCCAATCGGGGGGCAACTGGCACTGTCATCCCGCACCCCCCGTCGCATGCGACCTGCTCACTGAGCCGTGCGTTACGGACACGGTGCCCTGCCGCGCGCGAAGGCTCGTACCCCACCTCACCCCGCCGCAATCTCCGCCATCCTCTCCCCCTGCCCGCGCGTCACCGCCTGCACGATCCACATCACCAGCACCAATTCCACGATCTGCACCGCGTCGCTCACGCACGAAATCCACTCGCCCGCCAGCAGCCACGCCGGGTCCTCGGTCCGCCAAGCGATCCGCGCTCCAACCGTCGCGGTCACATTCGCCAGCAGGTACGTCGCCCACCACCACCCCACGATCGCGATCCGCCGGCGCTCCATCCCCACGCTCACCGCGAAAATCTCCCGTACCGCCTCGTACGGCCACACCAGGTTCGCCAGCGGCACGAACCATGCCCCCACCGCCCAGCCCGGCGAGTACCTCTGCCCTTCCGCGCCCAAGGCGCGCAGATTGCCACTGGCCCGATGCAGCCACACCAGAAACACCACCCCCGAGACGATGAAGAGTGTAAGCTGCAGCAGCCCGGTGCAAGCCTGCCCAAGCTCCGCCAGCCCCACCTCGTCGTTGGCTCCCCCCTCCCGACCGAGCTGCGTGACGGCCACCAACCCCGCCCCCAGCGCCAGCACCGTCGCGACCAGTCCACCCACGATCAATCCCACCACAACCGCCCCCAGCGTACCGAGCGGTGTGTACCCGCGCGGGGCACCCCCCTGGAGCAGAGCCCCCGGCTGCGTCGGCGGCGCCGTTCGCGTCTGGCCGATCGGCACCGGCGCGCTCGCGCTCTCCGCCGCCGTTCCGCCCGCGCCGTTCGGCGCCGTCCCGCCTGCGCCACTTAGCGCCTGTCCGCACGCCACGCAAAATCGCGCCCCGTCCCCGTTCTGTATCCCACACCGCAAACAGCGCATCTACAATCCTCCCGCACATGCCAAGCATACCGCGCGTGCGCGGCCATCGCCACAGGCGGCCACTCCGAGCGGCGCTACTGCCACTACTTCACAGGTCCCGCCACCGGGTAAACTCCCCCTCATGTCCTGGCCCCACTACGAGTGCCGCCTCACCGACGACGGCTTCAAGCTCCTCCGCAAGCACCGCCTCCTCAACTCCGTCCGCTGGACCGACGTTCGCGGCGTCGCGGCCTATCAACAGGACACCTTCATCGCCGAGGACACCGTCGTCGTCTTTCACCTTGCGGGCCACAGCGACTACCTCTACGTCAGCGAAGAAACGGAGAACTTCAAGCTGCTGCTCGCCGCCATGCAACGCCACCTCCCCGGCCTCGACCCTGCTTGGCAGACAAACGTCCCCTGGGCACACGAGTGTGCCCCGGAATGGACCGTCATCTGGGGCAACATCCCCCGCGTCCCCTACTGCCACCGCTGTAACTACGATCTCCGCGGGCACACCGACCCCCGCTGCCCGGAGTGCGGCCACGACAACAGCCCGACCGTCTGCCAAGCCTGTCTCGGCACCGGCCGCATGCGCATCCTGACGGCGTTTTGGTTGGCGCTCTGCTTGTTCGGACTTGCGGCCCTGGCGTGGATTGGCGGCCGTTTCTTCGGCACGAGTCTCTTCCCCGTGACTGCGGGGCTCGCAGTCGGCGGGGTGTACACGCTGCTTCGCAACGTCCGCGAGTTCCACGACCAAACTTGCCCCGTCTGCCAGGGCACCGGCCGCCCACCGGATCGAAGCCGCTGACCCGCGTCCTCATCTCAGTGAGACGCGCGCCCTCGTCCCGCCCCACCCACTTTCCCTCTGCCGTTCCCCGTTCCCTGTTCCCCGTTCCCCCTCGCTCCCCCCTCACTGCCCAATCGCGTCATACAGCCCCGCCGCCAGCCGCAACTCCATATCCCACACCTGTTCCTGCCCCACGTTCTGCCCCCAGTTCGTCGCCCACAGCACCCGCGCCCCGTCGCGCGTGATCGTCGCGTGCGTCTCCTCCCAGTACGCCCCCGTCGTCCCGTAAACCTTCGCGAGGTAGTACGCCCGCGGACTCTGCCGATCCAGCCGCACGAGGATGATCGACCGGTCCAGCCAGTTCTGCTCCGGTGCCCCCGGCTCGATGTACGTCGACACCACGCAGTATCCCGCCAGATTACACGAGATGTGCACTCCGCTTTGCAGCCCGATCGGCGACTCCGCGGCCGCATACAGGCGCACCAGCGGCGTGCGATTCGTGCCGGCGTAGCTCCCGTTCGCCTCGAGGATTGGTTGTGTGTCCGTCGACAGCGGAATCAAGTCGACGTAATCCGTGCGGACGTTCTGCATCACGACGACTTCGCCGCCGTTGCGATCGAGCCCCACGTCCGCGTGCCCCGTCGCGAAGTCCAGCCGGTGAAACGTCGTCAGCTCGCGATTGGCCATGACCAACCCCGCGAGCTCGCCGGTGTTCGTGTCGGAGCCGCCGATCAGCACCCACGTCCCCAGCACCGACATCCCCACCCAGTCGATGTCCGCCTGGGACGCCGCGACGGTGTGCAGCCCGACGACCGTGTCGCTCTGCCGATCCCAGCAGAAGATGTAGCGTGCCCGATAGTCATCCTGGCTGCCCTGCAGCATAAACGCCCAGTAACGCCGGTCCGCGGACGCCTCGCCTTCGTCCTTCATCGTGATCCGGTAGATGTCCGGGTTCGCCGCCAGCAGCGGCGCAATCGTGGCGTCCGCGGCGAAGTCCTTCACCACCGTCGCATCGCCGGTCTGCACGTTCAGCGTCCGGATGCGAAAGCCTTCGACGCCCCACAGGAGAGCCGGATCGCTCGCGTCCCACCGCGGCTCGGCCAGGTCCGCCGTCCGCACGAGGTTGGCGGCCTGGTCGTACGGCACGCTCTGGGTCCGGTAGATGCGCCACTCGCCATTTGCGATGCTCAACAGCAGGATCAGCGACTGGTCACTATTGAACGGGTCGTGCCGCGAATACTCGTGTCGCAGGCCCGGCGTCTGCGTGACGCGCGTCTGCGTCGTCCCGAAGACCGCATCCGCGACCGACGCGCCCGCGGCCGGCACGGCATGCGCGACGAGCTTGTAGGTGGGATTGTCGCCGGACTGCGGATCGGGCACCTGCACGAGCGAAGTGGCCCCGCTCGTCCCGCCGGCCGGCGTGTTCCCATCCGCCGGCGTGTTGCCGTCATTGGTGCTGCCGCCATTCGGCGGACAGCCACCGAGCATCAGCAGTGCCCACAGCACAGCGCACGAACCCCCAGCGACGCGGATCTGTCCGGACCGGCGCATGCGGCGCTCCTTCGTCCCGCCCCGGAGAACCTCGGTCGAGTGACATGTTGTCGCCCGCACCGTCATCCTATCGCGCTCCCCCCATCGCAACATCCAAGCCGAACCCCAAACCCCTGTCGCCTGTTCGTGTGTCCGCGTTCGTATTTCCCCCGACCACGAGCGAGCGCCGGGCGCCAGGCGGCCAACGGATCGACGCAGCAATTACGGAGCCGTGTGGGAGTGCTGGCGCAACGAGCGAAGCGCGCCAAATCCAGGGTCACGCCACGTCGGCGGGGTTTGGCCACCGCACCGAACCCGCCCGGTCACGCCCCGTTCGGCGGTGCGGCCGCCTTAGTCCCAAGCCGGCCGCGCCCGCATGACCGCCCAGCCGCGGCGTTCGTCCCTCCGTCAGGCCCGCCCCGGCCCCTTCTTCCGCCCGCCCGTGTGAGAACCACCCCCTCCGCGTGTACGTCCCAATGGACACGCTCGGACCGACCCGGGCCGCACCGATCTTCCCGGGCCACGGCCCCGTCACGGCCATTCTGCAGCGGACAGGAGGAACTGGCTCATGAACCCGACCCACCCACCCCACCGTGCTCTCCACCATCCCGACCACCCCCTGTGGGGCCTCGCCCTCATGCTGCTGGCGGCCCTGCCGGCCGCCGCCCCCGCGGCCATTTTGCGGGTCGACGGCTACGCCGGCAGCGACGCAAACACCGGCACGACCTGGGACACGGATGCCCTACGCACGATCCAGGGTGCCCTCGCCCGAGCGGTCACCGGCGACGAAATCTGGGTCCGGGGCTGCACCTACATTCCCCCCAGCCAAGGCTCGTACTCGGCCTACGTGGTCAACAAGGCCCTCGCCATCTATGGCGGCTTCGCCGGCTCCGAGACGCAGCGCAACGAACGCAACCCGCAGGCGTTCACGACGACCATCGACTGCTTTGGCGCCGCCACCACCTACAGCCACGGGTTCTACGTCAACCCCGGCGACACCGCCAGCACCATCGTCATCGACGGCTTCGTCATCCACGGCGGTTGGGCCCTGGGCAACGGCGAACATCGGATGGGCGGCGGGATTCGCGCCACGGGCTGCAGCATCGTCATCGCCAATTGCCGCTTCGAGTACTGCTACGCTATTTGGGGCGCGGGCGTCGCGATTGGCTGCGACTGCCCGTCGGCGTACGTGGCCAATTGCACGTTCCGCAACGGTAGCGCGAACAACTACGGCGGCGGCCTGGACGCGTGCAACACCGGCACGCTCGTCGTGAACAGCGAGTTCTACAACAACTCGGCCTATGGCGGCGGCGGCATCGCCCTGTGGAACGGCGGGTCGGTGATCAACTGCACACTCGCCAACAACTCGGCGCGGGCCGGCAACGGTGGCGGCGGCATCCTCGGCTACCAGCAGGGCACGACCACCGTCAAGAACTGCATTGTCTGGGGCAACACCATCTCCTCCTCGACACCCTCGGAGGTCGCGTGCTGGTCCGTCGCCACGGCCGACGTCACCTATAGCGACGTTCGCGGCGGCGTCTCCGGAATCGGCAATGTCAACGAGGAGCCGTACTTCGTGAAGCCCCTCTACAATCCCGACCTCCGCGTCCAGCCTTTCTCCGTCTGCATCGACGCCGGCAGCAATGCTGCCCTGCCGCTCGATGTCGCCGACATCGACCGCGACGGCAACGTGGCCGAGACCTTACCGCGCGACCTCGCGCCGCACGGCCGCGTCCTCGATGGCAACGGAGACGGCACGGCGACTGTGGATCTCGGTGCGTTCGAGTTCGATGCCGGCGGAACCACGCTGCGCACGCTGACCGTCGCGATCGACCCCAGCCCGTCCGGCACGGTCACCGGGTCGGGCATCACGTGCCCTGGCACCTGCGGCCGCCAGTACATCGTCGGCAGCACCGTCGCGCTCACCGCGCTCACGGACATCCACGGCATCTTCGTGCAATGGGACGACGGGAACACGTGGCCCACGCTGGATTTCACGATGGTCGACGACCGGGCCGTGGTCGCGCACTTCATCGTCCCGGTGCCGGGGCCGGCCATCCACGTCACGCCGGCGGAGGTGGACTGCGGTGAGATCGAGCCCGGCAGCGGCTGCATGGGCCAGGTCACGATTCGCAATGTCGGTACCGAGCCGCTCGTCCTCGGCGAGATCCTGCCACCCACCGCGCCGTTTCAGAAGGGCAATGACGGGTGTTCGGGCGCCACGCTGGCCACGGGTGAGACGTGCATGTTTGAGGCCGGCTTCTTCCCCACCGAAAGCGACTACGGGCAATTGCACAGCAACGTCGAGATTCCTTCGAACGATCCTGCCAATAGCGCCTTGGTCGTCCTGCTGCACGGCATCGTGTACCGCGACGCAGACGGGGACGGTGCGACCGACATCGAGGAACAGGGTCCGACGGGCGACAACGCCCTCTACGACCACAATGGCGACGGCATTCCCGACTGGCAGCAGGACAACGTGGTGTCCATGCCTTGCGCGGAGGGCGCCGCAACGAGCTACGTGACGTTGGCGGTCCCTGCGACCACCGGCGCCTTCGCCCACGTGGGCTCCTCCCTGGTCAGCGGCTGGCTCGAAGACCCCGAAGAGCCCGACCCGCCGGCCGGCGTCGCACTGCTGCGCGGCGTGTACTGGTTCACGCTGGAGCTCGCGCCGGACGTCAGTGCGGCCACCGTCACGCTGTACCTGCCGGATGGCTCCTACCCGACGCGCTACTACCAATACTACGAGGGGGAGGACAAGGGGCCGCCGGAGCCCACTGCCCTGTGGTACGAGTTCCCGTTCGACGGCACGACCGGCGCGCAGATCGCGGCCAACATCATCCAGCTGCACTACGTTGACGGCCAGCGCGGCGACTACAACACGAGCGAGGCAGACGGGCGGATCGGCGCGGAAGGCGGCGCCGGCTGGGTGGCGGGGGATGACGACGACGGCGATGGCATCTTCAGCACCGTCGACAACTGCCCGTTCACCTTCAACCCCGCCCAGAGCGACAGCGATGGCGACGGCCTCGGCGATGTATGCGACGGTTGCCCATTCAACCCGCGCAAGGCGCAGCCGGGGGTCTGCGGCTGCGATCTGCCTGACACGGACGCCGATGGTGACGGCGTCCCCGATTGCCACGACGGCTGCCCCTTTGACCGCTTCAAGACCACCCCCGGCCCCTGCGGCTGCGGCGTGGCCGAGACCGATACCGACGCCGACGGCGTGCCCGACTGCCACGACGGCTGCCCCGCGAACCCCGCGAAGACGACGCCCGGCGCGTGTGGCTGCGACATCGCCGAGACGGACACCGATGGTGACGGCGTGCCGGACTGCATCGACAACTGCCCGGCGGTCGCCAACGCTGACCAACTGGACACCAACGGTGACGGCCTGGGCGATGCCTGCACGCCCATCGTCGACCCGGACGCGGACGGCGTCCCCGACACGGTTGAAGGGGCCGCGCCCAACGGCGGTGACGGCAACGGCGATGGCGTTCCCGACAACGAGCAGACCAATGTCGCTTCGCTGCCCAACACCTTCGGCGACTATATCACCATCGCATCCGGTGACGGCACCACGCTCAGCGCGGTGGCCGCGGTCAGCAATCCGTCTCCGGGGGACACGCCGACCGACGCCGTCTTTCCGGCGGGCTTCCTGAGTTTCGGCGTGCAGGGTCTGGCGCCCGGGGGATCGGCCACCGTCCAGATCATCCTGCATACGACGCCGACCGAGGTGATCACCAACTACTGGAAGTACGGCCCGACACCGGACAACCCGGCGCCACACTGGTACGAATTCCTGTACGACGGTACGACCGGTGCGGAGGTGGCCGGCAATGTCATCACACTGCACTTCAAGGACGGGGCCCGCGGTGACGCCGACTTGCTCGAAAACGGCGTGATCACGGATCCCGGCGCGCCCGCTTTTGCAGCTGGCGACAGCGCCTTGGACCTGCCCAGCCTCTGCGGAGCCGGCGCGTGCGGCGCCGGGGTCGTCGGCTATCTGCCGGCCACGCTGCTCGGTCTGTGCGGGCTGAAGCTGGGCCGCTGGCAACGCGCCGGGCGCGCCAAGCCGCGCGCCTGACGAGGTGCCGGTTGCACACGGACGCGCGCGAAGCGGGCCCGGGGTAGTGGGACGGCGGCCGGAGCCTTGCCAAGCAGCTCCGGCCGCCGCGTCGCGCTGTCTGTTCGGTCGTTGCCGCTCACCCCCCGCTCAAATGCTGCGCGAGGATGCGCACGCCGATTCCAATCAGAATGACGCCCCCGAGGACTTCGATCCGCTGCCCGAAGACGGCCCCGAGCCGGCCGGCGAGCAGCATGCCCAGAGTGGACAGCGCCCCGCACACCAGTCCGATCACAACGGCCGGGTACCAGATGTCGATTCCCAGCAGGGCCAGGCTGAGCCCGACGGCCAGCGCATCGATGCTGCACGCGACAGAGAGCACGACCAGCGTCACGCCGCGCGTCGGGTCACGCTGCACGGCCTCCCAGGTCTTGCGCGACAGCGACTCGTACAGCGCCTTACCCCCGACGAACGTCAGCAACCCGAAGGCGATCCAGTGGTCCCAGTTGTGGATCAGGCCGCCGAGGGTGCGGCCCCCCAGCCACCCGATGATCGGCATCAGCGCCTGGAACAGCCCGAGGTGGAACGCCAGCCGGAAGACCTGTCGCGGCGAGACGCGTCCCAGTGCGATGCTCACCGCAATCGCCACAGCCAGCGCGTCCACCGCCAGCCCCAGCGCCAGCAGCAGCAGCGTCCCGCCGCTCATGCGGTCGGTCCGCCTGCCGATTCGCCGCGCGCGCCGGGGACCGCACCACTCACCGCGGGCGGAGTCAGCAACCGCTCGACTGCCGCCAAGACCGTCGCCACGTCGATGGCGGCCATGCACCAGGCGGCGCCCTGGCACCACATGGCTTCGAAGGTCGTGAACATGTACAGGCACGGACTGCACGGATAGTCCATATAGATCGGCAGGTGTGTCGGCTGACGCGGAGCGTAGAACGCCGGCCGCCCCGGCCCCCACAGCGATACCATCGGCACGTTCTCGGCGGCCGCAAAGTGCATCGGCCCCGAGTCGTTCGTCACAAAGACGTTGAAGTACGGCAGCGCCGCGATGAACTCGTCCAGTTTCCACCGTCCGGCCGCCAGGATCGTCCGCGCGCGCGTCGCCGGCGTGAGCTGCTCCACGAGTTGTTGCACGTAGGCGGCCTCATCCCGCGTGCCCGTGAGCACGAAGCGCGCTGCGGCGTGCCGCGCGCCCAGCTCCTCCAGCAGCGCGGCGAAACGCTCCAGCGGCCAGCGCCGCGCCAAGCACATGTCGCCCGCATTGACATTGACGCCGATCAGGGGCGTTCGTTGCGGGCCGTCGAGCGTGCACCCCGCGGCCGCGAGCGCCGCGCGTACAGTCGCCCGCGGGGCGTCGCCGACGTCGAAGCGCGTGAGCGTGCCGTCGGTGACGTCGGTATCGAGCCGCCGCGCCACCTCGCGGTACACGTCCGTGATGTGGCGGTAGTAGTTGAAGTAGACCGGGTGCGTAATCAGGCTGCGCCGCCAGAAATCGTTCAGGTGGAAGCCGATGCGGATGCGCGCGCCGCTGAAGCACGCCAGCAGCGTGGAGAACTTGCTGAAGAACTCGAGGTCGACGACGGCCTCGACGTGTTGCCGCTGCAGCCAGATGATCTGCCGCAACGTGTCCCAAGCGAACCACACCAGGGAGCGCGTCCGGATCACGCGAATGTCCGTGCAGATCGCGAGCTTGCGCACCAGGGCCTCGTTGCTGGCGAACGTGACGAATGCGAGTTGCGCGCGCGGGTAGCGGGCCCGGATCGCCCGCAACAGCGGCGTGGCCTCGATGATGCTGCCCAGGCCGAAGAATTTGAAGACCGCCAGCGTCCGGTCCCCGCGGATCCGGCGGGAGCGGTGCACGCCGAGCCGGCGCACCAGGGTCAGCAGCAGACCCAGCGCGAAGCACAGCGGCATACCCACCCAGTGGTCGATCCAGCGCATCGTGTCCATGCCGAGCATGGGAAGTCCGGAGCCGGCGGCCGGGAGCACGGGCGGCCGCGCGGCGGCACAGTCAGGCGGTGTTGGCACGGCGCTGGACATTCGTCAATTCTCGGTGACGGGCCCGTCGCGCAGCGGCGGCCGCTAGCGCGGCGGCCCGTACTGGCGCAGCGATGGCGCGCCCTGATGGCTCCACATCTTCTCCAGCAGCGGCACGACCGGCCGGAGATCGAATACCAACAGGTAATCCGACTGCCCCACGATCGGGCAGAACGACTCCCGGCAGCGCCCCGTGGTGGCCGCCTGGACCAGGTACTGCGCCCCCCGCTGTTCCTGAGCGGGGTCATTCCGCCCCTGACCGGTCAGGAAGAGCCGCAGTAGCGGGTCGGCATGCACGATCGCCAGCGCTCCCTGCGCGCCGCGCGCCTGCGCGTACCGACAGCCCTGCGCATCCACGTAGTACAGCGGCGGCAGCGCCCCTTGGTAGAGCTCCCGCAGATGGTTGAAGCTCAGTTCCACCATCAGGCGCCCCTCGTCCGCGGCGTTCGGCCGATACTCCGTCAACCCCCCCGCATACACCGGACGCTGCGACCAGAGCCGCATCGGCGGCAGGCGGCCCTGATTCGTCAGAATGACTCCGCCGGGCGGCACCAGTTCCGCCAGGGCGCCCATGCGGGCCACCTCCGGCGAGCCGGCATCGCCGCGCTCGCGGACGCTGTCGTAGTAGCGCGGCAGGGGCGGATCTTGCCAGTCCGGATGATGGATCAGCCAGGCGGACCACAAGCCGTCGAGTTGGGGCACTAACAGCGTCAGCCCCAGCAGTACCGCCGCTCCGCGCGCCACGCGATGCGCCTCCCGCGATCGCGCCGTGCGCCAGCAATGCACGCCGGCCAGCGCCACCAACAACGCATACCCCGACAGCCCCTGCCGCATCGTGTGCGGATGTACGGCTGTGTGCTGCAGCATCACGAGCCACCAGCCCGCGCCGGCCACCAGCAGCACCACCAGCAGCCGGTTCTCCGCGGACCACTCCCGCACGCGCCACAGCGCCCGCCGCTCGCGCACCAGGAGGCAGACGGTCAGCGCCAGCGCGCCCAGCGCCGGCAGGCCGTAGAACTTCGCGTAACGACCCGCGAGGAACACTGGATAGCCTGGCAGGGTCAGCCCCGGCGGTGTATCGACCGCCTCCTTGAACGCCACGGTCCGGCGGTACATGTCGTCGAGGAAGCCACTGCGCGGCTCATGGGCATCTGCCAGGCGCACGTCCGCAAACGCCAAGCGCCGCTGCACGTTCTGGAGCACGAGCGCCACAACCAGCGGCAGCAGCAGGAGCGGGATATAGCGGCGCCGCAACGCGGGCTGGCACAGCAGCGTGTGTGCCCCGATGAAGAGCACCATCCACAGGTGATACTCCCACGTGAACCACGCTGTCAGGAACATCGCCACGGCCAACAGCGCCAACCAGACCCAGCGCCAGCGCCGCGCGGACGCCAAGGCCTGCAGGTACCCCCAGGCAGTCACGGCAGACGTAAACATGGCGTAGGCGTGAAAGTGCAGGTTATCCGCGTACGCCAGAAAGGAGAACGAGAACGCCATGGCGCAAAAGGCCACCGTTGCCACACCGAGTCCGGCCGCCCGACGGTACAGCGCGAACCACACGAGTAATCCGGCGAGCGAGCATGCCGCCGGGATGCTCCGGTACGCGCGGTCGGAGGTGATCCCGGCGCACTGCCATAGGCCATTGATGAGGTTGCTGGCAACCGGGTACTGCGTGTAGCGAAAGTAGGGATCCTCAGGGTTCTGGTCCGTGATCACCTGGTGCTGGGCCGCGCCCCAGTGCTTCAAGAGCCCTTCCCGCGCGTAGTTGCGGCCCGAAACGACGACATTCGCATCGCTCCAGGAGTCCGGGCGCCGGCCGATCGGGTCGTTGCCGCGCGCGACCAGAAAGGCGGCGACGCCCAGCCAGACGAGGGCGACTACGATCCCGGCCACGGAGCGCTGCCAGACCGGCGGCACGGGCGGCACCGGTAGCGGCACGGGCATCGGGCGCTTCTTGCCTGCGCGCGGAAGCACGAGCGGAATGCTCGGCCGCGGGCGCAGCGCGATCAGCACGGCGCAGCAGCCGAGAATGAGCACATGAAGCACGAGCTGCACGCGCCACGGGTCCAGTTTGCCGAGCCAGTTCAAGAGTCCGCAACTCCCGGGGCAGCGCGCTCCCATGGCGACCACGCGTCGCGGGCGACTGGCGTACGCTCGCCGTCACCCCGTGTCTGGCCGCAAGCGCATGATACTATCGGCGCGGGGCGCGACCTGCCAAGCGGCAGGCCGCGGCCTTTGACGCACCGCCGCCCAATCCGTATTTTGTGTCGACTCAGGGCCTCGTGGACACGTCCGGCGCGCCCCGCTCGGCCGGGTCGGCTGACAGCGGGCGGGGCGAGGCAGACTGGAGATTGTTGTGCCGATGCCTGCTCACCCGAAGGCTGTGGCGCCCGTACCCGCGCCAGATGCCCGGCTCGCACCGTGGCGTGACCGGGTCTTTCTGGGTTGGCTGCTGATCATTCTGCTGCTCGGGACATTCTTCATGGTGCGGCACGCCCTGGTGCTGGCCAAGCCTTTCGCAGATACGCACACCTACCTCGAGATCGGGCGCAACTTGTTCGAAGGCCGCGGGTTCATCACCCGCTACAACGTGGTGTACGGCTGGTCGGGCACCCCCACCCACCCCGGTCTGGCGTATTACAATCCGATCTATTGCCTGCTCATCGCCATCCCCTGGCAGCTCTCCAAGAGCACGGCCGTGCTGGCCATCTGGGCCACGGTCATTCCGGCATTGGCGAATACGGTGTTGCTCGCTTGGCTTGTCCGCCGATCGCTCGGCAACTTCCTGGCACTGCTCTGCGCCGTTGGCTACCTGTTGCTGCCGTCCACGTACACCAACATCACGCTAATCTCGGCCGAGCATCCGATGGTCACGCTGGAGCTGATTCTGCTCCTGCTTGTGCAGCTTCTCGCGCCGCGCGGCGACCGCGCGTGGTTTTGGATCGGTCTGGCGCTGGCCGTCGGCTACCTGATCAAGGTTAGCATCCTGATCGCGGCGCCCGCACTGTTGTTGGGCCTGCTCTTGACGCGCGCCGGGGGGCCCAGCGCCCGCCTGCGCCAGGCGGTCCGGCCGACCCTGCTGTTCGTGGTCGGCTTCGGTGCCATCCTGGTGCCCTTCAACCTCGTCGCCAAAGCGACAACCGGCAAGTGGTATCCCGAGTACCCGCTGCTGGCACGCAACTGGAGCATGGCCACCCTTTACGGCGGCGAGCTGGTGCCCGAATCACCGGCTGTGCGCCCCGATCCCGAGGCGTTGCCCAATGTCGTCGACTGCGCGGATCTGGTCATCGACAATCTCGGAGCCATGTCCCGGGCCCTCACCGGTGAACTCGGCTTTCTGCTGCTGTTCGTCGCACTCGGGTTCTCAACCGCGGTCTGGCTCCGCTGGCACGACGCAGTCTTCCTCTTCTGTCTCGGGGCGGCGTTTCTGGTGGCCTACCCGGTCACGTACTACTGGCTCTCCCTGACCCGGGAAGCCGGATCGGCCGCCCGCTATGCCCTGCACGTCGCGCCTTTCTGGTACCCCCTCGGTGTCGCTGGCATCGCCGCTGTGCTGGCTCGCACCGGCCTCCATCCCCTCCTGCGGCAGATCGCGGTTTTCGCCGTGTGGGGCGTACTCGCCTTTCCCTCGACCTACGCGCTGCTGCGCCGTCAGGCAACGCTGCCCGCGCGGAACACCGTGACGGCCGCGCTCGAACAATCCATGGCGGCGTGCCGGCAGCTCACCCAGCCCGATGATCTGGTGGCCATTGCCGGCGCCGCGCCCTGGGTTTTTGGCTCCATGTACCTGGACCGCCCGGTCATCACGCTGCCACAAGTCCAGCTGGACACCCCCGAGAACGCCGCGCGTCTCCTGCGCATCTATAGCCCCAAGCTCGTCATCCCGGGTAACGCCCGTGGTATCCACGCGGTCATCGAAGCCATGGGGTATCGTCTGGCCAGCGTCCCCTCCGTCTCGCCGGACCGGAATGTGGACGTCGTTTATGTCCGCGAGTAGTGCGGCGCGGTCCGGCCGGCCCGCAAGGAGTACGCCGCATGGAACACGCCCGCCCCTGTCCGGCCTGCACGCATGCCTGCCCGCAGCCGCTGTACACGCATGACGGTGTCGCGTTCGTGCGGTGCGGCCACTGCCGTACGATCTACCATGCCGCGCCGCCGGACTGGCAGCGCATCGAACGCATCTACCAGGATGACTACCACGCTGCCCGCGGCCATGCCGGGGACCCGGCCGTAGAAGCGACGAAGCGCGCCACCGCGCTGGCCTACCTGCGGCTGATCGCGCGTCATGCCCCCCCCGGACGCGGCCTCGTTGAGGTCGGCTGCTCGGCCGGAGCCGCGCTGGCCGCCGCCGCCGCTGCCGGCTGGGACGCGCGCGGCGTGGAAGTGTCCGTGCCTTCGGCCGCGGTAGCCCGCCGGCGCCCGGGCGTGCGGGCCGTGTACACCGGCCGCCTGGAGGATGCCCCCCTGGCCGACGGTGAGGTCGATGTGTTCATGCTGTTGGACGTCATTGAGCACATCGATCCGCCCGAGACGGCGCTGGCGACGATGCACCGCAAGCTGCGCCCGGGCGGGTTGGTCCTGCTGGTCACTCCGGACGGCGACAGCCTCAGTGCGCGCGTGCTCGGACCGCGCTGGCCGCACCTGTTTGTCGAGCACGTCGTGCTTTACAGCCGCACCGGCTTGCGGCTGACCCTGGCGCGGGCGGGTTTCGAGCTGGTACGCTGCGGCTTTGCCTGGAAGCGGGTGAACCTGGACGTCCTGGTGCGGCACGCGACGCTGCATCCGCATGTGACCGGCGCCGCGTTGCTGCGCCTGCTTGGTCGAATTACTCCCGCCCCGCTGCTGCGGACCATGCTGCCGTTTAATCTCGGTGAGTTCTACGTGCTGGCACGCCGGGCGCCGTAGGGATTCGCGACATGCGCGGCGGGTAATGTTGACCCGGGCGCATGCCCGCCTGTATACTGGCAGCACTCGGGGACTTGTGGGGTGCCACGGGGGTTACCCCACCAGCAACTCCCCGTCAACGGTGTTTCGGAGGGTAAGATGTTCGTCGCCAGAACCGCTCGCTCGGCCCTGCTCTTCCTGCTCCTCGCGGCCTTGTGTCCGACCACTCGGGGCGTCTGCCTACTCACAGAGACGCAACGCCTGGTGCCTTTGCCCAACGCCCGGCAGTTCGGCGTCGAGTTGGACCTGAGCGGCGACACGCTCGTGGTGGGCGCGCAGGGCTACACCGCCCAGGGGGCGACGACCGGCGCCACCTTCGTCTTCGAGCTCGCTGGCTTGGATTGGATTCAGCGCCAAATGATCGTCTTGCCCGACGCTGCCGGCAATGACGGCGGCGGCGGCGTGTCCCTCGACGGTGACCGCCTGGTCATCAGCGCCCATCTATCCGATCTGGCCGCAACGAACGCGGGTGTCGTATACACGTACCATCGCACGCCCGACGGCTGGGTGCAGGACGCCCGGCTGTTCGCGTCCGATCCGACGGCCGGGGCACTATTCGGCCACACGCACTGCTTGCGTGGAGATCTGCTCGTCGTGGGCGCGCCCCGCCAGAGCAGCCCCCTGTTCGAGGCCGGCGCCGCCTATGTCTACCGGCTTGGTCCGGCCGGCTGGCAATTCGAGGCCAAGCTCGTGCCGACCAACCCGGCGTCCGGAGACATGTTCGGTCTCGGCGTCGGCCTCGACGGCAACCGCGTCGTGGTCGGCGCGTGGGAGGCACACCGCGGTGGCTGTGTGGATGCGGGCACGGTCTACGTATTCCAGCGCGTGGGTGACACGTGGACCCAGGTCCAGGAATTGCTCACACCTCATCCGACCACGGGCGGTCATTTCGGTGTGCGTCTGGCGGCGAAGGACGGCCGGCTACTCGTGGGTGCGAGTGTCGAGGCCGTCGAAGGCCACGGCGTTCCGGGAGCCGCATACGTGTATGACTGGGACGGCAGCGTCTATACGCTCGGCGCGCGGTTGGTCGCCCCCGACGGTCTGTCAAACGACCTTTTCGGCAGCAGCGTGGCAATCGACGGCGACCTCGCGGTGGTCGGCGCCGAGCTCGACGATAACGCTGCGAACGCATCGGGCAGCGCGTATGCGTTCCTCCGGCGGGCCGATGGCTGGCATCACGCGAGCACCCTGACTGCCGCCGACACCTCCGCACTGGCGATGTTTGGTGCCTGGGTCGCCACCGATCGGGGCCGGATCGTGGTCGGCGCCCCCTTTCACGAATCGAGTTCGGCGCCGACCGGCAAGGCCTATGTCTTCCACGGCGGCGCTGACTGCAACGGCAACGGCGTGCTCGACCTATGTGAGCTCACCTCCGGATTGGCCGCAGATTGTGACGGCGACGGACTGCTCGATGCGTGCGAGATTTCGAGCGCACACGGCGGATTCTGCGATCCCGCCGCCGGCATCCCCTGTGATACGGATTACAACGCCAACGGCATTCCGGACGACTGCGAGGCCACCTGTGGGGACTTCGACGGCGACAACAACGTCGACGTGCGCGACTTCTATCTTTTCTGGGATGCCTTCCGCAGCTGCGTCGGCGACCCACGCTTCTTGCCCGCCGCGGACGCAGACGGCGACGGGTGCATCACGCTGCTGGACTACGGGCGCTGGCTCGTATGCTACAAGATGGCGGCCGGCAAGGACTTCCGCCCCCCCAAGCCGGCCGGCGGGGCCGCCCCGTCAACAACGGTCGCGCCTACCAAACAGCCGCGCTGAAGGCGACCCTCGCCCCCTGCGCACTGCCGAGGCCGGGCGCGCTAACTACTCCCGGAATTCGCGCGGCAGCTCCTGCTCCCGCTGCAACCGCCGGTACGTCTCGCGGATCGACTTGCGCATGGCCTCCGGCCGCTGCCACTCGACGTGCCCGTCACAGAACAGCAGGTTCGTACCTTCCTGGCCCTCGAGGCGTTCGTAGGCCAGCACGTTGCGCGGGTCCGAGTTCTCCGACTGCCCGGTGATGTAGACGTACGAGGTCACGCCGGATGGCTGCCGGGGTGAGATCAGCTGTTTCTCCGTAATGCTCCCGTCTTCGATCAGCGCGGTAAGTGCAGGCGGGTACTTGTCGGCGTTGTCGTTCGCATAGATCTTGATCGCCTGTCCAATGCCGCGCAGGTTCGCGGCGCTGACCGCGCGCTTGCTGATCTCACGCGCCCGCGCGAGGGAAGGCAGCATGATGCTGGTCGTCAGCGCCGTACCGCCGACCACGACGGGCACGGCGGCCGCGTTGCCGATGGACTCCATGCGAATTCCGTCCCGCTCGCGACGCGTCACGCCGACCGAATTCGTAATACCGCGTGTCGCCTCGGCGACCGGCGGCATGCTCTGCAAGTCAATGTCCATTCTCAGTTGCGAGCACAACAGCGTCTGAACCGCGTTCGTCACGGGATACAGCAGCCGCGTGAAGTACACGTTGTCGCAGTAGGAGAACGCCTGCGCGGACTTCGGCAGCTGGACCCGTGCGGCCCGCACATCCGCACGGTCCGGCAGAGTTTCCCCGCGTGTCTTGGGGTCCACTTCCGCGAGCGCCGCCGCCACCGTCTGCGGCCACAGTCCGCACACCCACCTCCCCCCCACATAACCCCACGCCGGCGAGACCGGGACCGGCAGATCGCCGACCTGCACGTAATGCACGACGTGGTCGCCGTGTTTGGCCTGCTTGATCCCAACCTGGGCCTTGCCGGCGGCGGCCGCTCCAGCCATCTGCACGAAGCGCCCCAGCATGCCCTGGAGGGCTTCGGAGTCCTTCACATCGGCAACCAGGACCGTACCCGTGGCCAGCAGGCCGCCGTGGCTCGGCGCGTCATACAGCGCCCACGTATCGCCGAAAACCGGCAGAAGCTGCTCAGTCAGGGAGAAGCCCGTAACCGTGCTGCCAGCCGCCATGCCACCTTGCAGGTTGGCGGCCGCCTCCGGATCAAGCTCATTCAGCACCCGGACCGTTTCATTGTAGAGTCCCTTGAGATCCAGCTTCGTCACGTAGGCCCAGTAGGCATCGTGCGGCAGGAGCTGCAGGTCCGCCTCCTGCAGCGGGGCCTGATCCCAGATCTTCAGCAGGCCCTTGAATTCGCCCTCCACATGCACAAAACCGCGCCAGTGCACTGCTGCCTCGGGCCCGTCGACGTGCACGTAGGCGGAGCGGATCGCGGTAATGCCCAGCTCGCGGAGCGCCGGCATCACGATCGGCGGCAGGCCGCCCTCCCGGCGCTCCGCGAGCGCCTGCACCCACTCGAGCACGCGCGGCGGGGCGACGTACGCGCAGGCCAAGGGCGGCGCGGTCTCCACCCCCAGGGTCTGGCGCTGCAGCACGAACTCGGCCGCGCTGGTCAACCCCGGCGCCTGGCCCGCGAGGCACGCGAGGACCCGCTCCGCGGATGATGTGCCCAACGCAAGGATGAACACGTCGCGCTTCGCGCCCCACAGCAGCTCCGGGCCTTCACCCAGCCGCACCGCCTGGAAGGGTGTGCCCGCCACCTCCCGCGCCGTGACGGCGGCCCGAGCGTCCGTCGCGAGCTGCTGCACCAGGTCCGCCAGGACCACCGCCTCCCCAGGCGCCATGTCGCAGACCGCCGCCGCGCCGAATTGCGGCGGGCCGTCGGGCGGCAGCTTCACGTCGAAGAGCCCGATCCCCACGTTGGCCACCGTGAGGCGGTCCACCAGGTCGGGCAGGTGCTGCAGCGCGGCGGGCAGCTCCCGCTGCCCCCCACCGGCCTGCCGTTGGGCGGCCTCCAGGGCGACGTGCAAACGCGCCCCGATGGCAAGTGGCGCGCACGGATCCGCGGGCGCCCTCCACCCCACGTAGACCCCCGTCTCCGCCGGCAGGTACTGCGCCACATCCGTCGGCGCGCCCGCCAGAACCGTCGCCACCAGCAGCCCCACTAGCCCCACACCCAGCAGCCCACGCCGCAGCTCTGCCGTGCGCATCCGCGTCTCCTTCGCCATGCTGCCTGCACCCCTGGGCCCGCGCGGCATCGTCCAGCGTGGCGGCTTGGCCGGTTGCGGCCGGCCGAAAGTCCCCGCCGCGCGCCCGAGACGGCCGAGATTATACCGCCGGGCCGGCCCATCACCACCACCGGCGCGCCGCTCGGTCCAAGGGCCGGACGGCGCGCCGGGGGGTGTGCCCGCTGGCGCAGCGGCTACCGGGCGCCCGGCTTGCCCGCCGCCTCCAAGGTCTGCGTGTTCATCTTCAGCACGCGGACCAGGAACGCGTACTCGTCGGTGAGCTCCTCGATGATCTTCTGCGTCGGCTTACCGCCACCGTGGCCCGCCCGCGTCTCAATGCGGATCAGGACCGGGTTGGCGCAGCCCTGCGCCGCCTGCAGCGCGGAGATGTACTTGAAGCTGTGACTCGGCACCACGCGGTCGTCGTGGTCGGCCGTCGTTACCAGCGTGGCCGGGTAGCAGGTGCCGGGCTTGAGGTTGTGCAGCGGGCTGTACGGGAAGATCGTCTTGAACAACTCCGGATCGTCCGGCGAGCCGTAGTCCGCGGTCCACGCATGCCCGATCGTGAACTTGTGGAAGCGCAGCATGTCCATCACGCCGACCGCCGGTAGACAGGCCCCGAACAGCTCCGGGCGCTGGTTCATGCAGGCCCCGACGAGGGTGCCGCCATTGCTGCCGCCGGAAATCGCCAGTTTCGGCGTCGACGTGTACTTGTTCGCAATCAGCCACTCTGCGGCCGCGATGAAATCGTCGAAGCAGTTCTGCTTGTTCTTCAGCCGCCCGCCCTCATGCCAGTCCTTGCCATACTCCCCGCCGCCGCGGATGTTCGCGAGGGCGAACACGCCGCCCAGCTCCATCCACACCAGGCGCGCCGGCGAGAACCCTGGCGTCAGCGGGACATTGAAGCCACCGTAGCCGTAGAGCAAGGTCGGGTTGTTGCCATCGAGCGCCAGTCCCTTCTTGTGCGTGATGAACATCGGCACGCGCGTGCCGTCCTTGCTGTTGTAGAACACCTGCTTCGTCTCGTACTGCGCGGGGTCAAAGTCCACCTTCGGCTGGCGATACACGGTGCTCGTGCCCGTCACCATGTCATAGCGGAACACGGTGGCCGGGTAGCTGAAGCTCGCATAGCTGTAGAACGTCTCCCGGTCCGTCCGTTTGCCGCCGAAGCCGCCGGCCGAGCCGATGCCGGGCAGCGCGACCTCGCGCAGCGGCTTACCGGTGAGATCGAACAGGCGGATCTCGGTGTGAACGTCCTTGAGGTATGACGCGATGAAGGTATCGTGCACGAGGCCCACGCCCTGCAGGGCATCCGCGGTCTGGGGGATCAGCTCCTTCCAGTTCGCCCGCTGGGGCTGGCGGGTGTCGATGGCGATGAGCCGGCCGCGCGGCGCATTCTGGTCCGTGTAGAGGTAGAACACAGGCCCGTCGTTGCCGACGAACCCGTACTGCGCGTCGAAGTCATCGAGCAGCTTCACGACCGGGGCATCGGTCGCCTTCAGGTCCTGGAAGTACAGGCGGTTCTTCCGCTCGCTGCCCTGGGAGACGGAGATGATCAGGTACTGCCCGTCTTCGCTGACCTCGCCCGCGAAGCCCCAGTCCTTCTGGTCCGGACGTTCGTAGATCAGCTTGTCCTCCGCCTGCGGCGTGCCAAGCCGGTGGTAGAACAGCTTCTGAAAGTAGTTCTCGGCCGCCAGCGCGGCGCCCTTCGGTTCGTCAAAGCGGCTATAGAAGAAGCCCTGGCCGTCCTTGGTCCACGACGCGCCGGAGAACTTGACCCACTTGATCACGTCGGGCTGGTCCTCCCCGGTGTCAATGTTGCGGACTTTGAGCTCGACCCAATCGGAGCCCGCGGCCGAGGTGCCGTAGACCAGCAGCTTGCCGGCCTCGTGAACGTAGATGCCCGCGAGCGCGACCGTGCCATCGGCCGAGAACTTGTTGGGGTCGATCAGCACGCGCGGCGTGGCGTCGAGCGACTCGGTCACGTAGACCACCGCCTGCGGTTGCAGCCCGTCATTCTTGCTGTAGAAATACCGGCCGCCCTCGCGGAACGGCGCGCTGTAGCGCTCGTAGTTCCACAGGTGCGTCAAGCGCTGCTTGATCGGCTCGCGGGCGGGGATCTCCTCCAGGAACTTGAACGTGACCTCGTTCTGCGCCTGCACCCATGCGGCCGTCTGGGGTGAATCGAGGTCTTCCAGCCAGCGATACGGATCGGCCACCTTGACGCCGTGCAGGTCATCGACCTGGTCGACGGTCTTCGTCTTGGGGTAGGTAAGCCGCGCCGGGTCCCCGGTTTGCGCCAGGGCGAGCGCCCCGGAAGCGGTCAATCCGAGCACCAGCAGGGTACGCGCGAGCCGACAGGGTGCGAGCATGGTGGTCTCCCATTGCGCCTGGTCGCGGCGGGTACACGCCACCTTCGGCCCACCCACCGCCGACCGGAAACGGACACTCTTGATCACAGCATCATAGCTTCCATGCGACGCCCGGCCAGCCGGGACCTCATCGTGACCGTGATTTGGCAGGCCCCAGCGCCGCCTGCCCGCACGCCGCCCGAAGCACCCCGTGGACTTTCCGCGCCTCCCCCGCTACAAGCCGGGCATGAGCGATCTGGAGATCAGTGCCGCACTCGTCGGACGGATGGTCGTCAACCCGGGGCGCCCCGAATGGGGCAGCGGCACCGTGCTGCGCGTGCAGACCACGACCGTCGGCGGAAAGGTGCAACACCGCGTGTCCGTGCAGTTCGTCACGGGCCACCGCACGCTGATCGTCCCCCCCGCGCGCCTGGTCGAACCGCAGACCGAGCCAGAGCGGCAGGCCGGCTGGCTGGACCAGATCGCCGGGCGGACGCTGGACGACCAGCTCGCCAAGCTGCCGGAGCACATTGAGCACTTCCTGGGCACGCCTGCGCAGCGGATCGCTGCCCTGGCCCCCCTTTACGCGTTCGACGAGGAGCCGGCGGCGCTGATCCGGTGGGCCCGCCGCCACGCGAACGTCGCCGATCCCTTGAGCCTCTGGTCGCGGGACGAGCTCCTCGTCTCCTTTCGGCGCTTCTGCCTGGAACGCGACTCCACGTTGCGAATTGCAGCTGCCCAGGTGAAGGCGCAGGAAGGCTTCGCAGCCGTCGAGGCCATCCTGGCCGCGCAAGCGCCGCGCGTGGCCGAGGGGATGTGGGCGGCGCTGCGCCGCCCAATCTGATTCACGCCGCCGCGACGCGTGCCGTGCCCCGGGCACCCGAGCCGGTCGAGTGCCGCGCCGCGCGAACCATCGTCGCGCAGCGGCCGAGCGGGTACACTCCCCACCGATGCTCCGGACGCGACTGCTCGTAGCGCTGTGCGTGCTCGCCCTCCCGGGCCTCCTGCTGGCGCCGGTGTGGACGCTGGCCGGCCTGGGCGCCGGCGAGGACGACGTGCTCTACTACCTCCCGATGCGCGCGTACTTCGCGCAGCTCGTGGAGGCCGGACACTGGCCCTGGCTCAACCCCTGGACCGGGCTGGGCCGACCCTATGCCGCCGACCCGCAAACGGCCCTCGCGTACCCGTTCACCTGGCTGTTCGCCACCCTGCCCCCCCTGCAGGCGTACCCGCTGGTGCTCTGGGCGCATTACAGCCTCGCGCTCTGGGGCATGTATCGCCTCCTGCGCCTCCAGGCCCTGGAGCCGCGGGCCGCGCTCTTCGGCGGCATCGCCTTCGCCTTCTCGGGCTTCATGCTGGCCCACCGTGCCCATTTCACCATGCAGCAGGCGGCGGCCTGGACGCCCTGGGTCTTCTGGGCCCTGCTGCGCTACGCCGGGCCCGGCAACCCGGCCCTCGCCGCGCACCGCAGCCGGCGCTCGGCCGCCGCAGAGCTGGTCTTTGCCCCCGGGGCACGCGATCCGCGCGACGTACGCCGCCTCGCCATCGCCGGTCTGCTCACGGCGATGCCCTGCCTGGCCGGCCACGTGCAAGTCGCCGCGTTGCTGGCCCTGGGCTCCCTCGTCTTCCTGCTCGTGCAGCCCGCCCCGTCGCTCAACACGGCCTGGCGCTTTCGCCTGCGCGTCGTGTTGCGCTGGTTTGTGACCTGGGTCTGCGCGGCGGGCGTCTTCGCGGTGCAGTGGCTGCCGACGGTTGAGTACCTCCGCCAGTGCACACGCACCGGACGCGCCTGGCACGATTTTGTCGAGAACAGCTGGCATCCGCTGGCGCTCGTCAGTTGGCTCATGCCCATGCTGCTCGGGCAGCGCACGCCGAACTTCTTCGGGACGGCGTGGTGGGGCCCGCGGTACTCACACCAGGTGGAGCTGTTTGCTTACGCCGGCGTGGTGCCACTTCTCCTGGCTGCCCTGTCGGTGCGGGTGGCGTGGCGGGAAGACCCGCGCCGCCGCGCGTGGCTGCTGCTCGGCCTGTTCGCGCTGCTGGTGGCCCTGGGTGAATACGGTCCCCTGTGTCCGATCCTGTATTTCGTGCCCGGCAGCAGCCTCTTCCGCTGCCCGGCCCGGGCGCTGCTGTTGGTGAATCTCGCTCTGGCCGCCCTCGCAGCCAGCGCGCTGCACGACCTGGGTGCCGCCACGTCCCCCAAGCGCGATCGCTTGCGCGCCCTCGCCCTGGACTGGACCGCACGCCCCATCTGGCTGGCGGCAGGTCTGCTCGCCGCTCCACTCGTCTATCTGCTCGTCTGCCTGCCCTTCGTCGACGCGGCCGTCCGCACCGCCGCCGGCAGCGTCCTACGCCCCTGGAACCCCGCCATCTGGGTGCCGGCCGCCCTGATCCTGAGTGCCATCCTGCTCCTGTCGGTGGTGGCGCGGCAGTGGCGTCGCCCAGGGCTGCTCTGGCTGCTCAGCGGGCTGACCGCGCTCGACCTTGGGGTGATCGGCTGGACAATCGACGTCCCCGCACAGCACGCCGCGCCGGAGACGCTGGTCGCTCCGGCAGACGGGGCCGACTGGCTGGACCGCGTCCGCGCCTCCGGCAGCCGTCTGTGGGTTGTGAATGCGCGGGTGCAGGAGACCCCCGGGGAGTATGTGCAGCCCCTGGACAAGGCCGTCGCCAACACGAACGTGCTGCGCGGCATTCCCAGTCTGACCGACTACGGGCCCTTCCAGCCGAAGTCCATCGTGCAGCGCTTCGGCTTCAAACCCTGGGGCGAGACCGACGAGGCCGCACGCCTGCTGGAGAGCACACGCTGGATGCGCTGGTATAACGTCGGCTGGGTCCTCGTCTGCGGCGAGCTCCCCGCCCCGGCGGATTGCGAACTCGTGACCACCACGCCCCAGGGCTGGCGCCTTTACGAATGCCCCAGTGCCGGCGCGGCGGCCATGTTCGAGTCCCCGTCGCAACCCGGTGTCGTCCGGTGCGTACCCCGCAGTCCGTACGAGATTGTGACGCCGTTCGACTCCTGGCCGATGCCGGTCTCCAACGTCAAGCCGCGCGAGGCGGCCACCCGCCGCGGCACTTGGCCGCTGCTCGTACTATCGCAGGTCGCCCTGCCCGGCTGGACGGCGCGGCTCAAGAAAGAGGAGTTGACGATCGAGCCCGTGGACGGCGTATTGCTCGGCGTGCGGGTACCGCCTGGCGAGGCCGGCGAGGTCGTATGGACCTATGCCCCTCCGGGTCTGCAGGCCGGCGCGCTGATCTCCGTACTCACCGTGGGGGTTCTGATAGCAGCACTCCTGTGGAGTCTGGCGCCGCGCGCGGGACGCGGTTAGGGGTGCAGCCGGTCCGCAGCGCTGCTCGGGGTCTACTTCGCGCGCGGCCAGCGCACGCGGAAGGTGCAGCCACGGCCTTCATTCGCCAGGATCTGGATGGTCGCGCCGTGCTGCCGCGTGATCATCCGGCAAACACTCAGCCCCAAACCCACCTGCTGCCAGTCATTCGGCTGCGCGAGCGGGTCGGCCGCCAGGAATGGATTGAAGATGCTCTCGATGTCCGCCGGGGCAATGCCGCGCCCGGAATCGCGTACGTCAATCTGCACCATCGCGCCGTCGGCCACAGCCGAGATCGCCAGCACGCCACTGTACCCTTTCATGGCCAGACGCGCGTTCAGGATCAGGTTCAGCAGGACCTGACACAACAGGTCCTCACTCGCCACCACGCGCAGCTCCTCGGGCACCGCGATGCGCAGTTCGATGCCGTCCTTTTCAAACGGACGTGCGGCTGTCTCGATCGCCTCCCGCAGCGCCGCAGCCACCGACGCCTCTCCCGTGGGCTCGAACTCGCGCCGCGCGAAATCCAGCAGGTGGCGGCTCAGCGCAATCGCCCGCTGCGCCTGCGTCAGCGCGCGCTCCAGCGTCTTGCGTGTGAATGCGGCGTCGGTCGCCGTCGTCAAGCTCGCCTCGACACGCACGATGAGCGGCGTCATCAGATTGTTGAATTCGTGGGCGGCCATGGCGGCCAGGCTGCCGAGCATCGCCAGCCGCTGGCAGGCAATGAGTTCATCACGCAGCGCTTCCAGCGTGCCGGGCGGGGGCGTTTCGGCGACGGCCGAACCGGGCGCCCCGCCGGGGGGCCGTCGGTCGGACGGGGGAAGGTGGGCGTTGCTCACTTCACACCTCACGGCGCACTCTCAGTCCATCCCTCGACCGATAACAAACCCTGCGCGGATCATAGAACCCGGGCGCAACGCCTGTCAATTCCGATTCACAGCGGTGTCTCGGCCTTCAGCGGCCGGGTCATCAGTTCTGTGATCGCCAGCAGCGGCGGTTTGCCCTCGAACACCACCTCGTGCACCGCCTGCGTGATCGGCATCTCCACCCGCTGCCGGCGCGCCAGTTCCAGCACCGCCCGCGTCGTCGGAATGCCTTCGATCACCGCCGGCGTCTCGGCAATGACCCGCTCCGCCGTCGCTCCGGCCCCGATCCGCTCGCCGGCCGACCGGTTCCGCCCGTGCGGCGACACGCTCGTCGTGAACAGATCGCCGACGCCCGCCAGTCCCTGAAACGTCTCCGGCCGTGCCCCCAGGGCTACGCCCAGGCGGCTGATCTCGACCAGGCCCCGCGTCAGCAGCGCCGCCTTCGCGTTGTCCCCCGCCTTCAAACCGTCGAGGATGCCCGCGGCCAGGGCAATGATGTTCTTCAGCGCTCCCGCCAGCTCGACGCCCAGTACGTCGGCGCTGGTGTACACGCGAAACCACGACGTCCCCAGCGCCTGCTGGAATAGCTCGGCCACGCCCGGCGTGCTGCTCGCGACCACCACGGTCGCCGGAAGACAGCGGACCAGCTCCGAGGCAATGTTCGGGCCCGAGAGCACCGCCAGCGGATTGTGCGGGGCGTATTCCGCGATGATCTGGCTCGGCCGGCAGAGCGTCGCGATCTCGATCCCCTTGGTGACGCTGCCGATCGGCACACCACGTGGGACGGCCGGACCGCGTCGCTCCCATTCCCCGCGGACAAACTGCGCCGGGATGGCCGAGACGATGAGTTGCGTATTCTGCAGGGCGGCACTGACGCTGTTGGTCGGAGTGATCCGTTCGGACAGTCGCACGCCCGGGAGGTAGCGCGTGTTCTCCCGTTGTCGGAAGATCTCGTCGACGGGTTCACAGTCGCGGGCGACGAGGGCAACCTTCGCGCCATTGCTCGCCAGTATCTGCGCGGTGACGGTGCCCATCGCGCCGATGCCGATGACGGTGGCTTTTTCGACCATGACGCTCTCCTGGGCCGCCATGGTACCCGCTTTGCACGTAGGCAACATACCCCCGCGCGCGGCCCTAGCGCTCCACCAACTCCAGCCACGCACCCACCGGTACGCGCTCCAGCGGCACCGCCACCACCTGCCGCCACCGCAGGAATACGAGCGCCACGCGGACCACCGGCCGCCGAAACACTGCCGCGGCCGCCTCCGCGTAGAGCTGCAATTGCACGCTGTAACCGCGGATGCGGGCGGCCAAGTCTGCCGCGTCGCGCGGAATGTCGGTCTTGTAGTCGAGGATAACAAGCCCGGCGGGTGTCGCGACCAGGCAATCGATGACACCGCGCAGAATCGCGTGCGCCCCCGTGGCCCCCAGCGGCAACGCGTACACAAACGGCACTTCCCGCCGCACCGCCGCGCCACCTTCCGCCAGCAGCCGCCCCTCCGCCGTGCTGGCCAGCCAGACCACGTCCTCCACCACGACCAGCGCCGCCTCCTCCGGCGTCAGCAGGCGTGCCGCCGCCAGATCCTCGCACTGCCGCCGCACGGCGGCCGCATCGGCGATGCGGTCCAGGTCGGCAAACTGCAGGAACCGGTGACAAGCCGTGCCCACGGTCCGCCCGTCCACCGCGCGCGGACCAGTCGCGAACGCCGGCCGTCCCAGCGCGCTCGTCGCGGAGCCGTCCGGATTCTGCGCCGGCCCGAGCACCGCCACCGTTTCCGCGGTGCGCTCGCGCGCCGCCAGCTCCTTCACCGCGCTGACGGATAGCACAGCCGGCAGACGTCCGAGCTGCTCGTCCGGCGTGGCCGTCAATAGCGTCCGCCCGCGGGCGATCCACGCTTCATCTTCCGGCGACCATTCCGCCGCTATGCCGCGCGCCGCCCGTGCGGCCGCCGGCGGCGGGGATACGACGATGGCATCCGGCGTGTGCCGCTGCAGGGTCAAGGCTGCCGGCACATCCGGTGCGGCCAGATGGAGCCCACCGGCCGCCGCCGCCATGAGCACCCACTCCAGCCGCGACGAGGCACTCATCCGGGAGATCAACGGCAGGGCCGCCCCGCGCCGCGCGGCGCGCGACTGAACCTTGTCCCATTGCTCCGCGGAGGACCAGCCAACGATCACCAGGCGCTCGCGGGCCCGTGTCGTGGCCACGTAGAGCAGCCGCAATTCCTCCTCCAACTCGCGCCGGCGCACGCGTTCGCGAATCACGAAGTGCCGGGCGCTTGCGACCTGCGTCCGCAACGGATAGTCGCTGTAGCGCAGTCCCAGCCCGGCGCCGTCATCGCATTGCAGCGCGTCCGCCTGGCTGCGCTGGTTGAACTTGCTCCCCGTGCCCAGCAGAAAGACCACGGGAAACTCCAGCCCCTTCGCCCCGTGGATCGTCATGATCCGCACGGCGTCCTCTTCCCCGCTCGCCAGCGCCCCGGGGTCCACTTCCTCGGCCGCCAGCGACTCGAGATACGCCACAAACTCCGCGCTGCCCTGCCCGCCGCGGTTGAACGCCGCCGCCAGGCTCTGCAGCGAACGCAACAGCGCCACCCGCTGCGCGCCCCCCGGCAGCGCCAGGGCGAACTCGGTCAGCGCCCCCTCCTGCACGATGCCTTGCACCAGCGCCGGCAGCTCATTCTCGCGCGCCGCCAGGGACCAGGCCTCGAGCTGCGCCAGCGCCGCTGCGACGCGCCGTCCCGTCTCATCCGCCCGCTGCGCCGCCCCGGCAACCGCCGCGTAGAACTCCGCCTGCGCTGGAGCCCGCTGGCGGATTTCCAGCAGCTCCCGGTCCGCCAGCCCTACGAGCGGCCCACGCAGGTACGCCGCCAAGGGCACATCCTGCTGCCGGTTGACCAGCAGCTTCAGCACGTTGACTACATCGCGCACCTCCAGCGTATCCAGCAGGCTCTCGCGCCCCCCGGCCACGCACCGGAGCCCGTTGGCCCGCAGCACCCGCGCCACCAGCGCCGCGTTCTGCGCCGCCGAGCGCAGCAGCACGACGACGTCCCCCAGCCGCAGTGGCCGCAGCCGCGGGGCACCGTCCGCCCCGCGCTCGAGCACGTGGACCCCGTCCGCCAGCAACTGCCGTATCTGCTCCGCCGCCAACTGCGCTTCGCGCTCCATGCGCTCCGCCTCGGCCTGCGCCTCGGCTTCGGCTGCTGCGGCCGCGCCTTCCTCCGCCGGGCCACCGGACGGCGCCGCGCCGCCGCGCTGCGCGGCCACGATCACGTGCACCGCCACGCGCGGCGCTCCGTCCAGCGTCGGGTTCGGCAACTCCGCCCGTCCAGCCTGCAGCGCCTCATCCGGACCGAAGCCGGTGCCGCCCAGCGCCCGGTCGAACAGCAGCGCGAATAACCGATTCAGCGGCCCGAGTACGCCGGCGTGGCTGCGGAAGTTGTCGGACAGGTACTGCACGCGTCCCGCCGCGCGCCCGCTCGCAAAAGCGTCGATCAGCTCCGCGAACAGCCGCGGCTCCGCTTCCCGGAAGCCGTAGATGCTCTGCTTCACGTCGCCGACCATGAAGCGGTTGCCGTCTGCGGGCGCCGCGCGTGTCACCAGCCGTAGCAGTTCCACCTGGATCGGACTCGTATCCTGGTACTCGTCGACGAGAACATGCTCATAGCGCCGCTGCAGGCGGCGTGCAACGGCTGTCGCCGCCCGTCCGCGCAGTCCGTCGGGCGTACCGAGCAGGTCCAGGGCCATCCGCTGTATGTCCCCGAACTCGTACTCCGCCTGGGCGCGCTTCGCGCCCGCGAGCATTTCGTGGTAGCGCTGCTCCAGATCGAGGAGCGTCAGCGTCAGCGGGCCCACGATGCCCCCGTGTCGCAGCAAGGTCTGCACCGCGTCCACCGACCAGCGTTCCTGCAGACGCTTCTTCAGCCAGCGCGCGCGCACCTCGGTGACCTCGACGCGCTCCTCGGGCGGCGGTTGCCCCCGTGCCGTGCGTCCCCTGGCGATCTCGAAAGCCGCGATTTCGCGCACCACGCCAGACAGGCCCGCCGCATCGCCCAAGCGGTCGCGCCAGGCGGCGAGCCGCGCACGGTAATCGCTCAGCAACTCCAGCCCGTCCGCTGCGGCACCGTCCCACAGCAGCCCCAACTGCGCGTGTTGAAACGCGCACTCCTCCGCCAGCGCGGCCGCCAGCACGGCCGGCGTGTCGTCCGCCGCTGCTTGCACCCGCTGGCGCGCCAGCCACTCCTCCGGGTTCACCAGGTGCTCGCGGAACGCGCTCAATCGGTCGACGAGGTCCAGCAGGAACGCGTCGCTCGGCCGTGGGGCCCGCGCGATCCACTCCCGTGCGCGCTGCGCCGCAACCTCGTCGCTGCGGTGCAGCCAGTCGCGCAAGGCCTCCCGCTGCGTGCGGCGCAGCAGGGCGGCGTCCTCCGCGCCGAGCACACGAAAACCCATGTCCACCCCAACTTCGGCGAAGTGCTCCCGCACCAGGCGCCCACACCATGAGTCGATGGTCCCGATGTCGGCCGTGTTGACCAGCAGCTCCTGCCGCCGCAGGTGTTGCCGCCGCGCCGCAGCCCGCGTCTGCGCTGCTTCTTCCGCCAGCATCCGCGCAATGCGCACGCGCAGCTCCGCGGCGGCCGCCCGGGTAAATGTCACCACCAGCAGCCGCTCGATGTCGCCGGGGTGCGCCGTGTCCGCCAGCAGCGCCAGACAGCGCCGCGCCAGGACCTCCGTCTTGCCGGAACCGGCCGAAGCCGCCACCAACAGGTTCGACCCGCGCTGCTCGATCGCGGCGCGCTGGCTTGGTGTCAGGTTCATGTGCCCGCCCCCCTGGCCGCACCTCCGCGCACTTGCGGTAACGCCTGCTCCACCGCCCGCGCCTGATTCAGCGCCCGGTCAAACCGGCAGACGGCCGCGAATTCGCACGTACCACACGCCAGTTTGCGATTCTCCACGAGCGGCGCGACGTCGATCGCCCCCTGCACCACACCCGCCGCCGCGACGGCGACCGTCTCGTGCGCCAACCGCAGACGCTGCACGATCCCGTCCGGCGCCACCACGTCGCTGCGCCCCTCGTACTCCCCGTCCTTCTTGCGCCGCAGATAAGCCACGGTGGACGCCTCACCGGGTGCGAGGGTATCCAGCTTGTCCGCCGCCGGGATCGTGACCAGGGCGCGCGGCCGGTACAGCAACATGGTCTGCTCCGCCGCCGCCGCTGCTTGCCCCCGCTCCGTCTCCAGCGCTTGCAGCTGCGGGTACAGGGGCGCGACCAGCACGCCGCCGGGTGTCGCACCGCAGCCCGCACCGGCGGCCTGCGCCGCGGCCAGATACAGGAACACCTGCAGCCGCGCACCCGTCAGCCATGGGGCCTTCAACGCTTCGAGTTTGCTCTTGAAGTCGTACACCAGCATGACACCGGGCGCATCGCCCGAGCTCACGTCGAGCCGGTCGATCTTGCCGTGGACGTGTACGCGTCCCCCGTCAGCGAGTCGCATCTCCAGGGCCCGCATCACACCCGCCCCGCCCGCAGGGTCAAACTCCACTTCGCAGCTCACCGGCTCGAAGCTGCCGCGCCGCCAGCGCGCCGCGTGCGCTGCAACCACGTCGCCAAGCAGCGTGATCAGCACCGCCGCCAGGTTCCGAAACTCCGGCCGACACGTCGCCAGGTCCGCCGGCTGACGCGCCCAAAACGCCTGTGCCGCTTCCGCCAGGAGCACCTGCCAGCGCTCGTCGGCAACCTGGCGCACGCCGCCTGGCTCCGCCGCCCCCCGCCGCGTCACGTCCGCGAGCAACTCGTGCGCCACGTCCCCCAGGTCCCAGTGCAGCGGCTGCGGTCCGCGCGTCGCATCCAGCCGCAGGCCATAGCGTGCGAAATGCCTGTACGGGCACTGCAGGTACGTCTCAATCTCGGAAGGCGAGGTCCGCCACACCACGTCCGCCCCCGCCCCACCCGGGCGCCGATAGTTCCCCAGCGCCGCCGGATGGTTGTCATAGCGCGTCCCGCGCAACAAGCGCTCCAGCCGCGGGCCCAGCGCCGTCTCGCCGCGCACGGCGGCACACAGCCTCTCGTAACGCGCCAGTGTGGGCGGGAGCTCAGTCTCACGCCGCGCCGCGAGGTACCCGCGCGCCAGTTCCGGCAAGCACGCCGGTGGCGCCCCCTCCGGCTCGCGCTGCACCGTCAGCCCCGGCAGCGCCCGCCGGACATCCGCCAGCAGCGGCGACGGCAGCAACTCGCCCCCGTCCTCCCCCACCGTAGCGTAGCTGACCACCAGGCCGCGCGCCGCCCGCGTCAACGCAATATAGGCCAGCAGCCGCTCACCCAGCGCGTCATCGCGGTGCGCCGCCGGTGCCGCCAGCCCCACCCGCCCGAGGGCATCCCGCTCTTCCGTGCTCAGCAACAAATCGTCCGCCGGCCGCGCCGGAAAGACCCCTTCGTTGAACGCCACCAGCCACGCGTATTGCACGTCCGGATGCCGGCTGCGTTCGATCGAGCTGACCAGCACTTGATCCAACGTCGGCGGCGCGAGGCCCAGCGTCAGTTCCGCCAGCGCCCCCCCGATCACCCCGGCCACGTCCGCGGCCGCCAGCGGCGTATCCCCCAGTACCGCATGCAGATCCTCGAGGATGCCGCACAACGCGGCCCACGCAAGGCGGTGCATCTCCGCCGCTTCCCACCGCCGCTGCGCCCGGGCGTCGGCGATCCACCGCTCCAGTTCCGCGCACACGCCCAGCCGCGCGAGCGCTTCGTCCACGGCCAGCGCCCAGGCCGCCCCCGGCGCCGTCCCACGTGCGCAGAGCTCCAGCAGCGGGGCCAGCCCGGCCATGATCTGCTGCCGCTGGGGCGCCAGTGCCGCGGTTGCACCCCCGTCCGCCGCGGTTGTCCAAGCCGCCTGGCGCCACAGCTCCGCCCCGCGGATCGCCCCCTTCACGACGCTGTTCTCGAGCTGTTCGGCCTCCGCGCGCGACAGCGGCAGCAGGCGCGTCCGCAGCAGCCGCACCGTGTCCGCCGTCGGGAAATCCCCCGTCACGACCGCAAACAGCGCCGGGATCAGCCGCCCCAGTGGATGCGCCCGCAGCGGTCGCCGGCGATCCAGGAAGTACGGCAGCCCGTATTCCGCGAACACCTCTGCCACGAGCGGCGCCAGCGGCTCCAGGTCGCGTGCGATGACCGCGAAGTCGCGCAAGTGCAGCTTCCCGCGGCCGTCCGCGAGGCGCGTACAAATCCAGCGCGCCGCCGCCCGCAATTCGTCGCGGTGCGTCGCGCACTCCTGGACCAGCACGTCGCCGCCGTGCCCCGCCGTCGGCCCTCCTTCCGCTGCCCACGTGGCCAGCCCCGCCTCCAGGGCCGCCAGGTCCGCCGCCCGCGCGAAACGCGGCAGCGGCACCGCGTGCAACACCACGGCCGGGCGCACGGTCACCTCGTCCTCCGCGAATCGTTGCACCAGTCGTTGATATGTCTGCTCGGTGCGTTGGAACAGCCCGAGCGCGTCGGGCAATTGCTGCGGATTGCGCACCGCCGCGCTCGCCGGCTCCACGAGCAGCGTGATGAACACCTCCCGCGCCGCGCGCGCCAGCCCGACCAGCGTCGCCAGTTCCTGCCCGGTGAACCCCGCGAACCCGTCCACCCACAGCGACGCGTCCCGCAGCCAGCCGACGCGCTCCAGCCGCCCACGGAGCACCGCCAAACGCGCGGCCACGTCGGTCCGCTGCGGCCCAAGCCACTCCAGGTACGCCGCGTACAGCCGCGCCAGTTCCGCGACTTTCGCCGCGCCGCGGCGGTCATCCAGCCGCCCTGCCGCTTCCGCGACCGCCGCCGGCGTCACACCCTCGCGCAGCCACTCCTCAATCAGCCGGTCGAGCTCCGCGAAGAACCCGCGCGTGGCGCTCGCCCGCCCGAGCACCGCCAGCGCCATGTCCGGCTGCGCAACGATGCGGCGCAGTGCCAGCGCCCGCGCCTGGGCCCCGAGCATTTCCGGGGCCGCCCCCGTCTCGTCGAAGACCCGCGTCGCCAGTCGCGTGAAGCTCAGTACCGCGGCCCGCGAATAGCCCCCGCCGGGCGCACGCAAGGCCAAGGTCCGCTCCATCTGCAGGCTGGCCTGTTCCGGCACCAGCAGAATCAGCCGCCGGTCATCCTCCCGCGCCAGTTCGGCCAGGAGCGCATCCAGACACCAGCGCGTCTTGCCCGCCCCGGCGCGACCCAGCACGAACGTGACACCCATCGAGACCCCCGGTCACCTAGTCTTTTTCGTACTTCTTCAACTGCTTGCGGCACTCGTCCCGTTCGCGCTTGTACTCATCCGCCTTGCTCCGCAGCCGCGCGTTCTGCTGCTCCAGGTATTGGATGTTCTGGTACGCCTTCACTAGCTCAGCCCGCGCCTCTTCGTGCGTCGACGTCGGCGGCACGCGACTGCTGTCCACCGGCGGCGGCGGCTCCCCGCCGATGTTGATCCGCTCCGGCGCCTTGATCTGCACGCACCCCGAAACCAGCATTAGCAACCCGACCGCCAGCAGCGTGAACCCACATACCTCGATGCTGCCCCAGCACCCGCGCGTACGCGTCATCATGTGCGCCTCCTCTCGTGTGCCACAGGAACCCATATAATGGCCCCGCGCCCCGCGGCGGTCAAAGGTCACAGGCGCCTGGGCCGACCGGCCACCCTGACGTACGGCCGCACCGCCGCGGTACTGGTTCAGACCGCCCAGTCCCCACGAGGTTTGTTGTGGAGAACCGCGTCATCACAATTCTGGGCTGCACGGCATCCGGCAAGGGCACTCTGGCCCGGGCCCTGGCCCGCCAAATCGGGGCGGAGATCGTTAGTCTCGATTCCATGAAGATTTACCGCGGCATGGATATCGGCACGGCCAAGCCCTCCCGCGAAGACCGCGCCGCCATCCCCCACCACCTGATCGACATCGCCGACCCCTGGGATTTCTTCAGCGTCGCCCGCTTCGTGACCGCCGCCGACGCCGCTGTCGCCGAGATTCACCAGCGCGGGCGTCCGGTGATCGCCGTGGGCGGAACGCTCCTCTACCTCAAGTGCTGGTATGTTGGGCTGTTCGAAGGGCCGTCGGCTGACCCTGCCATCCGGGCGGAGATCCGGCAGCGCGCGGAAGCTGAGGGACTCGCCGTCCTGCACGCGGAACTGGCCCGAGTCGACCCGGACGCGGCAGGACGCATCCACCGCAACGATCTCCGCCGCATCGAGCGGGCCTTGGAGGTGTATCGCCTGACGGGACGCCCCATCACGGCCCTGCAGCAGGAATGGGCCGGCACCGGGCCGCGCCGCTCAGACTGGCGCTGGACCCTCATCGGCCTGCAGCGTTCGCGTGAGGACGGCAATCGGCGGACGAATCTGCGGGTGAAGAAGATGCTGGCCGCCGGTCTGGTGGACGAAGCGCGCCGACTGTGGCGCGACCCGCGCGGTCTCGGCGAACAGGCGCGGCATGCGGTCGGCTATGCCGAGCTGTTCGCCCACTTCGCCGGGCGCGGCACTCTGGACGAGGCCGTCGAGCGGATCAAGATCAACACGCGGCGGCTGGCAAAGCACCAGCGGACGTGGCTCAAACCGCTCCCTGGAGTGAACTGGATCGAGGCTGAAGGCGTTGAGGATACACAAACCCTGCTGCCGGCCGCGCTGGAGCGGCTCTAGCGCTCACAGCCCCCGTCGGGTCACCAAATACACCGCGAAGCTGCCCAGCCAGTGGCCGCCTTCGTAGTGCTCGCCAGTGACAGCCGCGAGACCAGCCTGGCGATGCTCCCCCGCTGCCGCCCGGAGCGCACCGCGCCGCGCGTCGTCCTGCGGCAGACCGGCCGCGATACCTTCCAGCATCCAGGCGCGTGACAGACTGAGGCCATCCAGGTGCACGAGTTGCGGGTCGGCGCGGTCGGTCACGTCCGGCGGGCGAAGCCAGGCCGCCGTGCCGTCCTGTGGAATCTCCGGCAAAAATGCGGTGAGCCAGGTGGCGAATTCCGCGGGAGCCAAGATGCGCCGCATCACGTCCGCTTCGGCCAGGATTGGCGACAGGAACGCCTGCCCATCCGGTTCGAATGCCAGGTTCGCCCCGCGGTCACGGCCGTAGTACGCGCGGGCCCGCGCGCTCACCAGGGCAATCATCTCTTGGTCGCCCCGGATGCGGGCCCAGTCCAGCACCAGTCCTAGCGCAAACGCCGTCTGCGTATGTTCGCCGGTGCGCACCGGGTACGAGAGCTTCGGCAACCACTGCCGCAGGCGCGCGGCCGCCTCGGCTTCCAGCGGTTCCAGCGCCGCCGCCCAGCGCCGCGCCTGTGGATCGTCCCACTCGCGCAGCTCCGCGCAGAGCTGCAGCAGCCACGCCAGGCCATAGGGCCGCTCAAATGTCTCCCGGCCCTTCACCCGCAAGTACGCCAGTTCCGCCGCCACTTTCGCGTCGGTGAAACCCTCCGCCAGTACCGCCCGTGCCTTGGCCGCAAACGGCGCGTCCGGGTACATCCGCACCAGGCGCGCGAGCAGCCAATGGCCATGCACCGCCGAGTGCCAGTCGAAGCAGCCGCAGAAGATCGGAGTCAACTGCCGCGGAGGCTGGGCATCCTCGTCCCGATTCAGGACATGGGCAATCTTGTTCGGGTACTCGCGGGGGATACAGGCCAAGGCGAGGTCGGCAAAGCGGGTCGCGGCCGCCAGATCGAAATCCGCGCCCGGCGGGGCAGACGGCGCGCCCGCCGTCAGGACTAACGTCACGAGCAATGTGGACATCGTGGGCCTCCCAAAAGCGCGGCCATCGTAGCCCGCTCCACGGCGTGCCGTCCAGCGCGGCAACGTGACAACAACCGACAAGCGCCCTCAAGAAGACCATTGTCCCCGCCGCCGACGCGCTCTATCCTGCGCAGCAGTTCGGGGTTGCGCGGCTGGTGCCGCCAGCACTACCCAGGAGAAGCGTCATGCGCATGCGCCTTGCTCTGTGCCTAGCCGCTGCCGTGTGCGTCGCGGCTGGCTGGTCCGTGGCCGCCTATGCCGAAGTGGTATCCGTGCAGGGCACGGTCACCTCCACGATCTACACGACGCTCAGCGGCGTTCCCGGCACGCCGGTGACACATACCGAGTCCTACCCCGGGACGCAGGACACGCTCCCCATCCAGGTCGTCACGCGCGTGGTCGACCCCAACGAGCGTGCGGCCGCCTTGATCGCCGCCCAGTTCGCCGACCCGCGCACCGCCACGGGGCCCGATCCGGACGAGTTTGCGATCGACTTCGCCCTCAGCACACTCGATTCGAACGTCTTCGACACCGGGCAAGGCACGGCCGAGGAGGTGCGGGTCATCCGCTTTACCCCCGCGGAGTTGGGCACCGCCGCTGGCGAGACGGTGAAAATCGCCGGGCGCATGTACCTGGATGGCGCTTTGTCGGTATTCGCGGGCACACAGACCACGGACCTGACGCACGTGTCGGTGGCACTGCACGTGACGATCACTTCCGAGCTGCAGGGCCAGCAGGCGCAGACCGTCTTCTCCGGTTCGTTCACCGCTACGGGCGGCCCGAATCGGAGCGTCACGCTCTCGGCGGCTGGAGATCTCCCGACGACCGGCGTATTCGACGCCGACTTGAGCGCGGTGGATCCGCAGCTCAGCGTGTTCCGCGTTTTCGTCTTCCCGAGCATGCAGCTCAGCTACACATTCGATGCCATTGTCGACCAGCCGCTGACCCTCCGCGCCAAGGTCACGATTGACGGCGCGAACATCGGCGGGCAATCCGGCGTCGCCGCCGTCATCGGCACGCCGCTCAGCGCGCTGCAGGACGTGATCACCGCCACACAGGGGCAGCAGACGGCCGCCAAGATGAGCACCGCGTTGGCCCAGGAACGCGCCAAACCGACGGGCACCGACGCTTTCGCGGCTCTCAACGCGAGCACCACGCCGTTCCTTTCCTGGTGTGGCCTGTTGGGCTTCGAATCCCTGCTGGGTCTCGTGGGCTTGTTGGGCCTGAAGTTCGGTTATCGCCGCGTGCACCGGTCGCGCTAGCCACGTGGAGCGCAAGCACGCGGCAAATCCGGACGGTGTCTCTCACATAGGAAACTGATGTTCTACTTGCGGCTCATCATCACCTCGTTGCGGAGCCTCGACTCCCACTTTCTCCGTTCGCTGCTGGCCACGCTGGGGGTGCTGATCGGCGTCTCGTCGGTCGTGGCGTGCATGTCCATCCTCGAAGGGGCCCAGCAGGATATCTTCAACCGCTTCAAGTCGATGGGCTCCAACGTCCTGTACGTGTTTCCCGAGACCGCGCACGTCGAGGGACGCTCGGTCGGCTCGGCGCAGACGCTCGAGTTGCCCGATATTGACGAACTCCTGCGCGAATTGCCCAACGAAATCGACCGCATCGCGCCCGAGGCGATCGGCATGGCCAACATCAAGCGCTTCCAGAAGTCCGGCGAGTTCACGCTGGTGGCCACGTCCGAGGCGTATTTCGAGATCAACGATTTCAAGGCCACGCACGGGCGCGTCTTCAACAAGGGCGAGTCGGACAGCCCCGACGCCGCCGTCGTACTGCTGGGCGCGAAGGTCGGCGAAAAGCTCTTCGGCGGCGCCGATCCCGTCGGCCAGACGATCAAGCTCGGGGGCAACACCTATCGCGTCATCGGCACGCTCGAGAAGAAGGGGAGTCTGGGCTTCATGAACGCCGACGACTCCGTGTTCGTGCCGATCAAGGCCGGTCTGAAGCGTTTCTTCAACCGCAAGTGGCTCAACCGCCTGACGATCGCCGCCAAGGACGCGAGCAAGCTCGATGAGTTGCAGAAGGGCGTGCAGCGCGTGCTGCGCAAAGCCCACAAGATCCCTGTCGGCCAGAAGGATGACTTCGGCATCTTCAATCAGGAGGAGGCCCTGCAGAACATCACCGGCGCGATGTTCGTGTTCAAGGTGGTCTTCTACAGCATCGCGGGGATCAGCCTTGTCGTGGGTGGCATCGGCATCATGAACATCATGCTGGTCTCGGTCACCGAGCGGACGCGCGAGATCGGCGTCCGCATGGCCGTCGGCGCCCGGCGCAGCGACATCCTCCTGCAGTTCCTGGTGGAGGCCCTCGTGATCAGCTTCGTCGGCGGCGCGCTGGGGTTGCTACTGGGCACGATGTTCGCGGACGTCATGCAAAACGTTCTCAAGCAGATGAACTTCAAGACGGCCATCAACTCCACCGTGATCGCTGCCTCCCTGCTGACCTCCACGCTCGTGGGGGTTTTCAGCGGACTGTACCCGGCGTTCAAGGCCAGCCGCCTCGACCCCGTGGAAGCGCTGCGGTACGAGTGAGTCCGCCCCCCCCGCCCCGTGCGCTGCGCCGCCGGATCATCAAGCGGGCGCCGGCCCCAAGGCCGACGCCCGTCGTGAGATGGAGTCGCCTCCGCGCGTGCCGGTGGAAGCGATTTGCCGCTGGAACCCTACTAACAGGTGGGTGGCCGGCGCTGCCCCGACCTAGCGCTCAAAGGCGCTGCCGACGGGGTTGAGATCGTCCAGGCCTCCCTGGGTTCAGCGTAACGGTTCCGCGCAAATGGTTGCTTCCGGATCGTACACCGCAGGGGCTGACCCCAGTGTCCGTGCCCCAAGTATACCTGAACCAGCGCCCGAGCGCGCGCGGAAACTCCAGAAGTTTTCTTCGTGCGCGGCGCGCGCGCCAGCCCTCTCTTAACCCGCCACAAACGCTCAGCTTAAGCATGTGGCGCACCGGCCCGTGTCCCGCCACCACGGCGCGCGAACGATCTGGAATCCCGCGACCGCTTCCGGGATAATCCTCGGCTTTGGGTGCGGTCGGGGGGAGCGCCGCTTCGGCTCCGAGGATTGCGTGTCGAAGTCATCCGAGAATCGCAGTCGCCTGCCGCGCTCGACGATCGAGCGCGTGCGCGCCGCGCTCATTGGCCATGCGAAGGACTTTCGCGCGCCCGACGCGCGTCATAAGCTCTCCCTGATCGCCGTCCTGGCCTGGGTCGGGTTGGGCGCCGACGGGCTGTCGTCGTCAGCCTACGGTCCCGACGAGTCGTTTCGCGCGCTCGGGCAGCACACCTATCTGGCCATCTTCCTCGCGCTGGCCACGGCGATCACCATTCTGGTGATCTCGCGTTGCTACACGCGGATCATCGAACACTTCCCGCACGGCGGCGGTGGCTACGTCGTCGCGACGACGCTGCTGGGCAGCTACGCGGGCGTAACGTCCGGCGCCGCGCTGCTCGTCGACTACGTGCTGACCATCACCGCGTCCATCGCCGGTGGCGGCAACGCCGTCTTCAGCCTGCTGCCGGAGAGCTGGCAGCCATACAAGCTTCCGGTCGAGTACCTCGCGATCGTCGCGCTCATTCTCGTAAACCTGCGCGGCGTGAAGGAGTCGGTCACCGCGCTGGTCCCCATCTTCCTCGTCTTCCTGGTCACGCACGCCCTGCTCATCGGCCTGGGCATCTTCCAGCACGTCGATCAGGTCCCCGTCGTCGCGCGGGACGTGCAATCCGGGCTGGCCCGCGGGCTGCACGATCTGGGCCCCTGGAAACTCCTCGGCATCTTCTTCTTGGCCTATTCCATGGGCGGCGGCACGTACACCGGCATTGAAGCCGTCTCCAACGGCTTAGCAATTCTGCGCGACCCAAAGGTGGAGACCGGCAAGCGCACCATGAACTACATGGCCGTCTCGCTCGCCGTTACCGCCGCGGGTCTGATGGTCTGCTACATGCTCTTCCGCGTGCAACCGGTCCCGCACCAAACCCTGAACGCCGTGCTGGTCGGCGCGCTGGCCGGAGATTTCCGACCCGGCGGAATACCCATCGGCCCGCTGTTCGTGATTGTGACCATGGGGGTCGAAGCCGTCCTCCTGCTGGTGGCGGCCCAGACAGGCTTCATCGACGGTCCGCGCGTCATGGCGAATATGGCGGCCGACTCGTGGTTGCCCCACCGCTTCGCCGGGCTCTCCGACCGGCTAACCATGCAGAATGGAATTGTGCTAATGGGGGCCGCGGCGATGCTGATCCTCGCCAACACGCGCGGCGACATCGGCACGCTGCTGGTCATGTACAGCCTGAACGTGTTCCTGACGTTTACCCTGTCCCAACTGGGCATGCTGCGGTTCTGGGCCCGCGGGAAGAAATGGCTCGCAAGCCTTTGGCAGAAGGACATGCTGGTGCATCTGGTCGGCTTCGTACTCTGCGCCGGCATCCTGATCATCATGGTGTGCGAGAAGTTCACCGAGGGCGCATGGATGACCGTACTGATCACTAGCACGCTCGTTGCCCTGTGCATCGGCATTCGTCAGCACTACCGCAAAGTCGCCGAACTCGTGCGTGCCCTGGACCGGCAGTTCGACAAGTTGCCGCACATGCTCAAGGCCACGACGCCCGCGCCCGACTTCGACCCCAAGAAGCCCACCGCCATCGTCCTGGTGGGCGGCTACGGCGGCCTGGGCATTCACATCTTCTTCAGCAACATGCGGCTGTTCCCCAATACGTTCCACAATTTCGTCTTCGCGTCCGTGGGGAACGTCGACTCCGAGTTCTTCAAGGACGAGCAGCACGTTGCAACCGTGGAGACGCGCACGCGCGACATGCTGCAGCGCTACGTCGACCTGGCCGCCCAGGCCGGCAAGCCCGCCCAGAGCGCCTTTCGCATCGGCACCGACGTGACCGCGCAGGCCTCCGAGTTGTGCATGGAAGTCTTCCGCAAGTACCCCCAGTCCGTCGTCTTCGCCGGCACCCTCGTGTTCGAACGCCCGCACTGGTTTGACCGCATCCTCCACAACGAGACGGCCTACGCCATCCAGCGGCGCCTCAAGTTCGGCGGCGTGCCGATGGTCATTCTGCCCCTGCTCATCCGCGACCCCAAGCACCTCCCGAAACCCATACTGCCCCCCGCCAGACGCTGATTCCGCGCCCGCCTACCTCGCGGCCGTCAGGGGGGTTCGCTCGGCACCGTCCGCCGCGCGGCATCGTCCGCCGCCCGTACCAGCTTCTCCTTCACACCGGCCGGCAATTCTGCTTCCGCCAGCCGTTGTCGCAGCGCCGGCCCGCCCGCTGCAATCACCACGCCGAAATGCTCCCACCCCGGCCGGCCGCGCTCCAGCATCGCCAGGTCCCCCACATCCAATCCTGCCGGCCAGTTCCCGCTCCGCCCCACGCGCGCATCCAAGCTCGCCAGGGTCGTATATGCCAGCGCCCGCACCCACCGCTCCTGCTCCCGCGCCTCCCGCCAGAGCTCCAGTTGCGGCCGCGCCGACTCATCGCCCGCCACCGCCACGATCAACATCCCCGCCGTTAGCGCTGCTCCCTCCGGCCGTCGCTGCCCCGGCCGCAGCAGCCCCCGTACGCGCGGGGTACACCCCAGTCGCGTCGCTCGCCAGCGCGTCAACACGCCATTCAGCGCGGGCCACCCCCGCGCCAACTCCCCGAGCAGTTCCTGCTCAATCTGCCGCTCCACCGTCACCGCCCGGTAGACCAGCTCTGGCGGCTCCGGATAGGGCTCCCGCAGGACCGGCGTTTCGCCCGGCCGTAGCCAGTGCTGCGCGGCCGCGATTTCCGCCGCCGTGACCTCGCGTGGATCGCGATCCGAGATATTCCCGAATCGCCGCCCCCGCAGCCGCGCCAGCGCCCACGTCAGCCGCTGCTGCTCGACCGCGCTCGCCAGCGGCAGCTGCTCGCCCAGCAGTGCTGCGATCCGCTCCAGCTCGCCGGTCGCCTGTGGCGCCCGCTCCTGGAGAACCAGCCCCGCCGCCGCGCGCGCCGACGCCGTTCCCCGCTGCGCCACCCGCGCGAGCAGTTCGCTCGGCCGACGCACCTCGTTCGGGTCAAACTGCAGCGACGCATCCCGCGGCCGCCCCAGCGCGAACAACTCGGCCCCCAGGGCGCTGCCCGTCTCCTGTCCCAGCCAGTCCCAACTGCCCCAGTACGCCTCGGCCAGGCGTTCGAAGACCGGGTTGGCTTCACTCGCGGCCAGCGCCTGCAAGCCCGTGCCGCACCGCGCCAACTCCTGTCGCGCCCGCGCCACGCACGTCTCCAGCGGCGCCCCGGCCGGAGCGGCCGTCACCTCGTGCAGGCGCGCCAGGAACAGCGCCCGGTCCAGCAGCTCGAGCCAGCGCGACACCAGTTCGTCGAGTACGTCTGCATCGCCGAGCAGCGCTCGTGCGCGCGACGCCGCGTCGCCTAGCGCCGAATCGGCCGCGCACTGCCGCAGCACGGCGAGCCATTGCGCCCCCGTCTCTCCGCGTGCCGGCCCACAGCGTGCCAACAGCTCGATCGCCGCCAGCCGATTCTCCACCGCCTGCCGTCCGCCCGCGCCGCGCGCCAGATCCGCCCGCAGCCCCGCTGCCACCGCCGGCGCCGCGCGCACCTCCGCCCCACGCAGCGCGACCAGCGCCGCGTTCAGCTCCACGGGCGTCGTGGCCGCGAAGAGCGGCGCCACCGCCTCTCCGCCCGGCCCCGACCGCGCGCCCTTGGCGCTTTGCGGGGTCCCCGCGGGCACCGCGCGATGATGGATGGCATAGTACCGCAGCCCCGCGAAGGTCACGAGGCCGACCACCACGGCGCCGAACGCCACGAGCCCCCACACACGCCCGGGCAGGTGGCGCAGCCGCTGTCCCAACGGCAGGCGTTGCCCCGTCCGCAGGTCTGTCCAGCACTGTCGGCACAAATCCGCGTGCCGCGCCACCTCCGCGTGGCACCGCGGACACGTCCGGCTCGCCGTAACGGCCTGTGCCGCAGCCTCCACCACCGCCCGCGGCAACGGCAGGTTGAACATCCGGTCACACGTTGGGCACAGCATGCGCTGTCCGGCGCGCGTGTCGGGCGCGACGACGATATCCTTGCAGTGCGGGCAGCGGACCTTCAGCGGCATGCACATCTCCCGAGGCAACCCCGGGTCCGCACGAAGCCTCCCGTCCCCGTGCGCCACGCCCACGTTGTAGTTCCCGGCGCGCTCGGGGGCAAGCGCCGGCGACGCCCCGCCGTAGCGCCGCCGCCATGCGCCGCCGGCCTGCCGGCCGCGCCGCCGCCTACTTCTTCACCACGCGAATCCCCAACTCCTCGAGCTGATTCGGGTCCACGGCGCTCGGCGCACTCATCATCAGGTCCGTCGCCCGGGCGGTCTTCGGGAACGCGATCACTTCGCGGAGGTTCGTCATGCCCGCAAGCAGCATCACCACGCGGTCCAACCCGAACGCCAGTCCGCCGTGCGGCGGCGGCCCGTATTTGAGCGCCTTGAGCAGAAAGCCAAACTTCATCTCCTGCTCTTCACGCCCGATGTTCATCATCTGGAAGACGCGCTGCTGAATGTCCGTGCGGTGGATACGGATGCTCCCGCCACCCAGCTCGGTGCCATTGAGCACCATGTCATACGCCTTCGCGCGGGCCTTGCCGGGCTCCTGGTCGAACGTGTCCGCGTCCTCGTCGCGCGGCGACGTGAACGGGTGGTGCGTCGCGTACCAGCGCTTGTCCTCGGGATGCCACTCAAACATCGGGAAATCGACCACCCACAGGAAGTTCCATTTCCCCTCGGGGATCAGGTTCTTCCGCCGGGCGATCGTCTCACGCAGCCACGAGAGGTGCTTGCACACGTCGCTTTCGGGTCCGGCCGCGAAGAGCAGGACGTCGTTCGGCTCCGCGCCGGTCGCCGCGAGCATCTCCGCCGTGCTCTCCGGCGTGAAGAATTTCGCGATGCCGGTCTGGAAGACGACCTTGCCGCCTTCGCTCGCGACCTTCACCAAGGGCAGGCCGCCGGCGCCGATGCCCTTCATGTCCTCGGTGAGCGTGTCCGTCTCCTTGCGGGTCATGGCCGCCCCGCCGGGCACGCGGATGCAGCGCACGACCCCGCCCTTGGCCAGCGCGTCGGCGAACACACCGAAGCTCGTTTTTTGCGCGACGGTGCTGATGTCTTTGATCTTCAGGTCATACCGCGTGTCCGGCCGGTCGATGCCGTAGTCCCGCATGGCGTCGTCGTACGACATGCGCGGGAACGGGCGCGGCACCTCGACGCCCAGCACGTCCTTCATGATGCGCACGATGCAGCCTTCGCTGACGTTCATGACGTCCTCGGGCTGCACGAACGACATCTCCAGGTCGAGCTGGGTGAATTCCGGCTGGCGGTCCGCCCGCAGGTCCTCATCGCGGAAGCAGCGCACGATCTGCACGTAGCGGTCGAACCCGCTGATCATCAGCAACTGCTTGAAGAGCTGCGGCGACTGGGGCAGCGCATAGCACCACCCCGGATAGATCCGCGACGGCACGAGATAGTCGCGCGCGCCTTCCGGCGTGCTCTTCGTCAGGAACGGCGTTTCGACTTCGATGAACCCGTGCTCGTCGAAGTAGTCCCGCATCGTCTTCGCAATGCGGTGCCGCATGATCAGCGCTTTCTGCATCGGCCGGCGGCGCAGATCCAGAAAGCGGTATTCCAAGCGCGTCTCTTCGCCCGTCTCAATTTCGTCCTCGATCGCGAACACCGGCGTCTCGGACGCGCTGAGCACGTCGATCTCGCGGACGTTCACTTCGACCGCGCCCGTCGCGAGATTCGGGTTGATCATGTTCTCCGGGCGCCTGGCGACCACGCCGCGCACGGCAATGCAGTATTCGCTGCGCAACTTGCCGGCCGTTTCGTGCGCCTGCGGATCGGTCTCGGGATTGAATTTCACCTGCACCAGCCCGGTGCGGTCGCGCAGATCGATGAAGATGATGCCGCCGTGGTCGCGGCGCACGTCCACCCAACCGACCAGCAACACCGTCTGGCCGACGCGTTCGACGCCCACTTCGCCGCAATAGCACGTTCGCTGGTTGTAGGGCAGAGGCACGACCGTGTCTCCTCGCATTAGTCGCCGCCGGCAGCCCGCCGGCGCGCTCGCTAAGGGCTCCGCACCCCCGTCGGTGGCCCGATATCCCAAACGTAAACCGCGTATCCTACCGTAGATCGGTCGAAAAGCGACTCCAAGTTGCGGGAGGCCCGGGTGGGGTGGGCGCCCCGCTTGGATGGGGTGGGCGTCCCGCCCGGGTGGGGTGGGCGTCCCGCCCGCCGATCTCCGGCCTCGCCCCGCCCCCCGCGGCGCGGTATCCCTACCCCAAATCCGGTAGACCGACCCGGCCCCTCCGGCCACTACTGGGCTGATGGCCATCACCGTCACCGGAGGATCGACCTTGGCTGCTTCCGATGCCACCCTCGTCCGCGGAGCCCTGAACGGCGACCAAGCCGCGTTTGGTGAGCTGTATGACCGACGCGCCCGCCTCATCCGGGCCCTTTGCTACGACGAGACGCACGATGCCCAGACCGCCGCTGACCTGACGCAGGAAGCTTTTCTGCGGGCTTACCGCAGTCTCAGCCGCCTGCACGACCCCGACCGCTTCGGCGCCTGGCTCATCGGCATCGCCAAGCAGGTCTGCCGCGAATGGCGCCGCGGACGCCAGCGGGAGCAGCGCGGCCTGGCGGCCCTGACGGCCGACCAGCGTGCGGCCGCCACCGGTCCACCGGCCGACCCCCCGGATCAGCGGCTCGTCGTCTTGCGGGACGAAATCGCCGGGCTCCTGGCCCACGACGACCCCGCGGTGAAGCCGCTGACCGAGCAGCAACGTCTGGCCCTGCACGCCTACTACCTGCAGGACCGCAGTGTCGAAGAGGCCCGGGCGATCCTGGGTCTGTCGCGATCCGGATTCTTTCGCGCCCTGTCATCCGCATGTGAGCGGCTGCGGCGACTGGTGAATACGCGGGAGGTGCTGCGATGAAGTGCCCCAACCCCGGCCAGTGGCATCTGGTGGCGAGTGAGGCCCTGACGGGCCCGGCGGCCGACGCCCTGCTCGACCACGCCCGCACGTGCCCAACCTGCCAGGCGCAGTTTGAAGCTGCCCGGCGGGAGCACGTCCAGCGCATCCGCATGTACGAATCGCTCGACCGCGAACATGACCGGCTCCGCGAACAACTGCTGGCGGCCTTACCCGCCGGACAACCCCGGTGCTCCGGCATCGACCGGTTCGTCCGCGGCGCAGCCCGCCTGGGAGACTTTGTCATGCGTCTGAACCAGACTACCGGCCGCCGCGCGGCCGCCCTGCTCGTCCCCCTGGCCGCCGCCGCCGCGGTGGCGTTCTTCCTGCTGGCGCCCGGCACGCAGAAGTCCGCCTTCGCGGCCGCCCTGGAGCACCTGAAGCGGATTCACAGCCTGACGTGCCGCGTGAGCACACCCGAGGGCTTCGAAATCCAGGGCGTGAAACTGAACATGGAAGGCACGCTCGAGTTTTCGGACGAATACGGCAGTCACTCCGAGATGAAGATGAACGGCGCCGTCATCACGCAGCACTACGCCCCCGTGCAGGGGCCGATGGTCCTCGTGCAGCCCGTAACGAGCACGTGGATGGAAGTCGACACCAGTCAGATCGCGTCCCTGGAGCTCACCGAGCAGAGCCCCGACGCGTTCCTCCGCGGGCTGCGCGCCCTCACCGCCGACACGGCCCCCGAGATTGGGCGCGAAACCGTCGCTACCGGCCCGGTGATCGGCTACCGCATCCCGCCGCAGAAGCTGGGCCTGCTGCCGTCGAAGGCCAACACGCAGGCGACGGACGCCCAGCTCTGGGTCGATGCCACGACGAAGCTGCCGGTGCGTTTCGTGCTCACGTTGCCCGTCGGACCGAGCGGCGAGGTCCTCAAAATGGCGTACGACGACTTCCGGTGGGACACGCCGGTCGACCCGAAAGCGTTCAAGCCCAACATCCCCGCGGACTACACCAAGGTGGATGCGCGCCTCACCCGTCCCAACGAGGAGGCCTTGCTCCACGCCCTCGACCGCATTCAGTACTTCACCGGCGGTACGTATCCGAGCGAGCTCGGCCCCGCGTCCGTCCTCGGGCGCTTTTTTACGACGATGGTCGCCCCCGAGCGCAAGCCGGAGTTCGAGCAGCTCGGCCGGGCCGGCATGGTGCAGTTCGGGCTGGAGGTCGGCGCCGGCACGATGTACTTCATGCAGCTCGTCCGCGACGGCCGCGAGCCGGAGTTCTTCGGCGGGACGGTCACACACGCCGACGCCGACAAGGTGCTGGTGCGCTGGAAGCTCGAAAGCGGGCAGGTGCGCGTGATTTACGGCGATCTGCGGGCGGAGACGCTACCGGCCGAGAAGTAGCCGCCCGTAGCGTCAGGCCTCCGTGCCTGACGTGCAGCCGAACGCCCCATATCTCGACGACCGATCTCCTGGCAAGGTGCGTACGCACCCCAAAGCGACGCGGGCGACCCGGACTACTCCGGCGTCGCCCGCGGCGACTTTTCGGATTGTCTCCCGCCCCCACGATTCCGGGCATTCCACGTGGGTCACGGTGGGCCGACGCGACTTCTTCACACGGCTACGGTATCGGCGTCCCGTAGTTCTGGATCTGCGTCTGCATCTCCGGGCTCAATTGCTTGACCAGTTCGGCATTGTACGACGCCGTCGGCAGCAGCGGCAGAGCGTTCTGGAAGAGCTGCTGCGCCGCGACCGCAAAGGAGCGCGACAGCGCCGCAAGCGATCCGCTCCGCACAGCCGGGTCGACGTCGGTCACAAAAACCGAGATCGTCTTGTCGCTATTGCGAACAATCTCCAACGTGCGGAACTGCTGCGGAAAGTCCCGCAGGGAGGAGGTCTCGACCTCCCAGAAGCCGAGTTCCGGGTGGTCGTTGGGATCGGACACGTTGTACGGCAGGGCAGTCACCTGGTTGACGTGCCGATGCCCCGCGATCCACAGGATGAGATTCGAGTAGCTGTGCAGCTTGGCCAGCAACTGCGCCTCCGACACGGGGGCGTCGGGGTTCCAGGCCATCATGGAAGGATACACCTCGACGCTGATCGGGACGTGCGCGGCGATGATCATGAGTTGGCCGCTCGCCTGACCGCTGTCCAGTTCACTCACCAGCCAGTCGTAGCGCTCCTGGTCCAGCGAGCCGTGCCCGTAGCCGAGCGACGCGGGGTTGTTGCGATCGTCCTCCCGCTGCGTGTCGTCGAGCACGATCACCTTGATGGGAATGTCGGACCGCGGGACGAAGCTGTAGCAGGCGAAGCCGTTGTTGTCGACGTCGGCCTGACTGAAACCGTGCCCCACCGGGCTGGAGGTCGTCGTGAAAAACTCGCGCATCCACTCCGCCCGCGCGAGCGAACGCCGGTTCGCGTCGGCCGCGGGAATCGTCGGCGCCCCGTCCGGGTAACTCGCCACCGAGCCCGTGCCGATCACGTCCCCGTACACCGTCCGGCCGTCCAGGGCCCCCATGTACAGGCCGCGGCTATCCGCTCCGGCCGGGTCGACAAACGGGTTGCCGAGGTTGAGGATCGTCGTGCCGACGAAGGTATTGCGGAGGTAGTCATTGACCGGCAGGAAGCCGGTGAAGAAATGGTCGTGGTTGCCGAGCGTCTGGTACCAGGGGATGTTCTTGTCCAGCCCGACCGCGATGAACTCGTCCTGGTAGTCGTTGTTGCTGCCCGGGATCGGATCGTCCTTGGCGCCGGAGTCAGGGTTGATCAGGCCGCCGTCGAGCACGTCGATGTACCAGCGGGTCTCGTTGTACTGCGTGCTGTTGCACGTGTCGCCCAGCGAGATGCCGAAGTCAAACGGGTTCTTCTTGTGCAGGGCGTTGATCGTCTGGACGGCCGCGTCGAGCACCTGGGTCGTGTACATCATCACCGGCGAGTAGGCCGAGGACGAGCCGCCTTTGTACCCCAGCAGAATCGCCTGGGCGGGGCTCTCCTCGTCAGTGATGTGAATGTCGGTCATGGTCAAGAAGGTCAGGAGCTTGGCCGCATTCGACGCGGATTCGGCGCTGTAGCCCGGCGGCATCAGGTCGAGCCGCTTGCCGGCGTCCAGACCGGAGCCGTACTGCCAGGTCCCGTAGCCGTTCTGCGCGTACTGGGAGATCTGGTAAGGAAACACCGTGTTCACGCCCCACGGGGCCAGGTCCGGCACGATGGTTTTCTGACGCGTCGTGTAGACCTCGGCGGCGATCGGACTGTCCTCTGGGATGAGGAGGCCACAGCCGGACACCGCGAGAACCAGAATCCCCGCCAGCAGGGCGGCAAGGGTCGACGTGGCTCGATACGAAGTCTGCATCGCGGGTCTCCTGTGTTTGTGAATCGGGAACCGGCCTGTCCCAGATTAGGCGGCCCGGCTCCGTCACCGGGCATCCTGCGGACACTGTGCCGGCCTTGCTCGCGTTGTACCTACCAGCCTATCGGGCGGTGACGCCGCGGCCGGGACGTGCAGGGCGCTTTTCCAGGGGCGGCCGGCTCGTTACGGCGCGCGAGCCGCGCTGGCCGCCCGCGTGCCGGGCGCGCACGTTTCGCGCGGGGATGTGGTGGCCGCGGTCAATTGGCGCGACTTGGCCGGTCGCCCTGACGGCTCCGATGCAACGGGTGCCATTCGCGGTCGGCAGAGGCGTGCGAGGCGGATGGTGCATAACTTGCGCGGAACGGTCACGTTGGCCCAACGGTCGTAGCCTGGAGTGCCCCACACGATCGTCTGCCGCGCCGCAGGGCCGGGTGAGAAGAAGGTCCCCGACCGATGCCGCACTTGCCGCCTTACGCCCGCACCAGCAACTCCCCAATCATTGCACACACCCGTGCGCTGGCCGTCGACGCCTCCAGCGGACGCACGATCTCGTCGATCTGCCTGATCATGACGCGCCGCCACGTCTCGTCCGTCAGCAGTTGCCCCGCCACCGCCGCAATCGGCGCCGTGTCGCGGATGAACGGCATGAACTCCGGCACCACCCGCGCCCCCGCCAGGATGTTCACCAGCGACAGATGCGCCGCCTTGATCACCAGCCGGCCGAGCAGCCGGTACGGCCAGTACAGCAGCCGCCCCGCGTCGTACATCACGACCATCGGCTTGCGATAGTGGGCTACGTGCAGGGCGGCGGTGCCGGAGGCCACAAGTACGAGGTCTGCACAGGTCAGCAAGCTCGCGTTGTCCGCGACGACGACGTCAACCGCGACATCGATGACACCCTCATCCGCCAGACTACTCCCCGCGACGTCACCATCCCCCACTCCTTGTGGGGGACCGACCTCCGGTCGGTCTCCCGGAAGACGAACTCCCGGCGGGGACGCACCGGCACTCGCGGCTGCCATCAGCTCCCGCCCCACTATCTCACGAATCAGCCCGCGCTTCTCCTCCGCCACGCACGAGATCACCGCGTGCACGTCCCGCCCCGCCGCCCGCATCCGCCGCACGACGTCGAGCTGCATCGGCAGCATCGTCTCGATCACGTGCCGCCGCGACCCGGGCAGCAGCGCCACGATCGGCTTGCCCCCCGCCCGCTGCCGCAGGAACTCCATCGTCCCCGCCCGCGCCTCTTCCCGCCGCAGCGCCTCAAACAGCGGATGCCCCACGTACTCCGCTCGAAACCCGCGTGACCGAGCCCCGCCCTCAATCCCAGAATCCCTCAATCCCTGAATCCCTGCTACCTCGATCCCTCGATCCCTCGATCCCTTGATCCCTCTGAAGTAGTCCTGCTCAAACGGCAGAATGCACGCCAGCCGATCAATGTCCCGCACGATCTGCCGGTTGCGGTACGCCCGCGACGCCCACGTCTGCGGCGCGATGTAGTACAAGACCGGAATCCCCGCCGCCTTCGCCCGCCGTGCCAGCTTCAGGTGCAGTTCCGGCGAATCCAGCAGCACGACCACGTCCGGCCGCTGCCGCCGCCACGCCGCCTCGACCGCAGCGATCGCTCGCCGCGCCTTGTTGATCAGTCCGAGCACGCCGCTGAGCATCGCGGCGTGGGCCGCAAAGTCGTAGACCGTCTCCACCCCGAGCTCGCGCAGCCGCGGACCGGTCAGCCCGTAGAACTGCCAGTCGTGCCCGGCCGCGCGCACCGCCCGCACCAGCGACGCGGCGTGCACGTCGGCCGATTCCTCGCAGACGGAGATGAAGATGCGTACCGGCTGGCTCATGCTCGCTCTTGTGTGGCACCGGCAGCTTGCCGGTGTCGTCGTAGCGTCGGGCCGCAGTCTACCCGCCGCGGCGGGGGCCTGACGTAGGGTCCGCTGTGCGGACCACCGTGTGCCACTGCTCAGTGAGCAGTGCGCTCAGCGGCGAAAGCCACTGCTGACACAGCAGTGGCACACCGCGACGCTTACGCCCTAGTGTCGCCGAGGCGCGCCCAGGCTGTCAAAGGTGCCGCCCCTACGCCACCCCCAAATACGCCTTCCGCACCAGGTCGCTGGCCGCGAGTTCTGCGGCCGGTGCTTCGAGTGCGATGCGACCCACCTCCAGGACGTAGCCGTAGTGCGCCGTCTTCAGGGCCTGGTGGGCGTTCTGCTCGACCAAGAGCACGGTCGTACCCGCGGCGTTGATCTCGCGGATGATCTGGAAGATGGTCTGCACCACCTGCGGGGCAAGGCCGAGCGAGGGTTCATCAAGCAATAGCAGCCGCGGGCGGGCGAGGAGGGCCCGGGCAATCGCGAGCATCTGCTGCTCGCCGCCGGACAGTGTGGCCGCACTCTGCTTGAGCCGCTCGCGCAGGCGCGGGAACAGCGTCAGCGCCCGTTCGCGGTCCTGGGCGATCCCCGCGCGGTCGCGCCGCGCATACGCCCCGATCTCCAGATTCTCCTCGACCGTAAAGTTCGCGAAGATGCCGCGGCCTTCCGGCGCGTGCGCGATGCCGCGCTCCACGATCTCATGCGGCGGCTTTCCGACCAGCGCTTCGCCGTCGAAGAGAATCGTCCCCTGCACGGGCTTGTGCAGCCCCGAGATCGTCCGCAGCGTCGTCGACTTGCCCGCGCCGTTCGCCCCGATCAACGTCACGATCTGCCCGGCCGTCACGGCGACGTTGATTCCCTGCAGCGCTCGCACCGCGCCGTACCGCACGTGCACGTCCTGGAGTTCCAGCAGCGCCATGCCCTACTTCACCGCCTCCGGCGTCCCCAGGTAGGCCGCGATCACCTTCGGGTCGCCCTGCACCTCGGCCGGCGTGCCGACCGCGATCGTCTGCCCATAGTCCAGCACGGTAATCCGCTCGCAAATGTCCATGACGACGCCCATGTCGTGCTCGATCAACAGGATCGTCATGCCGAATTTCGTCCGCACCGTCCGGATCAGCTCCCGCAGCGCCAGCTTTTCCTGCGGGTTCATCCCGGCCGCAGGTTCATCGAGCAGCAGCACGCGCGGCCCCGTCGCCAGCGCCCGCGCCATTTCCAGCCGCCGCTGATCCCCGTACGGCAGATTCCGCGCCAGCTCGTCCCGCCGCCCCGCTAGCCCGAACGTCTCCAACAATTCGAGCCCTCGCGCCAAAATCGCCCGCTCCTCGCCGACGTGCCGCCCCGTCCGCAGCACCGTCCCCAGGAGCCGCCGCCGCGCCCGAAGCTGGCAGCCGATCCGCACGTTATCGAGCACCGTCAGGTCTGCGAACAGCCGACTCGCCTGGAACGTCCGCGCAATTCCCGCCGCCGCGATCTGGTGCGGCCGCAGACCGTTGAGCACCCGCCCTTCCAGCTTCACCGTGCCGGCGGTGGGTCGATACACCCCAGTGAGAAGATTGAACACGGTCGTCTTGCCGGCCCCGTTCGGTCCGATGAGCCCCTGCAGGTCTCCGGGCTCCAGGCGCAGACTGAAACCCTGCACAGCCTTCAGCCCGCCGAACGCGATCGAAATTCCCTCGACCTCCAGCAGCGGTGTCATGGACGCGTACTAGAACGGCAAACCCGCCCGCCGCCAAGAGCGCATTCTCAGCCTCCCGCCGTGGCGCAGGCACCTGGCCTGCGAACCCGCGGCCTCCTACCGCCGCGCCACCGTCATTCCGAAGGAGCCTGGCGACTGAGGAATCTGCCCCCGAGCGACGAGTGCCACCGACCTACGCGCTCGCCTGCCGCAATCCCGCTGGTTTTCACTTTTTCACCTTTTCACTTTTGCACGTTTTCACGTGTCTCGTCCCTGTTCACCTGCCCCCTTGCCGCTGTGCTCCCCCCCACCGCCCCCACCCTGCGGACATGCCGCCCGCTATAATCCCCAAACAGTGCTTTCGGCGCCACAGGCTGCGTCTGGACGAGAGCCCGGACTGGATCAACGTCACATGACCGCTCCGCAAATCCTCCCCGACAGCGTGAACCTCCCCTTCGTCGAAGCGCTTTACGCCGACTACCTGCGGAACCCCGCCGGCGTCCCCCCGCAATGGCGGGCCTACTTCGAAGAACTCGCCCGCACCGGCCGCGACGCCGCCGGCCTCCAACTCGGCCCCTCCTTCCAAGCGACCAGCATCTTCAACCCCGCCGCCCCGCGCGGCACCAACGGACACAAGACCGCCGCCGCCGCCCCCTCCGCCGTTAGCCAAGACCGCATTGACCAGCTCGTTCGGGCGTATCGCGTGCGCGGGCATCTCGTGGCGCAAATCGACCCACTGCACCACCCGCACCCGGAACGCCCCGAGCTCAAGCCGCGCTATTACGGCTTCACCAAGGCCGACCTCGATCGAACCTTCTCCGCGCGAACGATCAGCGGGGGCGGGTCGCGGACGCTGCGGGAGATCCTGTTTCTGCTGCGGAACACGTACTGCCGCTCGATCGGCGTGCAGTTCATGCACATTGACTCACTGGAAGCCCGCCACTGGCTCCAGGACCGCATGGAGGGGACGCAGAATCGGCTGAAGCTGGCGCGCGCGGCGCAGCTTCGCATTCTGACGAAGCTCACCGACGCCGTCATCTTCGAGGAATTCATCCAGAAGAAGTACGTCGGCGCCAAACGCTTCTCCCTCGAAGGAGCCGAGAGCCTGATTCCGCTGCTGGATTGTGCCATCGAGCACGCCGGGGACCAGGACATCAGCGAGGTCGTCATCGGCATGGCCCATCGCGGCCGCCTCAACGTCCTGGCCAATATCACCGGCAAAAGCCCGCGGCAGATCTTCCGCCTGTTCGAGGACATCGACGCCGAACTCTACACCGGGCGCGGCGACGTAAAGTACCACCTCGGCCACCACGGCGACTACGTCACCTCCACCGGCAAGCGTCTGCACCTCGCGCTGTGCTTCAACCCCAGTCACCTGGAGTTCGTCAACCCGGTTGCCCTCGGCCGCGTCCGAGCCAAGCAGGACCGCCTCGGCGACACCGACCGCGCGCACAGCATGTGCATTCTCATCCACGGCGACGCCGCGTTCGCCGGGCAGGGCATCGTGCAGGAGACGCTGAATCTCAGCGAGTTGGCCGGGTATCGCACGGGCGGAACGCTGCACGTGATCGTGAACAACCAGCTTGGCTTCACAACGACCCCGGAGGAAGGCCGCTCGACCCGCTACGCCAGCGACGTCGCGAAGATGCTGCAAAGCCCCATCTTCCATGTCAACGGCGAGGATCCCGAGGCCGTCGCCCAGGTCATCCGCCTCGCCCTCGACTTCCGCCAGACCTTCCGCCGCGACGTCGTCATCGACATGTACGGCTACCGGCGCTACGGCCACAACGAATCCGACGAGCCTTCGTTCACGCAGCCCGTTCTCTACCGCCGTATCGAAGCGCGTCCCACGGTGCGGGAGGGCTACCTCCGCCACCTCCTCGCGCTCGGCGAGGTGACGCGCGAAGAGGCGGACGAGATCGCCGGACACCGCAAGCAGTATCTGGAGCAGGAGCTGGCCGGGGTCCGCGATAGCAGCGCCGCTCCCGCGCGCCCCGCGGGCGGTCTCGGCGAAATCTGGAGCCGCTACGTCGGCGGCCCCGACCGCGATACCCCCGAAGTCGACACCGGCATCGCGCGCGACACGCTCGCCGCGCTGCTGGCCGCACAGGCTCGCGTGCCCGACGGCTTCCACGTGCACCCCAAGCTCACGCGCCTGCTCGACGCCCGCGCCCGCATGGCCGCCGGCAAGCAAGCGCTCGACTGGGCCGCTGCCGAGTCTCTCGCCTTCGCCACGCTCGCAACGACCGGCACGCGCGTCCGCCTCAGCGGGCAGGACTCCGCCCGCGGCACGTTCAGTCACCGGCACGCGATTCTGTACGACTACGAGGACAATCGTCCGTACTGTGCACTGCAGCACCTGGACCCGGCACAGGCCCCGTTCGAGGTGTTGAACAGCCCGCTGTCCGAGGCCGGCGTGCTCGGCTTCGAGTACGGCTATAGCATCGCGTACCCCGACGCCCTGCTGCTTTGGGAGGCGCAGTTCGGCGACTTCGTCAACACCGCGCAGGTCTTCATCGACCAGTTCCTCGCCAGTGCCGAGGACAAGTGGCACAGCCTCAGCGGGCTCGTCCTGCTGTTGCCCCACGGCCTGGAAGGTCAGGGCCCCGAGCACTCCAGCGCTCGCCTCGAACGGTTCCTCATGCTCGCGGCCGAGGACAACATCCAGGTCGCGTATCCCTCGACGCCCGCGCAGTACTACCACCTGCTGCGCCGCCAGGTCGTCCGCCCGTGGCGCAAGCCGCTCGTCATCATGACGCCCAAGAGCCTCCTGCGCCATCCGCAGGCCGTCTCGCCGCTCGACGATCTCGCCACGGGGCGCTTCCAGCGCGTGCTGGCCGATCCGCTGTTCGCGGCAACGTCCGGTGCACGTCAGGAGAAGGGCAAGAGCGCGGCGAAGGGCTCCGGCAAGGCCGGCGCAGCGTCGGCCGGTGCCGCGGACACGACACCCACCGGTGCCGCCGGTGCTTCGCTCGTTGGCACGCCGACACCCGGCGCCGCTCCCTCGGCCGCACACGTCCGCCGCGTGCTCCTGTGCAGCGGCAAACTCTACTACGAACTGCTCGCCGAGCGCGAGAGGCGTCAGACGCAGGATGTGGCTATCGTCCGCATCGAGCAGCTCTACCCGCTTCCGGACGAGGCTCTGGCCGCCGCGCTCGCGCCGTACGCAGACGGCACGCCCGTGTTCTGGGTGCAGGAAGAGCCGGCCAACATGGCCGCCGCCCCGTTCCTCCGCCTGCGTTTCGGGGCGCGCGTCCTCGGTCGCTGGCCCTTCGCAGTCGTCAGCCGCCCCCCCTCCGCCAGCCCCGCGACCGGCTCGGCCGCCAGCCACAAGCTCGAGCAAGCGCGGGTGATTGCGGAGGCGCTGGGGGCGTAGCAGCGTATCTATGTGCCGACCGGCGTTACCTTTGCGGCAAGAGGGCGGAGCGGTGCGATTGGGAAGAGCCGTGCTTGGCACGCGGAGTTCGTCCGCCCCTCCGGGTCGGCGTGAGAATCGGGCGGCGTTTTCCAGGGGCTGAAGCCCCTGGCTACGATCGTTGGCCCCTTCGGGGCCGGGACCCGCCCGGGGCCGGGTCCCGCGAGCCGTTCACGACCGCGCCGCGTTGCGCGGGTTCAGGAGGCTGTGGCGCCGGCCGTAGAGGAAGTAGACGCCCAGGCCGGCGACCAGCCAGACGGCGAGCCGCAGCCAGTTCTCCCAGGGGAGCGAGAACATCAGCAGCAGGCACATGAGGATGCCGAGGATCGGGACGAGGGGCACGAGCGGCGCGCGGAACGGGCGTTCGGCGTGCGGGTGGGTGCGGCGCATGATGAGCACGGCCGAGCAGACGATCGCGAAGGCCAGCAGCGTGCCGATGTTGACCAGTTCCATAAGAAACGAGAGCGGCAGCAGCCCGGCCATCAGGCAGATCAACAGCCCGGTCAGTAGCGTGGACTTCCACGGCGTGCGGAAGCGCGGGTGGACGGCCCCAAAGAACCCCGGCGGCAGCAGCCGGTCCCGCGCCATTGCCAGCAGCACGCGCGGCTGGCTCAGCATCAGCACCAGCAGCACGGACGTGATGCCCGTCATCGCTCCCACCGAAATAGCGATGCTCGCCCAGGGCAGGCCCACGCGCTCGAACGCGGCTGCGACCGGAGCCCGCTCCTCGAGTTCCGTGGCCGGCACCATGCCCGTCAGCACCGCCGACACCGCGCAGTACAGCAGCGTACAGATCAGCAGCGAACCGACGATGCCGATGGGCACGTCGCGCCGCGGATTGCGCGCCTCCTCGGCGTGCGTAGACACGGAGTCGAAGCCGATATATGCGATGAAGGAGATCGCGGCCCCGGCCAGCATGCCGAGCGGTTTGCCGGCCGCGTTCTGCTCGCCCCAGATTGTGTGTCCGAAGAAGCTCAGGCCCGCGTAGCCGTACGGGGCGAAGGGATGCCAGTTGGCCGGGTTGATGTAGAAGGCCCCGAGCACGATCACGAAGATCACAATCGCGACCTTCGTAACCACCATGGCCGCGTTGAAGCTCGCGCTCTCGCGGATGCCCTTCACCAGGATCAGCGTGATCGCGACGGTGATCACGACGGCGGGTAGGTCAAACCAGTTTCCCGTCAGCACCAGTTCGCCGGTGGCCGCCGAGAAGTCGAAAGGCGCGCCCGTCAGGAAGCTGGGGACGCGCAGGGGAGTGTCGTTGACGAGCCTGCAGAAGTACCCCGACCAGCCGTTGGCCACGAAGGCCGCCCCGATGCCGTACTCCAGCACCAGGTCCCAGCCGATGATCCAGGCGAGCAACTCGCCGAGCGTCGCGTAGGCATAGGTGTAGGCCGATCCGGCGACCGGCACCATGGACGCCAGCTCCGCGTACGACAGCGCCGCGAACACACAAGCCAACCCGGCCACGACAAACGAGAGCATCATGGCCGGTCCGGTGGTGTTGTGGGCGACGGCACCGGTGGTGACGAAGATGCCGGTACCGATGATGCAGCCCACCCCAAGACTCGTAAGCTGAACCGGTCCGAGGATGCGCCGCAACCGGTTTCCGCCTTCCATTTCGGCCAAAAGGACGTTGAGGGGCTTCTTGGCGAAGAGTTGGCTCATGAACGCATATCATGACCGACCCGGACACCCGTACGCAAGCGCTTCCGTCATTGCGGTCTGTGCCATCGATCCTGTGGTGTGACACCGGCGTCCCGCGGACAAGCGCAGCGCACTGTACTCCGCCCCGCACTGACCCCGGCCGGTCACCTCACCGTCGCGACATGCCGTACCCCGCTCGGCTCTCACCGCACTCGGTGACAGCTCCTGAACCGCGAACGCACGCAAAAGGCTGGACAGTGCATGACGCGCACACAGTAGAATCGCCTTTTAATTGGTCCCGTGCTTCTGCGAGGCATCCCCGTGCGGGACTGTGGGCCGAAGGCAGCGTCGTACACGCATAACCAAACACCCCCCGTTGCGCCGCCACCCCCCGGCGCGCAGCGCGGACGTTCTTACCGGTCCCGGCCGCTCGTGACTGCGTCGTCACGCGCCGCCGCGACGCGCTTCTTCATAACGGAGGCACGAAGATGAATCGAGCGCTTCTCTTCCTCGTCGCGGCCGCACTGCTCCTGGGTCTGCCGGCCCGCGGGGCCGCCCAAAGCTGCAACTATGGCGAACCGGCCAGTGCGGACCCGCTGAATCCGCGTACCATCGACGGGTCCAATGGCCAGCACGTCGTGCTCATGGACTGCTACGCAGCGACCGACACCAGCTTCATCGGCGGCGTCTACGTTGGCAACGTCACGTACTTCGCCATCACGCCGGATGTCACCGGGACCATGATCGTATCCACCTGTCACCCCAACACCCTCTTCGACACCGTGGTCGGCCTGTACGACACCGCCGGCGGCGAGCTCACCTACAGCGACGACGCGTACTGGCCCGACTGCTCGGCACACTGCACCGGCTATACCAGCCAGCTCTCCTACAACGTGACCGCCGGCTACCGGTACTTCATTCGCGTCGGCTCCTACAACAATAATCCGCAGGGCTGCGCACTGTGCCTGGGCCTGATCGTCTCGGTCGGCTACCCCTGCGGCGACCCGCCGCGCAACTTCATCTGCCAATTCCCGCGCGAACTCTCCGGGCTTCCTGGCACGCAGCATGCGCTCGTCGACACGACCGACCTCAGTCTGAGCCACGCCCGCTGGCCCTGCCAGCCCGCCACGACGCAGGTGGTCTGGTTCACCATTCAGCCGCTGGTCTATGGCGACCTCACGGTCTCCACCTGCAACGTCGGCACGAATTACGACACGGTCCTGCGCCTGCTCACCGGCGAATGTGGGGGCTACATGACCCAGCTTGAGTGCGTGGACTACTCGGACTGCCCGCGCGACCCCGCTGCCGCGCAATTCACGCGTCGCGTCCGCGCCTACGACGGCTATTACCTCGCCGTGGGAGCCTACGACGGCTCGGGCGATTGCCTCGATCTCGAGGTCACGCTGACAGACCGCTGTGAGTACGACACCCAGTCCCCCACCGCCGACCTCTACGTCGCCGACTTCGCCTGCGTCCCCTTCGGTCAGCCCTTCGAACTCACCGGCGCCGCCAGCGATCCCGAAGATAACCTCAACCGCTGGTGGATCGCCGAACGTGCCATTAACTCCCCCACCTGGGATTTCATCGCCGACGGCTACAACCCCGTCGCCGGCCAGTTTTGCCACTGGACCCCCGCCACCGCCGGCTACCGCATCGTGCAATTGACCGTCGAGGACGGCTGCGGCCACTCCGCCACGGCGGCGCACCTCGTCTACGTGGACACCGGCCCCAGCGCCCACCTCAACTGGCCGACTACCGGCCAGAACGTCACCGGCCGCGTCTGCATCGACGGCTACGTCGGCCACGGCGTCTGCGGCGTCAGCTATAGCGTCGACTACCGCCTGCTCGGCACCATCCCCTGGACGCCCGTCGAAGGCGTCGTCTCCTATCCCGGTCCAGTGGCCAATCTGACGCTCGCGCACTGGGACACGCTCAACCCGCCTGTGCCGGAAGGCACCTACGAGCTGCGCGTCTACGCCTTCAGCCCCGGCGGCGCGAGCGAGGACATCGTGACGGTGGACGTCGACAACACGGCCCCCACGGCGTTCATCGCCGAACCCGAGAATTGCCTGGCCGTGAATAACGTAGTCCAGATTTACGGCTCGGCCTACGACACGCACTTTACCCACTGGTATCTCGACTTCACGGGCGGTGCGATCCACACGTGGGTACCCATCGCCGAGGGCACTAACCCCGTCAACTATGACTACCTCGCCGACTGGGATACGACCGGTCTGCCGGCGTGTAGCTATGCCCTGCGCTTGCGTGTGTACGAACCGACGGTCGAGTGCATCGTCGGCGCGCGGTACAGCGAGTACCTCACGACGGTTCGGATCGGCGAGCCGGGGCAGACCGCCGACCTCGACGGCGACGGCGACGTGGACATCGACGACTTCGCGCTGTTCGCGCTGTGGTACACCGGCCCGCTGTGGTAGCCCGCGGCCGGCGCCCATCGACGTTTCGAACGAGCAGGATGACCGTCGTTCCGAAGGAGCGGAGCGACGGTCATGCCGCACGAGCGAGGTGACCGTCATTCCGAAGGAGCGGAGCGACCGAGGAGTCTGCCGTCAACAACGTTGCGCCTACGGCGGATCAGGTCGCCGCCGAACTCGGCACTTTGAACTTTGAGCGGACGCCGCGACCAAAGACTCGGCTACCGACCACAGTGCGCGTCCGAACAACTGCACCGCGCGATCCGCCGGCCGACCCGCCGGCCGACCGGCACGGCCGGGCCCGTGTTCGTCGCCGCGCCCACTTCCGCCTTGCATCCCCGCCCCCCATCCGCCATCATGACATTGGCTGCCCGCTATCTGGAGAGGTGTCCGAGTGGCTAAAGGAGCCGGTCTTGAAAACCGGTGACCCGCAAGGGTTCGCGGGTTCGAATCCCGCCCTCTCCGTGCCGAATCCCGCCGCCCTCGTGTGACGCTGCCCCGGCGGGCCGCACTCACGCACTCCGGTGGGGCTTCGAAATCACGCGCGGCAGCGCTGCGCAATGCCCAATCACGCCGCCCCGCGGTGACCCGCTACTGCCCTTCCCGGTACGCGCGCCCCGCTTCGTACAGTGCCAGTCGCGCCCGAATCCGCGCCACCAACCGTTCGTCGCCATCCCGCTGCGCGGCTTCGATCGCGCGCTGCGCCGTTGCCACCGCGCGCGGAAACTGCCGCGCTTCCGCATGCGCGGCCGCCAGCGTGTCCAGCACCTGCGTCTGCTGCCCGCCAGTCAGGTTGTACGCCGATTCCGCCAGCCGCACCGCCTCGCTCCCCTGCCGATCCTGCGCCTGCGGCGTCGTCGCGTAAATCCACGCCAGCCGGTCGTATGCCAGCCAACACTTCTGGTTAGCCCACGCGACTTGGCGCAGCATCTCAATGGCTTCGCGCACCTGCCCCTGTGCCGCCAGCGCCTCCGCCAGCGCCGCCTGCAGATCGGGGAATTCCCGGTGTTGCTCCGCCGCGCGCCGCAGGTACGTCACCGCCTCCGCCCCGTGCCCCAGTTCCCGCAGCGCCTGCGCCACGCGGATATGCGTCGGCAGCGCGCTCGGCTCCAGCTCCAGCGACCGCTGCCAGTGCGTCAGCGCCTCCTCCGCCCGCCCCCGCATGAACAGCACGCTGCCGTAGTTGCCACGCCCCACCCAGCTCTCCGGGTTGTCCCGCACCACGCGCGCCCACAGGTGCGCCGAGTCCTGCCACACCGGCAAGTACTGCCGCGTACACACGGCCAGCGGTACGGCCACGATCACGGCCGCGACGACCGTGCCGACCTGGGCCAGCCGCACGGTGCTCCAGCGCTGCAGCGTGTCGTCCAGCGTCTGCAGGACGAACAGGAATACACCCAGGCACGCCAGGTACACGAACCGATCCGCCACGTACGAGTGGCTGTGATAGCCGAAGGGCAGCAGCCCAACGACCGGCAGCAGCGTCACGAGGAAATGCCCCAGGCCCCACAGGCGCAGCCCGCCCAGACGCCGCCGCCCCCACCACGCCGCGCCCGCCGCCACAACGAGCCCCACTAGCGGCACCCACGCCCACAGGTCCTCCGGCGCAATCTCCCACCGCGGGTAGATCGGCGTCAACCCTCCTGGCCACAGGAGCTGCGCCACATAGAACCACACCACGCGCGCCGCCAGCAGCGGCCGTAACCCTGGCGCCAACGTGTCCGCCGGCCGATCTTCCACGGCGACCAGCACCAGACTGGCCAATGCGCCGATGGCCGCGAACGGCACGAGCCGCTGCAGTGCCGCCCACACGTGTTCGCGCGGGGTGGTCGATGGCGGCGTGCTCTCCGCGCCGTCACGCACCACAAGCAGGTCCGCCAGCAACAACGCGCCGACCAGCGTCACACTGGCCGTCTTGCTTAAGAGCGCTGCGGCGAACGCCGCCAGCGCCAGAACATAGTACGCCGCGCGCCCGGTGTGTCGGTGGTGCAGGTACAGGAGGAAGGCCGCGAGCACGAAGGCCGTGGACAGCACGTTCTTGCGTTCCGTGATCCACGCCACCGACTCCACCTGCATGGGGTGCACGGCCAGCAGCAAGGCCGCGCCCCAGGCCACGCCCTCCCGCGCTCCCAGCCGCCGCAGCACGAGCCCCGCCAACACGGCATTCAGCGCGTGCAACACGACGTTGGTTGCGTGATACCCGGCCGGATTCGCACCCCACAGCCGGTACTCCAGCCAAAGCGAGGTGTAGAACAGCGGGTAGTTCGGCAAACCCGCGGGTCCGTGCACGCTTGTCCAGATCGGGAGCAAACCGTCCGTGCGCGTGACCAGCGCGTTCATCGTGACGTTGCGATCGTCGTCCCAGCCGACGAAGCCGTAGCGCAGGGCGGGCCAGTACAGCGCCGCGACACTCGCGACGACGACCACGGCACCGAGCCACACGCCAACAAGACGGCCCCGTGTGCCGCAGCCGGCGCGCTCCGTCTTGTTCGTTGGCGCCAGTGGCGCGCTCGTCATCATCTGATTCCATCTGGCGACCGCGTCGCCGGAAATCACAGCATTGGCCACGGCCGCGCTCGTCGCCGCACAGGCCAAGCCAAGGCCAGTATAACCGGCGGCGCGCGCCGCACGGGGATTGCCACCCTTTACCGGGCACGCTCAAAATCCCGCCCACCGCCACCAGTTCACCGCCCCCACACGGGCTGCGTCCGCTTTTGCCGCGCGGCCGCAAACTGTTGCCGGCCCGGAGGTTTCGCCGCCCCCGCCCTTATCGCGCGGTAAGGCGGAACCCCATAGGTAAATATCCAAGACTTTTCCGATCCGGGCGAGCGCGCGGCGCACCACGCCCGTCATACAAGTAGAGGGCTGCTGCATTGCGGGCTCGACGCGAAGCCCTGCAGCGTGCCGCTAAACCCCCGCACCAGGTCGACGGGAGTTCCAACATCGCGGCTGCCACCCCCCCGCTGCGGCGGGCGAGGGCTGCGGCGTGCTTGTCTGTTGGTGCGCCCCCGTCAACAGGAGACCGCGTATGTCGTTCGCTCGGAAGGGATGGAGCACACTTGTCGTGCTGTTGGGCGCGAGTTGGAGTGCGTGGGCGCAGCTCCCCGCCGACACCAACGTGACCTATCTCATCCACGAATCCGCCGCGGACCCGAATAGCCCGGTTCTGCTGCGCGTCACCCTCAGTCTGCAGGCCCAGGACCAGGACGGCTCCAGCATCGGCTGGGCCGTCACGGGCATGTCGTTCGTACAGCCTGGTGTCGAAGGCGCGGCCGATCGCACCTGGAGCGAAACCGCGCCAACCCTGCCGACCGTTGACGGGCTGTGGTGGGTCGAGCATGCCGACCCCAACGCTCCGCAGACCTCCGAATTCAGCTCGCCCCCCGCGCTCGCAGGGCGCGCCGCCGCCGCCGTGACGACGGAGGCCGATCTGGACTACGAGTTGGCCGGCACGGGCGGCACGGCCGTCACGTCCGAGCCGGGTATCATCACGGTGTCCCTGAATCACAAGTTCATGCAGGTTGGTGAGGCGATACCGCTCGCCGAGGGTACGGCCGAGCCGGTGGAGCTAGAGCCAACCACCCCCCCGCAGGGCGGCGACTGAGCCGTGCGGTCCCGTCCGGGTTACGGCGCATCCGCCTCGGCCTCCCGCGCGCGCTCGTCGAGAATCTCGAGATTGCGGTCAATCGCTGCCCGTGCCCGCTCGTACTCGCGCAGCACGGCGCTCATCCGCCCGCTCCGCTGCAGGCTGTCAAGGTGGAAGTCCGCCTCGCACAGCGCGTCCTTCGCCTGCGCATCACCCGCAGGCGAGCCCAGACTCATCTGCGCGGCCGCGAGGTTGGTCAGGTTCTCGACGACATCGCACTCGAGTTCCGGGTTCTCCGGGTTGTCCGCCAGCAGCTCCTCCCGAATGGCCAGCGCCCGACCGTAGTGCAGCAGGGCCTGCTCCGGGACGTTGTCACGACGCGACGCAATCCCCAGCCAGACCAGACTCGTGGCCAGGTCGCGTGCCCAGCGTGCGTTGCCCGGCTCCAGGGCACGCGCGCGAGCGGCGGCAGCGACGGCTTCGGTAAACGCCTCCCACGCTCCGGCCACCTCCCCGTCGCGGAGGGCCAGGTTTCCGCGCAGCTCCAGCGCGAACGCCAGCGTGCCGATCGCCTCCGTCGTGTCCCCGCGCGTTGCCATCAACTCGCGGGCGACGCGCACGGCGTGCTCGGCTTCCGTCCTGGCCCCGGCCAGGTCACCGTCGCGCACGAGTTGGTCGGCAATCCGATGGTGAACCCCGTACAGGTCGCGCGCCCAAACAAGCACGCGCGGGTCCAACTCGTGCAGCGTCTCACCAATCCGTGCCGCTCGCCGCCAGTAGTCCAGAGCCTCCGCCGTCCGCTTGTCGCCGGCCAGGAAGCCTCCCAGGTTCACGTACGCTGACATCAGAGCATAGCGCGCGTTCGTGTCCGCCGGGCGTGCCAGGCAGATGGCCTCGCGCAGTTCGGCGGACCGCCGATAGGATGCCAGCGCTTCGGCCGCTCGCCCAAGTCCGACCAGGGCCCGCGCGCGCCCGCTGTGTGCCCGCGCGACCTGGTCGTGTACGGGGCCGATGTCCCGTTCGAGCTCCGGTCCGTTCAGCGCCAGTCCGGCGTCGAATTCCTCCAGGGCCGCGCGATGCTGGAGCGTCTGACCGAGCATGCCTGCGTATTCCAGGCGCAGTTCGAGCAGGGCCCGCCGCAATCCCACGTGGGCCGGCGCGGCACGCCGCGCGTCCTCCACCAGCGTGATTCCGTGCTCGAACGTGATGCCACCGTCGGCCTGGGTCGTCGCCAGCTTTCGATAAGTGCGCGCCGCTTCGATGACGCGCTCCGGGTCGTCGGGTGCCGCGCGCCAATGCGTGAGGCGTTCCCCGAGCAGCGCCTGGTAGCAGCGCTCCGCCTCCGCCTTCTGCCCCTGCAGCGCCGCGATGTCCCCCTGTTTCTCCAGCGTCCGCGCCGCCAGGTCCGCAAACGCCGGATCCCCCGCCACCAGCTCGCCCAGCCGCGGGATCGTCGCCGATACCCCCGTCAGCAAATCATCACGCACCGCCACGCCGCCCGCGAGCGGCCGCAAGGACTCGTCCAGGTCCAGCACGCGATCAAACAGGTCGTACGCCACGCGGGACGCCTTGCGCGCCTGATCGCGTTCACGCTGCGCAACGGCCAGCGCCCGCAAGACCGCCCCCACCGCCACCGCCGCGATGACGCAGAAGCTCGCCGCCACCGTCACCAGCCGCCGGTGTCGCCGCAGCGCCTTGCGCAGCATGTAGGCCCGGCTCCCGGCGCGGGCATGCACCGCGTCGCCGGCCAGGTAGCGCTCCAGGTCGGCCGCCAGCTCCGCCGCCGACTGGTAGCGTGCCCCCTTGTCCTTGCGCAGCGCCTTGAGCACGACGGCTTCCAGGTCGCGGTTCAGCTCCGCCGGTCGCTCGAAGTCACGGGTCAGCACCTGGTGCAGCGGGGCCGCATCCGCCGTGAGGATGGCCGCCTGCAGCCGCACCCAGCCCACGCTCGGGTCATGCGGCTGACAGCCCGTCAGCAGTTCGTACAGGACCACGCCCAGCGCATAGACGTCGGAACGCACATCGATGATCGCGTCCGGCGCCCCCACTTGCTCGGGGCTCATGTAGGGCAGCGTGCCGACGATCTGCCCGGTCTGCGAGTAGGTGGCCTCCGTCTCCGGCGCCCACGTGTCCTTCGCGAGCCCGAAATCCAGCACGCGCGGCACACCGTTCTCGTCCACGAGGACGTTGGCCGGATTCAGGTCGCGATGGATAATCCCGTTCTGGTGCGCGTAGTGCACCGCCTGGCACACCGGCATGCATAGCGCGACGATGGCGCGCGGCGACAGATCGTGCAGCAGCGCATAGTCCGTGATCGGCAGGCCGGCGACGTACTCCATGGCCAGAAAGGGCCGCCCCCGCACGACACCGTATTCGAACAGAGTCACGATGTTCGGGTGCCGCAGGCGTGAGGTGACCTCGGCTTCGCGCTCGAAGCGCGCCCGCTGGCGGTCCGACGCCAGGGGCCCATCGAGCAGCACCTTGATCGCCACGGCGCGCTTCGTCGCCACCTGCACGCCGCGATACACCGCCCCCTGCCCGCCATGCTGCAGTCGCTCAAGAATCTCGTAACCCACCAGCGCCCGCTCCAGGACGGCGCGCTCCTCATCGAGCACGCTCGCCCGGGCGTCGGGCGCTGCGGCCCGGCGTGTCGCCGCCTGCTGAGCGGCCTGAATCGCGCGGAGCACGCGGATGCGCTCCCCCAGCTCCGGCTGGAGGTCAGCGTGCGTGGCCTGGATGCGGGTGTCCCCGTCCGCAGCGTCCCCGCGCAGCAACTCCTGGACAATCGCTTCGATGCGCGCCGCACGCGCGGTTTGCGTCTCGCCCGGCTCTGGCGTGCCGTGCGCCATCGGCCACCCTCGCTCAGGTCACGCGCCAGCCGTCGGACGAACTCGAGCGGGCATCGCTGAAGAAACGCGTCGCCGGCCCCATCTTCTGTTGCAGCTCACGCAGCGCGCGGAACAGCAGGCTGTTCACAGCCGCCCGACTTCGCTGCATGACGCGGGCGATCTCGTCGTGCCCCAGCCCCTCCAGGTAGCGCAGCGTAATCACCTCGCGGTGTTCAGGCGGAAGCTCCGCCAAAGCCGCCTGCACCGCCCCGCGCGCCTCGCGCGAGGATAGCTCCCGGCTGGGCGTTCGACCCCGCGCGCAGAGGCGCGCGACCAGGCCATCCAGCGAGGCGCTCGGTACCTGCGCCGGCGCCACCGGCCGACCACCGCCGCGCTTTACCGCTTCCACGGTGCGCAGGGCGTCCACCAGTTTCGAGTTCGCCACCGCGGTCAACCAACCGCCCGCGTCCCGCACGTCCGCCGGCATGCGCTGACTGGCCGCGATCCAGACCTCCTGCAGCACATCGTCGACGCTGACTAGGTCCTGGTGGCGACGGGGGATGCGGCGCTGCACGTACGCGTGCAGGGCATGGGCGTGTTCCAGGAGCACTCTCTGCAGATCGGCGGATTGGCTTCGTACAACGTCCGGCATAGGCCTGCTTCCACCATCGGCGGCCGCCAGCGGCGCGGCACACAAAAACCGCGCTCCGTCCGAGCGCGTAACGCGCCGCTTCCGTCAATCATAGTAACGCCGTTGTGCGCTGACACAAAGCCGGATCATGCGTTCTCCGGTGCAGGAACCAGCCCGGGCACGGCCGAAACTCAAGCTGGGCGCGAGCTACCGGCGCCCGACCCGGGGGGAGTCGGGCGCTGGGGGGTTTGTGCGCGTCTGGCTGTGCCGTGTAACCAGGTTCTGCACAGAGACTTGTGGCCAAGACCGATGGCCCGGTTACGCCACGCACGCGACGATGCTGCGTTCCATCCGGAGCAGCCGCGACGAGCCTCCCTTTGCCCCGGCCCCGGGGCCCGGTCGACGCCTCCGGGCGTCGACCGGCGCTGGGGCCCGCGCGGCGCCCCAACGCCTGAGACCGGCTCACCGCCGCTCCAGCCGGCGCACGGGCGCCAACTCCAGAATTAGGGTCTTTTCCCCATGCCCCGCGAACTTCACCGCGGCCCGCGTCTGACCCGGCGCCGGTCGAATCCATACGATCTGTCCCACCCCATACTGCTCATGCTGCACGAGCATGCCCGGCTTCCAGCCCGCGAATTCCGCGCTGTCGCGCACGCCGTGTTCTCCGGGCTGCGCCTCCGCCCCCTCCCGCACCACATGCGGCTTGCGTCTTGGCCACGCCCGCGCCTCTTCATCCGCACTCGTCCCCTCCTCCTCCGTCGCGCGCGCTTTCCGCCGGCGCGGCGCGGTCTCCTCGTCCACGGGACGAAACGCGTCCGCGTCCCCTTCCGCGGCGCGCGCCCGCAGCTTGCGCTTCGGCAACAACCGCGCGGCCTCGTCGGGCGGTAGATCATCCACGACAACTTCGATGTCGTCACGCAACGCGTACCGGGCCGATCCTAGCGCCTGCTGAAACCCCTCCCACACCAGCCCCCCGTCGTCCAGCTCGGCCAGAAACTGCGACGCTGGCCGCGGTAGCGGCTGACCACGCACGACGCGCTCGGCCGCACGGGTCAGGTACAGTTGCTCCATGGCCCGCGTGAGCCCCACAAAGCACAGCCGCCGCTCTTCTTCGATCTCACGCCGCGCGGAGTCCAGCGCCCGCTCGTGCGGCAGCAGCCCTTGCTCCAACCCGACCAGAAACACGACCGGGAACTCCAGGCCTTTCGCGGCGTGCAGCGTCATCAACATGACCACACCGGCGTGCTCATCCACCTGGTCCTGGTCGCTCGCGAGGCTGACCCGCGTCAGAAACTCTTCCAGCGTCGCGTCCGCGCTCTCCTGTTCGTAGCGCAGGGCCGCCGTCACCAGTTCCTGCACGTTCGCCAGCCGGTCCTCGCCGCCGGCCTCCCGCTCGCGCCGCAGCTCGTCCTCCAGCCCGGATTCCGTCAGCACCAGGCTCACCGCCTCCGGCACACGCAGCGCCAGCGCCGCACGCAGCCGGTCGAGCCGCTCCACGAACGCCCCCACACGCTTGGCAGCGGCCCCCAGCGACGGCACCGTGTCCGCCACGCGCAGCACCGTCATCAGCGTCACCCGCTTCTCGGCCGCACAGGTCTGCAGCCGCTCCAGCGACGTCTTGCCGATGCCGCGCGCCGGGGTATTGATGATCCGCAGCAGCGCCACGTCGTCGGCCGGATTGACCAGCACCCGCAGGTACGCGAGCACGTCGCGGATTTCCTTGCGGTTGTAGAACTCCACACCCCGGGCGATCTTGTAGGGGATGCCGCGCTCCCGCAGCGCGTCTTCCAGCCCGCGCGACACTGCGTTGATGCGGTAGAAGATGGCGAAGTCGCTCCACGGCCGGCCGGCCACGTGCCCTTCGCGAATCCTCCGGGCGATCTGCTCCGCCTCGTCGTAACCGCTGCCGAACTGCCAGACGTGCACCGGCGCGCCGTCATCCCGCGCGGTCCACAGCTCCTTGTGTTTGCGCTGCGTGTTCTGGGCTATCAGCCGCGACGCCACCTTCAGAATGTTCCCGGCCGACCGGTAGTTCTGCTCCAGCCGGACGACTTTCGCGTCCGGGTAGTCGCGCTCGAACTCGAGGATATTGCGAATGTTGGCGCCGCGCCAGGCGTAGATGCTCTGATCCGGATCGCCCGTCGCGCAGATATTCCCATGGTGCTGCGAAAGATACCGGGCCATCAGGTACTGCGCGTGGTTGGTGTCCTGATACTCATCGATTAGCAGGTAGCGAAAGCGGATGTTCAGCCGCTCCGTCACGTCCGCGTGCGTGCCCAACACCAGCGCGACCTTCATGAGCAGGTCGTCAAAGTCGACGGCGTTGCGCTGTTCCAGAAGCTGCTGGTACGCCTCATACACCCGTGCCACCGCCTGCGCCTCGAACCAGTCCGCCTGAGCGGCAACCTGCTCGGCCGTCTGCAGCTTGTTCTTCGCGGCGCTGATCGCCGCGCGGACCGCGTCCGGCCGCACGAGCGCCTCGCTGACCCGGCAAATCTCCAGCGCCTCTTTCACGACCCGCAGGGCATCGTCCTCGTCATAGATCGTGAACCCCGCCTGCACGCGGGCCAGCGGTCCCAGCTCGCGCAGCAGCCGCACCCCCAGGGCGTGGAACGTGTAGACCCACATCCCGCGACCCACCCCGAGGGCTTCGATGCGCTTCCGCATCTCGTCCGCGGCCTTGTTCGTGAACGTGATCGCGAGAATGTTGTGCGCCGGTACGCCGGAGCGCACGAGCTGCGCGGCGCGGCGCGTAATGACGCGCGTCTTGCCACTGCCCGGACCGGCGATCACCAGCAGCGGGCCGTCGCGGTGGGTGACGGCCGCGCGCTGCGGCTCGTTCAGGTCCGCCAGGAGCGCGTCCGGTGAGGCGTCTTGCGAAGGCATGCTGTCATATACTCGCCCCAACACCGGGCGTCCACTGCGTCCCGCCTCGCTTGCGGGTGCGCCGGATTGACTTCCCCGCGCGGGCGACAAGAATCAGGCGTGGGTCGAGCGTCCCTCGACACGGACCCGTCTTGAACCGATGTTCCCGCCGCGGGCGCACACCGGTCGCCCTGCCCGCCGCCGGCTGACTTCCCGGCGGCCAGTCGCGGCACGAGGTACAGCGCGTGACGAATGTGGCGCAGCCTGCAGTCACCAACCAGCTCGACCGGGCCACGTCGCCATACCTGCGGCAGCACGCCGCCCAGCCGGTGCATTGGCAGGAGTGGGGGCCCACGGCGCTGGCGCTGGCTCGCCAGACGGACAAGCCGATCTTCCTGAGCATCGGCTACTCCGCCTGCCATTGGTGCCACGTCATGGCGCGCGAGAGTTTCACGGACCCCGACATCGCCGCCGTCCTGAACGCGTTTTTCGTCAACATCAAGGTCGACCGCGAGGAACGCCCGGACCTCGACGAGATCTACATGCAGGCAACACTCGCGCTCAACGAGGGTCAGGGCGGCTGGCCGATGAGCGTGTGGCTCACGCCGGACCTCAAGCCGTTCTTCGCCGGCACGTATTTCCCGCCCGCCGCACGCTGGGGCCGCCCCGGTTTCAAGGATTTGTGCCAGCGCATCGGCGAAGTCTGGCGCGCGCACCGGACGGACATTGCCACCCAGGCGGACAAACTGGCTGAAGTGGTGCGCACCAACTTGCGGGCGACGTCGTCCGGCGAACCCCCCGCCCTGGGCCCGCTCGTCACCGAGACGGCGCTCGGCCTGGCGCGCAGCTTCGACCCGGACAACGGCGGACTCACGGGCGGCGGCTCGCACAAGTTCCCGCCCAGCATGGCCCTCGACCTCCTGCTGCGCACCGCCGCGCGCCTGCCACCCGACGATGCCCAGCGGCAACAACTGGTTGACCTGGCCCAGCTCACCCTGGACCGCATGGCCGAGGGCGGCATCTACGATCAGCTCGCCGGCGGCATCCATCGCTACAGCACGGATGTGGAATGGCACGTGCCGCATTTCGAGAAGATGCTCTACGATCAGGCGCTGGTCAGTCGCATCTACCTCGATGGCTATCAATTCACGCGCCGCCCCTTGTACGCGCGCATCGCCCGCGAAATCCTGGACTACGTCCTCGCCGACCTACGGGATGCCGCCGGCGGTTTCTACAGCTCACGCGACGCCGACAGTCAAGGCCAGGAGGGGCGCTACTACGTCTGGAGCCGCGACGAAGTGCTCGCCGCCCTCGGCCCCGACGACGGGCGCCTGCTGTGCTGCTACTTCGACATCACGGAACTGGGCAATTGGAACGATCCCCACCAGCCCGGCGTCGCCAAAAGCATCCCGCGCGTCTTGCGGTGCGCCGAGACGGCCGCCCGCTTGCATCGCCTGGAGCTACCCGAGCTGCAGGAGCGTCTGGCGCGGGGCCGGCAAAAGCTGTTGGCCGTCCGTCAGAGTCGCATCCCGCCCGCGCTGGATGACAAGATCCTCTGCGAATGGAACGGACTGATGCTCGGGAGTCTCGCGCGCGGCGGTTGCGTGCTCGGCGAGCCGCGCTTTCTCGACGCTGCCGCCCGGGCCGCTGACTTCCTTTGGGAACACCATTATGTCGCCGGACGTCTGCGGCGCTCGTCGCGCGCGGGACACGCGTCGCCCGGGGCCTTCCTGAGCGACTACGCGGCCTTCACCGACGGTCTGCTCGAGCTGTACGAGGCCACGTTCGCACCCCACTGGCTCGCGCGCGCGCTGCAGCTCACGCACGCCCTCGTTGAGCACCACTGGGACCGGGACCACGGCGGCTTCTTCTTCACCGCGCACGATCACGAGGATCTGATCGCCCGCAGCAAAGATGCCCACGACAACGCCGTGCCGTCCGGCAACTCGCTGGCGCTGCTGAACCTCCTGCGCCTTGCCGCGCTGACGGGCGACTCCAGTTGGCAGGATCTCGCGCAACAACAGATGGCCGCCTTCGCCGCCGACGTCGCCCGCGCGCCCTGGGCGGCGGAGCGTTTCCTCGCCGCCGTGGACTTCGCGCAGCAGTCACCGGTGGAAACCACAATCGTCGGCGACCCCGCGCTCCCGGCCACGCGCGCCCTGCTCGCGGAGGTCCACGCCACGTACCTGCCGAACCGCGTCCTGGTCTGTTACGACCCCGCCGGCAGCGATTGCCAGCCACCCAGCGAACTCGCCGCACCGTCGCTGCGCTCAGCATACCGCCAGGTCGCTGGGCAACCCACGGCCTACGTCTGTCGGGCGCGGCGTTGCCACCCCCCCGTCACAAGCCCTTCGGAGTTGCGCGCGCTCCTCGACGCTGCCCCCTGAGTCCACCCGCGCGGCGCGCGGTCGCCCGTACTCTTCCCGCCCTACGCGGGTACGATACCGCCATGCCCGACGAAGCCCCCACGACGACCCCCGCCACCTGCCCTGTTTGCGGCGCTGACCTCCCCGCCGCAGCGAGTGGCGGCACGTGTCCGGAATGTGGCTTCGTGTACGGCCCTCCCGTCCGAATCTGGCGCACGGCCGAAACCTGGCACCATATTGCCTGGCGCTACGCCGTATTCGGCCTGCTCCTGGGCATCCTGCTCTGTGCGCTGTATCGCGTCCGGCTGGCAGAAGTTCCCGATCCAATGCTCGCCCTGCTGAGCGCGATTCTCGCAGCGGGGCTCGGCCTCCTTGTTCGTCGCCTGCTCGGGGGACGGGTCAGCGGTCGCTTCGTGGCCGTTACCCCCAACGGCATCCTTCTCGGGACGGCCGTCCGGCCCGAGTTCATCCCGTGGAGCGACGTGGAACGCGTCGTCGAGCACCGGGGCGTTCTCCGACTGCAATGCTCCACTAGCGCCGTGCCACACCCGCTCGAGGATATCTTCGCCGACACCGCGCAGCGGACGGAGTTCGCCGCAGTCGTGCAGGCTGCGCTGCGGGCGCGCCGCATTCCGCCAGCTGCGACTTCGAACCCTCCCGCTCGCCAGAATTCACGCCGTGCCGGCGAATAAAGCTGCCTGGCCGACGTTCTACCAACGGACTCACGGGCTACTGTGCACTGCGCCGTCGCGCGGTAACACAAGGAGGAAGACCATGCATAGGTGCACCCTGCTCGCGCTAACGTTGACCCTCGGGGCGCTCTTCTGTCTGGCGGCCCAACCGCCAACCACGGCCGCACCGGCGGCCACCGACAGCATCGCTGACGCCTTGCCGCCGGCCGTTTGCGAAGCCATACCCCTCTTCAAGGGGGACCACAGCGCCTGGGGCCGCAATCTCGCCAACTTCCAAGGCGCGGATCTCGTAGTGCGCACACCCCAGGCCTGGGAGGCTTTTTGGCGCAAGCACACTGCGACGATCACGCCCGCACCGCCTGTACCGCCCGTCGACTTCACCGCTTTCCTGGTCGTCGCGACGATTCAAGGCCCGCAAACCTCCGGCGGCGGTCCCAATACCGCCATTCTCGGGCTCCAATACGACGGTGGGTTCGTGCATATTCGCGTCTTTGACGACCGACGCCCCGGGCCGCTGGACGTGATCACCAATCCCTTCCACATCGTCCTCGTCCGCCGGGCGTGCCTGCCGCCGAACGCCAGCATCGTCTTCGAACACGTGGCGCCGGCGCCCGGCACAGGCGTTGTGATCGGCCATGTGCTCGCCCAGGCTCCCGACGCCAACCCGCGCCCGCTCGCGGGTGCCCACGTCTGCCTGCGCAACCCTGACGACGAGTCCCTGACACGCCACACTCACACGGGACTGGACGGCAGCTTCTTCTTCGTGGACGTGCCCCCGCGCGGCTACGAACTGGCCGCGGACGCCCCCGGCTTCGCGCCGCTGGCCGTACCCCTGCTGGTGCCACCGGATGCCCTCGTCGGCCGAGACCTGCTGTTGACGCCGCTCCCGCCTGCGGCTGGTGCCATCGTCGGCCACGTCACCCAACCCGGCACCGCCGGTGTCCTGCCGCTGCCTGGCGCGACTCTGCAGCTCACCCGCGACGACCAGATTCTTGCGACGGCCCTCGCGGATCCCAACGGCGACTACTCCTTCAACCCGGTCGCCCCGGGTCCCTACGTCCTGCGCGCCTTCAAGGTCGGCTTCATCCCGCAGGCCGTCGCGCTCCTGCTCGCACCCGGGCAGATTCTCGAACAGAGCTTCCTTCTCGTGCCCGAATCGACCAACCCGTTCGGCCGGTTCGTCGGGCGCGTCTGGGGCACCTCCTCCGCTGGCACGCAGATTCCGCTCGGCGGTGCGACCGTGCGCTTGGAGGGCACGTCGGCGGTCGTCCGCGAAGTCATAACCAACAACGAAGGTCGGTTCGTCATGGAACAAGTGCCCCCGGGGCCGTACTTGGCGGTCGCCCAGAAGACCGGCTGGAGCCGTCAGCAGGCGACCGTCACGATCGTGGCGGGCCAGACGACCGAACAGGTGTTCGTGCTCACGCCCGCGACGGCACTGACCCTCGTTTCGCAGCCGGCCCCCTGACGACGTCTTGCCGACATCCGCTACGCTTCCAGCCGGACAAGATCTCGTTCACCTGGATGGAGAACCCGACTGCCCCCGCGGCACCGGGTTCTCTTTCTTGGGCCCACCGCGCCACGGCCCCGTCAGCCTGCCCCCACCCGCACGGTCTGAACCGGGGCAGCCCGCGCTCCGCCCCTCACACGGCCATGATTTCCTTGGACTTGTCCTCGATCAGCTTGTCGATCTGCTTGATGTAGTCGTCGGTTGACTTCTGGATCTGCTCCTGGCCGCTCTCCACTTCATCCTCGGTCAGCGTCTTGTCCTTCTTGGCTGTGTCCAGCGCCTTGTTGCCGTCGCGGCGCGCGTTGCGTACGGCCACCTTCTGCTGTTCGCCAAGTTGCTTGACGCGCTGCACGAGCTGATTGCGGCGCTCGGTCGAAAGCGGCGGGACCGGCAGGCGGATCATCTTCCCGTCATTCTGGGGGTTGATGCCCAACTCGCTCTTCTCGATCGCGCGCTGGATGTCCTTCAGGGTCCCCGGGTCGAACGGCTTGATGACGATCACGTTGCCTTCGGCCACAGCCAGGTTCGCCATCTCCTTCAGGGACATGGTGGTTCCGTACGACTCCACGTCCACCCGCAGCGTGTCCACCAACCCCGTCGTCGCGCGTCCACTGCGCACCGCGCGGAATTCCTGCTTGAGGAAGTCCACGGCCTTGTCCATCGTCTCTTCCGCCGCCAGCAGTACGTCATCCAGGCCCATCGCCAGACTCCTGTCTCCCGCAGACTTCGTCTCAAGCCCGGCCGCCTTCCGCACCCGGGCGCACGCCCGCTGCGCATTCGGTCGGCTGCTCGGCGGCGACAGCATAGCAACGCGCTTGGCAACGCTCAACGTGCGGATTGCTGCTCCCTCTCCGCGGCGTTCCGCATATGGCACGCGCCCGACCACTGCCCGGCGCGGGCGCACCGCCGGTGGTCTCGCGCGAAGCGCATGGCATAACAGCACCAATTCGATTCCCTTATTCTTCACGATCAAAGACTATTTTTCTCCGCGAAATTCGCCCACCGTCCCCCAATCAGCCCAGGTGAACTGCCGATAGAAACGCACAGGACGACAACGGGCGGGACGCGCAACTGGCGTACGCCGCGTCGTTTCCCGTCGATGCACGCAAGAAGGAGGACATCTGTGCGAACGGTTTTTGTGACCGGTGCCGGCGGTTTTGTCGGCAGCCGTCTGGTCGAATACCTGCGTGTGCATGGCTACGACGTCGTCGCGGGTGTGCGTAATCGCGCCCGCAAGCTGGCTTACGAGCGCAACAACGCCAAGGCGCTTGTCTGCGATGTGACCGACCCCATCAACGTTGCGCGCGCCGTTGCGAGCATCCGGCCCGACGCGGTCGTGCACCTCGCCGGCATCTCGCGCCCGAGCGACGCCGTGGAGGAGCCGCTGGGCGCCTATCAGACCATCGTCACCGCCTGGGCCAACATCCTCGATGCGGTGCGCCGAACTGTCCCGCGCGCCAAGATCGTCATGGCCAGCGCGTGCGATGTTTACGGCAACACCTGCGGCAGTGCTCCTGCCAGCGAGAATACGCCGGCCGCGCCGATTTCAACTTTCGGCTCCATGAAGGCCGCCGCGGAAGGCATCGCGCACACGTTCTTCCGTGACTACCACTTGGACGTCACGATCGCCCGCCCATTCCACTACCTCGGTGCCGGTCAACCGGCGCGCTTCTTCTTCGGGGCCGTCGCGCGCCAGATCGTCGAATGGGACGCGGCTACGAACGGTAACGAGCTGTCCGTGCCAGACTTAGATTGCCAGCGTGACCTCCTGCATATCGACGATGTCGTCTCCGCCTACGAACGCCTGCTCGCAGACGGGCGCCCCAACGAGACCTACAACATCTGCTCCGGTCGCGCCACGAAGTGCCGCGACGTCGTCCAGGCGCTGGTCGCCGCCAGCGGGCAGAATCTCCGCTTGACCGATGCACAGACCACAGCGAGCGACACGCAAGTCGCTGTCTTTCATGGAGATAACAGCAAGATTATCGCTGAGCTGAGTTGGCGCCCCCTGCGCACCACGGACGACGCAGTACGCGAACTCATCGCCAGTTGCCGCACGGCCGCCCCGATGCTGGCCTCCTGACGCGAATCGCTGCTTCGAAACCACGCGGCGGGTCCGGGCTACGACGCCCCGACCCGTCGCGCTGTTTTGCCGACCAACCGCCGCACGTCCCCCCCGGTTTCGGCCAGGACTCCCGGGATGATCCGGATCGCAGGTTCTCGAGACCAGGCGAGCCGACTTTCGCCGGGCAGGTCCTTTGCCCCTTGGCAGTTGCGCCAGTCCCGCTTATACTACAGGGCTCCGCGTCGCTTTGGGGCGATGTGGACACGACTCGGACGGCCGCCCGGGACACCCGGGGCCGTTTCCGCGGAGAGCGGTATGTCAGTCAGGTTGCGACTCAAGCGCATTGGACGCACGAATCGGCCGTTCTATCGCCTCAGCGCGATGGACGGACGGCGCCCCCGGGACGGGCGCGTGCTCGAGGAACTCGGCACCTACGATCCCGCCAACACGGCCCGCGGGGAGCAGATCAAGCTCAACGCGGAGCGCATCCAGTATTGGCTGAGCGTGGGCGCGGAGCCCACCGACACGGTGGCCCAGCTCCTCAAGCAGCACCAGATTACCGCGCGGTAAGGGTCCTGCGAGTGATGATGGGATCAGGCGATGCGAATCGACGTCCTGACGCTATTCCCCGAAGTGCTGCAGCCGTACTTTGCGGCCAGCATCCTGGGGCGCGCGCAGGCGGCGGGCATCGTCACGCTGTACACCCACCAGCTCCGCGACTACTCCACCGACCCCCACAAGAAAGTTGACGACCGCCCGTTCGGCGGCGGCCCCGGCATGGTGCTCCTGTGCCAGCCGGTCATCGACGCCGTCCGCGCGATTGAAGCGCTCGACCCCCGCCCGGCCCTGCGGATTCTCCTGACCCCGCAGGGCCGCTCGTTTAGCCAGACCACCGCCCGCGAACTGGCGACCCAGTCGCGGCTGCTTGTGATCTGCGGGCACTACGAGGGCTACGACGAGCGCATCATCAACCTGCTCCAACCGCTCGAGGTCAGTCTCGGCGACTTCGTCATGACTGGCGGCGAGCCGGCAGCGCTGGCGATCGTCGATGCGGTCGTGCGGCTGCTGCCCGGCGCGCTGGGGCATGCGGACGGCGCGGCGGATGAATCCTTCGAGGCGGGTCGCCTGGAATACCCGCACTATACACGCCCGCGTAATTTTGGCGGCGTAGACGTGCCCGACGTCCTGCTCTCCGGCAATCATGCCGAGATCGAAGCGTGGCGCCGGGCGCAAAGCGAAGAACGTACCCGTCGGCGGCGACCGGATCTTTTACAGGATCGTGTCGCCGCTTGTGTTTCCACGTGTTTTTCCCAACAGTCCCGCGCGGGCTCGCTGACAGCAACGGTCTCGAGCGCCCCGGCAATGCATACGGTCTGATGGCTAGAAAGAGAGGCGCCCGATGAAGAACGCAAAACTCGACCTTGTTGAAAAGCAGTACCACCGCGCGACCGACCTGGATTTTGAGATTGGCGACACGGTGGTGGTGACGATTCGCATCGTCGAAGGCGAGAAGGAGCGCCTCCAGGACTTCGAAGGCACCGTGATCGCCCGCCGCGGTCACGGCCTCGACGAGATGTTCACCGTGCGGCGCCTCGTCGGCAACGAAGGCGTCGAGCGCGCCTTCCCGCTGCACTCGCCCCGCGTCGTCTCCATCAAGACCGCGCGCAGCGGCAAGGTCCGCCGCGGCAAGCTGTACTTCCTGCGCGATCGCGTCGGCCGGGCCCGCCGCCTCCGCGAACGGCGCATCTCGGCGGAGGCCCGCAAGGCGGCTGCGGAAGCCCGCGCGGCCAAAGCCAAGGCCATGCGCGAGGCCCAGGAAGCCGTCGCCAACGCCAAGGCCCCCGAAGCCGCGCTGGCCGGGACTGGCGCCTAGGCCGCGGCCGTGGCGGACCCACGGCACACCTACGGCCGCAGCGGCGAGGAACTCGCCGCGCAGTATCTGCAGCAACACGGCATGACCATTCTCGCCCGCCGGTACACGACCCCGGTGGGCGAGCTTGATTTGGTGGCTCGCGCGCAGCACGCCATCGTCTTTGTCGAGGTGAAAACACGCCGCGACCGGCGCTACGCCGACCCGCAGGACGCGATCACGCCCGCCAAACAGCGCCGCCTCGCCAAAGCCGCTGCATGGTTCCTGCATGAGAAGCGGCTGGACGACCGACCGTGCCGCTTCGACGTGGTCACAATCATCGGCGGGCAGCCCGCGGAGACGCCCCCCGAGATTGAGCACATTCCGGACTTCTTTCTGCCCGAACGGTGATGCGCAACACGGCACCCGCGCGTACACCGCGAACCCGGCGCCTTGCCCGTTGTCCTACACTACTAGCGGTGTGACCCGCGTCCGCCGCGGGCCGTCTGGGCTCGGAGTCTTTCCGCATTCCGGTTCGAGCGCCCGGCGCTCGCCGCGTCTGCGGCAAACGATCGGGTGCGTGCCAGTCGCGCACGTGGATCCGACAGGAAGGAAGCGCTCATGCGAACCGGCACCGCGCGTCGCGCCGCACCCCCCGCGGCGCTGCTCCTGTGGTCACTGGCAACAGCGGCTGCGGCCGTCCCCATGAGCTCCAGTTTTACCTACCAGGGTCTGCTGCGCGACGCGGGCCTGCCCGCCTCCGCGCGCTACGACTTTGAGTTTCGCTTGTTCGACGCCCCCACCGGCGGGACGCAAACCGGCACTACCGTCACCGCCGCGGACGTCCTCGTCACCGCCGGCATCTTCACCGTCGAGCTGAACTTCGGCGAACCAGCCTTCGATGGCAACGAGCGCTGGCTGCAGATCGGCGTGCGCCCCGCTGCGAGCACCGCCGCCTACACCGACCTCGCGCGGCAACGCCTCGCCCCCGCCCCGTATGCCGACAACCTCCTGCTGCCTTTCCGCGCCGAAGTCCGTTCCGCCACGTCACTCTTTGACGTCACCAACCCCGGCCCCGGCCGCGTAGCCGCCTTCACCCAGACGGACCCCCTCGCCGCCGTTCACGCGCTGCGCGTCGAGGCGGCGGCCAGCGCCTCCGTCGCGGCCGCCGGTTTCTATGCAACGGGCTCCGGCAACTACGCCCTCTTCGCCCAGAGTGAGAACGCCATCGCGGGCTACTTCAACGGCCGCGGCGCGGCCAGCAGCGCCCCCGCGGTCTATGCAATGACCGCCGGTTCGGGACCGGCCGTGCGGGCCGACGGTCGTTTGGAGGTTGGCAGCCTCGCGCGCGACGGAGCGGTCGATGTGTTGCGTAGCGGCTCCAGCCTCGCCACCGTTAGCATCAACAGCGACAGCCACGGCGGCCTCGTGCTCGTGCGCGACCCCAGCGGCAACACGGACGCCGTGTTGGCGGCCGATGCGGATCCGGGCGGAGGCGGTTGGCTCGCCGTGGCGCGGTCCGCCGGAAGCCTGTACGGCGTGGTGATCGATGGCAATGTGGCCGGTTCCACGAACCCGAGCTTGACGCTCTACGGTACGGCGCGGTTCGCTGCCTTCGACATGAACACCGCCGGCGACGCTGCGGTGACGTTGCCCAACGACGCGATCTCCGCCGCGGAGCAGCTCGACGAACCCGGCGTCGCCGGCAGCACCAGCAATATGTCCATGGCGCTGGCGGGCGGCGGCGAGAGCATCGCGAGCCGCTCACTCACCGCCCCTGCCGCAGGCTATGTGCTCGTCTGGGGCACGACGGAAGCCACCGTCACGCACACGGCCAGCACCACGAGTACCCTGCTGTGCGGCGTATCCACGGTCGCCGCGACGCTGCCACCCAGTCAGGATCATGCGACCGTTGTCCCCGCAAGCGCCCCCGCCGGTACCTACTCCTTCACCGTGTCGGTTCACGCGGTCTTCCCCGTCTCGGCCGGTCTGACCACACTCTACCTGGTTGCCGAGCGATCGTCCGGCACTTGGTCGGTCACCAACACGCAACTGACCGCGCTGTACGTCGCCACCGCCTACGGCACCGTTTCGCCCAGTCTGACGGCCGCCGGCGACCTGGCGCACCACGCGCCGGCCCGGACGACCAGCCCCGCGCGCGGCGCACTCTCATCCGTTGAACTCGCGGCGGAGCGCGCCGCGGCCGGCGAATTCGACCACGCCCGCTGGGCCGGTGAACTGGCTGCCCTGCAAGCCCGCCTGGCCGCGCTGGAGGCGCAGCTCGTCGCGCAGCGAAACGGGGCGCCCACCCGTGTACATGCCGTCGCGCCGCCGCGCGGGGGTGACGAGCCCGCGGCCGCCGCGCCTGCCGCGCCGATCTCTGCCCCAGGGGCCGTCCCCGCGCCGCGCTGAATGCGCGCCGTCCGGCGGGCAGACCTGCGTCGCACGCCGGCGGCGTGAGCGGCGCCGTGCGCGAGGACGATCAGGGCGCGCACCGCACGTCCCCAGGAGTGCGTCACCTCCACGTCCTACGCGCCAGCGTGCAAGACTCGGCAGAATCTTTTGACTCGCCGCACAGGTGAGTTACACTTTCCTGCGGGTGGCAGCTGCGGCTGCCGTGTTCAGGCCAATCACCGGTAATCTCACGTGCCGGCCGGGGCGCTTCTCGGCACTCAATCGTGCGCGCCCGCTGTCGCCACCGTAGTGCGCACGGCGCCCGGACACTGCTCGCCGCTGCACCGGCTGCCATGAATGGAGCCGGGCTAATCTCACCCGCCTGATGCACGTTGCGTCAGGCACGTCCTCAACCGAAAGGAGCCCATCATGCGACTAGTACGACCTGTTCTCGTCTGCTCGATAGTGCTGATCTCGTGCCTCGCCACGGCGCTGGCGGGGCCGCTGAACCGCGCCTTTACGTACCAGGGCTCGCTACGGGACACCGGTGTCCCCGCCACGGCCAAGTACGACTTCGAATTCCGGCTGTTCGACGCCGCCGTGGGCGGCGCGCAGAAGGGCGCCACCATCCTGTATGGCGACCTGCAGGTCACCAACGGCCTGTTCATGGTCGACCTGAATTTCGGCGAAACGGTCTTCGATGCGACCGAACGCTGGCTCCAGATCGGGGTGCGACCCTTTACGAGCGTCGGAGCCTACACCCTCCTGCCGCGCCAGCGGTTGGCACCGGCCCCCTTCGCCACCGCGCTGATGATGCCCTTCTCCGCAAGCATCGACGCAGCGACCGACCTCGTGACGCTGGAGAACACCGGCGACGGGCGCGCCATGCGCCTCCTGACCGACGGCCCGAATGGCTGGCACACACTGCGGATTGACAACTACACGTCGGCCGCCGCCGGTATCGGCATCTATAGCACGGAGGGTCCCGGCCTGTACGTGAGCGCCGCTCGCGGCGCCGGCGGAGAGTTTCGCGTCACGGACCCGAATACCGCCTACAACGCCGTGTATGCGCGGACTGCCGGCACTGGCGCCGCGGTACATGCCGACGGGCGCGTCCAGGTCGGCTCGACGAGCACGGCCGGCGAGGTCGCGGTCTTCAGTCCTGCCGTAACCGGCGCGGCTGTCCAACTCGTCACCGGCAGCACCGGCGGCTTTGTCCAAGTTCGTGACGAGGGCGGCCACGACGTCGCCTCGATCGAGCCGGATGTGAGCACCGGGGGTGGCGGCTTCTTCCGCGTGGCCCGCTCGGAGACTGCCAACGCCGGCGTGTATATCGATGGCAATTACGCCGGCACGCTCGATCCGCGCGTGGTCATCGCCGGCTCGGCACGCTCGGCCGCCTTCTCGATGGGTTCGTCCGGCGACGCCTCGGTCTCCTTGCCGACGGACGCCATCGGCGCGGCGGAGATCGAGGACGAACCGGGCACGGCCGCCAACAACGGCCTCGGCCCGATTGTATCCACCACGGGGTACCACACGATCATGTCGCGAACCATCACGGTACCCGTAGCCGGCTACGTGCTGGCGCTGGCCACGTCCGAAATCGAGTTGAGCCACACGACCGGCAGCAGCACGGGCGCGACATTCGGGCTCACCGAAGACCCCAATAGCCTGCCCAGCGACCAGGACTTCGAGTTCGCCTGGCCAGCCGTTGCGCCCACGGGTGTGTTCCAGATTCCGGTGAGCGCGCACGGGCTCTTTGCGGCCACGGCCGGCAGCCACACCTTCTACTTCGTCATGGACAAGCTCACCAGCAGCGGCTCCTACACCGTTCAGGATACGCAGCTCACGCTCGTGTTCCTGCCGACCGCGTACGGCACGGTGACCCCCTCGCTGGCGCAGCCGCTGACCCTGGCCGGCCTGGACGACGAGTCGCTGGATCGGCCGGAGTGGTCCCCCGCCGAGGCCGCGGCCGAACAGGCTGAATCCGTGGCGTTCAATCAGGCGCGCGTGGAACGCGAGTTGGCGGACATGAAGGCCCGCATCGCCGAGCTGGAGCGGACGCTGGCCGAGCAGCGCACCGATCAGACGTACCGCCCCACGCCCCCGTCACCCGAACCGCAGCAGGAAGGCGCGCGCTAACCCACAGAAGGGAGAATGCCATGCAAATACGAACCATCGGCACGGGCGCCATCCTCCTGCTGCTCGGCGCGATGCTGGTCGGACCGGCGGCCGTGCAGGCTCAGTACACGATCGACTGGTATACCTTTGATGGCGGTGGTGCCCTGTTCAGTGCCGCCGGCGCGTACCAGCTCAGCGGCACGATCGGCCAGCCGGATGCCGGCCTCGCCAACCACCCCACATATGTGGTCTATGGCGGCTTCTGGAGCTTCACGACGCCCAGTGCCTGCCTCGGCGATGGCAACTGCGACGGCATCATCAACTGGCGCGACATCGACTTCCTCATCGCGGCCCAGAACGACAACACGTCGGCCTGGGCCGCGCTGTTCCCTGCGCCGGGCCCGTCCTGTTCCATCCAGAGCCTCGATACAAACATCGACGGCCACATCAACTGGCGCGACATCGATCCGTTCATCGCCCTGATGAACACGACTTGTCCGTAGTGGACGACCGCGGGCGGCGTGGCGCAGGTCCGATATCATTCCGACCGCGCCCCGCCGCCCAACTGGCCTTGCCGCACGACCGGCCGCTCTTGTAGGATGGGGTTGTTCGCGCACGATCTGACGATTGGAGCTGGAAAGCGGCCCCCCGCACGTCCCCCGCGGCCTGCCTCGTCCGCCCCGATCCGTTGGGGTGTGCGCTGGGATCAACCCAACGTCCCTGCACGGGAGCCCGTCATGTCGCAGCGCTGCCTCGTCCCGGCTGCCATCGCCACCTGCCTGCTGCTCACCGCCCTGTTTGCCGCCGGCGCCGTGCCGGGCGCGTCCGGTGCTGATGGGCCGAGCGCCAAGCTGCACCCCGTCCTGCTTCAGCGGTTGACCGCCAGCGAGGGCCCCGTGAAGACGTGGGTCTTCTTTACCGACAAGGCGGTTCACTCCCCGGCAGAGTTCGCGTCCGCTCTCCAACGGGTCGCCAACGAGTACAACCCCCGCGCTGCCCAGCGGCGCGCCTTGCGCGGTGACAACGCCAAGCGGGGCGGCGCCCTGTTCGACGAGCATGACCTGCCCGTCGTCGGGGCGTACGTCGACGCCGTCGTTACCACCGGGGCCCGCCTGCACACCACCAGTCGCTGGCTCAACGCCGTCAGCGTCTGGGCCACGGCCGACCAGGCCGCGGCCATCGCCGCGCTGCCCTGCGTCGATCGCCTCGAGGCCGTGCGCCAATCCAAGCACATCGCCGCCCTGAACGTCCAGGACGTCCCCGCCATGCCGGCCGAAGCCGCCGCCGGTACACGCACGCTCAACTACGGCAACAGTACGGTCCAACTCAACCAGATCAACCTGATCGCCCTGCACAACGCGGGCTACACCGGCCAGGGCGTGATCATCGGCATTCTCGATTCCGGTTTCATGCGTACGCACGAGGCCTTCAACCAGCCCGGACACACCGTCAACGTGCTGGCCGAGTGGGACTTCGTCAACAACGATGCGAACGCAGGGCAGCAGACCGGCGACCCGTCCAGCCAGGCAGACCATGGCACGATGATCCTCGGCTGCATTGGCGCCTACAAACCCGGCAGCCTCGTGGGCGGGGCCTATGACGCCGCCTTCGTGCTGTGCAAAACGGAAGACACCTCGCAGGAAGTCCCGGCCGAAGAGGACAACTTCGTCGCGGGTCTGGAGTTCATCGAACAGCACGGCGCCGACATGTCCACCGCGTCGCTGGGGTACATCGACTGGTACACGCAGGCCCAGCTCGACGGGCAGACGGCTGTGACCACGATTGCCTGCAACATCTCGACCGGCAATGGCGTGCACCACAGCAACGCCGCCGGCAACGAGGACCACGATTCGAGCCCGACGACGTCGCACCTGATCGCCCCGGCGGATGCGTTTCAGGTCATCACGTGCGGTGCCGTCGACAGCAACGGAGCCATCGCGTACTTCAGCTCGGACGGCCCCACGGCGGATGGACGCGTGAAGCCCGAGATCCTGGCGCGCGGCATCAGTACGCATACCGTGTCGCCTTACAGCAACACCAGTTACACCACGGCGGACGGCACGTCGTTGTCCACGCCGCTGGTCGCTTCCGCGCTGGCCTGTCTCATTCAGGCCCGCCCCTACTGGACCGTGGCCCAGATGCGTCAACACCTCTTCGAGAAGGCCGACTACTTTGTGGCCAACGGTACGTTCGATCCGCTGTTCGTGCGCGGCTACGGCATCCTGAACGCCTTCGCGACCTTCAACGTCTGTGGCGACGCCGGTGTGGTCACCCTGGACCAGACGCGCTACGCCTGCGCGGACACCGTGCAGGTCCGCGTCAACGACTGCGGCCTGAATCTCGATCCCAACGCGCTCGATACGGTCCAGGTCACGGTCAGCTCCACCAGCGATCCCGCCGGGCTCGTCGTCACGCTGACGGAAGGCGCCCCCGATGCCGCCGAATTCCTCGGCACACTGGCGATCGGCCCGGCCGCGGGGGCGGGCGTGCTCCAGGTGGTCGCCGGCGACACGCTCACCGCGACGTACGTCGATGCGGACAACAGGACCGGACAGACGAACGTGACGGTGACGGCGATCGCGGTCGTGGACTGCACACCCCCGGTAATCGACACCATTCGCGTCGCGCACCTCGCGCCCCGCAGCGCGACGATCGCCTTCTCCAGTAACGAGCCGGCCCGCGGGGTGGTGCACTACGGCCTGTCGTGCGCGGCACTGACGCAGACGGCCTCAGGCAATCTCAGCGCCGTCCCGACGGTCGAGCTCACCGGCTTGACCGACGGCACGACCTACTACTACACCGTGACGGCCACCGACGAAGCCGGCAACAGCGTGGCGGACCCGACCTGCCGCAACTTCACGACGCCGGAGGTGCCGGACTTCTTCACGCAACTGTTCACTAATGACAACGACCTCGACAACCTCGGCCTGCAGTTCATGCCCAACGGCTCGGTGGACTTCTACCGCGGCTGCGCCCAGGCGATCACCGCGCTGCCCACTGATCCGACCGGCGGGACGGCGTTAACGCTGACCGACGACAGTTTCGTCCAAGTGACCCTGACGGGTGGCGCAACGGCCAAGCTCTACGGCACGGCTTACCCCTCGTTTTACGTGAACTCCAACGGCTACATCACGTTCGGTGCGAGCGAGACCGCCTACACCGAGTCGCTGGCGACGCATTTTGCCAAAGCCCGCGTGGCGGCGCTGTTCGACGATCTGGATCCGGGCCAGGGCGGCCAGGTGAGTTGGAAGCAGCTCGAGGACCGCGCAGTCGTGACCTGGCTGAACGTGCCGGAGCACAGCACGACCGGTAGCCAGAACACCTTCCAGATTGAGCTGTACTTCGACGGCCGGATCACGATCAGCTATCTGAACATCAGCGCGACGGACGGGCTGGCCGGCCTGTCGCGGGGTACGGGTCAGGACCCGGATTTCCTGATGTCGGACCTGTCGGCGCTGGGACCGTGCCAGCTCTTCCCGCCGGCGGCCTATGACGTGGGCACATCCGCGGGCAGCGGCCAGGCCAAGACGGCGGCCCTCAACGCGGATGATGACGGCATGCCAATCCCGCCGGGGAGGTTGACGTACGTGATCGTGGGTTTGCCGGCCAGTGGCTTGCTGAGAGACCCGGGCACAGGCGCCGTGATCACGAGCGTACCGCACGTCTTGGTGAACTACGGCAAGCTGGTGACATACCAGTCGGACACGTACTTTGTGGGCGCCGACACGTTCACCTACC
>CAZGAQ010000008.1:0-158531 GCA_964523405.1 uncultured Planctomycetales bacterium
CCAGCTCGCCGAGGACCGCTTCCGCGTCACCGTCCGCGACAACGGCCCCGGCATCGTCAAAGGCCAGATCGCCAACATCTTCGGCAAGCTGCTCTACGGCTCCAAGTTCCACCGCCTGAAAATGTCCCGCGGCCAGCAGGGCATCGGCATTTCCGCGGCCGGCATGTACGGCCTGCTGACGACCGGCAAGAGCGTGCACATCACTTCGCGCACTTCAGCCCGGGCGCCCGCCCACCACATGCAGCTCCAGATGGACACGGCCAAGAACAAGGCCGACGTCATCGTCGACGAGGAAGCGCCACAGATCACCTGGGAGCACGGCACCGAGGTCGCGATCGAGCTCGTGGCGAGCTATGCCAAGGGCCGCCAGTCCGTCGACGAGTACGTCGAGCAGACCGCCATCGCCAACCCGCATGCGCTGATCCACTACACCTCGCCGATCCCCGAGCACCGCGAGTTCCCACGCGGCACGGAGGAACTGCCGGCCGAGACCCGCGAGATCAAACCGCACCCGCACGGCATCGAGCTGGGCGTCCTGATGAAGATGCTCAAAGACTCGCGCCCGCAGAAGCGCGGCGAGCGCAGCGTCACGCTGAGCGGCTTCCTGCAGGAGGCATTCTGCCGCGTCAGCACGCGCACCGCGCACGATATCTGCGAAGCCGCCCACCTCAGCCCCAACGACAAGGCCCACGAGATCGGCACGCACGACGTCGAGCAGCTCTACAGCGCCATGCAGGGCGTGAAGATCATGGCCCCGCCGACGGACTGCCTCGCGCCCATCGGCGTGCGCAACCTGCTCGCGGGCCTGCTCAAGGAAGTGAAGGCTGAGTTCTTCACCGCGACCACACGCGACCCCGCCGTCTATCGCGGCAACCCGTTTCAGATGGAGATTGCCATCGCTTACGGCGGCAGCCTGCCCGGCGACCAAGCCGCGCGCGTGATCCGCTTCGCCAACCGCGTGCCACTCTTGTACCAACAGTCGGCTTGTGCGGCCTTCAAGAGCGTGCTCGACGTCGATTGGCGGAACTACGGCATGTCGCAGCCGTCCGGCAGCCTCCCCGTCGGCCCGCTCGTCATCATGATCCACATGGCCAGCGTGTGGGTGCCGTTCACCAGCGAGAGCAAGGAAGCCATCGCGGACTACGATGAAATCCGCAAGGAGATGAAGCTCGCCCTGCAGGAGTGCGGCCGCAAGCTCAATGCGTACGTGCGGCGGCGGCGGCGCCAGCGGCTGGAGGGCGAGCGCCGCGGCATCTTCGAACGCTACATCCCCGACGTGGCCTCCGCCCTCGCCACGCTCACCGGCCAGGCCGAGGAACGCTTGCTGAAGGACCTGCAGGCGATGGCCCACCGCCGGACGGCCGAGGCCGACGTCGAGCTCGACGAAGACGGCAAGCCGGTCGCCAAGGCGGCAGGTGCCAACGGGACCGGGGAAGGGAATGGACCCAACGGCGCGGCCCTGGCCGAAGAAGACGAGCTCTCCCGCGACGGGAGCACGGTCATCGTGCCGGAAAACGAAGCGGTCGAAGTGGCCGAGGAGTTGTTCGAAGATGATGAAATGAACGGTGGGGGGAAGCGGAAACGGCGGAAGCGGTAGGGCAGGTTGCGTTGGTATCCGTTCGACCTTCTCTGCGCGGAGCGCCCGCTTCTTCGGAGTGTCGCAACCTGCCGCCCTGGGGAACGGGTTGTGCCTGCCGCTTGGTGGGCATCCCGCGTCCGGAAACAAAGGGGACAGAAACAAAGGGGACATTCTGATTTATTGACGCTCGCCGGCCGTGGCGATACTCTTTTGCTCATGCCACGCACCGCACGCGCATCAGTCGGGAACCTCTGCTACCACGTCCTTAACCGCGGCAACGGTCGCCAACGCGTTTTTCAGCGGGACGCGGACTACGCCGCCTTTCTCGAGCTCATCGCCGCGGCCAGCGAGCGCCTGCCGCTGCGCGTGGTCGGGCTGTGCCTGATGCCGAATCACTTCCACCTGCTGCTGTGGCCGCACGAAGACGGCGACCTGAGCCGGTGGATGCAATGGCTGCTGACCAGCCACGTGCGGCAATACCACCGCCAGCACGGCACGTGCGGGCATGTGTGGCAGGGGCGTTTCAAGGCGTTCCCGATTGCGCAGGATGACCATTTTCTGACGGTGCTGCGGTACGTCGAGCGCAATCCGCGCCGGGCGGGGCTGGTGCGGCGGGCGGAGGGTTGGGCGTGGTCGAGCTTGGCGTTGCGGGCGGCGCGGAGCAAGCTGCTGGCGGAGCTACCGGTGGAGTTGCCGCGGAACTGGGCGGCGCGGGTCAACGCGGCCGAGACGGCGGCGGAGCTGGCGGCCGTGCGGGCGAGCGTGAACCGCGGGGCGCCGTTCGGCGCGCCGACGTGGCGGACGCGGATCGCGGCGGCGCTGGGTCTGGAGGCGAGCCTGCGTCCGCGTGGCCGGCCGCGGAAGGGGTCAGAAAAGTAGAATGTCCCCATTGCATCCCTGTCCCCATTGCATCCCCCCATTGCGTCCTGGCACGCAACGCGCGTAACGTCATTTCGGATGTGCCGCACCACGTCACGCAGCGGGGCAACAATCGCCAAGATGTCTTCTGCACCGACGACGACCGGTGGCTGTACGTGGCCGTGCTGCACGAACGCTGCGCGGACGTGGGCGCCGGGGAGGATGCCGGCGCTAGCTGCGGAAGTTGTACTCGACGGCGGCGGGGCGGTGGGTGAGGCGACGGAGGATCCAGATCAGGCAGAAGGTGACGAAGGCGGCGCCGAGGACGAGGGCGCCGCGGGAGCCGAGCTGCGCGGCGGCGGAGACGAGGAGGCCGAGGGCGGCGCTGCGGCGGGAGCCGCTGTAGGGGTGACCGGCTTCGACGTCGAGGGCCTTGTAGTACAGGCCGGCGCAGAGCAGGCCGCCCATGATGAGCACGCCGACGGGGTCGGCGATGGACCAGCCGGTTGAGACGCTGCGCGCGGCGCATTGGCGGTGCGGGCTGATGCGCTCGGCGAGCGTGGCGGCGAGGCGCAGGCAGTCGGCACGCGGGGGAGTGAGGACGACGCGCTGCTCATCGAGGCCGAGCGGCTGGTAGTAGATCTCGATCTCGCCCGGCATCTGATTCGCACGGATGCGCGTGACGTCCTCGAACGGGGCGGCGACGAAGGCGTGGTTCGATTCCCGGGCGGTCTGCTCGGGGGTCTGGCGGGCGCGGATTTCGTCGGCGAGTCCCTGGAGGGCGGCGCGGCTGATGCGCTTGCTCCAGACGGTCAGCCAGAAGAGCTGGCGGCCCCAATAGCCGAAGACGTGGCCTTTGTCGGCCGCGATGCTGCACCAAGCCTGCGTTTCCATGTCGTGCCTCGTGGCGGTTCTGCTGGGCCAGGGCCGGCGGGGGCGTCACGCAGCACGGGGCGGCGCGGCACCGGCCTTGGCACCAGCCTACGCGACTGTGTTTCGATGTCGTGCCTCGTGGCCGTTATCGGGCGGCCGGGGTGGCGATCCTGCTGCGGGAAGGATCGGCGGGGCGGTGTGGCGGCGTGAACAGGCGGGAGCGGAGACGGGCATGGCGAATGTCGAAGGGTGAATAACGAAAGGAGAGGACGCTGCGGTGAGTGGATAATGGGATAATGGGGACAGGGTAAATAACGGATAGTGGGGGCATTCTACTTTTTCGGTCCCTTCCGCATACAGGCACGGATCGCCACGAGTCGCCTCCCCCGCCGTCATTCCGAGCGCAGCGAGGAATCTGCCCGCACCCGCGTCACGCCCCCGCCGAATCGCACCACCCGCGGCTACGTCCTCTTCTTTTGCTATTCGCTCTTCGCCATTCGCGATTCTCGTTCCCGCCCCAACTCGCTGCTCGCTACTCGTAACTCGCCACTCCCCCTCTGCCGTTCCCCGCGATCGGCCTTCCGACTCCTTACTTCTCACTTGCCACTTCAGAACCCGCCATTCCCCGCCGCCTCCCGCCCGATCTCGTTATTCGCTCTTCGCCATTCGCCATTCGCTCCCCCGCCCCGCTCCCCGTGCTACGCGTTCATCTATGAACGCGTGCCGTTCTAGGAAGTCCGCCTCGCCCCTTCGGCCCGCGCCGCGCTCCTCGTCCCTCGCCACCCTCTGCCCACCTTCCCACCTTCCGCTTCCGCCGCGCCGGCCGAACGCGCTCACTTAGGACACGCGCGCAACGATCTTGATCACCTTCGACTGGCGCAACGCGAACCGCGCACGCTCCCCCTTGTCACCTGTCACCTGTCACCTGTCACTTGCCACCCCGCCCCCTCATCACTTCCCCACGCAGAACTGCGTCATCACCCGCTCCAGAATCGCCTCATCCAATGGCCGCCCAAGCTCCTCATCCAGCGCATCGTGCGCCGCACGCAGTTCCAGCGCCACCAGCTCCGGGCTACGCAACTGCGCCGCACTCGGCGATTCTGCCACCAGCCTCCGCGCCCGTCCCAACGCTGCCATCACGTTCCGCACGTCCGCCTCACGCTCGGCTGGCGGTGCCGCGGCCACTCGCTCTACGGCGCGCGCCAGCCGCGCCCGTAGCTCCGGCAGCCCCGCCCCCGTCGCGACGCTCACCGCCACGGCTCCCTCCCGCGCCGCCAGCCCCGCCGCGCCGCTTCGGCCCGGATTCGCCTCGTCCTCCGTGGCCGGTGGCGCGCCGCATTCAGCGTCCCGCGTCGTATCCCGCGCCAACTCCGCCTTGCTCCACACCACCAGTCGTCGCTCCGGCCCGATCCTCTCCAGCGCCGCCGTCTCCCGCGCATCCCACGCCTCGTCCGCGGCATGCACCCACACCACCACGTCCGCCTGCTCCGCCGCGCGCTCCGCAGCCAGATGGGCCGCCGCGTCCAGATCGTCCACCGTCGCTCCCAGCCCGGCGCAATCCTGCAGCACGCACCGCTGCCCCGCCACCTCAACCTCTGCCGACAGCACGTCGCGCGTTGTGCCGAGCACCGGCGAGACGATCGCCCGCTCGTACCCGACCAGCGCGTTGAACAACGTGCTCTTGCCCGCGTTGGGTAAACCGACCAGCGCAACATGCGCCAGTCCTGCCCGCCGCTCGCCCCGCCCGGCCTCCACCGCCCCCAGGTCCGCGACGAGCCCGTCAATCCGCCGCACAACCTCCGCCGGCCCAATGAGCCGCACATCCTCTTCCTCGACGAAGTCGATGCCGGCCTCGATCAGAGCGAGCAGGTCGGTCAGCCGCGTCGCTACGCCGCTCAGCCGCTTCCGCTGCTCTTCCCGCGCCAACCGCGCCGCCTGCCTTACCGCCGCCTCCTGCTCCGTCTGCATCAGTGTCAGCACGCTCTCTACCTGTCCCGCGTCCAGCTTTCCGCACACGAACGCCCGCGCCGTGAACTCCCCCGGCAGCGCCCGCCGCGCTCCCCACGTAATCAGCCGCGCCGACAGCTCCCGCAGCAGCGGCAGGCAGCCCACGGTATGGATCTCGACGACATCCTGGCCGGTGTAGCTGTGCGGCGCGGGAAACCACAGAATCGTGGCGGGGAGCGTGTCGGTCCCCGCGTCGGGCGACTGGGTGGCTCGAGGGGCTGAGTCCGGCGCGGTGATTTGGGGCTTGGATTGGTCCGCGCTGGCGTCGACTCCGCGGCCGCCCCGCAGCCCGCCGGCCTCACCTGTGCAGGCGACGCGCAGTCGCGCGTGTGTGAACCCGCCTCGCCGCAGCGCCGGTCCGGCGCCGAGCTGCGCCGTCAGCTTGAACGCCGCTGGCCCGCTGAGCCGGAGAATCCCCAGCGGCGAGGCCTGCCAGCCGCTTGAGACGGCCACAATCGTGTCTTTGACTGTCGGTAGTTGCATAGGGGGCACGGATTCTACCCCCGGGGGGCGGTGCTGGGCATGGCACTGGTCGGTCCGAGGCGGCGCGGCATTGACGAGAGCGTGTGCGGTTGCGCCGGCGTTTGACATACGCATGTTCGGGTGATGCCACGGCTGCGTCGGAATCCAGGTTCAGTGTACGCTCTGCAAGGGGGCCGGTCAGAGACCGGCGGCAGAAGCGGTTCATTCAGTCCACAACCAGCCCTCGCGCTCGCGCCTGCCACGGCGTGAGTTGTGGCCCCCAAGCGGGAGCGGTATTCAGCCGCCGTCATCAGGCAATCACCCTGTCTCCCTGGACGAAAACGATTGATTTCCTGGACCAAATCGCGCAAAGTACACTCGTCACGTGAATACTGCGCCGCGTTCTGCGGCGCGTGCGGTAATGCTCCGGCTGCCACAGACATATCTCGCTGGAGCGTGTGGACATTTGTCAGGGAGGTGCGCGCATGGCGTGCGAACGTCGTCTGACAGGTGCAACGCGTTATAGCATCTTCGCCTTCACTCTCATCGAGCTACTCGTCGTGGTGGCGATCATTGCTGTCCTCATCTCGATCCTGTTGCCTAGCCTGAGCAGCGCGCGCGAACAGGCGCGCAACGTACAGTGTCTGAGCAACCTCAAGTCGATCAGCGGTGGAGTATCGCTCTACGCCAATGAATACCGCGGCATGCTTCCCGGGCCGCTGCATCCACCGGTGTATCGTTCGACAGCGGTGACGGACAACCCGGATTTCCCACCGATGAACCCGGATACCGAGCGCCCCTGGTTCCTGCTCTCGCGCCTCTCCCGGCAATTCACCAGTGATGATGAGCAGATGCGTTACATCGATCGCATCGCGACGTGCCCGACTGCGAAGATGAAGAACCCGGACCAGAACTTCATCCGCAATCAGAACGGCAATCCGTCCTGGAGCCGGCCGTACAACTATCTGATCAACTCGTTCGTGAACACCAATCCCAAGCAGTATTTCGGCTGGGTGAACATCGGAGTGACGTGGGCGGGCTGGGCCGCGCAGTACGCACAGAACGCGGACAACATGAGCTATCAGCCCCCGAAGATGCTGGACTCGATTCGCGGGGCGGCGAACGAATGGGCCGTGGGGGATGCGTGGTGGTCGTTCAAGCGGGTCATGATTCTGCCGGGTCAGTTCCGGGACTCGATGCTCGGTACCTGGCAGGTGACCACGTCAAACTCGGCGAATTCGTCCTGCAATCCGCTGCCGAAGGCGCCCTACCACAAGACGGGTAAGGTCACCAACCTCGTGTACTTTGACGGGCACGCGGCGGGTTTCACCGGCATCGACGACTGGGCGCAGCGCTTTCCGGGGAATCGCGACCCGGCAACCTGGCCGCAGTAATCGTCCGGGCGGCAAGCTGCGGCATGTCGCGCGGGCTGGAGGAGTGTGGAGGTCTACGAGGAGCAGGCGCGCGCGACGCGCCGACTGGAGAGGAGGAAGTCTCATTTCTCGGCCCGCCGGGATTGTCTCGCGGCGGGTAGTCACTTCCGGGCTTTGTGTGGGTTGCGCGGCGCGTCCGCCCGCGCACATGGATCGCGGAGCGATTCCCGTCTCGTACGGCGTGGAACTACTCCGGTGAAAGGAGGAGTGTAGCGATGCGATATGGTATCTGTGCTCTGTTGGTCGTGGCGCTCGTGGCCGGGGCCAGTGCCGCACCCGTTCTCAAGGTCTCGATCGGTGTTCGCGAGACCGCCACCACGGCCCCAATTGGCGGCAACGGTGGGACCGGTGGCACCGGGATCGAGTGGGTCAACGTGGACGGCCAGACGTTGGTACTCGACGGCACCTGGCAGCAGTTCACGTTCAACTTCGCCACCGACCCGATCACGGCTTTCACGGGCAACGGGCTGCTGGCCGGCATGGGCGACCCGAACAACACGACGCCGACGGGCGCGTTCGAGTGCATCCGCTTCATGACGGCGGATGAGAACACGGTCGGTATTCCCATTTCACTGTACATTGACGACGTGACCCACTGGTACGATCCGGCCGGTCCGCCGCCGCCGATTACCACCCCGTTCGGCACGTTTGAGGGCTACCCCACGTACCCGCCGGGCGATCCGAACACGGTGATGTTCCGCCACCCCTATGTGAGTGGGTCCACCGGGTCGTTCATCGAGACCACGCCCGCTTCGTACGCCAACGTGGACAACACCGTGTTCCACAACGGGGCCGCTTCCGAGGCGGTGAGCTGGCAGTTCAAGCACGCCGCCCCCGGCGACGACCCGTGGCTGCGTTTGACCACCAACAACGCGAAGTACATCCCGAATCCCGCGATCCGGTTTGATCAGGGCAGCACCCTGTCGTTCTGGATCATGGGTACGCCGGAGCCCACCTCGCTGGCACTTCTGCTGGCTGGCCTGCTCCTGCGGCGACGTTGACGACGTGGCGGGCGGTGGCCGCGCGCCGCCGTTCCGCCTGTGGGCACGTTGAGGACTCTCGTCCGACTGCAATGCGGTCGCGGCGGGAGTCCCTGCCCGCGGTTCACGATCGTGGCTGTGCGTCGCGGCTGGAACGGGGCGTTGTGGAGGCTGCGCCCCGTTCCACTCGCGACTCAGGCTGAGAGGGGCCCGGCCGCGCAATGGGGCCGTGCGGTTGGGCATGGGCTGCGTCGTTCTGGTCCGAGTCCGCGCCTGGGGTCCGGGCGCATTCCGCAACTTCTGGAGGCATAGAAATGTCACGCAGAGCAGTGGGGCTCACCCTGGCGCTGGCGCTCTTGGGGTCAAGTGCCGTGCTGGCGCAGTACACCAAGCTGGTGTCCGATTTTGAGAACGCGGCTTGGACGCCGTATGTCACGATCACGCTGTTCCGCCACCCGAACTTCTCGCCCTCTTCGACTGGCCTGGATCTGGTGGATCCGAATTCCAGCTACCTGACCGAAACCAGTACGAACCCATTCTCCGTCGTCCACAGCGGGCTGCGCGGCGTGGAGAGCACGTGGAGCTGGGCCAATCCCGGCTACCACACGTCATGGGTGCGCCTCGTGACGTTCAATGCCGATCAGGTGCGCAACCCCGCGCTGCACCTCGGTGGCAAGGTGCGCTTCTGGTTTTCGGCCAAGGCGTACACCAGCGCCACGTACGCGACGCCGGTGTCCAACGGGCATCTCTATCTCGGGCTGGGTGTCCGGGAAACCGGGCAGGGCATGTACCTTGGCGGTGACGGCGGTATTACCGGCGACATCGAATGGGTGGGTCTGAATGCCCGTCTTGCGGAGATCCTGCCGGGTACCAATGGAATCTGTGACACCACCGCGCTGGCCGGCAGCGACGACGTGCAACTCGTGGCGCCCGGTGCCAGCGCGGGCCCGGATACGGTCTGCATCGGCGCCGGGCCGGACGGGCTGCTGCAGACGGCGGTGGCCGGTGACGACATCGTGCGCGTGACCCCGGTGGGCATGTTCTCGGTGCCCACTGACGGGGTGATGCGCCAGTACGAGTTCGATTTCCCGACCCTCCAGGCCGCAGGCAAGGTGTTCTCGTTTGCCGGCAACGGCCAGTTGGGGGCGACGCCCAACAACCGCGGCGCACTCGAGCACCTTGTACTGACGAACGATCCGACGAACGCGGCGGTGAGTGCCAAGGTATTCCTCATCGACGTTGATGATCTGGAGTTCGAGGCCCCGCTAATCGACCCCCCCGAGATCGTTACTGAGCCCAACATGCCGCAACCGCTCGACCAGTCCGTGGAAGTCGGCCACGTGCTGCCGACCGCGACGGACGTTCGCGTGTACCGCGTCAATGCGGACAACTCCGAGACGCTACTCGGTTCGGCCAGCCCGACCGGCCAGCCGAACATCGTCGTCCCGACGAACCCATTGGCCTCGAACGTCCGCATCGTTGCCCGCCAGAGCATCGGGGCACTGACCAGCGACAATTCGGTGCCGGTCATCGCGACCCGCCCCGGCAACGGCCCGCTGCGCATGGCGATGGCCGTACGGGAGACCGATGCGTACGACCACAGCCTCGCCTGTGGCGGAAATGGCACGGGTTACGACCCCAGCCAGCCCTCCACGCTGGAGTTCATCGGGGCTAACGGGCAGGACGCTTTCGGCGTGCCGAACTGCCCGCGCTTCACTCCCAGCCTCAACTGGTTCGAGATTCAGTTCAAGCCCTGCGATCCCACCTGGGGTGTGACGGCGTTCAGCGGCAACGGGGTCCTTGCGATCAATGCGGCGCCCAACTACACCAACGGCGTCTGGGAAGGGCTTTATTTCCGGATCGACGAGCTCAGCCCAACCACGGGTCCGTATACGGTCTATCTGGATGACATGACCGTCAAGACCAACACCGGCACCATCGTGTGCACGGTCGACGACTTCGAAAGCTACACTCCCGGCCGGTGCGTGGTCGCGGACTGTGCCGGCAACGGTATGGCGGACACGACGGCCGCGCCGACCGACGTGCAGGTCGTGTCGGTGGGCAGCACGACGTTCTGTGGGCAAATCATCGTCAATCCCGGACCCGACGGCACGCTGGAGACGACGCCCCAGGGCGATGATGGCACCTCGCTGATCCACGCGCGCTTCGACTATCCGCTGAACTCCGGCACGAGCGTCGGACTGGCCGCGTCGCCAAACGTCTCCGCGGTTACCACCGAAGAGGCCCATAGCGGCCTGCATTCGCTGAAGTTGCAGTGGGGCTTCGCCGATGCGAGCAACCTGCGCAGCGTGCTGCGTCTGACGTCCAATGGCTCGCTGGCCACGAATCCGCCCGAGACGTTTCTGAGCCCTGATTCCGTGATCCCGTTCAGCCTGGACGGCACGTACTGCGACGGCAATGGGGATCTGCTGTACAGCGTGTGGGTGAAGCTCGCGCCGCCGCTCATGCCCGGTGACTGGGACGTCGACGGCGATCTCGACCTGGTCGATATGGCGGCTTTCCAGCGGTGCTTCGCGCAGTCACCGACGACCGGTGGGTGCGGCACTTTCGATATCGCGCCGAATCATGCCCCCGACGGGATCATCGGGATGGCCGATTTTGGTCTGCTGAACTATCTGCTGGTGGGTCCGGGCCTGTAGCGCGACCGGGCCGGGCGAGAGGCAGATCGCTGCGCAACCAGCCGGTATTCGCAACGGGTGGGGCAGTCGTCGGGGCTGCCCCGCCCGGTTCTGTACGGGGCTCTCCCAGCCGGTGGGTGGCGAGTGGTTCGTCGTAGATTGCGGTGGTGACCCGGCGGGCCCGCGTCAAAAGAAGACCCCGGGTGCGCAACTTGGGACGCGCTCACCCGGGATCCATCGCACGGAGAGGGGGGGATTCGAACCCCCGGTCAAGTTACCCTGACACCGGTTTTCGAAACCGGCCCGATCGGCCACTCCGGCACCTCTCCTGAACTGCCAAGTCCTTGCCGCCGCCGGGCTTCCCGCTACCGGTCCAGCCGGCGCGACTCACAGAATCGCATCGTAGCGTCCACAGCGCGCTCCGGCAACCGCATGGGCCAGGAAAGCGACCGATCAGGGGCGCGACGCTTGGCCAGGTACCGGATGAACCGTAGAATGCGGCCTATGACTACTTCGTTTCAGAACCATCGCGTGTCCATCGCGCTGCTCCTTAGCGACCAGTCACCGTACGACCGCGCCGCCATGACCGGCGTGCTGGAGGCGGCCGCGTCGCAGGACCTGCCTGGGGCGGAAATCATCGTGATAGACAGCCGGGGCCCCAGCGCCCGCCGGGATTTCATCCCCGCGGCGGCTGATCCGGCCCGGTTTATCCACTTGCCTGCCAAGTACGCGAACCGCGCGGCCATGTACAACGCCGCGCTGCGAGCCGCGCACGGCGATTTCTTGTTAGCGTTATATAACGATCAGTCGCCGGTCACGCTGAAGCGTTCGGCAGCCCAAGCCATGCTGATGGCCGCAACCCGCATGGATGGCAGCGGCACGGCGGTGTCGGGCGGAACGGGGCTGCCGGTGGGCATGGTCTACGCTGATTACGAGCGGATCGACGCCAACGGGCAGCGCAAGGAGGTTCACCTTCTCGATTGGCACCCGGGACGCCTTCGTGATACGACCGACTTCGGGCTGGCAATCCTGTACCGCACGGCCGCGCTCCGCGAAGTGGGCGGCTGGAATGAGGCGTACCAGGCCGCGGACTTGTACGACCTGCGGCTGCGCTTGAGCGAGCGCTACGGCATCGCGCACATCGCCAACCGTTACGCCGGGGCGCTGTACACGGTGGCGGCTGCGGCGCAGGCGCATAACGTGTTTGCGTATCTGCTGGCCAGCAAGAGCTCGCAGTTGGAGATGGAGCGCGCGGTGAGCGAGCATCTGAAGCGCGCCGGGGGTTATCTGGCGCCGGGCGCCCACGTCCAGCGCGTGGCATACACGCCGGACGAGGAAGCCCGTTTTCGGGACTGTGTCGCCACGGTGGTGATCCCGGTGAACAACCGGCCGGGCTTCATTGGGCGGGCGATCGAGAGCGTGCAGGCGCAGACCGAGCGGCGTGTGGAGGTCGTGGTGGTGGTCAATGGCGGCGACAAGGACCCCACGTCGGACCAGGTGCGGCGCTACATGCCCGGCGGCGACAAGCACAACGCAAGCGCGCCGCCGGTGCGGCTGATCGTTGTGGACGTGAACAATCTCGGTTTGTGTCTCAACGCCGGCCTCGCCGCAGGCCACGGCAAGTTCTACGTGCAGCTCGACTCCGATGATCGCCTCAAGGCCGACGCCGTTGCCAAGCTGCTGGCGGTGTACAACTCCGACCCGACGATCGGCATGGTCGTCGGCTCGTACGAGGTCTGGACGCTGGACGAGCATACGGCGACGTTGAAGCGCAACGAGGAGATTCCGGTCGTCACGCACGACGAATGGACCGCGGACAACGGGCGCAACAACCTGCTGCGGATCAACGGTGCGGGGGCGCCGCGCTCGGCGCACATCAAGGTCATCGCGGATTGCGGCTGGTTCGGGGTGAACGACACGAGTCAGTCGCGCAACTATGGCGAGGATTACGACCTGGTGCTGCGGATCAGCGAGCGGTACACGATCGGTCGGGTGTGGGAGCCGATCTACGAGGTCATCCGCCACAGCGGCGGCACGGACCACGCCATTGACCAGAACACCGTCGATCGCAACGACAACGCGAAGGACACCATGCGGCTGGAAGCGCTGCATCGGCGCCGGGCCCTGAATCAGGGTGGCACCGTGCACGAGCGCGGCGCCCCGCGCGGGTGACCGCGCATCGGCCGACGCGCGCCTGCGTTCCGTGCCCGGCTGCCCCCACGTTGGTGGCGGGGCAGATGGCGGTCTGACGCCGCGGCGCAGGTGACGCAGTCCCGCGGCTTCACACGGAGATGATCTGGCGGCCTGAATCCGAGGGTGAGCACGATGGAAGACGCATTGCTGATCGGCGTCGATGGCGGTGCGACCGAGGTCAAGGCCCACGCGGCGGCGTGCGATGACCTGCGGCGACCGACGGCCTTCACGCTGCATCAGGAGGCGGCGGCGCGCGTGTACCCGCGGCGGGCGGATTTTGCCCCGCTGCCAGTGGCGGAGCAAATTCAGCAGCGCGAGGCCGGCCGGCTGCAGCTGACGCCGCAGGAGATGGCGCAGGGCGGACTCTGGATCGCGGCCGCAGCCGAAGCGGTGATCGCGGTAGCGCGGGCGTGCAGTGCGCGGCGCGTGCTGGTGGGCGTGGGCATGCCGGGGCTGAAGACGCCGGACGCGCGCGGCATCAGCGCCATCAACAACGGCCCACGGATGCCGCAGTATCTCGACGAGTTGGAGCGGCACATCGCGGCGGCCGGGATTGAACTGGTGGCGCCGGTCGCGGCACTGGGCAGTGATGCGGACTACTGCGGACTCGGCGAGGAGTACGCGGCGGACGGCCTGTTTCGCGGCGTGCAGCACGCGTACTACTGCGGCGGCGGAACGGGCATCGCGGACGCGATGAAGCTCCGTGGAGCGCTGGTGCCTTTCGACCAGGCCAAATCGTGGCTGCAGAAAGCCTGGCAGATGCCCAGCGCGCTGGGGCCGACCTTTGAGAAGCTCGTGTCCGCGAGCTCGATCAATCGCATCTGGGCGGAACTCCGCGCGACACGGGCGGCGACCGAAGTGCCACCCGAAGACGCAGGAGCCGCAGCACCGTTTCCGGAGCGGGCCGCGGCGGCCGGCCAGGCGGTGGCAGGGGCGTGGCTGGACACGGTGGCGCTGGTGCTGGCGGAACTGATCTTCGAGCGCGTGTGGACAGTGAAGAACGGCCGGGCGGGGGGCGTGCAGCGCGGCGCGGCGTACGCGCAGTTGACGCCGGAGCACATGTATCGGGGCACGCTGCTCGAGCGGGTGATCATCGGGCAGCGCGTGGGCCTGATCTACGCCGACCCGACGTACCGCGCGGTGTTTGCCGACCGGCTCAACGCGTCGCTGGTCGCCCTGTTGGCGGGCTGCGGCGATGCCGACCTGGTGCAGGCCACGCTCCAGCCGGGTGGCGCGCCGGGTCACGGCGGGGCGGCGTTCGGCCTGCGGCCGGGATTCCTGGTGGCCTCGAAGCTGCGGGCGGCGCCGGCCTTGGGAGCCGCGGTGGCCGCGGTGCGCGCCCTGGCGCGCTGAGCGTGGCGCTGCAAAGGCCTACGCGCCGGGTTCTTCGCCACCCGGGAGGTCGATTTGGCGCTGCGTGCGTAGCGTCTCAATCCGGTCAAGCTGCTTTTCGAGCCTGCGCGTGCGGGTGGTGCGCAGCTCGTCAAACTGGCTGGTTGCCTTCTCCAGGCAGGCACCGAGCTTGTCCATCAGTTCCGCGTATTTCGCCCATTCGCGGTTGAATGCTCCGAGCAGGGCGAGAATCTCGTGGGCGGCCTGTTCCACGCGCACGTTTTCGGCGGCCTGCCGGATGACGGCGAGGATGGCATAGAGGGTGAGCGGTGAGCACAGCACGACCTTCTGCCGCAGCGCGTCGTCGAGCAACGCGGCGTCATGCTGATGGATGAAGGCATAGATCTGCTCGTTGGGGATGAAGACCAGTACGTAGTCGACGGTCCCCTGCGCGGGGTCGATGTATTCGCGCGTCGTGACCTCCTTCACGCGCGTGCGCACGTCCCGCAAGAACGCCGCCTCCGCTTGCGCGCGGGCGGTCTCGTCAGTCGCGTCCAGGCAGCGCAGGTAGTTCGGCAGCGGGAACTTCACGTCCATGTTCACGCAGCGATCCTGGGGTAGCAGAAATGTGTAATCCGGGCGACTGGCGCTGCCGGCCTGAGTCTGCTGTTTGCGGTAGTTCACGCCCTCGATGAAACCGGCCAGGCGCAGGACGTCCTCGGCCATGCGCTCGCCCCACTGTCCGCGGCGTTGCGGGTTGGCGAGGGCTTCGCGCAAGTGGGCGGTTGTTGTCTGCAGCTCCTTGGTGGCGAGAACGGTGGAATCGAGGCGCTGCAGCAGTGCCCCCTGCGCCTGCCGCCGGGCCTCTTCCTGCACCTGCAACGCCTTGCTGACCTCCGTCAGCCGCACGGCGATCTGTTCGACGGACTTGTCGATGAGCCCCTGCTTGGCCTCCAGCGTCTGCCGGGCCTCCGCGGCCTGCGCCGCGAAGCGAACCTGGGCGAGTTGCAGAAACTGCTCGGTGTTGTGGCGCAGCGCCTCCTGCGACAATCCGCCGAATTCGGCCCGGGCGCGGTCCAGGAGGTTTTGGGCATCCTGCGCACGTTGCACCTCTGTCTGCGCCAGCAGTTGCGTGATCTGGGCCTGCACGCCGCGGTTGCGCCAGGCAATCACGGCCCACACGAGGGCGGCCCCGATTGCCAACCCGATCAGAGCGGCGATGGTCGTCGCCATGAAGGCCTCGCTGCGCGGCGGTTGCCGACCTTTCGCGGGCGGCGAGCCGGCGCGGATGGCGGTAGTTTACGGCCTGCCCGGCGGTCCCGGGAGGGGACCACGCTGCGGGTACGGCGGTGGGGGGGTTGTGTGTTTTTGTGGCGGACCGGTCGCGGGGCTTGCGCCGAGCGCGGTCAGCCTATATCGTATGCGGATGTCCCCGGCCTGGAGCGGCCCGCGGGCAGTCCGAGGTACAGGCATGAAGAAGTGGATCATCCTTCTGGCGGTCGTCGTGGTGGTGGCCACGGTGTATTACTTCTCGCGCAAGCAGGAGTTCACGCCGCCCTGGCTGCAGCCCAAGGCGGCCACCGTCACGCGCGGCGACATCAAGGTGCCGATCACAGCGACCGGTTTGATTCAGCCGAATCAGGATGTGGAGATCAAGCCCGAAGCGACGGGGATCGTGCTGAACGTGAACGTGGTTGAGGGCTCGTTCGTGCGCAAGGGCGATCCCATCGTCGTGATCGACCCGAATGACGAGCGGCGCCTGCGCGACCGCACGAAGGCCGAGTTCGACCGGGCGCGCGCGCTGCTGAAGCAGTCACAGGTCGCGGTGGAGCGGGCGACGGTCGCGATCGAGAGCGCTAAGGCTCATCTGGAAGAGCTGGCGGCCCAAACGAGCGTCACCGCTTACGAGCTGGACAAGATCGAGCGCACCGTCGGCAAGGACGGCAAGTCGCCGCACTACAGCGATCAGCAGATTCACGACGTGCGGGCGCAGTACGCGGTGGCCGTGGCGCAGAAGCAGTCGGCGGACATTGCCGTACGCGGCGCGGAGCTGGCCAAAGACGACGCCGCGGCCGTCGCGCTGTCTCAGGAAGCGACCGTCGAATCCGTCCGCAAGCAGTACGAGGATGCCGAGTCGCGGCTGTCCAAGACCACCGTGATGGCGCCGCTGGATGGGATCGTCACGCTCGTCTACATCAAGCCCGGCATGCTGGTCCAGAGCGGGCGCGACAGTTTCGCGGGCGGCACGCCGCTGATGAAGCTCGCGGACGTGTCCCGCAAGAAGGTGGTCGCCCGCCTGGATGAGGCCGACTTCGGGCGCGTGCTGGATATCTCGCCGGTCGACGCGCTGCCGGACATGCCTGGCTTGCGGCAGGCGGCGCAGGAGAACGCCGCGCAGATCGAGAAGCGTAGCGGTACAGTGCGGATCACCGTGGACGCTTTTCCCGACCGCAGCTTTGACGGACTCATTCGCCGCGTCGAGCCCCAGGGCAAGCTGAACGCCGGCTCGTCGATCATTCAGTTCGACGTCCACGTGGAGATCAGCGACCCGAACGGCCACATGCTGCCGCTCGGCGCGCAGGCGCAGGTCGAGTTCACCGTGGAAAGCGCGACCGATGTGCTGCGGGTGCCAGCTGAGGCGGTCAAAAGCCTGCAGGAACAGAAGGGCGTATACGTGAAGGTCCCGCCGGCCCAGGGCGAGAAGTTCGGCAAGAAATTCCTGCCGTGCCGGTTCGGCATCAGCGACGGGGAGTTCACGCAGCTGATCGCTGTGGTGGGACCGGGCGAATTGAAGGAGGGCACGGAGGTGTACACGAAGCTGCCCACGTCCGCCGAGGAAGCGGAGCACGAGTAGTTCTGCGCGGAGACGTCCGTGGCCCTCATCGAGATTCGTAATCTGACGAAGCTGTATCGCATGGGCGATGCAGTCGTCCGCGCGCTGGACGGGGTGGACCTATCCATCCAGCGCGGCGAGTTCATCGCGATCACCGGCGCGTCCGGCAGCGGCAAGAGCACCATGATGCACCTGCTGGGATGCCTCGACCGTCCGACGGCCGGCAGTTACCTGCTCGACGGGCGCGACGTCAGCGAGCTTGCCGACGCCGACCTGGCCGCGATCCGCAACAAGAAGATCGGCTTCGTGTTCCAGACCTTCAACCTGATCAACCGCACGACCGCGGCGGAGAACGTCGGCGTGCCGCTGTTCTACGCGCGCCAGACGAATACGAAAGTGCCCTCGCTGCGCGCCCTGGAGCGGGTCGGCCTGTCACACCGTGCCGGGCACCTGCCCAACGAGATGTCCGGCGGCGAGCGGCAGCGCGTCGCCATCGCGCGCGCGATCGTGAATGATCCGGTGCTGGTGCTGGCCGACGAGCCGACCGGGAATCTCGATTCGCGCACCGGCGAGCAGATCATGGAGATCTTTCACGCCCTCAACGAACAGGGCGTGACCATCGTCATTGTGACGCACGAGCCGGACATCGCCGAGCAGGCCAAGCGCATCGTACACATGCGCGATGGAAAGATCGTGTCAGATCGTGTGACGGCTGACATCCTGGCGGAGGAGCAGCGGCCCCGCGTGGCGACGCGCGTCATCACCGAAGCGGCCCAGCGATCCGCGGAGGTGAGCAGCGCGAGTGCCACGGCCACGGCCACGCTGTTGCGCCCGGCGGCCCCCGTGCCGGCGGCGGCGGCGTTGGGGCATCGCGCGGCGTCGGACCTGCCCCTCGATATGCCCGCGCGGCTGGTCAGTGGCGCGACCGCCGGCTTGGTCTGCAGTCTCAGCGCGGTGCTGTGCTGGGTGTTGATCGTTGGGATTTCGGTGTTGCTGAGCCGGATGTATCCGGAACTGAGCAAGCCCACCGGCGGACCGCCGAAGATGCCGCCTGCAGGGGTCATGGTTGGCGGTGTGGCCATGCTCATCCTGGTGCCGGCCGGGCTGACGTTGGCCATTCTCGGCGTGGTGTTCAGTGTGCGGGCGCGGCGGCGCATGCGGACCGAAATCGGCAACTGGCTCGGACGCAAGCGCTCGCTGGCGGGGCTGATCGTCGGCTGGACCGCACTCGTAGTGCCGGTGGGCTGGATTGTCATAAGTGTAGTGATGGGAATCATTAAGCTCAAATCGGGCGCCGGTTAGCGGGCGGCGCAGGCCGGGCCTGCAATCACAAGGGGGCCGTTGCGGACGTTCCGACCGCCGCCTATACTGTCACAAAGTTTGGTTTTTGCAGGCTGCTTTGGCGCCGTTCTAGCCCGGACGGTGGCTGGGGCATGCCCAAGTGAAAGGAACAGGGCATGACGTTGTCGCTCGAGAAGAAGACGGAAATCGTCCAGGCGCACCGACGCCACGACGGGGACACGGGGTCCGCCGAAGTGCAGATCGCGATTCTGACCTCGCGCATCACGCAGTTGACGGAGCACCTGAAGACTCACAAGAAGGACCACTCCTCCCGGCGCGGCCTCCTGCGAATGGTGGGCAAGCGCTCCGGGCTGCTGAAGTTCTTGTCCCACAACGATCGTGAGCGCTATCTCGCCACGATCGCGAAGCTTGGGCTGCGCAAGTAGCACCCGGCGCAGCCAATCGTTGTTCGCTCGCCTCGGCGACCGCGAGTCGCGCGCGGTGAGTTGTCGTTTTTTACCGACGAAATGAGCGCGGGTGGGGTGGACGGAAGTAAGGGAATGGCCGCGCCGTAGAGCGCGGGACCGCACCGGCGGGCACCGCTGAAGTCGTGGTGGCCGCGAACGCAGATGCGGAGTAGCGAAGGACGAGTCGGTTGGCAGGCAGAGAAGAGAAAAGCGAGACTGCGAAAATGACGTTAAAGGTTGAACGCGCCGTCGGCGGCAATGTGCTCTCGATCGAAATCGGCAAGGTGGCCCGGCAGGCGGCCGGCTCCGCGATTGTCCGCTACGGCGATACGGTGGTGCTGGGCACGGTGGTGACGGCCGGCCCGCGCCCGGGGACGGACTTCTTCCCCCTGACCGTGGATTACCGCGAGAAAATGTCCGCCGCCGGCAAGTTCCCCGGCGGCTTTTTTAAGCGCGAGGGGCGCCCCACGCTCAAGGAAGTGCTCACCAGCCGGCTGATCGACCGGCCGATGCGCCCGCTCTTCCCGGATGGCTTCATGAACGAAGTCCAGGTCCAGATCATGGTCCTGGCCACCGACCTGCAGAACGACCCCGACGTGATCGGCCTGGTTTCCGCCGCGGCAGCGCTGGCAGTCTCGCCGGTTCCGTTCCACGGCCCGTTCGCGGGTGTGCGCGTCGGGCGCGTGGACGGCAAGTACGTCATCAACCCGACCGTGGCGCAGCTCGAATACTCCGATCTCGATCTCGTTGTCGCCGGCCACATGGATGCGGTCACGATGATTGAGCTCGGCGCTCGCGAGCTCTCCGAGAAGGAGATCGCGGACGGCGTCGAGTTCGGGCACGAGCACGGCGTCAAACCGATCTGCGAAATGCTGAAGGCGCTCGAAGAACGCGCCGGCCAGTCCAAGGAATGGACGCCGCCGGAGAAGGACACCGCGTTTCTCGATGCACTGACCGCCCGGGTGGTCCCGCAGATGCGGGCCGCCAAGAAGATCCAGGGCAAGCAGGAGCGCAACGACGCGGTCAAAGCGGTTTACGAGAGCGCCGTGGCCGAGTACTGCCCGGAAGGCGTCGAGAAGCCGGCGCACAAGCCCGAGGAAGTCAAGGCCGCCATCAGTGCCATCGAAGAGCGGCTCGTGCGCGAAATGATCATGAACGAGAACATCCGTCCCGACGGGCGGAAGCTCGACGAGCTGCGGCAGATCAGTTGCGAAGTCGGCTGGCTGCCGCGCGTCCACGGTTCGTCGCTGTTCAGCCGCGGCGAGACGCAGGCGATGGTCACGTGCACGCTGGGTACGTCGCGTGACGAGCAGGTCATCGACGATTTGCTGGAGGAATACAGCAAGAAGTTCATGCTGCACTACAACTTCCCGCCATTCTCGGTGGGTGAAGTGCGGCGGATCGGCTCGCCGGGGCGGCGTGAAATCGGTCACGGGGCGCTCGCCGAGCGCAGTCTCGAGGCGATGCTGCCCGGGCCAGAAGAGTTCCCGTACACGATCCGCCTCGTCAGCGACATCCTGGAGTCGAACGGCTCGAGCTCGATGGCCTCGGTGTGCGGCGGGACGCTGGCGCTGATGGACGCGGGCGTGCCGATCAAGGCCCCCGTGGCCGGCATTTCGATCGGCATGGTGCTGGAGGATGACGGGCGGTACAAGCTGCTGACCGACATCATCGGCGAGGAAGATCACTTCGGCGACATGGACTTCAAGGTCTCCGGCACGCGGAAGGGCATCACGGGTGTGCAGCTCGACATCAAGTCTAAGGGCTTGCCGTTTAAGGCGATGCGCGAAGCGCTGAAGATGGCGACCAAGACGCGCATGCAGATCCTCGACATCATGGAGCAGACGATCGCAGCGCCGCGCCCGCAGATCAGCGAGTACGCGCCGCGCCTGCTGACCCTGAAGATCAACCCCGAGAAGATCGGCAAGCTGATCGGCCCGGGCGGCAAGTGCATCAAGGCGATCCAGGCCGAAACCGGGGCCCAGATCGACATCGAAGACGACGGCACGGTCTTCATTTCGTGTGCGGAGGCGGCCGGTGCGGAGCGCGCCCGCGACCTGGTCCAGCGGATCACCGAAGACGTGCAAGTCGGCCGCGTGTACGAAGGTAAAGTCATTAGCACAAAAGACTTCGGTGCTTTCATCGAGATTCAGGAAGGCCAGGACGGCCTGTGCCACATCAGTGAACTCGACGAAAACTACGTCAAGAACGTGAATGACGTGGTCAAGATCGGGGACATGGTGAAGGTTAAAGTGATTGCAATCGATGAGCAGGGCCGAGTAAAATTGTCCCGGAAGGCAGCAATGAAGGCGGCGGCCGGAGACACCAAGAAGTCCTGATCTACCGCTCGCGCCGCTAGTTGATAGTCTGGTTCGCAGTGCCGGTTCGGTACCTGCGCAGTCGGCGACACCAACACATCTTGGCCGGCTGCGCGGGGCGTTCAGGCCGGACTAGTGGGCTTCGGCCGCCCGGCACGGGTCGCTCGCACCGCACGCGGGCATCTGTACGTGAGTCGTCACGGTCACGTCTCGGCGACTCCCGGAGGTTGTGGACATGACGGGCGGAAACGTGAAGTGGTTTGACACGAAGAAGGGGTACGGCTTTATCCTCGGGCCGAAAGGCGAGGACGTTTTCGTCCACTACTCAAGTATCGAAGGGCAAGGCTTCCGGTCACTGCGGGAAGGAGAGCCCGTCGAGTACGAGCTTGTCCAGACCGAGAAAGGTCTGGCCGCGGCGCACGTGCGTGCCCGGGCGGCAGCTGAGGCTGCGCCCGCCCAGCAAGTCGCCCAGTAGCACGGGTGGGGCAAAGCGGACCGGTCGCGCTGCGGGGCCAGTGTGTGTATGCCCAGTTGCTGGGGGAGCTGGAGTGGTGGTTCCCGCGCGGTATTCATGATAGGCTACGGGGGCTGGGGCCCGCGCCGGCGCAGCGTGGGCCGAATCCCCGTAGTGACCAGGCGGAGTAGCACGTGGCCACGCTGTTGGTATTGCAGGGCCCGGACAAGGGACGCACATTGCGGACCGATGACGAGGTCGTGCTCATCGGGCGCGGCAGCAGCCAGATACCGCTCACGGATCAGACCATCAGTCGCCGACACGCGGAACTCAAGCATATTGACGGGGGCTGGCTACTGAGCGATCTGCACAGCGCGAATGGCACGTACGTCAATGGCGTGCGCCTGACGCGTGCGGTGAAGCTCAAGCACGGCGACCAGATCCGGGTGGGGAGCACGCTTCTCGTATACAGTGGCGATGAAACGGTACAGCAATTCTCCGGCGCCAGCATTCCGCACGACCTGATTACGCTCGACGCCAGCAGCGTCTCCGTCGATGCGTCGGTTGTTGCGAGCGTGCCGTCCAGCGAGGACAGCATCGTCCTGGCCGCCCCCGAAACGGCCTACGCCGTCAAGGCCTGGAACGTGATGCGCGCGCTCACCGACGTCATCGGCAGCCTGTTGCCGCCGGAGCAGATGCTCGCGCGTGTCTTGGACATCATCTTCCAGGAAGTCGAGGTTGACCGCGGTGTGATTTTCGTGCGCGATGAGGCGACGGGTGAGCTGCTGCCTGAGGTCGTGCGCTTGCGCAGCCGCTCTCGTGACGACGAAGATGCCCCGACCATCATCCCGTCGCGGACGATCATCAATCTGGTCGTCAACTCACGCGAGGGCATCCTCAGCTCGAATGCCATTGCGGACAAGCGCTTCCAGAGCGGCAAGAGTGTGCAGAATCTCGGCCTGCGCTCGGTGATCTGCGCCCCGGTCGTGGCCCGCGAGCGCATCCTCGGCGTTATTCACCTGGATTGCCCGATCACGCGGCACACGTACAACGAGTACGAGCTGCGCCTCATCACGGCCATCGGCTACCAGAGTGGTCTGGCGATCGAGAACGCCCGCCTGGTCCAGCAGCACTTGCAGCAGGAGCGTCTCGCGGCCGCCGGCGAGACCGTCGCCTACCTGTCGCACTACATCAAGAATCTGCTGCAGGGCATGCGCAGTGGGGCCGACGTGCTGCAGATGGGGCTGGATCGGCGCGACCTGACCACCGCTGCGCAGGGCTGGCACATCGTCGAGCGGAACCTCGATCGCTCCTACAACCTCATGATGAACATGCTCGCGTTCAGCAAGCAGCGCGAGCCGCGGCTGGAACCGCTGCAGCTCAACCGCATCGTCGAAGACGTGATGGAGCTGGTGCAGAAGCAGGCGGATGACCGGCAGGTGGTGCTGCTGAGCGATCTGGACGAACATGTGCCCGCGGTTCCGCTCGATTACGACGGCATCCATCAGGTGGCTCTGAATATCGTCACCAACGCGATTGACGCCGTGCCCCAGGGCACCGGCATGATCAACGTGCGGACGCGCTACGAGCCCGCCGAGCACCGCGTCGTGCTGACCGTGAAGGACAATGGTCCGGGCGTGCCGCCGGAGCAGCGGGCCCGCGTCTTCGAGCCGTTCCATTCCTCCAAAGGGCAGGGCGGCACCGGGCTGGGGCTGGCGGTAGCTCGCAAGATCGTCCGCGAGCTGGGCGGCGAGATCGAACTGCTCTCCCCCCCGGACGGCGGGGCGGAATTCCGCGTTCTGCTGTCTACGATTCAGCAGACCCCCAAGGCGGACACGCAGGGTCCGGCGCAGTGAGGCGCCGCCCACCAGGCAGACCGAGGTACGCCAATGATCACACGCACTGAAGTCACCCGGATTCAGACGCGGGCACGCCAGTTACTGCAGCAGGCAGGCATCGTCATCACACCCCAGGAAGCCGCCAATATCGAGGTCGCCGAGTTCGGCTTGGGCGAAATTGAGCGCACCGGCCTCGAGCTGATCACCTACGTGAACACCGATCGCTATTGCGCCAAGGAGCTGATGCTCTTCCCGCGCCAGACCTGTCCGGAGCACCGCCATCCGTCCGTGGCCGGCGGCCCCGGCAAGATGGAGACCTTCCGCTGCCGCTGGGGCCAGGCGATCCTGTGCGTGCCCGGGGCCCCGGCCGCCCCGCGTCAAGCCCACGTGCCGGCCGGCAGTGAGGCGTACTACACCGTTTTTCACGAGATCGTGCTGCGTCCGGGTGAGCAGTACACCATTCCGCCGAACACCCTGCACTGGTTCCAGGCGGGCGCGGAAGGCGCGGTCGTCTCCGAGTTCAGCAGCACCAGCCGCGATGAGTCGGACGTTTTTACCGACCCGCGCATCAAACGCATTCCGGAAATCGTTGAGGGCTGAAGTGTCCCGGCGGGGGGCCGATCGATTGGTGACTAGACCAGGGAGCGGATGCGCTGGGCCTTGTCCACGATGGACGTGATGCGCAGGCCGAAGTTCTCACCGACTTTCACGCACGTGCCCTGCCCGATCGGCCGGTTGTTGATCAGCAGCTCCAGCGGGTGCTCGACGGACTTCTCGAATTCAATGATGGAGCCGACGGACAGATTGCGTACCGTGGCAATCGGCATGATCCGTTGCGCAAGTTGCACAATCACCGGGACGCGCACGCGCAGGACGCGAGCCAGGGCCGGATCGTTCGGCAGCGGGTGCGGACGCGGTGGGGGCGGCGGAGGCGGTGGGGGATCCTGGGCGGCCGTGTTGGCCTCGGCCACCAGATCAGAAGCCTCTGCCAGGAGGGCATCAATCTCAGCTTGATCGACGATCGACATCGGGTCTCATCGCGACGCCTTCCTGGGGCGTCCTCTCAGAGCATCGGACGGTTTCGCGGACCGGTAAACTTATGCAGCGTCCGTTCCGGCCGGTTTCTCTGCCCGGCCGGCGGGAGCGGGTGCCCGCGTTTGCGGCGTCAGTTCCCTATTTCTATCGGTTGCCAGCGCTCCCACCACAATTGCAGCATAAGGAGGGACCAGAGCGGGTGCTCCCAGTTGGAACGTCCGGAAATGTGGGCGTCCACGAGCCCGTGCAGCCAGTGCGGGTCGAAGACCCGGCAGGGCAGGCTGTCTGGGGCCAGGACGCGCTCCTGCAGAAGGTCGCGCAGTTCCCCTCGGAACCACAAGCCAATCGGCACGCCGAACCCCATCTTCGGGCGCTTGAGCACCTCGGGCGGCAGACGATCCCGGGCCCAGTCCCGCAGAATGAGCTTGCCGCCGCCGGGCCCCAAGCGCCATTCCAGCGGCAATCCGAGGGCGAACTCGACCAGTTCGTGATCCAGAAAGGGCGCCCGACACTCCAGACTGCACGCCATCGCAGCGGTGTCGACCTTGGTCAGCAGGTCGAACGGCAGGTAGCTCGCGAAATCCGCGCGCACTGCCTGGTTCGGCGCCGGGGCGGGGGCACACGCGAAGAGCCCCTCCAGCCATGCCAGCGGCTCCTCCGCATCCAGGCGGGCGGCGAACTCCGGGCGGTAGCCGGTGGCCAGCAGTGCCGGAGAAAGGACGTTGATCCAAGCCAGATAACGCCGCGCCGGCGTCTCGGCGAGGGCGGTGGCGAAGCGGTACAGCCGATTGACACGGGTCCGTGGCCGGCGATGCGGCAGCCACGCGGCGGCCGCGGCGAGCGCCCGCCGCGCAGTGCGGGGGAGCCAGTCGACGCGACCAGCCAGTTGCAGGGCGCGATAACGGTCGTAGCCGGCGAAGCACTCATCGCCGGCATCGCCGGTCAGCGCCACGGTGACGGACGCGCGCGTCCAGCGCGACACGTAGTATGTCGGAATGGCGGAGGAATCGGCGAATGGTTCGTCATAGTGGTACGCCAGCGTGTCGAGGACTTCGCGCGCCTGCGGCGTGACCAGGTGCTCGTGATGCTCCGTATTGAAGCGCTGCGCGACCTGGCGGGCATAGGCGGTCTCGTCGTAGCGTGGATGCGGGAAGCCGATCGAGAACGTGCGCAGCGGCGCGACACCGAGTTCGCGCATCAACGCCACGACGATCGAGGAGTCGATTCCGCCCGAGAGAAACGCGCCGAGCGGCACATCCGCGATGAGCCGCTTCTGCACCGCGCGCGTCAGCAACTCACCGAGCCGCTGCTTGGCGTCCGCGTACGTGCCGGTAAACGGCGCGGGCTGGAGCTGCCAGTACGGCTCCGGTGCCGGGACGTCGGCCGGCGTCGCGCCTACGTCGATCGTCAGTGCGTGACCCGGCGGCACTTTGCGGAAGCCGCGATAGATGGAGTGCGGCGCGGGCACGTACTGAAAGATGAAGTAGCGGTGCAGGGCCTGCGGATCGAGCGCCCGCGGCAAGCCGGGCGTAGCCAGAATGGCTTTGGCTTCGCTGGCAAAATACAGGCGGCCCGCGTACGCGGCATAGGTCAACGGCTTCTTGCCAAAGCGGTCACGCGCCAGGACAAGCCGCCCGCGCCGCTCGTCCCACAGGGCGACGGCGAACATGCCGGCCAGACGCGCGAAGCACGCGGTGCCGTACTGCTCATACAGGTGGACGATGACCTCGGTGTCGGTGCGTGTCGCGAAGCGGTGCCCCTGCGCCTCCAGCTCCGCCCGCAGCTCCGGAAAGTTGTAGATCTCGCCGTTGAAGATGATCCAGACCGTGCCGTCTTCGTTCGACAGGGGCTGGTGTCCACCGGCCAGGTCGATGATCGACAGGCGCCGGAAGCCGAGCCCGCAGCGCCCCTGCGGATCGACGTACCGCCCCTGGTCGTCCGGCCCGCGATGCACGAGCTGCGCGGACATGCGGTCGACGGCGTCGGGCTCAACGGGCGCCCCGGGCGACAGACTCAGGATGCCGGCGATGCCGCACATGTCCGCAAGGTTCCCTCAGCGGTTTCCTACCCGCTATACGTCGGCGGTAACGCGCGGTTGGCGCGCCGCCGCATCGTTTTGACCGTTGTCGCGCTTCCGGTGGCGCGGCGGGCGCTGGCACTTCGGGCAGACGTGCGTGCCACGCTGCCCGATGCGCAGCCCCACGATCGGCGTGCCGCAGTGCCGACAAGGCGCGCCGGTGCGGCCGTAGACCGCCAGGCTCTGCTGCATCCACCCGCCCGGGTAGATCCAGTCGAGCGACGTGCCGTGCTTGCGGATCGCCAGCCGCAACACGTCGCGGATGGCTCCGTGCAGGCGGTGCACCTGGGCCGTGTTCAGCTGGTCCGAGCGTGTCAGCGGGTGCAACCCGGCCCGGAACAAGGCTTCGTCCGTGTAGATGTTGCCCAGCCCGGCGATGGCGGTCTGATCCAACAACAGGGGCTTGAGCTGCCGCCGCCGCGCGGAGAGCACGTCGGCCAGGACGGCGGGTGTGAAGCCGCGCGCCAGCGGTTCGGGGCCCAGGTCGGCGGTCGCCGCCGCCAGGTCGCGCGTGTACAGCAGGCGGCCGAATTTGCGCGCATCGCAGAACAACAGGCGCCGCCCGCTGTCGAGGTCCCACTGGGCCCGGACGTGCCGCGTGTCGGCACACTCGTCGGCCCACTCCAGCCGCCCGCTCATGCGCAAGTGGACGAGCAGCGCCCCGCCGTCGGCCAGATGCAGGACGATGAATTTGGCCCGGCGTGACACGCGCTGGACGGTCTGCCCGACGATGGCGCGGCGGACTTGCGTCAGGCTGGGGCGGGTGTTCTTGGGCCACTGCGAATGAAAGGCGAGGACCCGCCGGCCTTCCAGGTGCGGGCGGCAGTGGCGGACGATCGTCTCGACTTCGGGCAGTTCGGGCATGGCGGCATTCTACTCGCCCGCGCCCGCCCGGCGAGCGTCCGAGTTGCCTCGCGCCACGACGCGGTTAACATGCGTCCGCGCGCCCGGCCGCCGCGGAGGCCCTGGACGCGAGCAGATTGCGAGATCATGCGGTTACTCGGTCAGATAGCGCTGGCGGACGCGGTCCAGAATGTCTGGCGCTATCTCCATGCGCCTGTCCCGGCCACGCCCTGGGCGGATTGGCGCGGCTTCTGGCTGGGGCAAATCGCGGACGACCGCTTCGTCGTCCTGTGGTTTCTGCCGCTGCTGCCGATCCTGCTGCTGGTCCCACGGCAGCGCCTGCGGCTGGCGATCGTGCTGACCGGTCTGGCGTTCATGGTCTACGTCTTCGGCGCCCTGTACGCCCTGTTCTGGGTCGCCACGTGTGTCGGGTTCTACTTCCTGAGCGAGCGCTACGAGCGGGAATGCCGCCGGACCGACGTGCTGCCGATCGGTCCGCCACTGGTGGCCGGGTTGTTGATCGGCGTTTGGTACGTCGGCACGATGCTGCTGCACCGCTGCAGTCTGCCGACCCCCGCGAACGAGTGGCTCTACCAGCATCTGCGCTGGATTTACCCGCTCGGCGTGCGCGGCTGGGCGTGGGAGCCGCAACTGCTGGAGCTCAACGCCGTCCGCGGCACCCCCGGGGCCGCCCCACCGCTCGTATTCGCCCTCTTCTGGAACATTCACAACATCGGCGCCGCATATCTGGTCGTCCGGATGTTGCACTACTTCTCCGAGTTGAAGCGCAACACGATCCCCGCCGCCCGGCGCAGCCTGCTGAGCTTCCTGGCGTACGTCTGCTATGCGCCGGCCGTGATGCAGGGCCCGATCGAACGTTACCTGCCGTTCCAGGATGAGCTGGACACGTGCCACGAGCGGCGCGGACTTGTCCAGGTTCCCCGCGCGCTAGTCCGGATCGGACTGGGGCTACTCAAGAGCCTGGTCGCGACCTGGTACCTCGTGCCGCTGCTCCAGGAAGGGCTGGGGCACGCGCACGGCGACACCTACTACAAGCATCCGGAGCAGATCGGCAGCTTCTGGCTGCTGTACTTCGGCGTGGCCTTCGACTTGCTGTACCTGTACCTCGAATTCAGCGGCTACTGCGACGTCAGCGCCGGTATCGCGCGGCTGCTGGGCTACCGGCAGGTGGAGAACTTCGATCGGCCGTACCTGGCCACGAGCATGCGCGACCTGTGGCGGCGCTGGCACATCAGCCTGTCGCTGATCCTGCGCGACTACATCTACATTCCGCTGGGCGGCAATCGCCGGCACGTCACGCTGAACCTGTGCATCACCTTCACGCTGTGCGGCATCTGGCACCAGCTCTCCACGCAAGTCGCGTTGTGGGGGCTGATCATGGGCCTGATGGTCGCGGTCCACCAGCACTGGGTGCATTGGCTGAAACGGCTGGACGAACGCCAGGAAAGTCCGCTCGCGAGGCTGCGGCGCGCGTGGCTACGCCTGCGCCCGCTCCCGACGATCTGCGCATGGTTGTTGACGCAACACGCGTTTATGTTCTCGCTGCTGGTGCTCTTCGGGGGCAGCGGCATCTGGCGCGTTCCCCGGGAGATCATCCGGCGGATTTGGAGCTGGCTGGTCTAGGACGGTGTGGCCGGGGGAGTCACCGCCACCGGGGGAGAGTCCACGTCCAACGTGTCCGGCGGCGCCAGGAGCGGGAACAACACGCGCACGCGCGAGCCGCGCCCCGGCGCGCTGTCCAGCATGAGCGCGCCGCCGTGCCCGCGCACCACCCCAAGGACCACGGACATCCCCAATCCGCGGCCGATGAACTTGGTCGTGAAGAATGGGTCGAACAGCCGCTCCTGGGTCGCGGCGTCCATGCCACAGCCCGTATCTGCCACTTCCAGCCAGATGTAGCGCCCCGGCGGCGCCTTCTCGGCGAGACGGCTCTGCCGCAGCTCGTCTTGGCCGTATTCCTGTGCCCCCGCGGTCACTGTGATCCGCCCGGGCTGATCGCCCAGCGCCTCGACCGCATTGCTGACGAGGTTTACGACAACCTGCCGAAGCTGATCCGGGTCCGCCTGGATCGCGGGCAAGTCCGGGGCGATGCACACCTCGAGTTCCGCGCGGTTCGGCATGGTCGTCTGCAGGGCCGGTGCCAGGCGCGTGAGGAGTGCTCCGAGTTCCACGCTGTGCAGTACGCAGCGGCTTCGGCCGGCGTACGCGAGCATCTGACGCGTAAGTTCGGCCGCGCGGCGGGCACCGTGCAGGGCCCGGTCGATGTCCTGCCGGGCTACGGACTCGGCCGGCAGCGCTCCCAGCGCGCACTGCAGATTCCCCATTAAGCCCATCAGGAGATTGTTGAAGTCGTGCGCGACGCCGTTGGCGAGGACGCCGAGGCTCTCGAGTTTTTGGGCTTGCAGGGTGCGGCGCTCCAGTTCCAGCCGGTCCTCGGCCGCCTGGCGGCTTTCCGTGATGTCGCGCGAGATGCACAGAAGGCGCTTGGGCTGCTGCTGTCCGTCCCAGATCGGGGTGATGACGACGTCCCAGAAGCGCAGCTCGGCCTGCGTCGCGCTGCAGAATGCCTGAAAGTGCCCGGTCCCGCCACGGCGCGCCACGGCAAGGGCATCCGCAATACGCGGCTGATCCGCGACCGCGAAGAACTCGACGAACGACGTGTTCAGCAGAGGGCGCACGTCGGTCAGGCCGAGCTTGCGCACACCGCCAGCGCTCATGAAGAGCAGATTCCCCTGCAGGTCGAGGACCTTGATGCAGTCCTGGCTGTTGGCAATGATGCCGTGGTTGAATTCCTCGCTTTGCCGCAGCGACGCTTCCGTCTGGTGGCGCGTCGTGACGTCCACGCTGACCACCAACACGCGTATGGGGGCGCCCGCCTCGTCGCGCACCAACTGGCCGCGCGCCGCGATCCGGCGCACCTCCGTGCCGCGCCGCAGGGCGTGCTCCCAGTGCTCCTGCGTGCGGTTCGAGCGCACCCACGCTCCGAGCAATTCCCCCAAGCGTTCCCGCTCCGCGGGTTCGAGCGCGTCTGGCCAGGCCTCGTAGGGATGGTGCTGGAACGGACCGGGCGGTGCCCCGAAGATGGCCTGCAGCTCGGGTGTACAGAACAGCGTGTGGGTGGCGAGATCCCACTCCCAAACACCGAGGTCGGCGACCTGTTGTGCCAGCGTGAAACGCTGTTGCAGGGCGTGCAGTTGTGCCGCGCAATCCGCGCCGCGCGTCTCCTGTCCCGCGGACCCCCGGTAGACCCCATGCTCGTGCGTCATGTCCACGACCGACTCCACAAACGGGCGGGTGTGCCGCGACTCGGGTGGCCCCGTCGTGTCGTGACCGCGCCCGGCCGAATCCCGTGCGCCGGCATCGACGTCCGACGCGCAGGCCCCCGGAGGAAAGATCCAGGCAATGCTCCCTGCGACCCAGCGTTGCGCGCCAAGCCGACCCGCACAGTATAACCGGGAGCGGGTCCGCACTCCAGACCCCAGGGCGAGTCGGCGATCAGTCGCGCGCAGAGAAGGGGCCACGTGCGTCTCCCGTGACGGTTCGCACGTGGCCCGCGTACAAACCTCGGACTGGCTGCCGTGGCGCGCCGCCCGAGTCCGCTGCACGACTAGTCGTTACTTCCCGCGATACGGGGTGTATTCCAGCCCGAATGCGTTCGCGACGGGCTTGTTCGTGATCCTGCCGTACGCGATGTTGATGCCCTCAGCCAGCCCCGGATCTTCGGCGCAGGCCGTCTCGAAGCCCTTATTGGCCAGCTTGATCAGGTAAGGAATCGTCGCGTTCGTCAGGCCGAACGTGCTGGTGCGCCCAACCGCCCCGGGCATATTCGCGACACCATAGTGCACGACGCCGTCGACGACGTAAGTCGGGTCCTTGTGCGTGGTTGCGTGCGTGGTCTCGCAGCAGCCGCCCTGGTCGACGCCCACATCGACAATGACCGCGCCAGGCTGCATGAGTTTGAGGTACTCACGCCGCACGAGCATCGGGCAGCGGGCGCCGGGAATGAGCACCGCGCCGATTACCAGGTCCGCTGTTTTCAAGTGACGGCGGATCGCTTCATCCGTGCTGAACACGGTGCTGACGTTCGGTGGCATGACCTCGTCGAGGTAACGCAAACGGTACAGGTCGATGTCCATAATCGTGACCTGCGCGCCGAAGCCGGCCGCCAAACGCGCAGCGCACGTTCCCACGATTCCGCCGCCGAGGACGACGACGTTCGCCGGCTCGACCCCGGGCACGCCGCCGAGCAGAATGCCGCGGCCCTCCATGGGCTTCTCGAGGAACTTGGCGCCCTCCTGGATGCTCATCTTGCCGGCGACCTCGCTCATCGGCGCCAGCAGCGGCAGGCGGCCCTGTTTGTCGAAGATGGTCTCGTAAGCGATCGCGACGCAGCCACTGTCGCGCACCCCTTCGGTCAGCTCACGGCTGGCGGCGAAGTGGAAGTACGTGAAGACCACCTGGTTCTTCTTGATCAGCTTGATTTCGGGGGCCAACGGCTCCTTGACCTTGCAGATCAGGTCGGCCTGCTCCCAGACCGCCTTGGCCGTCGAGATCAACTCGGCGCCGTACGCCTCGTAGTCGCGGTCGGAAATGCCCGACCCCACGCCCGCGCCCTGCTCGATCAGTACCCGGTGACCGTGGCGCTTGAGCTGCTCCACGCCGGCCGGCGTTACCGCAACGCGGTACTCATCCGACTTAATCTCCTTGGGCACGCCGATAATCATGCTGCAAACTCCTGGATGTGTGCGAGTTGGCCGATAGACACCACGACGTCATGGATGTTCGCCAAGGATCGATCAGCGTAAGGATTTCCCCGGCCTTCCGCAAGGCGGCCGGACGCCACACCGACCCTGCGCACCGTGCCTCCTACGGCCCCGCGGGCCGGTGGCCTCTCCGGGTGTGCACCGCTGCGATTATCGGCCTGGCAGCGCTGGTTTCGCTGGCGGGCTGCGCGCTGCCGCCCCCGACCAAGACCGTGACGCTCACCGCCCTGGAAACGGCGCCCGCCGAGCCGCTGCCCGCCGCGCAGCGCCTGGTCGCGAGTGATAGCGCCGCGCTGCGTTCCCTGTGCACGCCGCTGGGGCCGCGGCTCGGGCTGCTTCAGGTGCGCTCGGCGGACGACTGGCGGCTGTATCGCCAGGTCGTAACGGCAAAACAGAAGTGCCCGGATCTCCAACTGGGCAGCGTCGTGGGGATTGTCTGCTGGGCCGGCACGCCACTGGACGGGCAGTGGCCCGTGTCCGTCGAAGCCGTACAGGTCGAGGAGGGCGGCGGCCTGCTCAAAGCCCGGTTCCACGGTGGAACGTATCAGCCTGACGGTATCGCGTACCTGGAAACAGGCTACGTGCCCGGGCTGCGCAGTGTGCTGGTGGTCAATGTCAACGGCACGTCTTTCTTCCCGCAGGACGGTCGCTAGATTCGGCGGTGCCCGCCGCGGTACCGTGTGGCACACCGGCCAATGCCACCCGCTCCGAATCAGCGCCAACATGCCTTGCTGCCTACTGCGCGGCCCCCTGTAGCACGACACCGCCGAGCGCCGGGACCTTCACGGTCACCTGGCCGTTGCCGACGGCGAGGTCTCCACCCTCACCCAGGACGACCTTCCACTGCTGCGGTAGACCCGTACCGAGCGGGATAACCACATCGTGCGGCGCGGCCGACGCGTTGAGCACGACCAGGATGTGCTCGGCCACCGCGCTGCGCACGAACACCCACACGTCAGCTGCATCGTCCGCGAGCACGGTGTTGAACGTGCCTTCCTGCAGGGCCGGGTGCGCCGCGCGCAGCGCCAGGACCTGCTTGTAGAAGGCGAGCTGCTCGTCCAGGACCGCGTTTTCCTCCGGACTCTCGTACGGCTGCAGGTCCTTCCAGAGCATCGGCTTGCGGCAGGTCGGATCGTCCGCGCCCCACATGCCGGCCTCGTCGCCGTAGTAGATCAGCGGCGCGCCGACGTACGTGGCCTGTAGCAAGGCGGCCAGCCGGGCACGCTGGTATGACTGCGGCGACGGTTTGTCGTTGCTGTATTGCGGGTTGTTATCCTGCACGCGATTCTGCCGGTCGTACTCGCGATCCGGATTCTGCGCCATCGACGCCAGCCGATCCGTGTCGTGGCTGTCGACGAGGTTCTGCAGCACGTACGTGGCGGCCGCGGGATAGGCAAGTTGCAGTTCGGCGAAGCGGGCGGCGGCGGCGCTGGCGGAGATCTTCGTCTTCTGGTCGAAGAGCCACTGCACGACCGTCTTGGCGAACTCGTAGTTCATTACGGCGTCGAAGTGCGCGCCGTCGAGCCACTGGTCCGCGCGGTGCCAGACCTCGCCGGTGATCAGCGCGTCCGGGTTGATCTGTTTGACGACCTTGCGCCACTCGGCCCAGAAGACCTGCGGGATATCATTGGGTACGTCCAGGCGCCAGCCGTCCACGCCGTCACCGGGCTTGCCGTCGCCGTCCGGGTCCATCCAGCGCTTGGTGACCGCGAAAAGGTGCTCCTTGAGGGTTTTGCTGGCAAAGCCGTCGCGGTCCTTCTTGTACACGGGCATGTGGGCGAACTCAGCCCATCCGCGGTACTGGAACGGGTCCCAGGCCAGGACATCGAACCAGTCCGCAAACCGGGATTTCTTCCCGTTTTGCACGACATCCTTGAAGGCCGGGTGATCGACGCCCGCGTGGTTGAACACGGCGTCGAGAATCACCTTGAAGCCCTGCTCGTGCGCCTTCTGGAGGAACGCGATGAAGCGCTTGTCCGTCTCGGTCCACTGCCACGTCTTGGGATTCAGCAGATCCTCGGCCGCCGCGACCTTGTCGTAATCGCCGCGCGTGCCGAAGCCGTCGTCCACATGCAGGTAGTTCTGCACGTCGTACTTGTGGTACGACGGGGCCTTGAAGACCGGCGTCAGGTACAGCGCATTGACGCCGAGTTCCTTGAGATAGGGCAACTGGGATTCCAGACCGTCGAGATCGCCGCCGTAGAAGCGCGCGAACGCGAAGTTCGCGTAGAACGTCTGACCATCCTTCCCTTCCCACTCCGATGGCGTGAACCACTCGCTCGTCCACGGGCGGACGGGGGTGGGGTCATTGTTCGTGTTGCCGTTGCGGAAGCGGTCCAGCACGATCTCGTACCACACGGCGCGCTTGGCCCAATCCGGCGTGCGAACGGCGGCTGTCGGCGCGAACGTGTAGTAGTACGTGTAGGGATCGGCCGATTTCGCGCTGCCGTCGGTCAGCACAAACGTGTATTCCACCCCGCGCGCCTTACCGCCAGCTTTGTCCTCGGCCGGCGCCGTCAAGCGGGCTTCCCAGTAGGCGAACAGCGGTCCTTCGCAGACGCGTGTCATGTCTCGCAGGCCCTGACCCTTGACCGCCAGTGCGACCTGCTGCACGTCATGGGCTAGCGTGCGATAGCGCAGCGACACTTCGGTCGGACCCAGCGCCTGCACATAGAGCGGTAGGGTGGGCTGATGGGCGAGCCCGAGTGCATCGATCTGTCCGTCGCCGACCTGTGCCGTGGAGGCCTTGAGCTGGGCGAGACGGCCCAGACGCAGGCTGGAGTTGTGGCCGCCGAAGCTATCCGGGACGCGGTCCGTGTTGCGCGGATCGGCGAACCACTGCTCGCCATTGACCAGGAACTTGTATTGGTAAACACCACTGTCCAGCTCGATTTGCGTCGTCCAGTCCCCATCTGGACCGAGCTGCATGGCGTTCGCTGCGCGGTTCCACGTGTTGAACGAGCCCGCCAGCGCCACCCGCTCGGCCTGCCCGTCCGGGCGGAAGCGGAACGTGCACCGCCAGCGGCCCTTCTCCAGCGGGTCGGCCGTCACCGACGGCGGCAGCGGCGCGGAGTCCTGCGCCGGGGCGGCCGCCGGCAGCTTGGGAGCCGGTGGCCACGCCTCGTCGGCGGCGCACAAGGGCGGCGCGATCATGACCAGGAGCGCGAGCAGAAGTGCAGAATACAGAAACGACATAGAAGTGGTTTTTATCGGTTTCATGTTGGGAAGTTTACCGCCGCGGGTGCGGGCTGCAATCGTTCCGGGCGGGGCATGGTGGCATTTCCAGGTCCTGGTTGACGGGCCTTTGTGACCACCGTAGGTCATATAAGTTTATATGCGACAATCAATTGCGCGCCATTGTGGCGCGGGCCCTCCGCGCGGTGCCAGCGTCGGGCGCGCGCCTGCGAATCGCTCGGTCAGCTCGGCGGAGGCGCGCGCTGTGTCCGATCGGACGCCATCATTAAAACCGGTTTTGTAAACCCACCTGCCGATGATACCATCAGGTCGGAGTCGCCATGCGCATGGGCGGGTGGCGTCAGAAAGAGGCTGTGGGGAAGGCAGGTATCCGAATGCGTCAGCGGCACACACGTTGCGGGCGAGTGTTTGTCTCCGTGGCTCTAGTTACAGTCTTGGCGAGCAGTGCCATCGCCTGGGCCACACCGGAATTCGTCGAGCACATTCCGGCCAACGCCGTCTACGGCGAAGCGACCGGCGTGACCATGCGCACGCCGGTCAATCCCGGCGCCGGGGCCGGCATCGACGTCTGGGTCCGGATCGGCTACTCGTTCTACTACACCGACGTCGCGCTCTACTACACGATCGACGGCTCCACGCCCGCGGGGAGCTTCGGCACCCCCAGCGGCACGACCAGCGTGCTCCGCTCCGGGGCGGCCATCAGCTTCATCCGCAACGAGCCACACAGCCCCAACAACATCGACTGGTGGAAAGTGACGCTGCCGGCCAATTGCGCCACCGCCGGCGCCACCGTGAAGTACCAGATCAGTGCGTGGCACAACGGTGGCGGACCGGAGATCTTCGCGAACAACTACGGCTGCGCGGACGGCACCTGCGACAATCCGGCTGCGCCGGCCACGGTGTTCCAGTATACGGTTCCCGGCGGCGGCGCCACGCTGCCCTGGCCGGGCAAGGGCGCGCCGTACGCGGACCACGCCGTCGGTTATCCGCCGGTGTCGCTGTGGAAGGAAGAGGGCGTCGTCGGCAACAACTACATGAACGTGCAGCTCGATCAGAACGGCACGATCTACGACGTCTACTATCCGTCCGCCGGCTGCGTGAACGGCATGGGCACGAAGAACGAGGGATACGTCGATGGCCTCGACACCTTCCCGGCGGGCCTGCCGCTCGGCAGTCGCGGCCAGATGAACATGAATCAGGCCATGGGCGGCCTACGCGTCGACGGCGTGACGTACTGGCTCAGCAACGAGAACGCGAGCGGCTACAGCGCGGTCTCCCAGCAATACGTCGTCGACACGAACGTCATCGCCACGACCGCGACGCTGACGGCGAACGGCAACAGCATTCTCGTCAGCCAGTACGACTTTTGCCCCAAGGGCATCACCTTCCCGACCGACCAGGGCAACCAGCCGAACCGCGGCATGTATCTCAAGCGTTATCTGCTCCGTAACAACGGCGCCACTACCAAGACCGTGCAGTTCTACTTCTACATGGACCCGGCACTGAACGGCGGTGACGGCTACGACGCAATGTACGCGGACGCGGCCCGCGGGGCGCTGATTGCCTACGACAACACGCAGCGCTACACGTCCGCTTCCGGCGAATACAACCCCACGACGACGGGCGACTACAACAAGAACGTCTCCATCTATCTGGCCGCGGCGCTGAAGGCCGTCGACACGGTCGGCGGCGCAGGCGGCACGGCCGCGACCGGCTCGTGGCGCGCCAACGGCTCGACCGACAACGGCCAGGGCTGGATCGGTCTGGAAATCGCATTGCCGGTGAACGTAACGAAGGAAATCGACCTGGCCCTCGTCGGCGGCTTTGACACGTTCGCCGGCGCGACGGGGACGTACGACTACCAGATCGCGCCCGTGCTGGATGCCTTCCTCGCGGCCAACGTCAGCACGTGGCAGGCGACGACGCAGGATTGGTGGACGCACTGGCTGGCAAGCGGGCTGACCGTGGATACGCCGGACAGCCGCATCGACGAGCTCTACCGGCGCGGCCTCCTGGCGACGGCCCTGCACCTGGACGGCAAGAACGGCGGCGTGGTCGCGGGCATGCACAACGGCGCGTACCCGTTCGTCTGGCCGCGTGACGCCGTCTGGGCGGCGATGACGCTGGATCGCACGGGTCACACGGGCGAAGGCGCCGAGGTCTACCGCTTCCTCCGCGATGTGGCGTATCGTGCGAACGACACCTGGGGCAAGGGTTTCTGGTATCAGAAATACACGACCGACGGCCACATCGTCTGGAACTCGCCGCAGGTCGATGAGACCTCGGCGGCGCCGTGGGGCGTGTACTACCACTACCTTGTCACCGGCGACACGAGCTTCCTCAATGCGTATTACACGATGACTTACGATGCCGCCCGCGCCAGCAGCGAGGACAGCAGCATCGACGGGCGCCTGTACTACGACGACGCCTACCAGCTCATGCACGCGAACAACCTGTGGGAGGATTCGTGGGATGACTTCATCTACTCGAATGCCTCGGTCGAACGCGGGCTGCGCGACGCGGCATCCATCGCGACGATCCTCGGCCACACGAGCGATGCCACGTTGTTCACGAATCGCGCCAACGCGATCCACGCCGGCGTGACCGGCCGCCTCACCTGGGACGGCGAGAACACGGACATCTCGCTACTGGGTCCCGCCTATCCTTTCAATGTCTACAGCGCCAAGGACCCGCTCATCGCCCACTGCGTGGACCGCATGAACGGCGTGGCCACCGACAACAGCGGCAACAACCACCCCATCATGCGTTTCAGCGGCGAATGGCAGGGCCTCGTGGACCGCTATTGGGCCGACACGTACTGGAACGGCGGCCCGTGGTTCCTCAGCACGATGTGGTATGGCTGCTACTACGCCCAGCGTCAGGACCTCAACCCCGGCAAGGGCGACATCGACAACCACCTGTTGCGCCTCGACCTGCTGGTTGACCGCCTCGGACCGATCGGCCTGGGCGCTGAGCAGATCGCGCCGAGCAACAGCCTGCTGTACCCCGACTTCGTGCTGCAGGCCGCGTGGCCGAACGCGTGGGAGTCGATGTCCTTCTTTGTCGACAGCGTCATGCTCTTCCTGGGCTACACGCCGGATGCCCCGGGCAACACGCTGCGGATCGCGCCGAAGCTGCCCACCGGCTGGACGACGATGAGCTTCCACGGCGTGCCCGTCGGCGCGCACCGCATCGACGTGCACTGCCTGGAGCAGCCCACGATGACGACGCAGGTCTTCACCAACGTGACGGGCAACGCCGTCGCGTATGACACGTACATCCGCGTGAACGCCGGCTGTGAAGCCCTGGCTGTCATGCAGGACGCCGCGCCGGTGCCGTTTACCTATGACGCGGCGACGGGTCGCGTGCACGTGACCGGCAGCCTGCACACCGGTGCCAATGCAGTGACGATGGTGAATGTCAGCCTGTGTACCCCGGGCGATCTGAACTGCAGTTGCGCGATCGGCTCGGACGACCTGGCGGCTTTCCAGACTGCCATGGCTGGCCCAGGCAATCCGCGGCCCGCCGCGTGTGATCCAGACCTGTTCGACCGCGCCGATTTGGATCATGACAGCGACGTGGACCTGGCCGACTTCGCGGGTCTGCAGTGGCTCGTGCAGTAAGGGGTGTCGTTACAAGTCGTTGGTGTCACGCCGCTCCGGAGATGTGGTGTCGTCTTCGTCGCGCCGCGCCCATTGCGCCAGATCCTCGGCCAGGCTGGTGGGCGCGGCGTGACTTGCGTGTAAGTCGCGCAGCTCCGTCCGTGGTGCGCGGGCATTCCAGCGCAGCAGCAGGATCGTGATGAGCAGCCCCAGCCCGATGGCCGCCAGCACCCAGCGCCAATCCAGCGGATTGTCGTATTCGCCGCCGGCCAGTGGCTGCGCACGGCTGAGTTCCGTCGGTCCAGGGGCGATCACCAGGGCGGCTTGCCGCACGTGCCGTGCGTCCTCGTAGTACTGCCGCACCATGAGGAAATAGCCAGTGATGCGCACGGTCGTGCCGAGCGGGATGTCGGTCGCGGCCTGCGTCAGGATCACCGTGCACGCCAGCGGCTGATCGGGTTGGTGGAGCTCAAGCTGCGACAGCGGGGCGATATCCGGCGCGGAGCGCAACGTGTACGGAACCTTGTTGCGCCCCACCACGCCGGTGATGGTCACCACGCGCCCGCGGAAGTCGGCCGGGCGCTCCAGCAGGTCCTGCCAGTTCGTCACTTCGACCGGGGCCTGCGCGAACCCGGGCGAATGCGGCATCTGCTGCACCCAGCGCACGAGGGCATAGAAGCCGGGCTGGTCGAAGTTGAAAGCCAGATCCTGCGTGGATCGCAGGGCGACCTGCACCTCCGGCGGCAGCTCAGAACCGTCGCCGGCGCGAGAGGCGGGCAGCGATTCCTGTGCCCGCGCGGCCTCTGCGCCAAAGGCCCCGATGGCCGCGAGCACCAGCGCCACGCGGCGCACGCGGGATGCCGCCGGCCGCGTCAATAGTCCCCGTCCTCGTCCCATGGGTAGCTCGGTGCGGATGACGTTGCGGCCGCGCCGGATGCCGGTTGCGTCTCGTTCTCGGCCGGCTGCAGCTCGCGCGGCGCCAGCATCAGCCGCCACTCCCCCTCCTCCTGAAAGACCAGGACGCCGAGCCGGCGCGGGCCACGGTCCTTGTGCCGAGCAGCCGCCCGTTCATCCACGTTGAACTCAGCCTTCCCCGTCACCAGGTACGCGGGATCGGGTAGATGACGCGACTCGACCCGGACGATGGCGTCGACGTGCAGCGACCGCAGTGCATGCAGCATGCGTTCGAAACGGCTGCGACTCTCCGGATCCGTAGCGCGCGCGACAAGCTGCCGATAACCCGCATAGTCGCCCGCCAGGCACGTCTCCAGGAAGTGCCGCATGAATCCGACGATGTCTGGATAGGACTCCGTCAGGCCGGGGGCGAACGAGTACTCCGGCTTTTGTGCCGGCAGCGCCACGGTGTCCCCGGCCGGCGCCGCGGGTGCCGCGGGGGCCTTCGCGGACTTGCTTTCCTTTCGCTCGCAACCTGCTAGTCCGCCTGCCACAAGCACCATGGCCAGCACCAGCGCTGTCCGCAGTAGCATCCCACATGCTCCTATCCACAGCGGCCGCCCGGCTCCGCCGCACGCTTCCACGCACTCTCGCCCCCGTGGACAGATGGTCAACCGCGGCGCGCAAAGCGGACGGCCTGCTTCAGCCACGTGACCGCTTCTGGGGCTGCCTCCGTCAGACCCTCAAAATCGATCGCGCTGATGCCCAGGCGAACGGCCTCCGCCACCAGCCGCACCAACTCCGCCGCCTCGCGAAACGCCGGCCGCCAAACCGCCAGGGCCAGCGCTCCGATTTCCGGCAGGTCGCGGAGTCGCTCCACCCACGTCTCGGCGTCCGCCGTTGCGCACATTGCGGCCGGCACGCGCGTCATTCGTACCCAAGGAGCGGTCTGCCCCAGGACTCCTTCGCCGTAGTTGCCGAGCAGCAGGCGGCGGCGATCGCCGTCACCTTCGACGAGCCGCTGGAGCCACTGGCGGCAATCCCCCGCGCGTGCGGCCATGTACGTGGACACCACCGGATCGTCCTCAGGGCGATGGGGCGGCGTCATGGGCTTGGTCATGGCCGCTTCGACCTGCACGCGCACACTCCGGGCAGCCGCCTCCGTGTCCACCCCGGCGCGCTCCGCAACCTGACGGCATGAGGCACAGAAGCAGATGTCGAGCAGCCGCCGGGCCGGTGGATTCCAGGCCACGGGCCGGACGGCATAGCGGTCTTCGGCGCTGTCGGGCACCCAGTTCACCAGTTCGAAACCGGCGGGCTCGTAGCGGCGCAGGTCCTCCAGGGTCGCGCGCAGCAACTCGCGCAGGTCTGGATTGCAGGCGCACGCCCCGGCGAACGGGACCTCCTGCCCCCAGGCATTACGCTGACACAGGTGGCGCTCCTGGTCCACCAGGGCCCGCACCGGCCGCAGGTCCAGCCGCAGCAGCAGGCGAATGTTGAGTTCGGCCGCCCGCGCGCGAATCTGGGCCAGAGCGTCCGCGCCGGCGAACCACTTGGCCTTGTGAGGTCGCAACGCGGCCGTTGCGTAGGCCTTGGTGCTCATCCGGAAGTGCCAGCCGCCCTCCGTGTGGAAGTGGGGTGTGTCGCCGCCACAGCCCAGGCGGAACTGCGTCTGCGCACCGGTCACGACCGGGATGGTGAGATGATCGATGCCGACCTCGCCGGCCAAGCTCTCCAGGAGCCGGCCTTCGTCGGCGACGAAGTCCCACAGGGGGTATAGCACTCCGAAGTCAGCTGCCATGTTGTCTCACGGGGGCGCGGTGCAGATGCCGCCGCGCCGGGCAACGGAACCCTGCGGCACCGGGTGGCCGGGCCCCAGCAGACCAGAGGGTAGCCGATTCCGCCGGAGTCTGCTAGCATCTCCCAGGTTGAGCGGCTCCAGGGAGTTACGCCGGTGGCTGTGCCCGACAAGAGTGAAGAGGTCCAGCGCTTCTGCCCCGGTGAGGAGCAGATCAAGATTTCCGATGCCATCTGCTATGGGCGCCGGCGGGCGAACTACCGCAAGTGCCCCGGCTGTCCGTTCAATGATGAAGAGCGCAGTGTACCGACTTTCTATGCGGTCAATGCGGCCAATGCGCGCAACGTGCCCTTGGCCGTCCTGGAGATGGACAAACGCGATATGATCGGCAAAGTCTTCAAGGCCTACGACGTACGAGCGACCTACCCGGACCCACTGAACGAGGACATTGCCTGGCGGATCGGCAACGCGACCGCGCAGTTCCTGCGAACTTCACTCACCGGGTACGACCGCAGCGACTCCAAGATGAACACGCTGATTGTGGGACGGGACATGCGCAAGAGCAGTCCCAAGCTTGCCCGCGCGTTCATCGAGGGCGCCTCGGCGATCGGCACGCCCGTCATTGATGTCGGCATGATCGACACGCCCCAAATCTACTTCGCGACCAACCACATGCCCTGCTGCGGCGGCGTGCAAACGACTGCCAGCCACAACCCGGCGAACTACAACGGCTTCAAGATTTGTGGGCCCAAGGGCAAGCCGATCGGCGGCGAAACCGGTCTCAAGGAAATCGAGCGCATCGCCCGCGCGATTTCGCGGCACCCGGCCGAGGCGGCGCCCGTGCGCACGTTGGACCTGTCTGAGCCGTATCGCAGCTACTTGCACAAATTCCTGCGCGAGCCACGCCCGATGAAAATCGTGCTCGACGCGTCGAACGGCATGGCCGGCCGCTGGTTCCCGATCGTGTTCAACGGCGTGCCGAATCTGACGATCATCCCGCTGAACTACACGCACGACGGCGAGTTTGTGCATCCGCCCAATCCCCTGGTCGAGGCCAACCTGTCGCAGCTTCGGGCGGCCGTGCGTGAGCACCAGGCCGACTTCGGGGCGTGTTTCGACGGCGATGCCGACCGCTGCATGTTCGTGGACGAGAACGCGGCGATCGTACCGAGCGACCTGGTGACGGCGCTCCTCGCGGGCGAGTTCCTGCGCGAGCGGCCTGGCGCCACGGTCGTGTATGACCTGCGCTCGAGCCGGATTGTCGCGGACACGATCCAGAAAGCCGGTGGCCGCCCGAAACGGGAGCGCGTCGGTCACGTGCACATGAAGCGCACGATGGCGGATACGAATGCGGTCTTCGGTGGCGAGCTGAGCGGGCACTTCTACTTCCGCGACTTCTACTATTGCGACTCGGGGATGCTGGCGTTCGTCAGCATCATCAATATCCTCACCCGCACCAGCAAACCGCTATCGCTGCTGATTGAGCCCCTGAACGTCTATGCGTCCAGCGGCGAGAAGAACTTCGAGAACGATGACAAGGAAGGGACGCTCAAGAAGCTCATGGACAAGTACCGCGACGGCGAGGTCGATCAGCTCGACGGCGTCACCGTGCAGTATCCCGATTGGTGGTTCAACGTGCGCGCCTCGAACACCGAGCCACTGCTGCGTCTGAACGTCGAGGCGCAGGATGCCACGCTGCTGCAGAAGAAGGTTGCCGAGCTGGCCCCGCTGCTCGGTCACCCGGTGGAACACTGATGGCCGCCGCCCGCAAGTCGACCGCCGCCCGGGGGCGCCGCGCTGCGGCCAAGCCGAAATCCGGGACGCGCGGGCGGGCACCGCGCATGGCCCGCGCCCCGCAGACCGCGCGCAGCCGCGGTGACCAGGCCGGGGCAAGGGCCGGCACGTCTCTCGGGCACCGCACCGAAGTCAACGGCTTCGTCCACTACGACCTGCCCGGTGGCGTCGAATTTGCCGCAGATGTCCTGCCCGCGCGACAAACGGTGGCCATCGCGTTCCGTTTGCTTACCGGCCTGGTCGATGAACCCGCGGAGCTGACCGGCGTCGGGGAGCTCGTCGAGAACACGCTCTCCAAGGGCACCCAGCGCTACGACGGTCGCGGTCTGGCCGACGCGTTCGATGCCCTGGGGGCCCACTGGGGTACCAGCAGCGGCCGGCAATCGATGCTCGTCCGCGTCCTGTGCCTACCCGAATTCGTGCTCGCCGCGACCGATCTGGTCGCCGAGATGCTCTGCCGGCCGACGTTTCCGGATGACGCCTGCCGGGTCGCGGTCGAATTGGCACAGCAGGAACTGCGGCAGATGGAAGACGAGCCGCACGATTTGCTGCGCGTGCTGATCCAGCGCCTGACGCTGGGGCCGATCCTCGGGCGGCACCCCGGTGGCACGCCCGAGACCCTCGCGCGCATCACCCCGGAGATCATGCGCGCCCACTGGCAGCGCTCCTACCACGCGGGTCGCCTGCAGGTCGCCGCCGCCGGTCCCGTCGAACCCGAAAGTCTGGCACGCCGTTTGGAGCACTGCTTTGCCGGTCTGGGTTCGCCCCGGCGCGATGGTCGGGCACCGGTGCCGTTTGAGCTGCAGGCGGCCCGGGCGCACCGGGCGAAGGAGCTGGAGCAGCAGCACATCGCGATCACGCTGCCCGGGCTGCCGCGCGAGCATCCGGATTTCCCCGTCGAGCAGGTGCTGGTGGGTGTGCTGTCCGGTGGCATGAGCGGCCGGCTGTTCGTCGAAGTGCGCGAGAAGCAGGGGCTGGTGTACTGGGTCGGAGCGTGGCACGAGCAGCCCCGCGGCCAGGGCGTACTGCACCTCGGTGCCAGTACGACACCGGAACGTTGCCATCGCACGTACGAAACGCTGCTGCGCGAGCTGCGGCGCCTCGGCGAGGACCTCACCGAGGCCGAGACCGTGCGAGCCCGTGATGCGCTCATCGCGCAGTACGAGACCGAGGACGACCTGACGCGGGCGCGGGCCGGCAGCCTGTGCGACGATCTGTTCCATTTCGGTCGGCCGATCGGCCGCCCGGCCAAGCTCGACGCCATTCGGGCGGTGACAGTGGACCGCGTGGCGGCCTACGCTCGTCGCTTGCCGCTGGACCGCCTGTGCGTTGCGACGCTCGGACCGCGCGAAATCTGACGCGTGCGGCCCCGGTGCGCGGTGCCGACATCCTGCCGGGGTGAAGCGGACATGTGGCACCGGCATCTTGCCGGGGTGCAGCCGAACTGACGCCGGCCGGGCACGCAGGTACCCAACGTGCACGCGGACCACAAGCATCCCGACCGACGCGGTGTCGCCTGCGCGTTGGCGGCGGCCGTGCTCTTCGGAGCCAGCACGCCCGGCGCCAAGCTGCTGCTGTCCGATGTAGCGCCCGTGCTGCTGGCCGGCCTGCTGTATCTCGGATCCGGGGTCGGCCTGGGGGTGGTGCTGCTGCTGCGGCATACGAAGGGCGACGCGCATTCAGCCGAAGCGCCGCTGACGCGACGCGATCTGTCGTGGCTCGTCGCCGCGGTCCTGACCGGCGGCGTGGCGGGCCCTGTGCTCTTGATGTGGGGACTCGCGCGCACGCCGGCAGCCACTGCAGCGCTCCTGCTGAATCTCGAAGGCGTGCTAACCGCGGCCGTCGCGTGGTTCGCATTCCGCGAGAACTACGATCGTCGCATCATCGCGGGAATGCTCGCGATCGTGGCGGGCGGCGCGCTGCTCTCATGGGGGGGTACGCCGGAAGTGGGCGTGCCGTGGGGTGCGCTCGCCATCGCGGGAGCCTGTGGGGCCTGGGCGCTCGACAACAACTTCACGCGCCGCATTGCACACGCGGACCCCGTGCAGATCGCGCTCGTGAAAGGCCTGGTGGCGGGAAGCGCCAATGTCGTGCTGGCGTTGAGCGTGGGGGCGGCGTGGCCAGGCGCGGGCACCGCGCTGCTGGCGGGCGGCCTCGGCTTGCTCGGTTACGGCCTCAGCCTCGTGCTATTCATTCTCGGACTGCGCCACCTGGGGGCGGCGCGCACGGGCGCCTACTTCGCGTGCGCACCATTTGTCGGTGCCGCCGTGGCGATCACCTTGCTCGGCGAGCGCCCGACGCTTGCTTCCGCTGCCGCCGCCGTGCTCATGGCGGTCGGTGTGTGGCTGCATCTCGCCGAACGCCACGCGCACCCGCACGCGCACGCCCATGTCGCGCATGAGCACTGGCACGAGCACGACGCGCATCACCAGCACGAGCACGACCTGGATGAGACCGAAGCCGGATCCCATTCCCATCCGCACGAACACCCGCCCCTTGAGCACAGTCACACCCACTATCCGGATACACACCATCGCCATGGACATTGAGCGGCTGCAGAAACCATGTCCGATTTCGCGCGGTTCGGGTGCGGAGCGGTAGGTTCTTCCGTTCGGTGGCCATGCGGCGCCATCCTTGACTCTTCCAACAGCAATTCCGGACCGAAGAAAGACCGTGTCCAGAGCGCAAGGACAGTCTGTTTGGTCGCCAATCGGACATTCGCTGCGTCCCGATTCTTGCTTTTGGTCTTGAGATTTCCCGGGACTTCGTGCTAGGCTACAAAAGACGACTCGGTGTCCACGGCCGAGTGCGTCGGGGCTGCTTACCTCACAGGCCTGCCGGAGATCCGCATGCAACCGAAGGAACCGCTCGTGACGACGCGCCAAACCGTTTCATTCCACCCGACGATGAAGCACCCGAACTGCGTCACCCTCCTCATTGCGACCACGCTGCTCGCCGCATCCGCGGCCGTAGCCGGTCCGCATCACTGGGGCTTCGGCTTCTCGTATCTGGCCGCCATCGAAGAGTCCGGCGGCGCGCGCCGGCTCGTCGTGTACGAACCGCCGCTGCGCGCCAAGGACTTTACCTGGCCGGCGCGCTGGCTGGACCGCACGACCGTACTGTCCGACCTGCCGACCGGCGGCCTGGCAGTCGGCAACTTCTGGCCGTCGACGCCGGGCAAGGAGTACCTCGCGACGGTGAAAGTCACGTCCGGCAATGCCTACGTCAATGTCTACGATCCGCCGGAGTTTTTCAGCGCGCGCGCCTGGTCGCGCCTGAGCACCGGCAGCGGCACGGCCGTCGCCGGCGCGCTCGTCGCCGCGACCGCCGGTGATCTGCTGGCGACCGGCAGCGATCAGTTGATCCTCGCCACGCAGAGCGGCAACAGCTTCAGCATCGCGCTGCTGACGCCGCCAGCCAGCAGAACCGGAACAACCTGGACCCCAGTCGCCACCGCCACCATCCCGGGCGCAAACGGTACGCTGCTCGGACTGGCCGCGGGCGACTTCTGGAGCACAGGGCAGGACTACCTGGCGGTCGCCACGAACGAGGGCGGCGCCACGAAGCTGCGCTTCTACGCGTACAGCGGCGGCGCCCTGAGCCTCGAGGTTGCCGATGCCGCCGTCCTCCCCGCCATCGTGCCGGGCGGACTCGCTGCGGCGGACTACGAGAAGGATGGCTTCGACGTCCTGACGCTGACGAAGGCCAACGGCACGTTCGAGTTGCGTGTTGCTCCGGCGCGCGCGGACGACGCGTGGGACGCCGGCCCGCAGTACAACGGCCAGTCCCTCTCCGGACAATGGATGCCCGGCCATGGCGGCCCCGCCAGTCTGGTCGTCATGAACGGCACATTCGGCGCGACCGCAACGAGCCGCGTCGCCTGCGCCGCCGGACGTGTGTTCGGCTACATCGTCGACGATTACGAGTTGCAGTTGCCGATCAGCACGGGCGTCGACGCCCAAATCTCGTTTGTGCATCGCAGCCCGACCAAGGATGAAGCGCCACCGTACGGCTGGCCGAACCTCGGCGCGCCGGTGACGTTCACGTTCAACCTCAGCAACTGCAGCGGCACGACCGCGATCCCCGCCGGCGCCACGCGGCTCAAGGTGTGGGTGAATCGCCCCAACCGCAACCCCGACACCGACCCGACCACCTGCGACAGCCCGGACTACGACTTCCCCATCAGCGAGAGCATTCCCGCGTACACGGCTCCACCGAACTACATCCAGCGCACGGTCACCGTCGCCTGGCCGTATTCGCTCGTGCCCGCCGGGCCCGGCGCGACCTGGCAGCGTCTGAACGTTTACGATGTCGGCCTGCGCTACATCGTGGCCGTGCTCGAATACGCCGGGGATACGAACCTGCGCAACAACCGCTACGAAGTACTCATGTCGGGCATGACGGGCCATCCGGTCTTCCGCGAGTGGGCCAACCTGCTCGACCGCGGCCCGACGATCCTCGGCGACCCGCCGAGCCAGGAGTACTGCCGGCGCAAGATGGCCGACGCCGTCACTTGCATGTGGGAGCGTTCGTGCACGGCCGACGGGCAGGACGTTCTGCACGGCTGCTATCTCGACAGCTACGAGATCGGGTGGCCTGATGATACCTCCGATCCGCCTGCCGCCTGGGCCGCCATACAGGTCAAGTACGAGGGCTGGCGCGCCCAGGACATCTGGGCCGGACGCTGGGGCTGCTGGGAGCGCTTCAACTGGACCGACGGCAACGCGGAACTGCACGAAACGGGCCACCTCTTCCATCCGCTCGGCGACCTCTACGGCCTCTGGCTGATGCCGGTCTGGACGGGCCTCGCGCACATGGCCGACGGACGGCCCGTGCAAATGAACACGTGGGAGTGGCCGGCGGACAGCTTCGGTCCCGGCCTGACCAAGATCAGTTGGCCCGCGTGCGAGATGATGCGAACGTGCGTGGCCGGCGCGCGGATCAACAGCGTGGAACACTGGTGGACCGTCAAGCCGGACCACACGTACGTCCGCGTGCTCGACCGCGATGGGCAGCCGGTGGCCGGCGCCGAGGTGACCGTGTGGGCGTACATGAACGCCACGCCGCAGGTTACCGCGACGACCGACTCCGACGGCCTCGCCGAAATCTCGGCCTACTGGGGGCCGAGCAACTACACGGACATGTTCGGCCGCAAGCACTATTACTGCGACAACTCCAATGCCATCGGTGACATTATCACCGTCAAAATCGGCTCGCAGTACCAGGACTGCGGTATTCTCGGGGTCGACACGCTCGCCGCGCACAGCCGGCACGCCAGCCTGGGCTATTCATTCGCCCAGTCTTCGGCTTGGACCTGGGATCTACCAACTCTCTACAGCGGAACCGCCGCGGCGCCGACCTTCGCGCTCACGCTGGGCGTGCAGGGGCGGGTCGCGAATCTCGGTATCAGCGGTGGCTCCGGCACCTATCGGCTCTATCGCCGCTGGGAGCCCGCGTATGAGCGCACCTTCATCGGCGAGTACACCTCTTCGGGCGGGACGCTCGTTCTGCCGCAGGACATGGACGTGGCCGACTCCTTCGGCGGCGGCCGTTTCCGCGCCATTTACGAGGTTACCGAGGTGGGCAGCGGTGGCGAGTCGTTGCCGCGCAGCATCAGCGTGACCGGCGTCGCCAATGCCCACGGCATCGCGGCTACGGCCGACGGCAAGCTGCTTGTTACCGCGAATGCCGGCATGGCCAATCCGTGGGCGATCCTGTTCGACGACACCACGCCGTACTGGGAGTACTTCTACCACTACCGCTACGGCCACACCGGCGCCAAGGCCGTGCCGTCCAGGCTCACCGCGGGGCGCTACTACGCCACGCTGCTCGCCTCCGATACCGATCCGGATGACTACCGCTTCGACGTGGCTGTGCCGCCGGATGTGCGACCCTACATCGGCCAGTTCTGGGCCAGCGCGACTAGTACGACTTCGCCCTACTGGGTGCAGGTAGATAACACGGCGCTGCAGAAACTCCACCCCGGCGACGTGATTTGGGCCGCGCATGAAGCGCAGATCACGCAGGTGGTAGGCAACAAGCTGTACCTCAGCGCCGCGATCTTCGACGCGGGCACGACCAGCGGCAACTTCAACGCGGATCGCTACGCCGGACGGCCCGGTTCCAGCACAACGGGCCGCCAGTTGTCGAACCCGCGCGGCCTCGATGTGGTCAAGGTCGGGTCGGAGGAGTACATCGTGATCGCCGACACGGGCAATCGGCGGATCGTCGTCTGGGACGCCGACACCGGCTATCTCGCCAAGTGGCAGGCAACCGACACGAATGCTCGCCCAGCCGCGATCGCCGCGAACCCGGCGGTCGACGGACAGTTCTTTGCCTTGGATCGGCGCAGCAGCGGGACTTCGTATCTCTATCTCTTCTCCTGGTCAGGCACGGCGCTCAGCATCGTCCCGGGCTACCCCGTCCCGGTGCCCGTTGGTGATCTGGCGAGCGCTACCGAGATGGGCCTGGCCCTCGCCGTGCTGAATGAGCCCGACCGCAGCAGCGTCCTGCGGCTGGCCATCACCGATGCGTCGGCCGGACACGTCCTGGAACTCGTACAGAACGCCGGCGCCTGGGAGGTCAGCAAGATCTACGACCGTGCCACGGGCGTGTACGCTGGCGACGAACTGCTGAACCAGCCCACCGATGTGGCGTACCAGACCTACGGCAGCCAGACCGTGCTCTACGCCGTCGACGGACTGAATCGGGTGGTCCGGCTCGCGCAGTCGGTCGCGCCGCCGGCTAATGTCTGGGGAAAGATCAGCGGACCGGTCAACGACTCGGGCGCGTACAACCACGTTGGCACGGACGGGACAGCGCTCTACGTCGGCTTCGGCAACAACCAGTTCTGGAAGTACGACTTCCCCGCGGGCAATCCTACGCTCGGCCACTGGTCACAACTGGCCACGCCGCCCCGCACGCTGAACGACAACTGCTACGGCGACCTCGCCTATCAGAACGGCTACCTCTACTCCAATGCTGCCGGCAGCGCCGGCGGGCGCACGCTGCTGCGCTACCAGATCGCCACCAACACGTGGGAGGTCTGGCAACGCAATGGGGCGGATGTGACCACCGAAGTTTCCAACGCCCTGATCATGGACCCGGCTCAGGCGGGAGCGGGGCTCGCAGTCTGGCACGCAGGCAACTACTGGATCCGCTTCGACTGGAACGCCGGCACGACCAACAACGCCTGGATGAACACGTACTACGACCTGTACGCGGAAGGCTGTAGCGCTCCGTCCTGGGTCTCGCGCAACGAAGATGTCGCGACCGACGGCGCCGGCACGTACTGGGCCACGCACAACGACTGGTCGCCGGGCCTCACGAGCGGCGACGTGGTCTACCGCTGGACCGGCCTCGCGGCGAACACACACGTTCACAAGGTCACGCTCAAGCCGTGGCAAGCCGGGTGCGGGCAGGCGCTCGAGTTCATCCCCGCCGCGCTGACGCCTTCGCGGCACAACGAACTCTGGCTCGTCCGCGGGATGGACGCCGCGAGTCAGCCCAATGAAGGCTTCGGCGACCCCACCGCCGACTGGGCCCGTCTCGATCTCAGCAATGTTGCGGCGGGCTGGACGGCGGGCACGCTGCCCGGCCTGGTCACGCAGAGCGGTGAACTGGTCCGCATCGGCAATACCCTGTTTGTCCGGGGTGTCGGGGCCTCGTGGTACTTCATGCGCCTGGCCCCGCCGGGCGACCTCAACGGTGATGGTGTCGTGGACAGTGCGGATCTGGCCGCGTTCGGCGGCTGCATGGCCGGTCCTCAGAACGCGGCACCACCCGGTTGTGCAAGCGCGGATCAGAGCGGAGACGGCGATGTCGACCTCGCGGACTACGCAACCCTGCAGTCCGCATGGAGCGACGCGACGGAGTAGGCCTGCGGCGCGCAGTCTGCAGGAAGCGTATGACGAACGGGCCCGGCACATGGCCGGGCCCGCCTGCGTAGGTTCGTGGCATGCGCTGCGCGCCTGCTAGCCACCCTGGTGCGCGGGAGCGCCACTCATCAGTGTGCAACCGCGACCGCTTCCTCGCGGACCTGCGGGATGAGGATCTTCTCACCCAAGCCGTGCTCGATCAGGTACTGGTGCATTCCCGGCAGCTCGCGCAGCACGTCGAGATCGTCGTGCGTGTCGGCACCGATCGTCACCTGCACGCGATGATTCGGCACCGTCTTGAACCACGCTTCATGATCGACCAGAGGCAGGAACTTGGCGCTGACCTCATAGAAGATGCGCGCGTTGGCCAGCGTCCGCACGACCTGGTCCATGGACGTGTTCGGAAACTGCACGCGCACGTCACAGTGTGCCAGGCCGACGGGGCAAGGCCAGCGGCGGGCCTGGTTGGCCAGCGTGGTAAGGCCGGCCCAGTCCACGAATTCGAACAGGACATAATCGATCCCGGTGAGCATCGCGCGCACCTGGTCCAGCAGGCCCTTGTTGAGCGGCCAATTGATCTCGGCTCCGCAGAGAATCGGCACCTTGCCGGCCCAGCGCTGCCGCGCTTCCTTGACCATCGCGACGTAGCTGCGCGCTTCTTTGCCGAAGACCTTGTCGAATTCCTTCTCGTTGTGAACTTCGCGCGAAGACGGCGTGCAGAAGAGGTGGTCCGTGATGCCGATCGCCGCGATCGGCATGCCGAGCTTGAGATGCTCGGTGACCAGCTCATCGACCGTGTAGGCGCCATCGGAGAAAGGCGTGTGATTGTGCAGGTTACTCAGCCCCGAAACCATGATCTCTCCCAGTACCGGTGAGAAAAGGTACCCCGGGCACATTTGCCGCTGACAGGGTCCGTAACCACCAGTCCGGTCGCCCCACACCGCCTGCAACCCGCAGGCGCGGGAGCGCCCAAAATCGCGCACGTTGTCCCACCATGGGCCCGGCCTGGAGCGCCAACGCACCCCGCCGAACGGCCTTAGTACTTCAGTCCGCTGCGCCGCACATGCACGAGCGGCGGGCGGTCTGCCAAAGGCGCCCCATCCGTGACATCCGCAATATACAGCCAGTGGTCGCCGATGTCCACCCGCTGGGCCACCCGGCAGACCACGTACGCGCTGGCCGACTGCAGGATCAGCCCTTCCGCGACCGGACGAGTCGCCAAGCTCGCCAGCACACGAGCCGGCTCCTCGGCCCCGTCCGTCAGCCGCTGCAGCAGGGCTTGCTCGCCGTCCGCGCAGATATTGAGCACGAAAGCGCCGTTACGCTCCAGAGCCGGAACTACGGCACGTTCCTTATAGATTGAAGCCACCAACCGCGGCGGGGCAAGGCTCACCTGCTGCACGAACGAGAGCACGATTGCCTGGGGCCCGGCCTGGGCGTCGCGAAGCGTCAGCACAAAAGCCCCACTCGTGACACGCGCCAAGGCGTGGGAAAGCTGCGTGCGCTCAGGCGTGGTCATCGGCGACTCCCTTGTTTCGCTTGTACCAAGCGTCGATTTCCGGGCGGCCCGTGCACCCGGCACAATCCCCAACCGCGATTCCACCGAGGCCACGACGGCTCAGCCGAGTTCCGGCAGCGCGCCCCCGCAGCCCTGGCAAGCCGTGGCCGCACGCTCATCCGCGCGGCAGGCCGAACACAGGAAGTATAGCGGGGCTAACGCCTGCGGCAATGCGGCTCCGCCAATCGCTCACCCCACTTCGCGCTCGCCACGCATGGGGGCCAACCGGGTCGATTAGTTCCTGGCCTTGCTCACTGTGACGGTCCGAGATGATCACGCCCGTAACCGCGCACAGATACTCATGTCGTCGCATGATGCGGTTCATTGCTTCGCGCAGAATCCGGGCGAACCTTCTGAGCCCGTTGGCGTACTACTGGGTGAGAGCCTCCTGAACGATTCGCTTCTTCTCCTCCTCCGATCCCCGGGGCGGCCGCTGCGAAGCGGTCGCCCCGGTGCCTTTTTCCGTCCTGTCACGCGACGAGAACCCGGCCGTGGGCTGACTTGCCACCGGTGGGGGTGACAAATATGCTGCCGCCTGATGAGCCTCCGCCTGCCCGCACGCGTCATGCTGCCGCGCGGCACCCCTCCGCGACTCCCCGCCCGCGCGGTTGTTTCGGCGGTCGCGCTGGGCTTGGCCTTAACCGTTGGGGCCCACGCGGCATCACCGCTTGCCGAAGCTTGCGTGCTCGAGATCGACGGCGCGACCCGCAACGTCCGAATACGCCCGCCGGAGGGCCGCCACGTGGTTGCCGGGACGCGCCTGTTACTGGCAAACGGCGGACGGCCGCTGGCTTGGGGGCGACTCCTCCGCGTCGCAGACGGCGCGGCCGAGTTCACTTGGCCGGAGACCGCTTCGGTCCCCGTGCCGGCGGAGGCAGCGCGCGCCTGGCTCGTTGGCCCGGACGTCGTGGCGGAGCTGCTCGACACCTGGCCGGCGGAGGCGGCGTTGCAGGCAGAGGTGGACGCGCTGGGGCCTGGCGCCGCGTCAGCGTGGCTGCGCATCGGACAGAACCAGGGCGTGCATGTCGGGCACACGTTCTGGCTGCGCCATCACGGACAGGCGGTGGCGCGCTGCGACGTGCGGTACGTGTCGGCTGACCTGAGTCATGCGGCCCTCGTGCCGCTTGTGGCCGACCTGCGGCTGCGCGCCGGCGATGGGGTGGCGTTGTGGCCGGCGCCGGAGCAGGAGCGCTGCGGCGCGGCAACGAGTGCCGTGTCATACATCGAGCCGCAGGGTTCCGGCGTGCTCGTCTGGATCGCCGCGCCGCGCGGCGTTGCGGCGCCCGCTGAACCCCACGTGGACTTCTTCCACGACGGGCAATATGTGGGGCACGGTCTGGTCGAGCGCGGCGACGAGCGCTTCTGGTACGCGATGTTTCACGCGGCGCCGGCGCGCGCGGCGGTGTCGCAGCCGACCACGGCCGCGGCGGCGCCGGCTGCGAGCCTGTCGGAGATGGTGGATGCGGCACGCCCGGCGTCGGCACCCGCAGGGCCGCTGGCTGCGGCGCCTGCTTCCCGGCCCACCGCGGCGCCGACCACGTTACCGGTGCGGCTGTTGCGCGTGGGCGACGACGTGGTCATACGAACGCAGGCGGATCTCGATGCGCGGCGCTTCGTGGCGCGCGTCTTTGAGCGAACCACGGCGGGGGCCCTGGTGAATGCGGGCGAAGCGGACGGGCTCGCGCCGCAACAGGAGGCAACGCTGTATCGCGAAGGCGCACTGGTGGGTCGCGTGCGGATTCGCTCGACGCAGCGGACGTATGCCGCCATCGAGCCCGTGCCGCGCCCGGCGTCGGGTCCGCAGGTGGACGCGGGCGCGGAGCGGAGCGAGGAAGCGCAGCAGGATGCAGAGGCAGGCGGAATGGAGATTCGTCTGGGCGATGAGCTGCGGTTCGTGCCGCCGCGCGAGGCGCCAGCGGCGTTGGGCACCATCGCGGCGGTGAAGGACACGACGCTCATCACGGTGTCGACGAACGGGGCGGATGTGCCGCTGGGGCGGCCGCTGGCGGTGCGATGGCAGGGACGCGTGGTTGGCGTGGCTGTGCTGGTCGCGGCCGACGACGGGCTGGCGGGCGGATTCGTGCTACCCTGTGCGGCGGTTGTGCCGGTGGCGCCGGGGATGGAGCTGGTGGCGCCAGTGCGGGGATCAACGAAGGTGCCATAGCCGGGGGAGCGCGCCGCGACCGACGGCGAAGCTCTCCAGTTCGCGTCAGCCAACGTCGCCGCCGGCGGACGGCTATTCGCGGGGTGGAGGCCGCGGCGGACGGTCATGATGTAGGCCGGGCTGGGATCCGGGGTCCGGCATTGCCGCGGGGTGCTCGCCCGCTGGGCGGGGGCTGCTATAATGGGCGACCCGCTCTGACGCGGAGACCTGAGGGCGTAGCTCAGTCGGTAGAGCAACGGCCTTTTAAGCCGTGGGTCCAGGGTTCGAGTCCCTGCGCCCTCAATACTCGGTGGGCAGGGGGGGAAGTGGGGAGGTGGGAAAGGGAGTGGCGAATGTCGCATAGCGCAGAACGAAGGAAGCTTGTGCAGGCGTAGGCGGCGCGGCTCGGCGGACGCGCGTCTGTGGCGGGAGGCGGGTTTCTCGCTGCGCTCGGAATGACCGCGTGGCGCCTCATCCTAGGATCAGGATGGAGCACGCACGTGTGCGGGGCGCGGGCGGGACACAGGAGCAGCGAGTTACGAGGTGCGACTGGCTGGTTGAGGCGGGGTTGGGCGAAATCTGGGCGTCGCCAAATCTATGGTTCAAGGCGCCAAGTTCACCGTACGGAGTTGGAGGAAAGCCGAGGGGTCAGGGTGAGACGGGCGGGGGGCTGACTTGGCGGCTCGTGCGGGGGCTGGCGCGAGAGATGTCTGTGATGAGCTGGCGCGTGCGGGGGTCGTCGGGGACGAGGTCGGCGGCGGCGGTGTAGGCGGCGCGCGCGGCGGCGAGTTGCGCGGCGCCGACGTCGCGGAAGGCGGCGTGGCCGGCGATCAGGTAGTCGCTCGCGGCGCGCCAGGCGGCCCAATGCGCGGCGAAGACGACGGGCTGCGTTGTCGCGGCCGGCTGGTCGGCGGGGCCGAGGGTGACGTAGGCGGTGAGGTCGCTGCGGTATTGGGCCAACTCGGTAAGGTTGGCAGGCAGCGTGTTGTGGTACGGGGCGGCGTGCGCGAGATAGTCGAGGAGGGGGCGGTCGTCGTGGTGCGTGGGGCCGGGGCCGGCGTAGCGGGCGACGTCCTGCTCGGCGAGCAGGAGACAGGCGGCGAGCTTGGCGGGGTCGTCGAGGCCGATGGGGGCGAGGTCGCGCTGCACGAGTGGGGCGGCCATGCGGCGGGCGAAGTCGGCGAGGTTCACGTGCACGGGGGCGGGCGTGCCGACGAGGATGACGAAGTCGGTCGGCAGGTTGAGCATGTACCAGACGCTCGTGTGCGGGAACACCTCGCGGAACGTGCGGACGAGGACGTGCAGGGCCTCGGAGGTGATGCCGGTGATGGGCACCCACGCGGCGCCGATGCCGCCGGGGCTGAGGCGCGACCGCAGGAGCTCGAAGCACTCGGCGGTGTAGAGGTTGCCGTTGCCGCGGTACTGGATGCTGGTGAGGTCGGTGACGATGACGTCGTAGGTTTGGGGGGCGACGTGGAGCCAGGCGCGGGCGTCGTCGAGGATGAGGTGGAAGTCGAGGCGCTCGTGGTTCGGGCCGACGACGCCGCAGTTCTGCGATTCGAAGAGATAGTATGCATCGGCGACGCGCGGCTCGATCTCGACACAATCGACCGCGAGCTTGTGCTGGAGCATGGAGTAGGAGGTGCCGCCGGTGCCGAAGCCGACCGTGAGGGCGCGCTGGGGGCTGGGGTGCAGTAGCAACGGGAGGTGCGCGAGCATCTTCTGGTCAGTGACGATCTCGTCGTAGGTGCCGGCGACGGACTTGCTATCGACAAAGAGCGTGCGGTGGCGGCGCTCGCGCTCGGTGTATTCGGCGACGTGGACGGTGGCCGAGGGGCCTTCGGCGTAGTAGAGGACCGTTTCGCCGGGGACGTCGGTGGGCACGTAGAAGCGCGGGGCGGCAGGCAACAGGGCCAGCAGGAGTGCGAACGCCGCGGCGCCGGCCGGCACCAGTGCGCGGTACCACGCAGCGCCGGGGCGGTGCGCGTAGGTGGCGATGGCAACGAGGGCGAAATTCGCGCCGGCCAGCAGGAGCAGGCAGCCGCGCAGGCCGATCCACGGGATGAGGAAGCCGCCGGTGAGGGCGGCGCCGGCGATGGTGCCGAGGGCGTTCCAGGCGTAGAGGCGGCCCACGGTGCGGCCGGGGTCGGCGGCGGAGCGGGTGGTCAGGCTGACCAGCAGGGGCAGGCCGGCGCCGATGAGGAGGGTTGGGATGAAGACGACAGCGGCAACGAGGGCGTATTCGGTCCAGAAGATGGCGGGTTCGGAGAGCGTGCCGCTGGTGAGCTGGAGGCGCGAGGCGCGTGGCGCGACGGCAACGAGGACGGGGACGAGCAGGGCCTGGGCGAGCTGGACGACGGCCAGGGTTGCCAGCTCGTCCACGCGGTGGCGGCGCAGGGCGCGTGTGACGACGGCGGCGCCGATTGCGAGGGCCGCGAGATAGACGCTGACGACCATGGCGAAGACATAGACGCTGTTGAGCGTGAAGATGGCGAGCAGGCGGACCCAGGCGACCTCGTAGGCGAGCGCAATGCCGCCGGTGAGCGTGGCGAGGACGAGGGCGAGGCGCGGCAGCGTGGGAGCAGTGTCCGCAGAATCCGCGGCGGGCGCAGCGGGGATGGCGCGCGATGCGGTCGGGTGCGCCAGCGGGGCACCGCGGAGGTTGAGGGCGGCGGCGAGGAGGGCGGCGACCGTGTTGCCCGCGACGGCGCAAAGCAGCGTGTGCTGCGTGCCGACGAGGCGGATCAGGACGAAGCCGGCCGCGAGGGTGCCGAGGACTGAGCCAGCCGTGTTGATCGTGTAGCCGCGGCCGAAGCCCACGGCGGTGGAGCCGGTCCACTGGGTGAGCAGGCGGGCCATGGCGGGGACGGTGGCGCCGATGAGGAGGCAGGGGAGACCGATGGCGAGGAGTGCGAGGGCGAAGCGGATGAGGTTGGAGCCGAACCAGCCGGGCGCGAGCGCGGGGTAGAGCGTGGCGAAGGCGCGCATGAGGGGCGGGATGAAGCCGAGCGTGGCGAGGGCGGTGAGGGCAATGCCCAGTTCGATGAGCGCGTAGAAGCGCAGGGGGCGCGGCGTGCGGTCCGCGAGCGGCCCGACGATTCTCGCGCCAAGGGCCATGCCGCCGAGGAAGGCCGAGAGCACGGCGGCGACGCTGAACGTACTGACACCGAAGACAAGCGTGAGCATGCGTTCCCAGACGACCTGGTAGATGAGGGCGGAAGCGCCGGAGAGGAAGAAGCAGAGATAGAGAGCGGCCAGACGTGGCTTCATGGGGTCCACTTTACCGGCGCGCGGCGGGCGCTGGCCAGTCCGGCGGGGGGGCGGGCCGGGGCGCGCGCAAAAAGAAGCGGGGCCGCCGATGGCGACCCCGCCTCCAGTTCAGCTGCTGCCGGGTGGCCGCCTAGTGCACGCCCACCTGGAAAGCGGCGACGTCGTGCAGGTCGACGGCGCCGTTGGCATCGCTGTCATAGGCATCGAGGCACTCGCTGCCGCAGGCGGACGGTGAATCCGGCTGCGTGTTGGGGCCGGCGAGGCAGCTCTGCAGGCCCTGCCAGTCGACGGGCTCGACGATCCCGTTGGCGTTCCAATCGAACAGCACCGTGATGACGGGCTGGGTGCAGTTCGTATTGTCACCGGCATAGGTGCCGCCCAAGGACGTGCACATGGCGCTGGTGATGATCTGGCAGCCGGTACCCAGGCAGCACGCGCCGAGGGTCGGTGCCGACGGGACGGTGATGGAGACCGCGTCAAAGGTTGGTGGACGCAGCGTGACCGGGATGCTGACCACGTACTCGCGATAGCCCACCGCCAGGGAAGCCGGGCCGAGGTGCGGCACGGTGCCCGACACAGTGTAGCTATCGAAGGCCGCGCTATAGTTCTCGTAGTTGCGCGAGATGCTGAGGGTGTGCCAGCCGGTCGTAATGGCCGCGGTTGGGACATCCAGCAGCACGGTCTGGGTCGATCCGCCGGCGCGGTCGACGAACTGCAGCGTCGTTGCGAGGATGGCACCCGTGTTCGCGTTTTCGCGGGTGAGGAACTGCCACGCCAGGCCGGTGTTGCCGTTGCCGGTGCCGCCGGGGTAGGGCAGGTAGACGTTGAATACGGGGTCAATCATGCCCAGACCGATGGCCCAGGCCTCGTACTCATCGGTTGTGTTGCCGGACACGAAGCCCGGATTGCCCGCGTTGACGTAGACGTAGCAGGAGAAGTCGACGCCGAAGCGCGCCTGGTCGAGGAGGGAGCACTGGTTTCCGCCGCCCGTGGGGTCAAAGCAGATGCCGGCGTTGCCGCCCTGCGGGGAGGCCGGGATGGCGGCGAGGTTGTACGTGCTCGTCGTAGTCGGGTCGATGTACCGGGGCGCGTCGTAGGAGTAGCTCCAGTTGGACACGGCCGCGCCGACCGTTCCGTCGAAGTTCTCCGTGTAGGGCGCGAGGCTCGGGAAGTCGTTCGATGCGCCCGGCGTCGCCTTGCGACTGGTGAAATCGCGGCCGTTGTTATTCGTATCGTAGCCGTCGTACCAGCGGCCGAGGGCGTTGCACATCGGATCCGTGTCGAAGTACGCGGAGTAGTTGCCCCAAATGCCGCCTTCGGCCGGCGAAACCGCCACGGGGCCCTTGTTCCGCTCGGTGATCACCGTGTCGACCACCACGCCGTTCTGGTCGAGCAGTTGGTACGCCTCGTTGTCGCCTTCCAACTGGCTGTTCGGGATGACCAGGTTCACGTTCGGAACGGCCGTTTGCCCGATCACGTAGAAGCCGCCCGCGGCGAGCGTCGTGCTGGCCGGAATCGTGAAGTCCGGGTTATCGTCGCCCGGCGGGGCCACGGTGTCCGAAGCGCGGACGATCCAGCCGGAGATGTCGACCGCGAACGGCTCGGCATTGTACAGCTCGATGAATTCGGCGTTGTCCGTGCTGGTGTCGTCGTACTGCAGCTCGTTGATGACGACGCGGAAGTTTTGGCCGGTGCCGACAGCAACGGCCACGGAGTCGACGCTCTCGAATGTGTTCACGGTCTGGCGGGCGGAAATCTGCTGGCCGACGCTCAGCGGCGGGCTGACGTTGAACGTGACTGACGCCGCGCCGGCCGGATTGAGGGTGCCGATCTGCGTCCCGTTGGCGAACAGGCGCACCTGGCTGGCGATCGCGTTGCCGGCGTTCAGCACGTTGCTGACGGTGACGGTGGTCTGCCCGGCCACGAGCACGCTCTGCACGGTGGGGGCCGGCGGCCTTTGCACGACGCGTGGATAGGCGACGTCGCTGGTGCCGGCGGGTGCGTCGTAGCTGGCCGAAATCGACTGGCCCAGTGCCAGGGGTGTGCTGGGCACGATGTTCACGCTCGTCGCGCCGGCCGGGTTGATCGTACCATTCGGCACGCCGTTGACGAGCAGGCGGACCAGGGTTGCGTTGGGATCGATGTTGTTGATGGTGACCGCGGGGGCGACGCCGATGACGCGCTGCTCCACGGCCGGCAGCGCCAGCGTGCTCGTGCGGGCGTCTTCGACCAGCAGCCACATGCCGACCGCCTTGGCGGAATCCGGGAAGGTTCCAGCCGGGCGATAGGGGGAGTGCGTGTTGGAGGACGCTGTGTCGGGGAACGTCCAGCCGAGGCGGTTGGCATAGATGCCATCGTAGCTGGTCACCGACGACAGGACGCTGGTCGTATTGGTCGAGGTGCTCTGGCCGCGGACATTGGGGAACGGGTTGGAGGCCTCGGCGTCCGCGATCAGCACCTCGTTGTCGGACGCGTCGACGTAGTAGACGTGATCCAGGTAGATCAGATACGGGCCGACGCTGGGCGAGGTCGAGTCGATCGTGAAGAACATCGCGTCGATGCTGTAGAGTCCGCCGTCGGGCTCCAGTTGACCGTTGCCGCCGGCGAAGCTGATCACGGGCTCGACGCCCGGGATGAGCGAGAACTCCACCTTTTGCCAGACGCCGCTCTGCGCGAAGACGGGGTGGCCCTGCGTGCCGGCGGTGCCGACGACGGCCGTGGCACCGACCCATTCGAAGTTGGCGACTGTGCCGCCCGAACCGCTCTCGTCCAGGGACAGCGTGGCGCTGAACTTGGCCGGCGGGTTAACCTTGACGATGATGGAATATGGGCCAATGTCGCTGCCCAGTTGCTGGCGGGCGCGGAGCCGGTCGCCGATGGCCAACGGCGCGGACACGGCGATCGTCGTGTAGTGGATTTCGGTCGCGGGATCCAGGGCGGGCGCGACCGTGTAGGTCTCGTCGGCGACGAACGGGTCGTCGTTATCCGCGTCGGAGCGGTCGATCTCGAGCGTGACGCCCGTGGCGCGCGACTCGACGTGGTTGACCTGCACAGCCGTGTTCGTCGCGATGACCGGCACCGCGATGGCCGGGGCCGCGGCGGGGTCCGTCACCGGTGCCTCGAACTCGACGTGGTCGATCAGGAGCTCGACGAAGTCACTGGTGGTATCCGTCTGGCGGACGGCCACAACCAGGCCGGCCAGCACGCCGCGGTTGACCCCATCCCCGTGGGCGGTGGCGTTGAGGATGCCATCGCCGCCGCGGTAGGTCCAGCCGATGACGTTCTCAGTCGGCAGATCGAACTCCACGAGGCGCCAGTTGCCGGTCGGGCCGGTGGTCAGGCCTTCACACATGGCATCGGTGATGGGAATGAAGCGCGACGGTACCGGCACCGGGTTGGCGGTGTTCGGGTCCGCGACCGACGACACGCCGACGAACTCGAACGAGCCGCTCAGCACGTCGTTATCCTGGAAACCCTGCGGGACGTTCCGGCCGGTCTCGCTGATGAGGAGCGCGATGCCGATTTCCGGGGCGAGGGTGACCAGGCCGGGGTACTCATACTGCGCGCAATTGGGCAGATTGACATAGAAGCGAATCTTGCCACCGAGGTGGACCGAAGGGTCACCGAGCTGTGGCGACTGCAGGGTCTCGATCAGGGCCCAGCGGGTGGGGCTGGCATTCGCCCACTGGAAGCGAATGTCGAGGAACTGAGCGCTGCTGTTGGCGCCGCCAAAGCCGCCGAACGCGGCGACGAACGACTCCTCCGTGGAGGGGAGCGGCGGGTCGCCGCTGCTCTGGATCGCCAGGCTGTCCGCGCGGATGAGGCTGCGCGTGACGGTGGCCTGGGCGGGGTCCTGGAACATCACGATCATCAGGTCGCCCAGGGACGCGATTTGCGTGGGATAGGCCACGCCGGCGCCGTTCTGCTCGAATTCCGTGACTAGCTGCGGGAATTGGGCCAATGCGGTTGCGCAGGTCGAGGCGCTCGCGAGTGCGAGAACGACTCGACAGATCAATTTGGGAGTCACTTCTTTTCCTTTCCGTTTAGTGGTGACGTGCTGGACGCTCTGTCCCTGAACCGATCGCTATGGGACCTGTACGACCTGAACTTCGTTGTCGCGAGATTCCAAGTACTCCACACCGTAGTAGTACAGCAGCCCCTGGGCGGTGTACGGGATGCCTTCCAGGCCCTGTCCGCCGGCCACCGTCGGACGCACGTGAGAGTCATCGAAGCCGAAGTTCACCCGTACGGGCTTCACGTGTCCATCCGCAAAGCCGATGTTGGTCGAATCCTGTGAGAACGTCCTCATGGTGCCCGAAGCCGGATCGATGCCCGGCCGTCGGCTGCTGCCAGGATGGCGGGAGACGACAAAGTCTGTGTTGTAGTTGAAGTTGCCTTCCATGTGACCGTCAGTACCCCGATTGTTGATGCCCCACGGGTGCTCTTCGACAAAGAGCGGCACGGAGGCCAGCGCCGGCGGCGCCAGCCGCCCGGACGCGGACCCCGGCCCGCGCGAAGGCCCGGAAGTCTTTTCGGCGGGGCGGCCCGGGATCTTCTCTGGCGGGCGCAGGCCGAGCATCGAGAACATCGTGTAGCTGAACCTGCCGTTGCCGCCGCCGCCGAGAATGGTATCCCGTTGCGCGACGCCGGGTTTGTCGTCCGGACAGAGATAGGCCTTTTCGTTCTTGATCATCGGATACAGAACACCGTACTTCGGCGCGGCGGTAAAACCCTTTGGGTTCCCCGTTTGGGGGTTGTTGGCGTCCCCATCCACGAAGGCGCCGTACTGGTCGCCGACGCCCAGCCAATCCCTCCCCCCTTCGGCGCGCAGGGCGCGAGTCGCCGAAGATGGCGAATTCGCGTAATTCGACAGACTGGGCGGATACGCCCCGTACTCCGTGGCGTAGGTGAAGGCGGCGGTCGCCAGCGAGCGTAGATTGGTTGTGCAGACGGCCGCGCGCGCGCTGCGGCGGGCACCATTGAGAGACGGCAGGAGGATCGAGATCAGGATGGCGATGATTGCGACTACCACCAGGAGTTCGATGAGCGTAAACGCCGAACCCCTGGGCCGAGTGCTGCGCACCATGGCGGTGTACTCCATTTGCCTGGATGTGACCAAAGCCGTGCCCTAGCGCACGGGTACCACGAATTGACGGACTCGCACGGGTGCGTCGACTTGAGTAAGCTGCTCAGCCACCACGAGTTGACCCAGTTGCCCGTCATGACAGCCCCGGCCGAACACCTCCGGGGTAGCCGTCAATCGGGCGCAGTCCCGCGCGAAACGAGACCCTAAACTCAGACGCTACATGAACTAGGGACGGGTGTCAATCGAAAAATCCCCCGGGGGACGGGGCGCGCCGCCGGGCCGCCGCGGCGGTCGCCGGCCGTCGCTGAGGACTTGTGCGGCGACGCCGGGCACGCCCCTGGCCGGACGCGTTGGAAGCCCGCTGCGGAGAACCGCTTACGGTTCGGCGAGCTGCCCCATGTCCTTGGACGGCGATCAGAGGCGACGGCCCGGGCTGCGGCTTCCCGGGCGGCCGGTGGGATGACCGCGACGACGGCTTCGGTTCCGGGCGCGGGCTCAGGGGAGGGTTTCCAGGAAGGTTCGGAGGATGCGGGCGAACTCGTCGGGGGCTTCAATGGGCGGCACGTGGCCGCTACCAGAGATGAGGGCCCACTGCGCGCCGGGGATGGCGTCGTGGATGGCGCGCATCTGGTCGGGCGGGGTGAAGGTATCCTGGTCGCCGGCGACGACGAGCGTGGGGCAGTCGATCTGCGGCAGCGTGGTGAACGACTCGCGGCGGGCGCCAATGGCGCGGGCGGTGGCGGCAACGCCGACGGGCGAGGTGCGACACATGAGGTCGTACCAGTAGCGGCACTGGTCGGGCGGGAAGTGGGAGCCGAACACGGCGGGGACCATCTGGTCGACGACGGCGCGGGTGCCGGCGGTGAGAGCGGTCTGGGCCGTGGCTTCGCGGACGGCAACGCCCTTTTCGGTCTCGGCGTTGGCACGGGTGTCGCAGAGGACGAGGGCGCGGACGCGCGGGCGGTGGCGGCGGAAGAACTCGAAGGCGAGCATGCCGCCGAGGGATAGGCCGACGACGACGGCGGGGCGGGACTCGGGCAACGCCTCGAGCAGTTCGGCGAGGTCGTCGACGAGGCGGGCCATCGTCGTCGTGGCTGACGCGTCGCTTTGGCCGTGGCCACGGAGGTCGGGGACGATGCAGCGCCAGGCGGGGCCGAGGCGGTCGACGGTGGGTTTCCACATTTCGCCGGAGATGGGGAAGCCGTGGATGAAGAGGACAGGGTCGCCTTGGCCGGTGACGTTGCAGTGCAGGGTGAGGTCGGAGATTGGGATTCGCATGGGGGGAGGATAGGGCGGAGACGGGCGGGGGCAAGGGCTGGGGGACGGGGGACAGGGGGAACGGAGTAGGGATCGAGGGATCAAGGGATTGAGGGATCAAGGACGCGGGGAACGGGGAGCGGCGGAGGGAATGGCGAATTGCGAAGAGCGAATAACGAAAGAATGAGACGCAGTCGGAGGCGGTGCGGGTCGACGGGAGTGCGTTGTGGCGGGAGACAGATTCCTCGGTCGCTGAGGCTCCCTCGGAATGACGGAACGGGGGCGAACGGGGGTTCTTGCTGCGCTCGGGGTGACGGGCGGGACGCCCGTCCTACCCTTTGAGGCCGGTGGTGGCGATGCCGCGGATGAAGGTGCGTTGGGCGAAGAGGAAGAGGACGATGACGGGGGCGACGATGAGGGCCGTGGCGGCCATCAGCTCGTTCCACGGCGTGTCGCCGGCCTTGCTTTGGAGGAACTGCAGGCCGAGGGCGAGGGTGAACTGGTCGCGGTGCGAGAGGTAGATGAGGGGGCCGACGAGGTCGTTCCAGACGGCAAGGACGTGGAAGAGGGTGACGACGGCGAGGGCGGGCTTGCTGAGCGGCAGCATGATGCGCCAGAAACAGCCCCAGCGTGAGCAGCCGTCGAGCATGGCCGACTCTTCGAGTTCCTTGGGAATCCCCATGAAAAACTGGCGCAGGAGGAAGATGTTGAACGCGCCGCCGAACCAGGCGGGGACCCAGAGGGGCTGGAAGGTGCCGATCCAGCCGAAGACTTTGAACATCATGTAGGTGGGGACCATGATGACGGGGAAGGGGATCATCATGGTGGCGAGGCAGATGCCGAACATGAACTTGCGGCCGCGGAAGGGAATGCGGGCGAAGCCGTAGGCGGCGATGGAGCAGGAAACGAGGACGCCGGCGAGCGAGAGGACGGCGATGAGGACGGTGTTGCGGGCGAAGAGGAGGTAGTCGAAGGTATCGGAGCGGACGACGGCGGCGTAGCTGTCGAGGACCTGGGCGGTCTGGGCGGAGGGGTGGACGAGGCGCTCGGGGAGGAGCGAGGGGTTTTCGCCGGCGAGTTCCTGCGCGGTTTTCAGGCTGACGCTGAGCATCAGGCCGAGGGGGAGCAGGTAGAGGATGGAGACGGCGAGAAGGGCGGTGTAGGTCAGCGTGCGACGGAGTTTCGCGGAAGGGGACGTGAAAACGTGAGAACGTGAAAAGGCGCGAACGGGGGGCGCGGGCGGCGGGGGAGCCGTCGCGGTGGAGGGCGAGCCCGTTTGCACGTTGTCACCTTCCCGCCTTGTCACGTTGTCACTCTCCGCGGTAGTGGACCATCTTGCGGCTGGCCCAGAAGACGAGGGCGGTGAGCAGCAGGACGATCAGGAGCTGGATCCAGGCCATGGCGCTGGCGTAGCCCATGCGCAGGTAGCGGAACGCGTTGTCGAAGAGGTACGAGGTATAGAAGTAGGTGGCTTCCTGGGGACCGGGGCGGCCGCGGAACATGACGTAGGGCAGGGCGAAGATTTGCAGGGCGCCGATGATGTTGATGATGACGTTGAAGAGGATGACGGGGCTGAGGCCGGGGAGGGTGACGTGCCAGAAGCGGCGGAGGGAGTTGGCGCCGTCGAGCATGGCAGCTTCGTAGAGCTGCTCGGGGATGTCCTGGAGGCCGGCGAGGTAGATGACCATGGGGGAGCCGACGAACCAGAGGCTGACGAGGACAAGGGAGCCGAGGGCCCAGGAGGGCGAATCGAGCAGGCCGGGCATCGCAAGGCCCAGGGCGTGGAAGACGTAGCTGAGCAGGCCGAACTTGGGGTTGAGGAGCCAGAGCCACACGACGCCGGCCGCAACAAGGGGTACGACGGTGGGCATGAAGAGGCAGGCGCGGAAGAAGGCGAGGCCGCGGACTTTCTCGTTCATGAGGACGGCGAGGATGATGGCGAAGAGGGTGGTGAGGGGGACGGAGAGGCCGGCGAAGAGGAAGGTATTTTTGAGGACTTTCCAGAAGAGCTCGTCGTGGGCGAGTTGCTGGTAATTGCGCAGGCCGGTGCAGACGGGCTGCTGCAGGAGCGTGTAGTCGCAGAAGCTGATGTAGAGGGAGAAGCCCATGGGGAGGGCGAGGAAGATGAGGACGCCGAGCCACCAGGGGGCGGTCCAGAGGAGGCCGGCCGCCAAGTGCGTGGGACCGGATTTTGCACCCGCTTTCACACGCTGCCTCCGAGGCGATTTGCCCTGTTCAACTGCGTCCACGGCGGGGCGTTGGTCGCTCCATGTTGTCGCCGTGATGCGCGGCCAGCGCTGCGCGGCGTCAAGCCGGAGCGGTCGGAGGCGGGCTGCTCGCCGCCCGCCGCGCCTTCAGCGCCTCCTTGATTTCGTGGCACTGCGCCTCCGTCAGGGGATAGCTCGCCGTCAGCAGAATCGAGACGATGCTCAGCAGCAGCGGCGTGCCGATTTCGATCAGCCGCAGGCGGAACAAGGTGTGGGGAGACTGCTTCTTCAGCGACAACGCGAGCTTCAGGAGCTCGTCGATGCGGCCAGCCAACTCGGCTGGGGCGTTCGCGAGCGCGGCACGATTGTCCTGAAGCGTCGCTAGACTGACCAGCAGCGCGCCGACGCGTTCGTCGAGCACCCTCGTGTGTGCAGCGGTCTCCGGATGCGTTTTCATCCGCTCGGCCAGATAGGGCCGAAGTCTTTGGGCCTCGGCGGTGGCCTTGGCAATCTGTTCGTCGATGGTTGCCAGCCGCGCCGCAGCGCCGAGGCCCTTGCGCTCCCAGTCCTGCGCTTCCGACTTGATCACCGCGATGGCCCCGCGCAGCGCGTCCACGCCGACGTTCTGGTGCTCGTCGAAGCTGGTGAACACGAGCAGCGCGCCGGTGACGAAGCTCGCGAACGCGGACCCCATTTTGATGAACCACCAGAACACGGCGTAATACTTGCCCTCCGAGCGGGTGCCGGTGCGCAGTTCGTCCGCGTCGCAGACGTCGCCGACCATGGACGAACCCAGGGTGAAGAACATCAGCATGCCGGCGGAGAGCAGCACGGTCGGGATGATGACGAGGTACGGGAGCTCCGGGTTGTAGCAGGCGATCTTGGAGAGCTGGGCGGCACACATCAGCAGGATCGCCAGCAGCAGCGTTTTTGGTTTGCCGGCGCGCTTGCTGATCCAGTTCAGCGGGAACACGGCGGCGAGGCCGGTGATTGCCCAGATGGTGCCGTTAATGCCGAGCAGGCGGCCGGCGGCAGTTTCGTCGCCGCCGTAGAGATAGAAGATGCTGATGTAGTAGTTGAACAGGGCGACGAAGTTGAAGCCCATGGCGAGCACGAAGACAATCGCCGTCAATTGCAGGAAAGTGCGGTTGGTGATCGTGGCCCGCATGTCCCGCCAGAACGCGGATTTACGCTGTTTTTTGGCGACTTCGAAGCCGGGCTCGCGGAGGGAGAAGAACCACCAGAACGCCATGGGGATGAGGATGACGGCGATGAACAGCGAGACGTAGCGCATGCCGTCGACGAGGTCGCCGCCGGGGCCGCGGAAGAACTCCAGGCCTGCCAGCGCGATCAGCCAGGGGGTGCCCATGGCGAAGAGGTTGCCCAGGAAGCTCTTGGCGCTGAACAGGCGCGTGCGCTCGTGGGAATCCAGGGACATTTCGAGGCCGAGCGCGCCGTGGGGGATTTCGAAGAGGTTCGTGGAGGTGAAGAAGACGAGTAAGCCGAAGAGAATGAACCCGAGTTGGAACCAGTTGTACGCGGTCGCGCTGCCGAACCAGGCCTGCACGGCCGGCCCGCGCGGCACCCACCACATGCCGACGAAGCTCACGGCGACCGCGAGCGCGCCGATGAGAATGAACGGTCGCCGGCGGCCCCAGCGCGACCGCGTGTTGTCGGAGAGGTGCCCGGCGATCGGATCGGAAACGGCGTCCCAGAGGCGCGGGATGATCATGATGACGCCGAGCCAGAACGCGCTCAGCCCGAGCGAGATGTTCCCCAGCAGTCCCATGAGCTGGCCGGCGATGTTGAACAGCGCGATGGGGATCAGTCCGCCCATGCCGAAGGCGACGAGCTGGTTCCAGGGAATGCGATCGGTGGCGGCGACCGGGTCGTGGGTCGGAGCGGTGGTGGTCATGCTGCGCTGCTCTCCAGCGGGGTTTGCGAGGAGGTGCGACGGGGCGCGCGTCGAACTCGACGGCCGGCGGGGTGCGCGGCCGCCCGACCTGCGAACCGGGCGTCAGCAGAAGCCACGCCGCTGATCCTCGGCGCGCGGGGTGGCGATGCGCCGAGTCGCGTCACTGGCCGTCCCCCCTGCGCTTCGCCGCCATGCGCTCATACTCCCGCGCCGCCGTGTTGAGTTTCTGCTCCGTGGCCGGGATCTGCGCATCCACGTCCGCATCCCCGCGGAGCACCGTCTCCAGCAGCGTCCGCGTGCGCTGCTCAGCCAGTTGCCACGTCGGCATTTTCGGGTAGCCGAATGCGTACGGCGATTCGGCCAAGCGGCTGAAGACCTCGATATACGGATTCGGATGATGGTCGAAGAACTCCGGTCGCGGGTACCGATACGGCGACACTTTCCCGTGCGCTCGGCAAAGCTCCTCGAGCACGTCCTGTCGCGTGAGCCACGCCAGAAACGTCATTGCCGCACGCGCGTGGTGCGCGCCGCGCGGAATCACGAACACATCGGTACTCGCCAGCGCGTTGGGCCGGGCACGGGTCACCGACGGAAACGGCGCGACCGCGTAGTCGAGGTTGGGCGTATACGTCGCGATCCACTTCGCCAACCACGGTCCCTGGAAGATCATCGCGAGCCGCCCGCTCAGGAACGGATTCTGGGCCCCCTCGATCGCGGGCATCGCGGCTTCGAAGTCGCCCGCCGCCTTCACACCGAACCGCGCGCGCATGTCCATCAGCCAGTGGTACGCCGCCGTCGCCTCCGGCGTGGTCAGTTGGAACGACTTGCCGTCCCACAGGCGTGCGTCGAAGAACTGCGGCCAGGCCCACGGCCACCAGCCGAGCATCGCGGGGGAGACGGTGAAGCCGAGTTGGGTGATGTCGCCGCGGTCGTCGTATTTCGTTAGCTTTACCGCGTATTCGGCGAGTTCGGCGGTTGTTTGCGGGGGCTGGTTCGGATCGAGGCCCGCTTCGCGGAAGAGGCGGCGGTTGTAGTACAGGGCGATCGTGTAGGGCGTGCTGGGGAGGGCGTAGAGTTTGTTCTGGTAGCGGCAGATGTCGAGCCAGATGGGATTGAAGTCGTCGACGGCGACGGCGAACTCGCGGACGAGGTCGTCGAGCGGGAGCAAGGCATCCTGGTCGGCGTACTGCGGGATGATGTAGTCATACAGGCCGGCGATGTCGGGCGGGTCGCCGCCGGCGGTCGCGATGAGCATGCGTTGGTCGACGTTGGCGACGGGGTTGTAGTCGACCCAGATGTTGCGCGTGGTGCCCTCCGTCTCGTTGAAGCGGCGGACAAGGCGCTCGATGTCCTGCTGTTCGACGCCGGTCCATTTCTCCCAGTAGCGGATGACGGTGCGGTCGGGGGGGACGTTCGCGCTGCCCTGCGGACCGAGGATCAGCAAGGCGGTTGCGGGCACGCCGAGCACGAGCAGCAGGAGTAGCGAGCGGACGTTCATATTGGGTCGTGTCGCACAGTCGGTCGGAACATCGGCCGGGATACCGGTGGCACCGCGTATTCTGTCACACCTGCCGCCGCGGCGAAACGGGCGCGGCCGGAGAGTGCGTTATGACCCGCAACTCGGCTCAGCGGACACGGCGGGTCCGCCGGCGCTGCGGCACTGGGCGAAGGCCTGCAGGTCGGGGAGGTCCGCGGCGCGGCAAGCGCGAGCCAGTCGATCTCATGTGAGCTGCTCCCATCCGTTCGTGTGAGCGCCGCCGTCGGGCACGACGCCTGCGGCAATGACGCGGGCGTACCAATGGCCGCTGGCCTTGATCGTGCGCTGCTGCGTGCCGAAATTGCAGCGCACCAGGCCGAAGCGCGGAGCGTAGCCGCGGGCCCATTCGAAATTGTCCAGGAGCGACCACACGAAGTAGCCGTGCAGGTTGACGCCGGCGGCCAGGGCGCGGGCCGCGGCGCGGAAGTGGTCGCGCAAGTAGGCGCTGCGCAGGGCGTCGTCGACGCGCTCGTCCGCATCGGGCTGGTCCCGGAAGGCCGCGCCGTTCTCGGTGATGTAGATCGGCAGGCCGGCGTAGCGGCGGTGGAGCCAGACGAGCAGATGTTCGAGGCCCTCGGGCGTGACGGGCCAGTTCATGTCCGTATGGACAAGCTGCGGTTGCGGGACCCACTCGGTTTCCATCTCGCCGGCGCCGGGCGCGTGCCGCACGACCGCGCTGCTGTAGTAGTTGAGGCCGAGGAAGTCGCACGAGCCGCGCAGGAGGCGCTCATCCGCAGAGCTGAACGGGGGCAGGAGGGCGCCGAGCCGCTCGCGCAGCACCATCGGGTAATCCCCCGTGACGGCCGGGTCGCTGAACCAGCCGCCAAAGTTGAGCATGGCCCGCTCGGCGGCGGCCGCATCCTCCGGCGCATCGCTGGCGGGGAAGGCGTAGACGGTATTGTGGGCCAGACCGATTTGACCGGCCGCGGTGTGCGCTGCGCGGAAGCGTGCGACGGCATAGGCGTGGGCGCGCAGGAGGTTGTGGCCGACGAGGTAGGACAGCACGCGGTTCTTCACGCCCGGCGCATGGCCTCCGTCAGCGTGACCTTCGACGGCGACGACCCATGGCTCGTTTAGCGTTATCCAGTGTTTCACGCGATCGCCGAGGCGCTGAAACACGACATCGGCATAATCAGCGAAGATGTGCGGGAGGTCGGGGTGCGCCCAGCCACCGAGTTCCATCTGGAGGGCGGCCGGGAGGTCCCAGTGATATAGCGTAAGGAACGGGACGATGTTGGCGGCCAGCAGCGCGTCCACGAGGCGGTCGTAAAAGTCCAGCCCGGAATGATTTGTGTTGCCGCGCCCCTGGGGAAGGACGCGCGGCCAGCTCACGCTGAAGCGGTAGGCGCGCAGGCCCAGGCGGCGCATGAGGTCCACGTCCTCGGCCCAGCGGTGGTAGTGGTCGCAGGCGACGAGGCCGTGCTCGCCGCGGGCGATTTTGCCAGGTGTGGCCGCGAAGACGTCCCAGATGCTGGGGCCTTTGCCATCCGTTGTGCTCGCGCCCTCGATTTGGTAGGCAGAGGTGGCGGCGCCCCAGAGGAAATCGGTGGGGAAGCGGGTGGTCATGTTGGATATCCAGAGGGGATGGTGGGCAGGGTTGGCACATTCTCGCCATTTTTCAAGCCGCACGGAGACCAGCGACTGCGGGCGCGTTGATGTAATGCGTTATGGGATAGCAAGTTAGCTGCTCAAAGGGCGTCGTTTTCTGGCACATTGGGCCGCTGCATTGGAGTAACAAAAAGGAGGATAGCAGATTCTGAAAGCGCTTGCAATCCTGCGGCCAGAGGTTATACTCAGAATGGAGTGGGCATCGCCGCGCGTCGCGCGCGTCGCAGGGCACATGCGGGTTCGTGCCTGAGATTGCTGCCCGTGCGGGTTGCCTGGTGTCGCCCGGTGTGTATTCCGTGTCGTGCCTGTGGCCGCCCGCGCCGCAGCAGCTCGGCCACGCGGTGGTGGGCGCCATATCTTTTGGTGAGGCACACAAGGAGTCTCGGACATGTCGCGGATGGCCAACACAGGACAAGTGCCGCGCCGGTTCGCGAAGGTCGCGGTACGTCGTGACAGGTTGACGCTAGCAGGCGTTGGGCGGCCCGCGTTCACGCTGATTGAATTGCTGGTCGTCGTAGCGATCATTGCATTGCTCATCAGCATTCTGGTGCCGGCCCTGAACGGGGCGCGGGCCAACGCGAAGACGGCGGTATGCGCTTCGAACGTTCACCAGCTCCTGCTGGGGACGCGCTACTATGCGGACGAGCGCAGCGGCGCGCTACCCTGGGTTCGCGGACAACCGCAACCCACCTACCGGGGGGCCCCGTATGATCAGTACAAGCAAATCCTGATGTTTCACAAGTACATTCCGGACTACAAGATTTTCCGCTGCCCGGGCGCGTCGGGAGAGAATTCGGTCAAGAAGCTGTTCGGGCGCGGGGACATCACGCCGACCAATCCCCGGGAATCGTGGAACGAGTCCTATTACTACATGCGCAAGTCGGATGATGACTATCAGGCCACCGCTTTCCGGGAAGGTTGGTGGCCGCAGTTCAATCCCTGGAACATCGACACGGAGGAGTTTCCGGAGCTCTACACGGAGTACTGGTTCAACGACTACACGTCCTGCTGGACCAAGGCGGACGGCGGCGAGGACTGCCTGACCGATGTCGCCGGGAACCGCGTACCCCGCCTGAACGGCGGGCGGATTGACGCGATTCCGTTCCAGAACTACGCCGTGCCGCTTTCAGAGTATGGCTGGGGTTTGCCGGCCAAGATGTTGCGGCATCAGGGCGGGCTGAACATCGGTTTCTTGGATGGGCACGCGTCGCGGAAGGCGAAGGCCAGCTACTACGATCTGGACGGGAAGGCCAAGCGGCCGGGGCAAGCGGTGCAGGATGAGGATCCCTGGGGGAATCGCCCGTTCTATTGCTGGGGGCTGACGCGGGCCGGAACGGACTGGCTGCGTTGAGGAAGCGCGCACCCGTGACAGGTCATGATCGTGAATTGAGGATTGAAGCGGAACCAAGTGGGGCAAGGAACCCAGGACAAGGGGATCGAAGGCCATGAAGCGAAGCGTCAAGTTGCTCGTGATCGTCGGACTATTGGGGTGTGGCGCCGCCTTCGCGCGGCAGCAATTGCTGCAGAACGGCAGTTTTGAGGTGCCCGACCCCAACGGCCTGGCGCTACACTGGAATGCGTTCAGCGGCATACGGTCGGCAGACTATGCCCTGGACGGGGTCTGGAGTTCGCAGTGCCGCGGGGAGGACGGCGCGTTCGTCGGCATGTATCAGGACTCGATCTCGGTCACCGCGGGCGTTCGCATGCTGGCCAAGGCGAAGGCCTACGTGCCGGCGACGAATCCGTTGTCGCCGAGCGGCGGGAATGTGGCGGGCATCAAGCTGGAGTTCTTCCCCGCCAACGGGCTGCCGACGCCGGAGCCGAATCAAAATCTCGGGTTTGATATGAGTGCCCCGGTGGACACGTGGGTGCCTGTCGGTCTGACTTGCACCGTTCCCGATGGCGTCGACAGTGCGCGCATTGTCATCATCTCCTGGGAACACCCGGCGGATCCGAACGTACCGCTGACCAATGGCAAGGTCTATGCGGACTGGGCCTGGGCGGAGTTCGGTTCGCAGCCCGGCGTGAATCAGCTGCTCAACAACAGTTTTGAGTTGGGCTCGTCGTCTGCGAACGGGCTCACGGACTGGACGGAATTCGCCGATGCCGGCAGCGGATGCCGGAAGAACTCGTTTGAGGTGCCGGCTTGGGACGGCATCAACGTGGCGAAGTTCACCGGGCAGACCTGCGGTGTCTTTCAGCCGCTGCCGGTTACGCCCGGGGACACGCTGATCGTCTCGGCCTATTTCCGCCAGAAGAGCACCTTGCCGCTCTACGCGGACCCGAATGCACAGGCCGGCGTCAAGGTGGAATGGGGTGGGGGCGCCGTACCGCCCCAGGTGGACATCGCGACCAACGACAACCCTGTTTCGGCGACCACGAACATCATCGATGCCACGGATCCGACGGATACGTGGCTGCCCGTGACCATCGACTACACGATTCCGCCTCAGAAGGCGGCCCAGATCCGCGCGACCGTGATCACCGGCTGGAACAGCACGGCGAGTCACGTGTATTTCGATGCGTTCGAGCTGGTGTTGGCGAACGTCTTCGATGGAGCGGACGTCAACGCCGACAACTACGAGGACCTGACAGACCTCGCGACGATGCAGCAAGTGTACACGGGGCCTGGCCAGGCCCTGGCATATCTGGGTCTGGTCTATGACATCGATGATTCCGGCGCACTGGAGTTCGCCGATGCGAGCTACGTGCTGACGCGCATGACGGGTCCTGCTCCGGTTTTGCCGTGAGGGCTGTCCGAACGGAAACCGGCTCGTTCCCTTGAAACCGGCGGGTGACTGCCCCGCCCAGCTTTGCAGTCGATGGAGGAGAATCACATGAGGTACCTAGCTGGCGTTGCGTTTGTTCTAGTAATGGTGTCGGCGGCGTCCGCGACGAACCTGCTGACGAACCCGGGCTTGGAGACGCCGACGGGCGAAAGCGTGATTGCTGATGGCTGGACGCTGATCGCGCCGACGCCCTTGGATCCGACGGACCCAGGGTACCCGGAATCGCCGGCAATGTTCGAGGACTGGGCCGGCAGTGTCGGTCGCGGCCTGTGGTTCAAGTCGTTCCTGGGCGGCGCCAAGTGGCACACTCCGCTACCCGGACCGGCCAATGCCACGCTTTACCAGGATGTGGCGGGCAATGCGGGCGATGCCTACGCGCTGTCGGCCTACTTCAAGTTTGAGAAGTACTACTCCGGCCTGAACGAGCTGGAGAACACCCAGACGCTGCTGGCGATCGACTATCTGGATGCGGGCAGCAATCTGCTGTCCTCGAACGTGCTGGATGTCGATGCGGCCTATGCGCCGTACCTCCTGCCGGGCGGTTTCGGCGACGGCAACTTCCACCAGTTCAGCGTGGCGGGTGTGGCCCCGGCCGGGACGGCCTTCGTGCGGGCCCGCGCGCAGTTCATCGATGGCACGTTCAGCTACTACGTCGACACCGAAGGCAACTGGCACGGCCTGGATCCGCAGTCGGCGATGGTCGATGAATTCGTGTTGACCCCTGAGCCGGCCTCGCTGGCGGGTTTGCTGCTGCTCGCGCTGCTCCGTCGCCGCTAGGTCGATGGACCGCGGTTTGAGCGGACAGACAGACACATTCAGTTGACAGCGGAAACGCCCCGTGGGCCGCCCGGTCCGCGGGGCGTCTTGTTCATCACGCGGCGCTTCCCGAGGAACATCCGATGGGTTTCACGCACGTCACAACTCCGCCCGGTCGTGGCGGCCGGACCAGAGCGTTCCCGCGCACCGTGGGCCGTGCCACCGGGATTGCGGGCCGGGCCGGTGCCCGCGTTCTCGCGCTGGGAGTGGGATTGCTGAGTCTCGTGGCTGCGGCGCCGGCCGGCGTGCTGCTCGAGGATCATTTCGATGCCGTCGACGCGTGGAGCGTGGCGCCCGCGGACGGTGTGGAAGGTCGGATCAGCGCGGCCGAGGGGGCGGTGGGGGGCGGATTGCGGCTGGATTTCAACTTCCGAACGGGAGCGGGTTTCTGCGCGGTGCGGCGCAAAGTGGATCTGGCATTGCCGGCGAATTACCGTTTCACGTTTCAGATTCGCGGCCTAGCGCCGGTCAACAACCTCGAATTCAAGCTGGTCGATCCGACCGGGGACAGCGTGTGGTGGGTGAACCGACGCAGTTACGAGTTTCCGCGGGACTGGACGACGATCCGGTACAAGGCACGGCAGTTCCAGTTCGCGTGGGGACCGGCGGCGGGCCGGCGGCTGGAACGCATCGGGGCGATCGAATTCACTGTGGCGTCCGCCACCGGCGGGGAGGGCACGATCTGGCTGGACGAGCTGACCTTCGAGGAGTTGCCGGAAAGCGCGCCCCCGTGGCCGGCGACAGCGCAGTACTCCAGCGTGCGCGCGGCGTGTGCGGCGCCGCCGGAGCAGGTCGATGCGGCTGGCGTGCTCGCCTGGAGTAGTGCCACGAGTGACGGCACGCCGCATGTGCGGCTGGATTTCGCACGGGTGGCCGAGTTCGGCGGGTTGGTGCTGGACTGGGGGGAACAGGACTACGCGACGGCGTACGAGGTGTTGGGCACGACGGACGGGAAGAGTTGGACGAAACTTGCGGCCGTGGCGGGCGGTTCCGGGGGGCACGATTACCTGCTGCTGCCGGACGCGGAGGCGACGAGCCTGCGGCTGCTCGTGCAGCAGACCAGCCGCCAACAGGGGGTGCAGTTGCAGGGTTTGCGGGTGATGCCGCCGGACTTTGGCGACTCGCCCAACAACATGTATCGCACGATCGCGGCCGAAGCGCCGCGCGGCTGGTACCCGCGCTACTGCCTGCAGGAGCAGGCGACGTGGACGGTCGTGGGAGTGCCGGATGACGCCAAGGAGGCGTTGCTCGATGCGGACGGCGCGCTGGAAGTGGACAAGCTGAGCTTCCGGCTGGAGCCCTTCGTGTGGCAGGACGGCAAGCTGCTGACGTGGGCGGACGGAACGGCGCGGCAGGCGCTGGCCGATGGATACGTGCCGATCCCAACCGTCACGCGCCGGCAGGGCGATCTGGAGTTGACCGTCACGGCGCTGGCGGATGGGGACGCGGGTGCGTCGCGCCTCCTCGTGCGCTACGGTGTCACGAATCGCGGGACGGTCGCGGTGACCCCCACCCTGTTCGTAGCGCTGCGCCCGTTGCAGGTCTTGCCGCCGTGGCAGGAACTGAACATCACGGGCGGCGTGGCGAAGGTGATGCGGATCGCGTGCGACGATGACGCGGTGCGCGTGAACGACGACAAGACGGTCGAGTTGTGGAGCCGGCCGGCCGGTTGCGGTGCGGCGCCGTTCGCGCAGGGGGATGTCGTCGAGTACCTGGCGCGCGGGCAGCTCCCGGGCGGCGCGACGGTGGATGATCCGGCCGGGCTGGCGTCGGCGGGCCTGCGCTATGACTTGGAGCTGGCGCCGGGGGCGAGCCGCGAGGTGGTTCTGGCGGTGCCGTTCTATCCGGCCCGTGCCGCGGCCCAGATGGCGGAGACACAGCCGGCGCCGACGAGCGCGCCGGGGCTCGGCTCGGCGGAGCGTTGGAACGAAGTCTACACACAGGTGTATCAGCGGTGGGCGGCTGAGCTGAACCGCGTGCAGTTGCGGCTGCCCGCGAGCGCGGCCCAGCTCGTGAACACGTTCCGCACGACGCAGGCGTACGTGCTGATCAATGCGGATGGGCCGGCGATCCAGCCGGGCTCGCGGAGCTACGAGCGCTCGTGGATTCGGGATGGCGCGCTGACGTCGACGGCGCTGCTCTATACGCGGCATGCCGAGCGGGTGCGGGCGTTTGCCGACTGGTACAGCGGCCACCTGCTGGCGAACGGCAAGGTGCCGTGCGTGGTAGATCGCCGCGGGCCGGACCCGGTGCCCGAGCACGACAGCACCGGCGAGTACCTGTATTTGCTGCTCAAGTACTATCAGTTCACCCGCGATCGCGAGTTCCTGGCGGATCATCTGCCGCAGGTCGTGGCGGGCGTGGACTACCTCCGGGCGCTGCGGGCGGAGCGACTGACCGACGAGTACCGCGCTGGCCCGCCGGAGAAGCGCGCCTGCTACGGGCTGGTCCCCGAGTCGATCAGTCATGAGGGCTATTCAGCCAAGCCCATGCACTCATACTGGGACGACTTTTTCACGCTGCGCGGTCTGAAGGACGCGACGACCATCGCGGAGCTGCTGGGGCAGGCGGGGCTGGCGCAGCGCTGCGCCCGCGAACGCGACGATTTTCGCAAGTGCCTGTACGATTCGCTGCGGCTCTCCATCGAGCTCAAGCACATCGACTACATTCCGGGCTGCGTGGAGCTGGGCGATTTCGATGCGACGTCGACGACGATCGCGCTGTGGCCGTGCGGAGAGCTGGACGCCCTGCCGCAGCCGGCGCTGCGCAACACGTTTGACCGGTACTACCAGTTTGCGTGCGACCGGCGCGACGGGCGGCTCGACTGGGTGAACTACACGCCGTACGAATTGCGCACCGTCGGATCGTTCGTCCGCCTGGGCGCGCCGCGACGGGCACACGAGTTGCTGGACTTCTTCTTCCGCGACCAGCGGCCGCAGGGCTGGAATCACTGGGGCGAAGTGGTGTGGCGTGAGCCCAACACGCCGAAGTTCATCGGGGACATGCCGCACACGTGGGTCGGCTCGGACTATCTCAACGCGATCCGCAGCCTGTTCGTGTACGAGCGCGAAGGGGATCAGGCGCTGGTGTTGGCTGCGGGCGTGCGCGCGGAATGGCTCGACGACGCCGAGGGGGTCAAGGTGGGCGGCTTCCCGACGGAGTACGGGGCGGTCAGTTATGAACTGCGCCAGACCGGTGACGAGCTGCGGCTCACCTTGCGGGCGTCGGGCGATCTGCCGCCCGGCGGGATCGTGCTGCGCAATGCGCTGGGGCGGCCGTTTGTGTCGGCCACGCTGGACCAGCAGTCGATCGCAAAGGTCACGGAGACGGAGGTGCAGGTGATGCAGTTGGGCGGGGAGGTCGTGGTGCGGCTGGGGGCGTCGCAGCCCTAGGACGGACAGGCCGCGGTACCGCGTGGCGGCCGGCGGGCACGCCGATCTCGCGCGTACGTCGTCAAGCACTGAGATCTGGCGCTACGGTCCGTCGCCAGCTCCGGCCTGACACTATGGCTCCTCGCCGCGGTGCAGCCGGGCTTTTTCGGCGGGGGTCAGGTCCCCGTACAGGATGAGATTGCGCATGATCTTCAGGGCGCTGGCCGATTCGTAGCCCTGCAGGCCGAAGACCGGCGTGCCCAGCAGGCTGACGGTGAGGTCCAGCGGGCTGTAGATCGCGACGAGGCGACGCTGTGAGCCGTAGGCCCGCAGTTGCGGGTACTTGCGGCCGCTGCCCGTGCTGCGTACCGCGCGGCGGAACTCGGTGCCGCCGAGGTCGGTGCCGCCGGGCAGCGTATCGCCGGAGAGGATGAACGACTTGGTGCCGAGCGGCTGGGGTTGACCCTGGGTGACCTGGCCGAGGTATTTCTCCAGTGCGGCGGTGAATTCGCGCGAGCCGTTGACCGCGTCGGCGAGCAGCGTGCCGCCATTGTCGAGGAACTTGCGCAGGCCCTTCACTTCGTCGGGGGTCAGTTCAAAGGCACCCGGGCCGGAGATGTGCGCGACGCGAAACTCGCCGAGGGTGTCGGAGTCGAGCGGCACGCCGGAGGTAACCAGCAGCAACGTGCCGGTCTCGTTCTGCATATAGCGGCGCAGGCGTGTCCAGACGTAGGGCTCGACGTCCCACTTGCCGTCGTACTTCAGGCATGCGAGTTTGACCGTGCGCTCGGTGGGCGTGCTGCGCAGGGGGATATTGGGCGTCTGCAGGCGACTGCGGGACGCGGTCTTATCCGTGGCATAGAGGTATACGTTGGTGCCGAGCTGCAGGTCGCGTTCGGTGCTGGCCCGGGCCACGCCGCGATTCCAGGCGGCCGCCAGGTCGCGCTGCGACAGCAGCAGCAGGGTCCGGTAGCCGTTGTTGGCCTCGAGGATCAGCGGGGGCTTGTCGATGGCGTAGTTGGCTTCGCCGCTGAAGAGCGGATGGCCGTCGGGCAGCGGGCGCAGCGGGTATTCCGGCAGGGCGCGTGCGGCCAGGTCCCGGATGCTGTTGGTGAACTCAACGCTGTCGCGTCCGGCGACGGCGAAAATCAGGCCGCCGCGCTGAACGTATTCGCGGAGCTTCTGCACCTCGGCGTCGGTGAACTGCCACTTGGATTCGCCGCACAGGTAGAGGATGGGCGCCTCCATGAGGTCCTCGACCGGGGCGTCGAGGCGGACGATCTGCCAGTTGAGCAGGCGTTCGAGGGCGCGACTGGCGAAGCGGGCGAGGCCGGCGACATCGCGCAGCTTGGCGTTCCAGTCAGCGTCGTGCTGGAGCTTGTTGAACAGGAGGGGGGCGCGGCCGTGGCACAGGAACATGACCGCGAAGGCGGTGTTGCGCAGGGGGTCCATGTCGCCGCCGCTGGTGTCCCATTTGCCGTCGTCGGACTGGGCGGTGAGGAGGTAATCGGCGCCTTCGCGGAACCAGTCGTGCTGGCCAAAGAACTTGTAGCCGCTGGCGCGACCGGCGCGCTCGACGCCGTAGAGGTAGTAGTAAAGCCAGCGCGGTCCACCCTCATCGTGCGGGTTGGTGTCGACCGCGAATTCGCGCCCGAGCCAGCTCAGCCCGGCGTCAATGGCGGACACCAGGCCGCCGGCGTCTTTCATGCGGTCGGCGTAGCGGCGATCCAGGACGACGAACAGCGACGCGAGTCCGGCTGCGGTCATGCTGCCGGTGCTGGGCTTGCGCTCCAGATAGCCCCAGCCGCCATCGCGGTTCTGGTACTTCAGCCAGTGCTGCCCGACGGACTCCCAGTAGATGTCGGGGACCTCCAGGCCGGTCTCGGCCGCCATCCAGACACCGAGCACGCCGAACTGGCTGGCGGAGTTGTCCCAATAGCCGCCGGTGGCGCCCTTTTCCGGGGCCTCGTAGCCGTAGCAGCCTGGGTTCTGGCTGTCGCGTGACCAGACATTGTCGAGCAGCCATTTGAGGTCGTCCTGGAGGCGGTAGCGGGAGGCACCGGCCTTGAGCAAAGAGAATGCGTGCGCGCGCACGCCGAAGGCGTACGTGCCGTTCAGGGTCTGGCCGGCCAGCCAGTCGAGCGAGCGCTGCATGAAATCGTCGCGCGGGTCCTGGTTGGCGTAGAGCAGGGACAGGACGGCGAGGCCCGTCGTGCCGCCCCAGTGCTTGTCCTTTGTGTCCTTGAAGGGTTCCCAGTTGCCGTCCGCGTTGCGCTGGGACTTGATGAACCGCACGCCCCGGTTGATGGCGTCTTCGACGACCTCGTCGGTCAGCACGGGTTGCGAAGTCTGGGCATAGCCGGCGAACGCCCCGGCCGCCAGAGCCGTAACCGTTATCATCCGGAGGCGGATGCGTCGATAGGAATGTCCGAGAAACCCGGCCCCACGTAACTCCATACGGGCTTCCTCCTGGTGCGAAGGCCGTCCCGGCGTTGCGGCTCTTGCCGCCAAGGCCTAGAATTTTAGGATTAGTCGTCGCACCGGCAGCGTCCACCGTCGTGCAGGAGCACCTCCTTGGCGGACGGCTTAGAAGATAGTCAGTTTGGTCGGCTTGTGGTAGAGCGCCAGCTCGTGACGCCGGACGAAGTCCGCGTCGCGGTCGAGCAGAAGGTGCGCCTGGGCAGCGGTAGCCCGCCGCGGCCGCTCGGCGAAGTCCTGGTGGACCTGGGCTTTCTGACGCGCACGCAGCTTTTGCGCCTGCAGGGGTCGAGCGAGGATTCGGGCGGGCGGCCGGCCCAGCAGTTGCCTGGTTATCAACTCCTCAACAAGTGCGGGGCGGGGGCGATGGCGGTTGTGTACCGGGCCAAGCAAATCAGCCTGGACCGGATCGTGGCCGTCAAGGTGCTTCCCAAGCGTCTCAGCCGCAATGCGGAATTTGTGGAACGTTTTTATCGCGAGGGACGGGCGGCCGCCAAACTGAACCACAACAACATCGTGCAGGCCATCGACGTCGGTGAGGCCAATGGGTTTCACTATTTTGTCATGGAGTTTGTGGAGGGCTGCACGGTCTACGACGAGATTGCCGACGGCAAGGTGTACAGCGAGGCGGAGGCGATCGACATCATCAGCCAGATCGCCCGGGCCCTCCTGCATGCCCACGAGCGCGGCTTTATCCACCGCGACGTGAAGCCCAAGAACATCATGCTCACGAAGGAACGCGTGGCCAAGCTCGCCGATATGGGTTTGGCCCGCGAAGCCACGGACCTCCAGGCGGCGATGCAGGAAGCGGGGCGCGCCTACGGCACGCCCTACTACATCAGCCCGGAACAAATCCGCGGCGAGGTCGACATCGACCACCGGGCCGACCTCTATTCCCTGGGCGCGACCTTCTATCACATGGTCACTGGCCGCGTGCCGTTCGAGGGGGCGACGCCCGCGGCCGTCATGCACAAGCATCTCAAAGAGCCGCTCACGCCGCCGGACCATCTGAACACGATGCTGACGTCCGGGTGTGGAGCGATGATCGAAATGCTGCTGGCCAAGAACCGGGACGACCGCTACTCCAGCGCCCGCGAACTGCTGGCCGACCTGGACGCCCTCGCCCGCGGCAAGCCGCCCACCTACGCCCAGCAGAACGTCAGCCAGGACGTGTTTGAGACGCTCTCCACGGGGCAGTCGGTGGCGGTCGAGCCGGTCGTCCGTGGGACCCGCGGCGCTGCCGCGGTGGCCCGCCCGACCGAAAGTGGGGGAATCTCGCCGTTGACGATCATCCTCGGCGTGGTGGCCGGCCTCAGCGTCCTGATCAACGCGATTCTGCTGGCGACCCGCTGAGCCAGAACTCCGCCAAGACGTCCGCGGCCGGCTTGCCCTGGGGGGTGAAATCCGTCGGACTCACATCGTCCCCCATCGGGTCCGCATTCCATGCCCACCAGAGTACGCCCTCCAGCCAGGGCCGGTGGCCGGCGGCCAGCAGCGCCGCGCGGTAGTAGGTTGCCTGGCCGGCGAGGTCCATCGTCTGCCAGTCGACCAGGCCGCCGCACGGATCGTCGAAGCACCAGGACAAGCGCGCCGCGCCGCGTGCGGACCGCACGCCGATCTCGGCCAGCCAGACGGGCTGACCCGGGTGCCGCGCGGCGAGGTCGCACTCGAGCACATCGAACCAGTACGACCACGCGCAGGTTAGTTCGGCCAGGCTCGGCGCGGCGTCGAGTGTCAGGGCGTTGTACACATCCACGCCGATGATGTCGACCGCGTCCCACCAGGTCACGTCCGCCGCCGTGTCGGCGACCGCGCAGTAGATCAGCGGGCCGGAGTACCGCGCCCGGATGGCCGCGACGACGGCACGCCACTCCGTGTCCTGCGGCTCCGTCAAGGCGAGTTCGGCACCGAGGCTGAAGGCGTCCGCGCCCCAGGTCGTGGCCCGTTCGGCGTAGCGCGCGAGAAAGGAGCGGTACTGCTCGAACCACTCCGCCGAGGGCTGTAGAAACCGCCGCGGCGTGCCGTCGCGGACATCCAGCATCGGGCGCAGCAGGACGCGCAGTCCGGCGGCGTGGGCGGCCTGAATCGCGGTGGCAATGGCTTCATCAGAGATCGTGTAGGCGCTGGGATCGGGCGCAATCTCCGTGGACGCGGCGGTCGCCTGGAACCACCAGAAGTTGATCGCGACCCAGTTCGCGCCGCGCGCCGCCAGATCGTCCAGGGACGCCGCGGCCCGCGCGGCCGGCCCGCGGTACTCGCTTTCGTGAAACCCGATCAGATTGGCCCCGCGTACCGCCGGCGGCGGGGGAATCTCAGTGGGCGGGATGCACAACGCCGTTGCCAGGGCTGGTGGCGGCAGGTAGCTGCGCAGACCGTCATTGCAGGCGGCGCATACCACGAGGGCCAGGGCCAGCAGCGCGGCGCCGCGGCGCCGACCGGCCCTCATTTCGGCGCCGGCGCCGATGCGGCCGGCGCGGAGCCGAACAGGAACAGCAGCAGCCGGTCGCAGCGCTGTGCCCAAGCGGCCTCGTTGTGCTTGGCGCCGGCGACTTCGTCGTAATGGAAGTCCCGCTCGGCCCGCATCCCCTGGTCGGCGAACGTCTTCACCAGCGCGCGGCACCACTCCAAGGCCAGCGGGGTGCCGTCGGCGGCCTTGCCTTCCGGCCACTCCTCCGTGCCCATGTCCAGCCAGATGCGCGGGGCCTGCGTCGGTTTGTGCGTGCGGACGTACTCCGGCACGGCCTGGTTCGCCCAACCCAAAGCCGGCGAGACGACCCCGGCCGCACCGAACACGTCAGGGTACTTATAGGCCGCGTACAGCGAGATCAGTCCGCCGAGCGACGAGCCGGCGATCGCCGTCGCATCGCGGCCGGGCTGGGTGCGATACGTTCTGTCGATAAACGGCTTGACCGTCTCGACGATGAAGGCAAGGTACGCGTCGCCCTCACCGCCGCGCTCGCCCTCCTTGAACGGCGTGTACTCGCCCATCCGGTCGGCGTTGTTGAAGATGCCGACGATGATCAGCCGGCGTAGCTGGCCCGCCTGGATCAGCCGCTCAGCCGTCTCGTCCACACCCCACTCGACTCCGGCGAAGGAGGTTCTGGCGTCGAAGAGGTTCTGGCCGTCGTGCATGTACAGGACGGGATAGCGCTCGCTGCCGCCCGCGTAGCCCGGCGGTAGGTAGACGATCAGCGAGCGGTCGTTGTTGAGCTGGGGCGAATGCACCGCATGGTGATAGCGGATGTCGCCGGTGAGTTTGGATTCAACCGGCGGGGGGATGTCGGCCGCGCCAGTGCTGCCACCGAGCGTGACCTGTCGCCGGGCAGGCACCGGCCGGTCCGCCCACTTCTGCACGCATTGCACGACGACGATCTCGTCGCGTCCGGAGGCCACGTGCAGCGAGCGGTTGCCGAGTTCGGCGCCGTCGTCGGCCTTCTCCACGGTGGTCCACTTCGGTTCGCGCAGAAACTTGTACTGCAGCTCGATCCCGGCCTCGCAGGGGAACGTCGCGCCGTACACGCCGGGGGCGAGGCGTTCGAGCGGCCGGCCGTCTTCTTTCCAGCCGTCGACATTGCAGCCGAGGTAGATGCGCGGCGGCTGTTCCGGCTGTTCGTCCGGGACGACGACGATGAATTGGACCTGGACCGGACTGGCCACGGTGGCGGCGGTCAGCAGGCTGGTCAGCAGCAAGGCGGGTAGCGGACGGGGCATTGTGCACCTCCGGGAGCATTTTGTCCGTGAACCGGGGGTTTGTCCAAGCGACTGCTTCGCCGGCTCGCCGGGTCGGCTATCATTGGCTGGCGCGCCCGGGGGCGCGACAGGAGCGACCATGAGTCCCGAGCAGCAGATGGTGCTGGAGTTTCACGAGAAGTACGGTGCGCCGGTGGGGGCGCACCCGGCGATGATCGCGGTGAAGGACCGTATGCGCCGCGCACGGCTGATTGTCAGCGAGGCGAGCGAGTTCCTCGAGGCGGCCGACAAGGACGATTTCGTCGAGATGGTCGACGCGCTGGCCGACCTGCTGGTCGTCGTGTACGGGGCGGCCGTCGAGATGGGCGTCGACCTGGAGCCGGTGTTCCGCGAGGTGCACCGCAGCAACATGTCCAAGAACGGCGGCAAGGACGCAGGCGGGAAGATTCTCAAGGGGCTGGGCTTCTCGCCGCCGGACATTGCGGCCGAGTTGCGGAAGCAGGGCTCCGCAGTATAGGCGCGGCGGCACCCGGCCGGGGCGTACGAATCACGCGCTGAACGCCAACACCGTCGGCTGTGCGACGCGGAGGTAATCCGGCACGGCCAGGATGATGGAGTCGGTCAGGGCGCCGGCGTTGAAGGCGATCTTGTCGTTGGCCATGATCGACTCGTCGACGAGCAGCTCGAACGGCAGGATCGGCGGGCCGAAGGGCGGCACCGCGCCGGGCACCAGGCCGGTCAGCGTGTGCAATTCCTCCGCGGTGGCGAAGCGCAGCTTGCGGGCGCCGCAGTGCTTCTTGAGTGCCCCGGAGTCGAGCTTCCGCGCCGCGCTGAGCACGCAGAGGCGGAAGGTGTCGTCGCATTTGACCAGCAGCGCCTTGCCGCCGATCGCCAGGTCCTCGCCGCGGGCGAGCGCCGATTGCTCCGACGTGTAGGTCGGCTCGTGATGCACCTCGCGAAACGCGACGCCGGCTTCAGTCAGTAGCTGCCGAATCGCGCCCAGCACATCCGTGGTCATGGCTTGCGCACCTCGCTCACGCGGCAACGCCCGTTGGCTGTCCGTCTCATCTTATCCGAACTCTCCGGCGCCATCCCGCTCCCGGGGTATCGCCGTCCTGGGCGGTCCCAAACTGCCGGAAACCCGGCGGCCGGGGAACCTTCCGGCCACCGGCGGCGTCCAACCTCGTGGCGACCGCCCGAGCCGCCCCCAAAGGAGAACCCATGTTCCGCCTCTATTGCTCTTGGTGCGCGCCCGCTTTGCTTGTCGTGGCGTTAACTGCCGGCCCGACCGGCCTGACCGGTGCTGTCGCCCGTGCCGATGGTCTCATCGTTATTCACGATCCGCCGATCATCCGGCCGCCGCGCCCGGGGCCGCGCCACCACCCGTTTGCGCCGCTGGAGGTTCGGTATCACCACGTGACCGTGAAGATCACCGACCAGGTTGCGGTCACGGAGGTGGACCAGGCTTTCTACAACCCGAACAACCAGGCGCTCGAGGGCACCTACCTGTTCCCGATTCCGCGCGGCGCGCAGATCGACCGGTTCACGATGGACATCAACGGCCAGCAGGTCGAGGCGGAACTGCTCGACGCGAACCAGGCGCGGCAAATCTACGAGGACATCGTGCGCAAGGCGCGCGATCCGGCCTTGCTGGAGTACGCCGGGCAGGGCCTATTCAAGGTCCGCATCTTCCCCATCGAGCCGCTGCGCGAGAAGCGGATTCAGCTCAAGTACACGGAGTTGCTGCGCAGCGACAATGGCCTCGTGACGTACACCTATCCGCTGAACACGGAGAAGTTCTCGGCCGCCCCGGTCCAGACAGTCTCGGTCAAGGTGGATCTGACGTGCGGCCGGCCGATCACGACGCTGTACTCGCCGAGTCACGCCGTCGAGATCACGCGCGACGGTGCGCAGCACGCGGTGGTCGGTTTCGAGGCCCGCAACGCCCGCCCCGACACGGACTTCCAGCTACTCTTCTCCGCGCAGGATGCGCATGATGTCGGCCTCAATCTGCTGACGTTCAACGACGGACACGACCCGGCCGGTGGCTACTTCCTCTTGCTGGCCTCGCCGACCGGCGCCATGGAGGCCGGCACGGCCGTTCCCAAGGATGTGGTGTTCGTGCTCGATACGTCGGGCTCGATGGCCGATGGGCACAAGCTGGACCAGGCGCGCAAGGCGCTGCGTTTCTGCCTGCAGAACCTGGGCCCCACCGACCGCTTCGAGCTGGTGCGCTTCTCGACCGAGGCGCAGCCCCTGTTTGGCAAGCTCGCGCCGGCTGACACGGCCAGCCTGCATCAGGCCGAGGAGTTCATCGGCCAACTGAAGCCGCTTGGGGGCACGGCCATCGCCAACGCGCTGACCAGAGCTCTCGACGGTGCCCGCACGCAGGGCGAGCGCGAGCGGCCGTACTACATCGTGTTTCTCACCGACGGTCTGCCGACGGTCGGAGTGACGGGCAACGAGCAGATTCTGGCGGCGGTGAGCCAGGCGAGCGGCGGGCGGCCGGTGCGGATCTTCTGCTTCGGGCTCGGTACGGACGTGAACACGCATCTGCTCGACCAACTGGCGGAGCAGACGCGGGCGGCCAGCCAGTACGTCCTGCCCAACGAGGACATCGAGGTCAAGGTCTCGAGCTTCTATGCGAAGATCAGCCAGCCGGTGCTGGCCAACGTGCGACTGCGCATCGAGGGGGCCGTGCGGACGGAGCAGCTCTATCCGGCCGAGTTGGCCGACGTATTCAAGGGCGAGCAGGTCGTTGTGTCGGGTCGCTATATCGGCGACGGGGCGGCAACGGTTACGCTGGAGGGCACGGTGAGCGGGCAGCCGCGGACGCTGACGTACCCGGTCACGTTCGCGCGGCAGTCGCGCGACAACCCGTTCATCGCGCGGCTGTGGGCAACGCGACGCGTGGGGTTCCTGCTGGATGAGATTCGGCTGCATGGCGAGAGCCGGGAGTTGCGCGAGGAGGTCACGGCGCTCGCGCGGCAGTACGGCATTGTGACGCCGTACACGGCCTATCTGATCACCGAGGACGAAGCGCAACGCAACGTGCCCGGTGGGCGGCGGACCATGTCGGCTCTTGACAAGGACGAGACGGCACGTCGCGGAGTCCGCTACATGTACGATGACGCCAGGCGCGAGCAGAGCGGCCCGGCCGCGGTCGGCGGGGCGAAGTCCGTGGGGGCGCTGAAGAGTGCAGCCGCGCCGGCCCCGTCCACGCCGCAGGCCCGGGCCGACGCCTTGGCCGGTTATGCGGCCTCCAAGCCCGCGGACGCCAAGCGCATCGAAGCGGCGTTGGAAGCGCAGGACCCGCGTTTCGTCGGTGGGCGGACGTTCTACCCGAACGATGGCGGGTGGGTGGATGCGCTGGTGCAAGGGCTGCCGGATGCGAAGCCGGAGCGAGTGGCCTTCAATTCCGACGAGTACTTTGAATTGCTCGCCAAGCACCCGGAGGCGGCGGCGTGGCTGTCGCTTGGTAGTAACGTGCAGTTCGTCCTCGGCGACACGCTGTACGAGGTGTACGAGTCGGCCGAATAGGAGGTCGCGGCGTTACACAGGCAGCGGCCGCCGTGCTGCGGGGCGGGGTGGCCGGAGCGCCGCGATGGCGCGCATCGCAGCCAGCCCCAGCAGCAGCGCTCCGGCGGCGCAGCCGCCCGACCAAAGCCACCAGCCGTTCGGCGCGAGCGCGACGAAGCCGCCGGCGAGCACCGCGGCCGCCGGCAGCGCGAGATACGCGGCGCAGGTTTGTCCGCGGGGCCAGCGGACGGACTCCGCCGAGCGCCCGGTGGCGCGGGCCCGCAGTTGCGTCGTTCCGGTGGTGAGCCACAGCATCGCAACGTGTCCGGTCCACAGCCCGCACAGCAGCCGCCACGCGGGGCTGTAGTCGAGAACGTGCGTGCCGCCCAGGAGGGCGATGATCAGGGCAGCGGCGTGGGTCGCGACCACGCCGTAGGACGGCAGGCCGCACCGCCATACGCCGCCCGCCAGCAGCCACAGAGCTGTCAGCAGCGCCCCCCAATACAGCCCCGTGCACCGCTCGCAAATGGGTAGCGCCGCGCCGTCCGCGACGAAGCAGCGGCCCTGGCCGCACACGTGCGCGAAAATCGTCGTCAGCCACATCATGGTACGTTACGTCCCGGCCGGTTTCGTCGTCGGCTGCGAGGTCGGTTGCGTGGCCGGGCCCGACGCCGGCTGCGTGGCCGCCCGGTCGATGGCGGGGACGGCCACGCGCGTCAGCTCCTCGCCCTCTGGGGAGAAGAACGCGATGGCCGCCGCGCGCGTATAGCCGTTGTCCGGCTTCTGCATGACCTTGAACGCCACATACCTTCCGTCCGGGGCGAACGCGGGCTGAGCGAGTTGCTCAGTCGCGCTGGTCCAGTGCTTAGCGAGCTCCCCTGTGCCGGTGAGGAAGAACGTATCGTGGTCGAACGCCAGAACCAGATGCCGGCCGCCTGGGGCAACAGCCAACGCGCCGGCATTGGTTCCCTCGTGCTTGCCGTGGTCGGGCAGCTTCAGCGCCAGGGGCTTTTGCTCAGCGCCCTGTGTGTCCAGGAAGTGCAGTATGACCTCTGACTTGTCCGCGACGGGCTCCGCAACCACAAGTGTCTGGGCGTCCCGCCAGCCCATTCCGAGCGGCGAGAGCAGCCGCGGCCAGCGCTTGTACAGTGTCGTGTCGCCCGCGGTCGGCTGGAGGCCCAGCGTCCCGTCTTGGGCGAAAGCCAGCAGCTTGCCGTCGGGCGATAGGGCGGCCGCGGCGGCCGGCGCGGCCAGCACCGCGCGCTCGCCGGTCGTGGGATCCACGGCGATCAGGACGTCACGGCTGAGCAGATACACGCGCTGGCCGTCGGGGCTGTACTGCGTGCGCATGGTGATATAGGCCATGGCCAGCCCGCCGTCCTCGCCGAGCAGTGGCAGATCCAAGGGCGCTGTGGAGACGAGCGCGCCCTTCTCCGCGTCGCGGACGACCAGTTCCGCCGGCAGGCTGGGGTACGTGAGCAGGCGCTTGGCGAACTCATGTTGGACCTGCACGGGGGGCAGCGACTGATCGGCGCACTCTGCCGCCGGGCGGGAGCTGGAGTTGGTTGTCGGTTTTGAGGCGGTGCCGGTGTTCCAGGTCAGGGGCGCGAGCTGCTTTCCGAGCTCCTCGCGCTTCGCGACCGCCTCCCTGAGTTGCTCGAGGCCGGCCGCACTGAGCAGCGGCACGCGCAGGTAGCACACACTGCGGCCGTCGGGGCTATACGTGGGGGCGGCGAGCAGGCAGGTCGTCGTTGCCTCGAGCGTGCGCAGGTGCTGGCCGTCACTCAGCGCCATAAGCCGGTATTCGTGTGGGCCGGCCAACAGCGGGTCTTCGCCCTCACCGTAAGGCTCCATGGTGACAAAGACGAGGTCCCTGCCGCTGGGCGAGAAGGCCATTGGACTTTCGACGCACGCCAGCAAGTGCCAGAGCAGGGCCGCACCACTCACGACGATCGCCGCCACCGCCGTGCCCGCCACCGGTTTGCTCATGATCACGTGTCGTACCATGCTGGTTTCCTCGAATAGCACTGGGTTTGGTCCCGACGCGACCGGGTCAGGGCGCCCCAGAGACATTCCGTCGCGATGCCCGTGCTGTGCCGCAGAAGCGACATCGTGATCCGCCGCTTGCGCGCGTCGCGCTCCAAGACGAGCGTGCGCAGCGCCCACGTCACGCGGCCCCAACTGGGGCGCAGTAGCGTGCGCCAGTACATGCCCCGCAGCGCAGGCAGGTCCAGCGCTTCCGTGGCGCAGACCGGGGTGTGAAAGTTGTAGTGCCCGAATTCGGAGTCCGTAGCGCGGCCCCCCGGGCCGGTGGTTTGCGCCACGGACGTCCCCGGATTGGGTGTCAGTGGGATCGTGAAGCAGAAGTCGGGCCCGAGCCGATCCTGCCACGCCATCAACCGGCGAAGGTCCGCCCAGGTGTCGCTGGGCAGACCGAAGATCACGCTGCCAATGATGTAGACCTCCGGGTACTTGCGGCGCAGCAATGCGATCGCCGCCGCGCATGTCTCGGCGTCGTTGTTGTGCTTACCGAGAACGGCAAGCCCGCCAGCATCATCGCGCTCCAGACCGATCACCACCTGGCGCAGCCCCGCCCGCACCAACTTTTCCAGGATGCCGAGCTGCTCGTCTCGCAGAATGCAGTCCGCCCGCAGCCAGGCCGAATGCAGTGTCCGCGGCCGGCCGCCTGGCGCCACGAGTTCCGATGCCAGCATTTGCTCCGCCCAGACGTCCGACCACGCCGGCACGGCGTTGAAAGTCGGATCGACCCAGCCGAACGTCCGACGCTCGTGGTCGCGGTAAAGCCAGCGAACCTCGTCAAAGCTGCGGGCCGCACTCTTCGTGCGCAAGCGCGGCTTAACGTGGCCGTTGCCGTCGAGGCTCTCGCCCATGTGCTTCCAGAGGATGCAGAACGCGCAGGAGTCGATGCAGCCGCGCGAGTGCTCGACGCTGACCAGCGCGGGGTGGTTTCGCGCGCCGCGCCCGTACTGGTGCAGGTCGATGAGGTCGTAGGCGGGGCGCGGCAGTGTGTCGAGATCGGCGATCAGACCGCGGACGGGCGTAACGATGATTCGGCCGGCGGCATCACGAAAGGCCAGCCCCGGGAGCGTATTCCAGGTGGTTGGCTCGTGGGCGTGCTTCAATAGTTCGACAAACGTGACCTCGCCCTCGCCGCGGACGATGACGTCGATGGCGCTGTGGCCGAGGGTCTGCTCCATCGCGTAGGGGAAGTACGTGCCGCCGGCCACGACGAGGCAGTTGGGGTGCAACTGCTTGACCAGCGCGGCGGCGCGGAGCGCTTCGTGTGCCGAGACGGTTTCCTCGCCGACGCCGAGGACGTCGATCGGCTCGGCCGCCAGCTTCTGTGCGAGCGTTTTCCACCCCCAGTGGTTGCCCGGCGCGTCCCACACCTCGATGCGCACCTCGGGTAGCTCCCGCCGCACGGCCGCCGCGACACACAAGAGCCCCAGCGGCGGCCAGAAGGCGGACGCGTCGCTGTTGAAGGGCCACAGATGCCGTGGCGGTCGCAGGAGCAGCACACGCATGTGTGTCTCCGCTGAGCGTGCCGGCCGCTGCCGGTGATGAGGGGCGCGTGACTCGCCCCGCTCACGTTGTACCCAACGGCCCTCTGGCAGGTTGCCGGCCCGACCAAAAGCGACATGTAACCGCATACGGACGCGGTGTCTACGGCAAAGCCCACAGGCTGCGAGGCGCCGAGACCTCGTCCGGTAACCGCTGGTAACGGCGGGATTGTCGTGTGCGGCTGGTGCGGCGGCAACTTGGCGAACCCCGCGCCTTGGCGATTGGCGCCCGGGCGGATAGCATTACCCGGCCTGAGGTGACGGTTGGGCCGGTGCAGTGCGCTCTCCGGACAACGGGTCAGGACCGGAAGGTAGCAGCCCACCCGCTGTGGCCCACGTGCTCCGTAAACCTGGCTGGCGCCTCAGGCTTTTTTCTTTTTCCTGCCGCCGCCAGCCGCCTGCCGTCCGCCGCCACCGGGGCGCCGGAGCCGGGGCAGGCCGGACGCGGTGGCGCGACGCTGACCGCGGAACGCTGCTCATGGCCTATACCGTCCTGGCCCGCAAGTACCGCAGCCAGACCTTCACCGAGGTCATTGGCCAGGAGCCGATCGCGACCACGCTGGTCAACGCGATCCGGATCGGCCGCATCCACCACGGCTACCTGTTCACGGGGACGCGCGGGGTGGGCAAGACAAGCATGGCCCGCATTCTGGCCAAGGCGCTGAACTGCCTGAAGGCGGACGGCCCGACCCCGACGCCGTGCGGGGAGTGCGACGCCTGCCGGGCGATTGCCGAGGGGCAGGACGTCGACGTTCTCGAAATCGACGCGGCCAGCAACACGGGCGTGGACAACATCCGCGAACTGCGGAGCAATACGGCCTATCGTCCGGCCCGGTCGCGTTTCAAGGTCTACATCATCGACGAAGTGCACATGCTCTCGACCGGGGCGTTCAACGCCCTGCTCAAGACGCTCGAGGAGCCGCCGGAGCATGTGAAGTTCATCCTCGCGACGACCGAACTGCAGAAGGTGCCGGCCACGATCCAGAGCCGCTGCCAGCGGTTCATCTTCCGGAACATCGGGCCGGACGCGATTGCGAAGCGGCTGAAGGAGATCGTCGCGGCCGAGGGGGCGACCGCGGATGATCCGGTGATTCAGCGGGTCGCGCGGCTGGCGAACGGCTCGATGCGCGACGCACTCAGCATCCTCGACCAACTTATGTCCGTGTCGCCGAAGCACCTGGACGCGAAGGTGCTCGACGAGCTGCTGCCACCGGCCCAGGACGAACGCATCTTTGCGCTGCTGCAGCACACGGCCGACGGCGACGTGGCCGCGGTGCTGACGGACCTGGACGGGATCGTGTCGGAGGGGCGCGGGCTGGAGATCTTCTGCGCGGACGCGATCGAGATTGTGCGGACATTGATGCTTGTGCGGACGTGCGGCCCGGACGCGTCGCTGGTGGATATTCCCGCGGGCGTGAAGGACGCATATGTCGCGCTGGCGCAGCGGTTTGAGTTGTCGCACTACGTGCAGATGATCGCGGCGCTGGAGGAATTGCGGCGCAACGTGCGGTACAGCGGGGCGGGCCGAGCGCTGACTGAGGTCCTGCTGGCGCGGTTTGCGCGGCTGCGCGACTGGAGTTCGATCGAGCAACTGCTGGCCCAGGTGCCGGCCGGCGGCGGGGATAGCGAAAAAAAAAAGACCGTAGCTGACGAGCCAGCATCGGCCGCCCCTGTCGCCGCGCCGGTAGGACCGACGATTCCGGCCGCGCCGGCAACCGCAGCGCCCGTCGCGCGGACGATGAGCGCGCGTAGCGCGGTGCCGCTGCCCGCCAATGGGCACGGTCCGGGGAGTACCGCATCCCCGGCGCCGCGCGCGGTAGTCGCCGTTGCCGCAGCGCATGCCGCGCTCCCGCAACGCGAGACGGCGGTGGTCGCCCCGGCACCCGCGCTGCACGAGTACGAACGCCCGCTGGAAGACGGACCGCCACCGGCGGAGCCCGACTTCGACGTCGAGGCGACCGGCGTCGTCACGGACACCGGTGATGACTATCATGGCGAGAGTGCGGCCGCCGCTCAAACGGCCGTGCCCATGTGGCGACCCGCGACGGCGGAGGAGCAGGCCCGTGCCCGGCAGGACCCGCTCGTAAAGCAGGTGCTGGAGCTGTTTGAAGGTTCGGTCATAGAAGTGAAGGCCCGGATGCAACCGGCCGGTGAAGAGACGGAGTAAGCGATGTTTGGGAATCTCGGCAACATCGGTCAGTTGATGAACCTGATGAAGAACGCGGGGCAGATCAAGCAGAACATGCAGGCGATGAACGAGCGTCTGCAGGCCGCGCGGATCGTCGGCGAGTCCGGCGCGGGGCAGGTGCGGGCGACGGTCGACGGACGCGGCGAGATCGTGGCGCTGAAGATCGACCCGGCGCTGATAACGGCGGGCGACGTGGAGATGATCGAAGACCTCGTGTGCGGCGCGGTGCGGGACGCGGTGACCAAGAGCCGCGAGGTGATTCAGAAGGAAACGCAGGACGCGTTCGGGATCAGCCTGCCGGGCATGGGCGACTTGCTGGGGCAATAGGAAGTGCAAAGTGCACAGGTCAAAGTGCAAAGTGCGGTGCATGGCGCCCGCGGTGTTCAGCACATCCCCTGGTTGCCGAGCTTTCCACTGGTCACTTTGAACTTTGAACTCTGCACTTGAAACTCGGAATTCCGCCATGGGTGACTCGAAACTGACCGGTCCGCTGCAGCGCCTGATCGACGAGCTGAAGAAGCTCCCCGGGATCGGGGCGCGCTCGGCCGAACGCATGGCGTTTCACGTGCTGAAGTCCGACCGCAACGCGGCCGTGGCGCTGGCCAAGGCGATCATGGCGACGAAGGACGAGATTCGGCCGTGCGCGCGGTGCTACAACCTGGCGGACGCGGAGTTGTGTACGATCTGTGCGGACGCGCGGCGCGATCCGGGGCAAGTGATCGTCGTGGAGCAGCCGAAGGACCTCTTGTCGCTGGAGGCGACGGGGGCGATTACGGGCGTGTACCACGTGCTGATGGGGCACATCTCACCGCTCGAAGGCGTGCAGCCGTCGGACCTGACGATCGACGCGCTCGTGCAGCGCGTGAAGTCCGGCGGCATCCGCGAGGTGATCCTGGCGACGAATCCGACGGTCGAGGGGGACATGACCGCCCTGCACGTGACGAGCCTGCTGGCGGACACCGGCGTGTCGGTGACGCGGCTGGCGCGCGGCATCGCGCCGGGCTCGCAGATCGAATTCGCCAATCGCGCGATGCTCGAAGAGGCGTTCCGCGGGCGGCGGCAAGCGTAGGTCTGCCGCGGCACATCGGCCATTGCACGCCTGATTTCACCACGAAGGACACGAAGGGCACGAAGGAAGAGGGGTCCGGTCCTGGCATGCAGTCTTGCGCGGGACGAGAAGGACGCTGGGTGAAAGCCGGCGAGCGCGAGGGGCGCAAGACGCTGGGCTAAAGCCGGCGGACGCAACCAGCCTCATCGCGTCGCGCGGCGCCGGCCTTAGCCCAGCCTACGTCTCTTGCGGGGCGGATGGACGCGACGGAGAATGAATCGTCGAGTCGACCGGGGGCGCTCCCCTGCCGGCGGAATGGGTGAGGCGCGCGACAATGCGGCGGCCGTGGATCATCAAACCGTGGTTGGTGGCGGCGATGCTGGGGGCATTCGTCGTCCACGGGGTGTTGGCGGAGTGGCTGGGCTTCGGCTTGCTCTTTGCGAGTGAGCGCCAGGGATGGCTCCAGCGGCGCATGATGGAGTTCCTTCTCCTCTGGCCATTTGCCTGCATAGCCGTGGGGTGGGTCCAGTACCTGCGGAAGGTTCCCATCGCGCGGCGAGCGGCCGTTTGGCCGCTCGTCGCCGTGGTCGGCCTCGCAGGTTTGGCTATCGCGGCCGACGGTCTTTCGGACGTCTTGCACGCGTACCCGAGTTGGAGCAGCGGTCGCCAGCCGCGGATGGCGCTGGACACAGCCGCGCTGATGTGGACCCCGTCGCTGTGGGCGGCAGTGATATTGTGCACGCTCTCCACGGCGATAATCTACACGCAAGCCCTGGGATGGCGTCAGCGAATTACACCGGGGCTCTGCCCGGTCTGCGACTATGACTTGACGGGCAATTCATCCGGAGCGTGCCCGGAGTGCGGCGAACGCGTCGTGGATGATCCCAAGGTGCCGCGCTGGTACTTTGGCAAGCGCTTCTGGTGGCTGCCGGAGCTGGCGCAGTTTCCGGATGCGCTCGCGCGCCAGGCGGCGTGGAAGGTGGCCATGAGGGCCTGTGATCGCTCGAAGTGGCAATGGGCCTGTGTTGTGACTCTCGGTCTGGCTGTCTTGGCGACGTTGCCGCTTCCGAGACTCTATGCGCCGTATCAATATGTTGCGCTCGGCGTATCCCCGATCGGGGTACTGCTGTACGGGCTCAAGCTGCGCACAATCCAGCGGCGTGAGTTGCGGAAACTGCTGGAGCAGCAGGCACCGCAGACGTGACGATGCGGAGCCCAAGGTGGCGCTGGGCTAAGCCCGACAGGCGCGACACGCATCACCGCGCCGCACGACACCGGCCTTAGCCCAGCCTACATGTCTCTGTCCCGGTTTCGCCCTTCGCGTCCTCGGCGTCCTTCGCGGTGAAAGCACGTCAGCGATGTCACAACGTCAGCGCAGCCGAACCACGCGATTGTGGCCGTCGACCGCGTAGAGCCGCAGCTCGCCGTTCTCCAGCGAGTACGCGACGTCCGTCGGGTTCGTGAGCTGCGCCTCGCCCGCAAACGTCCCGATCGCCGCGGTGAGCGGCGCGAGCGTAACGGACGCCTGCGGGTCAAACGGCATCTGCACGACCTGCTTCTTTGCCCCATCCGTCAGCGCCAGCACGGTCGCCTTTGTCTGCGGATCAACCGCCGCCGCCAGACCGATCTCCGGACCCGGCTCGGAATCACCGACATTGACGGCCTGCGGCGCACCGACGGCCTTCAGTGTCGTGCCATCCAGTTGCAGCCGGAACACGCGGCTGTTGCGGTCCGCGTGGCGATCGAGCACGAAGCAAGCGCCGGGCATCTGCGGGTCGGCTGCCACGGCGGCCGGATGAAACTCGCCGTCTTCCGGCTTCCAGGTGGCGACGTAGCGGGAGTTGCTGTCCCAGACGACGACGCGGCTGTTGCCGGTGTCGGCGATGACGACGTATTCCTGCTTGTCCGCGCCGGTGATGGCGGCAAGGCCGCGCGGCTTCTTGAGCTCGCGCAGTTCGGCCTTATCGCCGGGCGTGCCGCCGCCGAACTCAATCCGCAGCGCGCGCTTGTCCCTCTGTTCCGCCTTGAACAGCAGCTTGTCCACGGTGAGCTTGAGTGGTTCGCCGCGGTCCTTGGACCTGGGCGCGTTTGCGTCGGCGGCCGGCGCGATCGCCAGGATACGCACGTGCGCGTCTTCGGTGGTCGCCCAGTCGCCGGCGTTGACGGGCACGCGGACGTCCTTTTCCGGTGCGATCGTGATCGTGTACGGCTCCGCGGTCGTGAAGTCCAGCACCGTACACTCGGCTGACGTCTGCACGACCGGGTACATCGAATTGTGCCGGTCCGGCTTGTCGAACTGCACCAGGTCGAAGTAGCGGTTCATGTCACCCAGGTCGCTCGCCGCCAGCGTGACGTAGTAACGCTGCGGGTTGGCGGCCGACGGCACAAACTTGGCAGCCGTGTGGCCGAAGCGGTAGTGCTTGACGTATTCCTCAAGCGGCGTGGTGCCCTGGCTCAACACGCCGAAGGGCTCGGCGGTACCGCAGTTCTCGGCGATGATGAGCTTGCCGCCGCCGAGGTCGGACACGCCGTTGACCTTGTCGAGCGCGATACCGTAGATGCGTTTGGGCAGCGATTCGGTGCCGTCCGCGAGAACTTCGGAGACGTAGTAGGTCGCCCGGAAGCGGCCCTTCCGATACCAGTCTTCAGCGCCCATGTCGTCGGTGAAGATGATGGGCTGATCCATCTCGGTCGGATCGAGGTGGACTTCCTGGTCGTCCTGCTTGAGTGCGGACACCAGCAGGTTGCTGCCATCCTCGATGAGTTCGTAGGTGTAGGCGGGCTCCCAGCGGCGGTAGATCTTGTGCCGCTTGGCGGCCGGACCGCCGACGGTAAGCGTAATCTTGCGACCTTGCACCGCGGCCGTCACGTTGCAGCGCGCGGCGGGGGCGCCGGCCTTATAGAGGGTATGGAAGTCCCAGGTGAAGCCCGCGCGGTGGCGGAGGGATTCGTGCATGAGCATGTAGCGGCTGTGAGCGCTGGTTTCTTCGGCGCCCCAGATCATGAAGTCGGAGTAGCCGGGGAGGTCGACGGTGAGCACTTGCGCGAGGGCGTCGGGGCCTTCGCCGTCCCACTGCTTGAAGCCGAAGGGCTCGAACATGCGGTAGCCCGGCGAACCGTCCGCGCGCTTCTTCGGGAAGTTCGGGTCCCACAGACCCTGGGTGTCCGTCGTGCCGCTGCTGTGGAGGGAGCAGTCGGGATACAGCCACATCTTGATGGGGGCGGCCGCCACCGGCTGGCTGTCGCGGTCGAGGACGCGGACGTTGATCTGGTCGGGGAGCATCTTGTGCCAGGCCCAGCCGAGGCCGTAGCGGACGCCTTCGATGTAGCGGTGCAGGTCGGCGGCGCCTTCGCCGATGATGGCGTGGCCGGAGCAGAAGCTGTCGAGGCCCCAGGAATAGGTGTACATCTGGACGGGGGTACCGTCCGCCATGCGGATATTGCGCAAGGTTGAGGGGAAAATGAAGTAGTGATACAGGTCGCCGAGGCGGTGGGTGAGGTGGCCGGTTTCGTGGAGTTCAGCGCCGCCGTCGCGCGGATCGAAGCGTTCGTAGTCGCCCCACAGGCCGACCCAGTGCTCGCCCTCGCGCGGGGCCTCGACGTAGGACCAGTCTTCGGCGCGGCTGAGGGGGTGGCCACCGGGGCGGCGGTCCTGTGTGTCATAGGGGCGGTAGCTGTCGAAGACGACGCGCTGCAGGACGTCCTGTCCATCGCTGGTGCGACTGCGTTCCCACATGCACTGGACGGCGTCGGCGAGCTTGCGGCCCGAGTATTCGCGGGACTCCGGATCGCCGGTCACGCACGGGGCGCGGTAGGCGACGGTGTTGATCTTGCGATCGGGGCGGCCTTCGAGACCGTCGGGGCTGGGGCCCGGAGGGGCGTCGACGTCGCAGCGCCAGACGGGGCGGAAGAGGAGGGAGTTGAGAGCGAACTCGTACCGGTTGTTGCGTTCGTTCTCGTCGCCGGCGAAGTCCGCCCGAAGGACGACCCACCGTTCACCAATCTCGCGCACGTTGATGCGCTTCCAGGTCCAACCGGGGGGTTGCACCAGATCGAACGGCCATTGGATGGGGACCTTGACGATGGTGTAGTCGACGGCAGTGGGATCAAAGGGCTTGATGGGCTGGTCGATGACGAGGTCGAGGTCGGGGGTCAGGTCCGCTGTGGACGCGAGGATGTCCGCATTGCGGTCGGGCGTGCTCACCCAGACGCGGAGGTGAACCTGGCCAGGGGGGATGGTCTGGCGGCCGTTGTTTTTGAGCGCGATTTCGTAGGTAACCGGTTCATCTTTGAAGGGCCAGCCGAAATGATCGTCGGGTTCCCACGGCCACTGGTCGTCCTGCCACTGCTTGGGGACGCCCATGCGGTACAGTGGTGTGCGGTGGGCCCAGACGATCTCGACGTCTTCGTGTCCCTGGAAAGTCCAGGGTTTCCAGAGTTTCTCTTTGCGGATTTCGACGGAGTCCGTGATGTAGCCGAAGATACGGCCGGCGCCGGCGGCGACGACGCGGCCGAAGGCCGCCTGGCGCTGGCCGGGCATGATGCGCTGCATGGAGGTGAGGCGCTGGGCGTCGAGCTTGGCGCCGGCGAAGGTTTCATGGGGGCGCACCCAGCAGGTGTTGTAGCGTTCGCCGACGAGCGGGGCGGTGGTGCAGAACATGGCCGTCGGGTCGGCGCCGGCGGAGGTGGCGCCGTCCCAGGCGAGATACGCGAAGCCGTCCTTGAGATAGTCGGCCGCGACGAGCCAGCCGGGCTGCCAGGGGGTGGGGATGTCAGCGTCGGCCAGCTTCTGCTCGGCGAGGATGCGGGGCTTGGCGACGGCGAACTTCATGGTCTTCGCGCGATCCGCCATCTTGCCGGGCAGGGCGGCGGGCGAGCGAACGCCCGTGTCCTTGAGCGCGAAGAAGACGATTCGCTCCGGGAAGACCAGCGCGAGGGAATCGATCCCCTTCTCGTGACCCCAGAAGTCGCCGACGGTGAGCGCGAGGGGGCGCTCCTCAGGTGTGCTTTGCAGGTCGCTCACGGCGAGAATCGTGCCGACGGTCCAGTCGCCATCATTCGGTTCGGCGGGCGGCTCGTAGATTTGCACAGCGTAGTGGGGTGGCTGGGCGGAGTCGGCGGTGAGCACGACGAGCTGGTCAGCGGGCCGGTCCATCGGATTGCCGGCCGCAACGGCGACGATGCGGTTGCCGCCGGCGAGGAGGGCGAGCGGCGGCGTGAATTCGTCGCCGGTCTTGCGCGCCGGGCTGTCCGCGGGCAGTGGGGTGGACGGCCATTCGCGCAGCACTTTCCACGGGCGCGTGCTGAACACCTCGGGGGGATCGAAGGCGACCACGGTGTAGCCGTGCTCGGGGGAGAACTTCACCGCGGCGACATATTCCTTGGCGCCCATGGACTGGGGCCAGAAGTTGCCGACGGCCACGCCCGCAGGCAACACGTCGCCGTACTGCGTGGAAGTATCGCGCCAGCGCAGCAGCCAGGGTGTGTCCTTGACGTGCATGGGCGGCTCATAAACGGACAAAGCCCGCTGCCCCCCGTCACGCTCTTCAATCGTGACGAGGTAGCCGAAGCCAAACCCCCAGTGTTGCGGGCCGGCCCAGACGGACAGGGAACTCAACAGCACGATCACCAGGGGGAGGAGTCTCTTCACGGGCATGTCTCCGGCAGGAATTCCGGTCGCGCGCGGGCAGCGCACCGGCCACGCGCCCGCGCGACCATGCGCGGCATCGTAGCAACTGCGTGCGCGCGCGTGTAGCGAAAAACCGTCGGAACGGCGCGAATTCTGCGAATCGCGCGACGCGACGCGCGCTCAGCGCGCGCACTCGAGCCGATACATGCCCGCTTGTACCCGAAACGCAGCCGCGCCGTCCTGCACACCCAGGGACTCGATGTCCGTTTGCTGGGCAATCGGGCTGCCGCCGTCGGTCACGCTGTCGAGTTTCGTGGTTGGCAGGTAGACCGTGGCCGACGTGTTGGCCGGCACCGTCAGCTCGAGCGTGAAGCGCTCCGCCGTGACTTCCCAGCGCGTGCGAATGGGGCCGCGCAGCGAATCGTAGCGTGCCTCGGCCCAGGTCAGCCCGCCGCCGGGCACGGGGCGGATCAGGAAGTGCCGGTAACCGGGCTGCTGCTCGTCGGGCTGGATGCCGCCGATGGTGCGGAACATCCACTCAGCCACCGAACCGAACGCCCAGTGATTGAAGGAGTTCATGCCGGGGTCCTGGAAGCCGCGGCCCTCCACGAAGCCGTCCCAGCGTTCCCAGATCGTCGTGGCGCCGTGCTCGATGGGATAGCGCCACGACGGCATCGCGCGGTTGTTCAGCAGTCGGTAGGCTTCGTCGGCGCGGCCCGCGCGCGACAGCTCATTCATCAGGCAGATCGTGCTGAGGAAGCCGGTGGAGATCAACCCGTGGTACTTTTCGAAGCACCCGATCATGCGCTGCACGGCCGCGGGGCGCAGCTCGTCGGGCATGAGATTGAACGCCAGCGCGATGGCGTAGCCGGCCTGAGTGTCGCCGGTCATCTTGCCGTCGGCCTCGACGTACGCCTTCTGGAACGCGGCGCGGATGTCGTTCGCGAGCTGGCGGTAGCGCTGCGCCTCGTCCGTCTTGTCGATGACCAGGGCCATGCGCGCCAGGAGGTCCGCCGATTGCGCGAAGAAAGCAGTCGCGAAGACCTCCTTCGGCATCTCCGCACCCTTGGCGGGCCAGCCTTCGAGCTTCAGCGTGTCGGCATTCAGCCAGTCGCCGTAGTCGTTGCCGCGCTTCTGCTGCCACAGCAGGTTCGGGTTGTTCGCGTGAATCCAGTCCACCCAGCGCCGCATGGACTCAAAATGCTCGGCGATGAGCCGGCGGTCGCCGTAATTGACATACTGGCGCCACGGCACGACGACGCCCGCGTCCCCCCACGCCGGCACGCCCGAGAAGCGCACATTCGGGTCAAACGGCTGTGGCGCAAAATCGGGGTAGCGCCCGTCGGCGGTCTGCGCATCCCGCACGTCCGCGAGCCACTTCGTGTAGAAGGCGGCCATGTCCATCGTGTAGCACGCGGTTTGGCCGAAGGCAGTGATGTCGCCCATCCAGCCCATGCGCTCGTCGCGCTGCGGGCAGTCGGTCGGCACGCTCATCATGTTCGCCCGTTGCGTCCAGAGAATGTTCTCCATCAGGCGGTTGAGTTGTCCGTCGGAGCATTCGAAGTAGCCCACGCGCGGCGGGGCCGAGCAGAACGCGCGCCCGACCAGGGCATCCAGCGCCGGTTTCTCCGGCAGACCGGTAACCTCGACGTAGCGGAAGCCGTGATACGTGAAGCGCGGCTCGAAGACCTCGTCGCCGTCACCGCGCAGCGTGTACTTGTCGGTCTGCGCGGCGCCGCGCAGGTTCGCGGTATAGAGCGTGCCATCGGGGTTCAGCACCTCCGCGTGCCGCAGCGTGATCGTCGTGCCGGCCGGCCCGCGCACCTTCAGGCGGCACCAGCCGGGTATGTTCTGCCCCAGGTCGAAGATGTAGACGCCCGGCTTGGGCTCGATCATGCCCGCCGGCTTCACGTCCTGCACGATGCGGATCGGCTCGTTCGGCTGCGCGACAATCTGCAGCTTGCCGCCGCCCGCGGGCGCGGAAGTCGGCGGCTCGAAGATGCGGGCCGCGGTCCAGGCCGCGGCGTCGAAGCCGGGGGCGTCCCAGCCCGGGAGCTCGCGACGCGCGTCGTAGACCTCGCCGTCCAGCAGATCGCCGACGCGCACCGGCCCCTCATTGGTGGTGCGCCACGTGTCATCCGTGACGATGCGCTGCACCTGACCGTCCGCATTTTCCACTTCGAGCTGCAGCAGCAGCCGCAGCCGGCGGCCGTAAATCGCACGCGGCGGGCCGCCCGGCACAATGCTGGTCAGGCCGATCTTCCCGGCGTACCAGCCGTCGGCCAGCATGACGCCGAGCACATTGTCGCCGTCGCGCAGCAGCTTGGTCACGTCATACGTCTGGTACTGCACGCGCCGGTGGTAGTCCGTCCACTCGGGGGTGAGGACGCGATCGCCCACCCGCTGTCCGTTCAGGTGCAGTTCGTACAGCCCCAGGGCCGTCACGTACACGGTCGCGCGCCGCGGCGGTTCCGCGGCCGCCGCGAACGCCTTGCGAAGCAGCGTGGCCGGCAGCGGTTCGTAACCGTCAGGCGGCGGCGTGGGATCGCCGATCCAGCGGGCCTGCCAGTCGGACGGTTGCAGCAGCCCCATCGTCCACCGGGCCGGGAAGCTCCACGTCGTCGGCAGATTGTCGCGATCCCAGACGCGCACCTTCCACCACACCTGCATCCGCGCCGCCAGCGGCCGCCCGGCGTACTCGATCTGCGCCGTCTCGCCGGACGCCACGCGCCCGGTGTCCCACAGGTTGCCCTCGTCTGCGGCGAGCTTGGCCGCATCGTCCGCGACGAGAATCTGGTACGCCTGCTGCGCGGCGCCGCGACGGTCGTCGCGGAGGACCCACGACAAACGCGGCGTGCGGCAGTCGAGGCCGAGGGGATCGGTGAGGTACTCGCAGCGCAGGCAATCGACCGTGGCGCGCGACATCGTGGCCGGACTGGCGCGGCCGGCGACCTGGACACCCGCCGCATTCGCATTGCCGGGCACGAGCAGAATCATGAGGGTGAGCAACATACCGTTCTCCTGTCACTGTGGGGCCAGACGTAGACCTTCCCGGCGCGCGGCCGGAGCGGCCATTGTAGCAGGGGCGGTGCGCTGTGGCGCTCAGGGCGCGGTGTAGGGAATGACGGCCCGCAGCAGCATGCGCTCGCCGCGCAGCGCCTCGGCCAGCGCCGCGGGGTCGGACAGCACGTCGCGGTTGGCCGCGAAGAAGCGTCGCACCTCGCGCCAGTTCGGCAGGAGCACCGGGCTGAAGCCGTACGCGTCTTCCAACTCGCGTACGAGGATCACGGCGAGCATCTGGTTTTCCCCGAGGGCGACGACGTCGCGGGGGCTGTTGCCGATGCCGATCATCAGCTCCGGCAGACGTGCCCGTAGCTCGCGCAGCGTCTCGCCCTTGTAGTTGGTGAAGCCGGCCGCGTCGCGGAGGCCCTGGGCCAGGATCAGTGGGCCAGGGGGAAACCCTTGGCGCAGGAGCCAGTGGCGCGTGGCCTGCTCGAGAAACCAGGGACGGGCGGTGAAGTAGATGACGTGGTAGTCGCGGGTGAGTTCCTGGAGCACGTCCGCGGCGTCGGGCAGCGGGAGGGAGCGCCAATCCTCGCGCTTGAAGGCGAGGGCCTTGTAGCTGGTCCGGGCGATTGTGTTGTCGATATCGACGCTGATGAGGATATGGCCGTCGCGCCAATCGAAGACGGGGGCGCTTTCGTAGAGGGCGTGATCCCAGACGGTGGCCGTCGCTTCGTAGGCGGTGGAGTCCGGCGGCAGGTCGGCGTCGAGTGCGGCGCGGCCGGTGCGGTCGGTGACGGCCGTGCCGAGGTCGTGCACGCCGGCGGTGAAGCGCACGGTGGTGGGGGGGATGTAGAGCTGGCGGCCAAGAAGCGTCTCGCGTTCGACGTACGCGACCAGGTGCGCGGGGCGGTCAGGGCGGATGACCGCGTCCGTGACACGCAGCACCGGATCATGGCAGGCCCCGCACGACAGCAGCAGGAGGCTCAGGCCGACCGCGCTGCGCAACGCCATGGGTTCACCCTGTCAGCACACCGAAATTGCGGCGCCGCGGCCGCACAACCTGCGGCGCTCGCGCGGCGACTGCCCTGGGCCACCGAGCAGTAGCACACGGCGGCATCAGGCGCGGAGACCTGACGCTCTGCGGCCACGCGCTGTCCGCCAAACGGCCCTAACCCGCGAAGTTCTTCGCGACGAAGTCCCAGTTGATCAGATTGTCGACGAGCTTCTCGACGTAGGTCGGGCGCGCGTTGCGGTAGTCGATGTAGTAGGCGTGCTCCCACACGTCGATGGTCAGCAGGGCCTTCTGGTTATGCTTCATGGGCAGGTCGGCATTGCCCGTCTTCACGACCTTGAGCTTGCCGCCTTCGTTGACCAGCCACGCCCAGCCGGAGCCGAACTGCGTGACGGCCGCATTGACGAATTCTTCGCGGAACTTGTGGTACGAGCCGAAGTCGCGGGCGATGGCCTGGGCGAGGGCGCCGGTGGGCTCGCCGCCGCCCTTGGGCTTGAGGCAGTTCCAGTAGAACGTGTGATTCCAGACCTGGGCGGCGTTATTGAACAGGCCCCCCTCGGAGCCGAGGATGACTTCCTCCAACGACTTATGCTCCTGGGGAGTTCCGGCGATGAGCTTGTTGAGGTTCGTGACGTACGCGTTGTGGTGCTTGCCGTAGTGGAAGTCGAGGGCCTCGCCGCTGATGATGGGGGCCAGGGCGTCCTTGGCGAACGGTAGGTTCGGCAGCGTGAACGGCATGCGCGGCTCCTTTGTCTGGTTCGGTGTCGGCTCGCAACCTGCGGTCATTCTGCAGTATATGCGCCGCGCGAGGAGGGGGCGAGGGGGGCTGGGGGCAGTTCAAAGGGGCAAGTTCAAAGTGCTAAGCGGAGAGCCGAAGGCAGTTCGAAGGGGCAAGCTCAAAGTGCTAAGTGCGGGGCCGGAGCGGACGGCGGCACGGACGCGGGGTCGGTCGCGAGTTTGACGGTGGCGGGCGGGGGGACTATACTAGCGCGCTTGCGACTGAGGGGCCCTGCGCCCCCGTGCCGCCGGTGTAGCTCAGTTGGATAGAGCGCTTGACTGTGGATCAAGAGGTCCCCGGTTCGACCCCGGGCGCCGGCAATGAGCTGAGGGGCTCCCGTATTGCACTTCGGGCGACAGACTCGGACGCTACAGAGGGTTATGTCGCCCGAACGTCCCTCGCGCGGCGTGCGACTCGTTGAGCCACCACGCCGTGATCAATCACGGAGGCTCAACCTACGGGAGTCCCATATGTTGACGTGTTGCCTCGCTACCGTCGTTGCTCTGTTGAGTGCGCCGCCGACCACGGCGCCGTCGAGACTCGACGGCTTGTACTACCTCCAGGTGCAGCCTGCTCCCGCGTGCGAACTGCTTGTCTCCGTTAATCGGGAGGTGGCAGTCCGCCTACAGGGTACGGGCTCCGGGGCTTGCGACGTGACGAACTACGTTGTCAACGGCACAAACGCGCTCAAACTGGCCGCCGAGGGGTCCACCGGAGAAGTGTCGGTGACGCTCGTCCGTGCACGTAGCCTGCAGGACTCGCAGCCGACCGAACTGGCCACGCTCACGTTGACACTGACCGCGGAGAAGCCGAAACAGGAGTCGGAACGGCGTTTCGAGGCCGCCGTACCGTTCACCTGGTTCTGGCAGGACGGCGCCAAAGTCGGCGAGTTGTCGGAACGCGACAAGAAAGACGTCTACGCCGAACTTCAGCGCACCACCGATGCCCTCGCCGCCGGCGACTGGCACAAAGCGTCTGCGCTGCGGACCCCGTGGCTGTCGGAAGAAGCCGCCAGACGGATTCCTCGCGAATGGATCGCCGGGGCTGCTCTGGAGAAGTATATCGAGCAGGAACGCGAGTTGTTCGCGCGAATCCGCTCGGCACGCTTGGCGCCGCTGGCGGAGTTGCGGTTTCTCGTGGGCGAACGGCTGGTGCGCGTCGAGACCCGCGCGGCGCGCGGGCCTTGGGATCCGCCGGAAGCCAATGTGATCTTGGCGGAATTGGCCCCGGAGCGCGATGCGAAGGGCCCGCCATTAACGCTCGGTGACAAAGCGGTCTACCTGACGAAAGTCGGCAGCCACTGGCACGTTTTGACCAACAACTGGATGGCGGCGTTGATCAAGCGCCCGTAGCGAAGCTGCGGAAGACCAGCCAGAAAACTAGGGACAGTCGCCGGGACAACTAAAGACACTCACTGATTTCTGAGCGGCACGCGGAGTGGAGCAAGTGGTTGCCGGACACGGAGGCCGAGCCGCCGGCGGGGCGTTCGAGTACTTCACGAAGCTGGCGCGGCGGGACTTTTTGTCCGATTCGCCGCGGGCGCTGTACAGCGTGGAGTCGTTCGCGTGGGACGCGGCCGGGGAGCGGTGGGAGCGGGCGGGGCTGGGCGAGTGGACGGACTCCGTGGGCGACCAGCCGTGGGGGACGTATGCGCAGTCGGCGTACATGGCGGCCCCGCAGCAGGCCTACACGGTGGAAGGTCCGTACGAGACGGGGCGGCTGCTGGCGGGCGCGGGTGTGCACGCGCAGCAGGATAAATAGGGACAGTCACCTATTTCTGCCTGTTTCTGAGCGCCACGCGGAGTGGACGAAGTGGCGGCCGGACGAGGGCGGGGCGTTCGAGTACTTCACGCGGCTGGCGCGGCGGGAGTGCGCCGCATTCGCGGGCAGAGTCCTCCGTCGCCAGGCACCTTCGGAATGACGGGCGACAGCGACGGGCGCGGCGCGGGCACCGATGCGAAGCGCCCACACGGACGGCGCGCACGCTGGCGGCGCACCATGTCGCTCCAGGCGGCCGTTCCGGTCCCCGCTCGATTATGGGACGCATGCAATTCGCGGGGCTTTGGCGTACAATTGAGGATCGGTTGGGAATGAAGCTCAGCAGCCAGCGCGACGATCGCGAGGCGCGGGCTGAATCTCCAGCCCGCCGAGGCCGGCGTGCCACACGCTGAGGCCGATGTCGGCGGGGCGACCGCCGCTCTGCCGGTCTGGGTTCCATGTCAAGGAAGAGCAACATGCGCATCGATGCGACCTGCGCGCAGCCGCCCAAGGTGTGCTGGCGCGCGCTAGCCCTCGGCGCCGGGATGGTCTTGGGGCTGGCACTTGGGCCGGCCGCGGCCGAGATCATCACCCCGCTGGCCAGCTACGAGCCCGCCGAAACCGACCTGACTGTGGTGGCCAACGCCGGCGACTCCGGGTTGGCGGTCGCGCGCGTGCCCGGGGGCGTCGGCGGTGTTCCGGCGGCGACCGACGGCGCGTACGTCCTGAAGGTGACGATTACGAACGAGGCCGACCGCAAGGTGGAGTTTCGTCACTTCTGGACCGCGCACACGTATGACCTGGCCAATCAGGATCAACTGTTGGCGGACGTCTACGTGGCGTCCTCCGGGGCCCTCCCGGGACTGATGGGAATCTGGGACTCGCGTTGGGACCCGCCCAGTGCCTGGCAGCAGGCCACGGGCATCCCCACGACGACGGGCGTCTGGCGGACGATCACGGTCGACGTATCCGCGCGCGAGCAGGTCGGCTTGGACCAGATCTGGGCGCTGGTGCTGGAGAATCTGGCCGGCACCAGCGGCACGCTCTACGTGGACAACCTGCGTCTGCGGCAGATCAGCGGGTCCGCCGGGGTGCAGGGTGTGGCCGCCAACGCGTACGCGGACCACATCGCGCTGATCTGGCAGCCCTTGTCGGTGGCCGGTCTGTCGGGCTACAACGTCTACCGCGCGTCGGCTCCCGGGGGGCCGTTCACGAAGATCAACGCGGCGCTGGTGACCGGGGCGGGTTACTCCGATGCCGTCGGCGCGGGCAGTCCCCGCTACTACTACTACGTGACGGCGGTCATCAGCGGCGCGGAAGCGCCGGCGTCGAACGTCGTGTCAGCGCTGTACGACAGCCTGACGGATGAAGAGTTGTTGGACACCGTCCAGCGGGCGAGTCTGCATTACTTCTGGGAAGAGGCGCACCCGCATTGTGGTATGGCCCGCGAGGGCATGTACATGGGTCATCCGCTGGACACCGTGACGACCGGTGGCACGGGCATGGGGATCATGACCATCGTCGTCGGTGCCGAGCGCGGCTTCGTGACACGGGCCCAGGCGGCAGCGCGCATCCGCACCATCCTGGCCTTCCTGCAGGATGTCACCCCGCGGTACCACGGTGCGTGGTCGCACCACTACAACGGGGTGACGGGCGCGACGATCGCCTTTGCCGGGGCCCAGGACAACGGCGGTGATCTCGTCGAGACGGCGTTTCTCATCGAGGGCATCCTCACGGCGCGGCAGTATTTCGACGATCCGTCCGACCCAGTGGAGGCGGAAATCCGCACGCGGGCGACGCAGATGTGGGAATCCGTCGAGTGGACGTGGTATCGCCGGTATCCGGGCGGCGACGTGCTGTACTGGCACTGGTCACCGAACTACGGCTGGTACATGAACATGCCGATCCGCGGGTACAACGAGGCGATGATCGTGTACCTGCTCGCGGTCGCGTCGCCGACCTATCCCATGCCGGCGTCGAGCTACACGAACGGCTGGGCGGGCGGGAGCGGCTACGCGAACGGGCAGCGCTATTACGGTCACACGATCTGGGTGGGTGAGCCCTATGGCGGGCCGCTCTTCTTCACGCATTATTCCAACCTGGGCTTTGACCCGCGCTACAAGCGCGACGCCTACGCGAACTACTTCGACAATGCCCGCAATATCTCGCTCGTCCACCACGACTACTGCATCGACAACCCGCACGGGTACGCCGGCTACAGCGGCTACGTGTGGGGCCTGACCGCGAGCTTCAACCCCTGGGGCTATTCCGCCCACTCGCCCACCAATGACAACGGAACCATCGCGCCCACCGCGGCCGCCAGCGCGATGCCCTATACGCCGGTCGAGTCGCTCGCGGCGGTGCGGCAGTACTACGACGTGTACGGCCCCGACCTGTGGAGTTCATCCGGCTTCACGGATGCGTTCAATCTGCAGAGCAACTGGTTCGCGCCAGGCTACATCGCAATCGATGTCGGCACGATCGCGCCGATGATCGAGAACTACCGGACCGGCCTGTGCTGGAACCTCTTCATGGCCAATCCCGAAATCCGGCCGATGATGCACGCGATCGGCCTGCACTACGAGGTGGATTTCGACACGGACGGCCAGGTGGACGCCGCCGACTTGGCCGTGTTCGCCGGCTGCCTGGCCGGTGTCGGCAATGCCTGTCCCGGGGGCTGCACGGGCAGCCACTTCCCGGATTCCGATCTGGATGGCGACGCGGATGTGGACCTCGCGGATGCCGCAATCTTCCAGCGGATCTTCACCGGACCCTGACGGGGCGGGCGCGCTGGGAATCGGGATCGCCGAAGATCGATCGGGTGGAGGTGTGTGCATGTGCCCGGGCGCTGTGCCACCGGTTGTCCGTTCCTGTGCCCACGAGAACTGCAGGCCGCGGCGCGCCCCACGGGCTTGGGCACCGGGCGCGGCAGGCCGGGCGCTCGTATGGGCTGGCGTGCTGGTTGGGCTGGCGGCACGTTTGTCTGCCGCCGAGGTGATCACGCCGCTCGTCAGCTATGAGCCGGCCGAGACCGACCTGACGGTCGCTGCGAACACGGGGGATCCGGGCCTGACGGTCGCGATCGTGCCGGGTGGCGTGAACGGCGCTCCGGTGGCGACCGACGGGACCTACCTCCTGAAGCTGACCATCACAAACGAGGCGGATCACAAGGTTGAGTTCCGGCAGGCCTGGTCGGGCGAAACGTACGACCTGGCCGGTGAAACCGAACTGCTGGCGGACGTGTACGTGGCCTCGTCCGGGGCGCTGCCCGGGTTGATCGGCATCTGGGACCTGAACTGGGCCCCGCCCGACGCGTGGCAACCGGCCACGGGCCTGCCGACGGCCGTCGGTGTGTGGGCCACGATCCGATTCGACCTGTCCGGTCGGCTGCAAACGGGACTCCGTGAGATTCAGGCGCTGGTGCTGGAGAACTTGGCCGGGAGCAGCGGCACGGTCTACGTCGACAACTTGCGGTTGCGGCATAGCGGCCCCTTGCCGGGCGTCGCGGGCGTTGCGGCGAATGCGTACGCGGAGCGGGTGGCGCTGGTGTGGCAACCGCTGGGTGTTGTCGGCCTGACGGGCTACAACGTGTACCGCGCCGCGGCGCCGGGGGGACCGTTTGCGCGGCTCAATCTGGCCCCCGTCCCGAGTGCGGCGTACACGGATGGGGTCCCGGCAGGCAGCCCGCGTTACTACTACTACGTGACGGCCGTCGTCAACGGAATGGAGGGCCCCGCCTCCGCGCTCGTGACGGCGCTATACGACGGACTGACGGACGAACAACTCCTGGATGTCGTGCAGCAGGCGACGCTGCGCTATTTCTGGGATTGGGGTCACCCCGTTTGCGGAATGGCGCGTGAGGGTCTGGGGGGCAGCTACGCGCTCGACACGGTAACCACCGGCGGAACCGGCATGGGGCTGATGACGATCGTGGTCGGGGCCGAGCGCGGCTTCATCGCACGGAGTCAGGCGGCGGCGCGCGTATGCACGATCCTGGCGTTCCTCCAGGACGTCACGCCGCGCTACCATGGCGCCTGGTCGCACCACTACCACGGGGTCACAGGTGCGACGATTCCGTTTTCGGAGTATCGCGACGACGGGGCGGACCTGGTCGAGACCGCGTATCTCGCGCAGGGCTTCCTGACGGTACGGCAGTACTTTGACAGCCCGGCCGATCCCGTCGAAGCCGAGATCCGCGCGCGGGCGACGCAGATGTGGGAATCCGTCGAATGGTCCTGGTTCCGCCAGCATCCGGGCAGCGACGTTCTGTACTGGAACTGGTCGCCCAACTACGGCTTTGCGATCCAGGTCGAGGTCCGCGGGTACAACGAGGCGATGATCACGTACCTGCTCGCGATCGCGTCGCCCACCTATCCGATGCCGGCGTCGAGCTTTCACAATGGGTACGCCGGCCTGAGCACGTACGTGAACGGGCGCAGCTACTACGGGCACACGGTCTGGGTCGGCCCGGCTTACGGCGGGCGGCTCTTCTTCACGCACTATTCGAACCTGGGCTTTGATCCGCGCTACAAACGCGATGCCTATGCGAACTACTTCGACAACGCCCGCCACATCGCGCTCATCCATCGCGACTACAGCATCGACAACCCGCATCGGTTTGCGGGCTACAACGCGTACGTGTGGGGCCTGACGTCCAGCGCCGACCCGGCCGGCTATGCCGAGCACGAGCCGACGCAGGACAACGGCACGCTCGCGCCCACGGCGGCCATCAGCTCCATCCCCTACACCCCGGCAGAATCGTTGGCCGCCCTTCGACAGTTCTACGACACGTACGGGACCGACCTGTGGGGCGCGTGTGGCTTTCTCGATGCCTTCAACCCGCAGGCGAACTGGGTCGCGCCCGGCTACATCGCGATTGACGAGGGGACGATCGTGCCGCTGATCGAGAACTACCGCAGCGGGTTGTGCTGGAAGCTGTTCATGGCCAACCCCGAAATCCGGCCGATGATGCAGGCGATCGGCCTGTACTTCGAGGTGGATTTCGACACGGACGGCCAGGTGGACGCCGCCGACTTGGCCGTGTTCGCGGGCTGCCTGGCCGGAGCCGGCGCGCCCTGCCCCGGCGGCTGCACCGGCAGCCATTTCCCGGACTCCGATCTGGATCGCGACGCGGATGTGGATCTCGCGGATGGCGCGATTTTCCAGCGCGTGTTCACGGGCCCCTGAGGGCGCCCGCCTGGCTGCCCTGCGCCGCGCGACTGCAGCGCACCGCGTGCCGCTTGCGGATCCCGTGGCCCCCTTTTTGACACTCATCCGCGCCGCGCCTATCCTGCGCCCGCTATGAAGCGACACCTCTGGCTTTCCCAGACCCTCGTCGGCGCCCTGCTCATCGCCAGCGGCGGCTGTGCCGCATCGGCTCCCGTCGCGGTCATGCGCTCGGCCCAGACCAGCGCGGCGCTGTCGTATCACCTCACCCCGGCGGACGAAGCTCTGCTCGATGAAGTGCAACGGGGCTGCTTCGCCTACTTCTGGAACGAGGTCGGCACGCCCGCGCAGCTCGCCAAGGATCGCAAGCTGGCCCCCGTGGCCAGTATTGCCGCCGTGGGTTTTCAGCTCGCGTCCCTGCCAATCGGCATCGAACGCGGGTGGATCGCGCACAGCGCCGGCGAGCAACGGGCCCGGACGATCCTGAAAGCACTCCTTGAACGCACCGACAACAAGAAGTTCGGCATCTACATGCACTTCCCCGATATGAACACCGGTGGCCCGGAGAACTCGCCCTTCGGGCTCGAAGCCAGCACGGTCGACCATGCCCTGCTGCTGGCCGGAGCGCTGGTCGCGGCGCAGTACTTCGGTGGCGAAGTGGCTGCGCTGGTCGACCGCATGGCCGCCGATTCCAACTGGCGGGCCTTTGCGGTCGTGGCCACCGGGCGCCTCTCGATGGGCTGGAAGCCCAAGGAGGGGCGCGATTTTTCGGGCCCCGGGGAGTTCATTCCCGCGTACTGGACCTATTGCGGCGACGAAGAACGGCTTGTCTACTTCCTCGCGGCCGGGGCGCCGAATCCGGACTACGCCGTGCCGCCGGAGAGCTACTACCGCCTGGAGCGCGTCATCCGGCCGTGTGGCGACCTGCCGCCCTGCGTGGCATCGTGGCCCGGCTCGCTGTTCACCTATTTCTTCAGCCACTGCTGGATCGATTACCGCGCGCTGGGGGCGGATGATCCCGGGCAGTTCGGGGTCACGGCGCCGCGGGTGGACTGGTTCGAGAACTCGCGGCGCGCCGTGCTGGCCCATCGCCAGCGCTGTATCGAGGAAGCCGGCCACTTTCGGACGCTGGCGGCGGATCGCTGGGGCCTGAGTGCGTGCGTGGGCCGCGCGGGGTACATCGTGCCGGAAATCCGGCCCAGCCTGGTCGGATTTGAGCACTGGCACGCTGGCACGGTGGCGCCCTATGCCGCGGGCTCCGCGATCATGTTTACACCGCGGGAGAGCCTTGCGGCCCTCCGGGCTTTCCGCAATCTCCACGGTCCGGACGGCAACCCGTTGATTTGGCAGGACCCGCAGGCCGGCGGCTACGGCCTCGCGGACGCGTTCAATCTCGATCAGGGCTATGTCGCGGAAGACTACGTCGGTATCGATGAAGGTCCGTTGCTACTGGCGATCGAGAATGTACGCTCGGGGCTCATCTGGAAGCTGTTCATGCAGCATCCCGTAGCCCGCTGTGCGGTCGAACGGCTGCGCCTGAAGTAGCCGCGCGTTGCTTCGGACAGCGCCTATTCCGTGGGCGGCAGAGCGGTACCCGGTGGCGCGGCCAGCGCCGACCAGCGATGGTTGCCGCGCGGGGAGCCGGCAGCAAAGAGCGACGTGAGCGCCCCAGTTGCGACGGCGCCCATCACCAACGGCAGACCGGCCAACGTGGCGGCTCGGTCACGGCGCGTTGCCACTCCAGGCACACCAGCGTCCATGCCGCCGGCTCCTATGTCGGGACGCGTCTCTCGCGTGGGGGTCTCGCATCGCTGTCAGGGAACTGCACCGCGGCCGCAACGTGCCCACGGCGCAGTAACAGTCGTGGCCTTACTCCGTCCCTGCGCAGGTTTGCACGAGCGCGTCGTCTTCGCCGAGCTGGAACGCCTTTCGCGTGTCGGCGCCCTCAATGATCTTGCCGAGTACCCGCACCCGCGTGCCCTCGGCCCACTTGGAATCGGCGGCGAGCGGGATGAAGCAGGTGCGCTTCTCGCCGGACGGGGCGTCGATCCGCACTTCCGCCAGCCGCACCTCTCCAGCCGTCCGCAACTTCAGTACCCGGCCGCTGAAGGCGATCCCGTGACCCAGCGCCTTCTTCTTCAGCGCCACGGCCAGGTCACAGGCCATCTGGTTGTAGTACACGTCCGTCCCGGCGCCTTTGCGCGCGGCCGGGGCGTTCGGCTCGTCCCCGCGGCGCGGCGCACTGGATTCGGACAGATGCTCCTTGATTGTGCGGAAGTAGCGCGTGCGGTTCTTCTCAATGTGCTCACGCGACTCCGCGTCATCCGCCAACACGGCCGCGTGCTTCTCCTGCAGCAGGCAGTATGCGACATACTCGTCGACATGGGCCTGATAGTCGTCGCCCTTGAACTGCTGGCCGTCCCCGCCGCACTGCGTGCAGGCCACGTCCTTGACCAGACCCTTGCCTTTGCAGGTCGGACACTTGGTGTAGCGGCGATCGAGGCTGATCTCGGCCTGACGGAACTCCTCCAGGGCCGCCTTCTTGGCTCCTGCCGTGTCGGCTTTCGGCGGCTGAGCGGCGGGCTGGCTTTGGCCGCAGACCAGCGGGTTGACCACGAGGAGAAGGACGCCGGCGAGAAGTGGGGGGCGCAAGGTCAACATGGATGTACTCCCTGTCCAGGGGCCCGCCGAACGCCAATGGACCGTCCGCGGCGCGTGGGGCCGGTGGCGGAACCACCCGGCGGGCGCAGTTCTACGAAGCACACAGTGTATCGTGGCGGCCACGACGGCTCAATTCGCCGCGTGCTGGCGGGCGTGTGCTCTGCCCGGGGGAGACCGCGGGTGACGGTGGGCCTATCTGAGCAGGCCGGAGTCGCTGAGGAGGCCCCTCCGCTGGCGGGTGCGGTCGGGAGCCTGTGCGCGTCGCAGCACGGGCCGAACGAGCCGCTGTGGCCGGGCGCGGCCAGGGTGAAGCTGGTTACCGGACGCGGGCGGGGGGCGATTGCCAAGCCCCTTGGCACGCGCGGGTTGCGCGTTATACTGACCGTTTTGCCTGCATTCGAGGCGGTGTCGCCTCACACCTACGGAGGCACGTGCATGGGCGCGTATGCGATTGAGCAGATCCGGAACCTCGCCCTCGTCGGCCACGCGGCGGCCGGCAAGACCACGCTGGGCGAAGCCATCCTGCACAAGCTGGGTCTCACGACCCGCTTGGGCAACGTGGATGACGGCAGCAGCGTGCTGGACTTTGACGAGGAATCCAAAGAGCGGCGCCACAGCGTCGACTCGGCCCTCTTCTACGGGGAGCACAACGGGCATCTGCTCAATTTCATCGTCACGCCGGGCATGCCGGACTATTCCGGCCTGTCCATCTCCGCCCTGTCCGCGGCCGAGACGGCGGCCGTCGTGATCTCCGCGTCCGGTGGCATCGGGGTCAACACACGCCGCATGTTCAATGCCGCCAAGGAGGCGGGGCTGGCGCGGATGATCATCATCACGCGCATTGACGCCGAGAACGTGCAGCTCGCCGACATCGTCGCGGCCGTCCGCGAGACCTTCGGAAACGAGTGCCGGCCGATCAACCTGCCGACCGGCGGCGGCAAGGCCGTGATCGACTGTCTGGCCAACGCTGCCGGCGACGCCGACATTCTCGACGTGGGCGAGTGTCACACGGCGCTGATCGACGCGATTGTCGAGACCGACGACGCGCTGATGGAAGAGTTCATGGAAAAGGGTTCGGTCCCGGCCGAGAAGCTGGGCCCCGCGATTGCCAAGGCGGTGGCCGGCGGGCACATCGTGCCGATCCTGTTCACCAGCGCCCGCAGCGACGTGGGCGTGCAGGAGCTGCTGGATGCGACCGTTCACTATCTGCCATCGCCGGCCGTCGGTAAGCAGCGTGCGCTGCTGCTCGGCGAAGGCGATGCGGTCAAGGAGACGCCGCTAACGGCCGGTGCGGACGGCGATTTCGTGGCCCAGGTCTTCAAGATTCAGACCGAGCCGAAAAGCAACATCCGCTACTCGCTGGCGCGCGTCTTCAGCGGCAAGCTGACCGGCGAAGGCCAGGTTTTCTCGGCGGGCGAGCGCAAGGGCCAGCGGCCGGGGCACATCCTGAAGGTGCGCGGTGCGGACCACCAGGAAGTCGAAGCGGCCAGCGCCGGCGACATCGTGGCGTTCGCGAAGCTCGAGTTCAAGCTGGGGGACGTCGTGCTGGGCAAGGCGGGCGACGGGCGCATCGCGATGCCGAAGACGCCGACGCCGATGTACGCCCTGGCACTGGAGCCCAAAGCGCGCGGCGACGTCGAGAAGATCTCCGGCGCGCTGCACCGCTACGCAGAAGAGGATCCGTGCTTCGAGTACAGCCGCGAAGCGGAGACGGCCGAGCTGGTCATGCGCGGGCTCGGGGACCTGCACCTCACCATGATCCGCAGCAAGATGAAGCGCTACTTCAAGCTGGAAGTGGACACCAAGCCGCCGAAGATCCCCTATCGCGAGACGATCTCCGGTACGGTCAAGTATGTCGAATATACGCACAAGAAGCAGACCGGCGGCGCCGGCCAGTTCGCGCGCGTGTTCATCGACATGGAACCGAACGAGCGCGGCAAGGGCTACGAGTTCGTCGACAAGATCTTCGGCGGCGTGATCGACCAGCAGTTCCGCCCCGCGGTCGACAAGGGCTGCCGCGACCAGATGAAGAAGGGCGTCATCGCCGGCTACCCCGTCGTCGACGTCAAGATCTCGCTGGTGGACGGCAAGACCCACCCGGTCGACTCGAAGGACATCGCCTTCCAGATCGCCGGTCGGCAGGTCTTCAAAAAGGCCTTCGCGCAGTGCAAGCCGATCCTGCTCGAGCCCGTGGTGAACATCGAAATCACGGTGCCGGCGGACAACATGGGCGACATCACGCGCGATATCGCCGGCAAGCGCGGCCAGATCCTGGGGCAGGACATGCTCCCGGGCAACCAGGTCGTGATCCGGGCGCAGGTCCCGCTGGCCGAAGTCGCCAACTATGCCTCGCAGCTCAAGAGCGTGACCGGTGGTCAGGGCAGCTACATGATGGAGCTGAGCCACTACGACATCGTCCCGCCGAACGTGCAGCAGCAGATTCAGGCGCAGTACAAGAAGGCGGACGAAGAGGAAGAATAGCCGCCGCGCGGCGAACGGCCGCGCAGCCTCGGCATCCGTATCACCGGCCGACGGGTACGCCCGCCGGCCGGTTGCCATTGGGGGGCGCTCGCCCGCTGAGGGCCCCAGCGGTATAGTGGTGGAGCGGGGGCGGTCCGCCGGCGCTGCGGCGCGTCTCGAGGAGTCCGGCCTGTGGAGATTGACGGCCACGCCATCACGTTCGACAAGGAAGGCTTCCTGACCGATCCCGCCATCTGGAATGAGCGTGTGGCGGCCGCCATCGCGCTGGAAGAGGGCGTGGCGGAGATGTCGGACAAGCACTGGGGCATCGTGAACTTCATCCGCAACTATTGGAAGGAGCACGACCTGGCCCCGCCGGTCCGCCTGATCTGCCAGGAGGTCGGCGTCAGCGTGCGCGAAATCTACAAGCTGTTCTCGTCCGGACCGGCGCGCGGGGCCTGCCGGATCGCCGGACTGCCCAAGCCGGACGGCTGCGTCTAGTCGCGGGGCTGGTTCACGGGGGCACGCGCGGCCGCGCGCCGCGCCGGGGCCACGGTGCTGAACACGCTGCGCATCTTGGTGACGTTGGGTTTCGTGTGGGCGGCCGGGGCGCTGGCCCTGCAGGTGCGCGTCGCGCGCGCGGCGGGGCGGCGCGAGTATGCGCGGCGCGCGGGCGACACGTGGCGGGGGTTGGTCTACAACTTCACGACCGCGATGCTTCCTGGCCACAAGGAATCGGCCCGGCTGCATCCCGTGAAGCTCGGACTGGGCGTGGCGCTACACGTCGGCGTGCTGCTGGCGCTGACGGGCGTGATCTTGCTGCTCGCGTCGCCGGTGACGGGGCTGCAGTTCCTGGGCGTGGTGCGGCCGCTTGTGCTGCTGGGGCTGGGGGCAGGGCTGGCGCTGCTGGCGGAGCGCCGGCGCGCGCCGCTGTTGCGGCAGCTGAGCGTGCCCGATGATTATCTCGCGAATGCGGCCACGTGCGGCCTGCTGATGCTGAGCGGGGCGATTGCACCGGGGCCGGTTGGCGCGACCGTGCTGCTGGGATACGCGCTGTTGCTGCTGGCGTACGTGCCGCTGGGCAAGCTGCGCCACGCGGTGTTCTTCTTCGCGGTGCGCGCCGATCTGGGCTGGCGGCTGGGGTACCGCGGCGTGTATCCGCCGCGCGCGGGGACGGAGTAGCGCATGGCGACGCCCGACACGCCCGACGTGCAGGCCGCGCGTCAGACGCTGGACCGCGTCATTCGTGGCTTGGCGGCGTACCATCTCAACGCCTGCGTGCGCTGCGGACTCTGTGGGGAGTCGTGCCACGTCTATCGCACGCAGCCGGAGCCGGCGAACCTGCCGGTGTCCAAGGCGCAGGCGGTGGCAGCCTTCTATCGCCGCGAGCACACGTGGCTCGGACGGGTGCTGCCCGCGCTGGTCGGGGCGCGCGACCTCACCCCCGCGGCACTGGACGAACTCGTCGAGCCGCTCTACGGCCGCTGCACCGGGTGCGGGCGCTGCAGCCTGCACTGCACGGTAGGGCTCGATATTGCGGCCGTCATTCGCGCCGGGCGGCAGATGCTCGCCGAGACCGGGCGCGTGCCGGAGGGGCTGCAACGCACGGTGGCGAACCAGATCGACACGGGCAACCAGATGGCGATCCCGCGCGCGGAGCTGCTGTCGACTGCGGACTGGCTCTCGCAGGACCTGCAGACGGAGATGCAGGACCCGGCTGTCCGCGTGCGGATCGACGAACCGGGTGCCCGGATGCTGTATCTGGTTAATCCGCGCGAGGTCAAGTTCTTCCCGCTCTCGCTGATGGCGGCGGCGGGCATCTTCCACGCGGCCGGCGAGAGTTGGACGTTGTCGAGCAAGTGCTTCGACGTGACGAACTACGGCTATTTCGCGGGCGCAGACGCGGCGGCGGGGGAGCTGACGCGCCGGGCGCTGGCGGAGGCGCGGGCGCTGGGCGTCCAGGAGATCGTGCTGTCAGAGTGCGGACACGGCTACCGGGCGTTTCGCTGGGAGGGACCGAACTGGTTGCAGCAGGAGTACGCGCTGCCGATGCGGAGCGTGCTGGAGCTGGTGGACGAATACCTCGCCCAGGGCCGCATCCGGGTGGACCCCGAGAAGAACGCGGAGCGCGTCACGCTGCACGACCCGTGCAACCTGGTGCGGTGGGGGGGGGTCAGCGAGCCGCAGCGCCGCATTCTCCGCCGCACCGTGCGGGACTTCGTGGAGATGACGCCCAATCGCCGGGATAACTTCTGCTGCGGCGGCGGGGGCGGGCTCCTGGCGCTGGCGGAGTACGGGGACCGCCGCGTCGCGACCGGGGCGCTCAAGGCGGAGCAGATTCGCGCGACGGGGGCGAAGATCGTCGCCACGCCGTGCCACAACTGCGCGGACCAGCTCCTGGAAATCAATAAGCGCTACAAGCTGGGGACCGAAATCCAGTCCATTGTGGAAATCGTCTACGCCGCCCTCGTGCGCGCGTGAGCCCCGCGGCTAGGCCGGATTGCGATCGGCGGCCAGTTCCGCAACCGCGCGAACAGCCGCCTCGATCTGTTCGCGGGTCGTGCTGGGGCCGATCGAGAAGCGCACCGTGCCGCGCGGCGTGGTGCCCATGTGCTCGTGGATGAGCGGTGCGCATTGCAGGCCAGTCCGTGTCTGGATGCCGTAGTCCACGTCGAGAATCGTGCCGACGTCGGAGGGGTCGTACTGATCGATCGTGACCGACAGAGTCGCCACGCGCTGCTTGAGGTTGCGCGTCCCACAAATCCGCACGCCGCGAATCGCCGCCAGACCTTCCTGCAGCACGCCCAGCAGCTCCATTTCGTGCCGGTAGATGTGGTCCCGCCCGCGCCGCTCCAGCCAGTCCAGTCCCGCCGAGAGCCCGGCAATCCCCGCCAGGTTCTGCGTGCCGGCCTCCAGCCGATACGGAAACTCCTCCAGGTGATACGGATCCGCGCTGCGCACGCCGGTCCCGCCGAACAGCGAAGAGCGAATCTCCGCGTCATCCGCGACGCAGATGCCGCCCGTGCCCGTCGGCGCCATCAGCCCCTTATGCCCTGTGAAGGCCAGGAAACTGATGTGACACTCCGCCATGTCCAGCTTCAGCACGCCCGCCGTCTGCGCCGTGTCGACCGCCAGCGGCACACCGCATGCCGCGCACACGGCGCCGATTGCCGCCAGGTCCTGCACCACGCCCGTCACGTTGGACGCGTGATTCACGATCACCAGCCGCGTGTTCGGGCGAATCGCCTTGCGGAGCTCCTGCGGATCGACGTAACCCTCACCGTCCGGGCGGACGAACGTGGCCGTCGCACCGCCGTCGCGCACCTGGTGGTTTACCGGCCGGATGACCGAGTTGTGCTCGGTCAGGGTGGTCACGACGTGGTCGCCGGGGCGCAGCGTGCCGTGGATGATCAGGTTCAGACTCATCGTGGCGTTGAGCGTGAAGACCAGACGGTTGGGGTCTTTCACGCGGCCGGCCGCGGTCAGGCTGGGATTGAAGAACGCGCTCAGCCGTTTGCGCGTGCTGTGGATCATGTGCTCCGCGTGCAGGCCCAGATCGCACCCGGTGCGCCCGGGGTTCACGCCGTAGCGGCTGTAGAACTCGTGGACGGCCGCGTGCACCTCCGCGGGCTTGGGATAGCTGGTGGCCGCGTTGTCGAGATAGATGACCTGCTGTTGACACTCCGGCTCCGCCTGGCGGGCCGACGCCGCGTCAAGACCCGGAGTGCCCGGAGCCAAAGGCTCTGTGCCTGCGCCGGTCGCCCGCGCGCCCGAGTTCGTCTGGACTGCCACGTGAGTACACCTCAACTGCTGGGACGCCACGGCGCCCGCAAACGACACCGCGCGCTCCGGAGGAAAGCGGGTTCGGAACGCTCCAAGTCCGCAAAATAACACGCGGGGCGGACCGACGAAAGGCGCGCCCCGCCGTGGCCGCTACACGCCGTGCGGTGGCGGGGCGGTGGATTCGAAGACATCCAGGCGCGGCGCCAACAGCTGCGAAGGCGCCGGCTCGCCCGTGTCGATCTGGTGGCGGAGCATCTGCACCGCGGTGCGGCCGAGCCGTTCCACCGGCGAGGTCACCGTCGTGAGCTTGACGTAGCCGTATTCGTGGAGCACGACGCCCTCGTGGCCGACGACGCTGATGTCTCGCGGCACGGTCAGGCCGTGCTTGACGAGAGCGTTGCAGGCCAAGATCGCCATCGCATCGGAGTACATGACCAGCGCTGTGGGGCGGGGCTTCTGGGCCAGGTACGCGGCCACGTGCTCGGCAATGTCCATGTAGCGGTCAAAGGTGGGCAGGGGTTCCAGGCCGTGGGCGCGCAACGCCTCCACATAGCCGCGCTCGCGCTTGACGGTCATGTGGTGCCACTCGCCGCTGAAGTGGTGCATGAAGCCGATCCGCCGGTGCCCCAGCTCCACGAGGTGCTCGACGGCCAGGCGGGCGCCGAGTTCGTCGTCCACGTGGACGCAGTTCACCGGCTCGTGCAGCTCCGTGTTCATCCACACATTCGGAATGGAATAGTGGCGCAGGGCGGCGTGCGTGCGGCTCTCGGCATTGGCCGGAATGATCACCCCGTCGATCTGCTGCTCGGAAAAGATGCTGGTGCTCTCCATGTCGAGCTTGTCGCGAACGGTCTTCAGCACCAGCACGTCGCCGCGCTCGTTCACTTCGTTCGCGATGCCGCGCAACACGTTGCTGTAGTAGCTGCCGACCATGCACCACTCGGTCGCCAACACGCCGATCGTGCGGAACTGCACGCCGGCCATCGCGCGGGCGGCCGCCAGCGGGCGGTAACGCAACTCGCGCGCCACGCGCAGCACGCGCTCACGCGTCTCACGGCTGAGGGCGACGTTGGTCTGCGACTTGCTCAGGGCAGTTGAAGCCGCCCCCACCGAAACCCCGGCTTCCCGGGCCACATCCCGAATCGTAACCCGCTTCGTGCGACCGGTCTTGGCCATCCCGTCGACTCCGTTTTGTTCTGAGCTGCTGCCGCGCGGGCGGAACGTGCTTGAGCGACCCGTGGTGGCAGAAGTCGCGACCCCGCTATCGGTATCATACTGGCCGGCTGGGCCGAACGCCAGCACGTGACGGGAGACCGTCCGCCGCGAGCCTCGGCGTGCACCGGTAGGTAAGCTGCCGATAACCGCCTCAGGGCGACGCGGCCTGCCGCGTCTGCAGGAACCAGCGCACCTTGGCGGACCCGCCGCGGGGAGCCTGCCGCACGAAGTACACCGTCCAGATCGCCCCATCCGACATCCGCAGCCGAAAACAGTGTCGCCGCAGGTACAGCTCGCCCCCGGCCCGCCCCCCCTCGCGCGCCGAGAACTTCCAGCTCTCCAGCCGCTCGACCACTGTGAACGATTCACCGCGCCACGCAAAGCCCGTCGGCAAGCCCGGCACGCCCGTTGCCATGGCCGCCGCGTCAAACGTCCCGGCATGCGGCGTGATCGGCTCGCTGACGAATTCCTCCATGGCGCGGCCACCTCCGGGGCACATCCTACAGTTTCTGACAGAGCGCGGCTGCGTCTCTTGTGACGGCCGGCGAACCAATCCATGGTGGAGCGCGTCCAACTTCCATCGCGAGGGCCGAACCATGAACGTGGCTACGCTGAAACACCGCACCTGGGCCAGTACACACCCTAACTTGCCGCCGCCGATGTGGCGAACACCGGTACCGCGCGCGGTATGCTGGTTGACGGTCGCCGGCCTGCTGCTGACGGCGGCCGACGGCCTCCTGCTAGGCCTGCTCTGCACTCGCGTCCATGCTGCCGACACGGACTTGCAGGCTGCGAGCATGCCGGAGCCGCCGCACACGCGCGCGGCCCGGGACGAAGCCCTGCAGCGCCTGGTCGGCGCCGCGGATGCAGCGCGCTGGGCCAGCATTGCACTCGAAGCGCTCCTGATCGCGACTGCCCCAGCGATTCTGGTCACCGCCATCGGGCGGCGCATCTGGCGCGCGGTGCGCATCGTCGAAGCCTGGCCGGCGCGGGTTCCGGCCCAGGTGCCCTGACGACCGGCCGCGAAAAGGGCGCGAACCAAATCCCCGCGGGCGCGGTCTAATACACGTTGGGCCGCTCCGAGGCCCCCATCGGAGAACCGGATGCCCGCGGAGTCATCGGACGAACAACTGCTGGCGGCCTTTCTGAACGGGCGCTCGCAGGCGCTGGGCGAGCTCGCGCGGCGCTACGAGCGGGCCTTGCTCGGCCTGGCGGCGGGTGTGCTCGGTGGTCGCCGCGACCTGGCGTGCGACGCCGTCCAGGAAACCTGGGTGCGCGTGATTCGCTTCGGCCGCCAGTTCAGCGGCGCCAGCAGCTTCAAGACCTGGGTCTACCGCATCACGGTCAATCAGTGCCGGTCGCTGGCCGGCACGGCGCTGCCCGGCGGCGCGGATCCGCTCGACGTGCTGCCGGCCAAGACCCCGGCGCCCGATTGTGCCGCCGCTGCCCATGCCCAGGATGATGCCGTGCGGCGGGCGGTGGCTGGTCTGGACGAGCCCCGGCGGCTGGTCGTGCTGCTGTGCTATCACGCGGGGCTGACGCACACGGAAGCGGCCGAAATCCTCGACGTGCCGCTCGGCACCCTGAAATCGCGGCTGCACGCGGCCCTGGTCGAACTGCGACAACAACTGACCCCGGAGATCGTCACATGAGCGCGATGCCGGAGATTGAATTGGAACGACAACTGGCGGCCCTGACGAACTGGTCGGGACCGACGCCGAACCTGTGGCGCCGCGCCCTGCGCATCGCGGGCGGACGACGCTGGTGGTCGGCCGTACGCAGCAGCCGCTGGGTCTTCTGGGGCCCGGTGGTGGCGGCGGCGGCCGCGCTTGCTTTCGTGATCGGCTCGTTGCCGCCGGGCGGCGGAGTCGATGCGGCGGGGCGTGTAGTGCTCGACGGCCAGGCCGGCAAATACGTCGTGGGTTACGACCTGTACGAAGGCCGCGACGTGGCACGGGGCGTTGAGCTTGGGCGCGGATTTGGGCGGGGGGAGTGGTACTTCGATCAGGCTGGCCGGCCCACTGCCCCCTCCGTGGGCGATAGAGTGGCAGATGGCCAGTGTGCGGGCGCAGCCTACGTGGCCGACGGTCCCTCCGGGGGCGGGTCCCCGCCCGGGATGCCGGCGAAGGACGTGACGTTTGGAGGATACGCCGCCGCCGGCGTCGCGAAGGCCCAGGTGCCGGTCGCGGGCCAGGCGCCGCCCGCATCGCCAGCGGCCACCGCGGCTCCGTCCGCCCGGGGCGAACCCGTCGAACGCTACGTGGTCCGCAAGGCGACCATGGAACTGATTGCCGCCGACGTGCGGGCCGCCTTTGCCAAGGCCCGCAGTGTCGTCAGCGAGGCCCACGGCGAGTACGTGCAGGAGTCCAGCGTCACCGGTGACGAGCGGCAGTTGCAGGCGAGTCTCACGCTGCGCGTGACGGCCGAGCGGCTGTCGGACGTGCTCAACGAGCTGCGCACACTCGGCAAGGTGCGGGCGGAGACCAGCGGCGGCGAGGATGTGACGACGCAGGTCGTCGACACCGAAGCCCGCCTGAACAACGAGCAGCGCGTCGAGGCGGAACTGCTGCAGCTCATGGAGAAGCGCCAGGACGCGCCGCTCAAGGACATCCTCGAGCTGCGCACCGCGATCGGCAACGTCCGCCAGAGCATCGAGCAACTGACCGCCCAGCGCGAACGCCTCGGCCGACTCGTGTCGCTGGCGAGCGTGTTGGTGATCATCCGCCCCAGCGACCTGCCGCCGCCGGCCCAGACCGGCCTGGGGACCTACTTCTATCACGCGTTGCGCAACGCGCTGAATCGGGCGGGACTGCTGCTGGCCGACTCGGCCGCGTGGCTGGTGCGCGTGCTGGTCGGTGGCCTCTTGTGGTGGGTGCTGCTGATCGTGGCTGTGTTGATCGTGCGGCGCTGGTGGCGCAAGCGGCAGGTGCAGGCATAGCGCGCGCCGCGCGCTACTCCGGTAGAGTCGGGGCGCGCTTGAGGATGGCGGCCCGCGACACCTGCCCGTCGAGCCGGGCTTCCAGCGCGTGCTCCAGCCGCACGTGACGCAGAAACGCCGTCTCGTGTGCGGCCGGCTGTTCGTCCAGCCACGCCCAGTCCACGAAACCGTCCTGCGAGAAGGGGTTCACCGACAGGTACGCGATGCCGAAAGACGTCAGGTTCTGGAAGAAGTGGCTGCCCTGCGAGGGCTCGACCACGAAATCTTCCAACGTCGTTTCGACAATCAGCCGGGCGGTGCTGATTTGCGACCAGGCCACCGGGATACCCAGCCAACTGTGCGAGGAGCCCCAGCGGCCCGGGCCGATCAGCAGGTAGGGGCGGTTTTCGGCCTGCAGCCGGTCGTTCAGCTCGCCGATCTGCTGGGCCATCTGCGGCGTATAGGCCGCATCGAAGCGCTCCGGCTTCACGTAGATGACGTCGCGCACGTCGCGCATCACGCCGTGCCCCAGCGCGTGCGTGCTGAAGCACAGCAGGTCGGTCGGATTCAGCTCGCCGAGGTTGATCTCTTCCTGCTCGCCGCAGGCCCCGCACGGCCGGATCTGCAGCAGCGCGAACTCCTGCGGCTGGCTGTCGAGGTTGACGGCGAACTCGATCTCGATCGGGCCGTTCATGCCCCCGCGCCCGAGCTCGAGCAGTCGCCGCACCAGCCGCGCCAACGGGAACGCCTCGTTCTTCAGTACGTGCGCGAAGCTGACCACGCGCACGCCCGGCCGGCAAATCCCGTCATAAAACGCCTCGTTTTCCGGGCACCAGACCGAGCCGAGCAGTTCGAGCGTACCGTGCCGCTCGGCCTCGGCCAGATCGAGTGGCACCAGGCAGCGGTCGCGCTCCACGCCCAGCGCGTATTGCTCGTCGCTCACGTCGATCGCGTAGAATTGCCGCTGCGACTCCCCCAGAAAATCCTCGCCGTTGATCTGCGGCAGCACGCCCGGGTGCGCCGGGCAGAAGCGCAGCGCCTGCCCGCCGTCGACGATCGTCTTGCCCAGGCCCAGCGCCACGCTCGCGACACCCTCCTCGGGGCGCATCGGCTCGAACGGGTAGTAGTTGTAGGAGCGCGCGACGCCGGAGATGTTGGTGTAGAAGTGGTTACCGTGGCGCGTTCCCACGACCGGTTCGAGGATCACCGCCATCTTCTCTTCGTCCAGGCGGTGCGGCGTGGCCTCCAGGTAGCGCCGCGCCGCGGTCATGAAGCACGACGCGTACACCAGCTTGATCGCGTCGCGCAGCAGCGCCAGCCGCACACGCGGATCCCGGTGATTGTTGGCCAGCATGTGCGTCGCATACACCCCCGCGAAGGGGTGGTACTGCGAGTCCTCCAGCAGGCTCGACGAGCGCACCGCCAACGGCTCGCGCACCGTGTCCAGGAACGCCCGCAGCGCGTCGACGATGTCCTCCGGCAGCTTGGCCGCCAGAAACGTCCGCGTGATCCCGGCGTCATCCAGGTTCTGCAGCAGGCCCGGCCGCAGTCCGTTCAGATCGAGAAACTCATCGAACACATCGGTGCCAATGACCACCGAGCGCGGCACGCGCACGTGAATCCCCGGAAACTCGGCGTCCAGTCCCGCCCGCGCCAGCAGCGCCTCCACAAACGCCAGCCCGCGTGCCTTGCCCCCCAGCGAGCCGCCGCCAATCCGCGCGAACGCGCAACCCGCATCGAACCGCTCGCGCGTGAAGTCCTCCACCACGCCCCGCCGGTTCTGCCGCAACGCGTCGCTGATCGCGCGGATCAGGTAGCGCCGCAGACTCTCCAGGTCGCTGAACTCCGACACCCGCCGCGGCCGCATGCTGCGCGCCAGCGCAAACTCCGTGCGGGCCCGGAACCAGTTCGAGAAGTGATTGTGCCGCGCGTGATACTCGATGGACTCGACCGGCACGGTGCGGAGCACCGGCACCATGCTGCGCATGTCGCCGGCCCGCGCGATTTCCTGCCCGTCCGGCAGGCGGAACACGAAGTCCCCGAAGCCGAAATTGGCCAGCATGAACTGCCGAATGTCCTCCAGCAGCGTGCCCGAGTGCTTGTGCAGGAAGCTCACGCCCAGACGCTCGGCGAGCTGCCAGTTCGACGCGTCCGATGACTGCAGCAGCGCCGGCACGTCGGGCATCTCCCCGCGAATGTGGCGGATGAACGTGATCCCCGCCTGCGGATCCTGCCGCCCGCCGCGCGGGTACGACACATCCGTGATCACGCCGAACAAGTGCTTGCGAAAGCGGTGGTACAGCTCCAGCCCCTGCTCAAAATTCTCCGCCACGAGAATCTTCGGTCGTGCCGCGAGCCGCAGCAGCTTGTCCATGTGGTTCAGCCCGTCCGCCATCACTGCCCGCGTCTGCCGCACGAGCTGGCTGTAGATCAGCGGCAGGATGGACGAACGGAAGCGGACCGAGTCTTCCACGACGATAATGACCCCCACGTCGCCGACGCGCGTGTCGTGCTCCGCATTGAAGCGATCCTCCAGCATCTTGATGATCGCCAGGATCACTTTCGTGTCGCCGTGCCACAGGTACACGCCGTCCACGCTCAGCGGCCGGGCTTGCCGCTTCAGCCGCGCTAGCTCCCACTCGTTGGCGATCAACAGCACCACCGGCAGCTCGGGCGTGAGCTGCTTGACCGACTGCGCAAAGCGCGCGACGTCCATGTCGCCCAGCCGCAGCAGCGTGATCACCAGGTCGAACGCCTGCGTGCGCAGCGCGGCCAGCGCCTCCTCGCCCGTCGAGACGCGCGTGATGTTCGGGGAGTGGGTCAGCCCCAGGTCGAGATACTCCGTGTAGAGCATCTCCGTCGACAGCCCGTCCTCCTCCAGAATGAAGGAGTCATACGGACTGGAAACCAGCAGGATTTCCTCGATCCGCCGCGGCATGAGCTGCGGAAAGCGGCCCAGCCGCCAATCGTGGCCACCGGACTGCTCCGCCGGAGTGGGACTGGAGGTACCCGGCGCGGGGCGAGCGGACATGCGTTACATCCTCGTCTTTCGGCCGGCGTCCGGCGCTGCGCAGCAGGCGCTGGGCCGCTGCCAGGGCCGCGCCGCCGGCCCGGCCGCCTACTGCGTCCGCCCGGGCGCCACCGGGTCCAGCGACTGTACCGCCCCCCGGGGCACCACGAAAACCTCCACGCGACGGTTCCGCGCCCGGTCGGGCCCGAGCGGGCGATACTCCCCATAGCCCATCACGCCAAGCCGTTGCGGCGTCACACCGGCCTTGATCAACACGTCCTGCACCGCGATCGCCCGGTGCACCGACAGGTGCCAGTTGCTCGGATGCTTCGCCAGGGTCTCTTCCTTGGTAATCGCCGAATTGTCCGTGTGTCCGACCACGACCACATCGAATGCGGCGGCCGCCGGCTTCGTCAGGACGGCGGCGAGCGTCTGCAGCGGCTGCTGCGCCTCGAGCTTCACGACGTCGCTGCCCGGGTGAAACAGGCCGTCATTGCCGAAACTGACCGCACCGCGCCCACGCTCGTACGCCACGCGCTCCGGGTACTTCGCGCACCATGCCTGCAGCGCCTCGTCGAGCTCCGCCGGCAACGGCGAGGCGCCGACCGCCGGGCGCTCGAGCGGCTTGCTCGCACGCTCGGTCACGACCTTGCGCAGCTCCTCGTAGTCCCGCGTCACCTTGTCGAGCGATTCGCTCAGCCGCGCCGCCTTCGCCCGGTCCGCACTGCAATCCGTCTGCCCCGCCTCGAGCTGCTTCTGCAGCGCGAGGGACTTGGCCTGCTCGCTGGCCACCTGCTGGCGCAGGCTGTCACGCTCGGCCTGGACCTTGCGCCGGTCGAAATCCCCTTCGGTTCCCGTCGCACAGCCGGTCAGGACCACGCTCAGCGCCGCCAGCAGCGCCACAACCACCACGCGGAACATGCCTGCCTCCTCGGAGGGCGCCAGTCGCCCGCAAGCGCCCGGCGACCCGGTGTCCCCCAAAATACCGAAGCCGCGTGCGTGCGTCCCGGTCTGAGCCGCGCTCAAACCGCTGCACACGGACGCGGCTTTGGCCGAGTCATCCACGCGCGGCGCGCTTAGCGCCGCCGCCCGCTGAAAGCCTTGCCCAGGAACCAGCCGGCCAGCAGAGCGATCACCGCCAGCAGCGCCGACCCGCCCAGGAAGAACCAGAAGTTCGTGCCGTCACTCAGCAGCCGACCGAAATCCGGGAAGAACCCCTGCAGTCCACCGGCCACCACCGTCGCGGCCACGCCCATCAGAATGAGCGCGCCGACCAGCAGGCCGCTGAACATCCCTTCGTACGGGTCACCCACCGCGATGACCGGCATCACCACTTCGCCGGCCTCCGCCACCGGCACCTCTTCCTCGGCTTCCGCCTCGGGTTCGGGTTCGGCTTCCGCTTCGGCCGCCGGCTCTTCCGCGGCCGGGGCCTGCTCTTCTTCGCCCGGATAGATTTCATCGAGCAAGTCGGCGCCGAGGGCCGTGTCGTCCGCCTCGCGGGCCAGGTCCAGCAGACCCGAGCCGCTGCCGGCGCCCTCGAGCGTGATCTGATCGCTCTCGGTCGCGCCCGTCGTGATCTGCGTCTTGGCCATCGGGTCGGCATCAATCTCGAGCTCGTCGTCATCGAAGACGCCGATGCCGCTCTTGGTGATGACCGTGTCTTCCTTCTCTTTGTCCTTCTTCTTGGCCGGACTCGGCTCTTCTTCGTCCGCGAGCGGCTCGAGCCCGATGATGCTCGTACCGCCGGAGGATTCGTGCAGCGCCGGCGCGCCGCCGCTGCCGGCCGCATCGTCGAGGTCGACTTCGCCCTCGCCCGCCGCTTCCAGCAGGATTTCGCCGGTGTCCTCCTTGCTGGTCGGGCCGCCGGCCGCCGCGAGGCGATCGATGTCCTCGACCTTGAAGAAGACCTTCCCGGCGTCGCGAAACTCGCGCAACTCCCCATCCCGTACCAGGGCCTTGATCTGGTCCTGGTTCTTGCCGAGCTTCGCACACACCTCTTCCATCGAGTAAAACGGCTTCTTGGCCATACGGCGACTCCGTCGCACAAGCACACTTAGTCCGGCCGGCGCTCACCCGTCCGCGGCTGATTCGGCTCCGTCGTGGACGCCCGCGGTGGCGCGGCGGACTGCTCGCGCTGCTGGTTCACCAGCGTCTGAATCTCGCGGAAGCTGGGTTCCGCACAGTTGAAGTCCTGCAAATACCGATCGTAAATCCAGCTCCGGGCGGCGATCAAGCGCAGTTTCCGAGTTCCGCTGACGTTGTCGAAAGCGTAACACCAGATCGTGCCCTGGTCGACATCCAGCATGAACAGGCCGTACTGATCCCGGTCGAGCTGCCCCGTGAACGCGTACACGCCGCGCGCTCCCGCCAGCGGCTGGTTCTGCGCCAGTGCCGTCGGTAACAGCGGGGGCGCCGGACGCAGCCACAGCACCGTGACCACCACGGCCAGGATGACCACGAGAATCCACGGCGCCGCTTGGCCGGCGACGCGGAGGTGTGCCACCCTGTGCGCGGAGTCGTTCATGGCGGGGCTGACCTCCAGGAAATCGCCCTGTCGCCCCCAATCGGATGCTATGCGCTCCGCGGGGGGGACGCAAGGGGGGGTCGCCCGCCCCCCACCTCCGCGCACGCCAGCGCGTCCGCCCTCAGGCCAGGTCGCAAGCGGCGCCCGCTCCGCCCCAGGGGCCGCGGCCCGGTTCGGCAACAGGTTCCGCGGTCGTCTGTCCTCCCCGGGTCCTCCGGAACGCGGTCCGGCTGGCCCCGAAATTGCTGTGGGGCGGGCTCTAGCGGATTGCGCGATCCGCGCGTATAATTCAGTCGCTGATAATAGTGTAGGTGTTATGGGGTAACGATGGTTGCTCCTCACGAGGCTGGTCCCTGGCGGCCGGCCTGATCGATCGGCAGGGTGTGACGATCCACTGAGTCGACCGCGGCGGCGCGGATTCATCGGGCGCCGGCGGTCGCACGAATTGACAGGACCCGATTATCATCCGCCTGTTCATACTCCTCATCCGGTCCTGACTTGTTGACGTGACGCCCGCCGCAACCGATTGGCCCGGCGGCCGTTCGCGGACTTTTGAGGGTTTGCCACCGGAAGACGCGCTTCCGGTTTTCTTCAAGCCTGCCATCGTACCCGCCTACCTGGGGTGCGTACGCTACCGCCCCGCCTGTGTTGTCTCGCTAAAGGCGGATAAACAATGTGTATTTCTCCACTCCTCCTCGCTGAAGCCGGCGCTGGTGCCGCCAACACGTTCAACATCGCCGTCAACCTGCTGTTCGCCGCCCTCGGCGGCGGTGCCGTCGCCCTCTTCCAGTACTTCGTGGGCCGCAAGGAGCGCCTGCAGCGCGAGAAGGAGGCCCAGCGCATCGTCTCCGACGCGGGTGAACGCGCCGCCGAACGCCTCAAAGCGGCCGAAGTCGAAGCCCAGAAGACCGTCCTCGAGGCCATGCAACGCTTCGAGGCCGAGACGGCCGAGACCCGCAAGGAGCTCAAGGAGGTCGAACGCCGCCTCGACAAGCGCGAGGACGCCCTCGAGAAGAAGATGGACGTGCTCACGACCAAGGAACGCAAGATCGATGCGGCCGAGACCCAGATCGCCGAACGCGAGAAGGGCGTCCAGCAGAAGCTCGCCGACGTCGAAAACACGCTGTCCCAGCAGCGCGCCGAGCTCCTCCGTATCTCCCGCCTCACCCCCGACCAGGCCAAGTCCATGTGCCTGCGCCAGATCGAGCAGGATGTCGAGACCGAGGCCGGTGAACTCGTCGAACGCATCATCGGGACGGCCGAAGAAAACGCCCGGGAGCGCGCCCGGTACATCACGATCTCCGCCATCCAACGCTACGCCGCCGAGCACACCTGCGAAACCGTCGTCGCCACCGTCGACGTACCTTCCGACGAAATGAAGGGCCGCGTCATCGGCCGCGAAGGTCGCAACATCCGCGCCTTCGAGAAGGCCACCGGCGTCACGGTCATCGTCGACGACACCCCCGGCATTATCCAGGTCTCGTGCTTCGACCCCGTCCGCAAGGAAATCGCCCGCCTCGCCCTCGACCGCCTCATTCGCGACGGACGCATTCACCCCACCCGCATCGAGGACCTGGTGGCCGAGGTCACCAAGGAGGTCGAGGCCCGCGTGGTCGAAGCCGGCCGCGACGCCGCCGCGACCGCCATGGTCCAGGGCGTCAACAAGAAGCTGCTCGACATCCTCGGCCGCCTGCAGTTCCGCACGAGCTACGGCCAGAACGTCCTCAAGCACAGCATCGAGGTCGCGCACCTGTGCGGGCTGATGGCCGACGAGCTCGGGCTCGATGGCGTGCTGGCCCGCCGTTGCGGCTTGCTCCACGACATCGGCAAGGCCCTCGATCACGAGGCCGAAGGCAGCCACACCAAGGTCGGCCACGACTTCGCCCGCCGCATGAACGAGCCGCCGGCTGTCCTCAACGCCATTCTCGGCCACCACGGCGACGTGGCCGCCACGCATCCGTATACGCCGCTCGTGACGGCCGCCGACGCGATCAGCGCGGCTCGCCCGGGTGGTCGGCGCGAGTCGATCGAGCGCTACATCAAGCGCCTGCAGGAGCTGGAGGCCATCGCGACGTCGTTCGACGGCGTGCAGCAGGCCTACGCGATCGAAGCCGGGCGCGAGGTGCGCGTGATCGTCGATGCCGACCGCATCGAAGACCGCTCCGCACTGAAGCTCGCCCGCGACGTGGCCCGCAAGATCGAGCAGGACGTCGGCTCCTTCCCCGGCGAAATCAAGATCACCGTCCTCCGCGAAGTCCGCGCGACCGAGTACGCGATTAGCGGCAAGCACCGCGGCAACGGCGACCGCGACCGCGCCTCGCACTTCGAGGACGAACCCGAACCGCAGGAAGAGCAGAAGGAAGCGTAGGCGGTGTGTACGGCCTGGCTCCGCCCACACCCCGTACGGCCTGGCTCCGCTCGCGCTTCGTACTGCATGGCTCTGCCGTGCAGCCGTGGCGTTGGACCTCCTTGTCCGACGTAGCGAATTGCGTCAGCGACGTAGGCTGGGCTGAAGCCGCCGCCGGAACGCCACCGACATCGTGACACGCCCGGCGGCTGCAGCCCAGCTTGTCGTCACCCCACGTCCAATAACCGCCGCGCCCGCCCGCGATTCGCGCCCCGCCGCGCTCGTTGCCGCCTCGCCCGCGCAGTATACTCAACGCCGCAACTGAACCTGAAAATCGGGAGGTCCCATGCGTCACCTGCAACTGACAGTCGTGTGTTCGCTGCTCCTGGCGGCGGGCGTGTCGTCGGTCTGCGCGGATTCCATCCAGCTGAGTTCGTACCATGGCGTCATTGGCCAGCGATCCTGGTTTTCGTTCGGAGAGCCGGCCCCGATGTCACTGCCGGTGCAGGTCCACTTCGGTGTGGGCGACTGGATTCCCGGCGTCGGCTCGGCCAATGTTGTGGATGTGGGCCAGGGCGCGTGGCCGACTTGGGAGCCGAACTCGTCGGGGACTTTCGACTTCACGCCGGAGATGACCGGGTTTTCGGCAGCGCAGGCGCGCTGGACCAATGGTCAGCCCGGCGCAGTAGTCATGACCGTTACGTTTCAACCCGCCCCGAATTACCTGAGTTACTCATACATCGGCACTCAGGAGAGCGTGTTCCTTAACCGGCCGACGGACTTGGCCGGTTACCAGATCGACTTCGTGCGTCTGTACGTGAACAGCGTCACCTGGATCTGGGACCCGGTGCGCCAGCGTAACCAGAACTTGGTCGACACGACATGGGAGGTCTGGGGTCAGGCGCTGCCCGAGCCAGCCGGCGCACTGCTCGCGCTGGTAGGCCTGACCGTCCTGCGCCGGCGCTGACGCGCGGGCGGCCGCCGCGCCGGGGGAGGAGGAGAGAAGAGGGAGGGCGTATCCACGCGTGTCGCTGCGCTCCACACGTGGCTGAGGTCCTGCCACCCCGTTCGGGGTGGGGCCGGCAGGTTGCGATGCCACGCATTCGGAGGTTTGGCCGCGATGCGGGGGCGTGCCGGCGGCCGCGCAACCTGCCCTACGCCTCTGACGGCTCCGTCAAGCAGAGACGCCTGACGCTACGGCTGCAAGGCAGAGCCTCGCAGTACGTCAGGCAGAGACGCCTGACGCTACGGGCTGAGGCTGCTCACGACGCCGTCTTCGCCGCGAACTCCGCTTCCAATTCCCGCCGTTCCTCCGGCGTCGTCATCACGATCAGGCACGACTGCGGCGCCAGCACGTGATCGCGCGGCGGGTTGTACACCCACCCGGCCGGATCGCGCACCGCCAGCAGCAGCGTCTCGGGGAAGCGTTCCAGGTTGAGGTCGGCCAGCGTGCACCCGTGCCGCGCCGTCGCAATCTCCTCCACCCGCAGGTTCTTGTCGCGGTCGTGCAGCATCGTGTCCAGGAACGACACCACCGTCGGCCGGACCATCTCCGACGCCATGCGCATCCCGCCGATGAGCGACGTGGACACCACGTGACTGGCCCCCGCGGCCCGCAACTTGGCGACGTTGCGTGCGTCGCGACAGCGGGCCACGATCTCCACCTGTGGGTTGAGCTGCCGCGCCGTCAGCGTGACCACCAGGTTCTGATTGTCGTCGCTCGTCGCCGCGAACAGTCCCCGTGCCGTCGCCAACCCCGCCGCCAGCAGGACCTGGTCATCCGTCGCGTCGCCGTCGAGGTAGATCAGGTCCTTGAACGTGTCGGCCGCCTCCTTCAACGCCTCGAGCTGCGTGTCCACCAGCACGCACGGCCGCTGCGACGCCGCCAGTTCGCTGAGGATGTGAAAGCCGACGCTGCCCGCGCCGCAGACGATGTAGTGCCCCCTCAGGGCCCGCGCCCGCTTCTCCATGGCACTTCTCCGAAACGTCTCCGTCAGCTCGCCCTCGACGATCACCGCCGTCAGCACCGAGAGCATGTACGTGAGGATGCCAACGCCGCACAGCGCGATGAACATCGTCAGCACGCGGCCCAGCGGCACTTGCGACAGGTCGATGATCTCGCCGAAGCCGACCGTCGTGATCGTGATGACGGTCATGTAGACGCAGTCGAGCCACGGGTGCCCCGTCAGCAGCCAGTACGACAGCGACCCGACGAGCACCAGCGCGCACAAGGCGGCCGCGCCGCCCATGAGCCGATCGCGCGATTTGAAGTGGTGACGCCGTGGCATAGATGGGGCTCGATTATACCGCGCCGTCCGGTCGCACAGCGTGCCCGCCCATTACCGCCCCGCCGTCGGCACCGCCGTCCCCGGTAGCGTCAGGCCTCCGTGCCTGACGTGGCTGGGCTCCACCGTCTACCGCCCCGCCGTCGGCACCCCCGTCCGCGTCGCTAGCATGTAGAAGAAGAACGTCGCCCCGAGGATGTTCGTCACCACGCCGACTGGCAACTCCACCACCGGCAGCGCCCGCGCCAGTCCGTCACACACCGCCAAAAACCCCGCCCCGACCAGCGCCGACCCCGCCAGCAGGGGTAGCGTCCGCACACCGAACAGCGCCCGCCCGATATGCGGCACCATCAGCCCCACAAACCCGATCGGCCCGCAATTCGCCACAATGACGGCCGTCAGCAGCCCGACCAGCCCGAAGCACGTCCACGTCGTTGCCCCCACGGCCACGCCGCGCGACGCCGCCAGCTCGTCCCCGCAGCTCAGCAGGTCCAGCGCCCGGTGCCGCGTCAACATCAGGCCCAGCACCGGTACCAGCACGATGCCGATCTCGGCCAGGGCCTGTGGCCGCAGCGCGCTGAGGCTGAGCGAGCCCATCATCCACACGACGATGTCATTCGTGACCGCGCGGTCGGCGAGAAAGGTGACCAGCAGAATCCCCGCCGAGCACAGGTACGCCACGCACACGCCCGCCAGGAGCAGCCGCCCCATATCCCGCCCGGGATGCAGCCGGCTCATCAGCGCGACCAGACTCATTGCGACAATCGCGCCCGCGAACGCGAGCAGTGTCAAGTAGGGAATGCCCGCCAGGCTGCCGCCCGCCCAGCCTCCCAGAAAGCCCAGGGCGGCCGCCAGCGACGCCCCGCTGGCAATGCCCAAGGTGAACGGCTCGGCCAGCGGATTGCGGAACAGCGCCTGACACACGACACCGCCCAGGGCCAAGCCCGCGCCCGCCAGCGCGGCGAGGATGCTCCGTGGTACGCGCAAACGCCAGAATACCGCCTGCGGGTCAAAAGAACTGATTTCCCCCCACCCGAGCCACCGTGGCCCCAGCAGCGTCGTCGCCGCGACCAGCGCCACCACCAGCGGCACCAGCCACGCAAACCGCACGAGCAGCCGGCGCGGCGGCATGACCTACTTTTCCCAGGCCGGCCGCTCTTCCTTGTCCACGTCGTAGAACGGCATCGCCATGAGCAGGGCGGCGTCCTTCGCCAGCTTCGTCGTCTCTTCGTCGATCGCTCGCGCGTCGGCCGCCTCCTGCGGCGGCCGCGAACGGCTGAGCTCGCGCCCCTCGCGCTCGGCGGCCGGCGGCCAGAGACGAGCCGCCTTGGCCTCCGCGCTGGCGCTGATCAGCTTGGCGTGCATCATCACGCCCGGTTCCATCAGCGGATGGTCGGGCGTCGGCCGGATCACCAGTCGGTCGATGCGCACATAGAGTACCTGCTCGGCCCGCAGCTCGCGGGCAACCCGCTGCAGGTTCCACTTGCCGAAGTCCGGGTTGGCCTGCTGCAGCCGCGCCAGCTCCTGCGCCGGCACCAGTTGCTCGTTGACCTTCTTCTCCTTGAGGATCTCCGCCAGGCGCTCGCGGAAGGTCTGGGTGAAGACGGGGTTCTCGTCCTCGGTGCGGGCGTATTCGACCAGCAGCGCCAGGCGGCTCTTGGTCAGCGTGACCTCTGCCTTTTGGATCTGCGGCGGTGCAAACAGGACGCCCAGCGGGCCGACGATGTTGCAGCCCGCGGCCGGGACAAGCAGCACCGCCAGAGTCAGCCGCGCAAACCACGTTCGCATCATCACTGCGCCTTCACCTTGCGTTCATAGAACTTGTTGGCGACGTCCTGCGCGAACGCCTCCATCACGCCGCGCCGCACCTCCCGATCGCCCAGGCCCAGGTCGGCGGTCGCGCTCTCCGGGAACACGGCCCGCGCTTCGGACTTGTAGGCCGGCTCGCTGTTGGGATAGGCCGTGTTGTAGACGTTGATTCCAGCCATGATGTGCCCGCGATACAGGTGCGGGCTGTCGGGTTCGCGCGTCGTGTACTGGGTCAGGTCGATCTCGAGCAGCTTGTCCGCGCCGAAGTCCTTGCCCAGCAGAGCGGGATCGCGCCGCTGCCAGTCGGAGTCCCGCCGCTGGACGTCGACGACCTTGCGCGGATCGACCACCGTTACACCTTTGACGTTCGCTTCCAGGGCCACGCGAACGTGATCAGCCAGCTCCCACTGCACATGGGGGTACTCGAACAGCGTCTCCATGTCCGCCCGCACGACGATCGCCACCTTCTGATTCGTCAGGTAGGGATACGCCGCCGGCACGGTCTTGGTCTGTTCCTCGCCGAACAGGTACGCCATGGCTTTGACGTAATTGCAGCCGCACGTGGCCGCCGCCAGCAGCCCCAGCGCCATGACCGGTAACCCGCGCCGCAATCCGCGTTTCAATGCGTTCATGGTTGACTCCGCCCACACGATACCACCCCCCGGGCCCGTTGGGTAGCGGACGGGGGTCTGGCGAGGATGGGTACCCCGCCGCGGGCGTAGCGTCAGGTTTCCGCCGGCCCCGAACGCATGTGAGGGGTGCCTGAGGTACTGTGAGGCTCTGCCGTGCAGCCGCAGCGGCCGTGTCTTCGTCCGCGTAGCGCCGGTCGTGTCTTCCGTTGACCCGGCGGCGCCTCCACCCAGCCCGAGTATGATGTCCCCCGGCGGCCCCGGGTGGGCTGCATCGCAGGGACCGTGCCGATGACCGACGTCACACCGCTGCCGCGTGCGCCCGTCACCTTCGCCTGCCCGCGCTGCAATTCCCTCCTCGAAGCCCCGGCCGATCACGCCGGCCGCGTCGCCCAGTGCCCCACCTGCGGCGCCCGCCTCGTCGTCCCCGCGCGCGACCCCGACTCACCCGGCTTAGGTTCCCCCGGCGCCGCCCGCGCCCGCACGCTCGACGGCAACGACGAGCCCCTCCAGCCTCTGCACGCCTACGCCGCCGACGGCTCCCACGCCCCCCAGATCATTGTCGCCGACAGCGGCCAGCCAGGCATCCGCTGCCCCTCCTGCGGCCGCGTCAACGACATCGCTGTGCACGGCTGCGGCGGCTGCGGCACGCCCTTCACGATCGAAGGCGCCGCCCGCGCCGGCCCGCCCCCCGGCCAAACCCTCGGCCGCACCGCCTTGATCGTCGGCCTGGTGTCCCTGCCGGCCGCCCCGCTCGTCGTGCCCGCGCTGTTGGCCGTCGTGTTCGGCATCACCAGCATAGTCCGCCAGTCCGGCCGCCTTCCCAATGGCTGCGCCATCGCCGGTATCGTGCTGGGCGTCGTGTCGTTGCTGGTCCACCTGTTCATGCCGCGGTAGCGTCAGGCGTCCCGGCCTGACGAAGCCGCCAGCCTTCCGCCAGTAGCGTCGGGCGTCCCTGTCTGACGAATCGGTGCATAGCGTCAGGCGTCCCTGCCTGACGTCCTCCATGTGGCGCAGGCATCTTGCCCGTGAACCCATCGACGTAGGGCAAGTTGCGCGCCCGCCGGCCCGCCACCGCATCGCGGCCAAACCTCCGCATGAGCGGTATCGCAACCTGCCGCTCCCACCTCGGGCGGGGTGCGGCAACCTGCCGGCCCCACCCCGAACGGGGTGCCGGACCTCAGCCACGGGTTGAGCGCAGCGACACCCGTGGAACACCGCCCAACCCCCTCTCCTCCCAACCCCCGCGTCGCGGCCGCCCGCGCCGCCCGGTTCCGGGCGCGTTCCGTTCGGATATGATGCCCCAACGGTAGGTTCACCGGCTGGCCGCGCGGCGGAACCCCGGGGCTCAAACGCGCTCGGCACGGCCGGCAGCCTGCCGTCCGAGGTTCTGAGGTGCTCACGATGAATGGGATGTAAGGCACATGAGCGATGTTGCTCCGATGAACATCGCCTTGGTCGCTGGACGACACGCTATACCGTTGGATGGCAGGCCGCTCTGTGTTCCGCGACCCGATGGAAGTCCCGAGCAGTTTCTTATGATCGCGGGACGAGTGCGCAAGACGGACGGCGTCTGGGAACCTTCGGTTGACTGCGATGTGCACGATCTGACGGGCGAATATGAGATTTCCGTGCGGAGAAGTGCGATCGTGCGTGCCAGCGGCGACGCGCAAGCGACGGTGGAATCCGGGAATGGGGCATTCGCTCTTCGCTGCGTGCGAGGAGAGCTGGTTGCCATTCGGCAAGTGGCTGGCGCCGCTCTCGATGCGCTTCGGGAGGAATTGCGGAAGTACAATACCTCATGCGCGGTACGGACTGCTCTCAAGCCCAGCGGTGAGCACAGCGCGCTGCTAAAGCGTGACGCTGTTGTGGACCTTCGGGCGAGTATGATAGACGACGAAATGCGCGCGGCAGATGCGGTCTTGTGCCTGACCGTGCAGGCCAGCATCAACGGCGTGCAGGTAATCGTGACCCCCTTTGCAGCCTATTGCATCACGGACCGGCATCGGTGCGCATTCATGAACGCTCCCAATTCGCTCTTGCTTCGGCCGGCACCTTTCTAGCAGGCCCGCGCAGATCCAGGCAGCCTCGGCGCGCAGGTCCCCGCAGGGTAGGTCCAAAATGTAGACGGTCCTGCGGATCGATGACGATCGCCCCAAGCAGGCGTGAAAACCGACTTCCGCGGTGCCCTGCGGTCCCCGTCCGGCGCGCTGCGGGCGCTTTCCGCCTTCGCCCGCCCACAAGCCACCCGTAAAAGCCCTGGCGCGCCGGTTAGCGCCTGCCCTTCACCACGCCTGCGCCGTCGGCCCCGTAATCGCCCCGGGATCCTTCGCGCAGCGCCGCGCCACGTCGGCCGTCACGCGGCCTTCGCGCACCAGCCGCTGGAGATCGTCGTCCAGCATGATCATGCCTTCGCGCTTGCCCGTCTGAATCACCGACTCGATCGTCTCGATCTTCCCCGTGCGGATCGCCACCTGCGCGGGCTGATTGACGTGCAGCACCTCCAGCGCCAGCACGCGCTTCTCGCTTTCGTCCGCCGCCGGCAGCAGATGCTGGCACACGACCGACCGCAGGCTCATCGCGAGCTGGCTGCGAATGTCGTCCTGCGCCTCCTGCGGGAAAATGTCGACCAGCCGCGTCAGCGCCCCCTTCGCGTCCCGCGTGTGCAGCGTCGTCAGAATCAGATGTCCCGTCTCGGCCGCGCTCAAGGCGATCTGCGCCGTCTCGCGGTCGCGAATTTCGCCCACCAGGATGACGTTCGGGTCTTGCCGCAGCCCGTGCTTGAGCCCGTCCGCGAACGAATCCACGTCGCGCCCGACCTCGCGCTGTGTCACCAGCGACCCTTGCCCCGGCGCGTGAATGTGCTCGATCGGCTCCTCGACCGTCAGGATGCGCTTGCTCGCGTCCTGCCGGATCAGCTTCACCAGCGCCGCCAGCGTGGCCGTCTTGCCCGACCCTGTCACGCCCGTCACGACGACCATGCCGTTGCTGTACGAAATCAGCCGCCGCGCGAGGTCCTCGGGGAACCCGAGCCATTCGAGTGTCGGAATCTGGTTCGGAATCAGCCGCAGGCACGCGCACCACTCGCCTTGCGACAGGTACAGCGATGCGCGGAAGCGGTTCGTCACCCCGCGGTGCCGCAGCGCTACTGAGTAATCCAGGTTCTTGCTCGCATCCAGGCTCGCCCGCGCCCGCTCCGGCAGCAGCGACTCCACCATCAGCCGCGTCTCGTCCGCCTCCAGCACGCGCTCGCCGACCGCCTTCATCTGCCCCCGAATCCGCAAGGTCGGCGGATAGCCCGGCACGAGGTGGATATCCGAGGCCTCGCGATCGACGGCCTCCTGCAACAGCTCCGTGATCTCCACCGCTGCCATGGCCGAATCTCCTGACCCGCATGCCCGCAGCGCCCGCAAGGCTTCCTCGAGCTCCTCGGGCCCCAACGCCGGCATCTCAATGTCCAGCATAGCACGACTCCCGCTCACCCGCCGCCCGCCCGAGGCGCGCACCACAACTCGCGCCCGCGCGGCGACCAGTTCTTCTACGTATCGACGCCCCCCGAGTTGCGTTGTCGCGGCATCTGACAAAATCCGACGCGCTCACGGCGTGCCAGGTGCTGTCGCCCGGCGCGGGGCGGTCGCCCTTGTGCCACTGCTCTGTGAGCGGTGGCTTGCTCGCAGCACGCCACCTCCCGTCCCCCCGGCGCGAAAACATAACCGGCCGCCGACGGCAGGTACCGCGGGCGGCCGGCAGAGGGCTTGATCGGGGTGCTATCGATCCGTCGTGCTGGCGGTCTTGTTGGCCGCCGCCAGCCCACTGGGCCACGGCAGATTGGCCACGAGCTTCACCCGCAGCATCAAGAGCGCCGTTTCGAGCTGCGGATCGACCTTGGGGGCCTCGTACGGATCCGCCTCGAGCTTCTTGATGTTCTCGGGCGAAAGCTGCGGCGCGTCCTCATCTTCCTTCGGGTCCGCCTTCAGCTCGTTGAGGATCTTCTCACGCTCTTCCGCGGACAGCTCCTTGTTGCCGCCCTTCTCGTTGTGAATGACGTAGCTCTCACGCTCGTGCTCGATGACGCGGCGGAACTCCTTCGGCGTCAACTTCACGAGCCAGTCCGGCTCCACGCCCCACGTCTCCGCATCGGGCTTCTTGTGCGGCGAGCGTCCGCTCGGCAGGTAATACAGCGCCGTCGTGAGCTTCAGCCGCGCGTCGCTGTTGCCGTCGCCCGACGCCAGCGCCCGGATGTGCTGCACGCTCCCCTTGCCGAACGTGCGCTCCCCCAACACGATCGCCCGGTGGTGATCCTGCAGCGCCCCCGCCAGAATCTCCGACGCGCTGGCGCTCGCCTCGTTCACCAGCACCACCAGCGGCACGTCCTTGAACGCCGCCCGCCCCGCGACACGCTCGCGATTCTCGGATTCCTGCCGCCCGCGCGTGGACACCACGTCACCGCTGTCCACGAAGTTGCTGACCGCATCGACCGCCACGTCCAGCAGGCCCCCCGGATTGTGCCGCACGTCCAGCACCAGAGCCTTCATGCCCTGGGCCCGCGCGTCCTGCAGCGCCTTGGTGAGCTCGGTGTGCGACGAGACCAGGAAGTTCGTCAGCCGGATGTAGGCGATGCCCGCTTCCTTGTCGAGCAGGTAGTCCCACGTGCTCCCGTCCCCCGACGTCCGCTTCACCCCGCGCACCGAGGTCAACACGATGTTCCGCCGCGTCAGCTCGAACGCCAGTTGCTCGTTCGTCGCCGGCCGCAGCACCGTCAGCACGACCTTCGTCCCCGCCGGGCCCATGATGTTCCGGACCGCGTCCTCGGTCGTCCAGCCCTTGGTCGTCTCGCCGTTCACCGACAGAATCAGGTCGTCCGGCTGAATCCCCGCCTCCAAGGCCGGCGAGTTCTCCAGCGGCGTCACGACCTTCAGGCGGTGCGTGCGCTCGTCCAGTCCGAGCTGGATGCCCACGCCCTCGAACCCGCCCATCATCACCTTGTCGAATTCCTTCGCCTCCGCCGGCCAGATCACGTTGGTGTAGTCGTCCAGCTCCGCGTTCGCCCCTTCCATGAACTCGACAACCAGCAGGCCCTCGGGCAATTCGACGCTCTTCTTGTTCAGCTCCGCCACCTGGTTGAACAGCCGCAGGACATCGCTGTACTTGAACTCGCTCGCCGCCGCGACCTCGGCGCGCCGCTCCGCCAGCCCCTCCAGGAAGTGCTCCCGCAGCTTCGGATTGGCCAGCCCGTCCAGATACTTGTGCAGCTTCGTCGTCCCCGCCAGCGTCTTCAAATTGTCGAGCGCGCCCAGCGACGCCTTCTTGAAGTCGGGCTCCTCGTAATAGAGCTTCGAAATCTGCCGCACCGCCGACCGCAGCAGGTCGCGGCTCACGTCCTTGATCTTCTCGTTCAGCGTCTTCTGGTCCGGGTACGACACCTCGATGCGCGCGTGCCGCGTCGCCTCTTCGCGCATCTTCTTGTACTGCTCGTTCTTGGGATAGATCCGGTCGAGCAGCAAGTAGTACGTCAGCGCGTGCGTCCAGTGATCCGCCTTCGCGCAGTCCTGCGCCGCTGCCTTGGCCCTCTCCGTCAGCCCTGGTACCCAGTCGAGCTTCGCCAGCTCTTCCGGCTGATCCGTGTACGCCGCCGCCTGCGCCGTAAAGCTCAACGCCAGGAGCAATGCCTGCGTCGCGTCGGCCCCGTTGTCGGACGCCGAGACCTGCTCGTACTCCGCCAACGCCTTCTGCGCTTCCGCGATGTTCCAGGCGTAGGTCTTGGACTTCAGCTCCGCCCGCGACGTTACTTCGTCGCGGTACGTGTCGACCCAGGTCTCCGCCTGCGCTACCGCCGCCGGGTCCTTCGACTCCAGCAGCTCCGCCAACGCCTTACGCCCCGCCGCAAAATCCCCCCGCATGATCGCGGCGTAAGCCGTTCCGAGCGCGTTGTCCGCCGCCACGGCCAGCACCGGGGCCAGCCACAAACTCAGGGCCACGGCCAACCGCGTCGCGAAACGTCGATTCATTAGCGCACTTCCTTTCCAGGCGCCCGGCGGGGAACACCCGGGCCGTTAACACTATCGGCCGGGGGACCTTCGTTCCCCGCTCCGGTAACATTATATGGTGGTACGATTTGGCGGCCCACCGGACGAAGTCCGCGGCCGCCAATCAACAACTTCATACAACGCCGGAGTTTCCGGCCGCTCGCGTCTAGACCCGCGCCGTCGCGGTCGGCTGGTGGCGCGACGAGAACCGACACCGTTGCAGGCGCCGCCAAAACGTGGATGATGGACCCGTGCCCGGGTGTGGCCCCGGTGTCCGGGTGAGGCGGTACCCGGGTGGGGCGGCAGTCGGGTGGGGCAGTAGCCGGGTGGGGCAGTAGCCGGTTGGGGCGGTAGCCGGGTGGGGCGGGCGTCCCGCCCGCCAATTGTGTGGCACCGGCCCCTGCTGTAGTTTTGCCACCTGTGGCACCGGTATCTTGCCGGTGTCTCGCTGTAGACGTGCCCGAAACCGTAGACGCAGGACCCCATGCCCCCAGCCGCTCGCCCAGCTCGCGATCCCGACCCTGCGACCCCAGGCCACTCGGCCTCCGTCGTCGGCATCGACCCCGGCCTGCAGCGGACCGGCTACGCCTTTCTCGTGCCCGCTCCCGCCCCGCAGGAGGCACGCGTCGTCGAAGCCGGCGTGATTCGCCTGCCCCGCGGGGCGTCCCTCGCCGACCGGCTGGTCGAGCTCGAGCAGAGCCTGGAGGCCCTCCTCGACGCCCATCAACCCGCAACTCTCGCCTGCGAGCAGCTTTACGCGCACTACCGCCACCCTCGGACGGCCATCCTGATGGCCCACGCACGCGGCGTCATCCTCGCCCTCGCCGCCCGCCGTGGCCTGACGATCCTCTCCGTGGCGGCCACCAATGTAAAGAAGATCCTCACCGGCAGCGGCCGGGCAGGTAAGCGCCAAGTCCAACTCGCCGTCGCCGCAACGCTGCACCTCGCGACCATCCCCGAACCCAACGACGTCGCCGATGCCATCGCCATCGGCCTGTGCGGCCTGCGCCTCCGCCGCGCCGAACAGGCCAGCGGCCAGCCTGCCCGACAGGTGCAGGTATGAGGACGGAACGCGCATCGGTTCGTAGCGTCAGGCCTCCGTGCCTGACGTACCGCAAGGCTCTGCCTTGCTGCCATGGCGTCCAGTCCAGGCCTGCCCCGAACGCACGTGAGGGCTGCCCGACGGTCTTCGTGTGGCACCCGCATCGTGCCGGTGTCTCTGTTTGGCCCCGCCGTCCCGCCGGTCCTCGCCCTGTAGCGGCCATCGTCGCCGGTCTTCGCCCCGAAGGGGCGTGCGGTCGTAGCCAGGGGCTTCAGCCCCTGGTGAGCGTCGCCCCCAATCTCTCCCCGCCCCGGAGGGGCGGACGGACCTCGCCCCGACACCGCGCCTCGTTTCGACACGGCCACACCCTCCGCCCCTGCCCACTCCGGATTACCATGAGCGCCCCAGGAGACCCCCGGTGATCTGCCGTCTGACCGGACGAATCGTCGACGTCAACGAGGACCACGTCGTGCTCGAGGTGGCCGGCGTCGGCTACGAGCTCATGGTCTCGGCCGCCTCGCTCGGCGAACTCCGCCGCCTTGCCGGCCAGGACATCACACTCTTCACCGTGCAATACTTCGAGGGCAACCCCGCCGGCTCGAACCTCATCCCGCGTCTGATCGGCTTCGTCACCGAGACCGACCGCGCCTTCTTCAACCTCTTCACCCGCGTCAAGGGCATCAGCAACCGCCGCGCACTGAAGGCGATGTGCCTGCCGGTCCACCAGCTCGCCGCCGCGATCGAGAGCGGCGACCAGCGCCTGCTCACCACGTTGCCCGAAGTCGGCAAGAAGACGGCCGCCCAGATTGTCACCGAGTTGCAGGGGCAGACGCAGTCCTTCCTCGCGGCCTCGGCCGCGCCGACGCCGCTGCCCGAGTTGAGCGACGCGCAGCGCGTCGCGCTGGACATCCTTGTCTCCTGGGGCGACCGTCGCGCGGATGCGCAGCGCTGGATCGCCGCCGCCGTCGAGGCCGATCCGTCGCTCACCGGACCCGACGCCATCGTCCGCGCCGCCTACCGCGCCAAGCAAGACGCCGGCCGGTAGCGCCGAGCCTTTGCCCGTAGCGTCCGGCCTCCGCGCCTGACATACTGCAAGGCTCTGCCTTGCAGCCGGGTGGCATGGCCGCGCGGAGCCACGCAACGTCGGGACGCACGCCTGCTCCAGGACGAAAACGCTCGTCGCGGCAGAAACAAGCGGCCATGTCTTCTGCTGGGGCCCGCTACCCATGCGCTGACGGTCGGCACCGCTCTCTCAAGCTCGTGCGAGAATCCTCTCTCGCGCGACGACCGCCGCCGGCGGCCAGGCTACCCCCGCTGCGGCGTCGCTTCCCTGCGCATGCCCGCCGTGGTTTGTCTTTTGTTCGGCGGGTATGATGCCCCCAGGAGAGCTCCATGGCGATCGAACGCGTCTTCACTCAGCCCGGACCCGACGAGGAACGCTTCCTCACCACGCTGCGCCCCGAACGCCTCGACGACTGCATCGGCCAGGAGGTCGTCCGCGAGCAGCTCCGCATCGCCCTCGACGCCGCCCGCAAGCGCGGCGAGCCCCTCGACCACGTCCTGCTCGACGGCCCCCCCGGCCTCGGCAAGACCACCCTCGCCCACATCGTCGCCAACGAGCTCGGCCGGTCCATCCGCGTCACCAGCGGCCCCGCGATCACCCGCCAGGGCGACCTGATGATGCTCCTCACCCAGCTCGAAACCGGCGACGTCCTGTTCATCGACGAGATCCACCGCCTCGCCAAGGTCGTCGAGGAGTTCCTCTATCCCGCCCTCGAAGACTTCCGTGTCGACTACACGACCGAAAGCGGCATCGGCGGCCGTACCGTCAACTTCGCCCTCAAGCGCTTCACGCTCGTCGGCGCGACCACCCGCGCGGGCATGCTCTCGGCCCCGTTGCGCGACCGCTTCGGCCTGCTCTTCCACCTGCAGTACTACGGCGAGGAGGAGTTGGTCCGCATCGTCGCCCGCAACGCCGAGTTGCTGAAGATTGCCGCTAACCCGCTTGCGCTGGAGCGTCTGGCCGCCCGTTCGCGCGGCACGCCACGTATCGTCAACCGGTTGCTGCGCCGCGTCCGCGACTACGCCGACGTCCGCGGCGACGGCACGCTCACGCCCGCGATCGTCGATTCCGCCCTCGACATCCTGCAGATCGACCGTCTCGGCCTCGACAACCTCGACCGCAGCTACCTCACCGCGCTCATCCGCCACTACGACGGCGGCCCCGCCGGCATCGAGGCCATCGCCGCGACTATGGGCCACGAACGCGACACGCTCGAGGACGTCGTCGAACCGTATCTCCTGCAAATCGGCTTCGTCATCCGCACCCCCCGCGGCCGCGTCGCCCGCCCCGCCGCCTACGAACACCTCGGCCTCACCGCCCCGCGCCAAGCGCCGGACGAACCCGGCCTATTCGCCTAGCGCTGCCCCGTCCGCTACCATACACCGTTGATGCATCGGGCATCGTCGACCGCTCCACCGCGCGCCGAGGTGTGGGAACCATGAACCCGCTGCCGTCGAACCTTCACGAACTCGCCAACCGGGACGCTCTCGCCAGGTTCCTCATGGTCGGCCTCAGTCGCAACGATGTGCGCGAGATGCTCGACACCTACTGCGACGAACTGGGTTTCCTGGAGCGCTGGTTGCCAAAAATGGAGCCGCTCTTTGATCCCGCCGGCCCGCGCTTCCCTGTGTTCATCCCGAGCGACGATTCGTCCATGCGGGAAGCGCTCACTCTCTACCTCCACGGCGTGCCGCGCTTCGGTAAGCACCATGAGCCGCACACTGAGAGCCAATGGCGCATGTGGGCGCTGGCCAGCGCGCTCCGCATGCCACCGAAATGGAACGCGAACGAATGTCAGCGGGAGTTGGCGATTCTCTGCCGGGCCGCTGAACAACTGGGCACTGCCGCGCTTCTGCCGACGACTCAGTTCATAGCTTGGCACCTGAGTGTGTCCGAACGCTGGCCGCCTGCCTACGATCATTACATGGCGCTGGGCTACCTCGCCGGCCTGCTGTTCGCGGCGCTCATCCCGCCGCTGCGCTATTCACTTGAGAAACGCACCACGCTGGAGAAACTGATCTGGGAAGGCTCCGGCGGCGGCGATGCGGCTGTGTTCGCGCGCTACCAGGACGATCGGGATTACTGGTACTCAATGTGGCCGCAGATGTTTGACGGCCCCGCCGGCGTCGTGCAGTCCCTCGCAGACATCACCCACTGGGTGCGTCATTGGGAGCCGCCCGTGCCGGACGGGGCTTCGACCAGCGAACGGCTGGACCGCCTCTGCCAAGACCCGGATCGTCCGGCGGAACACTAATGCTTGGCTCGCCGCCCCGGGGCGACTGCCTCAAGCACGTTGCCACGTCGCGATCGCGCCTCCGCGCCCAAGTCATTGCTCGCTACGCGCCTCTGTCCCCACCTTCCCGTCGGCGAAGGCCCTCCCACCACCGCCCCTTACCCCTTCCCCCCTTTCCCCTGACCCTCTTCCCGCCCGTACAATCTCAAGCTATGGAACCCGCCGCCGCCCCCACCCTCGTCATCGGCACCGCCGGCCACATCGACCACGGCAAGAGCCGCCTCGTCCTCGCCCTCACCGGCACCAACCCCGACCGCCTCCCCGAGGAGCAGGCCCGCGGCATGACCATCGACCTCGGCTTCGCCCACGCCGCCGTCGACGATTGCACGCTCTGGTTCGTCGACGTCCCCGGCCACGAACGCTTCATCCGCAACATGCTTGCCGGCGCCACCGGCATCGACCTCGCCCTCCTCGTCGTCGCCGCCGACGACTCCGTTATGCCCCAGACCCGCGAGCACGCCGAAGTCCTCAGCCTCCTCGGCGTCGCCCGCTGTATCGTCGTCCTCACCAAGCTCGACCTCGTCGACGACGAATGGGCCGCCCAGGTCGAGGAAGAAGCGCGGGCGCTGCTCACGAAGCTGAACATCACCCCCGTCGCCTGCGTCCACACCTCCGCCCAGACCGGCCGCGGCCTCGACGAGCTACGCAGCCTTCTCGTGCAGCTTGCCCGCCAACGCGCCCAGGACGCCGGCCCGCACGCCTGGTTCCGCTTGCCCATCGACCGCGCCTTCAGCGTCCCCGGCCGCGGCACCGTTGTCACCGGCTCCGTCGCCCACGGCGCCGTCCAGCGCGAAGACGAACTCGAGCTCTGGCCCGCCGGCACCCGCGTCCGCGTCCGCGACCTCCAGGCTCACCACGACGAACGCCAGTCCGCCGCCGGCCGCATGCGCCTCGCCGTCAACCTCGCCGGCGTCACGCCGGAGCAAGTCCAGCGCGGCTGCACGCTCGCGAGCGTCGGCTACCTCCAGCCCGCCCGCTACCTCGACGCCTGGCTGCCCTGGCTCCGCATGCCGGGCAAGTCGGTGAAGCAGACCTTGCGGCTGCGCCTGCATCTCGCCACGAGCGAAGTCCTCGCCGAGTTGCGTCTGCTCGACAAGCCGACCGAGCCGACCGTCCGCGGCCAATTCGCGCAGCTCAAAGTCGCCGAACCCATCGTCGCGATCTGGGGCGAGCGCTTCATCCTCCGCGACGAGAGCGGCAGCCGCACGCTCGGCGGCGGCACCATCCTCCGCCCGACCGCGCGCCTCTGGACCAGCAAACGCCCCGCGCAGCGCGACGGCCTGCAGAATCTGCTCGAAGCCGCGCCCGCTGCTCGCCTCGAAGAAGTCATCCGCGCGGCCGAATGGCAGCCCCTCGACGACCGCCGCCTGTCCGTGCTCGCCGGCCTGCGCGACGCCGCCGACGTCGGCGCCGAAGCGAAACGCCTCATGGGGGCGGGCAAGATCCGCGTGCTTGAGGCCGCGTCCACGCGCGTCTACATCCACAACGCGCATCTGGACAAGCTCGGCCAGGACCTCGTCCGCCGCCTCAAGCAGTACATGACCGACAACCCGCGCCTCCCTGGCCTGCCGCAATCGCAATGGGTCGGCTGGATGCCCGGCGCGTGCCCCCAACGCCTCCGCCCCGTCCTCGCCGACTGGTTCATCGAACGCGGCCGCGTCGTCGTGACGAACGGCCACGTCGTACCCGCCGGCGAGCAGCAGACCGTGGCCCCCGCGGATCAGGCACTGCTGACGGCCATCCTCGCCGAGTTCGCGGCCGGTGCCTATCAGCCGCCCGCGCTCGAGGCTCTGCAGTGCCGCACGCCGCGCAACGCGCAGCGCGTCCGCGAACTGGTCGACCTGGCGGCCACCCGCGGCCAACTCATGCGCATCGCTGACGGCATCTGGCTGCATGGTGACCGTTGGAGCGAACTCGTCGCGCGCCTCGCCGAGACCGTCCGCGCGCGCGGTCCCGTCACCGTCGCCGACATCCGCACCATGTGCAACTCGTCGCGCAAGTTCATCGTCCCCCTGGTCGAACGCCTCGACGCCCTCGGCATCACCCGCCGCCAGGGCGACCTCCGCACCCTTGGCCCCAAGGCTCCGGAGTAGCGGCGGACCCCCGCGCCGCAGCGTCACGCGTCCCCGCCTGACGTCGTCCCCGCCTGACGTCGCCCCCGCCCGACGTACTGCGAGGCTCTGCCTTGCAGCGGTAGCGTCAAGCGTCTCTGCCTGACGTTGCGCCCGCCACGCAACCAAGAAACCCGTCTGCCACATCAACCGATAACTACACCATCAGAAGCTTCACCGCCGGTCGCCCCGGCCACCGGCCATAGTCGCGCGTTGGAAGGCAACACCCGTTGAGCATCTCGACGCAGGCCCGTCCCCCGAGCACCCGCGTAGACTCGCCACGCGAGCCGCGTCCCGGGCTGCGCGCCTGGCTGTCCGGCCAGTTTGAGCTGACCCGCGGCGGGCGAAGTGCGAACGTCCGACCCATGGAAGGCGTCCGCGGGTTCGCCGTCTTCCTCGTCTTCCTCGTCCACTACGCCACGGCCGTCGTGCCTTGGGTTGCCTCCGACTCCGCCCTCGCCAGCCTCGCGCACGATCTGCGCATCATCGGCCGCACCGGCGTCGACCTCTTCTTCGTGCTCAGCGGATACCTCATCTACGGCTCGCTCATGGCGCGCCCGCAGCCCTTCCTCCAGTTCATGCGCCGCCGCGTCGAGCGCATCTACCCGGCGTTCACGGTCGTGTTTCTGGGCTACATTGGCCTCTCGTTCGTCTTCCCTGCCGAGAGCCGCATTCCCGCCGGCGCCTCCGCGGCCGCGGCCTACCTGCTCCAGAACTTCCTCTTGCTGCCGGGCATGCTGGCCATCGAACCCCTGATCACCGTCACGTGGTCGCTCAGCTACGAGATGTTCTTCTATCTCGCGATTCCGCTGGTGATCGCCCTGCTGAGCCTGCGCACGCGCCATCCCGCACAGCGGGTGGGGCTGTGCGTCGCGATCACTGCGGCCATCGTCGGCTGGTGCGCGATTTGGGACGGTCATGTGCAGCTGATCATGTTCGTGTCCGGCATGTTGCTCTACGAGGCGCGCACGCAACGCCCCGCCTGGGCGCCCGGGAGCGGCACCGCGCTGGGGGCGCTACTCCTCGGCATCCTCAGTTCGCTATTGCCGTTACCCGGTCCATCCGGCGCGGCCATCCGCGCGACCATTCTCTTCGTGGCCTTCTTCATCCCCTGCTACGCGTGCGTGGTCCGGACCGACGGCTGGCTGCCGCGAGCGTTCACCTGGACGCCGCTGCGGTGGCTCGGCAACATGAGCTACTCGTACTACCTGCTGCACGGTCTCGCGCTGCAGGCCGGCTTCACCCTTGTCGCCAAACTTCTGCCGCCGGCCGCGCAGGGCAGCCTCTTCTTCTGGTCCCTCTTGCCCGTCATGTTCGCCATTACGCTGGTCCCCACGGCGATTCTGTTCCTGGTGATCGAGCGCCCCCTCTCCCTCGCTCCGCAGCATGCCGCCTACGATTCCATGTCCAGACTCGCGCGCCTCGCCGCCCGCTATCGCGCCCTCGTGCAGGACCTCCCGCTCTTCTCGCGCTTCGACGAACCCCCCGGCGCCGGCGACGCTCCAGCCGTGGGCGCACACGTTCGCGCAAGCGTCCAGCACACCGCAGCAGATGCGCCTGCTCCCGCACCGGCCGAACGTAGCCGAACGTAGGCTGGGCCAAGGCCGCCGCCAAGACGTTCGGTGCGTCTCCTCAGCCACGGCGGCGTTAGCCCAGCAAAGCCCGTCCGCTTCACGCGCGAATCCCGCACTCCGCCTTACGCATCCAAATACAACGCGTACTCATACGGATGCGGCCGAATCGCTACCGCGCGCCACTCGGTCTCGCGCTTCGTCTCGATCCAGCCCTGGATGAATCGCTCGCGGAGAATCTCGCCCTTCAGGAGGAACTCGTGGTCTCTCGCCAGCGCCTCCAGCGCGTCGTGCAGGCTCCGCGGTACGCCCGCGATCTGCGCCCGGAACTCCGCCGACTGCTTGGAAATGTCCACGTCGAACGGCCCATAGTGCAGCGCCGCCGGATCGAGCTTCTGTTGAATGCCGTCAATCCCCGCCATCAACATGCCCGCCAGCGCCAGGTACACGTTGCTCGTGAAGTCTGGCGGACGATATTCGATCCGCTTGTCTTCCGGCGACACGGCGTACTTCGGCACGCGAATTGCGGCCGAGCGATTCGCCAGCGAGAAGAATAGGTTCACCGGCGCCTCGTACCCCTCGACCAGCCGCTTGAACGAGTTCGTCGACGGGTTCGTCAGCCCCGTCAGCGCCTGCCCGTGTCGCAGCAATCCGGCCACGTAGTGCAGCGCGAGGTCCGCCAAGTTCGCGTAGTTCTTTCGCCGCTCGTCGAAGAAGATGTGTTTGCCGCCCAGCGTCAGCTTCTGGTGGACGTGCATGCCGTTGCCCGCCTCGCCGAACAGCGGCTTGGGCATGAACGTCGCCAGCTTCCCGTGCTGCCGCGCGACGTTCTTGATGACGTACTTGATGATCAGCGCCTGGTCCGCCGCCCGCACGAGCGGCGCCAGGTTCACTTCGATCTCGCACTGCCCCGGCGCGCCGACCTCGTGGTGGTGATAGCGCACCTGGATGCCCATCTTCTCGAGCATCAGCGTGATCTGCGACCGCAGGTTGTGGTAGTGCTCGGTGGGGGGGGTGCGGAAGTAGCCGCCCTTCAGCGGAATCGGCGCCGTCACACCGTCCGAGTGCGTCTCCGAGCACGCCACCTTCACGCCCACGCAGTACGGCTCGATCGTCGTCTCCACGCGATCGAAGATGTGAAACTCGAACTCCGGCCCCATCCACGCCTCGTCCGCCAGGCCCGTGCTGCGCAGATACTCGACCGCCCGCCGCGCGATCGTCCGCGGATCGCTCGGGAACGGCTCGTGCGTGTCCGCGGTGATCGTGTCACACAGGAAACTCAGCGTCGGCTGATCCCAAAACGGATCAATGAACCCCGTGTCCGGCTGCGGCAGGGCGTTCACGTCGCCCGCCTCGACGGTCGTAAACCCGGACCCCGACGAGCCGTCATATCCGACGCCCTCGGTGAAATGCTGCATCGAAAACTGCCGCGCGGGGATCGACAGGTGGAGCCACTGGCCGTTCAGGCCCACGATCTTCAGGTCCACCATCGCAATGTCGTGATCTTTGATGTACTTGAGCGCTTCCGCTGCCGACGTGAACACATGCACCTCCACAAAATGCCCCCCAAACGTGACCCGATCTTAGCCGACCCCCGGGTCCGTTGGCCAGTGCCCCGGGCCTCGTACGGTGCCCTGCCAGCCCGCTGAAAAAGGGGACTGGCTCCGCGCCAGACCGCGTTCGCGCTAGCGCCAGTGGGCCTTCCAGCGGTGCCTGTCCCCTTTTGCAGCGGCCCCCCTGTACCCCGTTTCAATGGACTCCTGCGCTGCTCCCGTTCCGTTTCACTCGTGGCACAGCGCGCAGGGCAGGTCGCGCGTCGGCCGGTACACCTGCCCATTGTCTCGGGGTGGGGTGGGCGTCCCCGCCCGCCGCGCGACTCGCGCCCTCCCGCCTCCGCTCTGGCCGCTTCAGCGGCCTCCCCGGCGCAGCCGGGCAAATAGGCCAGCCCTTTAGGGCTGGTGAACGGACGCCCGCCATCTGCCCCTTCCCCGCCCACCGCGAGCCCGTTTCAACGGGCTTCTCGATTGCTCCCCGGCACACCCCTGCCCCCTCTGTCCCCCCCACTGCCTGCCCAACTCACTCGCCAGCCGGCGCGGGCGTCGGCTCCGCCTCGACCGTGAACGGCGCCTTCACCCGGAACTTGTTCCAGCTCGGAATGACGAACCTAGAATCCGGAATCCGGGACAGAATCCGGGGACACCATACTCAATTCGCCGCCACCTGGACCGGCCGCCAGCCGTCGTAGAGGAACCGCCTGGCCCGCGTCACGCTCCCCGCCCCACTGGCGCACATCGGACGCCGACTACCGCGCACCATTCTACCACAGTAATCCCGCGCCCACCTCCCGGCTTTCACACTCGGCCCAAACGCCACGCGGCCCGCCGGACGGTAATCCGAGCGAGCCGCGCTACCCGCCGTTCGAGTCTGTCACGGCCGGCGGCCACTCATCCGCTCAGCGCTCGCGCGGCCGATCGGCATCGTGGCCCCCGGCCCGCCCTCCCGCGCGGCGCGCGGCCCCGGAGGCATCGACGCCTACTGCCTTTCTCGCCGCCCGCGCCCGACAAGACAGAGCGCTCCGAGTGTCAACGAAATGGCCGACATCGGCTCCGGAGTCACCCGGTATGCATTCACAAACGTCATGTCCACTATACCGGTGTTCCTGTCCAGCACGTCGGCGATCATGATGGACCACACATTGTCTGGCATGGTCTCGTACTGGTAGACCAGGCCTTCCGCCGGTATGTCGACAAACTGGTCATCGATCACTGTCGCCTGAGCCCACAGCGCACCACCGCGCACGAGGTCGGCGAAATCAAGTTCTCCGCCAAAGGTCGTGACCCTTCTCTGTACCGCGGCCGCTGCCGAAGTCACCCATTTGTCCGTTCGGTTGTTGTACGAATCCGTCTCCCAGATCTGGTACGACTTGGTGCCCGTTTCGGCACGCAACGAACTGCCCGACCCGTATGTATAGCTGACCACTCGCGGATCCAGGGGCGGCTCCTCGTCCAGGTAGAGCCCAAAGTGAGACCACTCACCCACATTCGTAGTCCCACCTGTCCAGCGCACCTTGGACCCTGTGGGAGTCGCCGAGGCGGTAACGCTGGAGTAGGAACTTGTGTCAAACCCCAGGTAAGCACTTACAGGCAGATTGCTGTATTCCGCCTCGAACGAGTGGGCCACGCCGGACGTGTTCAGCACGTCAAAGCCACTCAGCGATACCGGACCCTGCGCCGCGGCCAGCGGGGACAATGCGGCCAGGACCGCGGTCCACAAGAACCCCCGCACAAACAGATTCGACTCCATGGCGTTCTCCAATCGCGACGCAATCGGCGTCGTTCGTTACCCGTGATTGGCGCGACAACCGCGCCGCGGCGGAAATGCGGGTGCATCGCCTCCGTGGTCGCGCACTCGAAAGCGCGTCGCTCACGTCGGTTTGCACGCTAGCGGGCCGCCCAGGCACGAGCGCGGTACCCACTGTCTAGACATCCGATGACATGGACGCAATTGATACGGCCGATCATCTGCAGCCCGACACAACTCAGCGGACCATGAAGCATAGCTCGCGGACCGGCGAAAGCAAGCCGCAACACTCTATTCACCGTTCATCTGCACAATGTGCTCGGAACGTCACGCTTTAGCCTTCACGCCGGGAGCGTACACGCACGCTGTATGCCCTCACCGACACCGCGCGACGCTGGCCGACGGCGCGCGTTGTGTGAAGTGCCGTCGCGCGCCATCGGTGCCCCGGGGAGCGCGACGCTGCGCATTGGGCGAGCCGGGCTGGAGGCCTCCGCAATGACGCACGCGCGCTGCAGGAATCTCGTCGGCGGCCTATTCCGTCCGGCCGCCGGCGTTCTTGTCCTTGCTGACTTGTCGTTTCCTTTCGCGGCTGGTCTTCTGGCCGCGGTTGTCGTGGCCCGGGCGCAGGTGTCGTCGGTCGCAACTGGAGCAGCGAACGGTGTGCACGGCGCCCAGGCGGGGACCCGAGCGCCACAAAGCGCGGCCTTGTCCGGCACCTGCACGGAGTTGTCGGGGAAGTGGGGGATGATTGGTAATGAAGGGGTACTTAATGATTCGGAGGTGTTTGGGATGATTCAGGCCGAATCCGGGGACACCATACTCAATTCGCCGCACCTGGACCGGCCGCCAGCCGTCGTAGAGGAACCGCCTGGCCCGCGTCACGCTCCACGCCCCACTGGCGCACATCGGACGCCGACTGCCGCGCACCATTCTACCACCGCAATCCCGCTCCCACCTCCCGGCTTTCACACTCGGCCCAAACGCCGCGCGGCCCACCGGACGGTGCTCCCAGCGAGCCGCGAGCGTCGGTTTTCACGCCTAATTGAGGCGATGGTCATTCATCCGCAGGACCGTCCGTATTCTGGACCTCCCCAGGTTGGACCCGCGCGCTCCCCGGATTCCTTATCCAAGGAAATCAGTATGGTGTCCCCAGATTTCCGCTGGTTGCTTTCTCTTCTCGGCGCGTGTACTATGAACGCAAATGATAGCAGGATCGGGAGGTATCATGCCTGTAGCAAGGGCGATGCTTGTAGCGAGTGTGCTATCGGCGTGCGGTGCGTTATCGGCCCGTGCCGACTCCGTTTTGCTCAGTTCATACAGTTGCATGCAGAACTGGCAGCACGGAGGCGAGCAGGTCGATACACCAATCCGTGTATATCTGGAGGTGGGCCCGTTTGTGCCGGGGCAATGGTACACCACTCCGGTGGGTGAACACGAGTGCGCGTACTGGCAGGCCGGTTCGTCCGGGAGCTATGACTTCACGCCCGCGGTGACGGGATTCGCGCTGCTGCAGTCGCTCTGGACGGACGGCGAACAGGGGTTCGTTCGCATTACGCTGCTCCGGCCCCACGGAGACGGCACCTCAAGCTGTTGGATCGGCACGCTTGAGTCGTTGTTCCTGAGCAGGCCTGTGGATCTGGTCGGCAACCGGATCGACTTTGTGCGGCTGTACGTCGACAGCGTGACGTTCACCTGGAATCCCGACACCCACGCGAATGGCGTGGTAGCCGGCACGAAGTGGGAGGTTTGGGGCCAGCCCGTCCCCGAACCCGCCGGCGCGCTCCTCGCCCTCGTCGGCCTCACCGTCCTGCGCCGCCGCGGCCGCCCTGATCGCCCGGCCAAAGCCCGATCGCGAACCGTTCTTCCTTCGTGTCCTTCGTGGTGACAGCGCAGTCTAGATGAGCACACAACCCTAGGATACAGCCGTCTGGCTGCTTCTTCGCGTCCTTCGGTCCTGCGCGGCCAAAGAGACCGCTATCCTCCGCCAGAACCCGCCCCAACTCGCTACTCGCTACTCGAAACCCGCTACTCTCGTGCTTCCCAGCCCCGCGCCCTGTTTCCCGCGCCATCCTTCCCCTATGAGCACATGCCTCGTCAGCCCGCCCACCGCGCCGGTCTTCAACTCGCTATTCGCCACTCGTTACTCGCTACCGCGCCTCTGCCTTTCACCGTTCCCTCTCTCTTCAACTCGCTACTCGAAACTCGCTACTCGCTACTACGTCTCTGCTGTTCTCCGTTCCCTCGACTCGCCCCCCCTGTCCCCTGCCCCCTGCCCTCGTGCCCCCGACCACCACACCGGTCCTCCAATTCGCAATTCGCTACTCGACATTCGCCATTCGCGGCGGCTCGGACGCCGCGCAATGTCCCGATAAACCAAGGTGCGCAACTAGGCAGCGCGCACCACGTGAACACTTGCGCACCTTGCCTTCCCGCACGCTTGGCCACCCTTTTATCCCGGACGCTTGCGCACCTTGCACGCTCCCGAACCCCCCCTTGCGCACCTTGCCCCGCTCCGCCCACCCCCCGTTTTCACCTTTTCACTTTTGCACGTTTTCACGCATCCCCCCACGAACCGCGCACGCCGTTCCCGCTTTCACGTTCTCACCTGTGCACGTTGGCACGCCGCACG
>CAZGAQ010000009.1:0-152142 GCA_964523405.1 uncultured Planctomycetales bacterium
CGGCTGCGCCGGCCTGGAGGAACTCGAACTCCAGAGCAGCTACAGCCTGGCCGCGGCCGACGGCACTTCCGATGATGCCGGCGCCCCGCCGCCGAACACCGCCGCCGGCGCCGGCTACAGCCCGGCCCAGACGGCCGCGCTGCTCTATGACAACACCACCCCCGCGAACCGCGCGCTGCTTGGCTACCTGATCGACCAGAACGCCGCCACAGCCCCCACAACCGACCTGCAGGATTACTGGCAGACCGTCGCGAGCCTCCTGCCGGAGTAACGCGCGGAATATCGAAACCAGCCCGGGCCGGTGGCGGCGCGGAATCCGACCGGGCCGGTGGCGCCAAGGGCCGTAATCGGCCCTACGGCGCCACGTGCCGCTCCCACAGCGCCCGGCTGTCGATCGGCGTCATGCCCTCGTTGTGCCGCGGATTGCGCCCTTCAAAGTGCACGTAATCGTACGGCGCGCCCTCCCACGTCTCGCCCGTCGTCGTGTTCCGCGTGCCCCACGAATCGGTGTGATACACCGTCCCGCCTTCCATCCCCGAAACCCAGTCCTGCTCCCCGCGAATGTAGTTCGTCCGCTGATAGTCGATGTAGTCCTGGCTGCGCTGCCGCTCGTCAAACGCCGCCGTCATCATCGCGCGAATCTCCTGAGACGTGCGGGCAATCGTCGCGGCCGTCTGCTTCTGCAACTGCCGCAGCCGCGCCAGCCCCTGCTCCACGTAGCGCTTCGCCCACTCGTCGTCGATCTCGTACGACTTGAGCATCGCCGCGAACACCGGTACGTCCTCTTCGAACGTGCTCGCCGGCGCCATCACCGTCAGATGCCGGAAGTTCCAGCTCGTGTCCGTCCGCGACCCGAACGTGAAGCCGAAGGTGTAGCCCTTCGTCTTCCCCGCCTTCGTGTCGCACGTGTACACGAACTCCTCCACCTGGATCGGCCCGACCGTGTATACCTGCGCCATCTGCTCCGCGATGTCCTTCCGCGGAATCACTTTCTCAAAGTCCATGTTCTTCGCCGAACCCTGCCAACTGCACAGCGTCTGCAGCGCGCGGCTCGGCGACTGGTACGGTGCGACCGGCACACCCGCCGGACGTACCCCCAGCCGCGGCGTCAGCACGTCCACGCTCGACACCATGAACACGTGCCGCCCACCCTTGTCGCCCGCGATGAAGCACCCCTTGCCCAGCTCCTGGCAGCCCCACCCCTCCGGCATCTGGAAGCTCGCCGCCCCGTCGCTCAGCTTGTGCGGCACCAGCCGCGGCAACGGCGCCGGCGCCGCCTCCGGACCCGCGAAGGCCCCCTTGAACACCTTCAGGTTCGCCAGCACCGTCAGCAGCACCGGCCGCATCCGCTCGAGCTGGCCCTCCGGCGCCTCGATGCACTCAAACAGGAACTCGTTGCCGCGCCCGGACACCCACGCGCGCATCTCCCGCTTGCCGGACGCCGCGTGCGTGAAGCTCGCCAGCAGGAACACGCGCCGCTTGTCGCGCGATACGCTGGCCTCGCGCACCTCGAAATCCGGATACTGCCCGCCAATGCCGCCCAGGAACAGTTTGGTTAGCGCCAGCATGTCATCGCCGGTCGGACTCGTCCCCGTGAACAGCGCCGCCGCGCCGGCCGCATTCGGCTCCGCAATCGTGATCGCGCGGACGCCGGGCTGGGAATCCTCCTCAACCTCCCAGCCCTTGGGCTTGTACAGCACGAAGATCGCGTCCTTGGAGGCGTATTTCTCCATCGGTACCGGTGCCGGCCGCGTCGCCGGCTCCGCCGCGTTCCCGCTCGTCACGGGCGCCAGCGCCACCAGACTCAGCATCACGACTCGTGCGTTCCGTCCGCTCCACAACATGCGAGGTTCTCCACGCATTCGCGAAGCATACCGCCGAGCCTCGCATTTGCTCGGTCAGCACGCTTCCGTTGGACGTAGTGTGCCGCGGCGTCGGGTCCGACGGAATCGCCGCCGCGCGGTCCCGAGCGGCTTTCCACGACCGGTTGCACCTGAAACCGGCCACGCCGTCCGCACACCGATCATGTCGCGCGACAAGCTGTAAGTCTTTTATTGAACTGGCATTGTGATACTCATTTCTGTGCGGACCGCAAACGGGGACCGCATCGCACCAGGAAAGTCCCAGAAAAAACGACCCGCATCGTTGACTTACTAAGCACACATAATTATGCTGCCTAATTAACCTATCTAATTAATTACTAGGCCGGTAATCGCAGCGAATTCGAAGCCCCGTGAGCCGCGTGGGCGCGGAACCCACACCGCTCCGGGGCACAGGTCCTCTCGCGGAAAGGGACACAAATGCTACCTCGCCCCACACAAGTGATCCTGGCGGCGAGCCTGCTATGGCTCGCTGGCAACACGCTCGCCGGTGGCCGACTCGGCGCGATTGAACGCGCTGAGCCAGCGGCCAGCCAAGGCCTGCGGACCCCGACCGTGTCCGTCGGTCTCCCCGTCCCCGTGCAGAAGGGCGCCGCGCCGCTCGCCATTGACGAGTCTGCCCTGGCGCTCCGCGACGTGTCCGACTGCGGCCGGCTTTTGACCGACCCCACCGCGCTGTGGGGTTTCAATGATGCCAGCGGCCTGGCCGACTGGGAAAACGACAGCTCCCCGGAGGGCGTCAGCACCTACCAGCTCACGACGTTTGACAACCAGGGCGTCCTGCGCGTCACCGCCCGTGCCGGGTACAACGATCGAGTGAAGGTTCGCACCGTCGAGACCTACCGCACCGGCACCTACCAGTGGCACATCTACATCCCCACGCTCCAGGAACAGGGCGCCACTAACGCCATCGCCGCGTTCCTCTTCTCCGATCAATCCGGCAACGATCTCAACGCGCGCGAGATCGACTTCGAAATCGGCGAAGGCACCTCCGCGCACCGCCAGCTCTACAACGTCCCCGCCGGCCACCTGCTCTGCTGGATGACCGTGCAGCGCGACGACAGCTCCGGAACACACCTCGACCAAATCGCCTACCAGCCGGCCAATCCCCAGGACCACATCGCCCGCGGCTACTGGTACACCTACACCATCGAGCTCCAGAAGAACTCCCTCGGCCAGTACGTCGCCTCCTGGTTCATCCAGAAGGACGGCGGCGAGCAGGTCCGCGCCCGCCGCGACGCGATCTGCGGCTACGGGCCCGGCGACACCGATTTCCACATCTACTGTAGCTCCGAGAACTTCGACACCAACTGGATCGGCGACCACAACCCGCCCCAGTCCGACCAGGTCGGCTATTTCGACTGGGCGAGCTTCACCGACGGTGCCACGAACCTCATCACCGACGTCGAAAACGACACCACGTCCGCGGCCGCGCCCCCCGGCACCGCCGCCCGCGAGTGGACCCGCTTCGGCCCCGCGTTCAGCTCCATCCTGATCGGCCAGCCGCCGGCCCCCGCGCCCGTCCTGCTGACCGACCTCTCCGGCAGCGACTTCACCGAGTGGAACGAGAACAACCCGCGCCCCGGCGATCCGAACTACAACCCCGCCATCCACGGCGGCTTCCCGGACGACGCCGTCGCGTACGAATGGAGCCGCTTCGGCGCCGCCTTCAACGGCATCTACCTTCTCACGACGGCCGTTACCGACGGTCCGACCCTCTACTACAAAGCCCGCGCCAGCGACCCGAACATGACGATGGCGCTCGTCTTCCAGGAGTCCGACGGCGACGTGTGGATCCAAACCGCCGCGCACACCCTGACGACGAGCTGGGTCGAATACTCCGTGGAGCTCGCCAACAGCAATCTCACTCTCGCTGACAACGCCGGCGGCGGCGACCTCGACCACCATATCGCGTTCCTCGGCTTCCACGTCGTGAAGGGCGGCACGGGCATGCCCACCTTCGACATCGACGACGTCTACTGGGCGCCGGCCACGAGCCCCACGAGCAAGACGCTCATCACGGACACGTCCGGCGACACAGCCACCGGCGGCTTCCCGCCCGGCAGTGCGCACGCTTGGACCCGCTTCGGCGACGGCTACGAGACGATGGATGTCGCCAGTGGCTACTTCCACGCCATGGCCAATTTCGTCACCGGCCAGCAGTACAACCTGCGCTACAACGTAGGCACCGTCATCGACATGAGCGGCCCGGCTCCGGACCGCTACCTGAAGGCCCTCACCGACTGGAGCGTCGGCACCTCCCTCGGCCTGCGCTACAACATCGCCTCGACGCCGCTCGACATCTCCAGCGGCCCGGCCATGTCGTACCGCCTGTATTACGTTCCCGACCCGAACGCGACTGGTGATCCGCAAGTCAAGTTCGTCGTCGAAGAGACGGACGGCGACGTCTGGGAGTCGCGCGTGGCCGTCACACCGACGAGCACGGAGCAGATGTTCACGCAGGAGGTCAGCTTCAAGAAGATGCAGAAGGTCGACGGCAGCGGTGACGGTGTGCTCGACCCGGCTTCCGTGCGGCGCATCGGTTTCAGCCTGCTGAAGGGCACGGCCACCGGCTCCGGTGCCTTCTACATCGACGACATCTACTGGCGCGCGGAGGTCCCGGTCGACAATCAGACCGTCGTCCTCACCGCGAACTGGGCGCAGGGCGCCTGGTGCGGCGTGCAGTACAACCTGCCGAGTGCGCCGTGGGACATCTCCTCCGGCGCCGTGATCTCCTATCGCATGAAGCGCACGAACACCGGCAACCCGCTAGTGAAGCTGCAAATCTGTGACCAGGACGGCGAGGTCTGGGAAACCCCCGCACATGCTTTGACCGAGGATTACGCCACCTATCGCCGAGATCTGGCCCACGCCGGCCTGACCCGCGCCGACGGCAACGCCAACAACCAGCCGGACTACAATGCCCTCGCGCATGTCGGCTTCGTGTTCCTCGCCAACGGCGCCGCGAGTGGCACGCCCACTTTCCAGATCGATGAGCTGTATTGGAACGAGGCGCCGGACCCCGTGCTGCCGCTCATCACCAGCATCGAAGACCCCGACTTCGTCTACATTCCCGCCGGCCAGACTCTGCCCGCGCTACCGCCCGATCCGACGGCGGCCGGCTTCCCCAACGGCGTGCCTGACGGAGCGTGGACGCGCTTCGGGGCTCCGTTTGAGTCCCTGCAGATCATCCGCGAGGCGGCCACCAGCAGTGACGGCGACCAGCACCTCGAGTTGACCGCCGACTGGTCCACCACGGAGGGCGACAAGGTCGGCGTCCGCTACCTCGCCTTCGGCCGGCCGCTGAATCTGTCCGCGCAGCACGCGATCGTGTACGACGTGCGGGCGGATGTGTACGACGCGCACACCCGGGCCCGCATTGCCCTCGTCGAGGGCGACGGCAACATCTGGCTCGGCCCCGCGCTGCCCGTCACCACCGACTGGACAACGGCCGGCGTGATCCTCGACACCTGCGAGCTGAGCCTCGAGCCCGGCAGCGGCACCGGCAGCACCCTCAACCTCGCCAACATCGTCATGATCGGCATCAACTTCGAGAACACGGTCTCCACCGGCCGCCAGGTCTTGAGCTTCGACCATGTTCGCTGCGGCGCGACGCCTGACCCCGGCACGCCCACGGTCCGTTGCCTGCACCTGGGCTTCGGCGGTGCCAGCGGGTTCGTGTCTGCCAACGTCACCGGTCTGCCGGCCAACAGCTACTACGTGAAGACCTACGTCGAGACCGACATGCGTTACTACCAGGGTACCGGCTCCATGGATGCGTACGGCGACTTCTACGCCCCCGGCCTGTGGGCCACGTGGGGCAATCTGTGGATCGTCGTCCACGACGCCACGACCGACGAAGTCGTGTTCGAGTGGGATCCGGCGTTCTGACCGCGGCTCTGTGACACAGACGTGACGTGTGGCACAGGCATCTTGTCTGTGTTGGTGTAGCGCCAGGCGTCCCTGCCTGACGTCCGCGTCCGGCAGCGTCAGGCCTCCGCCTGCCCCGAACGCATGTGAGGGGTGCCTGACGTAGAGTCCACTTTGCAGACCGGCTCGCTCCTCCATCGCGGGCGGGCGGGGCACCCTTACCGGGGCCCCGTCCGCCCCGTTCGTATCCGCACGGCCACGCGCCCTCCGCATTGACGCCCCCCGCGCGCCGCTCTAGCCTACGTCATCCCAAACGAAGGGGCGCGCATGCGCAAATCCACCAAGACCTGCGACCTACAAGTCACCCTTCTGACCGGCGAGCACCTCCGTGGCCGCTTTCATGTTGAGGCTGCAACCAGCTCTATGATTCGGCCGTCTGACGCCGTCCGTCAGGAAGCCACCGGCTGGCTGCTCCTCACCGACGTGACCGACGACGGACATACCCCCGCCAAGGACTCCGTCGTCCTCGTCAACCGTGCCGCTATCGCCACTGTCCAATTGGTCTCCACGGGCTGGCAGACCTGAATCGCTCTCCGGCCTGCAAGTCCGCCATTTGTCCCGTGTCTGCCGCGCGCGGCTCATTCTGTCAACGCAAGTTGCCACGCCGCCACATCCGCCAAATCCACGTCTCCGTCGTACTCGAAATCCACCGCCTCACACCCCGCCCCATACGGCCCGCGGTCCGGGCCGGTCATGCACCCCGCGCCCACGACGAAGTCCTGTCCGTCCACGTTGCGGTCGCCGTCCACGTCGCCGATCCCGAATTCGTACGCCCCCATGTCGATGCGCCCGCCCAACACTCGCGCGTGCCCGTCCAGGTCGCGCACCGCGGGCGGTGCCGCATTCGGGTCGCCGGCATTGATGCACGGCGAATCCGGCCCCAGCCGCCAATCCACAAGTTGCGGATCATCGCCATTGTTTCCCACGCCCGGCCAGCCGCCCTGCACCTGGCAATACTCGACGACCGCCACCGCCCCGCCCTCGCTCACGATTTCGTTGCCGCCGTCCCACAGGATGGAACTGGCCATATGCACTTGCGCCGTCCCCACATTCGACAGCGCCTGGCCGACGTTCGCGTGATTCGCGGAGAAGGTGCAATTGTGCAACTGCGGCCGTGCCGTACCGCTGCTCGCCAGCGCCCCGCCTCGCCCGACGTACGGATACTGGACAGTCACCAGGTTGTCCGCGAAGACGCAATTCACCAGTACCGGACTGCTGCTATCGGTGTTGCCCATCGCACCGCCGGAGCCGTCCCAGTTGCCCTGCAGCGCGTTGAGTTGATTGGCCTCGAACGTGCAGTTCGTGAACTGCGGCTGACTGTCCCCTCCGTTGGCCACTCCGGCCCCGCTGTACCGCGCGTGATTGATCTCGAAACGGCACCGCTCCAGCATCGGGCTGCTGTCCCAGTTTCGCATGGCCCCGCCCGCACTCTCCGCCCGATTCGAACCGAACCGACAATCGCGCAGTACCGGTTCGCACGGCCCCGCGGACCTGTAGCAGTACGCCGCGCCGCCCGAACCGGTGGCCACATTCTCGGCGAACTGGCACCCCTCGAACGTCGGCCGGCCGGAATCCACAAACACCGCACCCCCGTACTGCGCTTGATTATTCTGGAACAGGCAGTTCCGCACCGTCGGGCTCGCGCCGGCGATGCGCATGCCGCCGCCCTGCGACGTGCTCACCCCGCGGCGAATCGTAAAGCCCTCCAGCACTGTCCCCGCCCCTTCGCCCGTGTGACACGTCACCACCGGCCCCGCCTGCTGCCCGTCCAGGATCGTCGCTTGCCAACCATCAGCGCTGCGCAGCACGATCGCCTTGCCGACGAAGTCGATCGCACCTCCGTAGGTCCCCGGATGCGCGATAATCTCGTCGCCCTCCGCAGCCACGTTGATCGCCGCCTGAATCGACTCGCCTGCGTAGACGTGCCGGGTCGCACCTGCGCTCAGCGCCGTGCTTCCCAGCCCCAGCACCATCCCGATCACGATTCGCTGTCGCAGCATGGCCGTGTGCCTCCGTCCGTGCGGACCGTGGGACGTGCTCCACGGCGCCGTGACTGGTGCAGGCCGCGCGGGACCAGCCCGTGTCGGCGCCGTCGCGGCCCACCGGATATTGTCTGCACAAGCGCCGGGCGTTCCGACTCCGCGCCCGAGCATTCAGCGGGAACCCCGATGCCATGTGGCCACCGTCCGAACGGGGAACCCACTCCAGTGTAACCGCGGCGCCCCTGCTGCACCTGTCGTTTCTTTGTGCGACGGGCGGTGGACTGGCGCGACCGCGACCAACGGATCGGCGCGCAGCACGACCACGGGCCGGCGTGGCTGGCGCTACTCAGGGGTCTGGCGCTGACGTGTGCGTTTGCGGAACTGGATGTGAGCGCCGCCTTGGCCGGCGCCACGTCAGCCTGCTACACGACGTGCGTCTTTTCCGGCCCACTGCCCCCGCATTCCCGATCAATTAGCTCCCCGTACGCGATCAGCAGCTCGCGCGTGATCTCGCCGGGTTTCTCCGCGCCGATTCGTTCACGCCCCAGCCGCACAACCGGCATCAGCTCAATCATGCTATTGGTGACGAACACCTCTTCCGCCCCGCGCAGATCCTCCAGCGTGACGGGAGCCTCGCGCACCGGAATGTCCGCCGCCACGGCCAGCTCGCACACCGTCGCCCGCGTGATCCCCGGCAGTACCGGCGCATCCAGCGGTGGCGTCAGCAGCGTCTCCTCTTTCACGATGAACAGGTTGCTGATCGCGCCCTCGGCCAGGTGCCCATCGACGGTCCGCCACAGCGCCTCGAACGCCCCCAGCGCGTGCGCCGCCCGCAGCGTTGCCAGCCGCGGAAAGTAGCTCGTTGTCTTGTGCCCCACCGTCGGGTCCCCTGCCCCCTGGTCGCAGCCCGATAGCACGACCGTCACGCCCTTGCGGTAATAGTCCTCCGGGTACTTCTCGGCCGGCGTCGCGGTCGCCACGACCGTCAGCGCCGGCACCTGGTCCGCCGCCGCGTGCAGCGAGCCGGTCGTCACGGTCAGCCGCACGCGCGATTCGTCGCCGCTGGTCGCCTGGACAACCTGCTCCACGTGGTCCGCCAGCACGTCGGCGTCCGGCACCGTCACCCAGCCCAACACCTGGGCCGACTGCACCAGCCGATCGAGGTGTCGCTGCAGCCGGAAGACCTGCCGGTTGTACGTCCGCATCGTCTCGAACAGCCCGATGCCCTGCATGAAGCCGGAGTCAAATACGCTGATCCGGGCTTCCTCGGCCGGCAGCAATGTCCCGTTCAGGCAGACCCATTGCGGCATGTTCGTTCCTCCGGCAGCGCCGCGGCGTGCGGTGCGATGCCGCTGAGTATCCCGCGCGCCTTCGCCAGCGTTTCCGCGTACTCCGCGGCGGGCGCGGAGTCCGCCACGATGCCCCCGCCAACGGATAGTGTCGCCGCCCGGCCGCACATCTGCAAAGTGCGGATGGCAACGTTGAACGTCAGATTGCCGTCCAGCCCCAGCACGCCGATGGCGCCCGTATAGGCCCCGCGCGCCACCGGCTCCAGCTCGTCGATGATCTCCAGCGCCCGGATCTTCGGCACACCGCTGATCGAGCCGGCCGGAAAGCATGCCGCCAGCAAATCCAGCGCCGTCTGGTCCGCCCGCAGTTGCCCGGTCACTTCGGCGACCGTGTGGAGCACCGTCGGATGCACTTCGATCTGCCGCGCGTGGCGCACCTGTATGCTGCCGAGCCGGCACACGCGGCCGAGGTCATTGCGGTGCAAGTCGACGATCATCACGAGCTCGGCCGCTTCCTTCGCCGATGCGATCAGTTCGCGCCGCCACGCCTCGTTGCGCGCCGGATCGCCGCCGTGCGGGCGCGTGCCTTTGATCGGTCGCGTGACGACGTCCCGGCCGCGCAGGCTCAGGAACAGCTCCGGTGAAGCCGAGAGGATTGCGCCGTCAGTCCAGCGGAGCAGCGCGGAGTACGGCGCGGGGTTGGCGCGACGGATGGCGCGATAGGTCGCGAGCGGGTCGCCGAGACCGGTGATGCGGAAGCGATGCGCCAGGTTGACCTGGTAGATGTCGCCGGCCCGGATGTACTCGCGCGCGCGGGCGATCATCGCCACGTAAACCGGGCGCGGCATCTCGGTCGCGATGGCAATCGCGGATGCCGAACTCGCGCCATCCGGCGCGGGGAAAGCGTTGTCGGCCTCATTGGGCGGCAGCGCGGCCGCCTCCCAGCGGGCGATCCACTCCGTGTCGTCAGCTACCGCGCCGCAAGCCGCCGCAACGCCCGTCGCCGCCACGGCGAAGGCGCACTGGCGAGCGCGGTCGAGGACGATGGCACGGTCGTAGAGGGCCAGCCGCAGCAGCGGCAGGCCGAGGTCCTCGTGGCGTGTGGCTGGGAGGTGTTCGATCTGGCGGGCCAGTTCGAAGCCCACATACCCGACCCACCCGGGGCCCAGCCGCTGGTCGGTCCCCCGATCCAGCGCCAGTCGGTCTTGCCAGCGCCGCCAGAGGTGCCAGGCGTTGGGGTCCACATCGCGGACTTGCCCGGCCACGCGCAGGCGCGCTGGCTGACCCTCGAACTGCTCCAGGATCGCGCACGGATGGTGGCAGACCATGCTTGTAGCGGCGTGCGCGCTCACGGACTCGCCGTCCAGCCACGCGAGCTCCCCGGGCCCCGCGTACCGCGCGACGGCGGTTGCGGTGTCGGGTGGCCAAGCGGTCTGTCGAACTGTCCACACGCCCGGCATGGTCGGCGTTGAATACCCGTAAAGGCCCGTTATGGCTACGGTTACGCGAAGCGGAGAGCATAGCGGCGGAACCGCCCAGCCGCCAACCGGTGTTGCATCAACGGGCGGTTTTTTTGAATACCCCACCCTAACCGGCCGTCGATTGCACTGTCTAAGCCCAGAGGATAGGATCGGAAACGATACCTCGGGCGGTTTGTGAGGATACGACCATGACGTTCAGAAAGAAACTGATCCTGGCGGCTGGAACCTTCTGTGTGGCGGCCTTGGCGAGCCCGGCCATGGCGGATCGCTTCGCCTTTGGATTCTCTTACGGCCACGGGCCGCGCTACTACCGTTCGTACTGCGCTCCGGTGCGGGCGTACACGTATTACGATGCTCCAGTAGTTGCCTACGATCCTGGGCCGGAAGTGGTGGTCTACGATCCGCCGGCCCCGGTCGTGGTGCGCAGCTACTACGCTCCGACGTACCGCTCCTACTACTACCCGACGCACAGGTATGTTCGGCCGGCCCCGGTCTACTACCGGTCGTACTATCCGGCGTATCGCTCGTACGGCCATCACACGAACATTCGCGTGCATGGCAGTTGGCGGCACTAAGGCGTTCTCCTCGGTTGCGTAACGCGGGATTCCTGGCGGCGCCGGCTCGGACCGAGTCGGCGCCGCCTTGCTTTTGCGCCGCGCGGGCCGCGGTATAATCGCGCCGACATCTTCCATGGAGGTTCGCCATGCCCGCTCTGCCCGGTGCGCGCCCGGTTCGTGCTCCCCGCGGTCCCCAGCTTTCGTGCCGAGGCTGGCAGCAGGAAGCCGCCCTGCGGATGCTCATGAACAACCTCGACCCGGACGTGGCGGAGAACCCGGACGAGCTGATTGTGTACGGCGGCTCTGGCCGTGCGGCCCGCAGTTGGGCGGACTTTGACCGCATCGTTGCGACGCTGCGGCGGCTGGGGAACGACGAGACGCTGCTGGTGCAGTCCGGCCGGGCGGTGGGCGTGATCAGGACGCAAGCCGATGCCCCGCGCGTGCTCATCAGCAATGCGATGCTCGTGCCCAAATGGGCGACTTGGGACGAGTTCCGCCGGCTCGAGGCGCTGGGCCTGACGATGTATGGCCAGATGACGGCCGGCAGTTGGATTTACATCGGGACACAGGGGATCTTGCAGGGGACGTACGAGACGTTTGCGGCGTGCGCGCGAAAGCACTTTGGCGGTTCGCTGAAGGGCCGCCTGCTCGTCACTGGCGGGCTCGGCGGGATGGGTGGCGCGCAGCCGCTGGCGGCGACGTTCAACGGGGCGGCGGCGCTGTGCGTGGAGGTGGACCGCGCGCGTATCGAGCGACGGCTCAAGACGCGCTATTGCGACCGGATGACGACCAGCGTGGACGAGGCCCTGCAGTGCGTGCTGGAGGCGAAGAAGGCCGGCACGGCGCTGTCGGTGGGCTTGGTCGGTAATATCGCGGACGTGCTGCAGATCCTGATCGAGCGCGGCATCACGCCGGACGTGCTGACGGACCAGACGTCGGCGCATGATCCGTTGGGCGGTTACGTGCCCAACGGCATGAGCTACGAAGATGCGCTCAAGCTGCGACGCGAGAACCCGCAGCAGTACACGAAGGCGGCCTTGCGTACGATGGCGGACCACGTGCGGGCCATGCTAGCGCTGCGGCAGCGTGGCGCCGTCACGTTCGACTACGGGAACAACCTCCGCGGCCACGCGCAGCAGGCCGGCGTGGCCAACGCCTTTGACATCCCCGGCTTCGTGCCGGAGTACATCCGCCCGCTGTTCTGCGAAGGCTCCGGGCCGTTCCGCTGGGCGGCGCTGTCGGGCGATCCGGCCGACATTCGGGCGACGGACGAGGCGGTCCTTGCGACGTTTCCCGAGGAAGAGTACTTGTGTCGCTGGATTCGCATGGCCGGTGAGAAGGTGGCTTTTCAGGGGCTACCCAGCCGCATCTGTTGGCTCAAGTATGGTCAGCGGGCGCAGATGGGGCACGTTTTCAATCAACTCGTCCGCACCGGCAAGGTGCGGGCACCGATCGTCATCGGGCGCGACCACCTGGATTGCGGCTCGGTCGCGTCGCCCAACCGCGAGACGGAGGGGATGAAGGACGGCTCCGACGCGATCGCGGATTGGCCGATGCTCAACGCGATGAGCAACGTGGCCTGCGGCGCGACCTGGGTGTCGTTGCACCACGGCGGTGGCGTGGGGATCGGCTACTCGCTCCACGCCGGCATGGTGGTCGTGGCGGATGGGACGGATGAAGCCGAGCGGCGCCTGCAACGCGTACTGACGGCCGACCCCGCGCTAGGCGTGATGCGGCACGCGGACGCCGGCTATGAGCTCGCGCAAGAGGTTGCCCGCAAGAGGGGTGTGGACATTCCGGGGCGGTAGCGGCGGAGCGTGCCTGTGTAAGCGGCGCCGGGCAGACGCCCTATAAATAGTACAGAGGAAATCCGGTTTTGCGGTATGCCCGCAACCAGGGTTCTCGGCCGATGTATAAGAAGTGCCGCGGGACTGCGCCAAGAGTGCCGCCAAGGTCATAAGATAGTGGTTTGACAAGAGGTTAACGAATAGATGCCGATCGGCGAATCCCTCGTTGCCAAGGGGATCATTACGCGGGAGCAGCTTAAGGAGGCTGCCGCGCAGCGGACTTCTCCTGCCGAGCGGATTGACCAAGTTCTTATCCGACAACAGCTTGTGAACGAGCGGGATGTGCTGCAGATTTTCAGCGAAGAGCTGCTGATCCCGGTCGTGGAGCTGAAGGAAGAGGACATCGATCGGGAGCTGCTCAAGCTCATCCCGAGCCGGCTGGTTCATAAGTACTGCCTGATGCCGATCTTAAAGAACGGTAAGGGCCTGCGTATCGCCACCAGCGACCCGTACAACATGTACGCGTTGGACGAGGTACGCACGTGCATCAACATGGCCGTCGAGCCGGTGCTCGCACCGAAGGCCGAGATTCAGAAGTTCATTCGCCAGTTCTATGGCGTGGGTGGGGAAGTTCTGCAGGAGATGGTGGCGGAGGCGGGGGACCTCGAGATCATCGACGAGAAGCGCGTCGAGTCGGAAGACCTCGACATCCAGATGGCCCAGGAGGCCTCGGTCATCAAGCTGGTGAACGAGATTCTCATTGAGGCCATCGACCAGCGCGCCAGCGACATCCACTTCGAGCCGTTCGAGACGGACTTCCAGGTGCGCTACCGCATCGACGGCGTGCTCCAGGTCGCCAACGTGCCGGCCGAAATCCGGCGCTTCCAGAACGCGATCGTCAGCCGCATCAAGATCCTCTCGAACCTCAACATCGCCGAGCGCCGGCTGCCGCAGGACGGCGGCTTCAAGATCAAGGCGCACAGCCGCGAGATCGACCTGCGTGTGTCGGTCATTCCGATGGCCTTCGGCGAAGGCATCGTGCTGCGTATCCTTGACCGCACGTCGGTCAAGCTCGACCTGACGTCGCTGGGCATGGAGGGCAAGACGTTCGAGATCTTCGCGGACCTGATCGGCCGGCCGCACGGCATCGTGCTGGTGACCGGTCCCACGGGCAGCGGCAAGACGACGACGCTGTATGCCGCACTGCGGGCGATCGTCAGTCCCGAGTTGAAGATTCTGACGATTGAGGACCCGATCGAGTACTACCTGGACGGCATCAACCAGACGCACGTCATTCCGAAGATCGGGCTGACGTTCGCCCGGGCGCTGCGGAGCTTTCTGCGACACGACCCGGACGTGATCCTGGTTGGCGAAATTCGCGATAAGGAAACGGCCGAGGTGGCGATCAATGCCTCGCTGACGGGCCACCTGGTGTTCAGCACGCTGCACACCAACGACGCGGTCACGGCTACGACGCGTCTCTTGGACATGGGCGTGGAGCCGTTTCTGGTGGCCAGCTCGATCGAAGGCATTCTCGCGCAGCGGCTGGTGCGTACGCTCTGTAAGCACTGCAAGGAGTCGTACATCCCCGACAACCCGTCGCTGCTGCCGGCGGACTTCAATTACGAAGGGCGCGAGAAGCTGTGGCGCGGCAAGGGTTGCAAGGACTGCCGCGGCACCGGCTTCGCCGGCCGCAAGGCGCTGTACGAACTGCTGGTCATGACCGACGAGCTGCGCGAGTTGGTGCTCAATCAGGCGTCGGCGTCGCAACTGCTGCAGGTGGCGCGGCGCGACGGACTCGTGCTGATGCGCGATGAAGGCTGGCGCATTTGCCGCGCCGGCATCACCACACCGCAGGAAGTGCTGCGCGTGACCAAAGTCTAGGCCTGTCGCCGTCCCCGCGCGTCTATTCCGGCAAGACGTCCCGATCCGGCAGGGAGATGCGCGCCGCGTGCCGGGCGACGACCGGCCCCGCGAGCTTCCCGTCGACGCGCTCGACGTTGATCGTCGCGCCGGTGGTCGCCTCCAGGTGCCCGACCGTCCCCTTGAACCCACCCACGAACATCGACCCCGACGAAGCCCACAGGCTGTATTCGTAATTGCCGCGCAGCTCCACGTCGTTACACGTCAGCGTACTGGCCTTCTGCAGCGCGATCCCCATGCTGTTGTCGCTGACGATGATGATGTGGGCACCCTCGGCCAGCACGTGCCCGTCATGCTCCAGTCCGATCGGCGTGTTGCGGCGGTTCTTCGCGTCGAGCGTCAGTGCCGTATTGTGCAGATCAATGCGGCCGCTGTTGTTGACGGCGACGAGGTTCGATTGCTCGGACCAATTCGTGATGCGCGCGGTCTCGCAGCCGAGCCGGATCACGCCGTAGTAGCGGACGGACAGACTGCCGTTGCCGATGTCGAGGCGCGCACCCTCGCGCTCGGCAAATCGGACCGTGCCGTGATCCTCCGCGACGATGCCGCAGAACGTCTCCGCGTCCGCCTGGCCGTGTAGTTGCTCGTTCAGTGCGATGCGGCCGCGCAGCAGGACCAGTCCGCCGCGGTGAGCATAGATGCCGGCGTCGGACTGGCTGCGGAGGCGGAAGGTGACGTTCTTGAGCGTGACCTGGGCCGGTCCCGCCACGCTGACGCCGCGCCGCTGCTGGGTGGTGAACGTGCCGATCTGCACGTTTTCGAGCCACCATTCGCCGTCGCGCGCGTCGACGAGGGCTGTGTCGCCTTCCCACGCGAAGATCGCCGGCGCGCTGCCGTCGGCCGCCGCCAAACGCACGGCGACGCCCGGGCGCATGCGGCGCAGCAACTCCAGGCGCGTCGGGGGCATGGCGCGCCCACCGGTCGTCGGATAGGTGCCACCGGCGAGGTGGATCGTCACGGACTGCCCCAAGGGATCCGGCAGCCGGGCGAGCGCGGCCGAGACCGTCTGCAGCGGCTTTTGTGCGGAGCCCGGGTGCTGATCATTGCCCTGCGCCGGGTCGACCCACAGGGCTTCGGGCAGGTCGGCGGCAGTGGTCGCCGCGGCCGGCCCGCACGCCAGCAGCAGAATACCGACAACGTGGGCGGTGGCGGTGCAGCGCATGATGAACTCCCGGAGTCGCCGGCTGGGCCGGTCGCGCGCGGCAGACGAGTTGAGCAGACGGGGCCGACTAGCCGGACGCGCGATCCTGCACGTCGGGCGGAGATGCCGTGAAACCGGCCGGCGGAGCGGGCTTGTCAAGCACTTGGCGCACGCGCAACAGCAGGGCGCGCGGGCTGAACGGCTTTTCGAGGAACTCGATGCTCTCCGCGGGCACGCCATGGTGTGCAATTATGTCCGACGTATAACCGGAAATGAAGAGTGTGCGCAAGCTCGGCCGCAGCTTGACCAGCGCCTCACTGAGCAAGCGGCCATTCATGTCGGGCATGATGACGTCGGTAATCAGGAGCTGCAGCGGTCCGGCGTGGTTTTGAACGGTCTGCAGCGCGATGTGCGGAGTCGGGGCAATGAGCACCTGATAGCCGGCGTCGGTGAGAATCTGCGTGGTGAGTCCACGCACGGTGTCGTCGTCCTCGCAAATGAGGATCGTCTCGGTGCCGGTGGGCGGGGCCTGGGAAGCCGGGGAACGCGCGGTGGTCGGCAGCGGCTGCCGCGCCGCGGGCCAATAGATGCGCAGGTGGGTCCCGCAGCCGGGCGCGCTCTGCACATCGATATGGCCGCCCGCCTGGCGGACGATACCGTAGACGGTGGAGAGGCCCAGGCCCGTGCCGCGGCCGACGGGCTTGGTCGTGAAGAAGGGCTCGAAAATGTGCTCGAGCGTATCGGGCGACATGCCGCAGCCGGTATCGGCAATCTCGAGCAGAATGTGGGGGCCGGTGCGGGCGTCGGCGTGGGTGGCCGCGTGCAGTTCGTCGAGCACGACGTGGCCGGTCTGCAGAGTCAGGCGGCCGCCGTCGGCCATGGCGTCGCGGGCATTGACGACGAGGTTGACGACGACCTGTTCGAGCTGGCCCGGGTCCACTTCCACGATGGCGGGAGCGGGGGCAAGGATCAGGCGCAGGTCGATGTTTTCGGCGATGAGGCGGCGGAGCATTTTCTCGAGGTCGCGCAGGGTGGCGTTGAGATCAAGCACGATGGGTTGGATGACCTGGCGGCGGCTGAAGGCGAGGAGTTGGCGGGTGAGGCCGGCGGCGCGTTCGGCGCTGCGTTGGACCTGCTGGAGGTGTTCGAGGAGGCCGGGGGCGGTGTACTCGCGTTGTTCGAGGTGGGTGAGGACGATGTCGACGTTGCCGAAGATGGCGGTGAGAATGTTGTTGAAGTCGTGGGCGACGCCGCCGGCGAGCTGGCCGACGGCTTCCATCTTCTGCGATTGGCGGAGCTGGGCCTCGAGTCTTGTGCGCTCCGTCTCCGCGGCCTTGAGTTCGGTGACGTCGCGGCCGACGGCGAAGACCAGGCCCTGTTCGAGTATCGCGTACGCGTTCCAGGACAACCAGCGATAGCTGCCGTTCTTGCAGCGAAAGCGGTTCTCGAATGACCGCAATGCGCGGCCTTGCCGGAGGCGCTCGGCGGCGGCGACCGTGGCGGCTGCGTCGTCCGGATGCACGAACTCGCTCGGATGCGTCCGCGTCAACTCCTCTGCGCTCCAGCCCAGGGAACTCGTCCACGCCGGGTTGACCTGCTTGAAGTCTCCGGTGAGGTTGCCGATGCTGAGCAAGTCGAGCGAAGCATTGAACAGCCGATCGCGTTCGTCCTCGGCGCGCTTCAGGTCCATGATGAAGCGTGCCTGCTGCACGTTTTGATATGCCTTGGACGACAGTTCCTGCGACAGCACGAACAGCGTGCGAGCGATCTTGCGGAACTGCGCCTCCGACATGGCCGGCACTTCCAGCAGAGCCCGGCGGAATTCCTCCGGATCGGCGTCGATTTCGCGGGCATAGCGGCTGATCTGCTCCAGATCGAGCGACTCATCCCGCACCTGGCCGATCAGCCAGTTGGCAATGTGCTTGCCGCCGACCGTGATGCTCGCGCCGGCGCCCCACAAGCCGGCACTCAGGCACGGCCGCACGGTGGGGCCGTCGCGGCAATCCCGTCCCAGCGCCGCGTCGGAGAGCACGCAGCGCTGCTGTCCCTTCGCGCTCTGGCGGACAAACTCCGCACACAAGCGGCAGAAACCGCTCGGACGTGTCAGCGGGGTGCCGTCCGGGGCGGTGATCAGCGCGGCGACGCCGCTGGATTCCGCGAACGCGTCCTGGAGATTCTGGATTTCCTCGAGGTCGAACAGGTCGGAGAAGGTGATGTTCGAGGCGTCGTCCAAGGGGCGCGTCATCGCGACAATACGGCTTTGCAGCGCCCGCTCGGCCCGCTTGCGCTCCGTGATGTCCTGCATCGTCACGACGAACCCTGCCCCCGGCTCCTCGGCGTGTAACGGCGCACTCGTGAGTAGCACATCAATGGCCGTGCCGTCCTTGCGGCGCAGACGAGTCTCGACGCTCGCGCAGCCCCCGGCCGGTACCGCTCCGTACAGCTTGCGGCCGACCTCCTGAAACTCTTCCTCGGTAAAATAGGAGAGCCGCGATGTTTGACCGATGAGTTCGGCCTGGCTGTGGCCGAGCAATTCGCACAGCGCATCGTTGACACTTACGGTCGTGCGGTGCTGCGTGAAGAGAATGCCGATGGGCGCGGCGCGGAAGAGGCCGCGCAGCCGCGACTCGCTGGCCTTGAGCTCGCGGTCGGCCCGGCGGTAGTCGGTGACGTCATGCGCGACCTCGATCACTCCCTTGATCTCGCCCTGATCCCCCCAAACCGGAGCGGCGTGCAGTTCCCAGATATGTCCGTCCGGCGTATCGCGCTCTCCGGATTCCGGTTTTCCGGAGACGAAGCAGCGCTGCACCGGGCAGGCTTCGCAGGGCGTCGCGAGGCCGTGCCGGCAACGGTAGCAATGCTGCCCGAGCATCTCGCCGGACTCGAGGCCCATGCTCGTGTTCTTGGTATATTCGTTGGCCCAGACAATCTTCATGTCCGGCGAGATCAATACGAGCGAGCCGGGAATGGCTTCCAGGATCGTCCGAAACTCCTGCGACAGTCCGCGGTACTTGCGCTCGCTTTCGCGCAGCTCCGCCTCGCTGCGCCGGCGCGCCGTGATATCGCGCGCGAACGAGAAGATGTACTCCTGCTGGCCGTAGGCGAAATAGGAGCTGACGATTTCGACCGGAAAACACGTGCCGTCCTTGCGCCGGTGACGGGTCTCGAACGCGAGGCAGCGGCCGTGCGCGCGCATCTCGTGCCAGATCCCGTCCCACTTCTCCGGATCCTGGAAATCCGGGTCGAAGTCGCGCACGGCCAGTTGCAGCAGCTCGTCGCGGCTATAGCCCAGGGACTGACACGCGGCTTCGTTGACGCGCACGACGCGGCCCCGGCGGTCGAACCACGTCGTGGGCAGTCCGGAGCGCTCGATCGAGAACTCGGCCAGGCGCAACTGCTCCTCCGCGCGGCGCTGTTCGCGGATGTCACGCATGATGGTAGACAAATAGATGGGCTCGCCCGTTTCGGTGCAGTGGGCCACGATCACCTGCGAGACCGGAACCTCGCGCCCGTCGGGCCCCAGCAGTGCCGTCTCGCCCTGCCAGACGCCGTTGGCGAGCGCCGTCGGAATGCCAGTCGCGATGATCCGCGCATGGGCCCAAGCCGGATGGGAATCCGCGATCTGGCGCAGCGACACGTCCTCGGTCGGCGACCATCCCAAGAGGCGCCTGCCCGCCGCGTTCATGTACGTGAATCGCCCGTCCAGCGTCGTGGTCGCGACCAAGTCGATGGTTTGCTCCAGGATCGCGATCAGGCGCGCGCGTTCCTCCTCGGCCCGCTTGCGCTCGGTGATATCGGGGAAGACGATCAGGCCGGCAATCAGCTCACCGGCGCGATTGTAGACCGGTGTGCCGCTGACCAGTTGCCAACGCTCGGTGCCGTCCTTGCGGATGACGCGGTATTCTTCGTTCCACGTGGTCTCGCCGCGCAAGGCCCGCGCCAGCGGCATCTCGTTCAAGGAGACCGGCGTGCCGTCCGGGTAAAGGTCGCGCCATGTCTGCGCGCGTTGCACATCGGCCAGGGTCTGCCCGAGACGCGGTGCGTCGCCCGCGATGCCCAGTTGGATGAGAGCGGCCTGATTGGCGAAGCGAATCACATGATCCGGTGCGCTCGCCACCGCCATGGGGACCGGCGATTGCTCGATCACCGCCTCCAGCAACAGGCGCGTGCTCTCCAGTGCGGCCGCGGCCTGCTTCTGCGCCGTGATGTCCCGGACCACCGCGTACAGCAACCGCCGGTCCCCAGTCGGAAACACGGCCACCAAGACTTCGGCGGGAAACGGCTCGCCGGTGAGACGCTGGTGCATCCACTCGAAGCGCGCGAGGCCCGCCGCGCCGGCCGCCCTGGCGAAGGTCCGTGCCCCGTCCGACGAAGACCTGCCGTCTGGCTGGGTGGGCGGGGCCAGGGTCCACGGCTGACGGCCGATGAGGTCCGCGCGGCTGGTGCCGCCAAACAGCCGCAGCGCGGTTTCGTTGCAGTCCAGAATGCCCTGGTCGCTCAGGAGCAGCACGGCGTCGCCGAAATGCTCGAAAAGTGCCCGGTGCCTTTGCTCGCTGGCGCGCAGGGCTTCCTCGGAGCGCGTGCGCTCGGTCACATCGCGGAACAGGCCCAGAATCAGGCGCTGGTCGCCGAGCTCGTGCAGACTGGCCGAAACCTCGACGCAAACCGCGCCGCCATCAGTACGCTGGATCGTCGTCGGAGCCGCACCCACGACCTCGCCGGCCGCGACCCGCCGAAACAGGTCGACATACTGCGCGGCTGCGGCCGGCGGGTGCAGTTGCGTGTGGGGCCGGCCGATGATCTGAGCGCGCGGCTGGCCGAACAGGGACTCGGCCCGGCGGTTGCATTCCTGTACGAGGCCGGTGCGCGCGTCGACCACCAGAACCGCTTCACCCGCGGAGTCCACGAGTCCGTGGTAGAATGCCTCGCTTTCCTGCACCTGGGCCAGGCGCGCTTCGAGCGCGACGACGCGCTGTCGGAGGGATGCCAGTTCATCGACCGGAGTGGGTGGAGCCTGACGGGGCTTGGATTCCATCGCGCGCCTCAGGTGAACGGGGTCAGCCCGGCCCCGCCCAACGTACAGCCTGGCAGCGTCGCGGGGGACCCGCATCGCCGCCGCGCCTTCCCGCTAGGGTGACCATGCTGCCACCACCGGCGACCGCCGGCCGCAGAGGTGGCCTAAGTATCCATCGTCGCCGCGCCAGGGTCTTGGACGAAAAGCCGTGGCGCGCCGGAAAAGGAGTTGCGGCGAAACACGAGACCGGGCTGAACCATGCCTCCGTGGCGTTGCCCGCTGGTCGCCCCCCCGCCGTACAGCAGCCCCGGGGGCGTTCCGCCTAATCGAAAGTCTAGCTGCGAATAGAGAACAGTCAAATGTGTCCCGAAATCGCTCACGCTAAGGCAGCGGCGCTGCCGCAGTTATTGCGCCTGCTCCGCTGCCCGCCGCGATTGCCGGCGGGCGCGGGACCCACCCGGCTGGGCGCGCCAGCAACAGCCCCGCCACGCAGTACAGCGCCGCCGCCACCAGCAGCGCCACCTGAAATCCCCACGCCATGGCGAGCAGCAGGATACCCGTGGCGCCGAAGACCGAGGCCGCGCCGTTCACGGCGAAACCCCAATCGATCAGCGGGCCGACGCGCAGGGCACCCTTCGGGAAGGGCATGCCCATGAAGAAACCCAGCGGCGCGACCAGCAGCACGGTGGCGACGATCCGCGCGTTGGGCGGCAGACCGGCGAGGGCGCCGGTGACGCAGCGCGCAGCGAAAGTCTCCAGCAGCAGCCACAGGAGCAGTCCTCCGAACGCGACCACCGTGGGGACACGCGCGGACCAGCGGCTGCCCAGACCCGAGCCGACCAGAAGCGTCAACAGGATCGTGGCCACGCTGTATGCGGAAGGCCCGATAAAGAGCGTGTACTTCTGGATGAGGACGACTTCGACGGACATGAAGGCCGCGCCGATCGTGAAGAAATACACCCAGGGGGCAGCGCGCAGACGCGGTCCGCGCAGACAAAGAGGCAGGAGATTGAGGGGCACGACCAGCACGAGCGTGACGAGCAGGATGGTGAGGATGAGCAACTGCGACAGCGGGTAGCCAAACACATCAAAGCCGGAGAGCTTGGCAGGCTTCTCCCAGCGGACATTCTTCCAGCAGCCCATCTGGCCCACGAACGGGCGGTCATCGGTGCACGGTGCGAGGTTGATTGGGGCCGTGGCGGCTGCCCGTTGCCAGCCGTCCCGGACGATGCGGGCGGGCAGGTTGTCGGCCAGCTCCGGGGGGGCGGGGTACAAGAGGTGGATGTCGCCGAAGTTCTCCGCAGTGAGTTCGCCGAAGGCGGTGTTGCGGAGTTCGTCGGTGAGAGGACGCTTGGAGAGCAGAATCATCTGGCGGCGCATCTTCGGCAGGTCGTACACGGCGAAGTGGGCTTGCGGCTCGGGGACGTGTCGAGCTTGCAATGCGTCCAGCAGCGCGGAGACGAGGCGCGGGACGAAGAACTGATGCTCCATCATCATGTAGCCGTCATCACTCAGGGCGGCCCAGTAGTCGGCAAACGCCTCCGTCGTGAACAGGTAGTTCTCAGCCAGGGCGAACGAACCCGACGCCAGGGCGGCGAACGAGTTGGAACTCAGGGAGTAGATCACGTCGAATCGGCCGGGGTGCTGGCGCACGTACGCCCGCGCGTCCTCCGTCACGACCCGCACGCGCGGATCGTGGTAGATCCGGCCGGAGAAATCGGCAAGCATGCCCGTCTGCAGCAGCGCGTTGATGTGCGGGATGACCTCGACGGCGTGGACTTCGCGAGCGCCGGCCTGCAGGGCCTGCAGCACGTCGCTGCCACCGCCGGCGCCGAGGGAGAGGAATGTGCAGGCGTCGAAACGCTGGATCAGGTTGGACACGTCGATGCCAAACTGGAAGCGCTCCTCCGGGGGCCGCTTCCAGTTGCCGTCGAACGCGTGCACCGGCGAGTTCGCCATGTTGTCAATGTTGATGCCGCGGGCGTCGGGGCCGTACGCGTAGACCTTGAGCTTGGCGGTGGCGTCCCAGTGCTGATAGATGACCGGGGCGGGCTCCTGGCGCGGGGCGGTCAGCAGCGTGTCGGCGTAGCGCAGGAGTACGAACGGGGCGACCAGCAGGACCAGCGGCAGCAGCCGCGTCCAGCCGCGCGCGGCCAGCAGCGACGCGAGCAGGACGGGGACGGCGACCAGAAAGGTGGCGGCGGGCGTGCCGCAGAGGTTCATCATGACGATGGCAAGCATGACACCCAGGCCGGCGCCGAGCAGATCGGCCATGTACAGGCGCGGCATGTCGCGGCAGTTGCGGCGCAGCAGGACCGCCAGCGCCAGCCCGCCGAAGAAGTACGCCGAACTGAGCAGCCCGATGGCCGCCAGCAGCCGCCCGACCATGTCCCAGCTCTCCAGCAGGGCGGCGAACTTCAGATTCAGACGAAAGACCAGCGGCGGGCCGGCGAGCGTCAGAGCGCCGCATAGCGCGAGCAGCGGGGCAAAGTAGCGCCGGCGTCCGAGCGACGGACACAGACGCAGCGCTAGCCCGCCCAGCCCCAGGCCGAGGACTGCCAGGGAGAGAATTAGGAAGGCGAAGGAGTAGAAGAACTCGGCGGAGAAGATGCGCGTCCAGATCAGTTCAAGCCCGAGCAGCGTCAGCGAAAGCAGCGCCACGATGATCAAACGAAAGCGTCTCACAGCCAGGCCCCACGCGGCGCTCACCGGGGTACCGGCCGCCCGCCGCACCGCGCGCGGGTCTGCCGGGTTGGTCGAAGTAACCGGGGGGTGCAGGGCGCGATTCGCTGCGTGGCCAGCGCGCGAATCGAGCGAACGGAACGGGACTAGACATCCTCGACAAAGATGACGCGCACCGTGTCGGACAACACGCGCGCCATGTGCCGATGGGCGGCGCCGGACGGGATAAACACCCCGTCGCCGGCGGCGTAGACGAGTGTCTGCTCGTCGTAGCGAATCTCCAGTTGCCCATCGAGTACGTACCCAACATGGCCGCGTTCACACCAGTGCGGCTCCATCGTGTGCGTGTACTCCACGAGTCGCAGTTGCCGCCCGTCGCGGCGGTGCGCTTTGCAGCGCATGCCCGGGATGGGGGCGACCCACGGCAGGGAAGCAAAGTCGATCTTATAGGATTCCATGCGTCGACTCTCCGGGCCCCCGACGGTTTCCGACATCTTCCCGCGCCGCAGGCGGTGCGCATAGGGGAATGGCAGGCCGGCCGCGCTCTGGAGATCGTGCGACCTCAGCGCCCGCGGCGCGTCGACAGCGTCAGCAGAAACATGACCAGCGCGGCCGGTTCGGGCACGATCTGCAGCGTGCAGTCGAGAAACGCGCTGCCGTGGATAGGCAACGTTCCGTGGCTGGTGTCGCCGCCGGCGTAGGACTCCGCATTCAGGCGGTAGCGTCCTGGTGCGAGCGTGGTTGCGTAGCCAATGGGCTGCTCGCCCTGTGCGGCGTAGAGTTGAGTCCAGGTGGTGCCGGTTTCCTTCTTGAGCGTGACCAGGCAGGTCAGGCGCCACGGGGGTCCGCAGCCCGGCGGGATGTGCACGCCGCCGCTCAGCTCCACCGGTGTCACCTGCGACACAACCACCACAGTCTCGAACAGGCTCCACGCCCACGCGGAGCCGGTGCCCGTGCCGCTTGTGCTTTCGACGTGCATGTACGTGTGGGTCGAGACGCTCACCGCTGCAGCGCTGAGCACCGAGTTCTGGTCCGCCGTGCTGCCGGCGCTCAGGCCATTCCAATGCAGCTCATCGGTGATCGACCGGTTGAACGGATTCATGCCCCCCGCGTTGCTCACCAGGTAGTAGTAGTCCTCTGGCGGCAGCGCCTGGGGAATCTGGCCGGAGATGGAGAGCTGACTGTAGCGCGAGTCGTACGTGAAGACGGGGGTTCCGCTGGCGGGCAGGGCGAGCGCCGCCAGCGCGCTGAGCATCGTCGCGGTACGCATGTGCCTCCTCCTTCTTGTCCCGAACTGCATGGCCGAACGCGCGCGATTCTACCGTGTGCGAGCTGTGGGCGGGTACGCATGTCGGGCATACTCTCCGGGGCGTGCCTGGGCCGCGGCGGGATGGCCGTGTAGCCTGGATGTGCTACACAGGACCTTGTCTGCTACGATGATGGTTGAGGGTGCACGGATGAAGCGCCGCGCGCGAACCAGCCAGACTGACGTCCGTTCTGCCGTCGCTCGGGGACAACCCGACGACGCTGGCCCGCCCGCTTGCGCATCCGTGGTGGTGTGTGCCGGTACGGCTGATGAGATCACGCGGCGCCGGGCGGCCGAACTGGCGGCGCAGTTCGGGCTGCCCCTGGACGACGCCAGCGCGAATGACGAGTTGACCGAATCGGCCGGTGCCGACCAGTTGCGACTGGTCGTTACGCCGGAGCGGCTGGAACTGCGCTGCGGCGCGCGCGGCGGCCCGGGGCCGCTGTACGTGGACTTCGTCCGGGGGCCGATGGGCTACGCGCGGCGGCGCAATCGCTTCGGGCTATTGTTTCAGGCGGTCGGATTCCGCACCGGCCGGCCGACCGTGCTCGATGCGACGGCCGGTCTGGGGCGCGACGCGTTTCGGCTGGCGTACCACGGCTGTCGGGTGCTGGCTTTCGAACGTTCACCGGTGCTGGCGGCATTGCTGGCGGACGGACTGGAACGCGCCCTGCGCGATGCCGAGATTGGCGAGCACTTGCAGGACCGGTTGCAGGTTCGGCAGGCCGATGCGCGCGACTACCTCCGTGCGCTCGCGCCGGCCGACGCTCCCGACGTCGTGTACCTCGACCCGATGTTTCCCCCGAAGAAGAAGGGGGCGCTGGTGAAAGTCGAGATGCGCATCCTGCGCCAGCTCGTAGGAGACGATCCCGATGCGGCCGAACTGTGCGACCTCGCGCGGGCCGTCGCGCGGCAGCGCGTCGTCGTGAAGCGGCATCGCCTGGCGCCGCCGCTCGCAGCGCAGCCGACGGCTAGCCTCTGCGACAAGACGACGCGGTACGACGTGTACGTGCGGCCGGCAGCGCCTGGGGGCTCGTCGAGCATTTCGCCGCGGCTCCCCGCCTGTCCCGACCGAATGTGAGGGATGGCCGACGTCAAGTACGCGCGAGTTCGACATCCGCTGTCACGTGGGTGTCGAATCGGTCTTCCTGACGGACTGCTACGGGTGGGTCGCCCGGATCGCCCAGCGCAGCTTGGCGGGCTTGCTGCGGGGGTTGGCGTGACGCTCCGCGGGTGTGGGGCGCACGGCCTCGGGGGCGATCTCCGCGTAAACGCCATTCGCCAAGCCGACGCGCAATGCCTGTTTGACGCGCCGATCCTCGCCGCTGTGGAACGTCAGGATGCCCAGCCGCGCCCCGGGCCGCAAGCAGTACGGCGCCACGCGCAGCAATTGCTCCAGGCCCTGCAACTCATCGTTGACCAGGATGCGCAGCGCCTGAAACGTTCGCGCTGCGGGGTGTAGCTCGCCCGCGCCGGCCGCGCGGCGCCACGTCTTGCGCGTCAGTCCCTTCACACCCAGGATCACGTCGACTAATTCGCCCGTCTGCGTGAACGGGCGTCCGGTGCGACTGCGCACAATGGCCTCCGCGACGGCTGCGGCGTCTGGCTCGTCGGCCAGATCGTGCAACGCGGCGGTGAGTTCGGTGGCGCTAATCGTGCGGAGGATGTCGGCAGCAGTGCGCGGGCGGCGCGGGTCCATGCGCATGTCGAGCGGGCCGTCGTGCTTGTAGGAGAAGCCGCGGGCCGGGTCGTCGATCTGCATGCTGCTGACGCCGAGGTCGGCGAACAGCACGTCCACCCCCTCGATTCCCGCGCCAGCCAGAATCTGCGGCAATCCGGCGAAGTGGCTGTTGTGCAGGCTGAGCCGTGCGGGGTCGACGAGCTGGCGCAGCCGCTCGCCGGTCGTCGCCAGTTGCGGGCCGTCCAGGTCCAGTCCGATCAACCGGCCGGTCGGGGCGGTGCGCGCGAGGAACGCCTGCGCATGCCCACCGTAGCCGAGCGTCAGGTCGGCAACGGTCTCGCCCGGGCTCGGGCGCAAGGCCGCCAGTACTTCGGCGACCATGATGGGCACGTGCGTGCCGGCCGGTGTGCGGCCTTGGGCGCGGACGTGCGCCTGCATCTCGGGATACTGCTCCGGATTCTGCTCCTTGTAACGCTGCTCGAAGCGGCGCGGGTGCGTGCCGCCGTAGCGCGGCCGGCGGCGGTGGGGCGGAGGGGTGGCGCCAGGCTCCGGGGGGTTCGCCGTCATGGCGGCATCTTAGCCCACCGCGGGCCGCGTGGCACCAGCCCGCACACGCGCTGGAGTCGCGCGGGGCTTTCAGCGGCGCGCGGTCCGGATTACCCTACGCACCGTCGCTCGCCCGTCGGCGGAGCGGCGCCCAGCCTGCGAGGTCGCCATGAGTATGCACGCGTCCGTTACCCGTCGTCGGTTCCTGCGCAATGCGGCCACGCTTGCGGCCGCCCCGTACGTACTGTCGTATCCGTCGTGGGGCAAGGCCGCGCCGAGCGCCCGGGTCAACCTCGGCATGATCGGCGTGGGCAACATGGGGGGCGGCCACCTGAGCGGGCTGGTCAACCACAATGAAGTGCAGATTGTCGCGATCTGCGACGTCATGCGGCACAAGCGGGAGGAAGCGCTCAAAGTCGTTACCGAGGCCTACACAGACAAGGCCGGGCGCGAATACAAGGGCTGTGATCTGTACAACGAGTACGAGCAGCTACTCGCGCGGCCGGACATTGACGCCGTGCTGATCGCGGTGCCCGATCACTGGCACGCGACGATCGCGATTGCGGCCTGTCGGGCGGGCAAGGATGTGTATTGCGAGAAGCCGCTGGCGCTGACGATTCGCGAGGCGGACCAGATGGTCGCCGCGGCACGGCGCTACGGGCGGGTCCTGCAGACCGGCAGCCAGCAGCGCTCGGAGAGCAACTTCCGCCTGGCGTGCGAGCTGGTGCGCAGCGGGCGCATCGGCAGACTCGTGCAGGTCAATGTCGGCATCGGCGCCCCGTCGCAGGAGAAATACTTGCCGGAGGAGCCGCTGCCCGACGGCATCGATTGGGATCGCTGGCTTGGACCCTCGCCCTGGTACCCGTACAACAGCGAGCGCTGCAGCGGGGACTACGGCGGAGGCTGGCGCTTCATCCGCGAGACCTCGGGCGGCATGATGACCGACTGGGGCGCCCACCACTTCGACATCGCGCAGTGGGGCATGGGTATGGACGGCCACGGCCCGGTTGAGATCATCGCGCCGGAGCTGGAGCCAGTCGAGCGCGGCAAGCCCTCGTTCCTGGGCAAGGTGAAGCCAGGCAAGCCGCTCACGTACAAATACGCCAACGGCGTCATCATGCAGCACGGCGGGGCGAACGGCATTCTGTTCACCGGCACCGACGGCAAGATCGAGGTCAACCGTGGGTACTTCCGGACCTGGCCAGACAAGATCGGCAAGGAGCCGCTGGGGCCCAAGGACGTGCATTTGTACGAGAGCCCCGGACACTTCCAGGACTTCCTGAATTGCCTGCGGACACGGCAGCGGCCGATCTGTGATGTCGCCATCGGCGCCAGCTCGGTGACCGTTTGCCACCTCGGCAACATCGCCTGGTGGCTCGGCCGCTCGCTCAAGTGGGACCCCGCCACGCACGAGATCATCGGCGACGCCGAGGCCGCCCGCTGGCTCGATCGTCCCAAGCGCGCGCCGTATCGGCTGCACGCGTAGCAGGGGCCCCGCTCGCACGACGATGGCCCCGTTGCCCGGCGGCCCGACGCTGCCGACGCAGGGCGTGCGGCCCCCGCGCGTTATCTGACGGCGCTAGTGCGGTTTCACTTTTTGTGCGGCGCTCCAGCACCGACATTTGTCGTCAGGCACGGAGGCCCGACGCTACCCGGCAACACACCATTTGTGAAACCGCTCTACGTGCCCCCCACATCCAAGAGCAGCACGCATTCAGCGCCGGCGGGGTGACGGCGCAGCTCGATGCGCAGCACCTCGCGCACCTGGGTCATCTCGATCAGGCCGGACAGGTCGATGATGCGGCTCGCCAGCAGGACGAAGCAGCGTGGGATTGTCGCACCAGCGTCGGAATAGCGCGTGTAGCGTTCGGCGAAGACCTCCAGGTCCTGTTCGGCGGTGGCCGCGGTGCTGGCACGGGCGTCGGCGTGGTTGGAGGCCCAGCGAATTGCGCCGGCCCGGTCGAGGACGCGCACGGCGCGGCGCCGCTCGCGCACGAGGCCCCACAGGCGCTTCACGGGGAGTTCCGCGGCCCAGACCTCGAAGCCGGCACCGCTGGCCACGATCTGGGGGACCTCCCCATCGCGTTCGGATTCCTGCGCGGCGCGCTGGCGTGTGCGCTGGGACTGTTCGTCGTCGTGCGCCGGCCGGCCCAACGACGCTTGCACCAGGGCGCGGCGCTCTGCTGGCCCGGACGCCTTGGTCTGCAGCTCTTGGCGGCGGATTTCCGTGGCGCCTTCGGCCGTGGCGCGCAGGAGGTTGCGCTGGGCGTCGACCTCGACGAAGACTTCGATGGTGTCGCCGGCGGCGCCCATCTTCAGTACGCTCGTGAAGGCCTCTTCGCGGATGCGGCGAATGTCCTCCTCGGTCGGCGCGACCACGGTGCGCTCGATCGAATCGCGCACCAGGGCCAGCGCCACGCCGATCGCGCTGATCACATCCGCGTTCAGTACGTTCTCGTGCGGTAATCCCAGCACGCGCGCGACGTACGGCACGATGGCCGACGCGCCGCCGCCGCCGCCCACGAGCCGAATCACGCCGCGGTCCAGCTTGTAGTCCCGGATCAGCCCCTCCACGAGTCGCACGACCGGCGGCGCGGCGTGTCGCAGCACTTCTGCGGCCACGGCTGCGCCGTCGGCCAGATGCAGCGCTGCCGCCGCCTGGTCGAAGCCGCGGTCGATGAGGTCGCGGTTGCCGCGGGCGGGGTCACCCTCGGGCACGAGGCCCAGGCGATTGCTCGCGCAGGTCGGCGTGAACGCGAGTTCGAGCGTGCGCGCGTCGCCGCGCGCCGGAGCATGCGCCGCGGCCGCCGGTACCGACAGGTCGTCGTTGTACCGCGCGCGGGCCGTGAGCCAGGTCTCGCCGTGTGCCGCCGGCTCCGGGCAGGACAGCTCCGGGGTTGGCGGGGCGAAGCTCAGGTACGGCAGACCGGCGATGTGGCTGCTGCGCGGGCCGACCTGTGCGATCTTGCCATCGCACAGCCGGACCAGCGAACCGCCTGCGACGCCCACGGTGCGGACGTCGAGCGTGCTGACGTGCAGCTTCTGCCCGCCGACCTCGGCCGAGCGCATCTGGCAGCGGCCGTTCTTGATCACGCTGATGTCGGTGCTGGTGCCGCCGACCTCGAGGAACACGCCGTCCGAGACGCGGGCGTAGAGCAGGGCGGCCGCGACGCCCGCCGCGGGGCCGGAGAGCATGGTGAGGATCGGTCGGCGGCGCATTTCGGCGATGTCCATGACGCCGCCGTCGCTGCGCATGATCATGACGGGGGCCTGCACGCCGGCCTGGCGGACGGCCTGTTCGGTCAGGTTGGCCGTAGCGAGCATGCGCGGCAGCATGCTGGCATTGATGACGGCAGTGCGCGTGCGGACGCCCAGGCCATGCAGGCGGCTGACGTGGTGCGTCGCCGTGGCGGGCAGGTCGCGGCGGGCGGCCAGATCGCAGACGAACTGCTCGTGGCGCGGATCGTCCACGGCGAAGGCCTCGGCGGCGACGATGACCTCGGCGCCGGCCCGGCGCAACTCCTCCAGCGCCTTCGTCACGGTAGCTGCGTCAACCCGCTCGGAAGCGATGAAGCGGTGAAAAATGGGGAGCTCGCGGCCCGGAGCGAGCGGCATTGGCTTTAGCGCAGTCTGGCGGCGCGCGAGCCAGGCACCGGCGCCGCGGCCCATACCGAGAATGCCCACGGGGGCGACGTCACCTTCGAGCAGGGCGTTGGTGGCCTGGGTCGTCGAATGAGCGATCAGCAGGACGTCGGCGGGAGCGAGCCGGCAGTCCTGCAGCAGCGCGAGCAGGCTGTCCACCACGCCGCGCGCGACCCCTTCGGCGGCCGTGTGCGTCGTGGGGACTTTGGACTTGCCGGCGAGGGCGAGCGTGGCGGCGTCGATGGCGACAGCATGGGTGAACGTGCCGCCCACGTCGATGCCGATGCGTACTTTGCGGCGCTCGCTCATCCTTGGTACCTGCAGGGCGCGGACCTCGTCGCGGCGGGGCGAGCGAGGCGGTTCCCGCGCCGGTCAACTCACATAGCGCAACCCGAAGATCAGAACCGTGACGGCTGCCGCCAGCCAGACCGGCCCGAGCAGCGACCGCAAGATCCGGTTTACGCTGACGCCCTGGTAGCCGGCGATCCACACGTTGGCCGTGTTCGTCGGGTCGCACACGCTCTGCAGCATGCCGGCCGCGAGGATGGCGCCGAGGATGGCCGCGGGCGGCAGGCTGGAGGTCGCCAGCAGCGTGGCGGACACGGCCAGGCCCATGCCCCACACGTTCAGCGGCCCGCGGTACAGGGCGAGCGGGGCGGCCAGGGCGAACAGGGCGATGAAGCCCCAGCGCGTCTGGGGCACGACGGACGACAGCAATGGGCGGAGGTAGCTCTGCACGGGCGGTGTCGACAGGGCCGTGACAAGGATGCCGATGCCCGCGATGACGAGGACCGGCGGCATGACGGCCTGGGCGCCGGCGATGAGCGTGCGGGCGAGGATGCGCGTCGCGCCCGGGCGCCGGCTGACACAGACGTACATGTAGGCGATGGACAGCACGAAGGCGCTGATTTCCTCGATGTTGGCGCCGTAGACCAGGGCGACGGGCACGAGCGGCGCGAGCATCAGGCGGGCGGGCACGTCGGCGTGCTGGGCGGTCTGGGCGGCGCGCGCGGCGGCGGGCGTGGCGACGGCGTGGAAGCTGCTCCGCAGCGCCTGGCGCGTGCCCCACCACATCCATGCGAGGCCGCAGACGAAATACACCGCGACCGTGATCCACAGGATCGTGTTGAGCTGGGCCGCGGGAATGCCATAGAAGTCCATCCATAGCCGCCGCGAGACGGGCTGCAGCGTGCCGCCCATGGCGATGCCGAGCAGGAAGATGCCGGCGCCGAAGACCGGGCCCATCCCGACCGAGCGCAGCACGGGCAGCACAATCGTGCCGAGCATGATGACGGTGCCCAGCCCGCCGACGGACGTGAAGATCGCAGCGGTCACGAGGAACACCGCGAGACTGATAACGAAGGGCTGCTGGCCGGCATACTCGGCGGTCCAGTAGATGAGGCGTTCGGCGACGTTCAGGTTCTTGACGTACATCGCGAACATGCCGCCGAAGATGGTGGCGATGATGGGGGCGGCGAGACTGAGGCTGCCGGCGCGCAGGACGAAGATGAGGTAATTCAGCAGGTACGACAGACCGCCCCACAGGACGAAGCCGCGCCCGTGCGGCTCCGGCGGCGTGCCGTAGCGGTGCGTGGCCTTCTGACTGTCCGCGGCGGCCCGCGCGAGGAGGGCGTCGATCTTCGCGCGCGCGTCCGCGGTGAGGTGTTCCGCGCCCGCCAGGGGCAGGATGGGGCGAAACGTCTCGCTGACCGCCACCGTGCGCAGCTCATCCTCGTACTGCCCACGCAGGCCGGCGTGTAGCGGCGGACGGGCAAAGAACGCGGGCAGGGCGTCCAGCGCCGCCTGCGCGCGGCGGGCAAACTCCTGATCCGCCGCGTGGATCCGGGCGACGGCGGCCGATAGGCGCGCGGCCAGTTCGCTGTCGCCGCGCTGCAGTTCCGCCCGCACCTGCGCCACCGCGTCCGCCAGCAGCGCCGCCTTGTCACGGAGCAACTCCGCCTGCTGCCGCCGCGCCCGCTGATAGAGCGCGAAACGCGCGCTCGTGGGTTGGGTGGTGACGGACAGGTGCTTGCCACCGGCGGCGTCGATGGTCTCGCTGGTCACCAGCTCGGTGACTGTGGCGGGCTGCGCCAGATCGGCAACCGTTGCAACCAGCAGAAACGCCACCGCCATCAGCGGCAGCGCCAGCAGCGCCGAGAGCCGCTCCAGGAACATCAGCGCGGCAAACCCGAGGAAGACGAGCAGCAGGATGACGCCAACCAGAACCGTCATGATGCCTCGGCCGGTCCGCCGCGCCGGCGGAGCAGAGATCGGATCGTTACTTCGCCTTTGCCCGCAGCGCCGCGGCGCACGTCCGCACGCGCGACTTGCCCAGCGTCTTCAGCCATTCGTCGGCAAACTGCTGCGCGGCCTCGTCGGTGCCGTGCGCAACCCGCCGGCCCTGCCCGGTGGTCTCGGCCCGCGCGGCCACCATCGCGTGGTACAACTCGTGGCCCAGTGTCGCGACCAGATCCACATCACTGCGCGATTCATCGCAACCGAACAGCTCGATCCGCCCCAGCGACGGGTCCCACGCACCGTAGACATCTTTGCCCCGCGCCCGCAGTACGGCCCGCGCCAGCCGCAGCGCAATCCCGCACCGGGCCAGCGCACCGGCCGGATCGCGGGCGTCGAATTGTGCCGCGCACACCTCCGCCCATTGCTTCAGCACCTTTGCTGACGGTTCGCTGGCCGGAGCTTTCTTGCCAAACCCGAACACGTTACACCCTCGCCGCGGCAGCTTGCAGTGGCCGCTCCCGTGCCTAGTGCCGTACGCCTTCCGCCTCCAGCCCGGTAATCCCCAGAATCATCAGGGCCCCGGCCGCATGCGCCGACTGCGCCTTGAGCGTGCGAATCTGCTTATCCGGTGCCGCCACAGACCAGATGAGCACCCGCACGCTGGCCGGCCCGCCGGCACCCGTGCGGCCGGACCAGACGATGGGTGCCGCCGGGGCCGCCGCCAGGTCCGTATACGCCAGTACGTTCTCGCCGTACACGAGCTCCAGGGTTTCCTTCTGTCCATCTTCGTACGTCAGCTCATAGGTGCCGACGCGCGTGCCGGGATCGCATGGGTAGTTCGTGGCCTGGACGATCGCGAGCTGCGCCGCCGGCGCGCCGATCTGCAGCTCCACCGCATCCGGCATCTTCAGCCCGCGCGACAACCGGCCACTGAGCACGATCGCCGCCGGCGCATGGGCTTCTTCCGCCTGCCCAATCTGGAACGTGATACCCTTGAGACGCACCTGCCCGCGCGGCAGGGCGGACAGGTCGTGCTGCGGCCCCAGTTCGAACCAGCCCGCGTCGTCCGCGGCCGCCAGGGCGTAGTTGCCCGCCGGCCGCAAATCCGCAGTCCAACCCGCGCGATTGGCCGGGCGCAGCGTCGACGTGCCCATCAGGTCGAGGAAGTACGCATCCGACGGGAACGTGTCGGGGTCGGGCGGACGATCTGCGTTCCAGGCCGCCTCGGCTGCGAGTACGTAGGCCGCGTACTGGCGGATGTTCTTGGCGTAGCTGTTGGGATCGAGCGAGTACCCGGCCCAGGTGGTCTGCAGGTGGCCGAGGGCGTGGTTGTCGCTGGCGGCCTTGGCGAAATTCGTGATGTTGCCGCCGCGGTTCCAGGTGGCCGCGACCGTCTGGAAGCCGTCTTTGTGAAAGACGCGCAAGTCGTTGAACTTGGCCGGCGGCACGTCGACGTAGTGCCAGTCGGCGATGAGGATGTCCTTGGGCAGGTCCGCGCGGAGCCTGGCGGCGGATGCCTGTGACGCCGCCGAACACGCGTCCGGCCCTTCGTCCGGTCCGAGCAGCATATCGCTCCACATCATGACCTTGACGCCGCGCGCGGTAAGCCACTCGTAGAGCTTGAGCGTGTCCATCGTGAAAAGCTGCTCGACCGTGTACGGTTTGCTCGATTCGCGGAACGGCACGCGGCCGCGATGATGAAACTCATCGTGTCCGATGTGGAAGATTTTCGGCTTGAAGAGCTCGAGTGCCTCCTGGTAGATCTCGAAGATGAAGTCGTAGGTCTTGGGGTTGGTGACGCAGTAGGCCCACTTGGCCTCGGGGTCCTCGGCCAGGTCGAAGTTGTGGCCGGTTTCGAACATCCACTGGCAGTGGCCCAACGCCATGACCAGCGGGATGACCTCGATGCCCGCCTGCTGGCAGGCGGCCAGAATCCGGCGGACCTCGTCCTTGGGCATGCCATAGCGCGGGTGGTGAATCTCGGGGTGCGAATCCCACTCGACGTATTCAGCCTCGAGCACCAGGCGGTTCATCTTCAGCCCCGCCATGATGTTGCGAATGAGCTTCAAGTGCAGGTCAGCGCCCTGTCCGCCGGTGAACAGGTGAATGCCGCGGAAGCCCAGGCTGGGCCAGTCGCGAATCTCGGCGGCGCGCACCAGCACGTCGCCTTCCGGCGTGATCGTCGTGAGCTGCTTGAGCGTCTGCACGGCGTGCCGGAAACCGGCCTCGTCGCCGGCTGCCACCGTGAGCCCTTCCGCCGTCACCTTGAGCGTGTAGCCCTCAGCCGGCATGTTCTCCGCGGCGCTGCGGCGAAACTGCAACGCCGCCTGCTCATTGGGCTCCAGCCCGAGCTGCGCGTCCACGCCGATCCCAAAGCGATTGCTGAGCGTGTTGATCCAATCCGGCACGGCCGCGCGCGCCAGCGGGTCCACGCCGATCGCGCGCAGGACAGTCAACTTGTACCCGCCCGGTCCGTACTGCGCCTCTTTGGGGCGCGGAATGAGGATCGGCGTCTCCTCCTGCGGCCAGGTCTGGGCCGTGCGGTGCGCCGTGACCTTGAGTTCGACCGGCGGCGCGCTCGTGGTGGACGGGGGCGCAACCGCGGCGGGCAGGTGGAAGACGATCCGATACTTCAGCGGCCGGTCGGCGCTGATGCGCGTACCCAGGTCGCCGAGCCAGAACAGGGGGCGCGCCGGATCGGCCCAACGGTTCTTGCGATGGTCGTAGCAGATCGGCTGTCCGTTACCCTGCACCTCGATCTTGAACGTCCCGATGCGCGCGTCGAACTCGATCCACTCAAAGCCCTTGGCGAGCGCGATCGCCGCCGCCTCGCCCGCCTGCGCCGCGACAGACACGACGCCCGCCCGCTGCTCACCGCCGAGCAGTTTCGCGCGGTACGGCCGGCCGATGATCGTCACCGGGTTGAGTCCGGCCATCATCCACTGCACGAGCGCCTCGCGGTCGGCCTGCTCGAACCGGCCCTCGACGACCTGCTCGACACGGTCCGCCGTGATGCGGATGGTCTCGGTGGCGGAATAGGTGCCGCTGGGACCCTGATGCCGCAGTTTGAGCTCGACCCCGCCGTCGAAGTCGCGGCGCTCCGCGGTCGTGAGCGCCGCGGCATCGGGTCCGAGGTAGTAGTGCGGCGTCCACGGCGGCGTCGTGACGACGATATTGCTGCCGACCACCAGCGGGATGCCGTCCACCGCGATGCTCATGCCGCGGTTGAACGGTTCGATCGTCACCTGGACGGGGCCAACCTGGACGCTCTGCCGTGCGTCTGCGGCCGGCGCAGATGGCGGGATGAAAGCGGTGGTAAAGAGGAGGGTGAGCGCGACAAATGGCGCTGTGGACCTTGCGGAACGCGCGTCGTGCGGGTACTTCATCCTGGTCCCTTTTTCCGGTGAATGGCGTGCCCAGAGAAGATGGCCTTCATTTGCGATGGGCACCCAGATTGTTATATAATAATAATCTGCTACGGCGGTGGATGCAATCCGGACCGGCCAGGGCGCCCGTACAGGCGACAGGGGGGCGTGGGTCGGAGTCGGTGTGACGTGCGGATCGGAGCCCGACGAATGCGTATCACAGGCACGTTTCTGGATGAGATCACGCACGACATCCCCTCCCAGAACTGGGGGCCGACGGAATGGGCAGCCGATTTCGCCACCATGGCGCAGGTCGGCATCGATACGGTCATCATCATCCGCGCCGGCTATCGCGAGCGGGCCATTTTCGATTCGGCCGTCCTGCGGGCGCAGCGTCCGATGCTGCCGGTCCGGCAGGACCTGGCCCAGCTCTTTCTCGATCTGGCCCACCGCCATCACATGCGGCTCCTGTGGGGCCTGTACGATCCCGGTGACTGGAACCGCAACTCCCACGCCGCGCTAGCGCTCAATACGCGCTTCATGCAGGAGGTCCACCAGCGTTACGGTCAGCACCCGGCCTTTGGCGGGTGGTACGTGACGTTCGAGCTGTCCCGTAACGACCCTCAGCAGGTGGAACTGGTGTGTGCGGCCGGTCGGCATGCAAAGGAACTGACGCCACATCTGCCGACGCTGATCTCCCCGTATATTGCGGGCAGCAAGGCGCCGCCGGGCGCGCAGGCGGTTTCGCACGCCCAGCACACGGATGAATGGCGGGCGATCTTCGAGCGCATCCGCGCGAGCATCGACATCGTGGCGTTCCAGGACGGGCATATCGAGTATCTCGAGCTGCCGACCTACCTGCGGACGCACCTGCAACTGGCGCGCGAGGCCGGCATGGCCTGCTGGTCCAACGTCGAGACGTTCGACCGCGACATGCCGATCAAGTTCCCGCCGATCGACTGGCGCAAGCTGGAGTACAAGCTGGACGCGGCGCAGGAAGCGGGGGTGGACAAGCTCATCACCTTTGAGTTCGCACACTTCCTCAGCCCGCACTCGATGTACCCCAGCGCCCACACGCTGTTCCGCCGGTATTGCGAACGGTTCGAGCCGGCCGTCCTCGTGGGCGGCCCGTCGGGAGGGTCCGTATGACGCCGCCGCTCAACCTGCCGCAGGTGGACCGGGACGACCCGACGCCGAAATACCTGCAGGCCCGCGAAATCCTGATTCGCGCGATCCGCTCCGGCACCTTGGCGCCTGGTTCCAAACTGCCCTCGACCAAGAAGATCAGCGCGCTGATCGACGTCAGCCTGATCACGGCGCACAAGGCGCTGGAGGGCCTGGTGCAGATGGGCTGGCTGCGGCGGGAGGTCGGGCGCGGCACGTTTGTTCGCGACGACGTGAACCCGGCGCAAGCTTTGCAGCAGTTCCTGTCCATCGGACTGATGCTGGACCAGCGCGATCCGGCTACGGTGGACAATTACTATCACAGCACACTGATCAACGGATTGCGGCGCGAGGCCCGCGGCGATTCGCAGAAGGTGCAGTTCTTCTTCCTCGACCGCTACGACCTGCGCGAGAAGGTCCGCGCGGACCTCGGGCTCATCTGCATCCATCCGGCTCTGGAAGCGCAGCGCGAGATCACGCGACTGGCGGAGCGCTACCCCCTGTTGGTGCTGGGCGGCACGTTCCCCGATCCGCATCTCGCATCCGTCGACAGCGACAACGAAGGCAGCGCCCGGGCCGCCGTCCGCCACCTGATCACCCTCGGCCACCGCCGCTTCATGATCGTGTCGGGCCCCTTGAACCTCAGCAACGCCCGCGACCGCATCGACGGGGCGACCATGGAGCTGCGCACCCACGGCCTGAGCATCTCCCCGACCGACCTGCCCGTGTCCGCCGACAGCGTCGTGCTCGACAACGCCACACGCCGCCAGATCGAGCAGCGCCTCACCGCCCGCGAGCACCCGACGGCCATCATCGCCGGCGGCGGACACCTCGCGCTGGCCGCAATTCAGTGCGTGCGTCGCGCGGGCATGCGCGTGCCGGGTGACGTCTCCGTGGTGGGCTTCGACGACCCCGCGTCCGCGATGCTCGTCGATCCGCCGCTGACGACGGTGCGCCAGCCGCTGGAGGCGATGGCCGCCTGCGCGTACCGCCTGATGCGCGACGCAATCGTCAGCCGCAGCACGGTGATGGAGTCGGTCAAGCTGCCGGCCGAGCTGATCATCCGCGAATCGACGGGGCCGGCGCCCCAGAGTTAGTCGCCCGGACAGAGTTGCGTCGGCCGCTCGAACCCTCCCCTTCTCGCCCGGGCAGAGTTGCGTCGGCCGTTCGATCGCTCTCCTTCTCAGGGGGAGGGCAGGCTGGGGGTAAAGCTGTCCCCGCTCGCAGCGACTCTCCGCGCCGCAGTATCATGCCCCCATGCCCGAGCTGCCCGACATCCTCGCCTACATCACCGCCCTCACGCCGCGGATCGTCGGACAACCCCTCACCGCCGTCCGCCTCATCAGCCCGTTTCTCCTGCGCACCGCGGAGCCGCCGCTCGAAGCGGCCGTCGGCCAAACCGTCGCCGAGGTCAGCCGCCTCGGCAAGCGCATCGTCCTGCGTCTGGCCAGCCCCGGCGAGCCGCTGTTCCTCGTGCTGCACCTGATGATCGCCGGCCGGCTGCGCTGGCTGAAGCCGCAAGCCAAACCGCCGGGCAAGATCGCCCTCGCGACGTTCGCCTTTCCGACCGGGACGCTGGCGTTCACCGAGGCGAGCGGCAAGAAACGGGCCGCGCTGCACGTCGTGCAAGGCGCGGCGGCGCTCCACGCCCTCGACGCCGGCGGGCTGGACGTGTTGGCGACCGATGTAGCCGGCTTCGCCGCGGCGCTGCGGCGCGAGAACCACACGCTCAAACGCTCGCTGACCGACCCGCACCTGTTCTCCGGCATTGGCAACGCGTACTCCGACGAGATTCTGCACGCGGCGCGGCTCTCGCCCCTGGCGCTCTCCCAGAAGATCACGGACGCGGAGATCGCCCGCCTGCACGCCGCAACGCGGAGTCTGCTCACCGAGTGGTGCGACCGCCTGCGGGCCCGCGCGGCCGAGGCCTTCCCCGGTCCCGGCGACGTCACGGCCTTTCGCCCGGAGTTCGCGGTCCACGGCAAATTCGACCAGCCCTGCCCGGTCTGCGGCACGCCGGTGCAGCGGATTCGGTATGCGGAGAACGAGACGAACTACTGCCCGACCTGCCAAACCGGCGGCGTCGTCCTGGCCGACCGCTCCCTCTCGCGGCTGCTGCGCGACGACTGGCCAAGGAGGGCGGAGGAGTTGTAGGAGATCTGATATCGTGACGAATACGGCGGGTTCACGCATGAGTGCGTGGAGGCAGGGCGTTCGCGTGCGGAGGGAATACGCCATGAATCACATCGCAGGCGTGCTGGCTGTTGCGGTCATATCAGTGACGATAGGGGCCCTTGAGGGCTGCGCGAGCTGCCCACCGCGCGGCTTCGGCAACGGACCTGACTGCATCGTCATCGACCGCGGCTTCCTGCACGGCATTCCCGACTACCCGAGGTTCGATGACGTCGACCCGCACTACGATGAACTGATCTACCTGGCGCGCAACGGCGATGCGGAGGCCATCGCCGCCATTCTCCGCTTCATCTCATCCGGTCACCTTCCCGACCAGATCATTGACGACCTGCTGGGAGCGCCAGTGGAGTGGATTACCCAGAACGCGATGTGGACCTGCCTTCCCCGACTGAGCGCAGAACGTCAGGTCACCGTCTTGCGCTATTACAACGCACTCTCTGGGGCACCCTGCCACCATCTCATCGATTGGGACACCGACCGGGATGCGTATCTCGCCGAGCACCCGGAGGTGCGGGCGGTGTACGCGTCGACGCCGTGATGCGGCGTGCGCGCACCAAGACATCACCTCTGAGGCATACGGGGAGTCCCCGAGTGCGCGTCGTCTACCCAAAGAACCCCTGCGACTGCAGATTCTTGGCGATCCCGACCAGGTACACCGAGCCGGTGATGCAGATCAGGTCTTCGCGGGTCACGCAGCGGCAGGCGATTTCGTAGGCTTCCTTCAGCGTTGTCCCCACCTGGGCCATCTTCTGGCTCTTCTCCATGAAGCGCGTCAGCAGCTCGTGCGGATTGGCCGAACGCGGCGTGCCGATCGTCGTGAAGATCACCTTGTCCGCGCCAAGCTGGATCTGATCCAGCATGCCGTCGATGTCCTTGTCCTGCGCACAGCCGAAGATCACCACCATCGAGTCGTAGCTGATGTTCTGCCCGATCGCCCGCATCAAGGCCGACACGCTCGCCGCGTTGTGCGCCGCGTCCACGATCGTCCGCGGATGCTCGCGAATCTGCTCCAGCCGCCCCTGCACCTTCACCTTCGCCAAGCCGTCGATCGCGGCCTGCTCCGGCACGGTGAATTTGCACTGCCGCAGCGCATCGACCATCCCCAGTGCCACGCCGCAGTTGTGCGCCTGGTGCTCGCCGAGCAGCGGCACGCGCAGGTGATCGAAGCGGCTCGTCGGCGTCGAGATGCACACGCGCGTGTGCGGCCCCGTCGCCCGCGACGACTCGAAGCGGTAGCTGAACTCGATGTCCTCACCCAGAATGCGCAGCGGACAGCCGACCTGCTCGGCCGCCTTGCGGAGCACGCGGCGAACCACCGGCACCTGCGGAGCGCTGATCACCGGCACCCCCGGCTTGAAGATGCCGGCCTTCTCGGTCGCGATCTTCTCGAGCGTGTTGCCGAGCTGGGCCACGTGGTCGTAGCTGATGCTCGTGATGCCGCAAACCTCAGGCTTGAGCACGTTGGTCGAGTCCAGCCGCCCGCCCAGACCGGTCTCGATCACCGCGATGTCCACCTTCTTGGTGGCGTAATAGAGGAAGGCGGCGGCCGTCATGATCTCGAAGAAGGTCGGGTCGTCGCGCTGCAGCTTCTGGACGACGGGCGCGATCTTGGCGATCAGGCGCGTGAACTCGGCTTCGGAGATCAGTTCATCGTCAATCCGGATCCGCTCGCGGATGTCGACGAAATGCGGCGAGGTGTACAGGCCTGTCCGATAACCGGCGTTATGTAACATCGACGCGATCATGTGACAGGTCGAGCCCTTGCCCTTCGTGCCGGCCACATGCACCGTCTTGATCTTCTTGTGCGGGTTACCGAGGGCCGCCAGAATGCGCAACATTCTGGACAGATTGAAGTTAGTGTGGTTATAACCCACCCGCAGCATCTTCTCGTAGTCGGTCCGCGTGTTCAGGAATTCAAGCGCAGCCCGATAGGTGCGGATGGGGCGCGAAGGTGCCGGTGCCGGTCTGCGTGTCGTCGTGTTCTTGGTGGGAACTCGCTTCGCAGTGGCAGGTTGCTTGGTGGCTGTTCGCGTCATGGGGCTTTATAATACCGATTGCGGGACGATTCGTCAATAAGCCGGGCCGGATCACCAGGTGCCGGGACCGATACGTAACTGTCTGAAATTGTTGGCTTTAGGCTCCGTTTTCGGCTCGACGCGGCCCCCGCGTTCCGGCAGCTTCTGCCGATCTATTATACGCGGCCACAATGCCCGCGGTGCGGCCGTGTGGCCCGTGGATTGCTATGCAAACGATTTCCGTACAGCTCGGCGAACGGTCCTATTCCATCTTGGTCGGGCCTGGTGCGCGGACGGCCCTCGCCGACCCGGCGGGCCCGCTGGCGGGCGTCCGTCAAGTCGTGGTCGTCGCCGACCAGACGGTGGCCGGCCTGCATGGGGCGAGCCTGGCCGCCGCATTGCCGGTTCCACCGGTCGTGCTGACCTTCCCGGCCGGGGAGGGCAGCAAGTCGCTGCGCATGGTGGAGCAGCTCAGTGAGCGACTGGCCGAGGCGCGCATCGAACGTGACGCGGTGCTCGTGGCGTTCGGCGGCGGCGTCGCGGGGGACTTGGCCGGCTTCCTGGCGGCCACCTGGCTGCGGGGCGTCCGCTTCCTCCAGGTGCCGACCACCCTCCTGGCGGCCGTCGACGCCTCGGTGGGCGGCAAGACCGGAGTGAACCTGGCGGCCGGCAAGAACCTGGTCGGGGCGTTCCACCAGCCGATCGCCGTCGTGATCGACACGGACTTCCTGGCGACGCTGCCCGTACGGGCGTGTGGCGCGGGGCTGGCGGAGAGCGTGAAGCACGCTGCGATTCGCCAGCCGGACTTCCTGGCGTGGCACGAAGCGGAGGCGGGGCGGATCAGCGCGCGCGCTCCGGAGACGCTGGCCGAACTGATCGCGCGCAACTGCGCGATCAAGGCGGACGTGGTGGCACGCGACGAGCGCGAGGCGGATTTGCGCGCGATCCTGAATCACGGGCACACCGTCGGGCACGCGCTGGAGCATCTGCTGGAGTACCGCCTGCAGCACGGCGAGTGCGTGGCGCTAGGGATGCTGGTCGAGAACGAGATCGCGGTGCGGCGCGGGCTCCTGACCGCGGAGGTGGCCGAGCGGATTGCGGCGCTGTTGCGCAGACTGGGACTGCCCGTGCGGTTGCCGGAGCCGGTATCACCCGCCGACGTGCTGGCGGCGTGCGCCGTGGACAAGAAGAACCGCGCCGGAGCGATTCACTTCGTGCTGCTGAAAGCCCTGGGAGCGCCGGTGCGTGTGGCGGATGTGACGCCGGCTGAGGTTGAAGCCGCGCTGCCGGTCATCGCGCCCACGTGAACCCCTCGCCGGGGCGATAAGATGGGGCCATGGAGATCGACCTCCAGCAGTTGCCAATTCCGGACTGGGGCATGACCTGCCCACATTGTCAGTACCCCCTGCGCGGCCTGCCGGAGCACCGCTGCCCGGAATGCGGGTTGGCGCTGGTGATGGAAGACCTGGTCAAGCCGTGGACGCGGTTGCGGGCCCCGCACTTCACCGGCGCCGAGCGGCCCCTTCCGGACTTCGGTCTGCGCTGCCAGCATTGCGGCGCGCCGCTGGCCGGGGCGGAGGGCGCGGTCTGTGCCGTTTGCGGAGCGCAGTTCGATCTGGCGGCGCTGCGGCCGCGCGGGGACTGGTTTGTGCTGGACAGCGGGCTGGCGCGGGAACTGCCGATCCCGGGGCTCCAGGCGCTCCTGGCCAACGAGTTAGTGCCGCATTTCCAGGTGAACGAGCAGGGCTTGCAGGAGATTTACGGCGGCCAGTCGATGACCGTCACGCGGCTGCGCGTGCCGACGGAGTTCTACTTCGATGTCCTGTGGCTGATCGCCCGCGCGCGGCGGTCGGTGCAGGCCATTCGCTCCGGGCACGTGGGGCCGCCCTGGGCGTGTCCGGTGTGCGGCGAGGAAAACCCCGGGAACTTCGATATGTGCTGGAGTTGCCAGCAAGAACGCCGCTAGCGCCGCGCGGTCCGCTCACTCCCCTACGATCTGCACGACGATCTCGCGTTGGCGCGGACGCGTGTCGAAATCCAGCAGCACGATTTGCTGCCAGGTGCCCAGCGTGAGCCGGCCGTCCACGACCGGTACGGTCAGGGATGGCCCCACCGCAGCCGCGCGCACGTGCGCGTGGCCGTTGTCGTCATGCCAGGTTTCTTCGTGCACATACCGTTCGCCGGCCGGGGCGATGCGCTCGTAGAACGCCTTCAGATCGTGTTGCAGCAGCCCGGGCTCCGCCTCGGTCGTCGTGATGCCGGCCGTCGAGCCGATCACGCAGGCCACGAGGATGCCCTGGCGCACGTGCGATTCGGCGAGCACGCGCGCCACAGGCTCCGTGATGTCGCTGACGTCGGTGTGGCCGCGGGTGGTGACGTGGATGCGTCCGCTGTGGGTCATGGGGCCGGCACCTCGCGTTGGAGCCATTCGTCCAGGCGGAACTCCACGGGTTTGTCCTGGATGGCGGCAATCTGCACGAGCAACGCGTGGCGTTGCGGCAGGAAGACGATGCTGTGCAGGGTCGTTTTGGTTGCGACGCTGCGGATCAGCTCCAGCGCCGCCGGTGCGTCCAGCGTCTGCTTGGCCGTGCTCATTTCACCCAGGCGCGTGGCGAGCGTCGCATAGCGCCCGCACTCGGTCGGCTCCTTGCGCACCCGCATGTGATTTGTGCAGCACAGCGCGTCCGCCAGGGCCGGCTGATTATCCCGCGGCAGCCGCAGCGTCACGCCGTGGTCGCGGGCGTTGCCGTCGTACTCGAACACGCCGGCGGGCGTCTGTTCCGCGCCTGGCCCGCTGACGTGGATGTTATTGCCGGCCAGAACGTGGCGCCTTTCGAGCACGCGGCGCACGTCGTCGAGAAACGTGCGCGGGTGAGCCGCCTCCAGGGCCTCGCGCAGCACGAGCGCGCGCGGGGTCAGCCCCTCGAACGCCTCCGTCGGCAGGCCGCCCGCATCGTGCATCGCGATGGTCACGCCCTCGGCGTTCATAGCGGAATACGCGCCAATCAAGCTGGGCCACGCCACACCAATCCAGGCCGGCCGCGCGCCGTCGGCGCGACGAATGATGACGACCTGGTTCTTCTTCATGCTCTCGGTCGCACGGTAGTCCAGGTTGCGCCCCGTCAGGATGGCGCCGTCCCGGGTCAGTGCGCCCCAGGCGGTAAACGAGGAGCACAGTACCCCGCGCCAGTCCGCCAGCGCGTTGGCCACCTTCAGGTCGTCCACCGTCAGCTCGCGCGCGAGTTTTTCGGAACGCACGCGGTCGGGGCCGAGTCTCGCCCGGATCCCCTTCAGCATGCCTGCCAGCTCCCGCTCCGCCTCGGCGGACCAGGTAAACTTCTGGCGGACGGAGGGCAGCACCACCGCTTCGTACGCATCCGGCGGGACGCCCACCGCCGCGTCCACGACCGCCTCGTCAAAGAGCCGTACGATCGCCTCGGCCAGCAGGCAGCCGTGTGCGAAGCCGGCTTCCTCCGGAGAGCCCCAGACTTCCAGCACCGTCAGCCCTTCGAACGTGCTCAATCGGCCTGTGGTCTTCGGTTGGCTCGTGGGGCCGGCGGCCCAGACGGTGGCGACGAGTGCGATGGCCGCGCCACCGGCCGCAATCCAGCGTGTCGGTCTCAATGTTCGACTCCCAGATGGGGTTGGGGCCTCTCCTGGCCGGATTCCCGCGACACCGGCCGCGCCGCCTGCTATGATGGTACACGCAGATCTGCGGAGGCATCCGGCTCTGGCCGGGGTAAGGCGGTAGGGCCATTATGACCACGATTCTGTCCGAGGACCACCGGCTCCTGATCGACAGTGTCCGGGAGTACGCGCGCGGGGAGCTCCTGGAGCTGGATCGGAAGTGGGACCGTACGGAGTCCTCCTGCTGCGAAATGCTGGACCAGCTCTATGCCATGGGGCTGATGGGCTTGCGCGTGCCGGAAGAGCAGGGCGGGCTGGCGTGCCCGATGGTGCCCTACGCTCACATCGTGCGCGAGCTGGCTTACGCATCGCCGTCCGTCGCGGTCACCGTCAGCGTGCACACGATGATCTGCGAGGCGCTCAAGATGTTCGCCCGCCCGGCGCTACGCGATGAGCTGCAGCGCCGCCTGATCACGCCGGGGAACCTGGCTGCGTTCGCGATCAGCGAGGCCGATGTGGGCTCCGACCCCGCCTCCGCCAAAACGCGCGCCGAGCCCGCACCGGGCGGCTGGCGCCTGCAGGGCAGCAAGTTCTGGGTGACCAACGGCCTGACCGGGCGCTGGTTTGCCGTCCTCGCCCGCACGGGCACCGGCTCCAAGAACCGGGACCACAGCATGTTCCTGGTGGATGCCCACCAGGACACGGTCCAGCGCCGCCCGATCCACGGCAAGATGGGGATTCGCGGGTCGGAAACCGGTGAAATGAGTTTCGATGGCACGTTTGTGCCGGACGAGAACCTGCTGGGCGAGGTGGGGGACGGGCTGAAAATCGCGCTGTCGGCCTTGGATGGCGGACGCATCGGGATTGCCTCCCAAGCGGTCGGCATCGGCCAGGCCTGCCTGGACCTGATGGTCGCTTATGCGAAGGAGCGGCATCAGTTCGGGCGCCCGATCTCCCATTTCCAGGCCATCCAGTGGATGGTGGCCGATACGCAGACCGATCTCGACGCCGCCCAACTCCTCATTGACCGGGCCGCGACGCTCAAGGAGGACGGCCAGCCATATACGCGGGAAGCGTCAATGGCCAAGCTCTTCGCCAGCGAGGCCGCGAACCGAATTGCCTACCGGGCCGTACAGGTGCACGGTGGCTCGGGGTTCGTGAACGAGTGCCGGGTGGAGCAGCTCTATCGGGATGCCCGCATCACGACGATCTACGAAGGCACGAGCGAGATTCAGCGGCACGTGATCGCGCGCGAGGTCCTGCGCTAACCGCCCGCAGGAGATCTGGCGCCAGCCCCCCGCCGGTCCAGAGTACGTGTGCGGGCTGGCCGGCGCTGAGCGCGACCCGGCCCGGCTGCGCCGTTCACGCCGCTTGTGTCCGAAGACGGCTCGCCCCGGCACCGCACACGCCGGCGGGCGACCCCGGGGGGCGCCGGCCGGGACGACAAGAATCCACGTGCACTGGAATGGCATCCGGTGGGTCCCCGACGGCATAATAGTGCGGCCCCCCAGCTTGGGGTGGGTAACTGAGGGAGATGATCACTGTGCGCCGTGCTTGCCTAGTCGTGCTGTGGGCCGGGATGCTGGCCGTGTGGTGTGGGGCGCAGCCGCTCGACGGGCGTGTCGAATCGCTCGGTTTCCCGGCGTCGTCGCCGAACGGCCTGGTGGTTCGCCCCGGGCAGTGGTTTCCGATCCGTGTGCAACTCGCGGCCCAGGGCACGGGTACCTTCACGCGTGAGTTGCGCTTCGAAGCGCTCGATCTGGACGGCGACCGCGTGGCGTACGTGCATCCGCAGGTGACGGTCTCGGGCGAAGGCGGGGCCAAGCAGCGCAAGGTGTGGTGCTATGCCGTCGCCAACAGCATCGGCGATCTGCCGGCCGCACTGGACGTGCTCGACGAGCGCGGTGCGACGGTTGCCAAGCTCCCGCTGCCCCCCTGCGACCTCATCGGGAATGACGAACTGCTGATCCTGGACATCAGCGCGGACCCGGTCGTAGCCCTGAACCGGCTCGCCACCACGGCCATCGGTTCCGGGCGCGGCAGTGACGGCGTGCGCGACACGTATCGCCCGATTGTCGTCTCGCGCGTGCCGGCCAACGCGATTCCCGACCGGTGGTGGGGGCTGGAAGCGGCGGACGTCATTGTCTGGGACCGCCCCAGTCCATCCGAGCTGAGCGTGGGACAACTCGACGCCCTGCTCGCGTGGGTGCGGGCGGGTGGACAACTCATCATCGGTGTGGGTACGGCCTGGGATGCGATCCGCGGCAGCGCCCTCGCCGACGTCATGCCGATGCAGGGGGAGGGCACGCGAGACGAGCTGCAACAACTGCCGGTCTTCGCGAGTCGCATGGGCGTGGAAAGCGCCCGGGGCCGGCAGCTCGACAATCCCGTCGCGGTCACCACCGCGCCGCTCGCGCCGGGCGCCCTGCGGACGCTGGCGGAAGGGGGGCCCAAGGGCGCGATCAACCTGATCTCGATGCGGCCATGCGGGGCGGGGCGGGTGACGGCAACGGCGGCGAGCCTACGCGACTTGAACGCGGCGGTGCGTACCGATGAGCGCTTCTTCTCCGGTTTGCTCGAGCTGAATCGGTTCTCGGCCAAGTTCAAGGAGAAGCAGCAGAACGTGATGACCGCGGCGATGACCGAGCTGGCCCTGTATGACTGGTTTACCGAGCCGATCAGCTTCGCCACGGCGACGGCGGTGCGCGGCCTGCTCGCGTTTCTGTTCGTGGGGGCGTACATCGTGGTGGCAACCCTCGTGAGCTGGTGGTGGCTGCGACAGCGCCGCGCTACGCACTATAGCTGGGCTGTGTTCGCCGGACTGGCCGTGACCGCCAGTGCCCTGAGCCTCGTGACGGTGCGGGCCACGAGCGGATTCTCAGCCGGCGTGCAGACGCTCAACGTCGTGGACCTGGAAGCCGGACAAAAGGAAGCGTCCGGGGCCTGTCTGTTTGGCTATCGGAGCGGCGTCGGGCGCCGGGCGGACCTGGCGCTGGCGGGGGAAGGGACGTACCTGCGGCCGCTGGCGCGTGGGCGGACACAGAGCTTCTACGTCACGCCGGCGCGGTACGACGCGGTGGCGGCGAAAGCGCGGCTGGCGGGCGTGCCGGTACGGGCGACGCTGAAGCAGGCGGAGGGTTTCTGGCACGGCGCCGTGGACGGCACGGTGCGCGGCGACCTGCTCCTGGAGCGCGGGACGGGGCGCTTCACGCCCGGGAGCTGGCTGGTCAACGAGCTGCCGGTGGACCTGGAAGGGGCCTTCCTGATCTACGCGGATCCACGCCTGGACGAGGCCGGTGTCCCGCGCCCGGCGGGCGTGACGAATCTGTACAGCGGCCTGCCGACGCACATCGATGCGGCGACGCGCGCTGCGGTGGAAGCGAAGATGAACCAGGACGCGAAGGAGGTACCCCCGGGGCGGAACATCCTGGTGCTGGCGCTGGGGGGGCTGGCATCGGGCCAGCGAGCCGACGGGCTGGGCACTGCGCAGAATAAGCAGGTGGACGAGGATTGGCGTCGCTGGTCCGCGCTCAAGGAGCCGAAGCGCAGCGAAATGCCGGACCTGCCGAACCTCTGGCGCGAGCAGCTCAACTGGCGGGCGACGTACATGCCCACGCTGCCCCGCGTGGTGCAGGCGCTGCTGCTGGCGTCGACGCGCAACTACCACCTGAATAGCGCGGTGGGGGACTGGAACGCGCCGGATCTGCCGCTGACGACGGACGGCATGCCGCGGCTGGACATCACACACTGGCTGGTGAGCGGGAAGGACGCCGCGGGCCAGGACGCCGGGTACGCGGTGCTGATCGCGTGGACGGGTGCGGACACGCCCGGCCCCGCGACCCTGCTGCTGGACGGCCGCCCGGAGAAAGCCTACAAGGGGCGGACGATCTATCGTGTGCGCATCCCCATTCGTTACACCGGGTCGCCACCGACTCGGGGAGGGGCGTGAGTTGTGATCATCCAGACGATCAACCTGACCAAGCGTTACGGCAAGCTCGTGGCGCTGAACAACCTGCACCTGAGCATCGAAGAGGGCGAGTGCTTCGGGTACATCGGCCCCAACGGCGCCGGCAAGACCACGACCATTCGCATCCTCTCCACGCTGCTGCAGCCGACCTGGGGCGAGGCCCGCGTCTGCGGCCTGGTCGTCGGCTACGAATCCCGCAAGATCCGGCCGCTGATCGGCTACGTGCCCGACTTCTTCGGCGCCTACGAGGACATGGTCGTCCAGGAATACCTGGAGTTCTTTGCCAGCGCCTACGACATCACCGGCAAGAAACGCGACCAGATCGTCGGCGACGTGCTCGAACTGACCGACCTCACCTACAAGCGCGACGCCCTGGTCGACTCGCTCTCCCGCGGCATGAAGCAGCGCCTCTCAATCGCGCGCGTGCTGCTGCACGACCCGAAGGTGCTGCTGCTGGACGAGCCCGCCAGTGGCCTGGACCCGCGGGCGCGGATTGAGATTCGCGAGCTGCTCAAAGAGCTCCACCGCATGGGCAAGACGATCATCATCAGTTCGCACATCCTGCCGGAGCTGGCCGACCTGTGCACCAGCATCGGCATTCTCGAGCAGGGCGAGATGGTCTTTCAGGGTTCGGTGCGCGAGGCGCTGCGGCGCGCCCAGATCGGCGCGGTCGTCCACGTAGTGACCCCTGACGACCAGACCCGCGCCCAGGAGCTGCTCGCCGGTCTGCCCAACGTCGCCAGCGCCACGATCCGCGACGGCGAGATCGTGCTGACCCTCAACGCGGACACGACCGACTTCAGCTTCATCGCCCAAGCGCTGCTGCAGAACCAGTTCCGCATCCACGAAATCAAGCAGGAAGACGTCAACCTCGAGACGGCCTTCATGCGCCTCACGAAGGGCATCGTGCAGTAGCCGTCGCCCGTGCGGGCGGCGATGCTCTGTAGCGTCAGGCCTCCACCTGCCCCGCACGCACGTGAGGGGTGCCTGACGTCAAACGGCGCTTGGACTGGCGCCTATCCCCGTTCAGCCTAGAAGTTGCCCCAGCGAATCGCCCGGTACGCGATCCGGTAGCGCCACAGCCAGATTACGAACAGCCCGATCGTGCCGGCAAAGACAGCGAGCATCTCCAGTGGGAACCCCCATAGGAACACGGCACGCCGCCCCGGCGCCCACCAGTCCGACAACCACATCCCCCACGCCATGAAGCTCGTGAACATCACCCCCCAGAACGCGCAGAAGACCCACAAGTACGCGGTTTCGTACGCCAGCACCTTGGCCGCCCAGCGATAGTCCGCCAGCTCTCGCTTGAGCAGCCACACGGTGAATACCAGCGCGCCCACCGCCCGGTGCCCGAACCAGCACGCGCACACGCCGAAGACGAGATAGCATCCGGCCACGGTAGCCCAGAACGCCACCATGGCGTCCGGTGCCTCGAAAATCACGTCCGCATTCCCGGTACACACCGCCGCCGCGAACAGCGTCAGCATCCACACCGCGGCCAGAAATGCGATCGCGACATAGTTGAACGCGGCAAACCGCCGCGCCGGCGCGTCCGGCGTGCGCAGCTTCAGCGTGCGATAGAACCCGCTCGGCCGCACCAACACCGCCCCCAGCGTCCGCACCCAGTCGCGCAACCAGTGCCGGCGATGCCAGTCGTCGCGCGGCCGGCTGCGACCCTCGTCGAGCGAGGCCGCCATCTCCAAGCCGCACTCGGTGCAGCGTCCATCCGCGGGCTGGTGCGTCAGGTCATAGCCGCAGCCTTCGCAGCGTGGCGGCAAGGCGATGGCCGTCTGCGGCTGAACCGCCCCTGCAGCCCGGCGCAGCCAGAGCAGGAGGTAGACCGCGGACGGCGCAATCACCCGGAACATGGCGAATGCCGGATCGTTTCGCGGATTACGCGGCCCCGTCACTCCGCGTTGATCGTAATTGGCCTGTACGGCCACCGCGCCGCACACCAGCATCGCCAGCGCCAGCGGTCCCAGCCACGCGACGCCAACGCGCCAGGACCGCTCGAAGGCCGCTCCGAGTGGCCCGGTCGCATGCACGAGCGGCAGATTCAGCCACGCCAGTCCGGCCAGCAGCACGAGCCCGAGGACCACCACGAGCACGATCGTGAGTTCTCCGTCGCCGAACCAGCCGCCGGGACCAGAGTGCCAATGGTCCCAGACCTGGGCAAAACTGCGTGTTTGCACTTCGACGCGGTAAGCCGGTGCGGAAGACGGCGACGGACCGCTCGGCACTGCAATGAACACGGACGTGTCGTGCCAAGCCATGGCGAAGAGCAGTGCGGCGGCGCAGCTCAAGAGCCCCAGCGCACAAGCTGCCACCGCGGCAGGGCGAGTGCCGCCCACGAGCACGCGCGCCGCGGCGGCCGGGCGAAAGATCGCCAGCCAGGGTGCGAGGAACGCACGACCGAAGCTCGTCCGCGGCAAACCTGGCGGGGGTGCGTCCAGCGCCGCCGTTGTCCCCGCGAAATGATCGTCGGGAAGCTGCATGTGCCGCGCATTGTAGAGTGCCGGCGGACGGCGGGCGACGTCACCATGACGCTCCCAGCCCGAGCGACATGGGGTGATACGCACCGCAGCGCGTGCGGTGCGGACGGCGGCGCAATGAAAACGCCGGACGCGCTGGTCCGGCGTTGTCGGGATCACATCGCTCGCCGCGGTGCTGCTACGCGCTCGGTGCCGCCGCCACCGCCTCTTCCACCTTGAAGCCCGGCGGCAGCTCCTTCGTCCCCTTGCACTTGGGGAACCCACTGCAGCCCAGGAACTTGCCGCGCCGCCCCTGCCGCACGAGCATCGGCTGCCCGCACTCGTCGCACGGAATGTCCGTCGGAATCGGCTTCGGCCGCGCCGGCGCCGGCATCAGCTCCTCCGCCTGCTTCTTGGCCTCGCCGCGCAGGTTCGCGTTGAACTTGCACCGCGGGAAGTTCGTGCACGAGAAGAACGGCCCGAAACGCCCGCGCTTGAGCTCCATTGTGCTGCCGCACTGCGGACAACGTAGCGTGCCGGGTTCAGGCAAAACCTCGACGACGGGTCGCCCGGTGCGCGTCATGGCGAAGCCCGGCGGTGGGCTGCCGTCGGCGGGCAGCGGTGCGCCGTTGCCGTTGGCGGCGGGCGCCGCGCCGGTTGCGACGGCGATTTCAGGAGTACCCGTTTCCGGCGTGATGCCGGGCGTGGCGCCATTCGTCGTGCCGTTCTTGGCCTTCAGCTCTTCCAGCCGCTGAATTGGGACTGTGTTGCGGCAACGCGGGAAGCCCGAGCACGCGATGAACTTGCCGCGCTTGCCGCTGCGCAGCACCATCGGCTTGCCGCAGCGGTCACAGTTGATGCCGGCCTGCTCCGGCGGCGGCGCGGGCTTACGCTCCAGACGCACATCCTCCGGCAGCGGCTGCGTGTTCTTGCACTCGGGGAAGCGATTGCAGCCCAGGAAGGCCCGCCGCCCCTTGCGCTTCACGACCAGCTCGCCCTCGCCGCACTGGTCGCAAGGCCGCTTCAGTTCGGCCTCCGTCACCAGCCGCAAGGGCTCGCCCTGGTCGTTGCAGGGGATCGTCTGGCGGCAATCCGGGTACCCGCTGCAGCCGAGGAAGTAGCCGGTCTTCGACTGCCGCACCATCATTGGCTTGCCGCACGCCTCGCAATTGTGAGCGCTGACCTGCGGCTTGATCAGGTTGCCGTCGCGGTCGACGTTCACCGTGGCCTTGCACTTGGGATACCCGCTGCACGCCAGGAAGCGGCCGGTCTTGCTCCAGCGAAAGACCATCGGCGCGCCGCATTCGCTGCACACGTGCTCGCTGGGCTGACTGCGGGCCGTCTCCATCTCTTCGCCCGCCCGCGACAGGAGCTCGCGGAATGGATCGTAGAACTCGTGCAAGACGCGCACCCAATCCAGGTGCGCATCCTCGATCTTGTCGAGCTCATCCTCCATGTAGGAGGTGAACTTGATGTCCATGATCTTCGGGAAGTGGGCGATCAGTTTGTCCGTGACCAGCTCGCCCAGCGCCGAAGGATAGAACTTGCGGTCGTCCTGCTCCACGTACCCGCGGCTCTGAATCGTGTCGATGATCGTCGCGTACGTGCTCGGCCGCCCGATGCCCTCCGCTTCCAGGGCCTTCACCAGCGACGCTTCCGTGTAGCGCGGCGGCGGCGACGTGAACTGCTGCTTGGGCTCCAGCGCCACCAGCCCGACCGCCTGACCCACCGCCAGAGCCGGCAGAAGCTGATCCTCGCTCGACACGCCCGTTACCCACAGGAAGCCGTCAAACACCAGCTTGCGGCCGTTGCCGGTGAAGCGGGCCGTGCCCAGCGGCGTCTCGCAGGTGACGGCGAGTGACGTCGAATCCCATTGCGCCGGTGCCATCTGGCACGCGACGAAACGCTTCCAGATCAGTTCATACAGGCGATGCTGCTCGGCCGTCAGCGCTGCGCGGATACTGTCCGGTGTCAGCGTCGGATCGGTCGGGCGAATCGCCTCGTGGGCTTCCTGCGCCCGCTCCTGCCGCTTGCCGTACACGTTCGGCTTCTCGGGCAGGTATTCGGGGCCGTAGGCGTGCTGGATATGCCCGCGGACGGCCGCGATTGACTCCGGCGAGAGGTTTGTCGAATCGGTACGCATGTACGTGATGAGACCCACGGGCCCCTGTCCGTTGAGGTCCACACCTTCGTACAGCGACTGCGCGATCCGCATCGTCCGCGAGGCGGCAAAGCGCAGGACGTTGCTGGCGGCCTGCTGCAGGGAGGCCGTCGTGAACGGTCCCTGCGGGCGTGTCGTGGTGCGTTTGGTGTTGAGGTCGGCGACGGTGAAGCGCGGCGTCTGGGCGGCCAGGTTGCCCACGAGCGCGACCTGCTGCAGATTCAGGCGGCGGTACTCGTTCCAGGGCTGACGATCGATGCGCTCCACCTGATAGCCGACGGCCTGAGCCACACGGGCGGCTTCATCGGCATTCAGAGCCGCGAACGGCTTGCCGCCGACCTCGGCCAATTCCGTGCGCACGGCCGCGTGATCGCCGAGCCAGTTCTGGATGTCCCTCTGGGTGCGCTCACCCGTGCGGAGATACTCCGCCCACTCGCCACGCAAGCGCGGCGTCTGGGCCTCCTGGCCGGCCAGATAGGCGGCGATTCTCCAGCTCTCCTCGGGCACGAAGGCGCGGATTTCGCGCTCGCGCTCCACGATGAGCCGCACGGCGACGGATTGCACGCGGCCCGCGGATAGTCCCTTGGCGATCTTCTTCCACAACAGGGGGCTGAGCTCGTAACCCACTATGCGATCAAGAATTCGGCGCGCCTGTTGGGCATTCACGCGGTCCAGGTCAATGTGGTGCGGGTGTGCGAACGCTTCAGCGATGGCGGCCTTGGTGATCTGGTTGAAGATGACGCGGCGCACGCGCTCCGGCGGCAGATCGAGAGCCTCCACAAGGTGCCAGGCGATGGCCTCGCCCTCGCGGTCCAAGTCGGTTGCGAGGTAGATTTCACTGGCGGCTGCCGCGAGCTTGCGCAGCTCCGTGACGGTCTTTATACGGCTCTTTACTATCTCGTAATTCGGTTTGAAATCAGCAGTTACGTCGATTCCGAAGTCACGCTCGGGAAGGTCGCGAACGTGACCCAGCGAGGCTTTGACGACGTAGTCGTCGCCCAGATACTTGTTGATCGTCTTCGCCTTCGCGGGGGACTCGACGATCACCAGCGCTCTGCCTGCCGGCTTACGCTTTGCCATCCTGCAAACCTAACTTTCTTTTAATAAAGCACTTAAAGCCGGATCAGCAACCGCCCGCCCGGCGGCGCCTGTCCGGCGAAGGCTCCATATCGGAATTACATCGTCCGATCTTCGCAAAGACTCTTAGCACTGCTGGTCCGCCTGTCAAGCGGGGCGCCTTCGCCGCAGCGCGTGGCCGGACCGTTGGTCCACCCCGAAAACCCCCGACGCGCGTCCCCCGCCCAGGGCTCGCCCGCCGCAAGTCTGGCGCGCCGCTGCCGCGCGCAGCCAGAGCTCGCGGGGGGGCGACAGGCCGTTTCCTCGCCCCCCCGTTTGCCGCTAAGATTGATGCCCGCAGCGAGAGTGGCGGAATTGGCAGACGCACGAGATTTAGGTTCTCGCGGGGAAACCCGTGCGGGTTCGAGTCCCGCCTCTCGCATGCTATTCGAGACTTCCGCGCTGCGCTCCGCCTGAGCTGGGGCTGGCTCCCTATACAGATGCGCTCCCGCGCACGGTCTCAAGACGCCTGCGGGCGCCCGTCTCGCAGTCCTGCGGCCGTCATCCCCTGGCGACGTGCGGAACCGCCTGCGCGGATGGGCTGCCACAAGCTGTCACGGTTGGACTGTGGTGCGGTCCTATCGGACTTCGCCGGAGCGCCGAAAACGAGCTTGATTCCGCGGTCATCCGGCGCGAGAATTTAGTAGCGCTGGATCAGGGTGTGTCGTGCGGTGATCGTCGACCGGCGATGCGAGGACGAATATGTATACTCCCGACGAGAGTTGGTTTTCGACCCGGCCCTGGGTACCTTTTGCCTTAGCGGCCGCCGTGGGGGCGATCTTCATGATCGACGTTTTCGTGCCCCGCGGTATCAACCTCTCGACCTGCTTTATCGTGCTCTTGTTGCTGACCCGCAAACTGCTCAGCCCAGGGCAGGTGCTGTGCTTCTCCGTCGTCACGGCCGCCTTGGCAATTACTGAGATCTTCTTCTCCCGGGCCAGCACCGTGCCTTTCGAGTGGAGCCTGATCAATCGCTCGACTACGGCCCTCGTGCTGCTGATTCTGGGACTGAATTGCCTGCCCCGGATCGAGTGGGTGCGCTGGCTGATCGATCCACGGGACGACGGCCGGTTTGGCATGGGCAGCGGATTCTGAGCGTCTTGCTGCGCGGGGGGCGGAGCTAATCGCGCGGGAGCCACTCGATCCACATCCGGCATTTGGGGAAGTCCACGGTGACGCTCCGCATTTCGCGGAAGGTCGGCATACCGACCAGCGCGTCGGCCTGCAGCCCCAGGACGGGGCCGAGTACGTCGTCCAGCATGTCGAGACCCAGGCCGCCATAGCGCGCGAACGTGCGCCCTGCCAGTACGAACTTCACGCCGGAATTCACCGAAATCTGTGCCGTCTGGTCGGTGCCCACGCCGATCCCGATCCCCAGGTTCAGTCGCTGCACGGGGCGCTCGGGGAAGAACCGCTTGAGGCTGGACGGGGCCAGCGCCACGGCGTCCGCGCCCGTGTCGAGCAGCGCCACGCCGGGCTCATCCTGGACCTGAACCAGCGCCATCAGCTTCGCATCGCCGACGAGCCGCAAATCCGCCGGTGCCCCCGTGTCCGCGGCGTCGCGCGACGGCGAAATCGTCAGTTGCCCCTGGATGAAATCCAGCTTCATGCGGGCATCGGCGAAGATGCCGGTCCCCAGAATCCCGTCCGCAGCGTTCATGATCGCGCTGCGTACATCGAACGTGCGCGTCACCACGCGCCGGCACACAATGCCCCCGATGCGCAACTCGTCGATCAGGACCTGGCCGGTCTCCTGTTTACCCGAAACGCCGCGCACACTCGCCTTGGCCACGGACTTCAGCCCGATTTCGTCGGCCACGGTCTGATCCAGCGCGATCATGATGCTGCCGCCGGTGTCCAGCACCATGCGATAGGGCCCGCGGCCGTTGATCAACACGTCACAACTCGGGAGATTCAGCAGCACCAGCGGCGTCAGGGGGGCCGCGCCGCACTGCTTCACCTGGTTCAGCGGCGCGGGACCGACGGCCTCCAGATAGGCCGCGAGGCCTTCGACCGACTCGACCATGTGGCTGGTGGGATAACCGTCTTTCGGATTGAGCTTCGCCTCAAGCTTGTGCAGCAACTCCGGCAGACCCTCCAGCTTGCCGGCCGCGAAGCGGGCAGCATACACGTGGTGCCAGTCTTCCGCGCTGGCTGCCCCAACCTGCTCCAAACGCGCCCCCCAGCGCGCGGCGTCCTCCAGTTGTCCCCGCGCGAGCGTGATGACGATCAGGGCGCGTAGAGCCACGCGGTCCGTCGTGTCCGTTGCCACCTGCGCGGCCAGACGCTCTGCTTCCTGCACGCGGCCGGCACGCCACAGCGCGCGGATCACCGCGCCGTGCAACTTGGCCTCATCGGGGTACTTGTCCAGGGCGCGCCGCGCCAGCCGCAGTCCAGCCTGCCAATGGTCCGCGCGCCAGGCGGCATCCAGGCCTGCCTGCAGCGCCGCCACGGTACTCCGCTCCTCGGCCCGTCGGATGACGGCCGGAGCTTCCTTCTGCCACGGGTTGTCGACTTCGTCCCCTGCCGGGAGCAGGACGAGACAGGTCAGCAGAATCCAGGACGCTGCGCTCATGCGTACCTCTTGCCCGGGCCGCCGGGCCGGCGACGCGGTGCTCGGGACCACCCTATCATACGCGGATGCGAGGGGGCTTCGCACGCCGCAGGACCCCACCTGCCCCGCGGCCGACGATTAACGACGAGCCGGTCTCGCGGGGTCGCGCGATCGCGGCGGGACGTCACCAGCGCGGCGCTGGGCCGCTAGGGCCGCCGTTTGCCGCCCGCACCCTTGCGCGGGCCGCTGTTGGGGTCGCGTGGCGTGCCGGCATTGGGGTCGCTGCCACCCCGCGCGGCGCCGCCGGCGTTGTCGCCACTCCCGGGACCGCGGGAACGCGATTCCCGCAAGCCGCGCGCCTCGGCTTCCTGTGGCGAGGAGTAGTGCCGGAGGTTGGTAGGGGCGATCTTGCCCAGCCAGCCCGAGTCCGCGCGGTGATACACATTGCTGTTGATCGTGCCGTAGACGGTCGTCGTCGTGGCGTCGCCGACCGCGGTCTTGACGAAGTGGGCGAGTCCGCGGGTCAGTTCCTCGTCACTCAACAGCTCGGTGCCGTGCCCGGCGTGCTCGTCGGCCAGGCGCACTTCCACGCCGTCGGTTTGCTTCTTGAGTGTATAGAGGGCGTCGCGCTCATCCGCCCCCCCGACGAGCAGCAGGCGGCGTCCGGTGATCTGGTGTGCGTCGCCCGCGGCGTCATGGCCCAGGTCCGCGAGGTGCGTCGACAGGCACACCAGCGCGTCGACACTGCGGTCCTCAGCCGCATAGCGCAGTGCGACATTCCCGCCGACGCCGGCGCCCACCAGCGCGAAGCGCGCGCGATCGACATGCGGCTGCCGCGCCAGCCAGTCGTACGCCCCGCGCACGTCCGCGTACATGTCGCGGAAGAGCTGGGGGTCGCGCTGCACGGCGCGCTCGCGCGTCACCGTGGTCGCACTTTCCCCGTGGCCGCGCAGGTCGAGGGCCAGCACCGCCAGGCCGGCCTCATGCAGCGGACCGACGAGCGGCTCCCACGCGGTGCGCTCGGCACCGGCGCCGTGCAGCACGAGGACGATTGGGGCATCCTGACGTTGCGCGGCCGGCGGCGGGTAGTAGTCCGCCTTCAGTCGCACGCCATCAGAGGCGTCGAACGACACCGCCTCCGGCGCGCCCGCGCACGCGAGGCTGGCACTGCAGACCAGGAATCCCAGCATTCCCTGGGCACACCGAGACATGGCACACCCTCCCAGACGGACCGACTTGCGGGCCCCCAGCGGACCGCTTTTCGGACGATTGTACCGAACGGGACTGGTCAGGAGCCATATGATCGGGATAATCGCGCCGCGCGAGCGTCGGGAATTGTATCCCCCCTGGCGCGGTTACCTATTCATGGACGTCACCGGGTGGCGGTGACGAGAACGATGGCCCCTCAAGACGACGCGTCATTTGAGGCCCTCGCCCTTCCGCAGCTTGACACGGTTTACCGCGTCGCCCGCCGGCTGGCGCGCAACGAGCATGAGGCGGAAGACTTGGTCCAGGAAACGTATCTCAAAGCCTACAAGGCATTTGACGCGTTTCAGCTACGGGACTACGGCGTTCGCCCGTGGTTGCTGAAAATCCTCAGTAATACGTTCCTCAACCGCCAGGCGCGGGAAAAGAAAGCCCCGCGGGCGGTCGATCAACAGACGCTCGAAGAGACCCAGGCGCAGAGCACGGCCGCGCTGATGCCGCCCGAGCTGGACTTCGAGAAGCTGGACGAAGAAGTCAAAAGGGCCTTGGACAACCTGGCCCCGGAGTTTCGAACGGTCATGATCCTGTGGGCGACCACGGAAATGAGTTATCAGGAAATCGCCGACACGCTCGCGGTGCCCATCGGCACGGTCATGAGCCGACTGCACCGGGCGCGGCAACAACTCGTTCGTACGCTCAGCGATTTCGCGCGCGAGAATCGGTTGCCGGGGGCCATCACGAAACCATGAATCCTGCGGATCTCCCTCAACACCTGGCTGCGTACGCGGATGGCGAACTCGACCCGGCCACCCGGGCGGAGATTGAGACGCTGCTCGCCCAGCAGCCTGAAGCGCGGGCTGCGGTCGAACGCTGGCAGGCGCTGCGCCGGTCCGCCCGTCGCGCCGTGGATGGTGAATCCGTGCCCGCCGGACTCGAGACCCGCCTGAGGGCGAACCTACGCGCCCCGCAGCATCCCCGCCGCGCCCCGCGCGTGTATCGGCTCGGCTTGTCCGGGTTGGCCGTAGCGGCCGCGCTCGTGCTGGCATTCTTCGTCTGGCCGGCGGGTGCGGCCGGCACTTCGGTCAAGGCCTGTGACTTCGCGCGTGTGTACCGGCGCTGCGCCGTGGAGCACCGGCACGACCCCTTTGCGGTGCGCGGCGACAAGCCTTGTAACCGCATGGGCAAGCTCTGCGGTCAGTGCAGCATGAAGTGCAAGTTGCCGGACGTGGCGGCGTGCGGGCGCTACCAGCTCGACGGTGGCTGCAATTGCTCGCCGTGCGAGGGGTTGCGGGTGGTGCACGCCTACTTTCGCGCGAACGACGATCCGAACGCGGTCGTGTCCGTGTTTGCGACGGATAACCGGATCAAGCTTTGTGGGGCGAACGGCGTGGCGTGCCCATGCTGCGTGCAAGGCGAACACGAGTACCGCGGTGGCACCGACGGCGATGTGTCCGTCGTCGGCTGGCGCGATGGCACCCACACGTACGTACTGGTTGGGCGCATGACGCCGAAGGAACTCGTGCACCTGGCAGAAGGTCTGCCCGCGGTGGCGCTGCCGCGTCTGGACACTCCGCCGCCAGCACCCTGAGACCGCCATCGGTCCGGGGAAAACCGCCAGCGTGATCAACAAGCGAGCCGAGCCGGACTGCCCGCAGTCCGACCCGGCTCCTGGCTCCCCAGAGCTCAGCGGGGGATCAGTCCTTCTGGCCGTGACCCTGCTGGTACAGCGCCCCGACCGACTCCCGCGGCAGTGCCTGATTCCACAACGTGAACCGCGCGAGCTGCCCGGCGAACATGTGCCCGTGGCCCCACGGCGGCTTCGGCCCAAGCTTCGCCACGCCGGTCGCTGGCGTCAGCTTCGCCGGCTTCGCCACGCGCGGCTGCCCGTTCACGTACAGCGTCACCGTCGCGCCGTCATACGTGGCCGTCAGCATCTCCCACTTGCCGACCTCCAGCGTGGTCTCGCCCGGAATGTCCACGTTCGAGCCCCAGAAGTGCAGCCCATGCGGGAACTTCGTGATATAGCGCTGTGCGCCGCTCCTGTCGGCGGCCGATCCAAAACCGGCGATGATCGTGAAGTCGTCAAGCTGCTTGTCGATCTTCATCCACACGTTGATCGTCCACGCCGCCTCCGCGGCCACGAGCGCCTTGTCGTCGAACTTCTGCTCCTTGCCGGCCTTGCCGTCGAAGGTCGCTTCCTCGATCTGGACGACCGGTTGCGGGAAGACCGCTTCTTTCGTCACGGCGGAGATCGCATTCGCCTGCGGCGCCCGATCGCGCACGCCGCTGACGGTGATGCTCGGCTTCGCGTCCGCCGAGGGCTTCTCCGCCAGCGTCACGGTCACGCTGCGGCCGCCCTCCGACAGGCGCGCGGCCTTCACCGCACCGTTGTCGACCTTGTAGTTGCTCGCCTGCTCCGCGGACGCCTTCTCCAGCGGCTCCGAGAACGTCAAGGCGATGTCGGATGAGAGCGCGATGCCCAGGACCTTCGTGAGGGTTGGCGGCGTCGTGTCGTTCACGACCAGGTGCGCCTCGGCCACCGGACCCGGCTTGCCACCGTCCCAGCCGCGCGCCTTCACCGTCGTCTCCTGCTGGACCGTGAACGGCCCCTTGTACGTCGGTGACTGCTCGGTCGGCTCGCTGCCGTCCAGCGTGTAGCGAATCGCATCGTCACGCCCGAAGAACGCCCGTTTGAGGCTCACCGTCGTGATGTCGCTGAACGTGCCGGCACCCGGCGTGATCCGCGGCCGGCCGTCAATCTCGCGCCGCAATTCGTCGATCAGCGGCTGCGCGGCCTTCGTCGTTGCCGCGGCGTCGTTGGCGGCCGTCACTGCCAGAATCCGCACGCTCGCATCCTTCGGCAGCGTCAGCTTCTTGGCCTGCGCCGGCAGGTCGAGCGCGTAGGCATAAAGATAGGAATACGCGTACGCCTCGTTCTTCCCGTCCGGCGTGTGCTGGTGCGAGCAGAACCACGCCACCGGATCGTCGCGCCGTGAGGCCGGACGCAGCCCCACGAGGTTCCATGGCCCCTCGTCGACGTCGTCGCGCTTGCGGCCCTGCCAGAGACGCGTATCCCACTGGCCGATGTAGCCGCCCCACGGCTGAATCGTCCGCTCCACCGCCTGCCCGTCCACCTGGAACGTGACCTTCGCGGCCGCGCCCGCCGCCGCCGCCAGCACGTAAACGCGGTTGAAGCTGCCGGCCGGCAGATCCAGTGTCTGGCCCTGCGCAGTCGCCGCGTTAGGTTTGCCGTTCTCGCGCGAGCCGAGCTTGAACGTCACGCCGCGATACGTGATCTCATCCGGCAGCATTTCCGCCGCCAGCGCGTGACCTTCGTCATCGAAGCCGACCTTACCCGGCTCGACCTTCTGCCCGTCGGTGCTCGTCACGCAGCGGTCGTACGGCAGCGCCACGGGCGCCGACTGCGGCGCCTGTGTCTTGCCGGCCGCCACGTACTTCACCGCGAACGTGCGGAGCGCGTAGGGCTTCAGATCGGTGACGAGGGCGCCCTTGTCGAGTTGCGCCGGGCCAACCTCCTCCTCGCTGCCGTTGACCTCGCGGGCGGCCGTCAGCGGCTGGCACAGCTCGATGCGCACGCCCTGTTGGGCCTTGCCGTCGAGCTCCACCACGCGGACGATCGTCTCGTCGCTGTCTTCGGCCTTCTTCACCGCCAGCACGCGCACGCTCGGGCTGCTGACCTTCAGCAGCGTCGCCGTCTTGCCCAAGGGCCCCGCGTGCGCGGCCGTCTGGAACGCAATCGGCGGCTGATTGAGCTGCAGCGCCTGCCAGTCGGTGCGGCCCTGACGCCAGTCGCCGGTGTGACCCGCCAGACCGTACTTGATCTCGTGGCGGCCCCAGTCCTGCATCGCCTGCTCGGGATAGCCGCCGCGCACGCCCGGCGTGTAGATCAGCGTCAGACGCAGCGTGTCATCGCTCGGCTTGTCCGAGCCGTACTTGCAGTCGGTCAGCACCGTCACGCCGTAGTCGCCCTTCGCATCCGTCAGGTCGAACCACTGGTGCGACGGCACTTCGTACTTCTTCGGATCGTTGTTGCCGCGCTCGATTGTGCCGACTTCCCAGTTATACGTCGCCTTCGGATTCGCCACCGTCAGCGCGAACGTCGCCTTCAGCGCACACTCCTTGCTCTGCCAGTCGATCGTGTCCGCGAACTCGACCCGCGCCCCGGCCTCGCCGGCCGCCAGCCGAATCACCTGCACGAAGTGCGAATCCTCACTGTCGCGCGTCACTTCTACGGCCACCCGCACCGGACCGCGCTCGAGCACGCGCACCTTCGCCGGCCCGCTCACGTACCCGCGCGGCGGTGCCTTCTGATCCGCCCAATCCATGTTCCACGCCGGCCACGCGCCGGGATTCTCAAACTGGAACGCCAGCCGCAGGGGCGCCGCGAGCAATTCGCGCTGCGCCTTCAGGTCCTTAATGCTCGCCACGTCGCCATTCGCATCCAGCGTTACGCGGTAGCGCCCGTTCTCCAGGCTCGTCTCGGAAACCTTCAGCGCGGCGTCCGCGGCCGCAGCCTGCGCGGTCGGCTGCACGTCATAGACCGCGTAGCCCACCGCCGGCAGCTTCGCCAGGAATAGGATGTGCGCCGTCTGTCCCTCTCCGTCCAGCACCTGCGCCGGCACGGCCTGACCGTCCGGGCCCAGCACCTGCACCGTCGCCGGTGCCTGCGTCGGGAACGTCACGCGCGCCTCGACGACGTCCTCCCGCGCGATGCTCAGCGGGTTGTACACGACCAGCGGCACGCCCTTGACCTGCGTGTCCAGCGTCGCCGCCACCGTGCCCGTCGCGTGCTCCAGCACGTCGGCGAACTGGTTCTGCGCGAGCAGCTCGTCATTCCACGAATACTCGTACGCCTTCGGCAGCGACGTGCCCGGCAGAATGTCGTGGAACTGCCCGCCCATCACCAGCGTCCACGCGTCGTTCAGCCGCTGCTGCGGATACGCCGGACCACCCAGCGCCGCCGCCAGGACCGACGCCCGCTCGGCCGCATCGGCCAGCAGCTCGTTCTGGCGGTTCCAGCGCTTCATATACGCCTGCGACGTAATCGAGCCGGCTGAGTGCTCGGTCAGCAAGAGGTCGCCCTGGTAGTGCGGCAGCCGCGCGATCTGCGCCGGCGTGAGATCGAGAAAGAGCTGATCCGCCTTCGCGATTTTCACCTTCAGCGGACCGGCGCCCTTGATGCTCGTCTCCAGCCACTGCACGCTCGACTCCGGCGGCGAACCGCCCTCGTCACCTGGCCCGCCGTAGTAGCGATAGGCGTACGGCGCGCCGTACTTCTTGCCGTAGTCCGCCGTGAACTTGATCCACTCCTCGCTCTTGGACAGATCCTCCGTCACCTTCGAGCCGTACGGACCGGCGTCGATGGCCGCAATGACCGCGTCGCCGTTGAGCCCGTCCCACACGCCCAGCGGAAACGGAATGCCGACCGCCGAGCCCCACGTCAGCTTCTGCGTCGAGAAGCCCTTCACGCCGCAGTGGCTCAGAATCGACGGCAGCGAAGCCGGAAAGCCGAAGCAGTCCGGCAGCATGTACTCGGCACTGGTCTGACCGAGGTGCTGGCGGAACCAGTGATTGCCGTACAGCACCTGCCGAATCAGCGACTCCGCCGCCGGCACGTTGACGTCGCTCTCTTCCATCGACGAGCCGCACGGGAACCAGCGCCCCGCCTTCACCGCGGCCTGCACCTTGGCGAAGTCCGCCGGCCAGTACTCCTGCATCATCCGATAGCGGTTCGCGCCGCTGAAGTTGAAGACGTAATTGGGAAACTTCTCCATCAGCGCGAGGTTCTCGCGCATCGTCTTCGGGATCATCTCCTGAATGACTTCCGGATAAAGCCAGCGCCACTGCGTATCCAGGTGCGCATAGCCGACCGCGTAGTACGTCGGCACGGGCTCCGCTCCGGCAGGCTGGGTCGTCGGGGGTGTGCTTTGACCGCGGGCGGCCGGCAGCACCCAGGCAGCCAACACAAGCGCGCCGGCAACGCGCCGCGCGATCATCCAACACAGGTTCTTCGGCATTCGCGAACTCCTTCCAGACTCTCTCGCCATCACCATGCCAATTCGGAGCGCAGCCAGGTCAGCAGCGCGTCCGGGTCCGTTTCCGCCAGCATGTGCGCCCGGAACTCCTCGTGCATCAACTTGCGCGCCAGACGCGAAAAGACGTTCATGTGGTCGCTATTTTCCCCCGTCGCCCGCATGGCCAGCAAAATCACGCATCGCACCGGCTCGCCGTCTACGGAGCCCCACGCGATCGGTTGCCGCAGCCGCGCCACGCCAATCGAATCCGCGGCCACCGCATCCGTCTTGCAGTGCGGAATCGCGAAGCCGTGCCCCAGGCCCGTCGAGTACACCGCCTCACGCGCCCAAACCGTGTCCTCGACGGCCCGCGGCTGCTCGGTGCGGCCGGTGACGTAGAACGTGTCCACCAGCTCCTTGATGACCTCTTCCTTGCTCGCGCTGTCCGAATCCATCTGCATCAGCTCGCGGTCGAGCAGCGTGCCACCCACCCCGCGACTGCGGAAATCCCGCAACAGCACGTCCACCTCCGCCACCGTGCCGCACTTCACGGCCGCGTCCAGCAACCGGTAGCAGTCGCGTGTCTCGAGCTGTGCCAGCGCTGCTTTCAGCGGCAGTACGTCCGGCGGGGCTACGCTGATCTCGTCAAAGCCCAGCGCCACCAGCAGTGGCAGGTTCTCCACGTGCCGCCCCATCTCGCCACATAGCCCCACCCACGCGCCGCCGTGGTGGACAGCGGACGTGATCATGGCCAGCAGTCGCAGGAACGCGGGATGATGAGCGCTGTACAGGCTCCCGACCCGCGGGTTGTCGCGGTCCGCCGCCAGGAAGTACTGCGTCAGGTCGTTCGTGCCGAGACTGAAGAAGTCTACCTCGGCACACAACTGATCGATCAGGAACGCCGCCGACGGCACCTCCAGCATGATCCCGAACTTCATCGCCGCGTCGTACGCGATGTCGGCCGCCCGCAGCTCCGCCTGCACTTCGGCGAGTTGCTGCTTCACCCAGCGCACTTCCTCCATCGCCGCGACCATCGGCACCATCAGGCGCACCTGCCCGAACGCCGACGCCCGCGCGATGGCCCGCAATTGCGTGCGGAAGAGCTCCTGGAACTCGGCGTAAATACGCACGCCGCGATAGCCCAGGAACGGGTTTGCTTCGGCCGGCAAGTGCAGGTACGCCGCGGGCTTGTCGCCGCCAATGTCGATTGTGCGGATGATGACCGGCCGCCAGCGGGCCGCCTGCGCCGCCTGCACGTACGCCGCGAACTGCTCTTCCTCGCTGGGCGGTGCGTCACGGTCCAGGAACAGCATTTCCGTGCGGAATAGCCCGATGCCCTCGGCCCCCTGCGCCAGCGCCGGGGCCACCTCGGCCGCTGTCGTGATGTTGGCCGCGATCTCCAGGCGATGCCCGTCTCGCGCCTTGGCCGGTTGTTGTACGTACGGTGCGAAGCGCCGCTCGCGCCGCGCCAGGGTGGCCAGTTCCCGTTCATAGTAGCGCTGCACCGCCGGCGACGGATCGGCAATCACCAACCCCAGGTTTGCGTCCAGGATGGCCGCTCGCCCCGCCGGCAGATGCCGCCGAATCTGCGGTACGCCCGCCAGCGTCGGGATGTTGAACGCCCGCGCCAGGATCACCGTATGCGACGTGGTACCGGCATGCGCTAGGACCAAACCCATGATGTGCTGACGCTCCAGCGCCAGGAGTTGCCGCGGCGTGAGGCTCTCCGCCACGACGATGGCCGGTGCCGTCAACACCAGTCCGGCCGCGTTGAAGCGCTCACCGTAGACCTGCTCGAGCAGTTGCAGGCAGATGTCCTGCACGTCGAGCGCCCGCTCGCGCACGTAGGCGCTGGCCGCCCCGGCCAGTGTCGCCGTGAAGTACTCACTGGCCTTCAGAATCGCCTGCCCCGCCGAGCAGCCCGTCTGTACGGCCGCGCGCAACTGGTCGCGCAACGCCACGTCCGTCGCCAGCGCCAGATGCGCCTTGAAAATCCCCGTCTCCGTCGGCGCCAGGCCCGCCGCCAACTTCTGCTGCAGATCCGTGCGCACCGCCACCAACGCCCGCTGAACCTTGTCCGCCTCGCGGCGCACGTCCCCGCTGTTCTCCGCCGCCAGCTCCGGCGGAAGCGACAGACCGCCGACGACCGTGATCGTGCCCTGGCCGATGCCGCGGCTGACCGGCGTGCCCGCCACATACTCGGGTGCGGCCAGCTTCAGACCCGGCGGCAGTACGATTTGCCCCGCCGGAGCCGCCACGACCGGCAGCGGCTCGTCACAGCCAGGCAGAATGTTGGCCACGAAGTCGCGCAGCGCCGCGAGAGCGGCCGGACTGTCCAGCCCGTCCACACGCAGCTCGCACGGATCGTCGAGCTTCACATCGGCGGCCACGATGGACAGCACGCTTTTGGTGTTGGCGACGGCGCCGCTCCGCTCATTCACCAGCGTAATGTCGGCTGAGAAGGGGCTCGCCACGTCGGCGAGGTGGCTGGCGGGGCGGGCATGCAGGCCGTTGGGCAGCGGGCAGCGAAAGCGGTGTTGGTGCAACATGGGCGCACACTCACTCTGGTCCCCCGAGGTCCTGGTCTTGCTCATGGTGGTCGGCGTTTCCTTACAGCTTGATCTTCTCGATGACGCCCTTGGGATTCTTGATCGCCTCCTGCACCGGCACCTGCAGGATCTTCTTGCCGTTGAAGCGCTCGCGCTGCTCCACGTCGATGTCGACCGCGAAGATGGCGATATCCGCTTCGCGAATCTCCTTGCCGGACAGCTCGTTCTCAATGCCCATGGCGCCCTGCGTCTCCACCTTGATCTGGTGACCCAGGGACTTCGCGGTCTTCTCCAGTTGCTCCGCGGCCATGTACGTGTGCGCAATGCCCGTCGGGCACGCGGTGACGGCGACGATCTTCATCTCACACCTCGCTGCACCGTTGCGGCGCCGGTCTCGGCCCGCAACGTCACGATGCCCCAGCCCGGCACGCGGACCGTACGGTCCACGCGCTGCTGCGGGCGCTCACTCACGTTGGATAGGTACACGGTCTGCGGCTGGGGCTGTGCCCAGCGCACCGTGGCCGTGCGCTCTTCGCCGGAAGCCCCGAACAGCCGCAGCACCAGCGCCCCGCCGTCATCGCTGGGCTTCAGCGCCGTCGCGAGCACCTCGGCCGGTTCGACCGTCACGCGCGGCGCCCGCGGGGCCGTGTCGCTCGCCGGGGCGGCGATCAGCGGCTGGCTGCACGCGACTGCGGCGCGGGCATTGTCCACCGGCGAATAGGCTCCGTGCGGCCGCAGGACGAAGCGGAACGTCGTCGGCCCGTCCTGGTCCGCGCGGTAGTTCGTGTGCCAGTGATTGTTCATCACCCAGGCGTAAATCGTCTGCGTCGGCTCGACGTGCGGCCGCCACAGCGGCGAGTTGGACAAGCCGCCGATCAGGTTTGCCGTCACCCCGCCGACTTCGACCAATGGCGCGTCGAGCGTTACCCAGGTCACGCCGCGCTCGGCGTTCGAGATGTCAACCCAGCGCTGGGCGCTGAACCAGTTCTTGCACGAGCCGGGGATCTGGTCCTGTTCGGGCCGCACGACCGCCCACGGCACGTCGATGCGCACCTGCCCCTGCGGCACGTCGAACGCAAAGCCAAAATGGACGCCTTCCTTGTCGCGAATCGGGAGCTTGTCGACGGTGTCGGCGATTTCGACACGGTCCAGCCCCGCGATCAGCCGCACCTCGCGCACCAGCCTGCGGCAGCCCGGGGCCGCCGACTCGATCCGCAGCGACCCGACCAGCGGCCCGCGTTCACCGACGGTAACCGTCGTCTCGCCGCAGCGCTGCAGGTTCTTGAGATCGGAGCCGGGCAGATAGAGGTAGTCGTTCAACGCGACCTCCGCGCCGCGCGCGACGAGATTGGGCCCGTTCGCGCCCGCTCGCAACTCCACGATCGCCCCGCTCTGCGCATCCACCTTCACGTGGAGAAGTCCGTTGTCGAGTTCCAGCCCGCCGGCGCGGGCCGCCTGAGCCGGCCCCGCCGCTTCCCCCGCCCCGATCTGGTAGCGCCGCGCGGCGAACGGCGGCACGTCCCCGGCCACGAACACCAGTTCCCCGTTTGCCAAGCGCTGCGACGCCACCGCCGTCCCCGTCGCATCCGTGACGCGGGTACCCACGCCCGCGAGTTCACGCGGCACGCAAACCAAGTCGGTCCGCGCCCAGGAGTTCGTGTTGTACACATCCACCGCACCGGCCGCGTTCGCAGCCGGTTTGGCGTCAGCCAGCGCCTGCTGCACGAGCTCGCGCGACTGCCGGTCCGCGTCCACCGCGAACGCCTGCTTGATCCGCCACTGGTCCTGCACGAACGGTAGGTTGGGCTCGCTGATGCTGTTGTGCGCACCCCAAGTGTGCTCGGTGTAGAGCAGGACGTTCCGCCACGCGCCCGCAAAATCCGCCGCCGGAAACTCGCCCGGCTTCCGCAGCGCGAACAGCGTCTCCGCCTGCACCAGCCGATCAGCCGCGTTACGGCTTGCCGCCGTTTCGAGCGCCGTCGAGGCCGCCCCGTCTTCCCAGTAGGGCGTGAAGTCACCGCGAAACTCCGGCAACTGCGCCCCGTAGCGCTGCTCCAGCGCGCGAAACGCCGTGCTCGTTGTCGCGATGATCAAGCGCGGGTACGTGTGCGCCGCATTCCACTCCCGCACGCGATCGGCCAGTTTCTCATCCGGCGGACCGTTGTCTCCGCCCACCGACCAGCGCAAACACGTAATTTCGTACGGATAGCCCCGCGCCTCCAGCCCCGCCAGGACGCCCGGCAAGTCGCGCTCCAGCTTGAAGTTCAGCCAGTCGTGCGCGAGCGAGTACCCCTTGTAGGGCGTCCACACCAGCACACGCTCCTGCCCGGAGCACGACACCCACCAGAACGGCTTGTCTTCCCACGCGCTCAGGCTCGTGCCGATCCGGTCGAACTGGTTCACGCCGTCGGACAGGTACTTCACCCCGGCATGCGCAAATGCGGGCACCATCCCCCACGTCATCCCCGGCACGTCGCTGATCATGGCCGCGTCGACCGCTACCCCGCAGCGTTCGGCAAGCTGCGTCGCGCAGCGCACCGCCCGCAACGTCTCTTCCGCCCGGCACAGCCCCGTCAGCAGGTTCGCATACAGCGCGTCCAGCCCGATCCAGCCCTTCTGCACCGCCTCGACCAGCTCGCGCTCTTTCTCCGGCCCCTGCCGCAGGTAGCTGTCCACCGCCCACAGCACCTCGACGTTCCACTTGAAGCGCGCCCCCTCCGGATAGTCGGCCGTCGCGCGAGCCAGCTCGATCGCCCGCGCGATGTTGGCCATCTGCTTCTTCTCGATGTTCGGCTGCAGGTCCGTGTAGCCGATGTCGTTGTGCGAATGCGGCAGCAGATACACGCACCACTTCCGCGCCGGCCGCATCGCCACCATTTCCTCGCCCAGCACCTGCTCCCCCGCCGCCAGCGCCACCCGCACGTCACGCGACTTGTCCACCGCGGGCAGCTTGATCTCCAGCGTCTGGCGCCCGGGCGTGAGCTGCGTCTGCAGCGCCTCGCGTCCCTCCACCCGTACCACGGCTGCCGTCGCGGTGCCGGTGTGGGTGACAGTCAGCCGCACATGTTGTTCCGGGGCGTTTTCGGGTCCGTATAAGCATCCGTCCACCGGGGCGGCCATGACGATGGTGGTCGGCGCTTCCGCGAGCGTTGCGCCCTCCGGCGCCATCATCCGCACCGCGTCGTACAGCACCCAACTACCGCTTTCGCTGATCAGCCGCAGCTCGTTCCGCCCGGCATGCAGGCTCTCGGCGGAGAATGCCACCTTCGCGGTGTGCTTGCGGCCGCGCTCGGGCTGGCCGCGAATGGAGTCATCCCCGGCGCCGCGCGGAATCTCGGGCATGGTCAGCGCACTCGCGTTGAGCGTCACCGCCAGCCGCGGCGGCGCCTGCGAGTGCGTATCGACGAAATCGAGATAGAGCGTGCCGCTGCCGGCCGGCGGAACTTGCTTGAGATAGAACAGGATCGTGAACGTGTGGCTCCGCGCGCCCGCCCAGACATCGGCCGGACCAGGCTGCGCGCAGGGCCAATCCTGCGCCGGCTTCGATTGTCCGACGACGTACACCGGGTCCAGGGCGAACGCCGTCTTGTAGCTCCCCTCTGCGTCACCGGGTGCCAGCGCGAATTCCGCGGTCGTCCCGTCCGGCGCGCCGATCTGCCACAACAGCGCCGGCTCGGCCGCTTCAGCGTGCGAAGCGGTTGCCCCGAGCCCCGCGATCAGCAGCAACGCCGCCAGCCCAGCGCCAGCCGTGGCTCGCGGCCGTTCGACCAGCATGGCGTCCGATCGGCGACGATCTCGAAGCGTCTTGCTCACGCGCTCGGCTCCGCGGCCGGACGACGCGTCACGGCCTTCACGATGTTCGCGAGCACCGCCGTCAGCACGGTGCCGGCCAGAATCGCAATGACAAACATGAGCCGGTTGTCGACGACCGGCAGGACGATCGGGCCGCCGTGCGGGGCATGGTCACCCACGCCGCCCAGCATCGCGATGACCGCGGCCGTGGCCGAGCCGATCATGATGACCGGGATGACGCGGAAGGGATCAGCCGCGGCGAACGGGATGGCGCCTTCCGTGATGCCGATCATGCCCATCGCGAGCGCGGCGATGCCGGACTCCTTTTCCTCGTCGCTCCAGCTCTTGCGCCGCAGCAGGGTAGCCAGGCCCATCCCCAGGGGGGGCGTGCAGATGGCCGCGGCACAGGCGCCCATGACGGCGTAGTTGCCCTGATCGATCATGGCGGCGCCGAAGAAGAAGGCGGCCTTGTTAATCGGCCCGCCCATGTCGAAGGCGATCATGGCTCCGAGCACGACGGCCAGCAGGAAGGCGCTGTGGCTCTTGAGCGTGAGGAGAGAAACCCGGAGCCAGGCCATGAGGTCTGCCATCGGCAGGGCCAGCACCTTGATCATCAGGAAGCCGATGATCAACGACGACACGATGGGGATGATCAGGATCGGCATGATCGGCTTGATGTACTTGGGCACCGGCAGTTTCTTGATGGCGTTGACCACGAAGCCGGCCACCAGGCCGATCACAATCGCGCCGAGGAAGCCGGCTACGATCTCACTCCCCGGCTCCAGGCCGCGCCGCTGCATCTCTTCGACCGAGAAGAGCAGGTTGGCCTTGATGCCGCTGGCCAGGAACCCGCCGATGAACCCGGGCACCAAGCCCGGCTTCTGAGCGATGGCGAATGAGATGTACCCGGCGAGGATCGGCAGCGCGAGCTTGAAGGCGGTGCCGCCGATCTGCAGCATCAAGATGAGCCAGGGATTGGTGGGTGCGAGACCTTTGCCCTCCTGCTGCGGGGAGAACGCCAGCGCGGTCGCAATGAGAATGCCGCCGCAGGCGATGAAGGGGATGACGTGCGACACGCCGGTGAGCAGGTACTGCCGTAGCTTCTGCAGGGCTTCCGTCATGCGTTCACCTTCGCGAAAGGGGGACTTGGACGTAGATTCAGTATGCGACGCACGCAGCCCCGGGAAAAGAGTAGATTTGTGACATTTATTGTACTATTGTAACATTCCGAGAAGCAACCCCCGGAGCCGCCCATGCCCCCGCATGAACTCGCGCACCGCCAGATCACCGCCGCCCTGACCGGCTTCCTGCAGCAAAACCATATCCGCAGAGTGCACTTCGCCGGCAGCGGCATCGCCCCCCCGCCCCTCGCCTACGTGACCAGCTTCCCGCGCCTCTCCGTGCCCCTGGCCGGCAAGCACCCCATGGAAATCGCCCACCACACGCGCGCCACCCGGATCGAGCCCGCGCGCGGCCACGTCGTGTTCGTTGGGCGCAACTGCTGGAACAAGCCGGACTGGTCCGTCCCCGTCCGCGTGCTGACGCTCCTGTTTGGCAAGAAGCAGATCGGGGTCAGCCTCGTCTCGCACGACGGCGGCGGCGGTGAGCCCGCCCGTGCCCTCAAGGTCACGCTCAACCCGCTCGAGGGCCTGACCCAGAACATCCTCGCCGCATTGACCACGCTGGCCACCAATCCGCAACCCCCGCTCGATCGTCTGCTCACCGAAGCGCTGTTGCACGCCTGCCGCCAGATGCTCGCGAACCCCGCCGAGCGCCCCGCACGCAAGGGCGTGCGCACCTACGAGGCACTGTGTTTGTACGTACAGGAGAACTTCCAGAGTCACCTGACACGCGAGTCGGTAGCGCACTACTTCGGGCTGAACCCCAACCACGTGTCACGCATCTTCCGGCGCGAAGGCTACATGCGCTTCAGTGATTACCTCACCCTCGTCCGCATGGACCGCGCCAAGTTCATGCTCCGTGAGTACGGCAGCCCGCTCAAGGAAGTCGCCGCCAGTTGCGGCTACCACGATGTCGCTTACTTCTGCCGTGCCTTTCGTCGCATGACCAAGGTGACCCCGACCGAGTATCGCCACCGCGGCCTATAGCGCTTTCATCGACTGCCCGGTTGCGGAATGGAAGCGCGAAGCCTACTGTACCCACGTGCTTGTTCCCGTCGGGCTGACGGCAGAGTGTGGGGCTGTAGCGACAATGAACGAAGTCGAACGGGCGGCCCAGGTGGCCTTGGCGGAAGCGGGCAACGCTGACGCGTTGCAGCACCTCCTGGTGGAATACCACACGGTGCTACTGCGCTTGGTCGACGGCAGCATTGACCCAACACTGCGACACCGTGTGGAACCAGACGACGTCCTGCAGGAAGCCTACGTCGCTGCATTCCGCGCGCTGTCCCCGCCCGGCGCCGGCGAAAAACGCGCGCCGCGCAGCGCCGTCCCGGTGCACGACCGGACAGAGGACGCCGATCTCGATGAGGATCACGGCGCGAGCGGAAATCCTCCGGACCCGCCCCGTTTCAGCACGCCCGCCGGTTTCTACAAATGGTTGGAACGCATCGTCATCAATGAGCTGCGCGATACCCAGCGCGCCGCGCGCCGCAAGAAGCGCGACCCCGCCCGCCGTGTCGACAACCTGGCTCCCGGTCCCGGCGCGACGGCCTCCTATCCGGATCTGCTTGCCCTCTTGACCGCCTCGGGCACGTCGCCCAGTCGCGTCATCGCCCGCCACGAGGCCGCTGCCACAGTCCTCACGTGCCTCGCACGACTGTCAGCTGAACAGCGCACAGTCGTGCGCCTGCGCTTCCTGCAGGACGTGCCCGTGGCGCAGATCGCCCAGCAGCTCGGCAAAACCGAAACTGCGGTTTACGCCTTATGCCAGAGAGGGTTAAAGGCGCTCCGTGAGCTGCTCGCCCCCTTCACGCAGAGCCAGCCCGGTCAGTAGCACCGTACCCCGCTGCCGCAGGTCTTCCGCAGCCATGGGGGCGCGAGCTTCGCCATCCATGCCACGGCACCACCCACGCCGCCGCCCGCGCGAAAGCGATTTCAGGTTTCCGCGTTGAATCATTAGCGCGGGCGACGTTTGCAGTTCTGGAGCAACATACCGTGCCCGCTTTCGGTTCCCGGGGCAGGGTCCGAGGCCAGTATGTCGTGTCTCTGCCGACGGCCCAGCGCCTTTGTACGCGGGCGGGATAGGTATGCCCGCCAGCGTCCGCTTACGGCCGTTGACAGCCGGGTGGGCGGCGTGCCACCGGACTGTTCGCACCGGTACCGAGCGCCGCGTGAGGAGTAGGGCCGTGACCAGGACTTGGGGCGAAGACGACGATCTTTACCAGCATACCGGAACTGCCGAAGAGCCGAGTCGCATTGTCTGGCCCGATCTGTTTACGGACCAGGAATGGGCGTCTTTGGGGGCGGCGCTGCGCCTCTCCCCGCGCCAACGCGAGGTGGCGCGCTGGACCTGCCGGGGCGCGAAGCGCGACGCCATCGCCACTTACCTCCGCCTCTCCGGTAATACCGTCCGGACCCACATGCGCAAGCTGTTCCAGCACCTGCATGTGCCCGGTCGCGTCGAGCTCTTGATTCGCATCGTTCAGACGCACCGCAGTCTGACCGCCGGCGCAGCCCATCTAGGCTAGCGCGCGGCGGTTGGCGCGCGTCTCGCAGTGCACGCCATACCCGCGGGTGGGCGGACTATTCGGACATGGATACCCCGTCGCGCACGATGACGTGCCAGCGCGTGCGCCAATAAGATTCCTCGCGCCCCGGTCCGGCCTCGCGGGTCGCGGGGTCGAAACCCGTGATATCCAGGCTCGCCGTGAGACGCAGCAAACCGCGGCCGACGGGGCCCATCCGTACATCCCCGTGGGGGCGCACCAGATGCAACACGACGGCAGGTGGCTCGCCGGGCACGTTTTGTGCGATATCGACGCGCTCGATGGCGGCGAAGTCCTCTACGGGCGTGTCCAGTTTGCCCCGCGGGATTCCATCGTGCTGGTCGGCCGGATTCACAGCGGCCGGGAGATCGAGAAACGCATACGCCACCGGGCGCGCCGGCGGCAGGTCCACATGGGTCCGGTCCACACGCGGCGGTCCGAGTCCGTCCAGGTCCAGGGGATCGAGGACCATCATCACGGGGACACAATCGAATACGGTGCGGTGTGGATCGTCACCCGGCCGACGCTCGCGGAATCCGTCCAGCTTGTTGTTCAGCCCCCACACCAGCAGTCCGGGGCGGCGCGCGCCAGCGGAGCCAAGCAGGTCCGGTACGATCAAGACCTCGGACAAGTGGCCGGTGTGCCAGAATGTGCCGTGCACGACGCCCGTCGCCGGGTCCACGAGCGACACGCGACTCGGATACAAGAACTGATCATGGGCGATCGCCACGAGCGCATCGTCCATTCCCGGCGCCAGCGGGCCGGCCGTGAGACAGGTCGTCGCCCACTCCCCTGGGGCACCGCAGTCCGGCCAGCTCCGCGAATCCGCCAGCTCAACCCGCCAGCATTCGCGTGCCGCTTCGTCGAACGCGAGGAGATTCGCGCCGTGCCATTGCCGGTCGAGGCCGGCGTACACGCGCGCCGGTCGTCGCGGCGCCGCCGGCAGTACGAGCACCGCGTCGCGCGCGACCGGAACCTCCATCGTGACAAAGGCCGTGGGCGTCGCGCTATCGCTCCAGGTCGCCCGAATCAGGTGTTCGTCGGTCTCATCGACGTGCACCGCCAGAATCTCGTGGCGCACCGCGCGCATCCCCCGCGGCAACGGTGACCACGGCGTCCGCGCCAGCAGCACTCCCACGAAGATCAGCGCTACCACGAGCGCCGTGCCCACCAGCATGCGCGCAATCCGGCGGCCACGCCGCCGACGCTCCTGCACCAACGCCGTCGGGCGATCCTCCTCCAGCACGCGCAGCGCCTCTCCGGCGGTACCCAGCCGGTCCGCCGGCGCCTTCGCCATCAGCCGCAGCGCCAGGCTGGCGAGCACGGGGTCGACCTCGGGTGCGAACTGCCGCGGATGCGCGGGTTCCTCGTGCAGAATACGGTGAATCGTGGCGGTCGGTGTGTCCGTGCGGAACGGCGTACGTCCGGCGAGCATTTCGTATAGCACCACGCCGGCCGCGTAGAGATCGGCACGTTGATCGAGCTGGAGCTCGCCGCGCGCCTGCTCGGGGCTCATGTAGTCCGGGGTGCCCAGCACGGAGTGCGTCAGCGTGACTTGCGTGCCGGCGCTCTGCAGCCGCGCCAACCCGAAATCCGCCAGCTTCAGTGTCGGCAGCAACGAATCCAAGGTGCGCTGGAGCGCGTGCTCCTCACGCGCCGCCATGGCGCGCTGCGGCCCCGCAGCGCTGCCCTCCGGTTGTCGCTTTCCAGGATTCCACCCCGTTTCCGTCAAGGCTGCGTCCCGCCAGCCCTGCAAGAGCAGGTTGGAGGGTTTCACATCGCGATGGATCAACCCGGCGGCATGCGCCGCCGCCAGCGCTTCCAGCAACTGGCGAAACAGGTGCCGGACCAGCAGGGCGGGCAGCTGCGGCCGCAAAGCGGTTGCCGACGCCACGGAGCTCCGGAGCACTTCGGCCAGGCTTGGTCCGTCCACGTATTCCATGACGAGGAACGGCAGCCCCCGCGCGGATCCAAGACCGTAGACGGACACGATGTTCGGATGTTGCAGCGATGCCGCGGCGCGGGCCTCACGCTCAAAGCGCGCCAGCGCCGGTGCGTCCTCGGCCAGTTCTGGCCGGAGGACTTTCAGAGCCACCGGCCGGCGGAGGCGCTCGTCGCGAGCCCGGAGAACGAGGCCCATCCCGCCATGCCCGATCACGCCCTCGATCGGGTAGCCGCCGAGCTCGCCGCAGAGGTCGCCTGCCGGTGTGCGGGCGAATAGTCCCCGCGCGATCCACTCGTCGGTCAGGCTTCGGGCCCGTAGTTCGCGCAGCACGGCGAGTTGGGGGCGCAGTTCGTCCGCGAGTTCGGGATGGTTGGCCAGCACGTCTGCGTCAGCGAGCCGTTCACCCCGCGCCCGGCGCGCGCAAACGTCGTCCAGCACACGCCCGAGGCGCGCGTCCAAATTGGTCGAGTCGGTATCAGCGGGCAGACGATCCATCCCCGACGAAGCTCCCTTATCAAGGCGCCGAACCCATTCCAGCATACCAGGAACCACAGCCCCCGGGGAGAATTTCCTGGGCGTCCACCCGGCCGCGAGCCGGGAATGGGGATTGACACGACCGCTGCGAACTGCCAATAAAGGGGCATCCGCGTGCGGCCCGTGCCAACGGGGGTGCTCTTCGGAACCGGGTACGTGCCCGCCGGTGGCTGTGATTTTCGCACGGCAGCGCCTCGCTGCGGGCACGCCGGACCCCAGCCGGCACAGGAACAGCGTTTCGCGGCTCGGTGGGTGACGACCCCGAGCGTGCATTGCCGCGCAGCGAAAATCCATGAGGGTCGACCCGTGCCCGCCAGAAAGCCGACAATTGGTCTGTGTGGGGGCATCGGCGCTGGAAAATCGCAGGTGGCGGCGGAATTTGCCCGCCAGAGCTGCATCGTGATTGATTCCGATCAGCTCAATCACGAGGTACTGCGCACGGCCGAAGTAGCGCAGACTTTGCGGCAGTGGTGGGGCGCAGCAATCCTCACCGCCTCCGGCGAGCCCGACCGGCAGGCGCTGGCCCGGATCGTTTTCGCCCACCCGGCGGAGAAGGACCGGTTGGAACAACTGGTTTACCCCTTGATTGCCGCCCGGCGGGAAGCTATTATCAAAGCGGCTAAAGAAAATTCCGCGATCACAGCCATCGTCATCGATTCCCCGCTCCTGTTTGAAAGCAACCTCGATCGCGAATGTGATACGGTTATTTTTGTCGCGGCGAGCGCTGCGCAGCGGCTGGAGCGGCTACAGGCGACCCGCGGGTGGGATGCGGCGGAGCTGCGGCGACGGGAACGGTGGCAGTTATCAACGGCTGAAAAGCGCAGGCGGGCCGAATTCGTTATCCACAACGACGGGCCCGTCACGCAATTGGGTCCACAGGTAGCAGGTATCCTGCGAGCGGTACTGGCGCGTTGTTCCTCCCCGGATTAGAGCATCGGATGGGCCGGTGACACCTCCGCGGAGGAGACCCGGACCGGGTTGATCCCCGCGCCCCCACAGGGAGTTAAGCGGCAATGGCGAAGGCAACGACGCGTTCGCGCGGCAAGAAGAAACTGCAGGACGTCATGGAGAGCATCCCCGACGAGGCGCCGGCCGCTCCGGCCGAGACGCTGGCGGCTGACGCACAGCGCGACGAAACGCCCGCTTCAGGGCCCGAGTCCAGCTTCGTCGCCACGGAGTCGCTCGACGAAGCGGCTATGCCCCCGCCGTCCGCCGAAGTCGAAGTCCCTGGTGAGGAGACCGGCGAAGGCGACAAGAAGCCGGGTAAGAAGAAGAAGGAACACTACGACGATAACTCGCCCATCGATCGCGAGACGCATGAGAAGTACGAACGCGTCAAGCGCGGCGAGTTGCATATCACCGACCTGCAGAAGATGTCGGTCGTCGAGCTTCACGATGTCGCCAAGAAGGAGGGCATCGAGGAGTTCGTCGGCCTGCCCAAGCAGGACCTGATCTTCCAGATCCTCAAGCGCCGCATCAGCCAAAACGGTCTGCTCTACGGCGAAGGCGTCCTCGAAGTCCTCCCCGACGGCTTCGGCTTCCTCCGCAGCCCCGAGTACAACTACCTCCCCTGCCCCGACGATATCTACGTCAGCCCGTCGCAGATTCGCCGCTTCGGCCTGCGCAACGGCCACATCGTCGCCGGCCAGATCCGTCCTCCCAAGGAGAGCGAGCGCTACTTCGCCTTGCTCCGCGTCGAGGCGATCAACTACGAATCGCCCGAGAAGGTGACGGAAAAAACGAACTTCGAGGACCTCACCCCGCTGCACCCCAACGCGCGGCTCTACCTCGAAACCGACCCCAAAGAACTCAACATGCGCATCGTCGACATGGTCACGCCCATCGGCAAGGGCCAGCGCATGCTCATCGTCGCCCCGCCGCGTACCGGCAAGACGGTCCTGCTGCAGAAGATGGCCAACGCCATCTCCCACAACCACGAGGACGCCTACGTCATCATCCTGCTGATCGACGAACGACCCGAGGAAGTGACCGAAATGCAGCGCGCCACCAAGGCCGAGGTCATCAGCTCGACCTTCGATGAGCCCGCCAGCCGCCACGTGCAGGTCGCCGAAATGGTCATCGACAAGGCCAAGCGCCTCGTCGAGTACGGCCGCGACGTCGTGATTCTGCTCGACTCGATCACGCGTCTGGCCCGCGCCTACAACACCGAAGTCCCGCACTCCGGCAAGATCCTGACCGGTGGTGTGGACGCCAACGCCCTCCAGAAACCCAAGCGCTTCTTCGGCGCCGCCCGCAACATCGAGGAAGGCGGCAGCCTCACCATCATCGGCACCGCCCTCGTCGACACCGGCTCGAAGATGGACGAAGTCATCTTCGAAGAGTTCAAGGGCACCGGCAACAGCGAACTCCACCTCGACCGCCGCCTGGTCGACAAGCGCATCTGGCCCGCGATCAACATCCCGGCGTCCGGCACGCGCAAGGAAGAGCTGCTGCTCCACCCCGACGAGCTCGAAAAGGTCTACATGCTCCGCCGCGTGCTGAGCGACATGAATCCGGTCGAGTCGGTCGAGTTGCTCCGCAACCGCTTGTCGAAGGTGGACAACAACCGCCTGTTCCTCATGACAATGAACTTGGCGTAGTTTCGGCGGCGACCGACGTCGCGGGTCTGCGACATCCACGCGGCCCCGCGACATAGGACCGACTTACGAGCAGTGCAACCGCAGGGCACCGGCACCGCCGGCGCCCTGCTTCTTTGCGCGACGCCTTGTGTGTACGAACGCAGCCCCCCGTTCACGTCGTGACGATGCGCGAGGCCCAGCGCACGCGACAGCGCGCGCAAGTGAAGTAGTACGTGCCGCGCGGCGTGTGCGCGTCGCGCGGGAGCGCCTCGCCGCAGCGCGGACAGACGGATTTGCGCCCCAGCCGAAAGGCCTGCACGATCACGGTGATGACGGCGCCAAAGAACACCGGTGCGGCGATCCACGGGTAGCCGACCAGGAAGAGCGGCATCGCGACCAGCGCGATAATCGCCAGCGCAATGCGGAACCCGATGATCGCCGGCCGATCGTGCGTCGGATGGTCCACGGTCGGAATCGTCTCATATTCGCGCTCCAGCCGCGGCAGCAGCGCCTCAACCACGTCGGCGTCACGAATGCGCTCGAACCCCATCGCGTTGCCCTCGCTCCACGCGTCGTACTCCGTCGACACGCCGGCCTCAATCAGCAGGTCCTCGCTGCCGTCGCGATGCACGAACCGGTGAATCCGGCCCACCGGCTCCGCCTCGAACCGCCGCAGCGTCTTTGCGCGCCGCCCCTGAAACGCGATCATCCGACGATCCGTCACCAGGTACACGCGCCTCCGCCAGCGCCGCTGCTCCCAGAGCGGACTCAGCAGACAGCCGACGCTAGCGGCCGCGCAACCCAGTCCGAACAGGAGAACCGCAAAGAAGCCGCCCGTCGCCGCCGCGGGGCCGTCCTGTCGATTGCAGACGACCTGAATGAACCACCCGGCGGTGAATACCGCAAACACCACGCCGAAGGCCATGCTCTTGAAGACCTCCCGCGAAAGGTACCGCGGCATGGGCTGACCGACCCACTGCACCTGCTCGCCGGTCTCCAACGCGGTGGCGACCGCATCGCGCGCCGTTTCCGGCACTTGGCTCTGCCAATCCATCAGTGACCCTCCGCTCGGCACCAGTCTTACTCCAGCGGCTGCCCCGCCGCAATCCCACCCGGCGCGACGAGCGGTCGTCCTGGTACCGTTCTTTCTCGGCGTCGCGTTCTCATATCACTCTGTGGCATAATCGGTTATGCCGACTTGTCGGCTCCGGGAGAGCGTGGTTCTGCCCGTCACCGCCAGCATTCGTCCCCTTGCTCCGCCGGCTCTCCGCGCGCCTTCACCGACGGCGAGCTGGGCCGCGGTTTGTTCCCCGGAAAACGTCCGCAGCCCAGCGATCTCCGCTTGCAGCGTTGGCGGAATCGCCGCTATAGTACTGGATTCCGGTAGCTCCCCCGTGTCGGGGGCGAAGACTTCTGAGGCGTCCAGATGAGGCAAGGGCTTGCATGATCAGGGTTAAAGTCCGCGGGAACGAATCGGTCGAGCAGATGGTGCGGCGGTTCAAGAAGCTGTGCGAGAAGGAAGGCCTCACGCGCGACATCAAGCGCAACGCCTACTACGAAAAGCCCTCCGAGCGGCGCCGTCGTAAGGTCCGCAAGTCCCTCAAGCGGATCGCCAAAGAGCAGTTCTGGGTCTAGGCCCGGCTGACCGATTCGACTCGCGGGGCGCAGGCGGAAAGGGAAATCCGACCAGCGCCCCGGTGCCAGGGGGGATTTCCGCTTCCACTCAGGGATCGGGCGTGCGCTGTGCCAGGCGCGGCCCGCAGTCCCGCGCCACCGCCGCCAGGCCGGCCCAGATTGTGTGCCTCCGCACAGCGCGGCAAGCCTCTGTTTTTCACTAATTCTCAGCCTCGGATTCCTCCGCCGCGGCCTTTGTTTCCCGCCCCGGCCTCTGTACATTACCCATCTTAAGTGTTGGCCCCGGCCCTGATGCGGCGCGCATCGGGTAGTGCCGGGGTGGGCTAATTTGTACTTGGTTTTCCAGCGTCAGGCGGCACGCGACGCCGCTCGACTCCGGTCCCGCGTAGACCCCTGCGACGGTGCAGGCTGCGGACTTTGTTTGTTCCCATATGGCGGAGAAGCACGTGAAACCTCGTCATCGCATTGGCCGCCTTGTCACCAAGGCCTTCCTCGTCGGATTCATGTTCACCTGCCTCGGGCTGTACGTGTACGCCGGCCAGAACGGCCCCCCGCAGGGCCTCCTGGCCGTCGCGGAAACGCCGGCTTCGGCCGCCGCCGCGCACGGCGAAGCCGCGACTTTCAAGTACTTCTCCTTCTGGAGCGACCCGAAGTTCACCTCCGGTGAACGCGCCGCCCTGTTCGGCTCGCTCTGCGTCGCCGTCGCCGCCCTGCTCTACGCCCTCATGCTGGTCAAGCAGGTCGTGGCGGCCGATCGCGGCACCAAAAAGATGCAGGAGATCGCCGCGGCCGTCCGCGAAGGCGCTAACGCCTACCTCGCGCGGCAGCTCAAGGTCGTCGCGCTGCTCATCGTCGTCCTGGTGTTCGTGCTCTTCTACAGCAAATACAGCGGCGGCGGAACGTTTGCCAAGGAATACGCCCTCGGCCGCGCCGGCGCCTTCTTCATCGGTGCCATCTTCTCCGCCCTCGTCGGCTTCGTCGGCATGCGCATGGCCACCCTCGGCAACCTCCGCGTCGCCGCGGCCGCCCCGGTCGGCTTCGGCCGCGCCCTCATGCTCGGCTATCGCTCGGGCACCATCACCGGCATGCTCACCGACGGCCTCGGCCTGCTCGGCGGCACGCTCATCTTCATGACTTACGGCGAGCACGCCTATGAAGCCCTGCTCGGCTTCGGCTTCGGCGGCACGCTGCTGGCCCTGTTCATGCGTGTCGGCGGCGGCATCTATACCAAGGCCGCCGACGTCGGCGCCGACCTCGTCGGCAAGATCGAGAAGGATATCCCCGAAGACGACCCGCGCAACGCCGCCACCATCGCGGATAACGTCGGCGACAACGTCGGCGACTGTGCCGGTATGGCCGCCGACATCTTCGAGTCCTACGAAGTCACCATCGTCGCGGCCATGATCCTGGGCTGGGCGTCCTTCGGTCACAAGGGCGTCATGTTCCCCATCCTCGTCCGCGCGATCGGCGTCATCGGCTCGATCATCTCGACCTACACCGTCCGGGCCGGCGACAAGGGCAACGTCGGCGAGGCCATGAAGCAGATCAACAAGGGCTTCAAGATCGGGTCCGCCATCTCCGTGCTCGGCTTCATCGTGCTCGGCTTGTTCTACCTGCACTTCACTGCGGCCAACGTCGCCCCGCACGTCCTGGAGGACATCAAGAACCTGCCCTGGTGGTGCAACTTCGGCCAGGTGGGCCTCGACATGCGCCCGGCCTGGACCTGCTTCATCGGTATCCTGCTGTGCATCGCCCTGAACCGCACGACCGAGTACTTCACCGGCACCGAGTACAACCCGGTCAAGGGCATCAAGCGCAACTGCGAAACCGGCCACGGCACGACGATCATCGAAGGCTTCGCCGTCGGCTACGAGTCCGCCGTCTGGACCGGCATCATCCTCTGCGTCGCGATCTTCTCCTCCGTGCTGATCTACTCCAGCACGATGTCGGTCGTGAACCCCATCTTCATCGCCTACGGCGTCGCCATGTGCGGTATCGGCATGCTGACGCTGACCGGCAACACGGTCTCGATGGACGTCTTCGGCCCGATCGCCGACAACGCCAACGGCATCGCCGAAATGGGCTTCGAGCGCAGCCAGTTCAAGAGCGACGCCGAAATGAAGGAGTCGCGGCAGATCCTGGCCGACCTCGACGCCGTCGGCAACACCACCAAGGCCGTCACCAAGGGCGTCGCCATCGGCTCGGCCGTCATCGCGGCCGTCTCGCTGTTCGCTTCGTTCATCACGGTCATCGGCTCGGGCGGCGGCGGCGAAGAAAAGCCCCTCCCGCTGGACATCTTCAACCGCGTCGCCGGCTTGCTGACCGTCTCCTCGCCGAAGCTCCTGATCGGCATGCTCATCGGCGGCAGCGTGCCCTTCCTGTTCAGCTCGATGCTGATCCGCGCGGTCGGCCGCGCCGCCTACCTCATCGTCAATGAGTGCCGCATCCAGTTCCGCGACAAGGAAATCTGGGCCGGCACCAAGAAGCCCGACTACGGCAGCGTCGTCAGCATCTGCACCGGCGCCGCCCAGAAGGAGCTCATCGGCCCCGCCGTGCTCGGCGTGTTCACGCCCATCCTCGTCGGCTACTTCCTCGGGCCCATCGGTCTGGCCGGCTTCCTCGGCGGCGCCATCGTCGCGGGCCAGCTTTTGGCCAGCTTCATGTGCAACGCCGGCGGCGCCTGGGACAACGCCAAGAAGATGGTCGAGGACGAGCCGCGCGATCCGGAGAAGAACACCGGCAAGGGCTCCGAGAAGCACAAGGCCTCCGTTACCGGCGACACCGTCGGCGATCCGCTCAAGGACACCGCCGGCCCGGCCATCAACCCGCTGCTGAAGGTCATGAACATGGTGGCCGTCCTGGGCGTGCCGCTGATGCTCTCGTATGACCAGCAGGTGGTGGAAACCGTGAACGGCGCCGTGAAGACGTACAACGAGGCGCACCCGAACGAGATGTTCCAGCTCGCTAAGAGCCTGGTGTATACGGAAAACGGCGTGGACGCGGTGCGCATCATCGCGATCCTGGTCTGTGTGGCGCTGATCGCTTGGGCCATCTGGCAGTCCAAACGCCAGCCCGCTTCGATGAGCAAGTAGCCGGACGGTAGGGTCCGCTCTGCGGACCGCCCCGTAGCGTCAGGCCGGCGCCTGCCCGCCGTGGCGGGCGTCTGACGTGTGGCACCAACATCTTGCCGGTGTCGGCCGTAGGGTCCGCTCTGCGGACCGCCCCGTAGCGTCAGGCCGGAGCCTGCCCGCCGTGGCGGGCGCCTGACGTGTGGCACCAACATGTTGCCGGTGTCGGCCGTAGGGTCCGCTGTGCGGACCGGCTGGTCTGCCGAACGCGAATTCCGAGCCGGGCGGCCGGATGTTTGCCGGTCGCCCGGCTCACCTTATGATGGTGACCGGGTGGGCGCCCGGAGTCGCACGGCCGCGGCTCGTTGTGGACGCCCGCACAGACGTAAGTCCTTTTTTTTGCCGCGCGTGACCGGTGGACACGTCGCGCTCGGCCGGTGGACGGCATGGCACGTAAGGCGGAACAACCGGCGCAGCCCGCGGAGCGGCGCAAGCCCCAGGCTTCGGAAGACGCCCGCTCCTTCGCGATCGCCGCGGCCCGGCTCGCCCAGGACCACAAGGCGACCGACGTCGTCGTGATCGACCTGCGCGGCCTCAGCGGCGTGGCCGACTTCTTCGTGGTGGGCACGGGCACCTCGGACCGCCAGATGCGGGCCGTCCTGGACACGATCCACGAGCACGCCCGCGCCGGCGGCCGGCGGCTGTTCACCAGCCTGGACAATTCCGGTCCGACCTGGATGCTCGCGGACTACGTGGACGTGGTGATCCACATGTTCGACGAGGAGCACCGTTCGTTCTACGACCTCGACGGCCTGTGGGGCGACGCCCCGCGGGTGGAGTGGGCGGGGGAGTAGGGCATTGGCCGGGGCGCAGAAACCCCGGTTTCTCACCACGAAGGACACGAAGGCATGAAGGGGGAACAGACTGACGAAGGTGGGGCGGGAGCGGTGAAGTTCTCTAGCAAGCCAAGATGATCAAGGATGCCAAGGGGTGAGGGGGGGGCGTGCGCGGTTCGCGGGGGGCCAATCGAAGGTGGGCAGGTGCGAATTTGGCGCGCATGCTACTTGCGCACCTTTGTTATCGGGATGTTGCGGCCGAGTGGGAAGGTGGGAAAGTAAGAAAGTGGGAATGGGGACAGGCGGGGTGGAAGCGTCGCCGGGGGGTGGGAAGATTGCCAAGGTTGGCAACCTTGGGTGGAGGAGTGGGTGTGGCGTGCGCGGTTCGCGGGTCGCGAGGCGAAGGTTGCCAACATGCTTTTGTTGCGCGCTGCCTAATTGGCGATCTTCGGGTGTTTGCCTGAGGGCAAGTGCCTGCTGGTGTGCGGGGGCCAGTACGGGGGTGGTGGGGAGGGTGGCGCCCGCGATGTTTCGCGTGGGCGCTGGGCCGCGTGGCATGGTGTGTTCCTCCCGATAGGCCCGGTCTCGTCCAGGGAGAAGTATGGCGCTGGGGCGGGGCGGTGGGGCGGACACTGGCCGTGTTTTGGCGGGGCGGGCGGGTGGCGAGGGTCTCGTGAGCCGGGTCGAGGGGCCAGTGGAGCGAGAGCTGCGTCCGCGGCGGTGCGGGCGAAGGAGACATTTGGCGGGGAATTGAGTATGGCGTCCCTGGATTGCCGGATTGCCTGAGTAAATGGTAGCAATGGACGAGGATGCGGTGGTATACTTGCGCATAGAAGATGTTGCGGTGGGCGTGGGGGTGCCACACATGTGAAGGGGCGAGGAGGCAGCCAGATGTCAACGCAAGCGATCGCGGCACGGATGCTCGCGGGGCGCAAGATTGCGCTCATTGGTGGGGCGGGATTCGTAGGTCACCACATGGCCCTGCGGTTGACGGCGCTAGGGGCAGAGGTTCAAGTTATCGACAGTTTCCGAGTCAACAACTTGCACTCCCTGGGGCTGGAGTCGCTGCGGCAGGCTCGGGCGGAGAGACACCTAGGCTTCGTGCGGGAACGGATCGCGTTGCTGCTGAAAGCCGGAGTGCCGGTGATCGAGTGCGATGCTCGTGAGGCGAGTTCGCTGGCGACGTATGCGGGGCGCGGCGGGTGGGACGCGATTGTGCACCTGGCCGCGGTGGCACACGCCGACCGGTCGAACGTAGATCCTCAAACGGCGTTTAACAACACGCTCGAGTCGCTACAGCGCACGCTGGAAGTCGCGGTGGACTGCAAGAGCGTGAAGCACTTCATCTACTTCTCGTCGAGCATGGTGTACGGGGACTTTGAAACCGAGACGGTGACCGAGGAGTCCCGGTGCCGGCCGACGAACATCTATGGGGCGCTAAAGTACGCTGGTGAGCAGATCGTGAGCGCTTTTGGGCGGGTTCGCGAACTGCCCGTCACGATTGTCCGTCCGTCGGCGCTGTATGGTCCGCGATGCGTCAGTGGGCGGGTCGTGCAGCGTTTCCTGGAGCGGGCGCTGGATCGGGAACCGCTGCTGCTGAATGGCGAACCGAGCGATCGGCTGGACTTCACGTTTGTCGATGATCTGGTGCAAGGGGTCGCGCGTATTCTCGGGAGCCCGCGGGCCCGCGGCGAGGTGTTCAACCTGACGTACGGTGCCTCGCGCGCGATGTCGGACTTGGTGGAGATCATTGAGGAGCTGTTGCCCGGTGTGCAAGTGGTGCGCGGACCGCGTCTGGCGGCGATGCCGCGTCGGGGCACACTGAGCGTGGACAAGGCGCGTGAACTGCTGGGATACGAGCCGGCCTACGCGCTCGAGCGTGGGGTGCGGGCGTACTTGGCGTGGTACCGGCAGCGCGAGGTATCTGCGGCCGGCGCCGCGACGGTGGATGGATCGGGACGCGCGACGGGCGGGATGGCCTTACCGGCATAAAGAGAGAGGAAGTGTTTTTATGCAGCCGATTCGGATGCTTGACTTGCACGCGGAGTTTGAGATGGTCGGGGGGGCGGTGCGCGAAGCGATTGAGCAGGTGCTCAGCTCCCAAATGTTTATCGGCGGACGGGAAGTGGAGGAACTCGAGACACGGCTGGCGGCATTCACCGGCGTGCGACGGGCGGTGGGGGTGGCCAGCGGGACCGACGCGCTGTTGACGGCCTTGACGGCGCTAGGGATCGGTACGGGCGACGAAGTCATCACGACGCCGTATACATTCTACGCGACGGCCGGAGCGATCGCGCGTGTGGGTGCGAAGCCGGTGTTCGTAGACATCGACAGCCAGACGCTGAACCTGTCGGCCGAGGGCGTGGCGCGGGCCGTGAACGGGCGGACGCGGGCAATCCTGCCGGTGCACATCTACGGGACGTGCGCGGACATGGACGAGTTGCTGCGCATTGCGAAAAGCAAGGACCTGCGCGTGATTGAGGACGCGGCGCAGGCGTTGGGCTCGGAGTACCGTGGGCGTCCCGCGGGCTCGATGGGCGATGTGGCGTGCCTGTCGTTCTATCCGAGCAAGTCGTTGGGCGCGTTCGGGGAAGGCGGGATGGTGCTCACGAACAGCGACGAGCACGCGGACAAAGTGGCGCAGCTGCGGAACCACGGGCTGCGGGCCGGATACCGGCGAGCGGACACAGTGGGCAGCTTTCTGCACGAGATCGTGGGCGGGAACCACCGGCTGGATACGTTGCAGGCGGCGATCTTGCTGGCGAAGCTGCGATGGTTACCGGAGTTCCTCGAGCGGCGTCGGGCGATTGCGGCGGTGTACGACGAGGGCTTCCGGGACGTGCCGGGTATCCGCGCCGTGCGGCCCCCGGCGGACACGTGCTCGTGCTATCACAAGTACGGACTGCTGGTGGGCAAGGGGCGAAACGAGTTGCAGGCGCATCTGGCCAGCCAAGGAATCCAGACGGGCCTGTACTACAACACACCGCTACACCTGCAGCCGTGCTTCGCGCACCTCGGGTATCAGCGTGGCGACCTGCCGATTTGTGAGCAGGTGTGCGATCAGATCCTGTGTCTGCCGGTACATCCCGGCGTGACGCGCGAACAGGCGACGCGGGTCATCGAGGCGACGCGGCAGTTCTGCAAACGTCAGGTGGCGTGACGGCGCGCGGGGCGCTCAGGACCGATCTTCTCTTACCGGTCGAAGGTGCGTGGGGGGCCGCGTGTCGCGACGCGGGCGCAGGCCGAAGCGAAACGGAGCCGTGAGCAGGCCGCAGAAAGACCCGGTCCCGTAGGCGAAGTGAAGTAGAAAGAACGCGGCCGCCACGAGGGGAGGGAAGGCGCGCCGGGAGCGCGCTGCGTGTGCGGCAGCGAAGAAGGCGGCGCCGGCGTACAGGGCAAGCTCGGCGCCCAAGAGGGCAAGCACGGGGGGCCAGAGCACGCTGAGCAGGCCGAGCAGAAGAATGCTGGTGACGAATGCCAGCGGGACAAAGTGGCGAAGACTGAGGCCGTGACCGACTAAGTAGGCAGTGTAGGGATTCCATTGTCCGGTGACGAACGCCTGTTGCCAGAGTGCGGCGAACGTTGCGCGATTGAAGTACGAAACTTGAATGCGCGGAGAAATGACGACCCGCCCGCCGCCTCGGCGGATACGGGTATTGAGTTCGATATCCTGGTTGCGGATCAGCCGTTCGTCGTAGAGTCCAAAGCGTTCGAAGACCGAGCGACGAAAGCACCCAAAGGGAACCGTGTCGACGTCCTGCTCGGGGCCGCCCGTGCGAAAGGCGGAGCCACCGACGCCGAAACGATGGGAGGTTGCGGCGGCGATCGCACGCGCGACCGACGTGTCGCGGGCCGGCAGGGTCTCGATATAGCCGCCGACATTGTCGGCGTCGTATTGCTGCATGACCTGCAGACATCGCTCGACGTAGTCCTGGGCGTAGTGCGCGTGGCAATCAATGCGCATGATGATGTCGCCGCGCGCGCGGAGAATCCCGATATTCATCGCGGTCGGCACGATTTGGCTGGGGTTGTCGAGCAACTGCACGCGCGGGTCACGCTGGGTGTACTGGGTCACGATGTCGCGTGTGCGGTCGACGCTACGGCCGTCGATGCACAGGATTTCAAGGATGTTCGCGCTGGCGGTCTGAGCTAGCAGCGAATCCAGGCACTGAACCGCGTGCAGTTCTTCATCGCGGATGGGAAGAACGATAGAGACCCGCATGCCGTGTTGCTCCGAGGCGCAATTCGCGCGGGCGGGCGAGGAGGCGAGCAAGCCGGGGCATCTGGCCGATTCCAGCAAGCAGTCCGAACGAGAGTGCGAACTGTAAACCTCGCACGGAACCCCGCGAACGGCATCACTATAAGGAGGAGTGGGGTGACGGGCAAGCGGCCGTGGCATCCAGGCGCTCGAGACGGACCCGGCGCGGGGGCGCGGGACGGAGCCAGAGACGCTGGGCTAAGGCCGGGCGCGGGGTTGCCGATTCGCCGAGCGCCCTTGCCCAGCCTTAGCCCGGCCTACCTCTGTCCGGTCTTAGCCCTGCGTCCATCTTCCCTGCTTTGCCATCCCGGCCGCGCTCCCGGCTTGCCCATTTCCCAAGAGTCTCAACTCCTCCCCCACGAACATGAGACTCTTGATACTCTTGAGGTTCTTGCCCTACTCGACTCCCAAACCGCGCCCGGTCCGCAGCCCTACTTGCGGTAGAAGGCTCGCAAGGCCGACACGACGGACTGCTGCTGGGCCTCCGTCAGCTCGGGGTAAATCGGCAGGGCGAGGACTTCGGCCGCGGCCTTTTCCGCCTGCGGGAAGTCGCCCGGCTTGTAGCCGAGGTTCTGGAAGCACGTCTGCTGGTGCAGCGGCAGCGGGTAGTACACGCCGGCCCCGATCTTGCGGTCTTTCAGGAAGGCCATCAGCTCGTCGCGACGCTGCGCGCGGAGGACGTACTGGTGATACACGTGGCGGCCGTTGAGTTCCTGCGGCGGGCGGACGCACTCGGGGGCGAGGCCGGCTTCGGTGATGAGCTGGGTGTAGCGGGCGGCCCGGGCGCGGCGCTGCGTGGTCCAGTCTTCCAGGTGGGCGAGCTTGAGCGTGAGAATCGCGGCCTGCAGCGCGTCGATGCGGAAGTTGCCGCCGACCATGTCGTGGTAGTACGTGTGGCCGCTGCCGTGAATGCGGAGCTTGCGGCAGAGTTCGAACTGCGCTTCGTCGCTGGTCAGCAGGGCGCCGGCATCGCCCATCGCGCCGAGGTTCTTGGTGGGATAGAAGCTCAGGGCGCCGAAGATGGCGTAAGAACCGGCGCGCTTACCGTCGGGCGCGGTGGCGCCGATGGCTTGGGCCGCATCCTCGATCACCGGCAGGTTGTGACTCTTCGCGAGGGCCATGAGCGGGCGCATGTCGGCGAGCTGGCCGTAGAGGTGGACGGGGATGATGGCCTTGGTGCGTGGGGTGATGAGGCGTTCGACCTGGGCGACGTCGATGTTGTAGGTGTCGGCGACGATGTCGCAGAAGACGGGCTTGGCGTTGAGCCGGGCGACCGTGCCGGCCGTGGCGAAGAAGGTGAACGTGGGGACGATGACCTCGTCGCCGGGTCCGACGCCGAGGGCCATGAGGGCGACGAGGAGCGCGTCGGTGCCGGAGGACAGGCCGAGGGCGTACTTGGTGCCGCAGTAGCGGGCGAGGGCCTCCTCGAAGGCAGTGACCTTGGGGCCGAGGACGTAGTAGCCGGAGTCGGCGACGGCGGCGAGCTCGCGGAGGAGCTCGTCGCGGACGCCGGCGAACTGGCCGGCGAGGTTGAGCGGCGGCACGGGGATGATGTCGGTCGCAGGCTGCTGAGGCTTCGTCACACTACTTCCTTCCACATGCCCCCCGGGGTGTTGCTGTACTCCACGTCGGCCGCCGGGGGCCGACGCGACTTCATTCGCGGGCCGCTAGTCGGTAATCGGCGGCGGGCTCGCCGGCGCGTGCGGGTTGGACGGGGAGCCGTCGTCGCCTTCCTCCGTCACCTCGCGCACATCGATCTTGAAGCGTGGGTCGAGGATGGAGTTCTTGAAGAGGTTCATGAACTGGACTTCCACCGTGTGCTCGCCGGGGTCGATGTCCGCGGGGAGCAGGGCCGTGAGCTGGTAGCTCTCATTGGTGAAGGTGAACGGGACATCGTCGCCGTCGAGGAGGACGGCGAGTGAGGACGAGACGATCATCTGGCGCTCGCTGCCCCAGGACTTGCGGCCGCGGAGGCCGTCGTCGAGCTGGAAGACGATGGGGATGACGTCGGCCTCGTCCGTTTCGCCGAAGTCTTCCATTTCCGCGTCGCGCTGGTCCTCCGCGACGGCGCCGGCGGCGAGGGGGAGCAACTCGGCGCGCGGGCGGTCATCGGCCGCGGCCGCGAGGACGATGCGGGCGTGTGGCTGGGCGGCGGTGGTTTTGTCCGGTTTGTCCTCGTCTTCGTCGCTCTCGTGCTCATCGTGGAGCGGGGCGAGGCGGATGATGCCGTCGGCGGGGTCGATGAGGGCGGCTTTCGGCAGGCCCGCGGCGGCGTAGCGGGCGAGGCCGAGGAACAGGCCGTAGGCTTCCTTGAGGTTCCACTCCGGGGTGCGGAGGCGTTGCTCCTCCGCGGGGTTGGTGAAGAAGGAGGTTTCGCAGAGGGCAGCGGTGACCTTCGCGGCACGGAGGAGGCCGAAGCCGCTCTCGTACATGAGCTGGTCGCTCTTGAGGGGGACGTCGGCGAGTTCGGGGAGGGCGAGGGTGTCGTAGAGGCCGCCGCAGAGGTAGCGGGCGAGATCGAGGTTGGAGGGGCGGTAGTCGACGTCGTTGTGGTACCAGACGGTGGTGTGGTTGACCTTGGGCTTGTTGCCGATGGCGTTGTGGTGGATGGAGACGAAGAGGTCGGCACCCCAGGTGGTGGCGACGTCGGCGCGGGCAGTGAGAGAGGAGTCGGTGTCGTCCTCGCGGGTGAGCTTGACGTCGGCGCCGCAGCGGATGAGCAGTTCGCGGAGGTACTGGGCGACGCGGAGGTTCATCTCCGCCTCGCGGACGCCGGTGGGGCCGCGCTTGAAGCCGCGTTTGTGGGCGTCGCCGCCGTGGCCGGGGTCGAGGCAGATCTTCACGCCCCTGAGGTACTTGGCGTAGGGCGGGAGGGGGAATTCGGGGGAGCCGATGTGCTGGTCGAGGAAGCCGGCGGGGGCCTCGATCAGGGTGTTGACGGAGGTCATGGGGTCGAGGGCGGGCTGGGTGGCGGCCGCGGGCTGGGTCGTGGGGGCCGGGCGTGGCTGGGGGGCCTGGCAGCCGGGCAGGGTGGCGGTGAGGGCGAGCACGGCGGTCAGCAAGCACGCGCGATGCATGCGAGTCCTTTCGCCCCCCCGGATCAAACGGGGCATTATCGCCGGGTGGGGGGTGGGCGTCCAATGGAAGCGCCGGTGCGCGCGTGGTCCGGTAAGGCGCATGTGGCGTGGCGTGCGTGTTTCACCGGTGATAATGGAGCCGCGTGCGCGGTGGGTGCGTTGCATCGGGGGGGTGAATATGCCACACTACGAATTCGGCGCGCCGGCCGGCATGCGACCGTCGGGTGGCAGGCTCGGGCGGGGCGTCGCTCGGAGATGCAGGCGGCCGGCGGGGCTGGTCGCAGACGGGGGCGATGTTCGCTTCGTTGGAGACGGGGGCGCATCGGCCGACGGGCCGGTTTGGAGCCGCGCAGATGCAGGATCGTGGGCACCTCATGACCGAGTTGCGGAATCCGCGCTCGACGCACATTGACCGGATGACGATTCCCGAGGCGGTGGAGGTCTTGCTCGCGGAGGACGCGACGATCTGTGCCGCGGTGGCGGCGGCGAAGGCGGAGATCGCGCGGACGATCGAGCTGGTCGTGGCGGCGTTTGAGTCGGGGGGGCGGTTGATCTACGTGGGGGCGGGGACGAGCGGGCGGCTGGGCGTGCTGGACGCGTCGGAGTGTCCGCCGACGTTTCTGTCGGACCCCAAGATGGTGCAGGGAATCATCGCAGGCGGGTGGGACGCGTTGCGGATGGCGATCGAAGGGGCGGAGGATTACGAGGCGGATGGGGCGGCGGCGATCGACGAGAAGCAGGTGGGGCCCCACGACGTGGTGTTCGGGATCACGACGGGCGGGACGACGCCGTACGTGCACGGGGCGCTCAAACGGGGGAAGGAGCGCGGGGCGAAGACGGTGTTCTTTGCTTGCGTGAAGGCGGAGCACGTGGCGACCGACGCGGATGTGAACATTCGCATCCTGGTGGGGCCGGAGGTGGTGACGGGCAGCACGCGGATGAAGGCGGGGACGGCGACGAAGCTCGTCCTCAACATGGTGACGACGATCGCCATGGTGCGGATCGGGAAGGTTTACCAGAACCTGATGGTGGACGTGAACACGCGGGCGAACAAGAAGCTGGTGGATCGGGGGGCGCGGATGATCATGACGGTGACGGGGCTGGAGCGGGCGGCGGCGCACCAGCTGCTGACGGATTCGGGCGGGCATGTGAAGACGGCGCTGGTGATGCACTGCCGCGGGGTGGACCGGGCGACGGCGGAGCAGCTCCTCAAGCAGCACAAGGGGCACGTGGCGCCGATTCTGGAAGGGCCGCGGTAGGGCGGTACGGCGAGCAAGCCAGGCCGCGCGGTATGGCGGCCGGTCAGTTGGAGGTAAGCGGGCGTGACACTAGCGGCCTTCAGTGTGCAGTTCGGCGCTCTGGACTGGGGCGTCGTCGTTGCGTACCTGATCTTCACGAGCTGGCTCGGCGCGCTGATGGCCGGGCGGCAGGCGAATATCCGCGATTTCTTTCTCGGGGGGCGCAAGCTGCCGTGGTACGCGGTGAGCGGGTCGATTGTTGCGAGCGAGATCAGCGCGTTGACGTTTGTGAGCGTGCCGTGGGTGGTGATGCAGCCGGGGGGGAACCTGACGTATTTGCAGCTCGGGGTGTTCGGGGCGCTGATTGCCCGCGTGGTGGTGGCGTACTGGCTGGTGCCGGCGTACTACGAGCGGGAGATTTACAGCCCGTTCGACTACATGCACAACCAGCTCGGCGGGCACATCCGCGGCCTGACGACGGTGCTGTTTGTGGTGAAGGCGCTGCTCGCCCAGTCGTCGCGCATCTACTTGGCGAGCGAGGTGCTGCGCGTGGTGCTCAGCGACCAGCTCGGGGTGCTGCGGCAATACACCGGCATCAACGAACTTGCGGCGGCGATCGTGATCATCGCGATCGTGTCGATCACCTGGACGCTGCTGGGCGGGATGCGGACGGTGATCTGGACGGACGTGGCCCTATTCGCGTGCTTCACGATCGGGGCGTTCGTGGCGCTGTTTACAGTGGCGCAGGCGCTGCCGGGCGGATTTGCGGAGCTGTTCCGCGTCGGATTCGACGCGCAGATGTCCGGGCTGGAGAAGTACGGACAGAAGCTGGCGGCGTCGGGCCCGTGGGGCAAGTTCACGTTCTTTGACTGGGACACGAGCCCGGTGCGCACGTACACGATGTGGACGGCGATGATCGCCAGCACGTGGGGTGGTCTGGGGGCGTACGGCCTGGATCAGACGCTGGCGCAGCGGATCTTCTGCTGCAAGAACATCCGCGACGCGCGCTGGGCGATCATCACGAGCCAGATCAGCATCCTGGTGACCGGGGCGGTGGCGCTGGTCGGTGCCGGGTTGTACGCCTACTACATGAACCACGACATGTCGACCGAGGCCGGCATGCTGTTCCGCGAGAAGGGCGACCGGATTCTGCCGATTTTCGTGGTTGAAGTCGTGCCGAAGGGCCTCAAGGGCATGATCATCGCCGCGGTATTCGCGGCCGCGATCTCGACGATGATGGGCGTGCTGACGGCCACGAGCCAGACGACGTTGAGCGCGTTCTACACGCCGTTGCGCGAGCGGTATCTGCGGGTGCGGGGTATTACCGTGTCGCTGTCGGCGAACGCGGAGGAGCTGGCGAGCAAACCGCAGGCGTCGGCCGAGGATCTGCGCACGGTGCGGGTGAGCCGGCTGCTCGTGCTGTTCTGGGGGGTGATGCTGGCCCTGCTCTCGTATGCGATGCTCTACATCGGCCAGCACTACAAGTCGATTCTCGATCTGGGGCTGGCGATGGCCGGGTACATCCTGGGCGCACTCCTGGCCGGCTTCCTGCTGTCGTTCTTCCGGCTGCGGGTGGACAGTCGTGGGTTCATGTATGCGGCGCCGCTGTCGTGCGTGAGTGTGTTCGCGCTGGTGTGGCACCAGGACTGGACGCACGTTGTGTGCTGGGTGGCGGCGGCCGTGATCCTCGGCGTGTGGTTGTGGCAGAACGTCATGGAGATGGTGGTGCCGCGGGCGCGGCCGCCACTGGTGTTGCCGTTTGCTGTGCAGACGCTGATTCTGTGGGCGGGCATCGGGCTGATGATGTGGCTGAGCTACTACGGCTTCTGGGACGGGGGGAAGGATGCCAAGGGTGAGCCGGTCTGCATCACAGTGGCGTGGCCTTGGATGATCCCGGTCGGCAGTACGATTGCGTTCATCTGGGGCTACCTGTTGGCGCGACGGAAGGCGGAGGATGCGCACGGCGCGCCGGTCCCTGCCCTCGGTGCGTGAGGCCGATCTGAGCGAGAGCGGGGAGTGCGGCATGGCGACGGAGACGCAGTGTCCGTATTGCGGGATGCGGTTTCGGGTACAGGACGAATACCTGCGGCGGGCGGCGCGGTGCAAGCAGTGCGGGGAGCGGTTTGTGCTGTGGCCGCGGTCGCCGGCGAGTGAAGCCGAGTTCCCCGAAGACTACGTGGGCGGCTTTGAGGCGATCCACGCGGTGCTGGAGGCGCGGCTGGGGCCAACAGATGGCAAGGTGTACAGCGGCATGCCGCCGCTGTATCTGGGTGGAATGGCGGACGTGCTGGCGTTCCCGGAGTATCCGCCCGGCGGGATCGCGTACGTGACCTGTGGGCTGATCTACTTCGACGGGCAAAAGACCGGCGTGCTGGGCCGGTATGAGTTGATGGCGTGCAGCCGGACCCCGGAGACACGGCTGGTCGGGCTGATCGCGAGCCTCGCGCGCCATACGCGCGCGGAGTTGTTCGAGCCCGGGCACACGATTGACTTCGGGCCGCACCAGCCGCCGGGGTGTACGCTGCGCGGCGGGCTGTTCCTGCGGCCGGACGTGCCGGCCGATCCGTTTCGGCTCTTCAAGCAGCGGTGCGGCCTGCTGCTGTTGGTGGGCATTACGGAGCGGGAGATGGATGCGGCGCGGGACGAAGAGCGCCAGCCGGAGGTCGTTCGGCGGTTGCGGGAGGCGGGGGTGATCCCGTACACGCTGTTTGAGCGGGAGTCCGTGGTATGATGCACGGGCGCGCGGCCGGCCGTGTTGACCGGCGCGCAGGTCTCGTCCGCCCCCGCGGGGGCGGAAGAGAAAAAGAGGGGAGGCGGGTACCAGGGGCCCAAGCCCCTGGCTACGATCATTGGCCGCTGCGGGGCCGAAGGCTGCGGCCTTCCGAGTGGAGTGCGTGATCGCAATATCTTGACGAGGGTGCCATGTACGCGAAAGTCCACAGCTCGGTGGTGTGTCTGAGTCTCGTCCTGGTCGCGGTGACGGGGTGTCAGGTGGGGCCGCGTGTGCAGCAGCCGATGCGGGCCATCTGGGTGACACGCGGCGACTACCGCTCGGCGGACGATGTCGTGCGGATCATGGACAACTGCCAGCAGGCCGGCTTCAACACGGTTGTGTTCCAGGTGCGCGGGAACGGCACGGCGTTCTATCAGTCGAACCTCGAGCCGTGGGCGGACGAGCTGGGGGGGCAGGACCCGGGGTGGGACCCGCTGGGGCTGGCGTGCAACGAGGGGCACGCGCGCGGGATGCAGGTGCACGCGTGGGTGAACGTCATGCCAGCCTGGCAGGGGCGGGCGGCGCCGGCCAACCCGGAGCAGCTTTACAGCAAGCATCCCGACTGGTTCTGGTATGACGCGACCGGTGCGCGGCAGCCGCTGGTGCACACGAATGGCCAGGACACGCGGCCGTGGTACGTGAGCGTCAATCCGTGTTTGCCGGAAGTGCGGGCATATCTGGTCGAGGTGTTTCGCGACCTGGTGGCGCGCTACCCGGTGGACGGGCTGCACATGGACTACATTCGCTTTCCGAACGAGCCGGTCGTGAGCGGCGAGAAGATCCCGGATTATCCGCGCGACGCGCGGACGCTGGAGCTGTACCGGCAGGCGACGGGCAAGGGGCCGGACGACGATCCAAACGCGTGGAAGGCCTGGCGCACGGAGTGCGTGACGACGCTGGTGCGCGACATTCACGACATGCTGCGGGTGACCAAGCCGGAGGCGGTGCTCACGGCGTCGGTCGGGACGTCGCGCGGGGCTGAGCATTTCCGTGATGACCGGCGCTGGGTGCGGGAGAAGCTGCTGGATGCGGCGTTTCCGATGAACTACACGGATAGTGCGGACACGTTCGCAAAGCGGATTGACAGTTGGCTGGAGGACAAGCCGGCGGTGCCGCTCGTGCCGGGACTGTGGTTTGGCCGGCATCCGGGCAAGTCGCCGGAGGAAGTGGCGGCGGCCGTGCGTCAGCAGATCGAGATTGCGCGGGAGAAGACGGGGAATTTCTGCCTGTTTTCGTACGCGTCGCTGTTTGACACGCATCCGGGCAACGCGGTGACGCCCGATCCGGAAGCGACGACGCAGGCGACGACGCAGATGACCCGGGCGGCGCAGCGGCAGAGCGCGAAGGCGATCCGGCGCGAGGTGTTGGTGCCGTATCTGGCGGGGTTGGCGGGGGAGTAGAGCCGTCAGCCGTCGGCCATCAGCCTTCAGTCAGCTCGGCGGCAGGTTGCGGCGCCACGGATTCGCGGGTATGTCGCGTGGTGGGAGGTCATTGGTGGCCGCGCAACCTGCCCTACGTCAGGCGCGTCGGGTTGACGCGGCGTGCCAGTTCGCGGTCGTGGAGGTGGGAGAGGAGGAGGAGAGCGGCGAGGGTGCCGATCAGGGCCCAGGTCATGTCCATCTGCGTGTCCCAGATGTCCCCTTGCAGGGCGAGGAAGGCGTCGGCGGCCTGGCCGGTGGCGCGGGCGACGACCATTTCGAGGAGTTCGTAGAGGGCACTGATCGCGAGGCAGACGCAGGTGGTGAGGAAGAAGAGCCATTTTCCGGGGCGCAGGGGGGAGGTGCGCAGCAGGACTTCGCGCGTGACGACGGCGGGGATGAAGCCCTGGGCGAGGTGGCCGAGGCGGTCGTAGTGGTTGCGGCTGAGGGCGAGCGTGTCGCGGAGCCAGTTGAACAGCGGCACCTCGGCGTAGGTGTAGTGGCCGCCGACGAGCAGAATGGCGGCGTGAAGCCAGATCAGACCGTAGACGAGGGGGGTGAAGCGCAGGCGCCGATACGTGGCCGCGAGGACGACGGCGGCGACGAGTGCGGGGGCGACTTCGAGGATCCAGGTGAAGCGGTCGCGCGGCTGCCAGCCGGACCAGGCGAGGAGGGCGAGGAAGGTGAGGAGGAGGAAGGCTGGCCAGCGGTAGCTGTACATTCGCGATCCTCGCGATACCCAAGTCGATGAGACGAGCGTGTGGTGCGGCGGCATTTCCTGGCGTTCAACGTCGGCCACGGGGGGCCGGCGCTACTAGTCCCGGGGGCGGTCATGCGCGGCCGGCGGCAGCGGTGCGGACTTTGCGTTTCTTGGCGACGAAGGCGAGGACATCCTTGGCGGGGTGGGCGTTGAGGACATCGCCGCGGCGGACCCAGGCGCGGCGGGCGGTCATGACGCCGAAGCGGATTTGTTCGAGCTGATCGGTGGCGTGGGAATCGGTGTTGACGACCAGCATGGCGCCGGCGGCGCGAGCCATCCGGGCGTGCTCATCCTTGAGGTCGAGGCGGAAGTTGTTGGCGTTGATCTCGAGGGCGGTGCCGGTGCGGGCGGCCGCGCGGCAGATGGCCTCCATGTCGAGGGGCATCGCTTCGCGCTCGTTGATGAGACGGCCGGTGGGGTGGCCGATGCAGTTGACGTAGGGGTTCTGCATGGCGGTGAGGATGCGGCGGGTGTTGGCCTCCTGGTCGAGGGTCATGCCGTTGTGGACGGAGGCGACGACGAAGTCGAGCTGGGCGAGGATTTCGTCGGAGTAATCGAGGCGGCCATCGGCGAGGATATCGACCTCAGAGCCGATCCACAGGCGGATGTCGTCGGTACGGCGGGCGATGGCGCGGACGTCCTTGATGTAGCCGTGCATGAGCTCTTCCTTGAGCCCGCCGGCGATCGCGCTGCTCTGGGAATGCTCGGTGATGCAGAGGTACTCGTAGCCGCGGTCGCGGGCAGCGGCGGCCATCTCTTCAATCGTGTTGCGGCCGTCGCTGGCGACGGTGTGCATGTGCAGGTCGCCGCGGAGGTGGCCGACCTGGAGGAGGTCGCGCGGGACTTCGGTGAGGTCGAGTTCGCCGAGGTTTTCGCGCAGCTCCGGAGGGATCCAGGGCAAGTCGAGGGCGGCATAGACGTCCTCCTCGGTCTGGCTGGCGACGAGGTGGTCGCCGGCGTAGAGGCCCAGCTCGTTCATCGTCCAGCCGCGCTGCGTGGCGCGCTCGCGGACGCGGCCAACATGGTCGCGGCTGCCGGTGAGGGTGTGCCAGGCGGCGCCGAAGGACTGGGGCGGGACGACGCGCAGGTCGACGCGCAGCGAGCCGATGGGTTCGTAGTCGACGAGGACGAGGATCTTGCTGGCGGTGGCTTTGAGGACTTCGGTGACGTGCTGGAGCTTGGCGAACTGGCGGACGACCTTCTCGGCATCGTCGGCGCTGCATAGCAGGTCGAGGTCGCCGACCGTTTCGCAGCCGCGGCGGAGCGAGCCGGCGAACTCGGCGCGCTCCACGCCTTTCATGGCGAGGACGGCACCGCCGAGGAGGGTGGAGATTTTCCAGGCCATGCCGAGGCGGGTGCGTCCGGCGTTGCGTTCGAGGAACTCCATGCCACGGACGATCTGCTCAATGGTCTTGGGGCCGAAGCCTTTGACGGACTTGAGCTGTCCGGACTGAATGGCGACTTTGAGCTCGTCGGGGGAGCAGATGCCGCAGTCGCGCCAGAGGGCGGCGGCGCGCTTGGGGCCGATGGTCGGGATGGCGAGGAGGCGCAGAACCGATTCCGGCACCTCGGAAAGCAGCTCTTCGCGAAGCGTGAGCCGTCCCGTCGTGAGGAGCTCCTGGACTTTCTCGGCGGAGGACGGGCCGACGCCTTCGAGCTGGGTGAGCTCGCCGCGGGTGGCCACCTCGTTGATGTCCATGGGGAGGTCGTTGATGGTGCGAGCGACGCGGCGGTAGGAGTGGGCGCGGAAGCTGTCCTCGCCCTTGATCTCGAGGAGGACGGCAACCTCGTTGAAGACCTGAGCGACCTCGGCGTTGGTCATCACCGGTTCTCGTGCTGCCACAATCCCTGTTTATAGACCGCGGGACAGCGCCGAACAAGCCACAGTGCCCGCTCCCGCGTCTGTATATAATTGTCATGACGCGGACGCGCCGGTGTTGCGCGGGCACGTCGGTCGCGTGAGGAGCACCCATGGCCGCCCCCAGGCACGGTACCGGTCCGATTGCTGTTGACGAGACGCCCGGGAAGAAGTCTTACTGCACGTGCGGTTGGTCCGAGAAGCTGCCGTATTGTGATGGGGCACATCGCCGCATGGAAACGGGGTTGCATTCCTGCAAAGTGGAAGTGACGGCGCCGGGCCGGGTCTACGTGTGTCAATGTCACCAGACGAAGACGCCGCCGTGGTGCGATGGAACGCACGAAACGCTGGCGTCGGGGGAAGCCGGGTGAATGGCAGTGTGCGCCCACATGCTGTGCAAACGCAGTAATCACAATGGATTGTAGCTCGGTGCCGAGGGGGTTATCAGATAGCGACTACGTGGGACCGGTGTGGGTGAGGCGGGCGAAGTAGCCGCCGTCGCGCCAGTCCGACAAGCGTGGTCCCCAGGCGGGGAGCGTTGTCTCTTCGGCGTCGAGGCGCCAGGCGGGGTGAGCGGCGAGGAATGCGGCGACGAGTTGCTCGTTCTCGGCGGGTTCGATACTGCACGTGCTGTAAACGATTCGGCCGCCCGGTGTTGCGCATATGGCGGCGCGATTGAGCAAGGCGTGTTGCGTTTGGACAAGAGCGGCCAGCTTGGGGGGGGTGAAGCCGAGGCGGGCTTCGGGGCGTTTGGCGATCACGCCGGTGTTGGAGCAGGGGGCATCGACGAGAATGGCGTCGAAGCGAGGCAGTGTGCCCAGGGCTTCCGGGTCGGGTAAATGCCGGGTGCGGATCGATGCCAGGCCGAGGCGGGCGACATTGGCGTCGACGCGGCCGAGGCGGTCGGCGTCAGGGTCGCAGGCGATGATGGTCGCGCGATCATTTGCGGCGATGGCCAGTGCGAGGGATTTGCCGCCGGGGGCGGCGCAGAGGTCGAGGATGCGCTCGCCGGGTAGGACGCCGACGGCGAGAGCAGCGCGGTGGGCGGTGGTGTCCTGGACGTAGACAAGGCCGCCGGCAAAAGCGGGCGAGTCCATGACGGGCGCGGACGCCGGGAGGAAGGCGGCGACAGGAGTGAACTCGGCGGCGGTGTCGCTGTCGGGTTGGAAGCAGTGGGCGAAAGCGTCGGGGGTGGCGCGGAGCGGGTTGCGCTGGAGGACGGTGACAGGGACAGCTTGTGAGGCCCAGGAGATGGCCTCGGCCGCGACGGGGCCGTGGCGGGCAACGAGCGCACGATATTGGTCGAGGTGCTGGCCGGTGGCAGCGGCGAGGTGAGCGCTGTGCGCATCGTCGTCCTGCGGGGGCGGCAGGATGGCGGTGTGGAACGTGCAGGCGCGGTCCCAGCCGACGCGGATGTGGTGGGGATTGAGGCGCTGCCAGGTTGTCGAGCGCTCGAGCACGGCGCCGCTGAGACGGCGCAGGATGGCATTCACCATGCCGGAGGCGCGGCCGGGGACCTGGCGACGGGCGAGGGTGACGGCCTGGTCGACGGCGGCGAAGACGGGGATGCGGCTCATCCAGATGATTTGGTAAGCGGCGGTGGCAAGGATCGCACGCAGGGTGGGGGTGGTGCGGCGGCGGTCGTAGCGGGCGAGTTGGGCGAGAACGTGGTCGATGGTGAGGGCGTGGCGGACGGCGCCTTGGGCGATTTCCATGGCGAGGCCGGCTTCGCGTCCCGCGAGGGTGCCGGCGGAGCGCATCTGGCGGAGGGCCTCGCCGGCAAACTGCTTACCCCCCAGCGCGTCGGCGACCGCGAGGACCGCGGCGGTGCGGCCGTCGGACTTGTGAGGAGCGGGGGGCATCAGGGCTCCACAGGGACGAAGCGATCGCCGCGGGCAAGGCGGCGGCCGTTGGCGAAGGCGGCGAAGGACATGAGCTTGCCGCTGGCGGGGCGGAGCTCCAGGAGGCGGACGCGGCCGGCGCCGGTCTGGACGGTGCCGTCGTCGGTGATGTGGCCGGGGAGCAGGTCGGGGGTTGGGGGTGTGGTGTCGTCGGCGACGGCGGCGCGGGCGAGGAGGACGCGTTCCTGTTTTCCGGCTTGGGTGACGAGGAGGCAGGCGGCGGCGGGCCAGGACCACAGGCCGTTGATGCGGCTGGCGACGCACGTGGCGGGCTGCGACCAGTCGACGGTGCCTTCGGCTTTGGCGAGTTTGGGGGCGCGCGTGGCCTGGGCGGGGTCCTGTTGTACGGGTTGCGCGCGGCCGGACTCGATGTCGCGCAGGACGTCGACGATCAACTCAGCGCCGAGCTGGGCGAGTTGGTCGTGCAGTTCGTCGGCCGTCTGGGTGGGGCCGATTGCGGTGGAGCGTTGGCCCCAAATGGCGCCGGCGTCCCAACGTTCGTTGAGCTGGAAGACGGTGACGCCGGTGGTGGTTTCGCCGGCGATGACGGCGCGCTGGAAAGGGGCGGCGCCACGGTACTTGGGGAGCAGCGAGCCGTGGATGTTGATGCAGCCGCGCGGCAGAGCGGCGAGGAGCGCGGGGCCAATCTTCTGGCCAAAGGCGACGACCACGCCAAGGTCGGCGTGGTCGAGCGTGGCGGCGAAGTCCAAGGCGTTGACGTCCTCGGTCTGCACATGACGCAGGCCGAGCGCGTCGGCGGTGGCGTGGATGGGGGTGGGGCGGATCTCGCGGCCGCGGCCGGCGGGGCGGTCGGGCTGGCTGATGACGGTGGTGACGGCGTGTCCGGCCTGCAGGATGTTCCGCAGGGCCCCCACGCCAAACTCGCCGGTGCCGAGGAAGACGACGCGCATGGTGACTCCGGTCGGCCGCGGGGCAGGACAAGGCCGCGGGCGACCGGTGGTTATCGTAACCGGTCAGCGCGGGGACGTAAGGGGTGGGAGCGCGGAGCGGGTGTCAGGGTGCGGCCGGGGTTGGCGCGGCCACGTGGTCGGCGAGGTAGTTGAGCATTTGCTGCCAGGAGTTGCAGATCGGTGGCAGCTCATAGCGAAGCATGTCGGACAGGAGGACGAGGTCACGGGCTTCGAGGGCGTCGCGTACGCCGGCGAGTTTGTTGACGGCCTCCTCAAACCAGGCTTGGACGTTGCGGCCGTCGTAGGTTTGCCGGGCGAGGTCCTGGTTGACCAGGCCGCTGCACTGCACGAGGACACGATGGCAAGTGTTCCACAGGCCGATGAACTCGCTGATCTCGCCGACGGCGGCGGCGGCCGCGCCGGACTGGAGGCGCTCGGCGATACTGGCCAGGTGGTCACCGGCGGCGGCGTATTCGAGGCCGAGGCCGCGCAGGGCGTCGCCGACGAGCTGGATGGGCTGGCCCGATTCGAGGTCGATCTGCATATCGGCGGCGACCGGCTGGGGCAGGCGGGACTGGAGGTCGCTGTCGCCGAGCGTTTGGCCGTTGAGCGCGACCGAGACGATCAGGCAGTCGTCGTGGGCGGCGCGCACCTGCTGGATCAGGTCTTCCAGGGTGCAGTCCGGGGCGATGCTGGAGCTCAGGCGCTGGCCGTCGAGGGTTACGATCATGTGGTGTTCTCCAGGCACTGCTTATCGGAGTGCGTTGGGGAAGGGACGTGCCGGTCGCGCAGAAGTTGCCGGTTCGCTTGCGGGGGCTATGATGCGGGCATGAGCGACGGGAAGCCGGCGTGGTTGCGCAACTGGCTGGAGCGGCATCAGCATCCGGTGTCGCGGGGGCTGCATTACGTGGGGATTCCGCTGGCGGTGGGGGCGCTGGTGCTGGGGCTGGTGCAACTGGTGCAATGGCGGTGGGACCTGTGGTGGCGGCCGGTGGCGCTATTGGTAATGGGGTACCTGCTGCAGTGGATTGGGCATCGGATTGAGGGGAATGATGTGGGGGAGGTGATTTTGATCAAGAAGCTGCTGGGGCTGACATACGTGGCGGTCGCGCCGCGGTACACGGCAGCCGGGGCGCAGGGGGACAAGTCGCGCGGTTAGGAGCGCTTTTCGAGTTCCTTGCGGAGCGACTCGGCGATGGGGTTGAAGACGCGCCCGTTGGAGGAGCTGACGTGCGCGAGGTCCTCGTGCGCGTGGAGCATGAGTTCGAGGGCCTCGGTATCGGCGGCGGAGTCCGCACAATCCAGATGTCGCAAACGGGTGGGAGGCGGAACTGTGTCGAACTCGAAGAGTGCGGTGAGGCCCATGGTCTGGAGGCTGCAGCGGCAGACGCCGGGACAGCGTGAGACGATGAGGTGGCCCTGGAGCTGGGCCATGCGGCGGTGGAGCTTGATCATCCAGCCGGCGAACGTGCTATCGATGAACGCGCAGCCGTTGAGGTCGAGGGCCACCGACGGCTGGGGCGGGTGGTGGTCGAGGTATTTCTGCACGAGCGCATCTACGGTCACGGAGACCTGGTAGGTGGCCGCACCATCGATGGCAAGAAAGAACTGACCTTCCCGAACCCCATAGTGAATACCGAGCGGACCGGACTGCGGCATACCAGCTCCTCGCCTTCAGCGTTGTACAATCCTATCGGTGAGGGAGCGTCGCTTCGGGAATTGACCTGTAGCGGGAGCGATGTGATGGCGCAAAGCGTAGCCATTATCGGGGCGTCCGCGGACCGGGCGAAGTTCGGGAACAAGTCCGTGCGCGCACACGCCGACCGCGGCTGGCGGGTCTACCCGGTGAATCCGCGGGCGGTCGAGATTGAAGGGTGGCCCGCCTACGCGAAGCTGGCGGACATTCCTGGGCCGGTCGACCGGGTTTCGTTGTACGTGCCTCCGGAAGTGGGGCTGGCGCTGCTGGACCAGATCGCGGCGCTGCGGCCGCAGGAAGTGTACGTGAACCCTGGGGCGGAGAGCGTGGAGCTGCTAGCCCGCGCGCGGAGCCTGGGGCTGAACGTGGTCGTGGCGTGCAGCATGCTGGCGATCGGAGCGCCCCCGGAGCAGTATGACGATTGAGGCGGGGTCCGCGCGGCGTCGTCGCGGCCGGGCAGCGCGCTTGGCCAAGTTGCGTGATTGCGGTTATCGTCGGCGGGGTGCTGGCGCTGGTGGTGGCGCGCGAGAGCGGGATGGCGATGGACGTGTCGTCGGCGAACTGGGCTAAGCACGAGTGGGGCAGGCAGTACGCCGCGCTCGTGGGAGCAGCGGGGGGCACGGGCGTGGCGGAGGCACTGGCGCAGGCGGAGGAACTCGGAGCGCGGTTGCGCGCGGCGGGTGTGGCGCTGCCGCAGGTGGGGCGGCTCCACGGGGCGGTGCTGGCGGAGTGTGCGGGGGAGGCGGCGGGGGCGCAGGCGACGCGGGTGCTGGAGGCGTGTCTGGCGGGGTATGCGGCAGCCGGGGAGGTGGATCGCGACAGCGCGGCGGCCGGCGGCGACGACGCATTTCGACGGCTGGCGGATCACGTGCCAGAGGCGATCATTCGTCTCGACCGGAATCTGCGGCACGTGTACGTGAACGCCGAGGTGGAGCGTGTGTTCGGGTGGCCGCAGGCGGTGTTTCTGGGGAAGCGGAACACGGAGCTAGCGTATCCGCCGGAAGCGGTGGCACAGTGGGATGCGATTCTGGAGCGGGTGGTGGCGACCGGTCAGGAGGAGCAGACGCAGTTTCGGCTGGAGACGCCGACGGGCCTGCGGCACTACCAGGCACAGGTGCTGCCGGAGTTTGGGGCAGACGGGCGTGTGGAAACGGTGCTGGTGGTGTCGCGCGACGTGACCGCGTTCAAGCAGACGGAGGCGGAGCTGCAGCGGCACCGCGAGGACCTGGAGGAACTGATTGCGCAGCGGACGCGCGAGTTGGCGGTTGCCAACGAACAACTGCGGACGGAGCTGCGGGAGCGGCGGCAGGCGGAGCATTTGCTGCGTTTGCAGCGTGATCTTGCGGTGGTGCTGGGGTCGGTGACGGACTTGGCCGCGGGGCTGGCGCGCGTTCTGGAAGCGGGCCTGAGCATCGAGGGGATTGACGCCGGGGGCATCTACGTGCGGAATCCGGAGACGGGCGAGCTGCGCCTGGCGACATACCGGAATCTGTCGCCGGAGTTCGCGGAGTTGGTGGCGTATTATGGGCCGGATGCGCCCGAGGCGCGGCAAGTGGCGGAAGGGCGGGTGGTGAATCAGCCGTTGCTGGGGCCCGGGCGCACGCTGACAGCGGTCGAGCGCGAAGGGCTGCGTTCGCTGATTGCCATCCCGATTCTGCATCGGGGCGAAGTGTTGGGGGCCCTGAATCTGGCCTCGCGACAACTGGATGTGCTGCCGGAGCCGACGCGGCATGCGGCGGAATCGATCGCTGCGCACGTTGGGGCGATGATGGAGCGCGTGCGCGCCGAGATGACGCTACGGGAGAGCGAAGAGCGTTACCGGCTGCTGGCGGACAATGCGAGCGACATGATCTCGCGCGTGGATGCGGCGGGTGCGTTCTTCTACGCGTCGCCGGCGTGCCAGGCGCTACTGGGGTACCGGCCGGAAGAGCTGTGCGGGCGTTCCACGTACGATTTGTTTCATCCGGATGACCGCGGGGCGTTGCAGGCCTATCACCAGGCGGTCTTGAACGACCTGCCGCGGGGAGTGCTCACGCACCGGATGCAACGGCGGGATGGGAGTTACGGGTGGTACGAGGCGACGGCGCGCGCCGTGCGTGATGGGCGCGGCATGATTACCGAGATCATCGCGGTCACGCGGGACATCACCGCGCGGCGGCGCGCGGAGGAGGCGCTGCGCGACAGTGAAGCCCTGTTTCGGACCATGGCGCAGATCACGCCGGTGTCGGTTTCGATCATCCAAGACGGGCGGGTGGTCTACGCGAACGAGGCGGCCAGCCGGATGCTGGGGTACACCCCGGAGGAGTTGCTGGCGCGGGCGCCGTGGGATTTTGTGCACGCGAGTGTGCGGGACGCGCTACGGCAGCAGCTGGTCGATCGGCTGGCGGGACGGCCGGTGCCGGCGCGGTACGAGCTGCGGATGGTGACGCATGACGGGCGCGAGTTGTGGGTGGACAACTCGGTGGCGATGCTGGAATATCGGGGGCAGCGGGCGGTGCTGGTGGCGGGGGTCGATCTGACGGCGCGGAAGCGCGCGGATGAGGAGGCGCGGTGCCACCAGGAACAACTCGCGCATGTCGCACGGGTGAGCACGATGGGCGAGATGACCTCGGGCGTGGCGCACGAGCTGGCGCAGCCGCTGTCGGCGATCCTGTATTTTGCGCGTAGTTGTGAATCGCGTTTGCAGGCGGGCGGCTGGGGGGTGGCGGAGGCGGTGGCGACGCTGCAGAAGATCGCGGTGCAGGCGGAGCGGGCCGGCGAGTTCATTCGTCGCATGAAGGCGTTTATCCGCAAGGCGGAGCCGGTGCGGATCACCGCCGAGCTGAATCGCATCGTGCAAGAAGCCCTGAACCTGGCGGGGGCGGAAGCCCAGACGCGGCAGGTGCGCCTCCGGACGGAGCTGGCCGCGGCGGTGCCGGCGGTGGTGGTGGACCCGATCCAGATCGAGCAGGTGATCCTGAATCTGGTGCGCAACAGCATCGAAGCGCTGGCGCCGCTGCCGCCCGCGCAGCGTGAGGTGTGGGTGCAGTCGTGCGTGAGGGCCACGGGGCGCGTGGAGGTGCACGTGCGGGATGGCGGGCCCGGCATTCCGGCGTCGGTGGCGGAGCACCTGTTTGATCCGTTCTTTACGACCAAGTCGCACGGGCTGGGGCTGGGGCTGCCGATCAGCCGGTCCATCGTGGAGGCGCACGAAGGGAAGCTGCGCCTGCAGTCGGCGGCAGCGGGGGCGACCGAGTTCGTGTTCGACCTGCCGACCGCGGGGAGGGAAGCGCATGGAATCGAGTGAACGGACGGTGTACGTGGTGGACGATGACGCCGTGTTGTGCGAGGCGCTGCAGGCGTTGCTGGAGGCGGAGGGTCTGCGGGTCGAGACCCACACGAGTGCGGAGAGCTTTCTGGCGGCGCGCTGCGGGCACGAGGCGGGTTGCCTGGTGCTGGACGTGCGCATGCGCGGCATGAGCGGGCTGGAACTGCAGGAGCACCTCGTGCAACTCGGCGCGACGCTGCCGGTGATCGTGCTGACGGGGCACGGCGACGTACCGATGGCCGTGCGGGCGGTGAAGGCGGGGGTGGTGGATTTTCTGGAGAAACCCGTCAACGACCAATTGTTGCTGGAGCGGATCCGCAACGCCCTGGCGCTGGACGCGCAGCGGCGCGCGCAGCGAGTCCGGCGCGCAGAAGCCCAGCGGCGGCTGGACAGCCTGACGGCCCGGGAGTATGAGGTGATGGAGCGCGTGGTCGCTGGGCTGGCGAACAAGCAGATTGCCGGTGAGTTGGGCATCACGGAGAAGACCGTGGAGGCGCATCGCAAGCACGTTATGGACAAGCTGGCGGTGGGCGGCGTGGCCGAGCTGGTCGTACTGGTGCTGCAGTGCCGGGGGCAGGAGATGCCATCCTGATGTGCGTGAGGTCCAGCGACCGGCGGCAGGTGCGATGAGCACGGACGCGGCTGCATTGCAGGCAGAGCCGGGGGCGGGGCGGCCGTGGCGCGCGGGTGTGGCGGCGGTGCTCGCACTGGCGGGCGCGTGGCGGCTGGTGATCGCGCTGCTGCTGCCGGCGCTGTCGCGGGACGGGGTGGTATTCTGCGGATATGCGCGGGAGCTGGGGCGGCTGGGGGTGGCGTACCTGCGGCAGCCGGAGGCGCAGCAGCATCCGTTGTATCCGGCGCTGGTGCTGGCGGCGCAGCGCGCGGCGCGGCTGCTGGGGGCGGCGGACACGCCGTGGACGTGGCAATACAGCGGGCAGTTCGTAGCGGGGTTGGCGGGCGTGGCGGTGGTGGCGCTCGTGGGGGCAATCACGGCCCGATTGATCCGGCGGCTGGCGCTACCCGTGAAGCGTGAGACGACGGTGCTGGCAGCGATGGGGCTGGCGACGGTGCTGGATGCGAACATCTGGCTGTCCGCGGACGTGATGTCCGACCAGGTGCATCTGGCGCTGTATCTGGGGGCGGTGTACTGTTTGCTCGATCTGCAGAGCCTGCGGGCGGCGCTGGCGGCGGGGGTGCTGACAGGACTAGCGTTCTTGGTGCGGCCGGAGGGGCTGATGCCGCTGGCAGGGGGGCTGGCGGTGCTAGCGACGCAGTGGCGGCATGCCGGGCCGCAGGCGTGGCGCGGGCCGGTGGGGCGGGCGACGGTGCTGCTTGCGGCGGTGCTGGTGCTGGTGGCGCCGTACTGGGTGCTGGTGGGGCGGTTCTCGACCAAGAAGAACCCGCTGGAGACGCTGGAGCACGCGGCGGTGGTGGAGATGCCAGGCGAGGTGCCGGCGGATGACGGGGTCGTGCTGGCGAAGCTTGAGCAGCGCGAATACTCGTGGCTGACGGTGGTGCCGGAGGCGCTGTACAAGACCTTGCGGGCGGGGCGTGTGCTGGTGCCGCTCTTCGCGCTCTTGCCCGTGGTGAATTTGCGGAAGCAGTGGCTGGGGCCCGTGCTGGTCGGGTGGACGGCGTGCATCGCGGGGCATTTTGCGGCCGTGCTGATGCTGCTGAAGCATCCAGGGGGCGGGTATCTGCACCCGCGGCACACGCTCGTGATCGTGGCGCTTTTGATGCCCTTCGCCGCGCTGCTGATTGGGCGGCTGGTGGTGCTGGCGCGCGAGCGCCGGCAGCCGGTGCTGAGGTGGGCGGTGCTGGCGGTGGTGTATTTGCCGCTGGGACTGTACGGGCTCCGCATTCCCAATGACGCAGATCGGTTTCTGACGGCCAGCGCGCGGTGGCTCAACGCACATGAACCCAATGCGGCCGGGCAGCGCCTGGTGAGCGGATCGAGTCCGCAGCGGATTGCGTTCTATGCGGGGTTGCGGTGGCAGCCGTGGTGGGAAGATCAGAGGGATTACGAGAGTCTGGCGGGGCTGCTGCGCAGTGGGCCGCCGGGGTATTTTGCGTTGGAGCTGGAGAGCCCGCGGGTGAAGCGGCCGGGATTCGAGATTGCGGGGAATCGGGCGCTGCTCGCCCGGCTGCTGGCGGACGAGACGGTGGCGCCGAGACTGACGGCGCTGCACGTGGAGACGAGCGCGGACGGGCGCGAGCTGCATTTGTTTCGGTTGGTGCCGCCGGCGGCGCCGCGGGTGGAGTAGGGAGCGGCGTCGATGTGCGGAATTCTCGGCGGATTGGCGCTGGAGCCGTGGGATGTCGTGGCGGAGGCGGGGCGGCTAGCGCGCGCGGTGGATACGTTGGCGCATCGCGGCCCGGACGATCGCGGCGAGTTGGTGACGGCGGACGGGCGGGGTTTTCTGGGGCATCGGCGGCTGAGCATCATTGATTTGGCGGGCGGGCATCAGCCGCTGACGGAGGAAACCGGGCGGGTGCATCTGTGCTACAACGGGGAGATCTACAACTATCGCGCACTGCGGGCGGAATTGCAGAAACGCGGGCACGTGCTGCGGACGGCGACGGATGGCGAGACCGCGGTGCACCTGTACCAGGAAGACCCGGATACGTTCGCCGCGCGATTGAGCGGGATGTTCGCGATCGCCGTGCTCGACGAGGCGAAGGGGGAGCTGACGCTGGCGCGCGACCGGCACGGTATCAAGCCGCTGTATTACTATCAGGGGACGGATCGCGTCATCTTCGCCTCGGAGCTGAAGGCGATTCTGGCGCTTCTGCCGCGGAGGCCGGCGCTGTCGGCGGCGGCACTACAGCACTATCTGCGGTGGAAGTACATTCCAGGGCCGCTGACGATCTACGACGATATTTGGGAGGTGCCGCCAGGTTTTATTCTGCACGTGCGGCCGGAGCGGCGGACGCGGCGGCTGGAGTACGACTTACAGCGGTACTGGCAAGTGCGGTTCCCGGAAGATCCGGGCGAGCGGATCACGGAGGAAGCGGAAGCGCTGGAGCAACTTGACGCGTGCGTGCGTGCAGCGGTCGAAAATCACCTGGAGGCGGACGTCGAGGTGGGGACGCTGCTGTCGGGCGGGGTGGACTCGTCGCTGGTGACGGCGCTGGCGGCGGAGATTTCGGGCAAGCGCATCAAGACATTCTGCGTGGGGTTTCGCGAGCCGGGGTTTGACCAATTGCCGTACGCGCGGCAACTCGCCGAGCGGTATGGGACGGAGCACCACGAAGTCTATGTCGACGTGGACCCGCTGGCGGCAATGCCGAAGCTGGTGCGGCACTTCGATCAGCCGTTCGGGGATTCGTCGGCGCTGGCGTGCTACTACGTGTGCGAGGTGGCGGCGCGGCACGTGAAGGTGGCGCTGACGGGGGACGGCGGGGACGAGACGTTCGCGGGGTATAGGCGGTATTACGACGCGGAGGTGGCGCGGGCGCTGGACGGGCCGGTGCGGCGCGGTCTGGCGCGGGTGGCGTACGCGGTGGGCAGCGTGCTGTTCTCGCCGGAGGCGAAGTTCCTACATCGTGTGCGGGCGGCGAAGTATGGGCCGCTGGCGGGCTATGCGCAGCGCGAGCGGATGTGTACGGAGTGGCTGATCGGGCGGCTGCTGGGGGCGCGGTACCGGGAGCCGAACGCGACGGACGTTGTGAGTCTCTATGGCCGGACGGCGCGGGCGGGTTGGCCGATGGCGGATCAGGTGCAGTGGCTGGATCTGCAGACGTATCTGCCGGGGGACATTCTGCCGAAGGTGGATCGCACGAGCATGGCGTGGTCGCTGGAGTGCCGGCCGCCGCTCCTGGATCACGCGGTGACGGAGTTGGCGCTGCGGCTGGATACGCGGCTGCGGGGCGGCAGCGGGGAGGGGAAGTACATCCTCAAGCGCCTGGCGGAGCGGTATGTGCCGGCGGAGCTGATCTACCGCAAGAAGCGGGGCTTTCGTGTGCCGATTCGGCGGTGGTTCAAGCGTGAGTTGCTGGAGCACACGGCGCGGCGACTGACGGATGGTGTGCTGGTGCAGCAGGGGATTCTGGACCCGGACGGCGTGCGGTGGGTGCTGCGGGTGCAGCGGCGGGCGTGGATGAACCTGTCGAGCTGCCTGTGGGCGCTGCTGTTCATGGAAGAATGGGCGCGAGCGTATTTGGACGACTGAGGAGGTTCGCCTATGGCCGCGGCGCCGGGGGGACGGGTGGAGGTCCGACGCCGCCGAGCGGCGCTTGCGGACCGGAGGCGATGTGGGTAGGACAGGGCCCCGCGGCCGGCGTGTTGGGTCGCGGCAGGCGTACTCGCGATTGAGGTTCGTATGCGGCATGCGCTCACGCTGGGTGGTTTGCTCAGTTTTGGGATTGCCCTCTTTCACGTTGTGCTGGCTTTCTCGGTGGCGCTGCGCAAGCAGTTCAATGTGGCGGACTGGGTGGCGGATGTGCGGCCGGCGCCGCCCTATGCCGTGACGATGGCGGGCCTGGCGCTGCTATATGTGCTGTGTGGGTTGTGCGCGCTCTCCGGGGCGGGGTGGTTCAAGCCGTGGCCGCTCTTGCGGCTGGCGCTGCTGACGATCGGGATGGGGTATGCGTGGCGTGGGGTGCGGCTGATCCCGGAGCTGGCGATGAGCCTAGGGCTGCTGCATGGCACAGTCAGCGCGCACGCGTTGGCGTGTTCGTTGGTGGCGGCAGCGGCGGCGGCATGCTACCTGGGGGGGCCGGTGAGCGTGCTGGCGCAGACCAAGGATTGGTACGGGAAGTGAGGCGCGGGCGGCGGGTTGACGCTGGGGGGGGCGGTTCGTACCGTCTGACGTCGGAATACGCGGGGGCTGTGTGCCGACGCGAAAATGACGTCAGGCACAGAGGCCTGACGCTACAACGTGCGTGCCGGCGCACGGATCACGTGAGGCACCCGCCGCGGCGGGCAAGCTGCGGCCTGGCGCTACCCGGCTAACCGAGCGGCCGGTGCGGAGACTAAAGGAGTAGTATGCTCGCTCTGGCCTGGGCCAACCTGATGCACCGCAAACTGCGCGCGCTGCTCTCGGCGCTGGCGGTCGGCATTGGGATCATGCTGATGCTGGTTTCGCGGGGGCTGGCGAGCGGCTCCTTGGCGGAGGTGGACCAGCGGATGCAGAGCGCCGACGCGGAGCTGGTGGTGCTGCCGGCGCAGGACAACATCATCTTCACGAACGGCGCGCCATTTCGGGCGATTCACGAGCGGCACTTGGCGCGGCAGGCGGACGAGCGCGGGCCGTTGGCGGACGCGATCATTCCGGTGTTCTTCGGGCAGGTGCGGATGGGCGGGCAGCAGCAGCGGCTGTTCGGCGTGGCGCCGGTGCAGATGCGCAGCTTTCTGGGCGAGCGGCGGGTGCGGGCGGGCACGCTGTTCGACCGGGCGGGTGCGTTCGCCGAGCGCGTGGACCAGGGTGCGCGGCCGCCGGCGGACATGGAGTCGGAGGGGTACCGGCAGTTTCTGGCGGACGGGCTGGAGCTGGTGATTGACGAGCGGCTGCAGCGGGTGGGGCACTACCAGCTCGGCGACGCCGTGCAGATCATGGGGCAGACTTTCCGGATTGTCGGCGTGGTGGAAGCGGGTGTGGCGGGGCGGGTGTTCGCGCCCCTGCAGACGCTGCGTGAGATCACGGTGGCGGGCGAGCAGAACGCGAGCATGTACTTTGTGAAGCTGCGGCACGACGTGGCGCCCGAGGCGGCGCAGGATGCATTGCAGGCGGCGCTGGGGGTGGATGCGAAGGTGGAGCTGAAGAGCAATTACGGGGCGCTGCTGCGGCGCAGCTTCGCGGATGTGAGCCAGTACCTCAGCGCGAGCAGCGGGGTGGCGCTGGCGACGTGTTTTTTGTTCATTCTGCTGACGATGTACACGGTCGTGATCGAGCGGACGCGGGAGATCGGCATTCTCAAGTCACTGGGGGTGACGCGGCTGGGACTCGTGCGGCTGGCAGTGGTGGAAGCGCTGCTGATTTCGCTGGGCGGCGTGGTCTGCGGGATCGGCCTGGCGTTCGGGGTACGGGCCCTGTTGGCGGTATTCAAGCCGTTACTGACCGTGGAGCTGGCGGCGAGCAGCCTGGTGCTGGCGGTGGGGATTGGCGTGGTGGGGGGGACGCTGAGCGCGCTGTATCCGGGGTACCGGGCGGCGCGGCTGGATCCGGCGGCGGCCTTGACGAACGAGTGAGGTGGACGCAGCGCGATGGAAGCCGGCGAACTCATGATCGACGTGCACGACCTGCACCACGCTTATGCGCACGGCAACGTGGTGGAGCCGGTGCTGCACGGGATTGACCTGCAGGTACGGGCGGGCGAGTTTGTCGTGATCATGGGGCCGTCGGGCTGCGGGAAGACGACGCTGCTGCACATTCTGGGGCTGATGATGGCGCCGACGCGGGCGGCGCGGCTGCGTATCGCCGGGCAGGAAACGTGCGGTTTGTCCGACGGGGCGCGCACGCGGCTGCGGCGCGAGGCGTTGGGGTTCGTGTTTCAGCGGTTCAACCTGCTGCCGACGATCAACGTGCGCCGCAACGTGGGCTTGCCGCTGCGGATTCGCGGGGCCAGCGCGGACGGAACCGTCACGCAACTGCTGCAACAGGTGGGGCTGGACGGATCCGCGCACAAGAAGCCTGGGCAGCTCTCGGTGGGGCAGCAGCAGCGCGTGGCGATCGCGCGGGCGGTGATCACGCGCCCAGCGCTGCTGTTGGCGGATGAGCCGACGGGCAACCTGGATTCGGCCAACGCCGCGGCGGTGCTGAAGCTGCTGACGACGCTGCATCGCGAGCACGGGCAGACGATCGTGATGATCACGCACAACGAGCAATTGGCGGTGCAGGCGGACCGGCTGTTGCGCATGCGGGACGGGTGCCTGGTTGCCTGAGACCGCGTCCAGTTCGGAGGCGCCGGCGGTGCCGGAGAAGACGCCGGTGGCGCGGGGCGCGCCGCCGGAGCGGCTGGTGCTAGGGGCGGCGCACACGCGGTTGGGGGAGCGTGAGCTGCCGCACATGCGGGCGTGGTTCGTGGGGTTCGTGCTGTGGATGGCGGCGTGGGGGCTGCTAGCGCGGTGGGCCTTTGGGGGGGTGGAGCACGACGATCCGACCGCGCTGCGAGTGTGGGTCTACGCGCTGATGTGCTTTTATCTGTCGCTGTGCAACAGCTTCGTGCCGCTGCCGACGGCGTGGATTGTGCTGTTGGCGGCGTCGCCGGGGTTTGCGCTGTGTGCGGATCCGTGGCTGCGCGTGCTGCTGGTGGCGGCGGGTGGTGCGGCGGGTACGGTGATGGCCAATCTCAACGACTATCACCTCCTGGCGTACTTCCTGCACTTTGGCCTGGGGCATCGGGTGCGGCGGACGCGGCTGTACGCGTGGGCGGTGCGCTGGTTCGACCGGGCGCCGCTGCGGCTGCTGCTCCTGGTCGCATTCATTCCCATACCGGTGGACGTGGTACGGTGGCTGGCGGTGCTACGGGAGTATCCGCGGGGACGATTCGCGCTGGCGTACTTCGTGGGACGGGGGGCGCGCTACGCGATCTTCGCGGCCTGCGCGGTGATCTGGTCGCTGACCCCGTGGCAGATCATGTACATCCAACTCGCGATCGTGGTTGCGGCGCTGGTGGGGCGCGTGGCATGGCGGCTGGCGGCCGGACGCGAGCCGGCGGCGGGAGCGGCCAGCAGCGGCGCATGAAACAGGCCGGCGCTGGGACGCCGGCCTGTCGGGGGTTTCAGATGCAGTCAGACGCGACTCAGTGCGGACACGTCGTGTTCATGAGCGCGATGAACGGGTCAATATCGCGCCAGTTCACATGGCCGTCCGAGTTGGTGTCCAGGCTGGTAAATGGGCACGTCGGACCGGACGCAAACAGCGCCTGCCAGGCCGACTGGTTGTCGTTCTGGCCGGCGATCAGGTAGTCGATATCGCGCCAGTTAATGGTTCCGTCACAGTTGCCGTCACCGCGGCACACCACCGGCGCACACGGGTTGGGCGTGCACGTCGTGCCATTACCCTGGTACGTTCCGCCGCCGGCCGTGCAGTCCGCCGCGGTCAGCGTCGTGCAGGTCCCGGCCTGGCAGCAGGCGCCGGTGGGTTGCGGGCAGGGGTTCGGCGAGCAGACGGTGCCGTTGCCCTGGTATGTCCCGCCGGCCGTCGTACATGCCGCGGCCGTCAGGACCGTGCACGAGCCGTCGGTCTGGCAACAGGCGCCGGTGGGTTGCGGGCAGGGGTTCGGTGAACAGACGGTGCCATTGCCCTGATAAGTGCCGCCGGCTGTCGTACACGCTGCGGCCGTCAGGACCGTGCACGAGCCGTCGGTCTGGCAGCAAGCGCCAGTGGGTTGCGGGCAGGGGTTCGGCGAACAGACGGTGCCGTTACCCTGGTATGTCCCGCCGGCCGTCGTACACGCTGCGGCCGTCAGGACCGTGCAAGAGCCGTTGGCCTGGCAGCAGGCGCCGGTGGGTTGCGGGCACGGGTTCGGTGAGCAGACGGTGCCATTGCCCTGGTACGTCCCGCCGGCAGACGCACACGCCGCGGCGGTCGAGACCGTGCAAGTGCCGTTGGTCGCGCAGCACGCGCCCGCCTCACACTGGTCGGGCACGCCGTTGTGATTGCTGTCCTGGGCCGTCGGCGCCCGCGTGTAGGACACCGTGGCGCGGATGTAACTGCCCGCCGGGCACCAATTGGGGTCGACGGACCCATCCGGCGCCATGTGGATGACGGCCGTGCCGGCGGACTTGAGGGTGTTCCACTGGGCGTCGGTGATCGTCAGGGTGTCGGTGACCCAGTCGCAATCGACGCCGTTGTTCTGAAAGACGTAGCCGATGGCCGTGCTGTTGATGCTGATGGCGACGGCCTCGTTGTAGAAGTTCAGGTCGCCGAACGCGGTGAAGGAGAGGGTGACGGTACCGAGCGCGGTCGGGGGGCTGGTCAGGGTGTACTGCTGCGGGTGCAAGCCGTCCATCGGCGAGTAGTACGGCGAGGCCGACAGGAAGGGACTGCCGTTGATATCGCAGGAATCCAGCCAGCCGTTGCCGTTGCAGTCGAGGGCCGGTGAGGCGGCGATTTCGGCGAGGTCATCCTGGTTATTGCCGTCGCAGTCGCGGAAGGTCGTGAACGAGCGGGACGCGGGCGTGGAACCGTGCGTTCCGGCGAGGTTGTGCGCGACGACCTTCCAGTAGTAAGTGGTTTCCTGCCGCAGCGGATTACCGGTCAATGTGTAGGTGGTGCCCGTGATGGCGGCGATCGTGAAGGCGTCGTGGCTGGTGAAGTTGGGGTCGGTGTCGATCGTCAGGTTGTAGTCCGTCGCGTTGGTCGAAGCCGTCCAGGTGAACGTCGCGTTTGTGCTGACGGCGGTGAGGGCCTGGGCGGGCGTGGACAGCGAGAAAGCGCCCGGCGGGTTCGTCAACGTGGCGATCGCGGCCGAGGCGTTGAGCAGGCCGTAGCCAAAGGTTGTGTCATAGCCGGCGGTGCCCAGGTCGGTGCAGGTGGTTTGGAGGATGGTCTCCACGTTGGCGGGCGTGAGGCCGGAGGGGTTCATGGAGTAGACCAGTGCGGCTACGCCGCACGCATACGGCGAGGCGAAAGACGTGCCGTCGAGGCCGCACACGTAATCGCCCGTGGCGTCGCCGGAGGTGCCGGTGCGGTCCGTGGTGCAGATGTTGGCGCCGGGGGCGGAGAAGTCCAGGCCGGTGCCCCAGTTGCTGAAGCTGGCGCGGCTGCCGGTGCTGGTGATGGCGCCGACGGCGTTGACGCTGGGGAGGCTGGAGGGGTAGGAGATTGTGGAGGCGCCGTCATTGCCGGAAGCGACGAAGTGCAGCACACCGTTGCTGCGGGCGGTCGCGTAGGCATTGGTGACGGTCGCGGAGGAGCCCCAGCCGAAGCTGGAATTGCTGATCTTGGCGCCGATTGAGGAAGCCCAGGCGAGGGCGCTGGTCAGGTAGCTGTCCTGCGCGTTGAAGTAGCCGTTGCAGGGGATGATCGCTTCGCCGATCTTGGCGGAGGCCACGCGGCAGTTCGGGGCGACGCCGACGACGCCGAGGGCGTTGTTGATTTTGGCGGTGATGCAGCCGGCGACCTCGGTGCCGTGATTGTCGCAACTGTTGTACGGACCTCCGTTGGCCACGTTCCGTCCGGTGAAGTCCTGGCCGGCGCGGAGGTTGAGGTCTGGGTGGTTGTACTGCACGCCGAGGTCCATGACCACGATGAAGACGTTCGGGTCACCCTGCTGGATGTCCCAGGCCTGCGGGGCGTTCACGTCGATGTTGTTGGTCTGATTCAGGCCCCAGAGCTGGCCGTAGTAGGGGTCATTCGGGGTGTAGGCCAGGGTTCCGGTGATCAGCTTGTCCGGTTCGGCGTAGGCGACCTCGGGCATTTGGGCCAGCATGTTGGCGTCGGTCAGGACGGTGAAGCCGTCATTGGCGTGACTGCGCACCCGATACGTGCGCGGCAGGCCGGCGAACTCGGCGTCCGTAATCGTGCCGACACCCGCGGCGGTCAGAATGTCCGTGGCGCGCTCGGGCGAAACGTCTTCCTTGAACTGCACGAGGATGTCGCGCGTGATGGCCAGCGGCAGACCGCGACTGTCCATGAACATAGGCGAAACGAAGCCGCCGCTCCGCAGCGCTGCAGCCGATTGCACCTTGCTGGAGATGGCGCTCGCGTCGCGCTGCGCCATCGGGACGGCGATGGTATACCAGCGGTCGAAAGCCAGGTGTTCCACGCCGTCGACGGGCAGTCCTGTGCCGCTGGCGACATCGCGCGCCACCTGCTGCGCATCCGCCTGATCGCTGAGCACGGCGATGCGCGACAGATCCAGGTCCATCTGGACGGGCTGATCGAAGTAGTAGTAGTAATACTGGCCCGGCGCGGTGATCCCGTCCGCCAGCGCCGCCGGCGTCAAGGCGAGAAGCAGCACGCTCAGACACAGTCCCGGGCCCAGAATTCGACGGGTCGACATGTGGAAACCTCCAAGCCGCGGGCCGTGCAAAGCGACCCGCCTCCAGCGCATCCCTCAAGAACCATGACCGGCCGCAGCGACACGGTCCGGCGCCCCGCGTCTCCGTGGCGCGGTCAGCAGAGTCGTGTGCAGCGTGAAGCGTGTGGGAGCGCACACGGGGCACCTCCGCGCGACGTCGCTGGTGACACGGCTACAGAAAAGCACCGCACATGGCTCCATGCCATGGCGGTCCAGTTCCTTTTCGGACTATGTCTACAGTGACAGAGGCGGTCGTGCCCACGGCGCGACCCAACCCTGTTCCCAGCACCACAATCGTACGCAGACCATGGACTCAAATCAAAGGAATTCATCGGGTTGGGCGGGCGGTCTCGTGAGGGGGTGCGCCGCGGTGGTCTGCGGCGTCCTATAAATGCTCGGGGCCGCGCGGGGGGCGGCAACCGCGGCGGCAGAGTGGTCAGGGGCGGCCACGGTGAGGCGGGTCGAGGTGGCGGCCGGGGCGATTGGGGTCCTGGCCGTCGCCCGCGAGCAAGCGCTCGAGCCGCTGCTCGATCTCGCGCTGCTGCGCGGCGCGCACACTCGCGAGGCGCGTCCGCAGCGTGCTGACCTCCTCCGTGACGCTGCGCCGCAGGGCATCGACCAGGCGGGTGCGCGCCGTCGTCCGCCCTTCCTCGTCGGTGGCGGCATGGTAGGCATTGACCAACTCGCGCAGCCGGGGAGGCAGGCGTTCGAGATTCGCGTCGGCCGCCAGCAGGGCGCCAGCACGCTGCTCGGCGCGCTGGTCGCCCTCGCGCTCGGCAAACTCGACCAGGTTTTCGAGGGCCGCGACTTCCAGGCGGACGTTGTCGGTCAGCCGGTCGCGGATGGATTGCTGCGCTTCGGTGTACTCCGGCGAGCCAGCCGGGACCGTTCGCAGGGTTCGCACATCGCGCTGCACGCGCAGCATGTTCTCCACGTGCGTGCGGATCAGGCCGCCGAGTTTCGGGCTGTGTTGGTAGACGCGCTGGAGATGCCGCAGGCGTGGCGCGCTGTCCTCGAGTCGCTGACGAAAGCGCTCCGGATTTCGTTGCTGGAGCTGCGCCAGCGCCTCGTACAGGGTCGGGAAACGCTCCTGCGCAAAGGCCATCAGCGCCTCGCCCTCCCCGGGCTGCAGAGGGTCGAAGTCCTCCGGCAGTGGCCGGAACATTTGCCGCGAGAACGCCAGCAGCCCGAAGCCTGCGAACGGTCGACTGGTCGGGCCGCGCCAGCGCGCGCCGGGTCCGCCGCGGGGCCGGTCGCCCCGCTCGAGATCATCCGGTCGGAGCGGGGAGACGTCGTTCGTATCCGTCACGCTCGTCGGGGTGCTGGTCGGCGCGCTGGTCGGCGGCCCACCCCAGGCCAATCCGGCGCTGACGCTCAGCAGAATTGCCGCAAGCAGCCGCATCGCACTGTTCCCCATTTATCACAGAGCCTCGAAATCGCTCAGGGACTGGTCCAGGCCGCGCAGCAGATCATCCACGTCCTCGCCTGCCTCCCCCGGCTGAGCCGTGTCGATCAACCCGGACCAGCGCAGGTCGGACGCCTCAAACGCGGCGGTCCACTCGCTCACGGTCAACTCCGGATCCGCGCTGGGGATGGCTGGCGTTGGCAGCGACGAACCCCGTGGCCAGAAGGCAACGGCGAGCGCCGCGGCAGCCGCCACGCCCAGGCCGGCGCGGTACCGCCACGCGAGGCGGCGGGACCGGGCGGGTTGAGCGGCGGCGCGGCGCACGGCAGCCTGCACGCGCGCGACAGCCACGGCTGGCGGCTGGGCAGGCGGGAGGTCACGGAGCAGCGCCATGTCGCGCTCGACCGCGTCCTCCAGGTTCTTCAGGTCGCCGTTCATTGCGAGTCCTCGTCGGCGAGTTCACTCCGCAGACGCTGTAAAGCTCGGTGGGCGCGGGCCAAGGCGGTACCGAGCGGGATATCTAGCAGTTCCGCAATCTCCTTGAACGACAGCTCCGAGTAGTGCCGCAAGAGAATCATCTCGCGGTCGGCCGGCGGCAGCTTCTGCAGCGCTGCGGTCAGCCGCCGTCCCGCCTCGGCCCGCTCGGCTCGGGTGCGGGGGTCCGCGTTGTCTTCATCGCGGCGCCCGGTGACCAGTTCGTCGGCGGCCGGTCCGTCGGCGCTCACATGCTCGCCGCGGCGGGCACGTTTGCGTGCGCGATCTCGGGCGAGGTTCGCGGCGATTCGGAACAGCCATGACTCGAACCGGCCTACGTGCTCGTAGTCCTCGATCGTTCGCAGGAGCCGCAGGAACGTCTCCTGCATCAGGTCTTCAGCCACGTCCGGGCTGCCCGTCAGGCGGTAGAGCAGGCCGTAGACGCGCGTGCTGTAGACCTGGACCAGCTCGCTGAGCGCGTCCGGGTCGCGTTGCCGTGCACGGCTGAGGAGCTGGTCGAGCCCGGTCTGGTCCACAACGTCCTCGCCTAGTGCCTAACGTCAGAGGCGGCCGGGGATTGCCGGAGTCTATCGCGGTGGACGTGCGGGACAAGGTGTCGCGGTTGGCCGTGAGCCGATAAGACGCCTGTGCCGGCCGTTCAGGCGGCGGGGGCGGCCGGTGCGTGGAAGGCTGCCAATTGCTGTTCGAGGTCGCGGCCATCCTCGGGGGAGAGCAGGGGGATGTTGGCGCGGACGTTGGCGGCGGCGGCACCGATGGCGGCGTGGGCGAGGTGCCCGGCGGCCTGGGCGTCGGAGCGGAGGAGGGGGTTGCCGATGGTGAGTAGGCGGTTGACGGCGGTGCGGACGCTGGCAGCGACACCGACCGTTTCGAGCGGGACCTGGGCGGCTACGGCGGCGGCCTCACGGACGCGGGCGGGGCGGGTGGGGTCGGTTTTGTCGAGTTTGAAGGCGGCGCTGAGGACGCCGTAGGCGGCAGCGTCTTCGTCGAGGAGGCGGCGGAGGAGTTCGGCGGCACGGGCGAGGCGCTGGTCGAGCTCACGCACCTCGGCTTCGACGGAGGCGAACTTGGGGCGGCCCATGGTGAAGGCGGCGACCATGCGGCCGAGGCTGGCGGCGAGGGCTCCGGCGAGGGCGGCGGCACTCCCGCCGCCGGGGGTGGGGGCATTGGAGGCGAGGCGGTCGAGGAAGTCGGCGACGGTGAGTTGGGCGAGCGAATCCGGATTCATGTCGGGCTCCGTGGCTGCGGGGGCGCGAGACGCGCGCATAATACGCGCGGGGTCGGACGTGGTGAACTATGCTCGGTCTGCATCAGGACGAAATCGATCGGCGGCACATGCAGCAGGCGCTGGATGAGGCGGCGAAGGCCCTGGACAGCGAGGATGTGCCGGTGGGGGCGATTGTCGTGCGGAAGGGGCGCGTGATCGGGCGGGGGTACAACCAGCGCGAGAAGCTGCAGGACCCGACGGCACACGCGGAGATGATCGCGCTGACGGCGGCGGCGACACACGTCGGGCATTGGCGGCTGGAAGATTGCACGATGTACGTGACGCTGGAGCCGTGCACGATGTGCGCGGGGGCGCTGGTGCTGGCGCGGCTGGCGCGGCTGGTATTCGCGGCAACAGATCCGAAGGCGGGGGCGTGCGGGTCGCTTTACGAGGTCACGGTGGACGCGCGGCTGAATCACCGGGTGGAGACGGTGAGCGGGGTGATGGCGGAGCCGGCGGCGGAGCTGCTCAAGGCGTTCTTCCGGCGGCGGCGGAAGCTGGGGGACTAGAGTGGACGATCTTGTGTCGGTGGCGGGGGGTCGACGCTGCGCGCGGGGGGCGGGTATAAACTCGGCATGGCCGACTTGCCCAAACCGGTGGTGCGCCCGTGGCTCGGCGTGGGCCTGCTGCTCTTGTGCGCGGCGCTGTGGAGCCTGAATGGGCCGCTGATCAAGCTGCTTCAGCAGGAGCAGGTCCCAGGGGTCAGCATCGCGTGCTGCCGGTCGTTGTTGGGTGGGCTGGTGTTCTTGCCGTGGTCGTGGCCGCGACGGGGGACGCTGGCGCGGGTGCGGCCGGGGTGGTCGATTGGGGGTGTGTTGCTGTTCACGTTGATGACCGCGACGTTCGTGATCTCGACGACGCAGACGTCTGCGGCGAACGCGATCATCCTGCAGTACACCTCGCCGATTTGGGTGTTCGTGCTGGGGAGCTTGCTGCTGCACGAGCACCCGCGTCTGCGCGAGGGGCTGGTGCTGTTGGTCGCCATGGTGGGCGTGGGGATCATCTTCTGGGGCAATCCACGCGGTGACGCGATCGGCCTAGCGCTGGCGCTGGTGAGCGGATTTGGGTATGGGGCGCTGACCGTCGTGCTGCGTGCGATGCGGCCAGTGCATCCGCTGGTGGTGATCGGTCTCAACTCCCTGGGGTCGGGTTTGTTGCTGCTGGGGCCGGCCCTGGTGTGGGGGCGGTTCGCCGTGACGGGAATGGCGGTGGGGCTGCTGGTTTTCATGGCGGTGGTGCAGTTCACGATGCCGTACGTGCTGTTTGCGTGGGCGCTGCGGCATCTGGAGGCGCGGCGGGCGGCGCTGCTGCTGCTTCTTGAGGCCCTGCTGAATCCGCTGCTGACGTACCTGGCGGTCGGCGAACGGCCGAACCGGGCGACGCTGATCGGCGGGCCGCTGATTCTGCTGGGGGTAGCGGGGTCGCTGCTGGTGGGGCGGCGGGTGGCGGAGCCGGCGGGGGACTGAGTTTGGGCGTGGCCAGCATGCAGGAAAAGGACGGGGCCGGCGTGCGGTGTGCCGGCCCCGGGGCGTTATGGACAGACGATCGCAGTTGGTCTAGCGGCGTCGATTCACCAGCAAGGTGCCCAAAGTCAGCATCAACAGAGATGCGGGTTCGGGCACGCACCAGGTGTCGACGATCAGCTCATCCACGTCAATGCCGCCGCGAATGTGAATCCGCTCCCAGGGGGGATTCGGCTGCAGGTCCACGTGGTAGACACTGTGGTAGACTTTGACGCCGTTCGGTTCGCCGGGGTATTCCTCGAAGAGCGTGGTTTGCACGAGGGGCGTGGAGAACTCGGGCGTAGTCTGGAACGGACTGAACACCTGCAGGAACGGGACGTTGCCGACGACCTGCGGGGACCACGTCAGTTGGATCCAGACTTGTTTGAACGGGTTGAGTTCCGGGCTGTTCGGCATCGTCAGGTCGATATCGCCGGACAGGTTGGCCCAGCCGTCACCGGACATGCCCGGCGGGTCATACGGCGGCTTTTGGGGTAGCCAGTCCGCGCCGGGGCCGGGTGTCCAGACCAGCGTCGGGGGGCCGAACGGCAAGTAGCCTGCATCCGGCGGGGGTGTGCGATTGTCCTGCAGGAACTCCCAGGCCGCCCAACTGGTGCCCGGGTTGCCGCGCCAGTTCGGCGGGTGCAGGTCATCCGCGTAGGCCGCGGTCGCCACCGCCAACAGCAGCGGCGCGGTGATCAACAGAAGGGGTCGCTTCATACGTAGCCTCCGTCTCCGTCCGTGGGCCAGCAAGGGTAATTCTGCGCGCTGGCACAGTGCGGGACGAGGCCCGATTCGTCGGCACGTTCACCAGCGATGAAGAGAACATACCCGCGCGGTGAGTGTGAGGCAATGAATATCGCACAAAATCAATGCGATATAAATGCGCCGGTTCAATCCCGCGATTACCCATTGGCCAGTTCGTCACAGGGGGTGGAGACGTGGTACGCTTTGGTGGCGGCTCGGTCCCGGGTCGGTGCGGCGTGGGCGCGGGTAGCCTGCCCACATCAAGCGGTCCTCACTTTCGTGCAAGGCAGGCGGAGGCCAGATGCGATCGTTCCCCCGGCCCTTGGCCGGTGCCCCACTGCACGTCGCACGCGCGTCGACCCATCCGGGCCGTTCGGCCCGGGGGAGTTGGGGCTAGGCACCGCGCTGGCGGAGGAACTCGATGAGGAGGCGGACGCCGAAGCCGGTAGCGCCCTTGGCGATCGGACCCTTGCCGTTTTCCGCGCTCGCGACAGCCGCGATGTCGAGGTGGGCCCAGGGGACGTGGTCCTGCACGAACTCCTTGAGGAACATGCCGCCGACGATGGCGTGGGCGTCGCGCTTGCCGGCGGAGTTCTTGATGTCGGCTTCGGTGCTCTTAATGAGTTCCTTGTAGTCGTCCCACAGGGGGAGGCGCCAGAGGCGCTCGTGGGTGCGGCGGCCGGCTTCGCCGAGGTCGCCGGCCAGGTCGTCATCGTTGCTGAGCAAGCCGGCGGCCGCGTTGCCGAGCGCCACGCCGACGCCACCGGTGAGGGTGGCGATATCGATGATGGCGGTGGGGCTCAGTTTCTGCTGCGCGTACCAGAGCGCGTCGGCGAGAATGAGGCGGCCCTCGGCGTCGGTACTGATGATCTCGACGGTTTTGCCGCTCATCATGCGGAGGATGTCGCCAGGGCGATACGCCCGCTCCGAGATGGCGTTCTCGGCCACCGCGATCAGGCCGACGAGATTGCAGCGGAGCTTGAGCGCGGCGGCGGCCTTGAGCACGCCGAGTACGGTGGCGCCGCCGGACATGTCGAACTTCATCGCCTCCAGGCCCTGGGCCGGCTTGATGGAGTAGCCGCCGGTGTCGAAGGTGATGCCCTTGCCGACGAGCACGGTGGTGGCGCCACCGCGCGTGTTGCCGCGGTATTCGAGCTGAATGAGGCAGGCGGGATGCCTGGCGGCCTGGCCGACCGCGAGCAGGCCATTCATGCCCAGGCGGGCGAGCTTGTCCGCGCCGTAGATGGTGCACTTGAGCTTGGCGGTGCGGGCGAGCTGGCGGGCCTCGTCGGCGAACGCCGCAGGGTGTAGCACGTTGGCGGGCTCGTGCGCGAGGCGGCGCGTGTAGTTCACGGCGTCGGCGAGGTGCAGGAACGCGCGAATGGGCGGCAGGACGCGCTCTACCTGTCCGGCCTCGCTGGCGCGGAGTTGCACGAGGATGCGGCCGGGGAGCTTCTCTTCGGGCTCCTTGTAGCCGGCGAAGCGGAAGCCGGCGACGGCCATACCGAGGGCCCACTCGGCGGCGGCGTTGTCGACCCCGCTGGTGGCGAGGCCGTCGAGCCAGAGGACGGCGCTGGTGATGTGCTCGGCGATGAGCCAGCGCGTCGCGGCGGCCGCGGCCTTGCGAATCTGAAAGGCATCGACCTTCTGGGCGTCGCCGAGGCTGATGACCAGGACACGGCGACAGGCGCCGGAGTGGGTCGTGTGGCTGAGGTGGCCGACCTCGTCGCGGACGGCCTTGGTGGAGAGGAGGGCGGAGACGCCGTCGTCGCAGAGCTTGTCAGCGCGGGCGACGAGTTCGAGCGGGGGCTGGGGCTTGGCGAGCAGCGGGACGAGGAGGACGTCGCCGGTTAGCGGGCCCTTTTCGGCCGGTTTGAAAGTGAAGGTCGTACCATTGGGGTTCGTCGGGGTCTTCGCCACAGCCAGTCTCCGTAAACGGTGTTACGAGGCTGAGGCAGGGTACCATGCGGGGCGGCGGGAGGAAAGCGGGGCGGGCGACGACACACGCCGCGCCGACTCATCGGCCGGTGCAGTCACTGCTTGGGCGGGACATAGCCGGGGACCTGGCGGCCTTCGCCGAAGAGGAAGGCGACCATGTGCTCGCCGAGGATGGCGTTGGACTGGTCGGAGGTGGCGTCGAGGCGGAACTCGTTGACGACCATGCGCATGTGGTCCTTCCACAGGCGCCAGGCGTCCAGGGAGATCGAAGCCTGGATGCGGTCGCGGACCGCGGGTCCGCCGAGGAGCAGAGCCATCTTCAGGGCGGAGCGACCTTCGGGGGTGGCCGAGTCGAGGGCGGGCAGGTCCTGGTTGAGCTTGGCACAGTGGACGGTCTTGGCGCTCATATGGTCGCTCCCGGGGTAGCGGGCGTTTCAGCGGTCAACGTTAGCCGCAGGGGGCCAACGCTACTTACGTCAGGCACCCCGCCACGGCGGGCAAGCTACGGCCTGGCGCTACAGATAGGGTAGGCGCCTGGTGTCTCTTGTGCCAGCGGGCAGGCGGTCTTACAGTTCGCCCTTCTCGCGGGTGGAAAGCGGCAAAGGATGAGCCATGAAGCCGGAGCGCGTGCGATTTGTGGTGTTGGGAACCGGGGGCATCGGGCGGTACCACCTCAAGCTGCTGAAGGAGCAACCGGGGGCGGAGATCGTCGGCGTCTATGACGCTGTGCGCGAGGTTGCCCAGAAGGCGGGCGAGGAATACGGCGTCAAGAAGATCTACGGCTCTCTGGCGGACGCCGTCGGGGAGCGGAACGCCGACGCGGTGATTGTGTGCACGCCCAATCTCTTTCACCGTGAGGGCGTGGTGGCGGCACTGCAGGCCGGCAAGCACTGTCTGTGCGAGAAGCCGCTCGCGATCGAGCCGGCCGACATTCAGGCGATGATTGCGGCGCGCGACGCGAGCGGGAAGCTGCTGATGACGGCTCAGCACATGCGGTTTGAGCAGCGGTCGCAGACGCTTAAGCGGGCGATCGACGCGGGACGGCTGGGGCGGGTGTACTACTCGCGGGCGTGGTGGCTGCGGCGGCGGTTTGCGCCGACCACGCCGGGCTTCTTGAAGAAGGCGCAGGCGGGGCGCGGGCCGGGCATGGACATTGGCGTGCACGTGCTGGACCTGGCGATGCACCTGCTGGGGCAGCCGCAGCCAGTAAGCGTGAGCGGGCTGGCGGTGCGCGAGTTGGCGGGGCGGGCGGATGTGTGCAATCAGTGGGGCACGTTCAAGCCCGAGGACTACGAGGTCGAGGACTTTGCTGCGGGGCTGATTCGGTTTGCGGACGGTTCGGCACTGTCGCTCGAGGTGAGCTGGCTGCTCAACATGCTCGAGACGGAGCTGTGGGGCGTGTGGCTGCACGGGACCGAGGGTGGGGTGAAGTGGCCGGACCTGAAGTTCGCGCATGTGCGGGACGGGGCGCTCGTCGACACACAGGTGGTGACGGGCAATGGCGGCGACGGTCACAAGAACGAGCAGGCGGCGTTCATCGAGGCGCTTCGCAACGGCGGTCCGTCGCCGGTGCCGGCGGAGCAAAGCCTGGCGGTGGCGCGCGTGCTGGCGGGGCTGTACGAGTCGGCGGAGTTGGGACGCGAGGTGCGGCTGTAAAGGGCGGGCGTGCGGTCAGGAACAACGGTGCAACGAAGGCGTCGGACACGGAGTTCCGACGCTGCTGCAGAAACGGAACGGGGCGCGACGTCGCTTCGAGACGTCCGCTAGAACTGGAAGGCGTCGGTGCCGAAGGCGGGGTTTAGCTCCACCTGGGTGAAGACGTAGCTGCCAAGGAGCTGCTTCTCGGTACGATCGGCGTAGGAGTAGACGGCTACCGGCAGAAGCCACTGCTGGTCCAGGTGCAGGACCATGCGGGCATCCGGGTAGGCGCCGGCGGGGCCTTCGTAGGGGAGGTTCCGGGTGATGACGTAAGTCGGGCGGCCGTCCACCTCGCCGGTGCCGCCGTAGTGCAGGTCGAGCACGCCGCGCTCCGCCGCGATGGCGTTGAATCGCTCCAGCAGGTCGAAGGTGGACTTAAAGCCGCACTCGTCGATCGCGCGGCGGCTGGACTTCTGGGCTTCGGGGCCGTGGATCTGGACGAAGAGGTCTTTCACGAAGAGGCGCGCGATGGCGCCGGCGGGTTCCACGCGGGCGAGCTTCTGACCTTTCTTGTCGACGAACTGCGCATCGTCCATGTACAAGGCGCGCTTGGCCTGATCCGCGTTTTCCTGCCAGATCATGTAGACGGTGTGCGGCTTCTCGCGATAGCGGATTTCGATGCGCTGCACGGCCGTCAACTCATCACCCAGGCGTTCCTGCTTGGTCAGCACGCAGCGGTAGTGGGTGATTTCATTCGTGTAACGTTCGCGGCCCATCCGGACGAGAGCCATGGGGTCCTGCTCGGCGAGGGCGGCGAGCGTGGCGGGGCCGGCGGCGCGGGCGACGGAGCGCTCTTTGGGGAGCAGCATTTCCCGGGCGGCTGAATGGAAGCTGGTGAGAATCCAGGTAACCGGCGGGGCGATCAGGAGCAGCGCGCCGGTCACAAACAAAACACCGCGGCGTCGGGACAGCATGATGGGTCGTTGCTCCAAGGCTACAGATTGCGAGCTATCGGGCACGCACATTATACGGAATCGACCGAAGGAAGCTGCACGCTCCAGGTTTTCCAGCCGCGACGAGCCCGACGCGGCTCCGCAAGCCGGCGGGCAGCGGAATTATACATCCTCATAACCGTATGGCAAGCGGCAAGTTGCGGCCGTTCAGGCGCCAGAGTCCGCCCAGGTGCTCAGGGCGCGGGGGAATTCCGGACCGTCCGGCTCAAACTCGAGCGTATGCGCGGCGGCTGGGAAGGTGCGCACGGTGGGTGGCGCGGCGCAGATTCTGGTAAGCCACGCCGCGGTGGGTTCGTTGCGGATGATTCGCTCGCGGCCGGCCAGAAACAGCGTCGTGGACGCCTGGAGCGTGCCGGGTCGTGCCCGGGCGAGCAGACGGTCAAGCTGGGTCGAATAGTACAAAAAGCGGGCGGTTGCCTCGGTGAGCTTCCGCGGGTCGCGGCGGATGAATTCCTGTCCGGCGGGGTTGTCGGTGAACAGGGCCGGGTCATCGAGGGGGATGGGAAACCGGCGCCGGGGGTCGGCAAGCAGGGCCCACACGACGCGCAAGCGGGCGGCCAGGCCGACGTCCACCAGCGGGAAAAAACCGGGGGCGATGAGCAGCAGGCGGCCAACGTGCTCTGGCCGGCGGAGTGCCCAGGCCACGGCCGGTTTACCGCCCCAGCTTACGCCTACAACGGCGCAGCGGGGAGCGGCGAACTCGGACAGCGCGGCTTCAGACAGCTCATCCAAGTCGTCGAGCCAACGGCTGACGCCGGGTGAATCGCCACGGTCGACCTCATTCAGTCCGCTGCCGCGGCGGTCGGGCAGGACGACGGCACGGCCGTGGTCGGCTAGTTGGGCGGCGGACCATTCGAACCAGCCGCCGTGGGACTGGATGCCGTGCAGGTAGAAGATCACCTCCCGCGCGGGTGTCGCCGCAGAAGGCCACACGCGGGCATGAAGCGTGTAGCCGTCACTGAGTGTCCACGAGCGGAGCTGAGGCACGGTGCGCGGGGGTCGCATGGGGCGTAGTGTTGCGGCGCGAGGGTCGGGCCGCAATGCGCCCGGGCGCGGAGGGAGGCGAGAGCGGACGGGCCGCCTAAACGGCGATCGGGCGCAGGGTCGCTTGACTCCTTAGGGAGTGTTGTTACACTCCATTTAGAGTGCCATGTCGGACAGTCCAGGTCGTGGACGAGCTGTAACAGGGTCAGCGGGTGATGTCGCTCGTGGGCCCGGCCGGCCGGTGGTGTGGCACGAATGAGCCGGCGCCCCGCGCGGAAGGAAGGGCATATGCCGGAGAAGCGGCCCGGCCCGCATCGGATGGTCACGCTGAAGATTCCGGGCGAGCTCTACGACAAGTTGTCGGAGCTGATTGCGAACACGGGTTTTCGGAGTGTGACCGAGTTTGCCACGTACGTGCTGCGTGACGTGGCGGCCGGCGGCAAGCTGGATCGCAAGCCGCCGGGGCTCAACGAGCGCGAGGTCGAGGCAATCCGAAATCGGCTGCGGGCGCTTGGGTACATCGAGTAGCTCTGCGGCCGAAGTTACACGGTCTGCAACCGCCGCCGCGTGCGGCCCGCTGAGGGTCTGCGCCAAGAGCGGCGGGAAGTGGTGGCGCTAGCGGAAGGAGCGAAGGCATGCTGACGCGCGTGCTGTGTGCGGGGGTAGTCGTGGTAGCGATGGTCGTGACGGCGGCGGCGGCAGATGCGCCGAAGGACGTGACGCTGCTGAACGTGTCGTACGATCCGACGCGTGAGTTGTACGCGGATTTCAACACGGCGTTCGCGAAGTACTGGAAGGAGAAGACCGGGGCGGCGGTCACGGTGCGGCAGTCGCACGGGGGTTCGGGCAAGCAAGCGCGCTCGGTGATCGACGGGCTGGAAGCAGACGTGGTGACGCTGGCGCTGGCGTACGACGTGGATGCGCTGCAGGTCCAGGCGCAGCTCATCCCGAAAGACTGGCAGAAGCGGTTGCCGGAGAACAGCACGCCGTACACGTCGACGATCGTGTTCCTGGTGCGCAAGGGGAATCCGAAGGGCATCAAGGACTGGGATGATCTGGTGAAGCCGGGCGTCTCCGTGATCACGCCGAACCCGAAGACTTCGGGCGGGGCGCGGTGGAACTACCTGGCGGCGTGGGGCTACGCGCGGCACAAGCTGGGTGACGACGCGAAGGCGAAGGAATTCGTGACGAAGCTGTTGAAGAACGTACCGGTACTGGATTCCGGGGCGCGCGGCTCGACGACGACGTTCGTGCAGCGTGGGGTCGGCGACGTGCTGCTGGCATGGGAGAACGAGGCGCTGCTGGCGATGAATGAACTCGGCAAGGATAAGGTCGAGATCGTGATGCCGTCGGTGAGCATTCTCGCGGAGCCGCCGGTGTGCGTGGTGGACAAGTACGTGGAGAAGCACGGAACGCAGGAGGTCGCGCGGGCGTACCTCGAGTATCTGTACACGCCGGTCGGGCAGGAGCTGGCGGCGAAGCACGGCTATCGGCCGCGGGCGAAGGACGTGCTGGCGAAGAACGCCGCGCGGTTTCCGGCGGTGAAGATGTTCACGATTGACGAAGAATTCGGCGGGTGGGAGAAGGCGCAGAAGGAACACTTCGCGGATGGCGGCGTGTTCGATCAGATTTACACTCCGGGGCAGTGACGAGCGGTGCGGCGCCGCGGGCGGATGAAGCGGCGCGGCGGCGGTGAGGACGGTGATGGCAGCGAGCCTGCGGCAGCGCCGGCGGCGCATCTTGCCGGGCTTCGGCTTGGCGATGGGTTACACGCTGCTGTATTTCGGGCTGATCGTGCTGCTGCCTCTGGGGGCGTTGGCGGCGCGCGGGGCGGGGCTGGATTGGGGACACTTCTGGGCGGCGGCGAGTTCGCCGCGCGTGGTGGCGTCGTATCGGTTGACACTGCTGGCGGCGCTGGCGGGGGCGTTGATCAACGTGGTCTTTGGTGGACTGCTGGCGTGGGTGCTGGTGCGGTATCGCTTCCCCGGGGCGCGGGTGGTCGATGCGCTGGTGGATTTGCCGTTTGCGCTGCCGACCGCGGTGGCGGGGATTGCGCTGACGAGTCTGTATGCGGCCAACGGGTGGCTGGGGCGGTGGCTGGAGCCGGCGGGTGTGCGGGTGGCGTTCACGCCGCTGGGGATCATCGTGGCACTGACGTTCATCGGGCTGCCGTTTGTGGTGCGCACGCTACAGCCGGTACTCGCGGATCTGGATACGGAGATCGAGGAAGCGGCGTCAAGCCTGGGGGCGCGGCGCTGGCAGACGATCACGCGTGTGATTATGCCGGAGTTGTGGCCGGCGCTGGTGACGGGGTTCGCACTGGCGTTTGCGCGAGCCTTGGGCGAGTACGGTTCGGTCGTGTTCATCGCGGGCAACATGCCCATGAAGACGGAGATCACGCCGCTGCTCATCGTGATGAAGCTGGAGCAGTACGACTACGCGGGGGCGACGGCGCTGGCGCTGGTGATGCTGGCGGCGTCGTTCACGCTGCTCTTGGTGATCAACGTGCTGCAGCGTTGGGCGGCGCGGCGGACGCCGGGCGCGGGGGACTAGGCCGGGAGCGGATTGGTTGATGGCGAGGCTACCGACAACACGGCTGACAAGCCCGCGGGCAGCGCAGCGCGGCACGACGGAGCCGGCGCTGGTGCGCTGGCTGCTGATCGCGATTGCGCTGGCGTTCGTCGGGCTGTTTCTCGTGTTGCCGCTGGCGGCGGTGTTCGCGCAGGCCTTCGAGCGCGGGTTCCGTGCGTATCTGACGGCGCTGCAGGAGCCAGATGCCCTGGCAGCGATTCGGCTAACGCTGCTGACGGCGGGGCTGGTGGTGCCGCTGAACCTGATTTTCGGGATCGCGGCCTCGTGGGCGATTGCGAAGTTCGAGTTTCGCGGCAAGAGCCTGCTGATCACGCTGATCGACTTGCCGTTTGCGGTGTCGCCGGTGGTGGCGGGGCTGATTTACGTGATTCTGTTCGGGCTGCGCGGCTGGATGGGGCCGTGGCTGGATGCGCACGGGCTGAAGATCATCTTTGCGGTGCCGGGGATCGTGCTGGCGACGCTGTTCGTGACATTCCCGTTGGTAGCACGCGAGCTGATTCCGCTCATGCAGGCGCAGGGCAGCGAGGAGGAGGAAGCGGCGCTGGTGCTGGGGGCCGGCGGGTGGCAGACGTTCTTCCGCGTGACGCTGCCGAACATCAAGTGGGGGCTGCTATACGGGATCATTCTCTGTAACGCCCGCGCGATGGGCGAGTTCGGGGCGGTGTCGGTCGTGTCAGGGCACGTGCGCGGGCTGACGAACACGATGACGCTGCATGTGGAGATTCTCTACAACGAGTACAATTTCGTCGGTGCATTCGCGGTGGCGTCGCTCTTGGCGCTCTTGGCGCTGGTGACGCTGATCGCCAAGAGTCTGGTGGCGTGGGCGACGACCCGCGCAGCGCGGCCCGGTACTTCGGAGGAGGCGGTTTAACCACGAAGGACACGAAGGGCGCGAAGAAAGACGAGCGAGACGAAGATCGCGATGAGTATTGAAGCGCGACAAGTGACCAAACTGTTCGGGGCCTTTCGGGCGCTGGACGACGTGAGTCTCAAGATTGAGACCGGGGAGCTGGTGGCGCTATTGGGGCCGTCGGGATCGGGCAAGACGACGCTGCTGCGGATCATCGCGGGGCTCGAGGTGCCCGACCAGGGGACGATTCTGTTTCACGGAGAAGACGCGACGAGCCGGCGCGTGCAGGACCGCGGCGTCGGGTTCGTGTTCCAACACTACGCGCTGTTCCGGCACATGACGGTGTTCGAGAACGTCGCGTTCGGGCTACGGGTCATGCCGTGGCGCCGGCGGCCGCCGCGGGCGGAGATCAAGGCACGCGTGCGCCGGCTGCTGGAGCTGGTGCAGCTCGAATGGCTGGCCGATCGCTATCCCGGGCAGCTTTCGGGCGGGCAGCGGCAGCGCGTGGCGCTGGCGCGGGCGCTGGCGGTCGAACCGAAGGTGCTGCTCCTCGATGAGCCGTTCGGGGCGCTGGACGCGAAGGTGCGGCAGGAGCTGCGGCGCTGGCTGCGGCGGCTGCACGAGGAGATTCACGTCACCGGCGTGCTGGTCACGCACGACCAGGAAGAGGCGCTGGAAGTGGCCGACCGCGTCGTCGTGATGAACGGCGGGCAGATCGAGCAGGTCGGCACGCCGGAGGAAGTGTTCAATCATCCGGCCAGCGAGTTCGTGCTGAACTTCCTCGGGCACGTGAACGTGTTTCACGGGCGGGCGGAAGGCAGCAAGGCGATCTTCGGCACGCTGGAGATGGACCTGCCGGCGGGGCCGGCGACGGGCTCGCTGTTCGTGCGCGGGTTCGTGCGGCCGCACGATCTGGAGCTCGATGTGCAGCCGTCGGATGACACGCTGCTGAGGGCGACGATCACGCGGATTCACGCAGCGGGTCCGCAGGTGAAGGTGGAAGTATTGAGCACGGAGGGGGAGACGATTCACGTCGAAGCGCCGCAGGAGCGTTACCGCGCGCAGGGTTGGGCGGTAGGGCAGCGGGTGTACGTGCGGCCGCGGGAGATCAAGGTTTTCGCGGCGAATGGGAAGAATGGGTAGCCCCGGCGGCAGGTTGCGGCGCTTCGGGGGTGGGAGGGTTGTCGGCGAGTTGCGGACGGATTGTCCACCCAGCAACCTGCCCTACGCCGGCTCATCAAAGGTCGTGCGGCTTCCAACGTCGGCCGCGGGGGGCCGACGCTATGCGCGGTGGGCTGACGCCACGCGCCGCGAGAGCCGACGCTAGGCGCGGTGGAGGTTGACGCGGCGTGCGCGGGTGCGGCGCCTAGAATCACGTCGTAGAGCCGGCGCGGCCTGTGGTAGGTGGCGCGGATTCGTCCCCCGCGGCGGGGGGCGCAAAGGGGGGCGGCACGTTATCAGATGGGAGACGGCGGTGCGGCCGGGCGGTTTGACACGCCTCAGCGGCCGCCCTAGCTTGACGCACCCTGGATTGAGCGGAGCGGCGGTATGACGCAGCGAAGTGTGTACACGAACGTGTCGGCGGGGACGCACCTGCCATCGGAAGTGAATGCGATTGTCGAGATTCCCAAGGGTCGCCGGAGCAAGTTCGAGGTCGACAAAGCGACGGGGCTGATCCGGCTGGACCGGTACCTGTATTCGTCGAGCCACTATCCCGGCGACTACGGGTTCATTCCGCAGACGCTGGCGGAGGACGGCGACAATCTCGACATCCTGGTGATGGTGAACGAGCCGACGTTCAGCGGCTGTTTGATTCAGACGCGGGTGATCGGGCTGTTCAAGATGACGGATCGCGGGCAGCACGACTACAAGGTGCTGGGCGTGCCGAACTCGGATCCGCTGTTCAACGACTACAACTCGCTGAACGACGTGCCGAAGCACTTTCTCCGCGAGGTCGAGCACTTTTTCGCGACATACAAGCAGCTCGAAGGCGTCACGACGGAGATACAGGGCTGGGACACCGCGGCGGCGGCCAGCACGGAAGTGCACGCGTCGGTGGATCGATACGTGGCGGAACTCGCGCGGAAGGCGAAGGCGGGATTGGCGTAGCGGCCTGCCAGAGGACTTCCCGGGGCAGCACGGCGCGAGTGCAGTCCGGGAGGTTCTTCGAAGCCGACTTCGGCCGTCCCGCCACATTTGTGCGGGACGGGCGGAGGGCCGACACTACGGCCTCTGCGGGCTGTGGGCGGTGCGGGCAAGGGGGGATGTGGGGAGCAGTGCCGGCGTTGGCGCGGCGTGTGGTTGCATGGCCGCGGGCGGAGCAAGTGCCGCCGGCGGTTGGCGTTGAGCAGTGAGGTCCGGTCATGTGGGATGTGCTATTCTGGTGTGGCGTGATCATCCTGGCGCGCATTGGCGACGTGTCGATCGGGACGATTCGTACGATCATGACGATCCAGGGGCGGCGCGGGCTGGCGATTACGCTGGCGATGTTCGAGCTGACGATCTGGGTGTTCGTTGTATCGCGCGTGATCAACGAGATCAGCAAGCAGCCGGTGTACGGCGTCGCCTATGCGATCGGCTTCGCCCTGGGGACGTATATCGGCATGACGATTGAGCAGCGGTTGGCGCTGGGTCGGCAGGTGGTGCGCATCATCACGCGGCAGGGGCCGGAGCTGGCGCAGGCGCTGCGCGCCACGGGGTTGCTGGTGACGCAGTTCGACGGTTATGGGCGCGACGGCCCGGTGCAGGAGCTGTTCATCGAGGTGGAGCGCAAGCAGACGCGCAAGGTCATCGCCCGGGCACGCGAGCTGGACCCGAAGTGCTACTACATGGTGGACGACATTCGCACGGCTTCCACCGAGGAGGCGCGGGTCGAGGAAGCGGGCGGCTGGCGGAGCGTGCTCAAGAAGAAATAGCGGGTGGGTTGCCGGCCGACACCGTAAACAGCTCGGAGACCTGATAGCGGCTGGCGAGCTTGAGGAGGTGGCGATCGCCAAGGATATCGCGGTGAGTCTGCAGGGCGACTTCGGGGTGGTTGTTTTCCTCGCTGAGGTGGGCCAGGGCGGCCCACTGGAGTCGGCCGGGCGTGCAGCCGCGCAGCAGTTCGGCGGCCTCCGCATTGGATAAGTGACCGTGATCGCCGCGAATGCGGGCCTTGAGCTCGGGGGGGTACCAGCCTTCCTCGAGCATGCGGGGGTCGTAGTTGCTCTCGAGGTACACGGCGTCGAGCGTCGGGAGCATGCGGCACAGCGACTCAAAGGGGTGGCCGAGGTCGGTCAGGATTCCCAGACGTCGACCGGCGTGTTCGACGATGAAGGCGACCGATTCGTCCGCGTCGTGCGGAGTGGGCAGCGTGTGCACGGCGACGTCGCCGAAGCGCAGCGTCTCGCCGGGCGTGAAGCTGTGGAAGGGCAGGCGGCCGACGTAGGGCGCGATCGCACGCTGGGTTGCGGGGGTGGCGAACACGGGCAGGTTGAACAGGCGGTGATACACTCCCGCGCAGCGCGTGTGATCCGAGTGGGCGTGCGAGAGCAGCAGGGCGTGCACTTCGCGGATGTCGCGGCCATGCTCGGCAAGGCGCAGGCGGGCCTGGCGGCCGGAGATGCCGGCGTCGAAGAGCAGGCGGACGCCAGCGACCTCGACGTAGATGGCATTGCCGTTGGAGCCAGATTGCAGGGAACAGGTGATCACGCGGCACAGTTTACGGGATCGGCCGCGGGGATGCACGCAAAAACGCGACGGCGCAAACGAGCAAGGTGGGATCGCACCAGAGGCGCGCAAGGCCGGCTGCGCGGGTGCGGCCCCCGGCCGCAGTTCCCCGGCGAAAGCCAGCGCGGCTATCGCGGGAGTCGGCTGGGCGTCGCGGCGCGGTCCTGACGAGACGGCGCTAGTACTTGCGAATCACGCCCACTACCACGCCTTGCACGCGCACGTTCTTGGTGCGGATGGGTTGGTACTTGGGGTTCGCGGGCTGCAGGCGGATGCCGTCCTTCTCGCGGTAGAGGCGCTTGAGCGTGGCCTCGCCCTCGTCGAGCAAGGCGACGACCGTTTCGCCGTCGCGCGCGGTGTCGCGCTTCTCGCAGACGACGAAATCGCCATCGCAGATGCGGTCGTCGATCATGCTGTCGCCGCGTACGCGGAGGACGAACGTCTCGTGCGGCGTGACGAACATCTCTTCGAGGTCGAGGACCTCGCGATCTTCGATCGCTTCGATGGGTCGGCCGGCGGCGATGGTGCCGACCAGCGGCAGGCGGGTGGCGCGCTCGTCGGGGAAGGCGATCTCGGTATTAAGTCGCAAAGAGCGTGCCCTGTGTCGGGAACGCTTGAGGAAGCCTTTCTTCTGCAAGGCGGCGATATGCTCGAACACGGTGACCTTGCTCACGCCGAACTCGTCCGCCAGCTCCTGCATCGTCGGGGCGTACCCCCGGGCGCTGGTGTAGTCCCGGATGAATGTGAGCACACGCAACTGCTTGGGCGTCAGGGAACCCTGCGGTCTCTTCGTGCTTTGGCGCATGATATTCCTCCGCCAGGAAGGCGCTCAGCGATCCGAACACCACGGGGGGCAGAGGATGCTGGGGGGCAGCCCAGACGCGGGCGTCCGCCGGGGCCACCGCCCCGCGGGCCGCATCCGCGGCGGCGAAATCGGCGAGTTCGTGCGTCAGGCAGTCCGCCAAGTCGCGCTGCTGGGCGGTGCTCAGGGGACTGGTGGCCAGATCCAAGAGGCCGGGGCCGCTATCGCGGACCGCGTCCCGGAAGCTGCCCCCAGGGCCAAGCACGCACAGCAATCGTCCATGCGAATAGGGCTTGGTGGACACGACGCACTCCTTTGCGTTGCCGCTTCGCCGGCTCTGCACCTGTGTTCGCAGGTTATTAATACGAATAATAACCTAACTAACAGGCGTTGTCAAGCGAGGCGGCCGACCGCGAATCCGTTCGCGCTGCTACATCTGGAGCGCTCCTACGCACGCAGTTACTATAGCTTGTGTTCCCACGGATGCGAGCGACCGCCGTGTTTTTCGCATGTTTTTCGCACATTCACAGAACGAGACACCCGAACAAACCCCGTGCGCAGCCTGCGCAGAATAATGGACTTATGGGAATCGTGCGCGTGCACGAGTAGAAGAGTCGGATGCGTCCGTGGGCCGGCCGCCGGGGCCCTAAACCCCGCCCTGGTACGTCGTCCCCCGCCAGTTCGTACCGACCCCGCCATGGCGCCGCAGGGCGTTGATTGTGATTGCCAGGCAAAGCCCCGCTCCCAACGGGTAGCTCAGGGCCCACCACGGTGGCGTGCGACTCAGGGCATAGAACCGCCACAGAATCGTCTGTTGCGCAACGAACGCCAGCCCGGCCGCCAGGGCGATTCCGCCGGCCTGAGCGCCACACAACGGCGACAGCAGCAGGCTCAGCGCCGGCAACAGGCTGAAGACCGACAGGAAGATCACGCTGACCAGGAGGCGTGGCAGCGTCCCAAAGCTGCAGTAGAAGATGCGGGTCCAGCCGTTCCAGATTTGCCGCAGGCCGGTGTACATGCGGACGGTGTACATGCCGTCGCCGCGGATGGCGCGCAGCCGTAGACGGCGCTGCTTGGCAATGCGTGCGAAGTGCATGTCCTCGTTGAGCTGCGCCTTCGCCTCCTCGTGGCCGCCCAGGACCTGGTACGCGTGCCGCGACATCAGCATGAACGCGCCGTTGGCGTAGGCCTGCGGCTTGTCGGGGTTGTTGACCTTCTGCGGTGGGAACCAGAAGACCATGATTGCGCCCGCCGGCGGCTGGACGACGCGCTCCCAGAACGTGTGGGCCTCCAGCTCGGGCAACACCGACAGAAAATCGATGTTCTCACGCTGTGCGAAGCGCACCGCGGCGGCCATGAGCACGTTGGAGACGTACCGGCAGTCGGCATCGGAGAAGCAGAGATACTCGCCCGTGGCTTGCTGCATCGCCAGATGCATGGCGTGGTTCTTGCCCCCCCAGCCGGCTGGCAGCGCGGGCACATGCACCGGCTTGATGCGCCTGTCGCGCGCGGCGAATTCGTCGAGAATGGCGCCGGTGCGGTCCGTGCTGCGGTCGTTGGCGATGATGATCTCGAGGTTGGGGTAGTCCTGGGCGAGCAACCCCTCCAGACACCGCCCAATGTTCGCTTCTTCGTCCTTGGCGGCCACCAGCACGGACAGGCGTGGCAGAGGGTTTGCGCCGGCGGCGCCGGCGGCGTCGGCGGGTCGGAGTACGGGCTCCTTCTGGCCGCGGTACAGATCGATGTGTCGGCGGGTCCAAACCAGGGCGATCGCGCACAGGAGCCAGAACCACACAGCCAGGCCGGAGGGTTGCAGGGCAAACTCGAACAGCGCGAGGATCACGGCATCTCCAAAAAGCAGGTTGAGCAGCGTAGCGAAACGGCGACAATGATGCCATTGTCCTCGGCGAGGTTTTCGCGATGAGCGGTTGGCGTGTCATTTTCATGTGTCTGGCGGTCGGGGTGGGGTTGGCGTCTGGCGCCATCGTTGGGGCGCAGACTGCGCAGTCGACGAGCAGTCCGGCCAGCGGTCCGGCGATGATTCCGTATGCCGATACGGCGTTTGGTTTCGAGATGCGGGTGCCGGCGGGGTGGGACTACGACCGCGCCCGGTTCCAGCAGTTCAAGGACTCGGTGGGGCTGCTGCGCGGGAGGAGCCCCGGGGGGCAGCAGGCGCTCCAAGTGCAGATTTTCCGAATACAGCCGAACGTTGTGCCGGGCGCGGCGAACCGGCCGGAGCGCGTAGACCTACCGTCGTTTGAGGACTGGGTGATTGAGTTCAGCAAGGCGCTGGCGGAGAGTGGCGACGCCGTGCCGTTCAAGGCGGAGGAACTGGCGGCGGAGGGGGAGAATCGCCAGCAGAACGCGCTCGTGCAGATTGACCCGTGGCCGCTGCCGCCGCGGTCGGGGGCGTTGTTGGCGTACCAGACGCGGATCGGGGCGAACACGGCGCGGACGCTGACGTTGTGCATGCCGTTTGACGCGAGCACCGTATGGGTGTTGGTGCTGACGGGCGTGGCGAACGACGCCGCGCAGGCGGCGCAATTGCGTGCGGATTGCGAGTGCATCGCGCGGACGCTGACGATCCAGTATGACCCGGCGGATGTGCAACAGCTCGGCGCCGCGTTCGAGCGGGGGCGCAAGATCATCGATCAGGTGCGCGCGGTGGGCAGTCAGGTGCGGCTCAACGAGGCGGAGGAGTACTACGACATTTCGCTGGGTGGCAAGGGGATCGGTTACCTGCGCCGGCGCATCGCGCGCGCGGAGCACGAATTCACGTCACCGGGCGCGCGATTCCGCGACACCCGGCCGGGGCTGCGGGTGTGGGAGCGTTCGTGGCGTTTTGCGGACGACGGCACCGTGCGCAAGACGCGGCTGGACATGTTCAGCAGTTTCGACCGGCAGGACGAGTTGATCGAGCATCAGACGACGCAGATTCCGGCGCTGGATGTGCAGCCGCAGCAGCTCCTGGTCAAGACGGATCAGGTGATACGCAAGAAGGACGTGCTTTTCTCGAGTTTCACGACGAACCTGGACCGGACGCTGCCGGAGCCGGGCAAGCCGCTGGGGACCGGGCCGGTGTATCTGGATCTGGCGTGGGTGCGGGTGTCGCCGGGGTTGTTGCTCAAGGCGCCGCCGGAGGCGCACGCCTTCGCGATCTATGACACGGAAACGCGGGCGCTGTCGTCGCAGACGATGACGCCGCTGGGCGAGCGGAAGCTGGAGGGGGTCGAAGGGCCGGTGTTCGCGTTCGAGGTGCGGGAGGGGCTGGTGAGCCGGCCGGCGCGGACGTACACGGATGCGCGCGGCACGCTGCTGCGGATGGAGGCGGGGGACCTCGTGGTGCGGCGCGTGACGAAGGCGGAGGTGGAGAAGGCCTACGGGGCGAAGCGCGATGCGGCGGCCAAGCGGTTCAATCTGCAGGATGATTGAGGGGCAGCGGCCGGGGGCGCGTACCGCGGGTTTCGGGGGCCTTGACCCTCCCGCTGCCCCCTCCCGGGGAGGGAGGGGGATGCTGGGGGGAGAGCTTGCGAGAGGCTAGTGGGGACGCTGGCTGCGGTCGAGAGTGTGTTTGCGCCACGCCAGGCCGAGCATGGCGAGCGAGAAGGCGATCATCACCAGGCCCCACCACAAGTTGACGTTGATGCCGAGCGAGTGCTGCTTGTAGATCTCGGGCGAAGATGCGACGCCGTAGACGGCGATGATCACCCCGAGAATCCCGAACATCACGCCCATCGGAACACGAATATCGAGGCCCATGTTGAACTCCTACCAGAAGATGATGTTCAGGGCGACGGCGGCCAGCAGAACGACGACACCCAGGGCGGCGGGTTGCTTGTACCAGGCCACGCCGTGCTCCTTGGTGCGCGGCGTAAGTGAATACACCAGGCCGCGCAGCTCGTCATCCGACTTCGTGCGGGGGGTGATGAGCGAGACGAAGATGGTGACGCAGAAGCACACGCCAAAGGCGAAGATGGCGGCCCAGAAGTTCTGCGCCATCTCGCTGGGGTAGCGATGCACGATATGGCCGAGCCAGCCGCCCTTGATCAGTGGCACGACGATGCCGGCCGGAGCGGTCGGCTGCGTGAGGCCGTGGTGGATCGCCGCCGCGAGCGTGCCCGAAAGGAGTCCGAAGAAGGCGCCGTGGCCGGTGGCGCGGCGCCAGAACATGCCGAGCAGGAAGGTGGCGAAGAGGGGGGCGTTCACGAAGGCGAACACGAGCTGGAGCATGTCCATGATGTTATTGAACTTCGTCGCGGCGTAGGCGGCGGCGACGCTCAGCAGGATGCCCCAGACGGTAGTGAAGCGGCCCATCCAGAGGTAATGCCGATCGGACTGGCCGGGCCGGATGTAGCTCTGGTAGATGTCGTAGGTCCAGACGGTGTTGAAAGCCGTGACGTTGCCGGCCATGCCGGACATGAAGGAGGCCATGAGGGCGGTGAGGCCCAGGCCGAGCATGCCGGACGGGAAGTAGTGGCCGAGCATGAGGGGGATGGCGAGGTCGTAGTCGTAGGCGCCGTCCTTCTGGGGGAGGGTGAAGCCGCTGGTGCCCGAGTGATGCGTGAGGGCCATGGCGATCATGCCGGGCAGAATCACGAGGGCGGGGAAGAGCATCTTGGGGACGGCGGCGATCAGCGGGGTGCGGCGTGCCGCGGACATGCTGTTGGCGGCCATGGCGCGCTGCACGACCAGGAAGTCCGTGCACCAGTAGCCGAAGGAGAGGACGAAGCCGAGGCCGGCGACCATGCCGAACCACTCGACCCCCATCGGGTTGTCGGTGGCCGCGCCCATGTGAGCCCACGAGTCGGTCCACGCGCCGGCCGCATAGCCCTTCGAGGCGGCGAAATCCGTGAGTCGCTGGCGGACGCCGTCCCAGCCGCCGGCGTCCTTGAGGCCCAGGAAGACGAGGGGGATAAAGCCGAGCACGATGAGGAAGAACTGCAGGACTTCGTTGTAGATGGCGGAGGTGAGGCCGCCCAGGAAGATATACACGAGCACGATGGCCGCGGAGACCAGCAGGCTGGCGTCGAAGTTCCAGCCGAGTAGCAGGTTCAGCAGCTTGGCGAGGGCGTACATGGAGATGCCGGAAGAAAAGACCGTCATCACCGCGAAGGAGATGGCGTTGAAGCCGCGCGTCTTCTCGTCGAAGCGCAGCTTGAGGTATTCCGGCACGGAACGGGCCTTCGAACCGTAGTAGAACGGCATCATGAAGATGCCTACGAAGACCATCGCCGGAATCGCCCCGACCCAGTAGAAGTGGCTGGTCATGATGCCGTACTTGGCGCCGGACGCCCCCATACCGATTACTTCTTGCGCGCCGAGGTTGGCCGAAATGAAGGCCAGGCCAGTGATCCAGGCGGGAATCGCGCGGCCGGAGAGGAAGAAATCGGTGCTCGTCTTCTGGTAGCGTTTCAGCGCCCAGCCGATGCCGAGCACGAAGAGGAAGTAGACGATGAGGATCGCGTAGTCCACGGTGCCGAGGTTGATGCTCTTCTCGGCCGCGCCCAGAAGCAATGCGTGCATAGGTGCGCCTCAGGTAAAGGTGAAGCCGTTCGTTTAACAAATCCGCCGTCGGCGGTCAAACCGCCGCCGGGATTTTGCCGGTCTTTACACAGCGGCGCCCGGTCTCGTTGTGCCTGCGGCGGCCCTGGTCCCGCTGACCGCCGGTGGCGGTATAATCGGCCGCGTTCAAGCGACCTGTGCCAGCGGAGAGACGAACCCATGAGCTGTGAATTGCTGACGCGCGCCTGGCGCCTGAGCCTGACGGTCGGTCTGCTGGGATTTCTCGTGCCGCTGACCGGCTGCCAGCAGGCGGTGGTCGGGCGGTGGAAGCTCGTCGAGGCCGTCCCCAACCGCCAGACGTTCGCGCTGGACAACGTGGAGTTTCGCGGCGATGGCAGCTTCTCCGCCACGACGACGATCGAGGGCAAGACGACCGACGAGACGGGGACGTACGAGTTTGACGGCGGGAAGCTCAAGCTGCGGCCGAGCGCAGGCGGGCAGCGTGCTTACCCGACCATGCTGAAGTTTGACCGACTGGAGATCACGAGCGGCAAACGGCACGCCGTGCTGCAGCGTGTCGGGCGCTGACTCGACCGCGGAGGGCTGATCATGGCGACACAACCGGGCGGACCGGTGCGGCTGAACGTGCTGTTCTCGGGGCACGTGCAGGGGGTGTGCTTCCGCGCGACGGCGCAGGACATCGCCCGGCGGCACGCGGTGGTGGGATGGGTGCGGAACCTGGACGATGGCAAGGTCGAGATGGAGGCCGAGGGGACGGCGCGGCACGTGGACGCGCTGCTGACCGATCTGGCGGCGCACTTCGCGGGCTACATCCGGGATACGCAGAAGCGGTCGATTGAGCCGCGCGGGGACGAACGAACGTTCACCGTCGCACACTGACACGCCGTCGCCGCTGGTCGGGGCGCGGCCTACGTCAGGCACGGAGGCCTGGCGCTACGGCTGCAAGGCAGAGCGTCGCAGTACGTCGGGCACCCCTCACTTCGTTCGCGGCGGGCTCCAGCCTGGCGCTACGGCTCGCATTCCTCGGGCAGCGTCTTGCGGCGCCGGCCGGCCTTGTGGTGGGGCAACTGCGTCAGATGCCACGCGCGGAGGGTCTCGGCGACCGACCAGGCCTGGGCGGTGCAGCCGTCGGGATGGAAGGGCTCGTCGCCGTCGAAGATCTCGCTGAGCGTGCCGACGCCGGCAGTCCAGAGCTGTCCGGCCATCGGTTCCAGCATCTGCCGAGCGTGGGCGGCGTTGTGGTGCAGACGGTAGTGCGCCAGGACCAGCGGTCCGAGCAGCCAACCCCACGCGGTGCCCATGTGATAGGCCTCGTCGCGTGCCACGGGTCCGCCGCGGTAGTGCTTGCGATAGCCAGCCTGATCCGGCGCCAGGCTGCGCAGCCCGTACCACGTCAGCAGCCGGTGCTCGCAGGTGTGCACGACCGCCTCCTGCTGCGGGCGCGACAGGGGCGAGTGCGTGAGCGCGACGGCAAAGATCTGGTTGGGGCGGATGCTGGCGTCAGTGCCCGACGGCGTGTCGATGACGTCGAAGAGGCATTTGGCGTGTGGGTTCCAGAAGCGCTCGAAGGACTTGCGTGTGCGGGCGGCGAGGCGGACGAACTCATCGCCAGGCTGTTCGACGAGGTCCGCGAGGCGCGCGAGGTTGCACAACCCGTCATACCACAGGGCGCTCAGCTCGACGGGCTTTCCGGTGCGCGGCGTGATCACGCGATCGCCGATTTTCGCGTCCATCCAGGTCAGGTTGATGCCGCTGTGGCCGGTGTGCACGAGCCCGTCGTCGCCGACGTGGATGCCGTGCAGCGTGCCCTTGCGGTGCCAGGCGACGATGTCGCACAGCACGGGGAACAACTCGGCCAGCGTGGTGACGTCGCCGGTGGCGCGGACGTACTGGTCGACGGCCCAGAGGTACCACAGTGTGGCGTCGGCGGTGTGGTACTCGGGCTGGTCCCCGCAATCGGGGAAGCGGTTGGGGATCAGACCCTGGCGGACGTAGTGCGACCAGGTGCGGAGGATCTGGCGGGCGACGTCGGCCCGGCCGGTGCACAGGGTCAGGCCGGGCAGGGCGATCATGGTGTCGCGGCCCCAGTCGGTGAACCAGGGGTAGCCAGCGACGATGGTGTGGCCGTCGGGGGCGTCGGGGGCGGGGCGGGCGACGATGAACTGGGCGGCGGCGAGGACGAGCTGGGTCACGGGGACGGGGGCGGCTTCGGGGCGTTGGCCGGAGACGGTGGTCCAGGCCTGCAGGCGTCCGATGGCGCGGTCGTGGCAGCGCTTCAGGGCTCCGTCGACGGAGGTCTGCCGGTCGGCGGCGGTGGCGATCCGGAAGGTCACGTGGTCGCCGGGCTCCAGCGGTACGCTGCATTGCCCGACGACCAGGTGGCTTTCGAGGTGGTCGAAGCCACGGGCGGCCTCGACGGGCAGGTGGAAGTCGTGGCACCAGGTGTAGTCCATCTGCCACTCGGCCCGCGCGGCAGTCGGGCCCGCGCAGCGGACGTAGACGGGCCCGCTGTCGCTGGGCGGACGAACTTCGGCCTCGGGGCCATCCGCGCTGACGCCGAAGACGCGGTCGCCGCCGTGCGCGATGTGGTGGTAATCCCGGTCGTTGACGATGAGCCGGCAGCCGAGCGTGATGCCCTGCCCTTGATCGTCCAGTTCGTAGCGCACGAAAGTGGTGTTGTGGCCGGCTTCCATCCAGATCCGCTTGATCAGGCGGACGCCGCCGACGTCATAGGTCCAGGTCGGTACGCCCAGGCGCACTTCGAACTGCCGCAGGTAGTGGTAGCCGGCGGACTGTTCGACGCCGCTGCGCCAGATGTTCGTGTAGAGCGGGTATTTGCGCCCGGCGATGAAGGCCGTGTCGTCGAGCTTGGTGACGAGGAGCGTGCGGCCGACGGGGGGGTGCAGGGCGGCCAGGAGCAGGCCGTGGTAGCGGCGTGTGAGCGCGCCGGCGACGGTCCCGGAGGCAAAGCCGCCGATGCCGTTGGTGACGAGCCATTCGCGGGAGAGCGCGGCGTGGAGGTTCGTACAGATGCGTTCGGGCAAATGGATGCGCATGGCCGGATATTAGAGCGTGGGGCGGGCGCAGAGCCAACCGGAATAAGGGGGAATGAGATCAGGGGGTGTGCGCGGAAGAAGTGACGGGACGATCGCGCAGGGCGTTGGCCACAGGGGCGTGACCCGCGGCAGCGCGCACGGTCGGGCGGGGCGCGCGAAAGCGCCTCAGGCGCGGGCCGGCGGGGGTTTCAGACGCCAGGTGAAGGCCAGCAGGATAATGGCGACCAGCGTGCAGGCGAGGATCGCGTAGAGCACGATGTCCCAGGCGACTTGTGGGCCGGCCACGGCCTTGTAGTGCTTGAGTGCCCAGCCGAAGCCCTGGGCCTGCGCGGTGCGACCGAGGTAGCCGAACAGGCCGATGAAGCCGGCGGCGGTGCCGATGGCCTTCTTCGACGTGAGGTCGAGGGCCATGATCACAATGAGGTTGATGACGGGGTAGACGAAGAAGCCGATGACCGAGAGCATCGTCATGTCAAGCCAGAGATAGCCGGCGGGGGTCAGCAGAATCACGACGAACGCGGCCAGAATCGGGACGAGCGAGAGGACGGCGACCAGGCCGCGCCGGCCGCCGAGGCGGTCGGAGAGCCAGCCGAGGGCGATGGTGGAGGGGATGCCGCCAAATTCGGTGACGAGGACGGCGATGCCGCCGCCGGTGAGCGTGGCGCCTTTGATCTCGCCGAGGTACTTCGGGCCCCAATCGAGCATGCTGTAGCGGGTGATGTAGGCGAAGAAGTTCGCGATGGCGAGCAGCCAAATGTACTTGTTGCCGAGCACGTGATGAATGAAAAGCTCACGGTAGGTTAGTTCGCGTTCGACCGTCGGTACGGGCGGCGGGGGCGGCGGCGGTGGAGCGCCGGGGACGGCCAGCACGGGAGCTGCGTCCGGCCGGTATTCCTCGATGGGCGGCAGGCCGACGGACTGCGGCGTGTCGCGCAGGCGCCACAGCAGGTAGACGGCGCCGACGGCGGCGATGGCGCCGGGGATGTAGAAGGCGTACTGCCAGCCGCCGAGGTGGGCGGCGGTCCAGCCGGCGAGGGCGCCGGCGATGCCGCCGCCGATGTTGTGCGAGGTGTTCCAGATGCTGAATGTCAGGCCGCGCTCGTGCTTGCCGAACCAGTGGCCCATGGCGCGGCCGCAGGGGGGCCAGCCCATGCCCTGGAAGAGGCCGTTGAGGGCCCAGAGGGCGAGGTGGACGTGGTAGTTCGCGACGGCGCCGAAGGCGAAGTTGCAGGCGGCGGTGAGGAGCAGGCCGACGGCCATGAAAGTGCGGGGGTTGCTGCGGTCGGAGAGCGCGCCGAGGAGGAACTTGCCGACGCCGTAGCTGATGGCGGTGATCGCGAGGATGCTGCCGATCATGCCGTCGTCGTAGTGGAGCGCGTGCTCGACGTTCTTGGCGACGACGGAGAAGTTGTTGCGAACGACGTAGAACGTGGCGTAGCCGAGGAAGGTGGCTTCCATGATCTGCAGGCGGAAGCGCGGATATTGGCGGCGGACCTCGGCGTCCGGCAGGCGGGCGACGTGCGGGGCCGCGGCGAAGAACCGGCGAACGGGGGCGAAGATCATGGACGAGTCCTTACTAGAGGCCTACGAAGCGGCCGCGCCGGCGATCGTCGGGGCGTCCGGGGTTGTGCGGCGCGACGCGGCGGTCGACGCCGTGCGCCGGTGATAGCGCTGTAGCTCCTCGGCTTGCCGCGCGGCGTCCCAGCGCAGCGCTGCGCCCATCCACGCGGCGACTTCGGCCGCCAGCCGGCCGGGATCGGCGTGATCGTAATGCCAACCGGCCCGGCGGAGCAGGACGTCGTCGAGGTGAATTGCCCATTCTCTGGCGCAGTAGTGCTCGACGGCGGCGCGCGTGACGGGCGGCGGCACGAGGCTGCTGTAGGCGGTGTCGTCCGCGGCAAGCAGCGGCGTGGCGGCGGTGGTGGAGCGGGTGCGCGGGCGTCCCAACTCCGCCAGCAGGCGGTCAATGGTCTGCTCGGCCATCAGGCGATAGGTGGTCAGCTTGCCGCCGGCGACGTCCCACCAGCCGGGCTCGGGCGAGCGAATTTCGTGGGCGCGCGAGATGTCGGACGGGCCGCCGTTGGGGTCAGCGATGAGGGGGCGCACGCCGGCCCAGGTGCTGATGAGGTCGCGGTCGGTAAGGGCGGCGGCGGGAAATGCGCGATTGACGATGTCGAGGATGTAGCGGATGTCGGCCGGGTCGGTGCGGATATCGTCGAGCGGGCCGGTATAGTCAGTGTCGGTCGTGCCGAGGATGGTGCGGGGGCCCCAGGGGATCGCGAAGAGAATGCGGCTGCCGGCCGTCAGCACGACGGCGTCGGGGACGGGCAGGCGCGCGTGATCCACGACGAGGTGCACGCCCTTCGTGAGGCGCAGATGCACGCCGCTATGGGGCAATTGTGCAGCCCAAGGACCGGTGGCATTGACGACGGTGCGGGCGGTGACGTCGTGCGTGCGTGACGTTTCGCGGTCGACAACGCGGCAGGTCCAGCGGTCGGACGCGCGTTCAGCGGAGTCGAGCGCGCAGTAGTTGAGGACCAGGGCGCCGGCGGCGCCGGCGGAACGCAGCGTGTCGAGCACGAGGCGGGCGTCGCTCGTGAGGCCGTCGTAGTAGCGGACGGCGCCGGTGAGGCCGTCGGTCTCTAGGCCGGGCAGGAGCGTGCGGACTTCGTCGCGGCTGAGGCCGCAGGAACGCCCGAGGTTGCGGCCGCCACAGAGCAGGTCGTAGAGCTTCACGCCGATGCGGAGCTTCCAGAGGGCCCACGGTCCCCACGGCGGACAGCGGTAGGTGGGGAAGATGAAGGCGAGCGGGGCGGCCAGGTGCGGCGCGATGCGGTGGAGGATGCGTTTCTCGACGCTGGCTTCGCGCACGAGGCCGACGCGACCTTGGGCGAGGTAGCGCAGTCCGCCGTGGAGCAGGCGGCTGGAGCGGCTGCTGGTGCCGAAGGCGAAGTCGTGTTGCTCGACGAGGCCGACGCGCAGGCCGCGCAGCGCGGCGTCCCGCGCGACGCCGGCGCCGACGATGCCGCCGCCGACTACGAGGACGTCGAGCGGTTCGGCGGTGAGAGCCGCCAGCGTCTCCGTTCGCGGAAGTGGCATCGCGGCGGTCATGCGTGGCGACTCCCGGGCTGCGCGGCCTCGAGCAATTCGCCGAGTTGGGCGAGGCTGGGCAGGACGAGGTCGGGCGGAGTCGGGCAACCGGCGACGTCGGTTTGGGTGGTTTCGCCGGTGAGCACGAGGGCGCCGACGGCGCCGGCACGGCGGGCCATCTCCATGTCCGTGTAGAGGCGGTCACCGGCCATCACGAGTTGGTTGGGCGTGAGGCCGTGACGGGCGAGGATGCCGGCGAGCATGTTCGGGTCGGGCTTGCCGAGGACGGCGTCGGGGCGGCGGCCGGTGGCGTGCTCGAGGCACGCGCAGAGGGAGCCGCAGTCGACGAGCGTGGTGGGCTGGTCGGTGGGGCAAGTGCGGTCCGGGTGCGTGGCGAAGAAGGGCTTGCCGCGGGTGAGCCACCAGGCCGTTTGGCAGAGGCGGGCGAAATCGAGGCCGGTATCGAAGCCGACGACGACGGCGTCGGGTTCGGTTTGGTGGGCAACCAGGGTGAAGCCGGCGGCGGTGAACTCGTCGCGTAGGCTGGGGGTGCCGAGGACGAAGAGTCGGCGAAGCTGCGGGTGCGTGCGGCGCAGGTAGTCGATGGTTGCGAGGCCGGACGTGTAGACCTGGTCGGACGTGGTCGGCAGGCCGAGCTGCTGCAGGTGGTGCAGGTATTCGGCGGCGCTGCGTGAGGAGTTGTTGGTGAGGAAGGTGTAGCCGATGCCGAGCGCGTCGAGCTGCGCGAGGAAGCGGCGCGAGAAGTCGAACAGGCGGCCGCCGAGGTAGACGGTACCGTCGAGGTCGAGGGCGACGTGGCGGATGCGGGTCAGGTCGGGAGCGGGCGTTGGCACGAGCTACTCCAAGTCGAGGTTCACCGCGGCGGCACGAGCGCGCAAAAAAGGCCCCTGCGACTGTCGCAGGGGCCTTTCTCTGGTTCTCTGGCCCGGCCGACGGTTTACCGTGCTGCCGTATATTGTCAGAATTCACTTTACTGTTACGGTCGTTCTCAAGTCAAGGACAGAATGCATGCGCAAGTCGGTGAAAGGTCCGGATTGTCGCGCGTGGCTGGCGAAACCCATTGTGCCCGTGTTCTGGCACCTGGAGCCGGGTGAAGAGGCGCTGCTGGCGCACGCGAGTCTGCTGTTTCTGCAGGGTGGGGAGCTGGTGGAGTTACCGGGGATGCTGGCGCGGCTGCGGAGCGGGGCGACGGCGCGGCTGCCGATCATGCTGCACATTGATCTGCTGTCCGGGCTGACGAGCGACGAGGCGGGGTTGCGGTACCTGGCGGAGCTGGGGGGCATCGACGGGATCATCACGGTGCGGGGGCACCTGGTGGCGGCGGCGCGGCGGCTGGGGCTGGCGTCGATTCTGCTGCTGTTCCTGCAGGATGGGCGGGCTGTGGAGCGGGGGCTGCATGTGATCGAGCAGTCGCGGCCGGACATGGTGGAGCTGGTGCCGGGCGTGGCGGCGTTGGAGGTGGCGGAGGCGTTTGCACACGTGGGCGTGCCGCGGATCGCGGGCGGGCTGGTGCGGACGCCGGAGTTGGCGCAGCGCCTGCTGGCCAGCGGGTGTGCGGCCGTGAGCAGCAGTGCGGCGGGGCTGTGGGGGATGAACGGGGGGAAGTGACAGAGTAACAAAGTGACAACGGGGGCGGGGGCGGCGGGGGAGTGCAAACGTGCAAAGGTGAAAACGGGGGGCAAGGTGCGCACGGGGAGCGGGCAAGTCACAAAGTAACAAAGTGACAAGGGGGAACGGCGGGCGGTCTAGAAGTACGCGCATTCATAGAAGAACGATAGCACGCGGGGC
>CAZGAQ010000010.1:0-126055 GCA_964523405.1 uncultured Planctomycetales bacterium
CGCCCACCCCCCGTTTTCACCTTTTCACATTTTCAAGTTTTAAAGCATCCCCCCACGAACCCCGCACGCCGTTCCCGCTTTCACGTTCTCACCTGTGCACGTTGGCACGCCGCACGCCCCTCACTCCCCCAACCGGTACGCCACCACGTGGTTGTGCATCCACGTCGGCGCGACGATCAGCTTGCGCGCCGGGATGTACGCAAAGTCGGCGCAGTTGATCTCGACCGCGGTCGTGTCGAGGAGCTTCGTGATCTCGCCCGATTTGGCAATGCGGAAGAGACGGCCTTCATTGTGCGATGCCAGAATGCTCCCATCCTCCGCCACCGCCAGCCCGTCAATCAACCCGCCACCGAGGTTCGCGACCATCTCGATCTTCTTCGTCGTCAGGTCGACCGCCTTCAGCCACCCGTCGCCGTTCGTCGCGACCAGCAGCCGCCCGCCCTGCACGAGCACGCCGTTGGCCCGCGCCAGTTCGGGCGCCCGCAACCACTCTTCCGGCTTACCCCCGGTGAGCCGGTAGATGGCCCCGCCGCGCGAATCGGACACGTACGCCGTGCCGTCCTCGGCTAAGGCCACGTCGTTCAGCATCATCGCCCCGGGCAGCCCGTGACGCTGCACGATCTTCCCCGCCGCGATATCGATCTCCACCAGCCCGCTCGGCTCCACCGCCCACAGCGTATCCCCGCGCACCGTCAGCCCCGTCGGGTTGCGCAGCCCAACCACCCAACGCGGCTCGCAGTCCTGCCCGTCCAGCGACACGCGCGCGATGCACTGAAGACCCTCAGCGCGGCTGGGGTTGAAGGCGTCGTAGTTCGACACGTACACGACGTCGCGCTGCGGATCGTACGCGGCCGACTCCGGCATCTGCAGTTCAGTCCGTGCCTGCCAGAGCCGTTGCACGCCGGACGCGAGGTACACGGCCGTCGCGTCCTGCACCATGAAGCCCCACCCGCCGAAGTTCTCGGTCACGATGAGCAGCAACTCGTTGTCGCCGGCTTGCAGCGGCAAGTACACGGCGTCCAGCAGGCCGATGATTCCGAGAAACGAGGGGTCACGCGAACGATAGGCGCTGTTGCCGGTGAACAGCGCGCGTCCGTTCAGGAAGACGGTCACTTCGTCGCTGTAGCCGAAGTTGAAGCGCCGCAACTCGTCACGCTCCGCGTGCAGAGCCGTCTTCGCCAACACGCACTCGGGCTGGGGCGTCGTGCGTCCGAACTCGCGGGAGATGTCGACGAGTCCGGAAGGCGCGGCCGAGAGCGGCTGCCAGTGCACACCGTAGAGCTCGTTGGGCTTCGGCATGTGTTGTCGGTCAATCTGTCGTGCGATGAGCGGCGTGGAGACCTGCCACTCGCGGAGCATGCCCGGCGGCGTGTCTTCAAGCGGCGGCGGATCGAACTGCAGGGCGGCATCAGGGCGATAGCGGAAGTTGGAGAACCATGCCGTACCGTCTCTCGGTCCGCTCAGACCGATCGTGCCGCGCGTCAGACCGCGCTGCAGGCGGTGGATGCGCAGGGCGGGCTCGGCGTCGTTGCCGATGAACAAGCGGGCCTGGGTACCGGCGACCTCCAGGCGCAAGTGGAACCACTCCCCGGTCGGAATGGTGGCGCCGGCGTTGAAGCCCTCGCCGCTGTAGAGCTGCCAGCCGTCGATGCCGTGCCAGGCCGGCACATACTGCAGTGTATCCGGATAGAGCGTCCCGGGGCGATGGGGGCGAATGTAGACGCGCTCATAATTCTGACCGGTCTGCATGCGGAAGAGGATGCCCGGATACGAGCGGGCTCCCGTGACGGCCACGTCGACCTCGATGACGCCGTCCTTGAATTCCGCGTCTTTCAGGAACGCCGTGCCGAGCAGCGCCTGGCGGCCGCGGTACTCCACCGGCAGCGCGTCCGCCAGGACCCACCGGTCGGAATCGAAGGGCACCGATTCAAAGGCTGGCTGGCTGGCCGGGCTACCGGCGCTTTCCGGCGGGGCACCGCCGGGGGGAACATCGCCGGCCCACCCGGCCGCGGCCAGGAGACCGAAAAAGGCAATGAGCGTGATGCGGGCGGCCGGGGTCGTTGCCGTACGAGTTTGCATGGGCCTCTCACCGTGCATTCGGGTTGTTCGCTGGGCGGCGGTGCGCGGCGTACAACCCCGGACGCACGGCCGACGGTTCATGCGTCGTAGCGGCCGCTGTTGCCTCACGATTTCGACGGCGGGCGACAAGATCGGACACTGGCCGGCCGCTCGGCATCCGCGGCTCAGACGTGCGGTCGGAGTTTTTGCGCACGGTTGGAGGCGCTTGCCGCCGGGGGCGCGCTGTCAGTAAGGTGGCGGTATGGATGCGATCGTCACGACCGACTTGCGCAAGTGCTACGGGCGGCGTGCGGCGCTGGGCGGGCTGAACCTGCGCGTGCGTGCGGGCGGGCTCTTCGGCTTCCTCGGGCCCAACGGGGCAGGCAAGACGACGACGATTCGGCTGCTCTTGGGCTTACTGCGGCCGACGAGCGGCCGCGCCACGGTGCTGGGGCGGGATGTGTGGCGCGAGGGGCCGCGACTCCGCGCGTCCGTCGGCTATCTGCCGGGTGACGTGCGGTTTTACGACGGGTTGACGGGGCGGGCGACCCTGCGCTTTCTCGATGCGGCGCGCGGTGGGGGGACGTGGAGCGAGGTGCAGCGGCTGACGCGCGAGCTGGACCTGGACCTCGACCGGCGCGTACGCGATTACTCGCGCGGTATGAAGCAGAAGCTGGGGATCATCGCCGCGCTGATGCACCGCCCGCAGTTGCTGATCCTCGACGAGCCGACGACGGCGCTCGATCCGCTCATGCAGATGGCGCTGTACGACGAGCTGCGGCGGGTGGCGGCCGACGGGCGGACGGTGCTGTTCTCGAGTCACGCGTTGGCGGAGGTCGAGGAGCTATGTGACGAGGTGGCGATCCTGCGGGGCGGGGAGCTGATCGAGCAGGAGCGGGTGGACGTGCTGCGGCAGCGGGCGGCGCGACACGTGGAGTTGCGCTTCCGTCCCGGTGCCGCGCCGACTGCCGCACTGCCGGAGGGGCTCGTCGTGCAGCATCACACCGAGCGGCACCTGCACGGTACGTGGCGCGGGGCGACGGAGCCGCTCATCACGTGGCTGGCGCAGAACCCGGTGGAGGAAGTGACCATCGCGCCGCCGGACCTGGATCACCTGTTCCTGACGTACTACGCGCAGACCCCGGCGCAGGAGTCCGCATGAACCGCGCGGTGATGAGGAAGACGTTTCGCGACTCGGTCGCGCTGCTGGTGCTGCTGGCGCTGGGCGCGGTGCTGCTCGAGTTCGCGATCGTGCGGGTCATCATCGAGGCGCTGGCGGACCTGGAGCAGCTCCGCACGTGGCTGGCGCGGCCGATCATCCAGACGATCCTGCGCGTGGCGCTCGGCGCGGACCTGATCGGCGATCTGACGCCGACGACGATGGCGACGTTTGGGCTGGGGCATCCCCTGTTGTACGCGTTGTCGTGGGCGCTCCTGCTAACCATCGGCACGGGCGTGATCGCCGGCGAGGTCGACCGCGGGACGGCCGACTTGTTGCTCACGCTGCCGATCTCGCGCGCGAGTGTGTACGCCAGCACGTCGGTGGTGTGGGTCACGGCGGCGGTGGTGATGAGCGCGGCGCCACTGGCGGGACTGTGGATCGGCGGACCGGTTTGGCAGCTCGCGCCGCCGCTGGACTTTGCCCGCCTGTGGCCGGTGACGGTGAATCTGCTGGCGGTGAACCTCGCGATCGGCGGGGTGACGATGTGCGTGTCGAGCCTGGTGTCGCGGCGCGGGCAGGCGGTCGGCATCGTGCTCGCTTTGCTCCTGTGCTCGGACCTGGTGAACCTGCTGGAGCAGTTCTGGAGCGCCATTCGGCCGTTCAGCATCGTCGGACTGCACCATTACTACCGGCCCTTGGCGATCGTGCGGAGCGGCGGGGTGCCGTGGCACGACGTGGCGGTGCTGGGCGGCGTCGGATTGGTCGCGTGGCTGATCGGGCTGGCGTACTTTGCCCGCCGGGACATCCGGGCGGTGTAGCACTGCGCGGCCGAGCCACTCCGCTCAAGTTCCGCCCCACACGGTACCGATAAGAGACGCGGGTGAGTGTCACCCCGTTGTCTCGCGGCCCGGAAGCGTGCAGTACTGGGGGCGCGGGCCGTCACGGAGCCGTGCATGAGAGTCCCGCAAAGTCCGGCCAGTGGCCCGGCGGCGACGCCTGGTGCCATCCCCACTGCCCTGCTGGCGACGGCCAAACCGCCACCCGACGTTGGGCCGCAGCGGCGCGAACAGCACCGCGTGCCGCACCGTGTGCCGTGCCGCGTGCGCGTCATGGACAAGTCGACTGGCGAGACGCGCACGATCGTGGGCGAGACGGTGAACCTCGCGCCGAGCGGCGTCGCGCTGCAGGTCGGGATCGACGTCCCAGTCGGCACGTACGTGGAGACGCTCGTGCCGCATGCGGAAGGCGCCCCGCTGCTGCTGTGCGGAACGGTGATCCATAGCCGCCGCGTCATGCATGCGAGCTACGAGATCGGCGTCGCGACGCGCAGCCCGCGCGAGGCGTAGCCGCGACCCCGTCAGGCACCCGCCGCGGCGGGCAAGCTGCGGCCTGACGCTACACAGGGCGGAGACCGACCGGAGGTCGGTCCCCCAAGGCAGGCGCGGAGGCCTGACGCCACGAGCCTCGCGCTACATCAGCCCGCCCAGGACGTCGAAGAAGCCGGGGAAGCTCTTCGACACACACCCCGCGTCCCGAATCACCACGCCGTCCGCCACCAGTCCCGCCAGCGCGAAGCTCATGGCCATGCGGTGATCGTCGTACGTGTCGATCACGGCAGGCAGCACGCGCGCCGGGGGATGGACGGTCAGTCCATCGTCGCGCAGCTCGACGCGGGCGCCGAGCTTGGTCAGCTCCGCGCCCAACGCGGCGAGGCGGTCGGTTTCCTTGATGCGCAGATTCGCGACATTGTCGATGCGCGTCGGGCCGTCGGCGAAGAGGGCCGCGACGGCCAGGGTTTGCACCGTGTCGGGCATGTCGTTGAGGTCGATCGTGATGCCGCGGAGGCGTCCGTCAGGCGGTGCGGCGACGGTGAGGCCGGCGGCGTCTTCGGTCACTTCGCAGCCCATGCGAGCGAGGACGTCGACAAAGCGGGCATCGCCCTGGCGGCTGGCGCGGGTGAGGTGCGGCGTGTGGATGCGGCCACCGGTGATGGCCGCCGCGGCCCAGAAGTAGGTGGCGGCGCTGGCATCGGGCTCGATGGCGTACTGGCCGGGTTGGTAGCGTTGCCAGGCGGGGATGACGAAGCGGCGGCCGGCTTCGGCGACCGGCTCGACACCCATGGAGCGCATGACGTCGATGGTCATGTCGACGTAGGGCTCGCTGGGCAGGTCGCCGTCGATGCGGATGAAGACGTCGCGCTTCGCGTACGGGGCGACCATGAGCAGGGCGCTGATGTATTGGCTAGACGGCAGGGTCGTGAAGTGGACTTCGCCGCCGGCGAGGCCGCGGGCTTCGATCGTGAGCGGCGGGTAGCCTTCGCGGGCGGCATAGCCGATCTGGGCGCCGAGCTCGGCGAGGGCGTCGACGAGGGGCCCAATGGGACGCTCACGCATGCGCGGGGAGCCGTCGAGGCGGTAGTGTCCGAGGCCGAGGCAGGCGAGGGCGGTGAGGAAGCGCATGGCGGTGCCGGCGCTGCCGGTGTCGAGCGTGGCCTCGTCGGCGGGGAAGGTGCCGCGGCAGCCGACGACGATGAGCTCGTCGGCGCGCGAGTCAATATGGATGCCGAGTTGCTCGAGACCGGCGACCATGGCGTGGGCGTCGTCGCCGCCGGAGACGCCGGCAAGGGTGGAAACGCCGTCGGCGAGGGCGGCGCAGGCGAGATAGCGGTTGGTGAGGCTCTTGGAGCCGGGGAGCGAGGCGGTGCCGCGGAGCGGGCCGGCGGGGTAGAGGTGGACGTCATTTCCGAGGCGCTCGAGCGGCATAGGGGCGTCTCCGCAGGCCGGCCGCGGGCGCGCGGCGGGCGTGGGCAGTATAGCGGGAGCCGACGGGGGGGAGGGACGGGGAACAGAATGCTCAGGCCCGGCTGCGCCGGGGACTTGAGTGTGGCACCGGGCGCCGGGAACTTGAGCATGGCACCCGGCCTGGTGATAGGATATGTCCCGTTAGGGGTTGTGCATGGCGACGGCGGAAAGACCCATTCGACGAGCGAGATCGTTTTACATCACTGTCGGGGCCATTGCGCTCCTGTCCTTCGGGGGGGTGTTGGTGATGCCGTATTGCCTGCCCAGCGATGCGCAGTCGGGCATTGCGTTCATGCTGGGGTGGCCGCTGATTCCCCTTACGCTGTGCGCGATCGCCGTCGCGTGGTTTTGCGATGTGCGACGCGCCGGGTATCACGTGACCGGCAGCGCTGTGGGCGGCATGGCCGCGGTGGCCATTCACGCGGACTGGTCCTCCGGATGGTTCACCTTCATGTGGTTCCTGTGCGGGCAGGCGCTACTGGCGACGTTGCTCGGGATGGGGCTCGGAGTGCTCGCGGGAGCCCTGTGGCGTTTCGTCTTTCCGCGGGCCGCGGGAGATCAGTCGGGCGGCACGTAGCGTCCGGCGTCGCCCACCGCGGCGCGTGGTTGGCGCGTGCGGCGTACGTGGGGAAGGCCGTTGTAACGGCCTGGGGCGGAGAAAGGGAAAAGAGATGCGCGGGGGCGGGGAACCAGTCGTAAACGACTGGCCTACTAGCCCCGCTGCGCCGGGGCAGGCCGCTGAAGCGGCCTGAAAACGCGCTGCGAGGTGGTCGGCGTGAAGTATGAGGCGCGGTGCCAAAGCGGCCAGGGGGGAGATGCGGGGACAAGGCAGGAGCGCTGAGCCAAAGCCGGCGGGCGCGTGCCGTGGCACTGGAGTGCTTGGCGCCGGCTTTGGCCCAGCCTATCCGCGGAGGGGCTGGTGACGTCGGGTCGGCAGGGGCCGCGGACTACTACGGATGCGGTGATTGTGCCGTAGGGGGTGTGTTCCGGGGGCGGGAATCGCGTAGGGTAGGTTGGGGGACGCGGCGGTGCGAGGCGGCACGTTCGGACGGGAGAGATCTATGTCCAACGACTCGTTGTTACCGGAGCAGGGACCCGCGGGCGGAGCGCCCGCGCCGGACGTGGCGCCGACGCCGGAGCTGGCGGAAGGGCGCGTGAGGTACGCACCAGCGCGGGACGGCGGGAACGGGATGGCGACGGCCGCGCTGGTCGTGGGACTACTGGCCGTCATCTTGATACCGGCCGCTCTCGTCGGAAGCGCGGTGGGGTGCGTTGCGATCATGCTCGGCCTGATTGCACTCGGTCGGGCACAGCAACTGCTCCCGAACCAGGGTCGTCGGGGGCAGGCCATCGTCGGGACAGGGTTGGGTGCATTGGGGGTCGCGCTGGGTATGCTGCTCTACTCAATGACATATACCCCGACGATTCCGAAACGCGCCGTCTGCGCATCGAACATCCGCGGGATTGGCCAAGCGCTGAAGGTCTACGCCAACGACAATCTGGACAGCTATCCCGCAACGTTGTACGCGCCGGTGCCGGACGATGGCGGCATCTCCACGCGCGTGAGCTTCGTGGGACGCATGGGAGCCGAGTACCGCACGGATCTGGATACGTTGCCGCCGGGGGTGACCGCGGGACAGACCGACGACCTGGCCAAGCGCAGCTACGCCGATCCGAATACCCCCGGGCTGGCGGCGAAGCGGAACTCCGTGCACCCCAGCCGTTCCCTGTTTATCTTGGTGATGGACGGCACCTGCACGGCCGAGCAGTTCATCTGCCCCGCGTCCGGCGACCAGGCGGACGACCTCCGCGACCCGCATGCCTCCAAACTCGCGTCAGCTCCGGGATACAGCCGCTTCGATTTCAAGGGCTACCCGCATCTCAGCTACGGCTACCAATTGCCCTATGGGCAGTACGGCCGCCCGTCCGAAGACCTCGACGGGAACATGCCGATCATGGCCGACAAGGGTCCGTACTACACCGCGGGGACGCGGCGGGCGGACGGCACGATTCCGGATCGGCCGACGGTGACGCCGGGTTCGCCGCTAACCGTCGCCGGCATGACCACGGCGGAAGTGGCGCGACGATCCGAGTCCGAGACCTGGCGGCCCTACAACAGCCGGAATCACGCCCGGGAGGGGCAGAATGTCCTTTACAACGACTGCCATGCATCCTTCGAAAAGAAGCCCATCGTCGGTATCGACAACGACAACATCTACACGATGCAGGGCCCGGGCGCAACGCCGCTCGACGTCATCTTTGGGCTGGTGCCGGCGGACCGGCAGGGGCCGCGGACGAACACGGATTCGGTGATTGTGCCGTGAGAGGATGAGGCGCGGGGGCGGGAATCGCGTAGGGTAGGTTGGTGGGCACGGTAGCGCCAGGCGGCACGTCCTACAGGGAGAGTCGCATGTCCAACGAAAGGCCGTTGCCGGGGCCGGAGTTGCCGGAGGCGGTGCCGGCGCGGGAGGCGGAGGTGCGGGCGGAGTTGCCGTCGGCGAGCGTGAGGTACGCGCCGGTGCGGGGTGGCGGGAACGGGATGGCGACGGCGGCGCTGATTGTCGGTGCTCTCGCCGTCGTCGCCTTTCCGGCTGGGCCGGTGCTGGGTGCCGTGGCGCTGGTACTGGGTGTGATTGGGTTGATCCGGGCGCGGCATCTGCCGGCGGAGCGTCGGGGGCGTGCGGCGGCCATTGTGGGGATGGGGCTGGGCGTTGTGGGGGGGCTGGCGGGGGCGCATTTCTTTCTGCGTGACGTGCTCGCGAAGGCCCTGGTGGATCGTAAGGCGGTTTGTGCGGCGAACCTGCGCGGGATCGGGCAGGGGATCATGGTGTACAGCAACGACAACTACGACAGCTATCCAGTTGTGTTGTTTCATCCAGCGCCGGATGACGGGAGCAATGCGACGGAGGCGAGCTTCGTGGGTCAGTTGGGGGCGAATCGGAATTCGTGCCTCATGCCAGCACCACCGGGGAATCAGTTCGGCAAGATGCCGAGTTCGTCGTACCTTGATCCCAACACCCCGGACGTAGTTGGCGTGCAGAATGCCATTCACGCCCGCCGGAGCCTGTTCATGCTGGTGCTCGATGGGACGTGCGTCACCCTGCAGTTCATTTGCCCGGAGTCCGGCGATACGATGGATGATCTGCGGCAGGGCCCGCCAGGGCCGGAGGTTGCATCGCAACCGGGGCTGAATCGTTTTGACTTCCTGGGCTACTCGCATGTGAGCTACGGCTACCAGTTGCCGTTTGGGCGGTTCGGGCGACCATCGGAGAAGTTGGATGCGAAGATGCCGTTGATGGCGGATAAGGGGCCGTTCTATCAAGCGGGTGCGCGGCGGGGGGACGGGAGCATTCCGGATCAGCCGGTGGCGGTGCCGGGGTCGAAGCTGGCGATTGCGGGCGTGAAGACGGCGGCGGACGTGCAACAGCTCTCACAGTGGAAGTGGCGCGCGTACAACAGTCGGAATCACAAGCAGCAGGGGCAGAACGTGCTGCGCGTCGATGGCAGCGTGCGGTTTGAGACGTCGCCGATTGTGGGGATTGGGCAGGACAACATCTACACGATGCAGGGGCCGGGGTTGACGGCGCTGGACGTGGTGTTGGGGTGGGTGCCAGCGGACAGGCAGGGGCCGCGGACGAATACGGATTCGGTGATTGTGCCGTAGGGGCGGGGAGAGAGTAGCAAGTAGCAAGGAGAGAGGGGGCGCGTGGTTGGTGCGGGAAGGCCGTTGAAACGGCCTGGGGCGGAGAAAGGGAAAAGACATGTGCGGGGGCGGGGAACCAGTCGTAAACGACTGGCCTATTAGCCCGGCTGTGCGGGGGCAGGCCGCTGAAGCGGCCTGGGGGAGACGGAGTGGGAAGGCTGGGAAGTGGGGAAGTGGGAAAGGGGTGGAGTGGGAAAGGGGGCGGGCGGGGTTTCTGACGAGTCGGGGGACGAAGCGGTTCCGCACTGTTCACAGCGCAATGGCACCCGGCGAACGGTGCGCTACTCGGGTGGGTCGTGGGGCGATATACTCCTAGCGGGCCTGTGGCGCAGCGCGCGGTGTCCTTCAGCATCCCCTGTGCCACCGTCGCCCATTGAACCGAACTGAGCGCCCCCGGGGGCGAGAGAACGCATATGACGCAACTACAGGCCGCCCGCGCGGGCACCGTCACGCCCGCCATGCTTCGCGTCGCGGCACGCGAGAACGTGACGCCCGAATTCGTCCGCGCCGCCGTCGCAACTGGACGCGTCGTGATCCCCGCGAACGTCCGCCACCTGGCCGGCAGCGGCGGCAACGAGCCCGTCGCGACCGCCGCCGATCTGGCGAGCCAGTCCACCAGCGCGCCGGCCGAACCGGCCCTGTGGGTCAACCAGACCGTCGCCCAGCGCCGCGCGTGGTTGGACAATCCCGACTATTGCCGCGGTACGTCCACCGCCCGCCGGCTCGACCCGATGGGCATCGGTCGCGGCCTGACGACCAAGATCAACGCGAACCTCGGGGCGTCGCCGGTCTCGAGCGACATGCAGACGGAGCTGGCGAAGCTGCGGGCGTCGCTCTTGTACGGGGCGGACACGGTGATGGACCTGTCGACCGGCGGGGATCTGGATGCCTGCCGCCAGATGTTCATCGACCACAGCCCCGTCCCCGTCGGCACGGTGCCGATCTACAGCATGATCATCGGGCGGAGCATCGAGGAGCTGGACGCGGCGGCGATTCTCAAGACCATCGTGCACCAGGCGGAGCAGGGGGTGGATTTCTTCACGATCCACGCGGGGATTCTGCGGGAGCATCTCCCGCTGATCCGCGGCCGCACGCAGGGTCTGGTCAGCCGCGGCGGGTCGCTGATCGCGAAGTGGATGACGCACCACAGTCGCCAGAATCCTTTCTACGAGCTGTTTGACGAGATCAGCGCCATCATGCGGACGTACGACGTGACGTATTCGCTCGGCGACGGTGTGCGGCCGGGCTGCCTCGCCGACGCGACCGATCCCGCGCAGCTGGCGGAATTGCATGTGCTGGGCGAGCTGGTCCAGCGCGCCCGTGAAGCCGGCGTGCAGGTCATGGTGGAAGGGCCGGGGCACATTCCGCTCAACGAGGTCGCGTTCAACATGGAGACGCAGCGGCGCATCTGCGACGACGCGCCGTTCTACGTGCTGGGCCCCGTGGTCACCGATGTCTTCCCCGGCTACGACCACATCACCAGCGCGATCGGGGCCACCGAGGCGGCCCGCGCGGGGGCGGCGATGTTGTGCTATGTCACGCCGACCGAGCACGTCGGCCTGCCCGGCCTCGACGACGTGCGCCAGGGTTGCGTGGCCTACAAGATCGCGGCGCATGCCGGCGACGTCGCCCGCGGGGTGCCGGGGGCCCGCGCGTGGGACGACTCCATGGCCCGCGCCCGTGCGGCCCTGGACTGGCCGCGGCAGTTCGAAGTCGCGTTTGACGGGGACGGGGCCTGCAAGCTCCGCGACCGGTCGTTGCCGGAAGATGCGGAGTACTGCTCGATGTGTGGGCGCGAGTGGTGCAGTCAGCGGATCAGCAAGGAAGTGCTGGGGACGGGAACGGAGGCCTGCCGGCGCGCCCCGGCCGATGGTCAGGCCCGCGGAAGGAACGAACATGGGTAAGCTCGTGCGCATGGTCATCGTGCTCGTCGTGCTCGCGGCCGGTGTGCTGCTGTTCCTGCAGTACTCCGGCGGTGGCCGCCAGAAGCCGACGAATGCGGGCAATACTCCCGCGGCCAAGGCGGAGAAGTCTGAGCAGGACAAGCCGCAGGTGCAGGAGAAATACGGCATCGCCCCCGTCGGCGACGGTGTCGCGCCGTAGCGGCGCGGGTGTGTATGCAGCGTCGGCGCCGAGCCTACCCTAACCCCGTACGGGAGGGCCGACGTTGAATCCGGCGCAAGCTCCGGAGGCCACAGTCAAGTCGACCGTGGCGCCTGCCTCCTCGTGCGGCCGCCGAACGTCGCTTGTGGGAAACGTCGCGTGATTCGAGCGCTTGGTCCATTCCTGCCCACCGCGCTCCCCGCGCTGCTGTTCCTCGTGTGGTTGCCCCTGTATCCGTTCCTGCGTCCGCAGCACGCGCGGCGCTTCTTTCTCGTTTTCAGCCTCGTGACGCTCGTGGTGGTCGGCGGACCGCTCCTGGCCGGCGGCCTGGTGTTGGCCATCGTGCTGGGTTACTTCCTCGCCGAGCACGTCGCGCAGCAACCGCCCGCCCGCCGGCGCGGTCGTCTGGTGGGCACGCTCGTCCTTCTACACGCTGCATACTGGGCCTGCTTCTGGCTGCCGCTGCCCAGTGCGTTTCGTCCACCGGCGCTCGACGCCGCCAATGGCCCCGGCGTGTTCCTCTTCTTTGGCGGCATTGCGCTGACGTTCATGCGTCTGGTGAGCTACCTCATCGAGCGCTGTCGCGACCAGCCGCGTCTGCCCTGGGCGGACTACCTGGCGTTCATGCTCTACTTCCCGCAGCTCCGCCACGGGCCGCTTGAGCGTGCCCACGCCTTCGCGCCGCAAATCGCCGCTGCCCGATTGCACTGGAACCTGCGGGACGTCGGCGCCGGGCTGGCGCGGGTCGCCTTGGGGCTGGGGGTGCTTGCCGCCGTGGCCGTCGTGTGGACATACGGCGCGGGCCGCTTGCCCGCCGCGGCGGCGGTCGACCTGCAAGCGCTGCTTGACGAGCCGGCGCGCCTGTCGACTCCCCTGCTCGCGCTCCTGATCCACGTCCCCGCGCTCGTGCTCTACCTCGCCGAAAGCAGCTTTGCCCATGTGCAGCTTGGCGTCTCCCGCGCGTTCGGTGTGCGCGGTACCGAGAACTTCCGCGCGCCGCCGCTGGCCCGCGATCCCCGCGACCTGTGGCACCGCTGGAACATCACCTTCTCCGCCTGGCTGCGCGACTACGCGTACATCCCGCTGGGCGGAAACCGCCGCCATCAGCCGCGTAATATCCTGCTCACCTTCGTCTATTGCGGCCTCTTGCACGGCCTGCAGTGGCGCTGCCTCGCCTGGGGTCTGTGGGCCGGCGTGACCCTCGCCGGCTTCGCCTGGCTGGCGCCGCGGAAGCCAGCCGCGGAGAACGGCGCACCGGGCGCGCGGCCGTGCGGCCGGGCGGAACGCCTCGCCCGTTGGGGAGTTGGTCTGATCGGGCGGGCGGTGATGCTGCATACCTTCTGCCTCAGCGTGATCGTCATCCTTGATCCGGAGCATTGCGGTTGGCGCGTACTGCGCGAGTGGTTCGGCCGCGTGCTGACGTGGAGCTGGTGAGCGACGTCTGGCGGGCGTCGGAGACGTCGATTTCGTCGTCTGGACGGACGATCATCGGTATGATGATTGAGCTGCTAAGGAGTTCACCTGATGTCTGGCGTACTGGCCATTCTCGGCGGTAGTCCTGTCCGCACGGCCCCGTTCCCGCGCTGGCCGATTTACGGTCCGGAGGATGAGGCGGCGTTGCTGCGCGTCCTGCACAGCCGCAAGTGGGGCCGGCATGGCGACGGCGAACTCGAGCAGTTCGAGGCGCGCTACGCCGCCCGCCATGGGACCAAGCACTGTATTGCTGTCGCCAACGGCACGGTCGCCCTGCGCGTGGCGCTGATGGCCATCGGCATCCAGGCCGGCGACGAAGTCATCGTCCCGCCGTATACCTTTCTGGCCACCGCGACTGCCGTCGTCGAGTCCAACGCCACGCCGATCTTTGTCGACATCCAGCCGGACACGTTCAACCTCGACCCGGCGCTCATGGAGGCGGCCATCACGCCGCGTACCACGGCGATCATCCCCGTCCACATGGCCGGTTTGCCGGCGGACATGGATGCGATCAATGCGATTGCCCAGCGGCACAACCTTCACGTGATCGAGGATGCGGCGCACGCCCACGGCGCAACCTACCAGGATCGCCCGGTCGGCTCGCTGGGGCACCTGTCCTGCTTCTCGTTCCAGGCCTCCAAGAACCTCAACAGCGGGGAGGGCGGCGCCGTTCTGACCTCGGACGAGCGGTTCTACGAAATCGCCCGCTCGTTCCACAACTGTGGCCGCCTGCCGCACGGCGCGTGGTACGAGCACCACATCATCAGTGGGAACTATCGGCTAACCGAGTTTCAGGCCGCGCTGCTGTCCGCGCAGTTTGCCCGGCTCGAGGAGCAGTTCACACTACGGACCACCAACGGCCACGATCTCGCCACGCGGCTGGCCCGCATTCCGGGCATCGCGCCCCAGCGCCCGCGCGGCTTCGCGGCCCGCCACGCCTATCATTTGCTGCTATTCCGCTACGACCCACAGGTCTACGGCGTGTCGAAACTGACCTGGCTGCGGGCCCTGCGCGCGGAGGGTGTGCCGGCGAGCGAGGGCTACCTGCTGCCACTCCATCGCCAGCCGCTGTTCCGCGACCTCGCTTTCGGGCCGTACACGGGCTACAAGTCCGCCCGCCCGGACCTCGACTACAACCGCATGTCGTGTCCGGTGGCCGAACGCATGTGCGCGGACGAGGCCTGCTGGCTGTATCAAAGCGTCCTGCTGGGCACGCCGGCCGACATGGATGACGTGGTGCGCGCGTTTACAAAGCTGTACGAATGCCGCGCGGAGTTGCGGCAGGTACCGAACGAGTAGCGTCAGCTCGCGGTGCCGCGCGTCGCGTGACGAGGCATGATGTTCGTCGGAACCGCTCAAGTCGACATCACCCCTGCCCCGGGCATCGAGCTGTCCGGCTTTGTCGCCCGCGTGCAGCCGTCCCTGGGCGTGCATGACCCGCTCCACGCCCGCGCGCTGTATGTCAGCGACGGCACGCATCGGCTGCTGTGGCTGCATTGCGATCTGGTCGGCCTGACGCGCGAGCTGGTCGGCGCGGTCAAGGCCCAGTTGCGCGCCGGCCACGGCCTCGAACCGCACCAGGTCGTGCTCTCGGCCACGCACACGCATTCCGGCCCCGCCACGGTACACCTGCTCAACTGCGGCGCCTGCGACCCCGTCTATGTCCGCTGGCTCGAAACGCGGCTGCTCGACGCGGCGGCGGTCGCCCTGGGTGAAACGACGCCGGCGGACTTGTGTGTCGCCGAGGGCCGCTGCACTCTTGGTTGCGATCGCCGCGGCAAGTCGCGTCAGCATACCGACTCGCGTGTCGGTGTCGTCGGCTGGCGTCGCGCGGACGGCATGTTCGCCGCCGTTCTGGCGAATTACGCCATGCACAACGTGGCGCTCGGGCATGAAAATCGTCTGATCAGTGCGGACATCGCCGGGGCGGCCGCACACCGCACCGCGCACCTGTTGCCCGGTCGGCCCGTGGTGCTGCTCACGAACGGCGGGGCGGGGAACATCAATCCACCTGCGGTCGCAAACGACGTGCTACAGATGGAGCGGTGGGGAGGCGACCTCGGCGATGCGCTCGTCGCGGCCGCCACCGAGGCCCGCCCGGTGCCGGACGCCGTCGTAGCCAGCGCCGCGCGCAGCGTGGACCTGCCGCTACGACGGCTGACCGAGGAGCAGATCGCCGAGATTGCCGACCGCCATCGCGGCTACACCCGCGGGCAGACCGACTATGCCGCGCGGCGCTGCCGCGAGGTGTTTGACTACTGGCAGCGGCACATGGGCATCGTCGTGCACGACCTGCCGAGCCCCGTCGCACCGCTGGCGGTGCAGGTCGCCGCGCTGGGCCCCGTTGTGCTGGCGTGCTTCAGCGCGGAGATGTTCTCGGTGACGGCCGACGACTTGCGGGCGGACACGCAGCGCGCGGTTTACGCAGTGAGTTATGCCAACGGCGTGCTCGGCTACCTTCCGCCGGAGTACGCGGTTGACGAAGGCGGCTACGAGGTGGGAGGGGCCCACATCTTCTACGATAGCCTGCCTCTGGCCCGTGAAGCCTATGCCCAGGCCCGCGCGGCCGCGGTGGAACTGATCGGGGAAGTGCGGCCGAGATGAGCTTTGCCGGCCCGTCGAATTCCAGTACGCCCCCGCGCATGATCGCAGCACCCGGCGCCGTGCTCGCCGGCAAAGCGTAGGAGCTGAAGATGCCCGCAGTTTGTGAACAGAGGTCTCGACTTCGCAGTGCGGGCGCCGGTCTCCGGCGCTCGGGCCGCATTTCTCCGTCTTGCGGAACCGCGATGCTGTTTGGAGCGCTCCTTCTGTCCGGCGCCATGGCCCGCGCCGATTCGACCCCCGATTGGATGAACCCCGCCGTCACCGGCATTAATCGGATGCCGCCGCGCGCGGTGCGGTGTACGTACCCCGACGCCGCGACCGCCCAAACCCGCGACCCGCGGCAATCGCCCCACTTCGCGTCCTTGGCGGGCTCGTGGAAATTCTACTGGGTCCCCAAGCCGGCCGATGCCCCTGCGGATTTCTTCCGTACTGACTTCAACGACCACGCCTGGGCCGCCATCGACGTGCCGTCCAACGTCGAACTGAAGGGCTACGGCATCCCCATCTACACCAACATCACCTACCCCTGGGGCGCGCCGCCCGACCCGCCGCACATCCCCGCCGACAACAACCCCGTGAGTTCCTATCGCCGCACCTTCCAGATCCCGGCGGAATGGACCGGCCGCCATGTCCTGCTGCGTTTCGAGGGTGTCGAGTCCGCGTTCTACGTCTGGGTGAACGGCCAATCGGTCGGCTTCAGCAAGGACAGCCGCACCGACGCCGAGTTCGACCTTACGCCGTACATCCACGCGGGCGACAATCTGCTGGCCATCCGGGTCTATCGCTGGAGCGACGGATCGTATCTGGAGGACCAGGACTTCTGGCGCCTGAGCGGTATCTTCCGCGACGTCTACCTCCTGGCCGTCGGCGACCTGCACCTGTGGGACCTCGACGCCCGCGCGCAACTCGACGCCCCGTTCCGCGACGGTGTGCTGGAACTCGACGCCCAGCTCCGCAACTTCGCCGCAACGCCGGCGCGTGCGACGCTCGACGCCGAGTTGCTGTCTCCCTCCGGCGAATCCGTCCTGAGACTTACGGCCGCCGATCCGGCGCTTGACCCCAATCAGACCGTCACGGCCAGGTTGCGCGGCGCGGTTGCTCACCCGGCCAAGTGGTCGGCCGAGACACCGAACCTCTACACGCTGCTGGTCACGCTGCGTGAGGCGGGCGGTCGTGTGCTGGAGGTTGTCCCCGTTCGCATCGGCTTCCGGCGGGTCGAGATTGCCGGTGGCGAGTTACTCGTGAACGGCCAGGCGGTGTTGCTCAAGGGCGTGAATCGCCACGAGCACGACCCGGACCGCGGGCACGCGATCACGGTGGAGTCGATGCTGACCGACATTCGCCTCATGAAGCAAAGCAACATCAACGCCGTGCGCACCTGTCACTATCCCAATCAGCCGATCTGGTACGACCTGTGCGACGAGTACGGGCTGTATCTGATCGACGAGGCGAACATTGAGTCGCACGGCATGGGCTATGGCGAACGCACGCTCGCCCGCCGGCCGGAGTGGCGCGCCGCCCACCTCGATCGCACGATTCGCATGGTCGAGCGGGACAAGAACCACCCCGCGGTCATCATCTGGTCGCTCGGGAACGAAGCCGGCTTCGGTCCGAATTTCGAGGCCACCGCGCAATGGATCAGGCAGCGCGACCCCGCGCGCCCGGTGCACTACGAGCGCGCCGGACTCGACCCCGCCACCGACATCGTCTGCCCCATGTACCCCGCGCCGCAGGAACTTGCCGACTACGCCGCTCAGCAGCACGACCGCCCCTACATCATGTGCGAGTACGCCCACTCGATGGGCAACTCCACCGGCAATCTGTGGAAGTACTGGGAGCTGATCTACCGCACCAGGCACCTGCAGGGTGGTTTCATCTGGGACTGGGTTGACCAGGGCCTGCGCAAGCCGATCCCGCCGCGCACCACGCTGCGCGTGCAGGCCGGCGCGTCGGTCACTCCCGCACTGACCGCTCTGCGCGGCCGTCTCGACGACGGCGCCCTCGCCGGTAGCGCTATCTATGCCGAGACCCCGGCCGTAGATCTCACGGGCCCGCTCACGCTCGAAGTCGTGGTCAAACCGACCGGCCCCGCCGACCACGCTCCGTATCTCGTCAAGGGCGACACGCAGTTTGCCCTCAAGCAAACGCGCGACCACATCGAGTTCTTTGTGTTCGCGGCCGACGGCAGCCGCTGGCACAGCGCGATGGCTGCGCTACCCGCGGATTGGCTCGGCCATTGGCACCGCCTCACCGGCGTGTACGTGGACGACACGGTGTGTCTCTACATCGACGGCGTCGAGCGCGCGAACGCGCCGGCTCCCGGCGGCGTCAACACCAACCGCTTCCCCGTCACCATCGGCGCCGATGCCGAGCATACCGAGCGCACCTCCAACGGTCTGATCCGTGCGGCCCGCATCTACCGCCGCGCACTTACGCCGGCCGAAATCACCGCGGACGAGCGTCCGACTTCCGGCCTGGTTCTGCACTTTGAGGCCGCTGCGCTCGAAGAAGCCCCCGATACCTGGTGTGGCCCGCGCCCCGGCGGCGGCTGGTTCTGGGCGTACGGCGGCGACTACGGCCCGCCCGGCACCCCCAGTGACGACAACTTCTGCTGCAACGGCCTCGTCTCCGCCGACCGCCGCCCGCATCCCGCCCTCGCGCAGGTGAAGAAGGTCTACCAGAGCATCCAGGTGCGCGCGGACGATCTGACCCAGGGTCGCATTCGCCTCAAGAACGGATACGACTTCACGACGTTGCGCGACCTGGCCGAAGGGTTCTGGGAGGTCCGCGCGGATGAACAAATTGTGCAGCAAGGCAAGCTCGCTGACCTCGATATCGCCCCGCGCGATGAGCGTGTTGTCACGGTGCCACTCCAGACGATCACGCTGCAGCCCGGCTGCGAGTACTTCCTGAATCTCTCGTTCCGCCTGAAGGACGAGCGGTTGTGGGCGCCGCGCGGCCACGAGTTGGCTTGGGAGCAACTGCCGCTGCCAGTCTCCGCGCCCGCAACCCCGATCGCGCTCGACGATCTGCCGGCCGTGGTGGTGACTGAGGATGCGGAGCAGTTTGTGCTGCAGGCCGGCGCGACGACCTGGACCGTCAGCCGCCGCACCGGCGCCCTGACCTCGTGTCGCCGCGCGGACCAGGAGCTGTTGGCGGCCCCGCTCCTCCCGCAGTTCTGGCGGGCTCCGACCGACAACGACCGCGGCAACCACATGCCCGGGCGTCTCGGCGTGTGGCGCGACGCCGGCCGCCACTGGCAGGTCGAGCGGGTGACTGTGGACGCCGCCAACCCGCGGCACGTGCTCGTGCGGGCGGAAGGACGCCTGCCGGACGTCGAGTCGCGGTACTCCGTGACGTACGCGTGCTTTGCCTCGAGCGACCTGGTCGTCCGGGCGGAGTTTACTCCGGGCGACCGCCAGCTTCCTGAGCTGCCGCGCTGCGGCATGCAGCTCGGCGTCGCCGGCGCGCTGGACCAGCTCACCTGGTTCGGGCGTGGTCCGGAAGAGACGTATTGCGATCGCCGCGACGCGCGCATCGGCCGCTACTCCGGTTCGGTCAGCGCACAATTCTGTGTGGACTACTCCGAGCCCGGCGAATCCGGCAACAAGGTCGACGTCCGCTGGGCCGCGCTCAGCGGCGCGGGGCCCGTCGGACTGCTTGCTGTCGGTCTGCCGCTGCTCAGCGTCAACGCCTTGCCGTTCACGACGGCCGACCTGGAAGGTCCCAAGCACCCGCACGAAATCCAGCCCCGGCCATTCACGACGCTCAATCTCGACTGGATGCAGATGGGGGTTGGTGGCGACGATAGCTGGGGTGCCCTGCCCCATCCGGAGTACCGCATTCCGCCGCGGCCCTGGGCGTACGCGTTCCGCCTGCGCGCCTACGACTGCGCTCACGAGCAACCCGCCCGGCTCGCGCGGCAGGTCCTGCCGGCTGCCGGTGACGCGGACAAGCCGTGACCGCGGGCTGGGGCGCCGGTCAGCGGCCTGGGCCTCCGCGGTACGGGCTGGGCTCCTGCCCCGCTGCGCAGCACAAACAGGTGGAGTGTTGGGGACGCCGCGCGGTACAATACGGACCATCGGGTGTGCCGCGGGGCCCGGCCATGTCGGCACGTCAAGGGCGAACGGACGTGGCCGCCGAATCGCGTGTTTGAGGACTTCGACTGCGGGACCATCGGCCAATGCGCCACGACCAGACCATTGTCGATCACCTGCGCAGCCTCGAGCTCGCGGATTGCGCGACCGGGGACGATGTGCGGGCCGCCTTTCGGCGGCTGGCCCGGCGGTACCATCCGGATCTGAACTCCACGGTGTACGGTCACCGCCGGTTCGTCGAAGTCGTGGGCGCGTACCGGGCGCTGCAGATCGAGATGAACCTGCGCCCCAACATGGCCCACTACCGCCTGTGCCCGCAGTGTGGGCATTACGCCGAACTGCTGGAAGGATTGGACGGCCGGATGGGCTGCCCCGACTGCCTGCTCGGGACCATGGAGCGCAGCCGCTATCTGCCGCTGCCCATTTTCGTGACCGTGCAGCACGTGGGCGCGATCACGCTCTACGGGATCAGCGCCGTATTGGCCATGCTGTACGCCGCCAGCCCGGCGCCGGAATTGGCGGTCGGCAGCGTGATCTGTGCCGTCCTCGGGATTGTGCTGCTGTTTGTCGCCTGCATGACGGTGCCGGATGTCCTGTCCGGACGGCGCGCCTCCAGCCGCCAGCGGTGGTGATTGTGTGACCCCGGGGGGCTACGGATCCGCTGTGGCCCGCCGCGCCGCGACACGGGGCTGGCGATGTGGAATGAACGCCTCTACTTCTGCTTGGCGCTGGCGGCCGCGGGGCTCCTGTTCTTGACTGCCGCCGTCGGGCTGGCGCTCCTGGTCCCGGACGCGTTGGCGCCTGCTGCCGACCGTCTCACCGGGTCCCCCGTCAACGCTGCGCCGAGTACGCTTGCCGAGGGCGCCGTTGGCAGCGGCGCGGGCGCGCCGGCGCGGACCGGCTCCGTGCTGTTTGTCTGGTCGGCTGCGATTCTGGGGCTTGGCCTGTTGGGCTCGGCTTTCGTCCTGATCCTGCGCGGCTCCAGGGCCCCGGGCTCCGCCGGGCCGCGGAGCGCGCGGCGCTGCGCCCGCTGCCGCCAGCCGCTTGATCCGGCCACCGCCACGCCGTGTCCGCACTGCGGAGCCGCAACACGCTGCCCGCGCTGTGGCACGGATCTGACGCGCGGGGGCGCCGACGTCTGTCAGTCCTGCGGCGCGCCTTGGGGCTGCCGCTATTGCGGGTACAGCCTCAAAGGTCTGGCCTCCAGTCCCTGCCCCGTCTGCAACGCGCACGTTTTGTGCCACCGCTGCGGTGCCAGCGTCCATCACAACATCACCGGCCGGTGCGCTGCGTGCGGCGCCCGCATCGCCGGTTGGCGCGAGTGGCGCTGAGGGCGGCCGCGCGCTGCCCTTCTCCGTCTCGTGCCCGTCCTCTAGAATGGACGGCGTGACGGCCGGCGCGCGGTCCAGGCGAGGAGCGGGGTCGTGGCTCGAGTGCGGTGGAAGACGATTGTCGGCGTGGTACTGGCGTATCTTCTGGCGGCGCTGGCCAGTGGCCTCGTGATCCACACGCTCAGTCTCCCCGTCGTGCAGCGTGGGCTGAGCCGCCTGTTCTGGTCGTGCTCGCCGCTGCGCGCGTGTGCGTATCCGTTCGACCATGAGAGCGGAGCCTTCCGGCTCAGCCTGTCCGATGAGCTCACCACGGTCATCCTGCTTGTAGGCGGGCTCTTGGTCTTCATTGCCGCGGCACAGACCATCATGTTCGGAGTGGCGCTGACGCTGTACGCGCGTTTCGGCTGGCCTCCGTACTGGAAGGAGGTGGGGCCGCGCCTGGATCAACTCGCCCTCCTGGCGCGCAGTGCCTGGCGCGGTTGGTGGGTCTGGCCCGTAGGGCTGCTGTTGTGGTGCCTGCTGGCAACTGCCGACCGCGTATTCTTCGGCGCCGGTTACTCCATCGCCGACACGAGTTCCGGCTGTGGCACCGTGTACTTCGCGACGCTCTGGCTGATCTGCCTCCTCATGTCCGCGTGCGTGTTGCGCACCGCCGTCGTTGCCGCCCTTGGACCCGACGACCTGCGCTGCCTGGGGTGCGGCTACCTGCTGCGCGGCCTGGTCGGCCCGCGCTGTCCGGAATGTGGCGGCGACGCCAGTCAGCCGCAAGCCTCGCGCTTCTTTCGCCTGTGCCTCTGGCGTGGTCGCCGAGCTGGCCGGCCGGGCCGGCTTCGCCGCGCCCTGCCGTTCACCATCGTCGCCGCACTCCTGCTCGTGCCGGTGTGGCTGCCGCGGATCCTGGCGCAACTGCCGCCGCCCTGGCTGGCCTATTTCCCCGCATCCATTCGGCCGAGCTACGCATTCCTGAACCGCACACCGCTTGGATACCCGATTCGGCTCAATTCCGTGTGCCTGCTGCGGCACAATAACGCGGTCGGCGTCGTTCAGTTTTCGAGCCGGCAGGCCTTCCGGGCGGACTACCGGGCGCTCCGTTGGTCCGACGCCGAGCAGTTTGTGCAACGTCGTCCCCCCGAGGAGGATCTCACCGGCGAACTGCGTGTTATCGATTACACCATGCCGCCGCCCCTCAAACGCTGGAATCTCCAGTTCCGGAGCTACTCCGCCGAGCTTTTCTGGGTTTCGCTTCCCGACGCGACGTATTCGCTCGAGACCTACGATCCCAATGACGTCCCCGCGGACGTGAACTGGGCCCTGCAACCACTCCCGTAGACCCGTGCGTGCCCGTCCGCTTGTCGGATCGCGCGCCGACTGCGCTATGTTCCCTCTTGGGACGGCGCCGCCCGTGTCAGCAACTCCGCATTGTCAATCCACATGACCAGCAGCGGCCGGCCGGCCCCGCGGCGCTGCAGATACAGCAGGAAAGGGCGGTCGAAGGTGTACCACACGGCCATCGGCTTCACGTAGACTTTGGCCTCTGACGCCAGATCCGCACCGCTGCGATCCAGCCGAAATTCGAGCGTCTGTGCGGCCGTGTCGATGTGAAGTGTCTCAAAACCCGGGTTGAGCAGGCCGCGCTCGGGGCCCTCCAGTTCGCGGAAGCGGTGGGTGATCCGCCAGGCCATATCCGGAACCAAGAGCACGTCGCGGGCGCTGAACTTGCCGCGCAGCGTGGGTTTGGACGTCGCCGTACTCGTGGTCAGGCGGTCCAGCGTCGCACCCAGCGTCTGCTGCGGCGGCACGACGGCCAGCACGAGCTGGTACGGCTGCGAGGTGCGGCACAGATCGAGCGCGAACTCCGGATACACCTCGTGTCCGTCGACGTAGCCCTCGCGCGGCGAGTCGGCCACCCGGTTGTACAGCACCTCGACCTGTTCGCGCAGCTTGCGGTAGGCATAGTCGTCATGCGGGCGAATGCCAAAGGATTTGACCGCGGTCTTCTCACCGGCCGCGTCGCGAAATACGAACTCCGCGTCGTTGTCGAAAAACGGCAGCGTGAAGCGGGCGGCGGCTTGCAGATAGGCGAATGCGACGAGTTCGGCATTCGGGTCGAGTTCCGGCGGCGGCTGTTTCGGATACCGCTCGGCCATCTCCCGGACAATCCGGTCACAAATGCCGTCCGCCCGGCGACCTGCGAGTGCCACGCACGCCTCCGGCGCGAAGTCCCGTTCGCTGACCTTGGACGCATTCAGCCGCGCGGCAACGTCCGCCGCGCCCGCCACCTGTAGCGGGCCGTGCACCACGTCCGTCTGTAGGTGCTGCCACGCCAACTCGAAGCTCGCGCACCAGATCACGTTCTTGCCCGCCGGCACCGGCGTGTCGAGCGTTGGGACAATTACGGTGTTCCGGAGCGCGGCCGATTGGCCGTCGAAGGTGAGCGCCGCCGGCTCGTACGACCGGCTGGTCGTGGGCGCCCGCGCCGGTGCGCTCTCCGGCGTGTGTTTCTCGCTTTCCCCGGTCGCGCCCTTGCTCGGTGTCGTGCCGTCGTCCGCTGTGGGCGCACGCACGCCGCCGAGGTAGAGCATCGCGGCGATGCCGAGAATCGTCAGACCGAAGGCTGGCACCAACACGGTCGTGGACAGCCCGCATACAGCCGAACGTGATTTCACCGGTAGCCCTCCGCCCCTCCCGCCGCCGCCAGAATGTCCGCCGCCATGCAGATCCGCGCGGATCGCGTTCGTCACAACTGCGCCACCACCGGTATTGTGCCCACTCGGCCAGGGCTCGCAACCCGGGTCCTACACTGAGACCTTACGTAGTACGCGCCCGACACCCGCAGCGTTCGACGCACGCGACTTGCCTTTGCCCCGCCCCCGTCGCGCGGTAGACTACGCCTTCTGAGCCGCAAATCTCGTTTGCGGCCGCAGCGCCCGTAGCTCAGCAGGATAGAGCACAGGTTTCCTAAACCTGGGGTCGCAGGTTCGAATCCCGCCGGGCGCGTTGCAGACCGAAGACAGACCGAAGGTCGCGCGCAGTTCTACGCGACATCGGCGCCCCCCATCCGGCTGATGACTGACGGCTGATCGCTGACGGCTTAGTTCTCCAGCACCACCCGATACCGCGCCTGATTCGCCCGCACCTTCTTGATCGCCGCGTTCACCTCGCGCATCGGCAGCACTTCCGTCTGCGCGCGAATCCCGTGCCGGGCGGCCACCGCCAGCATTTCCCGCATCGTCGCCCGCGAGCCGATCGCGCTGCCGCGCACCGTCCGCTCCTTCGTGATCAACGCCAGCGGCGCGATGTTGATCGTCCCCGGCGACGCGCCGACGAAACACAACGTGCCGTGCGGCCGCAGCAGGTTCAGCCACTGGGCCCAATCCAGCGGCGCTGTCACGGTCGACAGCAGCAGATCCAGCGAGCCCGCCGCGCGCTGCATTTGCGCGGCATCCCGGCTGACGACGAAGTGTTGCGCGCCGAAGCGTCGCGCCTCCGCCTCCTTGTCGGGCGTGGTCGAAAAGGCCGTCACCTCGGCCCCCGTGAGGCGCGCGAACTGTAGGGCCAGGTGTCCCAGCCCGCCGACGCCGATGATGCCGATGTGCTGTGCCGGGCGCACCGCCTTGAGCGGCGAGTACACCGTGACCCCCGCGCACAGGAGCGGTGCCGCATCGGCCGATGCGAGGCCCTCGGGAATCGGATGCGCGAAGCGTCCGTCGAGCCGAATTGCCGTCGCAAAGCCACCTGGTCGCCCGACGCACGTCGCCTGTTGCTGCGCACACGAGTGCTCGTCGCCGACCAGGCACCAGTCGCACACGAGGCAACTGCCGGACTGCCAGCCCACGCCGACGCGCTGCCCGAGCTGCAGGTGCTGCACCGCCGCGCCGCGCAGCCGCACCGTGCCGACGATCTCGTGCCCCGGCACCAGCGGGTACTGGCTCACGCCCCAGTCGTTGTCGATGACATGAATGTCGCTGTGGCACAGGCCGCAATGGGTGATCGCGATTTCGACGTCGAAGGGCCCGAGTGCGGCCGGTTCGTACGTGTAGGGCTGCAATTCGGCCCGCGGTTCCAGCGCGGCATAGGCTTGAATCGACATGGCGGCTCCTCTCATTGCGGGCCCGTGGTTATCCGTCCTGTCCGCCGCGGGCCCGGCACGGTGAGCGATGATAGGCGGCCGTGCGCGGTGCGGCCAGCCGCGCGCCGCCCGCGCGATTGGCGCGCCGCGCGCGAGCGCTGCGTAGCGCGAACCCACGATTTCTCTTGACTTTCTGGTATTCCCGGCCGATACTGTAGGGCTGACGCTTGGTGGTCAAGCGTTTTATCAAGAGTGGCAGAGGGAACAGGCCCAATGAAGCCACAGCAACCTGGTCACGGCTTGACTAAGGTGCTAATTCCTGCCCGTAGCACGGGAGAGATAAACCGCGCGAACGCACGGCCTTCCTGGCCGGTGATTCTGCAGGCGTCGCTCCCCACAACATAGAGACCGGACCAGGTACCGCGCATCGAGTACCCCGTTAGGTCTCACTCGGCATGCTGCGCGGTCACTGGTCCTGCGCGACCAGTGATGGCGCGCCTCCGGGGAGACTCTGCGCTCGAAGTGGTCTGGGTAGCGAACTGGTTCTGGAAAGGAGGCATGACAATGCCCAAGCTCGTCGAACACCAACCCCAGCGTGCCGCCATCGCGGCAAAATCGCCCCGTGTCGTCCGCATCGGCCTGCTCGGTCTGGGGCAGGTCGGCCAGGCGCTGGTCCGCGTGTGCACGCAGTATGCGGACGCCATCGCGCGCCAATTCGGCTTGACGCCGCGCGTCGTGGCCGTGTTGGTCCGCGATCGCGCCCGCCCGCGCGCTACAGTACCGATGCCGGCCCTCATCACGAATCAGCCGGCGGAGTTCTTTGCCGAGCGCTTCGACATCCTCGTCGAAGTGATGGGCGGCATCGAGCCCGCCAACACCTACGTGCGCCAGGCGCTGCACGCCGGCATTCCGGTCGTCACGGCCAACAAGTCGCTGCTGGCTCAGCACGGTCCCGCCCTGCATCAGCTCGCGGCCCACAGTGGCACGAGTCTGCGCGTCGAGGCGGCCGCTATCGCCGGCGTGCCCTTCATTGGCAACCACGCCCGCCGGCCGCTTGCGGCTCGTCTGACGCAGCTCACCGGGATTCTCAATGGCACGAGCAACTACATTCTCACGCGCGTCGCCCGCGAGGGTCTCGCGCTGGAGACTGCGCTGGCCCAGGCCCAGGCGCAGGGCTACGCCGAGCCCGATCCGACCAACGACGTGTCCGGCATCGACGCGGCCGAGAAGCTCGTCGTCATCCTCAGCGAGCTCGGCCTCGCCCACCTGCACGCCGGCGCGATTGAACGCACCGGCATCGATGCCGTCGCTGCCGGCGATCTCGAAGGCGCCCGCGCGCTCGGCGGCACGCTCAAGCCCGTCGCGCACGCGTCGCTCAGCGACGATCGCGTTGCCGCCTTCGTCGGCCCGGCCTTCGTCCCCGCCGATCATCCGCTCGCCAGCGTGCACGGCGCCGAGAATGGCATCGTCCTGCAGGGCCCCGCGTTCGCCAAACTCTGCTATACCGGCCGCGGCGCCGGCCCCGAGATTACGGCCGCCACGTGTCTCGACGACGTGCTCGAACTTGCCGCCGCCGCGTCGGACGCCCCGCGCCCGGCGCCGGCTCTGCCCGACGCCCCGCAAGTCTGCGATGCTCCGCACACGCCGTGGTTTGTCCGCCTGGACTTCCACTCTGCGTTGCCTGACGCCGCGCACCTGCTCGAGTTCCTCGGCGCCCGCGGCGTCTGGACCCAACGCACTCACGCCGTCGCCTTGAACGGCGGCGCCGCCTGGTTCGCTCTGACCTATCCCGTCGCCCGCGACACGCTCGTGGCCGCCCTGGCCGCTCTGCGCGACGCGTCCGACTGCCACGCGCGGCATTACCGCGCTTTGGAGAATTGAGGTACGCCATGAAGACCCACAACCCCAGCACGGTCGTGATCAAACTCGGCGGCTCGGTCTTGCGCGACCAGGAGGCCTACGCGCGTTGCGCCGGCTGGCTGGCCGCCCGCCTCCACCGCCATCCGCAAGAACGCCTCGTCGTCGTCGTGTCCGCGCCGTGCGGAGCGACGGACCGTCTGCAGGCGCTGGCGCAGCGCTGCTGCCCGCAGCCCGACCAGCGCCTGCTCGACCTGCTCTGGACGACTGGCGAGACGCACTCCGTCGCGCTGCTCGCCCTGTGCCTCACCCAGGCGGGCATCGCGGCCGCGGGCCTGGCTGTGCACCAGTGCGGCCTGGAACTCGTGCCCGTTGGTGCCGACCGCGACGAGCTGCGCGTCAACCCGCTGCCGCTCCGCGCGCACTTGCGCCGCAACCGTGTCGTCGTCGTGCCCGGCTTCTTCGCGCGCGGCCACGGCGACAGCGTCGTCTCGCTCGGTCGGGGCGGCTCAGACCTCACCGCCGTCCTGCTGGCTGCCGGTCTGCAGGCCCGCCGCTGTGAGCTGATCAAGGACGTCCCGGGCTACTTCACCAAGGACCCGCACAAGCACGCCGACGCCCACCCGGTGCCGCACGTGTCGTTCGCCGAGGCGCTGGCTCTCGCCGCGGATGACTGCGAGTTGGTGCAGGCCCGCGCGCTGCAGGCCGCTGCCCGCACGAACACGGAGCTGCTCGTACGCGGCCTGGAGGAACACGGCCCCTATACGCTCGTCTCGCGCGAAGTCCCCCCGGGCGACGTCCCGGTCCGTCTGGCTGTCTGAAGTGCCGCGCGGCGGCGCTCGAATGATACACCACCACCGTCGGTCGCACGTGTCCGTGTGAGCCCCGTTGACCCCGGGCCTGTTGCGAAGCCGACCTGCCAAGGAGCAACCATGCAGTTCGCCACAAAGACCATCCATGCTGCCCAGCCATCCGAACCGGGGACAGGTGCCCTGGTGGCGCCCATCTTTGCGACTTCCACTTACGAGCAGGAAGCGCCGGGTGTCCACCAGGGTTTCTGCTACTCGCGCACCAACAACCCCACCCGCGCCCGCCTGGAGCATGTGCTCGCCGCGCTCGAAGGCGTGGAGCACTGTGCGGTCTTCGCCTCCGGCCTCGGGGCCGAAAACGCCCTCTTTCAGGCCCACCTGCGCCCCGGCGATGAGGTGATCGTGCCGCCGGATGTTTACGGCGGTACGCATCGTCTCCTGCACCAGGTCTTCGGTGCCCAACGCATCACCACCCACGTCGTCGACTACAGCCAGCCCGGCGCGCTGCAGGCCGCGCTCACCCCGCGCACTAAGTTCGTCTGGGTTGAGTCGCCGACCAACCCGCGTCTGTATGTCTTCGACATTGCCGCCATCGCCGCTGAGGCCCACGCCGCCGGCGCCCTCGTCGTTGTCGATAACACCTTCGCGACGCCGCTCTTCCAGCAGCCCTTCGCGCTCGGTGCCGACCTTGTCGTCCACAGCGTCACGAAGTATCTCTCCGGCCACTCCGACGTCATCCAGGGTGCCGTGCTCGCCCGCGATCCGGTCGTCTTCGAGCGCATCCGCTACGTGCAGAACGCCGCCGGCAGCACGCCCTCGCCCTTCGACTGCTGGCTCACCCTGCGCGGTATCAAGACGCTCGAGCTGCGCGTCCAGCGCCACGCCGAGAATGCCGCGGCCATCGCGACGGCCCTCGTCGGACATCCGGCCGTCGAGCGCGTCTATTACCCCGGGCTGCCGTCCCACCCTGGCCACGAGCTGGCGAAGCGCCAGATGACCGGCTTCGGCGGCATGGTCGCGCTGGAGATCCGCGGCGCGCACGCCGAGATCGTCCGCTTCGTCTCCGAGCGGAAGTACTTCGCCCTCGCCGAAAGCCTCGGCGGCGTGAAGTCGCTTCTGTGCCACCCGGCCACCATGACCCATGCGTCGATCCCGGCGGACGTCCGCGCCGAACTTGGCCTGTCCGACCAGCTCGTCCGCCTCAGCCCCGGCTGCGAGAACGCGGTTGACCTCGTCGACGATCTGGTCACCGGCCTCGACGCCCTCGCCGGCCGCCCGACCTTCAGCCGCTCCGGTGCCGCCATCGCCTAGCGTCCGTAGCGTCAGGCGTCCCCCTGCCCCGAACGCATGTGCGGGGTGCCTGACGTATGCGGCGCCACCGATTCGCCTTCGGGAGCGATGAACTCCGCCGCGCCGTCCTTCCCCGGCGGCGCGGCGCCGCTTCACTCCCCCGGCTGACGGCTTTGCGGAATTGACGTCGCCGCGCCCGGCGCTACACTCCGCCATATGGCGCGGCAACGATCCCTACCGTCCCTGCCCGAAGTCCACGGCAGCGTTGCGATTCAACGCTCCTCCAGCCTGTGGCGGCGCCTGCTGACGTTCACCGGGCCCGCGTTCCTCGTCTCCGTCGGCTACATGGATCCCGGCAATTGGGCCACCGACCTCGCCGGTGGTGCGCAGTTCGGCTACCGCCTGATCTGGGTCATTCTTGCGTCGAACCTGATCGCCATCCTGTTGCAGACCCTCTCCGCGCGCCTCGGCCTGGTGACGCGTCGCGACCTCGCCCAGGCCTGCCGCGACCACTACCCGCCCGCCGTCGTCGGCATGCTGTGGGTTCTCTGCGAAGTCGCCATCGCCGCCTGCGATCTGGCCGAAGTGCTCGGCTCGGCCATCGGGTTGAAGCTCCTCTTCGGCATCCCGCTCTTGTGGGGTGTCATCATCACCGCTTTCGACGTCTTCATCGTACTGCTGCTCCAGTCCTACGGCATGCGCAAGCTCGAAGCCGTCATCCTCACCCTCGTTGGCACTATCGGCGTCTGCTTCGGCGTCGAGCTGTTCCTCTCCAAGCCCGACCTCGGCGCCGTCGCCACCGGTTTCGTCCCGCGCTACCTGTCCGGGAGCGAGCTCTACCTCGCTATCGGCATCCTCGGCGCCACCGTCATGCCCCACAACCTCTACCTGCACTCCGCCCTCGTGCAGTCCCGCGCCGTCGAACGCTCCAAGGCGGGCCTGCGGGAAGGCGCCCGCTTCAACCTCGTCGACTCCGTCGTCGCCCTCAACGCCGCCTTCTTCGTCAACGCCGCCATCCTCATCCTCGCGGCCACCGCCTTCCACCAGACCGGCCACCACCACGTCGCCTCCCTTGAAGAAGCCCACGCGCTGCTCGAACCCCTGCTCGGCTCGACCATCGCCCCCGTCGCGTTCGCCCTGGCGCTGCTCGCGGCCGGGCAATCCTCCACGATCACCGGCACGATGGCCGGACAGGTCGTCATGGAGGGTTTCGTCGCGCTGCGGCTGCGGCCGTGGCTGCGTCGCCTGATCACGCGCTCGCTCGCCATCATCCCGGCCGTGCTGGTGATCCTCTGGCGCGGCGAGCAGGGCAGCAACGATCTGCTGATCTTCTCGCAGGTCGTGCTCTCGTTGCAGCTCTCGTTCGCGGTCGTCCCGCTCATCCACTTCACCAGCGACCCGCGGAAGATGGGTTCGTTCGCCACGCCGTGGTGGGGGCAGGTCCTCGCCTGGGCGGCGGCGCTCGTCATCATTTCGCTGAACATCAAGCTCGTCGTCGAGACGATCGTCGCCGGGCTGGCGGCGGGCAGCTTCGCCGTGCGCTTCATTCTGTTGCCGATCGCGCTGCTGCTTGTGCCGCTGCTCGCGTGGATCATCTACGAAGCCCTCTTCCGCGAATGGGGCGATCGGCTCCTGAAGCCCGGCATGCCCACGCCGCAGCTCCCGCCGCTGGCGGCCTCGCTCGACCAGCAGTACCGCCGCGTCGCGGTCGCCCTGGAGGCCTCGCCGCTGGACAGCGAGGTGCTGCAGGCCGCCTTGCCGCTCGTGCGCGCGACGGGGGCGGAGCTGGTGTTGATCCACGTGGCCGAAAGCGCCGTCGCGCGCTTTATCGGCGAGCAGGCCGACGACGAGGAAGTGCAGCACGACCGCGATTACCTGCAGCGCATCGCGGACAGCCTGCAGACGCTGGGCGTGCAGTCCACACCGCGCCTCGGCACCGGCAGCTCCGCGGAGGGAATCGCCCGCATTGCCGAGGAAGAGCACGCGGACATCATCATCACCGGCAGCCACGGCCACCGCTTCCTCGGCGACCTCTTCCACGGCTCGACGGTGACCGCCCTGCGCCACCTGACGGACATCCCGGTGCTGAGCATCCGCACGGCCACTGGCCCGGCGGCCGCTGCCTCTGGCGCGGTGGCTGGCGGAGCGCCCGCAAACCCCTCTCCCTCGTAGGGAGAGGATGGGTGAGGGTGGAGACGTTCGAATTTCGGAGCGCGTGCGGCCGCCGCTGCGCCGACCGCAGGTGATCGCCGCCGGTCGCAGGGAACGGGGATTTGGGGGGTGAGGCGCGGAGCGGGCGGGGAGCGCCGCAAGACAGCGGGCTGTGATGCTTCGGGCCGGGCGGCGTGATGCTACGGCTGTGGGCGGTCGCGGAACGCCTCGTCTGTGCGGAACGTGGCCATGACGGGGAGGTGGTCGGAGACGCGCTGGGCGATGGGCAGATCGGGGCCGAAGAAAGTCACGATGTGGACCTGGAGCGTCTCCTCGCTCGCCAGGTCGGGCGTCGCGAGGAAGTAGTCGTAACGATTTCCCTTGTGCGTCGTGCCCACGCCTTCCTGGCCGGCGGGGTCGAGGACGGTCAGGCCGAGGCGGTCGGCGAGGGTGTGGAGCTCCGGCTCCAGCATGTTGAAGTCGCCCGCCAGCAGCACGTCAGGGTCGCGCTGCTGCGCGTCGCGGACAATGGCCGCCAGCGAGTCCGCCTCCTGGGCGCGGCGGGCTTCGTCCTTCCAGGAGAGGTGGACCGTGACGACGACGGCGTCGAAGCCGCCGCACGTGACGTAGGCCGCCTGCGCGGGGTGCTGGAAGCCTCCGGGATCGGGGAGGTCGACGAGCGCGACGCGCGCCACGGCCACGATGGCGTTGTCCATCGCGTCGGGTGAGTCGGTGCAGACCCAGTGCGTCAAGCGGGCGTCGGCTGCACACAGCTCGCGAGCACGCTCTGTGCCGGCGATTTCCTGCACGCAGAGCACGTCGACCCCGAGGCGCGCCAGGGTTTCGTGGAACCAGGTGTTGTCGGCGGCGGCCTTCTCGGGGTGGCCGCGGACGTTCCAGGTGGCCAGGGTGAGGGTCAGGCCGGCGGAGGAGGAAGGAACGGTCGGTGCGTTCGCATCCGGCGCGGTGCCGAAGCGCGGCGCCGCAGACTGCGTGCAACGGCTGAGCACGAACACCACGGCGCACAGGGCGAGGAAGGTCAGCGCGGCGGACAGGACGCGGCGCCCCGCGGGGCGAACGTGGCTGGAAGCGTGCCGGGGCATATGGGGATTGTACAGCGACAGGGGAAGGGACAGGGCAGGTGGTGCTGAGTTCGAGGTGCGGAGTTCAGCGTGGCGAGTTGGGGGGATAAAGCCTTCAGTTGTCAGTCGAAGGAAGAGGTGCGGTCGGGTGAGCGTCCGTGCGTTTCGCGGGAAGCGCGTGGGTGTCGGGGCAGATTCTTCAGTCGCGGCGCTCCTTCGGAATGATGGTGGGGGAGCGGAATGACGGCAAGGTGAAGATGTAGGAATGGCGATGGGGTGGGGGCGTGGGAGCGGTTGCGTGAAAAGGGCGGTGGCGGGATGATTGGGGCCATGGCTACGGTACGCGCGTATCTGGATATGGCCCGTGCGTTGAGCAAGCAGGGCACTCGGCAGCAGCGCATGCAAGCGGTGGTGGATGTGCTGTGGGCGGGGCTGCAGGCGACGGGGGTTTCGTGGGTCGGGTTCTACGTGCACATCAGCGGCGAAGAGCTGGTGCTCGGGCCGCGGCAGCCGAAGCCGGCCTGCTCGCCGATCGGACTGCACGGGGCTTGCGGGCAGGCGTTCAAGAACCGGCGGCCGCTCGTGGTGCGGGATGTGCGGGAGCTGGGGCCGAATTACATTGCGTGCGATCCGCGCGACCAGTCGGAGATTGTGATTCCGCTGCAGACGGAGGAGGGGGCCTGCTGGGGCGTGCTGGACTTGGACAGTTATGCGGTGGGCAGCTTCAGTGGGGCCGACGTCACCGGGCTGCTGACGGTGCTGAAGGCGGCGGGGTTGACGGTGTAGCGACTCAGTCGGCGCGGTGGTCGCGTGAGGGGGTCACGTTCTCGCGGCGGCGGAGTTCGTCGCGGATTTCGGCGGCACTTTCGAAGTCCTCGTGCTCGAGGGCTTCTTCGAGACGCTCGCGGAGCGTCTGGGTCACGCCGTATTCGAGGCGGAGTTGCCGGCCGGTCTCGCGGAGGTAGCGGACGCCGGGGTCTTCGTCGCGGAGTTCTTCGTCGTAGCCGAGCTCGCAGAGGAGCTCTTCGAGCTTGGCGGCACCGGCTTCAGCGCTCTCGATGGCTTCCTCAAAGCGGCCCTCGACGACGCGGAGCTGCGAGAGGAGGCGGGCGCGGTCGAAGACGAGGGTGGGCTGGAGCGACGCAACGCTGCCGAGGTCGAGACCCTGATCGTCGAGCAGGTTCATGCAGGTGAGGCAGGTCGTGATGTCGCCCAGCGCGCCGGTGATGAACTGGCGCGCCTTGGTGTGGTCGCTGGCCTCGAGGCGGTCCTCGACGAGGGCGGCGTACGCGAGGCGGCGGTAGTTGATCTGCTGGAGCTCACGCTGGAGCTCCTGCCAGTCCTCGCGTGTGAGCTGCGTGCCGCCGACGCGCAGCTCGTGTTCGATGTACTCGCGCGTCGAGTCGAAGCCGTGGCAGCGGCCGCCATCGGGGCGACCGGCCATGAACATCTGCATGAGCCCCAGGTCCAGGCGGATTTGGAGCAACTCCTCCCCGTCCCGTCCGACGACCACGCGAGCGCGCAGCTCGCCGGACGGGCAGTCCCAACCTTGCGTCAATTCATCCAGATCCAACGTCATGAGCGCATAACTCCACGCGGCGTTGCTGGTGGGAGCATCGGTTGAAGACCGGGGGGGCTGAAGTTGCGGCGGCAGGACCAATAAAAGGTTGGCGTGCCGCCGGGTCCTTGGCCTCGCGCGCGGAATCGGGAATAATGGCGGCACACGCCGACCGGCCAAGTGGCCGCCGGTGCCGCCCGTTTTCCGCAGGTGGATCGACATGAAGCGCATTGCACTCCTGACGATCGTGCTCTTCCCTTTGATCACCATTCTGGCCTGTACGGCCATGCAGCCGCGGGGGGCGTCGTCCGGCGCGACTCCGCCCGACAAGGCGACGCAGATGTGGGTTCAGCTCCTCGACGAGTTGATCCCCGGCATGGGGGCCGAGCAGATTGCCGATCGGGCGGCGGACCAGCTGCGGCTGGAGGAGCTGTGCTTCCAGGCCGGTCAGCCGGGGCAGGAGACGCAACGGCGTGCGGCCGGCATGGCGATGGCGATGCGGCTGGGGCCCACGACACCGAAGCCGGCGCGGGTGTGGATGCTGCGGCAGCTTGAGCGGATCGGGCAGGCGGAATGTGTACCGGCGCTTGCGGCGCTGCTCAACGAGGAAGACGGAGAGATTCGCGACCTGGCACGGCGGGCGCTGCAGAACGACCCGGCGCCGAGTGCGGCCGCGGCCCTGCAGGCGGCGCTGCCGCATGCGCGCGAGACGGCGTGGCAGATTGCGTTGCTGAACGCGGTGGCGCTGCGGGGTGACGCGAGCATTGTACCGGTGGTAGCGCGGTACGCGCACGCGGACGACGCGGCGGTGAGCGCGGCGGGCATTTGCGCGCTCGGCGAGATCGGCGTGCCGGCGGCGCGGCTGGAACTGCTGCACCTGTGGCGAACGGGCACGCCGGCGGCGCGGGAGGCGGCCGGCACGGCGCTGGTGCGGCTGGCGGAGCGGCTTGTGCAGCGGAACGAGCCGGCGGTGGCGGTGGCGCTCTGCGACGAGGTGCTGGGGGCGGCGCCGGAGCTGCCGTTGCGGCGCGCGGCGCTGCGCGGCCTGGCGACGGCGCGCGGGGCGGCGTATCTGCCGGAGCTCGTGGCGATTGTGCAGGATGAGCAGGCGGACTACACGTATCGGGCGTTGGCGGCTGAACTCCTCGCGGGCCTGCCCGGTGCGCGCGTGACGGCCGAGCTGGTGCAGCGCTATGCGAACGCGTCGCCAGGCGCGCAGGCGCTGCTGATCGGGGTCTTTGCGCGGCGCGGTGACGCGGCGGCGCGGCCGACGGTGAGTGCGGCGCTGCAAAGCGCGGATGCCGACGTGCGGCTGGCGGCTGCGGCGGCGTTGCAAGGGTTGGGGGACCGGGAGGCGGCGCTCGCGCTGGCGCCCGTGGCAGCGGAAGCGACGGGTCCGTTGCAGGAGACGGCGCGGAAGTCGCTGGCACGGATGGCCGGCGACGACGTGGACGTGGCGCTGACACAGGCGTTGCCGGGCGCGTCGGGCGCCGTGCGGGTGGAGCTGATCCGGGCGCTGGCGGCGCGACGGTATCAACAGGCGGTGCCGGTGCTGCTATCGCTGGCAGGCAGCGCGGACGAGAGCGGACGGGTGGCGGCATTCGAGGCGCTGGGGGCGCTGGCCGGCGCGGGAGACGCGGGCGCGCTGGTGCCGCTGGTGCTGAAGGCGGAGCCGGACGCGGTGCGCGAGGCGGGCGAGAACGCGCTGGTGGCGGTCTGCGGGCGGAACGAGGATGCGGCGCAGCGGGCGACGCCGGTGCTGGCGGTGTGGGACCAGGTTGATGAACGCGCGCGCGTGTCGGTCGTGCGCGTGCTGGGGCGCGTGGGTGGTGCCGCGGCGCTGGAGAAGGTGCGGCTGGCGCGGCGCAGTGCGAACGAGGAAGTTGCGGACGCGGGCATTCGGGCGCTGGCGCAATGGCCGACGGCGGAGGTGTGTGACGACCTGCTTGAGCTGGCCAGGACAGCGAAGGGCAAGGCGCACCGCGTGCTGGCGCTGCAGGGGTACCTCCGGCTGGTGGGGCTGTCGAAGGAGCGCCCGGCGGCGGAGACGGTGCGCGCGTACCAGAGCGCGCTGGAGCTGGCCGAGCGGCCGGAGGAGCGCAAGGCGGTGCTGGGCGGGCTGGGGAAGGTGAACGATATTGCGGCGCTGCAGCTCATCGAGCAGCAACTGGGGGACGAGGCTCTGCGGACAGAGGCGGAAGCCGCGTTGGTGGCGGTCGTGCCGCTGGTGGCGAGTGAGAACGGGGCGGCGGCGAAGGCAGCGGTGCAGCGCGTGATCGCGAGCACGAAGAGCGAGGAGAACCGCAAGGCGGCGAACAAGGCGCTGGACAAGCTGCGTGAGGCGGCCGGCGGGATCGTCACGTGGCAGGTTGCGGGGCCGTACCGGGAGCTGAACCTGCGCGAGGCGGCGCTGCATGAGAAGGCGTTTGCGCCGGAATTGCCGAACGGGCAGGCGGAGTGGCGGAAGCTGGCGCCGACGAACAAGGAGAAGCCGTGGGCGTTTGACCTGACGGGGCTGGACAGCAAGTCGGACTGCTGTGCGTACGTGCGGTGCGTGGTGTGGACGGAGCAGGCCCGGCCGGCGCGGCTGGAGGTGGGCAGCGACGACGGGGTGAAGGTGTGGCTAAACGGCAAGGTGGTACACGAGTTCAAGGAGGTGCGCGGGCACACGCCGTTCCAGGACAAGGTGCCGGTGGAGCTGCCGGCGGGTTGGAGCACGCTGATGCTGAAGGTGACGCAGGGCTCGGGGGACTGGGCGTTTTCGGTGGCGGTGCGGGACCCGAACGGAGAGCCGCTGGATGGGCTGAAGACGCAGGCGGAGCCGGCGCAGCCGTAGGGGCGGAGGCGTGACGTACCGCGCTGGTCCGCGCAGCGGACCCGACGTCAGGCACGGAGGCCTGGTGCTACGAGCACGGAGGTCTGACGTTACAGGGCGGCGCGGTGGCGGCGGACGAAGTCGTAGAGGGCATCGTACAGGGGGGCGAGCTCGGGGCGGGTGGCGAGCTGGTACACGCCGCGGACGCCCTGGTAGTAGCCGGCGGGCATGGCGGGCCAGCGGGGGTGCTCCGCATTGATCACTTCGAGATAGTCGCGCAGGCGCTGGCGGGCGGTCTCGTCGCGGGTGACGCTTTCGTCGAACTCGACCTCGACGCCGCAGGGCACGGTCGCGGTGTTGCGCACGAGCCGCACGAGGTCGGCGCGTTCCTTCTTGTGCCGGGCGAAGAAGTAGTTCGGCTGCACCATCAGGAAGTCGATGCGTTCCGCGGGCGGGGCCTGCAGCAGCGCGGTGACGACGTTCAGGCGTTCGAGGCCATAGGGGCTGTACGGAATCCACGTCAGGGTGAGGGGACGTCCGTCGACCTGCTGCGTGTGGATGTAGCGGGCGACCTGGCGGATGAGGGCGAGGTCGCTGCGCGGGGCGTCGGGCGGGGCCTGGGCGTGGTCGCGCAGGTTGGTGTGTCCCTCGTTGAACCAGTAGAAGCCGAGGAGCTGCAGATGGGCGAAGTGCGCGGCGCTGAAGCGCTGTAGCGCCCGCTGGATGTAGCCCTGTACGGCGGCGAGGCGCGCCGCGTCGTTTGTGCGGAAGTCATTGTTGGGGTCGCTGGACGCGGGGTCCCACTGGGCGATACGCACGTCGGGATACGGCAGCGTCAGCACGACGCGCACGGACGCGGGGCGGCCGAGCCGGTGCTCCAGGTTCGCGGCGGCCGCTTCGAGGGCGTGGAGCTGCTTACCGGACTCGAAGAGGCGGTCGAGGCACTCGTCCCAGTCGGGCTTGGTGGTCGGCTCGGCCTGGGCGGAAGTCTCGAAAAGGTGTTTGCGGCTGCTGATGCGGTACATCCAGAGGACCGTATCGAAGAACGGGGCGACGAGCTGTTCATCGTCCGTGCCGCGCTGGCGGTAGTAGCCAAGGTAGTACCTGAGCTGTTCGGGCGTCCAGTCGCGCGGGCCGTTGGCGTCGTGGCAATAGTAGAGCAGGACCATGTCCGGCGCGCTGGGGGCGGCGTTCGGATCGGTCGGCCGCGAGGCGGGCCGCGAGGTGAGCAGCGACTGGGCCGCGGCGGCGGGGAGCAAGGCGGTAAGGAGCAGTGCCATGCGGCCGATGAACGTCATCGTTGATCTCCGTGAACCTGGGCGCGCCAGGGTACCCGCTGCCGGCGGCGGAGAGAAGCGTGGCGGAGTGACCGCGCGATCTGCGGCCACGGCGTGAGCGGCGGCGGTCGGGACAAAACGTTGTGATTTTGTCACATTTTTCCTGCGAGTACCCAACTGGCTGACTAGTGTTATCTCAGGCTCGGGCCGTAGGGTGCCGGGCACGAGGTCATTTCGTCGGGTTGTGCGTGTGCGGGTGGCGTTGCGCCGTGGGGCGCGCAGCGCGGAATGCAGATGGGAGAAGCGCCATGAAAGAGTTTGGGTGTGGACATTGCCTGCGCGGTCCGCGGCTGGGGCGCTGGTTGGGGCTCGTGGCGGCGGGTGTGGGGCTGGGGCTGCTGGGCGGGGCGGCGCCGGCCGGGGACAAGGGGGTCAACACGCCGATGGTCGTGTTCGGATACAACGAGCTGGGCATGCACTGTATGAACTCGGACTTCTCCGAGATCATGGTCTTGCCCCCGTTCAACTCGCTGCATGCCCAGGTGATTCGGCGCGGGGCTGAACCCCACATCGTGACCAGCGGCGTGACGGTGCGGTACACGATTCCGAGCAACACGCACTCGGCGGACAAGACGAATTTCTGGAAGTACCCGCAGCCGCTGCTGGGACCAGCGCCGCTGCCGAACGTGGGCATCACGGGCAGCCGGCTGGCGGGCACGATGGCGCCAACGACGGGCGGTGACTGGGACGTAACGGGCATTCCGATCGTGCCGATCGACGACAATGGGCGGGAGAACCCGTATCCCCTGGCGACGATCACGGTGACGCAGAACGGGACGCTGCAGGCGCGGACGCAGGCGGTGGTGCCGGTATCGACGGAGATGACCTGCAACATGTGCCACAAGACGCCGGGCGTGTCGGTGGCGACGGACATTCTGACGACGCACGACCGGCTGCACGGGACGACGCTGATGCAGCAGCGGCCGGTACTGTGTGCCCAATGTCACTCCTCCAATGCGTTGGGGTTGGCGGGCGATCCGAACCTGCCGAGTCTGTCGCGGGCGATGCACGGGGCCCACGCGCCGCGGATGGGGCCGGCGGGCGGGCTGGTCGAGGTGTGCTACGCGTGCCACCCGGGCGTGCGGACGCAGTGCCAGCGCGACGTGCACTTCGCCAACGGCATGACGTGCACGACGTGCCACGGCAACATGACGGCGGTGGCGAATCCGGCGCGGCGGCCGTGGTTGGACGAGCCGCGTTGCGGCACGTGTCACACGCGACCGGGCTTTGACTTCGAGCAGCCCGGGACGCTGTTTCGCAACTCGGTCGGGCACGGCGGGGTGCACTGCACTTCGTGCCACAACACGCCGCACGCGATCACACCGACGGTCAGCGCGGTGGACAACGCGCAGGCGATTGCGATCCAGGGACATGCGGGCGTGATCAACACGTGCACGGTGTGTCACATCACGACACCGTCGGATGCGTTCTTCCACTCGGTGGACGACAAGTAGGCACGCGTCAGCCGGGGGCCGGCGCGCGGGCGGCCGGCTGCCCGGGGAGGAATCGACGTCATGATCGCCAAGATGCATTTTGAAAGCGGGCGCAACTGGGTGTGGGTGGCGGTGCTGTTGGCGCTGGCCGGCAGTGCGCCGCTGGCGGGACAGAGCTACGACATTGCGGATCTGGGCACGCTGCCCAACGGGTTTGTCAGCGGGGCATTCGGGCTGAACGACCTGGGACACACGGCCGGTGTGTCGGGGACGCCGGCGAGCAACCTGCGCGGGTTCTTCGAGGCGAGCAACGTGTTCTACGAGATTCCGCCGCTGGCGGGCGATACGCAGACGCACGCGATGGCGCTCAACGCGGGCGACACGGTGGCGGTGATGTCGTACAAGCTGGGCGAACTGGGGGCGCATGGGCTGCTGTACAACGGCGGCGCGGTGACGCCGCTGGATCACTTGGCGCCGCGCGGGCTGAATGACGCGGGCGTGGCGGTCGGCTACGTCACGCTGCAGGACACATCGCTGGGGTGGATCGAGCATGCGGGCGTCGTGCAGAACGGAACGACGTTCGACCTGGGGACGCTGGGCGGGCACACGAGCTATGCGGCGGCGATCAACAACTGGCCGGCGCGGACGATCGTGGGTTGGTCGCTGCTTGCGGACGAAACGACCCTGCGCGCAGCGATCTGGCCGGCCGGCTTGCCCGCACGCGACCTGGGCACGTTGGGCGGTGCGGCGAGTCAGGCGTACGGCATTAACGACCAGGGCGACGTCGTCGGCTGGGCGGAGACGGCCGCCGGCACGCCGCACGGGTTCTTGTATCAGGTGGACAGTGCCGGCACCGTACTGGCGCGGACCGACCTGGGCGAGCTGGGCGGGGGGTACAGCTATGCCTACGGTGTGAACAGCCTGCACCAGGTGGTTGGTGCGTCGGACGGGCGCGCGTTCCTCTACCGCAACGGACAGATGTACGACCTGGCCACGCTGGCGCCGCGGCTGCCGGCCGGTTGGCGGCTGGACACGGCGTGGGCGATCAACGCCGGGCGGGCGATTGTCGGCGCCGGCGTGCTGAACGGTCAGCCGCACGCGTACCTGGCGCTGCCGCTGTGCCCGGGCGACACGGACTGCGACGGCCTCGTGAACTGGCGGGATATTGACTACCTGGTGGCGGGCATGAACGACAATCGCAGCGCGTGGGTGGCGCTGTTTGCGCCGGGGACGCCGGGCTGCCCGTTTGCGAACCTCGACACCAGCGGCGATGGCGCCGTGAACTGGCGGGACATTGATCCCTTCATCGCGCTGATGAACACGACGTGTCCGTAGCGACCGCTGCGGGCTCCGTAACCGGCTTCAGGACGAGCGCGGTGCGCGCGGGGAGATAGAGCAGAATGCTCTGGGGCTGGCCCTGCCAGGGCACCGTCTGCCAGATGTAGGTCTGGTGCGGGGCGATCCGGGTGAAGCCGCCGAATTGCGCCTGGTCGCTGTCGAGCACGAGCTGGTGGTCGCGGGCAGTGGGCACGCCGAGGCGGTAGTGGGCGTATGACTCGGCGGGGTGGAAGTTGAACACGAACAGCAGCGGCCCGCGCCGCGCGACGAGGACCTTTTCGGTCTCATGAACGTGTAGCGCCTGGGCGGGGGGACGTTCGAGCACGCCGTAGGTGGTGTCGAGTGCCTGCATCGCGCGGTCGAACTCGGCCAGGGGCAGATAGCGCAGGAGCGGGTTGTCGACGAGGGACCATTGGCGGCGGGCATGCTGGTAGGAGAAGCCGTTGCCTTCGCGGGGGAAGTCGATCCACTCGGGGTGGCCGAACTCGTTGCCCATGAAGTTGAGGTAGCCTTCGCCGCCGAGGGCAAAGGTGACCAGCCGGATCAGCTTGTGCAGGGCGACGCCGCGGTCGATGACGACGTTGCGGCTGGTGTGGTCCATGTGCCAGTACATATCGGCGTCCATGAGACGAAACGCAATCGTCTTGTCGCCGACCAGGGCCTGGTCGTGGCTTTCGGCGTAAGCCACGTGTTTCTCGTGGGCACGGCGGTTGTTGAGCATGTGGAAGAGTTCGCCGAGCGACCACTGCTCGTCGCGTTTCTCCTTGATGATCTTGATCCAGTAGTCGGGGATGCCCATCGCCAGCCGGTAGTCGAAGCCGATGCCGCCCTCCGCGACCGGCCGGGCCATGCCGGCGAGCCCGGAGACGTCCTCGGCGATGGTGACCGCGTCGGGGCGGACGGTGTGCGCGACCTCGTTGGCGAGCTGCAGGTAGTGCAGGGCATCCTCGTCGGTGCGCGGCGGAAAGTACTGGGCGTAGGACCCGAAGTCGCTCCCCAGGCCGTGATCGAGGTAGGCCATGCTCGTCACGCCGTCGAAACGGAAGCCGTCGAAGCGGTACTCCTCGAGCCAGAAGCGCACGTTGCTCAGCAGAAACTGGAGGACTTCCCACTTCGCGTAGTCGAACAGGAGCGAATCCCAGGCGGGGTGCTGGCCGCGGCCACCGGCGTGAAAGTACTGGTACTCGGTGCCGTCGAAGTGGTTGAGGCCCTCGTGGATGTTCTTGACGGCGTGGCTGTGGACGAGGTCGAGCAAGACGCGCAGGCCCAGGCCGTGGGCGGTGTCGATCAGCTCCTTGAGCTCTTCGGGCGTGCCGAAGCGCGACGACGCGGCGTAGAAGCTGCTGACCTGGTAGCCGAAGGAGCCGTAGTACGGATGCTCCTGAATGGCCATGAGCTGGACGGCGTTGTAGCCGGCCTTCGCGATGCGCGGCAGCACGTCGGTCGTGAACTCGCGATACGTACCGACGCGCTGCTCTTCGGTGGCCATGCCGACGTGGGCTTCGTAGATGCGCAGCCCGCTCTCGGGGGCTGTGCCGGGTGGTGGGGCGAGGGGCACGGGGTGCTTCCACGCGTACGGCTGCGGCGGGTGCCAGTACTGCCCGCAGAAGCTCTGGGTTTGGGCGTCCTGGACGGCTCGGCGGATGTAAGCGGGGATGCGGTCGTGGGGGCCCAGGGCGCTGTGGACGTGGACCTTGACACGGCTGCCGTGCACGAAGCGGTTGGTGTACTGGGCGTCGGGCAGGAAGATGCTCCACACGCCGTGGCGATCGGGGAAGAGGGGCTCGGTGAAGCGGTCCCAGTCGTTGAAGTCGCCGATGAGGGAGAGCGCGATGGCCTTGGGGGCCCACTCGCGATACCACACGCCGGGTTGGCCGCGGTGTTCCCCGCGATTGAAGCCGAGGTACGTGTAGGCGCGGGCGAAGTCGGCGACGCTGCCGGCCGCGGCGACGATGCGGTCGCGGAGCCGTTGGAGGTTGGCGTAGCGGCGGCGCAGGTCGGCGGCGTGCGGCGCGAGCCAGGGGTCAAGGGCAAGCAGGCCGGTGCCGTCCGTGGGGCGTGGTGGAGTCGGGTTCGCCATGGTGTGCATTGGTACCGCACTGGCGCGCGGCGTGCAACGGCACAAACGCCGCGCGCCCGCGCCGGGCTAGCCCTTCAGCCGCTGCACTTCGGCGGCCATGGCCGGCACGACCTTGAAGAGGTCGCCGATGATGCCGTAGTCGGCGATCTTGAAGATGGGCGCTTCCTTGTCCGTGTTGATCGCGACGATGACCTTGCTGCCGCGCATGCCGGCGAGGTGTTGAATCGCCCCACTGATGCCACAGGCGATGTACAGGCGCGGCGTCACGGTCTTGCCGGTCAGGCCGACCTGGCGGCTGTGCGGCTGGTAGCCCGCGTCGCAGGCCGCCCGCGACGCCCCGACCGCGCCATCCACCTCTTTGGCCAGCTCGTACAGCAGGCGGAAATTGTCCTCGTTCTTCAGCGCCCGGCCGCCGGACACGATGATGTCCGCCTCCGTGACATCCTTCACGGCGCCGCCGGTGCGGGCGACCTCCTGCACCGTCAGACGGTCGTCGCCGGGGGCCGGCGTGTACGGCAGGGCGGTCCGCGGGGCGCCGCCGGAGCCGGCCGCGGGGGCTGCAAAGGCGTTCGGGCGGACGGTGACGATCGCCACGCGGTCCTTGGGGAAGCTCACGTGGGCGAAGGCCTTGCCGTTGTAGACGGGACGGCGGACGTCGAGCGCCCCGTCGGCGAGCTGCAACTCGACCACGTCAGTCGCGCAGCCTCCCTGCACGCGCGCGGCGACGCGCGGCGCGAGGTCGCGGCCCATGAACGTGGCCGGCAGGAAAACGACGCGCGGCTGGACCTGCGCGATGGCGGCTGCAAGGGTCGTGCGGTAGCCCAGTGCGGCGTAATTGGCGAGCGCGGGGGCGCCGATCGTGACGATGCGGTCGACGCCGGCCTGATCGATGGCGGCGGTGGCGTTGTCGATGGCGGCGCCGATCACGCAGGCGACAACCTGACCGCCGGTCTGGCGGGCGAGCTCGCGCGCGGGCGTGACAATCTGCAGGGCGGCCGGATGTAGTCGATCGTTGCGCTGTTCGGCGAAGATGAGAATGTCATTGGTCATATGGAGTCCTCGCTCCTAGATGCTCGGCCGGCGGCCGAGGGGTTTGTCTGCCCAGTGCTAGAGAACTTTGGCCTCTTCCCGCAGCAGCCGCACCAGTTCCTTGGCGGCCTGTTCGGGTTCGCCGGGGATGAGCTTGCCCGGGGGGCGTTCCGGCGGCGGCTGGAAGGCGTGCATGCGTGTGCCGCCCAGCGCGGCCGTGGCGGCTGCGAAGCCGGGCACGTCGGCGACCTTGATGACCTTCACGGGCTTCTTCTTCGCCTTCATCAGGTTGGGCAGGGACGGGTAGCGCATTTCGCACAGGCCCTTGTCGGCCGTGATGAGGGCCGGCAGGGTGACTTTGACGACCTCCTCGGCGCCTTCGATGCGGCGGCGGGCGACGAGCGACCGGCCGTCGTCGGCCAGATCGAGCTTCACCGTCGCACCGACGTGCGGAATGTCCAGCAGTTCGGCCAGGGCCGGACCGAGCTGGCCGCTGTCGAGGTCGATCTCCTGCTTGCCGAGCAGGATCAGGTCGTACCCGCCGTCGCGCACGACGGTTGCGAGCAGGGCCGCAGTTTGCAGTTCGTCGAGCTTTCCGAAGGCCTCGTCGTCGAGGTGGAGGCCGTCATCCGCGCCGACGGCGAGGGCGGTCCGCAGGGCCTCGCCGGCCGTCGCGGGGCCGACGATGAGCGCGGTGACACTCGCGATGTCCTTGCGCTTCTCGCGGTACTGCACGGCCTGTTCGAGGGCGAACTCGTCGAACGGGTTCACCACCATCTTCACGCCGGTGCGCTCGATATCCTGCCCATCCGGGCGGATCTTGATCGGCGTGGTCGAATCCGGCACCTGGCGGACGACGACGAGAATCTTCATGCGCGCCTCCTCGGGGGACTTGAGTACGGCCTCACCACGAGCGCTCATGGTAGCGGGGCGGTGGCGGGTGGGTAAAGGCCGGGGGGGCGTTCGGTATCGGTCATCCCTTACGCTCGCTCGGGACAGGTTTGTGCCCGGCGCTACCGGCTCACCGGACGGACGCCTGTGCCACACGAGGTCGTCAGGCACGGAGGCCTGGCGCTATGGGGGGTGGGGGCGGCGCGGTACGGTTGCAGGGATCAGCCGATCTGGGTAAATATGCACCGCACTTGCGCGGGCCAACGGTTGTCGAGAGTAACTGAGCGAAATGAGTTGAACGCATGCGCATTCGCGAATTGCTGACGACGGGTCGACCGAGCTTCTCCTTCGAGTTCTTCCCGCCGAAGGATGAGCAGGGGTTTGACCAGTTGCGCGAGGCGCTGGTGAGTCTGCGCGATCTGAAGCCCACGTACGTGTCGGTGACGTACGGGGCGGGCGGGAGCACGCGGCAGCGGACGTTGGAGCTGGTGACGCGCCTGCGGGCGGACTACGGACTGGAGGCGATGGCGCACGTGACGTGTACGGGGGCGTCGCGGGCCGAGTTGTTGTCGACCTTTGAATGCCTGAACGAATCCGGTGTGGAGAACGTGCTAGCGCTGCGGGGGGATCCGCCGGGCGGCGCGGGGCCGTTTGTGCCGCACCCGGAGGGGCTGGCGCACGCGAGCGAGCTGGCGGCGTTCGCACGCCGGTACTTTGACTTCTGCATCGGCGGGGCGTGCTATCCGGAGAAGCACGTCGAGGCGCCGAACCTGGAGGTAGATCTGCACAACCTGCAGAAGAAGGTCGACGCCGGTTGCGAGTTCCTGATTACGCAGCTCTTCTTCGACAATCAGCGGTATTTCGATTTTGTTGCGCGGGCACGGGCGGCGGGCATCGGCGTGCCGATCATCCCGGGCATCATGCCGATCACGAACGTGCGGCAGATAGAACGGTTCACCCAGACGTGCGGCGCGACGATTCCGGAGCCCTTGCTGAGCGAGTTGCGGGCCCAGCAGGACGACCATCACGCCGTGCTGTCGCTCGGCGTGGCCCACGCGACGGCGCAGTGCCTGGAGTTGCTGCACCGCGGGGCGCCCGGCATCCACTTCTACACCCTGAACCGCTCACCGGCGACGCGCACCATCCTGACGGCCCTGCGCACCGGCTATCCGCCGGCCCGCACGCCGGCGGGGAGCTGAGGCCGCGCGGCGGCCCAGCGCCCGTCATCCCACGCGGTCAGGTCGCTTTGTGCCTTGCGCCGGGGGCTCTACAATGCGGCCATGAGCACGTCGAACCCGACTCCGGTCGTACTGAATGGCGCGTCGCTGACCATCGAGGACCTTGTCCGCATTGCGCGCGATCCGCGCGTGCGCGTCGCGTGCGACCCGGCCGCACTGAAGGCGGTCGAGCGCGGCTGGGACGAGATCCGGCAGATCGTCGAGGAGTACAAGGCGGCGCTGGCGGCGGACCGGCCGTTGCCGCGGGTGTACGGCGTCACGACGGGTTTCGGCGAGTTCAAGCATACGCGCATCGCACCGGATCACTTCGAGCAGATGCAGCGGAACATCCTCCTGAGCCACGCGGTCGGCGTCGGCGACAACGCGGACGCGAACGACCCGATCAACTACTTCCCCGTCGAGGTCGTGCGGGCAGCGCTGGTGCTGCGGCTCAACGCGTTCCTCAAGGGGCATTCGGGCGTGCGGCCGGAACTGGTGGAGTGCATCGTGCGGATGATCAACCAGGGAATCGTGCCCCTGGTGCCGACGCGCGGATCGCTGGGGGCGAGCGGAGACCTGTGCCCCTTGGCGCACCTGTTCGTCGTGCTGCTCGGCGAGGGGCGGTACTTCGTGGTGCACGGGCCCGAAGACCTGGAGTACAAGACGTACGCGGGCGTGCAACTGCGCTCGGCGCGCGAGCACCTGGCGACGGACCTGGGATACACCTCCTTGCCGCAGCCGAGCTTCAAGGAAGGACTGGCACTGAGTAACGGGGCGACGTTCTCGGCGGCCCTGCTGGCGCTGGTGGTGCACGACGCGGAGTTGCTGGCGAACACGGCCGACGTGGCGGCGGCGCTGACGCTGGAGGCGATCTGCGGGCGTTCGCGGGCGCTGGACCCGCGCGTCCACACGGCACGCGGCATGGACGGGCAGTGCGACAGCGCCGCCAACGTGCGGGCGCTGATCGCCGGGAGCCGGCTGATCGACGCGGCCGACGACGTGCAGGACGCGTACTCGGTCCGCTGCACGCCGCAGGTCCACGGCGCGACGCGCGATGCGATCGGGTATGCCCGCATGGTCGTGGAGCGCGAGTGCAATGCGGCCACCGACAATCCGCTGTTCTTTCCGGGGACGAGCGCGCCGTGGGATCGGCAGAACTTCCACGCGAATCGCCCGGAGAGCTTCGCCGACCTGCACGCGTATTCGGCGGGGAATTTTCACGGGCAGCCCCTGGCTTTGGCGGCGGACTTCCTGACGATCGGCGTGGCGGAACTCGCGGACATCGCGGAGCGGCGGACACAGATGTTGCTGGACGCGCGGCACAACCGCAACCTGCCGTCGAACCTGATCGCGCGGGCGGGGCTGAACAGCGGGTACATGATCGCGCAGTACACGGCCGCGAGCGTGGTGTCGGAGAACAAGGTGCTGGCGCATCCGGCGTCGGTGGATTCGATCCCGTCGTCGGCGAACACCGAAGACCACGTCTCGATGTCGACGATCGCGGGGCGTAAGCTGCGGACGGTGCTGGGCAACGCGCAGGCGGTGTTGGCGATCGAGCTGTTGGTGGCGACGCAGGCGATCGACTGGCGCGTGGGCATGCGGCGCGATCCGAACCCGCACACGCCGGCCACCGACCAGCCGGGGTTCGCGCGCGGGAGCCTGAGTATCAGCGATGAGGAATGGGTGGAGTTCCAGCGGGTGACACAGCCGGCGGCGCGGGCGCGGACGGCGGCGGAGTTGGGGCGCGGGACGGCGGCGGCGTACCTGGCGGTGCGGCAGGTGGCGGAGCCGATGTGGGCAGACCGTGTGTTGGAGCCGGACATCCGGGCGGTGCGGCGGATCATCGACGCTGGGGCGCTGGTGGGGCAGGTGGACGCGGCGCTGGCGGCGGCGGGCGCGGGCGACGGGCGGCTGCTGGGGGTGCCGGCGCTGGGGCGGCCGCGGGGGTGAGGAGGTGGGGACGTGGGGAGGTGGGAAGGGGAGGGCCAGATGGTGGGACCGGGGTTGGCCGCGGAAGCGGCCACGTGCGCGGGTGGCGTGTAAGCGCTGGTGGGCGTGCGGGTTGTGAATCGGTGCGGGCGTGGCCTTGACGCATTGCGGGGTAGACCGTAAATTCAGTGGTTCGCCAGCCTGATGCCGCAGAGGCGGCATGGCCGGTCAGGTAGCTCAGTTGGTAGAGCAACGGACTGAAAATCCGTGTGTCGCCGGTTCAACTCCGGCCCTGACCACTTTGGGCCGCCCGGCGGCGGGCGAGTGAGCCGCCTGGCGGTCGACAAGTGAATACGGGGCCGTAGCTCAGTTGGGAGAGCGCTTGCATGGCATGCAAGAGGTCGTGAGTTCGAATCTCATCGGCTCCAATTGTAAGTAATGAAGAAGCCCGGACTTGCAGGTGATGCAGGTGCGGGCTTTTCCGCTTTTCGGGCCGTGTTGGGGGGGGAGGGCCTGTGCCGCGAACGGCGCTTACCGCGAAAACAGACGGAACAGCGCGATCCCCAGCAGAACGACGAGCACCAACGTCAACTCGGGCGGCAGGCACAGCAGTACTCGGAACGGCAGTCCAAGTGCCAAGGCCATCCTGTAGCACGAGCGATGGCACGTGCCCGCCGGCGGCCGACCGAGCGCCTTTAGGCAGCGGCTGACCGTCCACGAGCCAAGGAAGACACTGCCGAGCAGGAGCAGAAGCACGGCCCCGACACTGATGCGGATCGTGGCCGCGCTCCGAAATGAGAACAGGTTCCGCCATACGAACGCGGCCAACCCGCCCGCGGCCAGCAGGCCGCACACCGCGCCCAGGGCGGCGAGGAGACACGGCAGGCCGCACTGCGGCTTGACCACGTACGTGGTCGGATCGTCCGGGTCGAAGGTCCGTCCGCACTCCGGGCACCGTGGTTCCGGGAGCCCATCCAGTATGTAGCCGCAGGTGAGGCAGCGTTTGTGTGGCTCGGGCGGTGGCATGTCCCGCATTCTACTGTGGGGCGGCGGGTGTCGGCGTGGTTGGCTGGGTGTGCTGGATGCGGCGCTCGTAGTACCCCGGGTCGCTACGGGGGTTGTGGCGCATAACCTGTCCAAGCACGTGTGCGGGGTGCGGCGTCGTGTCCAGGTCGAAGGCCAGGACGACGTCCTTGAAGTACGGCCACGGCTGCTTGTCGACCAGAATGCCGGATTCGAGGGTTGGCCACGAGTCCCAGGCGAGGAAGCTCAGCGTTGCGTCCGGCCAGGTGCCGCGCTCGACGGTGAGCACGTCGCAGCCCACAACGGCCCACGTGTACTCCCAGTCGCCGCGCGTCGTCTTCCAGAAGTTGGCGGAGCCGCGACAGCGCGCCACGACGCGGGTGTCCGCGTTCGGATCGTTGTTGGCGGGGCAATCGACATACACCGGCACATCGTTCGGCAGCGCCGCATTCACGGCCGGCAGCGGGCCCGGCGGCCGGGGCACTCCGCCGGAATGGCAGCCGGGGAGCGCCAGGAGTCCGCCGGCCGCGGCCGAAAGCAGCAGGAGGCGCATCCATGTCCATCGCGATTCGGTCCGCATCGTTGCACTCCTGCAGTACCCCGCCTCCGTCTCGGGGTTAGACGCCGCAGTGCCTGGCGCGGTTCCCGCGGCCGGCCGAGTTCGCCGAACTTGAAGTCCGGGCACTGGTCGCGGCCGAGCGGTCGACAGATCGAGATCGTACCCGTGCCCCTGGCGGGCGTCGCCGGTACTGCGGTCGAAGTGCCGTTGGCGGTGGACGGCGCGAGTGTGCGGGTGATGGGGGGAGACGACCTGAACCCGGCCGCGCGGCGCGGCGACGTCCACGAGGGCTTCCTGAGTCTGAGGTGTGCGCTGGTCTGTCGGAAGCGACTCACACCGGGGTTATGTCAGGCACTCCGAGGCTTCTCGGCAAGAACAGCGCTGACTATGATGAGTGTCACGCTGTCGGGCAGCACCGCGGTGTTCGGTATGGGTTACGGGGACGCCAGGGGCCCGGGCGCTCGTGTCGACAGGTTGCCTGATGAACACGGACGGCGCTACGCTCGGTCGTTACGAGACACAAGTGTACTCCATTTCCGTTGCGGACCGCTTGCTGCGGCTGCTGGGTCCCCGCTATCCGCACGCCCTCAATGACGACCCGGAGGTCCGGCGGCGCGGCGCCGAGGACGGCTACAAACCCTGGTGGGCCCAGCCCTGGCCAGCCGCCGTCATGCTGGCCGAGCATGTGCTGCGTCACACCACGGCGGGGCCGGGGTTGGTGCTCGAACTCGGCGCGGGGCTCGGGTTGGCGGGCCTAGCACTGGCGCAAGCCGGCTACCGCGTGGTCGTGACGGATTACGATGACGACGCGCTGGATTTCGTGCGTGCCAGCGCCGCGCTGAACGGGATCCAGCCCCACGCGGTTCAGCGTCTGGACTGGCGTCAACCGCCGGCCGAACACTATGACACGATCGTGGCGTCCGATGTGCTCTATGAGAAGCGGCACCACGCTCCCATTCTGGCGTTGCTGTCCACATGCCTGGCGCCGCGGGGGCAGGTGTTCATCAGCGACCAGAACCGCTCGTCGTCGGCCACTTTCCCCGCGCTGTTGCCCGCGGCCGGCTTCACTTGCGTAGCGACGGCGGCGCGGGCGAAGGCCATCCCCGCCTTTGACTCGCAAGATGGGCGGGTTTTCGACGGCCAGGTCTACCGCATCTTTCGATTACACGACGACCCCGCGCCCGCGGGAGCGGACGGAGCGCGCCTAACAGGACCACTCGAATCGTAGCGACTGCTTGTCGTGAGAGGGTCAGCGCGCGAGGGCAGGCTGTGTTTCGGGCGCAGCCAGGCGCGGCCTCGCGGGGCGGCGCGACCGAGGGGATGGTTGGGCGGGTGCCTAAGGCTTGGCTGGTCCCGGCCCGTGCTGCCGGCGCGCGAGAACAAAGGCCGGGTCGCCGCAGGTTGCGACGACCCGGTCCGTGGGGCACGCCACCGGCTCCCCTGTGTCGTGTGGGCCTAGTGGTAGCGTCGGCGCGAAAGCGTCAAGGCACCAACACCCAGGAGGACCAGTGCGGCCGGTTCGGGTACGGCTACGCACATCTGCCCCGTGGCCCCGTAGGTCGGGGGGAACTCGTTGCACAGGAACTGGACGCTCGAATTGGCCAGGGCGGTCTGCTTGGTGATCTTCCAGTCGTACTTGTGCGTGTCGGGGTTCAGGATGCCCTTGTCCTTGGCGCCGGTCGTCTTGTGTGTGCTGACCGCGAACCCGCCGCCGGGAGAGACCTCGACGTTCCAGTTCTCGTCGGGCTCCCAGGTGCAGGTGGCGCCCTTGAGCCAGTCGGCGCTGAAGCCGGTGTCACTCCAGATGTAGCGGGACGACCAGTTCATCTGGATGGGCGCGCCGCCGAGGTTGCCGAGCGTAGTGCCGTGCCACAGGCCCGCGGCGGGGTCATGCAGGCCGGCGTTGCTCAGCGTCAGCGGTTGGCCGAGGTAGGTCTGTCCGGGCGCCAGAGCATAGCTGAACTGGTCCGTGTCCAGCACGGCGATGTCGATGCTCAGGACGGCGTCCTGGTCGCCGTACTCCTGCACTGCGGACAGGTCCCAAAGCATGGCGGTGAGCATCATCTCGGCGGCCAGGATGTCCGGGCCGTGATCGGGGATCGTTGTGGCGCGGGACTGCGGGACACACACCAGCAGGATCATCGTCGTCATCAGGGTTGCGAGCGTTTTCATGACTAGCCTCCAGAGAGCAGCGTTTGCGCTGGGACCCGGCCGACGCGGCCGGCGTCACGGTTCAGGGAGGTCAGCGACGGTGGGCGGCAAAACCGGCGCGCGGGAGGTGAGAAAAAAGGACAGCCGGTGCGGTGAGGACGGGGCCCGGCGAGTGACCGGGTGCGTGGCGCCAGCCGTGGCTGTCACGCGAAGCCGCCGCTGCTGCGGGGTTCGGGAATGCGGCCGCCGAACCCGCCGGCACTGCTGCGGCGCAGGCCGGAGAGGACCAGCAGGCGCTGCCAGACGGAGCGATACCAGGGCGGTTTGAGGACGGTCAGAGGGACGCGTTCGCTGGGACGCGTTGGGTTGATCATGCTGAGCGGCAGGGCGGCGTCCTGCCAGCGGCGCAGCACGTGGGTGAGGTCGCCGGCGGGATGCGTCGTTGCGGAAACGAGGAGCGCGCCGCCGATTCCGTGTTCGCGCAAGAACGCGGCGGACGGGAAGTCCTGGGGGAAGATGAGCCAGCGGTTGTCGTAGAGGCCGGGCGCCGGCGTACGCTCGGTGCGCATGCGGTCCGCGTCGAGCAAGAAGGCCGGTGGGGCGTCGTCCGGTAGCGAGAAGTGTGACAGGCGGTCGGCGCCGGCGGCGAGCAGCTCGGCGATGGGGAGCACGTCGTGCACGGCCGGCGAGCCGCAGGTGGTGTTGAAGAGCGGCACGGGGCGATAGCCGTGGGCGGCCAGCGCGAGGCCGGTGAGGACGGCGGCGGGGCCGGGGAGCTCCAGGACGATCGTGTGTGGCGCCCCGAGACCGCGGCACCAAGAAACGTCGGGGGCGGGGGTACTGGGGAGCAAGCCGAGGCGCACCCGTTCGCTGTGTAGCGTGGCGAACAAGGCGGGCTTGGCCCAGGGCGACCAGACGCTCCGCTCGGGAGCCCAGATTTCATACAGTTCCTGCGGCGACATGTGCGGGGGCCCTCCGTTGTTGTAGAGCCGGATCCTCATCGGCGAGGAGCACGGCGGCGTCCTGAGCCTGGTCATCGATCAGGGGGCGGCTGGAGATGCGGCCGTACGCACCGGCCACCTTTCCGCCGATGACGAAGATACCAATACAGGGGTAGACGTCGCCCGCGGTTGAGACCAGCGGTACGGCGACGAAGCGGCGCTGGGCGATCCAGTGGCGCGGGCGCCAGCGCGCCCAGCGGACGATGCGGCGCCAGCGCTGGGGCGGCGTAACGCCGGGGATGCCGACGGAATCGCCGACGCGGCCGAGCGCGGGCTTGAGCACCCAGTCGTTGCCGAGGCGGTCGGGGCGCGCGGGGACAACCCGGGTTTCCGGCAGCAAGCGGCGCCAGATCGGCAGGTCGAGATGTAGTTCGTCCCACAGAAGCGGGACACGCTTGCTCTGGGTGAGCAGAGCGATGGCGGGATTGCATTGCGGCGTGCGGCTGTCCACGAAATAGTGGTGCCAGGCGGTGCGCCGCGGCAGGTTGGGCAGCCACTCGGCAGGGAAGAAGCGGACGATGGCGGCGAGGTGGCGCGCGGCGCCCGTGCACAGCTGCGCGCGCCCGTCGATCCAATGCAGATCTTCGGGGCCGGCGAGGTGCGCGCGGAGGCCGCGCTGCGTGCAGCGTTGCGCCAAGTGGGCCATGACCTGGCGGTCGTCGGTGTAGGCGGTGGCGTGGACAAGCGCGAGGTCGGCGCCGGGCGCCAGGGCGGCGGCCAGCGCGTCGACGAGCGTCTTGGCTGGATCGCCGGTCGGGCGTAGGGGCCGGTAGTGGTCGGCGAAGAGGGCCGTGATGGCGCCGGCTTCGATGAAGCCGCCTGGCACGTCGGAGTTTACCTCGGAGATGCGCCAGCCGGCGGTGGTGAAGTGAAAGTCGAAGCGCATGACGCGGGCAAGGCCGGAGGCGGCAGGGTGGTGCCGCGTTGCGGCCAGCACGCGGCGGATGCACCAGGGCAGGGCGAGCGCACGGTGCAAGTGGGGGGTATGCAGCAGCGCGGCCTCGAGCGCCAGCGTCTCGTGGTAGAGGGCTGTGGCTGCGGTGTGCAGTTCGCGCCACTGGGCGGCGGGCAGCACGATGGGGAAGTCGGCCAGCGCCGGCAGGTCGCCGACCTGCGGATCCCACTTGCCGCACTCAAAGATGGCGCGGCGCCACAATGCAGCGCGCACGTCCGAGGGCAGCGGCGGTGCCGCGCGCCAGAGCGCCGCCATCACCACGCTCCCTGCCAGGCGACGTACGCGCCCGCGGTCAGGAGATAGGCGCAACCGGGGACGACTCCGGCCGCAAACACGTTGGCGGAAGAGTGGCCGGGCGGCCGTGACAAGCGGCCCCAGACGATCTCAACGGGCAACGGCACGAGGGCGGGCCAAGCGCTGTGGGCGAAGTCGGTGAGCGTGGCTTCCGCGCTGACCCAGTTTCCGGCGACGGCCCGCCCGAGAACGAGTCCGCAGGCGGTCAGGACGCACGCGGAGCGCACGCCGACGGCGAGGTCCCGCTCGACGGTGATGCGCTCCGCCAGGCGGGCGCAAGCGGCGAGCAGGAGCAGGATCAAAAGCAGGCTGCCGGTGGCGAGGGCGGCGGCGAAAACGACGACCCCCCAGCCGGGGCCGTCGCCGATATTGCCCCCGCCGTAGCAGAGGGTGATACCGAGCAGGGCCCCCAAGATCGTCCAGGCGACGGCGCCGTTGCGACGCTCGACGACGTCGTCGCGAGGACTCAAACCGGTGACAGGCAGGACGAGCGTGCACAGGCCGAGCCAGGCGGCGCCGAGGACGAGGTAGAGTCCGAGGTATTGCGGCGAGTTGCGCACGTCGTGGGCGGCGAAAGCGCGGAGGATGCCGGCCAATACGGCGAAGCAGAGGAGCGGCGCGAGTGCGAAGAGGGTGCGCCGGCCGCGCGCGGCGCCAAGCCAGGTGATGCCGAGCGCGTTCTTGAACCAGAATCCCCAGATTATGAGGGCGAGCCCGGCGCTCGCGACTGAGACGAAGCGTTCGTCGTCACTCATCGCACGCGGTCCCCGCAAGTTCAGGCCTTGGCGGCGGCACCGGCCGCAACCATGTGGGGCGAATGGTCACAATCACGGGGGGCTGTGTCAATGAAATTCTCCCGCGCGCGGCGAAATACCGATCACCGACGGCGTGGCGGCGTCGGGCGCAGCGAGAGGACCAACAGGGCAACGGCGAGGAGGAGGCCGGCGGCGGCGGCGGATGAGGCGAGCGTCAGGTGGAGATGTTGGGCGGGCGAGGTGTGCTCGTAGGCGCTGCCGAAGCCGTAGGGTAGGCAGAAGCGGATATACGCGCCGTGTAGGGCGGCTAGCAGGCAGGCTCCGGACACGATGCGGAGGTACCAGCGGGTTGTGTGGGGGGTACGCGCGAGCGAAAGCGGCCAGGCGAGCAGCGCTGCCGACAGGGGGAGGCCGGCGAGCGCGATGATGAGTTGGCGCGTCACGGCACCGTTTTGGGACGGCGTCGCGGCCGAGTAGGGTTGGCCGAACGGAGCCGGGGCGGTGTGGAGGCGGACGATTTGCCAGGTGGTGAGGAGGCACAGCGCCAGCCCGAGGAGGAGGAGGCCTATCTGCGGCAGACGCCGTCGTTGGGCCACGTTGAGCATACGAGTCGAATCGTCGCGGGAGGGGGTGAGGCTGTCAACCGGATTGGGGCGCCGGCGGGGTTCGGTGTTGCGTCGCCAACTCGGTGAGAGAGTGAGGCGTGCACTGAGCACGTAGGGTGAGCCTGCAGAGAGCGAACGTCCTGAGATTGAAGCGGAAGCAAGAAGACATGCCCAAGCCCGGCCGCGCCGGGAACTTGGGCATGGCACGCGACGTGGTGCGGGTTTACAGTGGTGCGCCGCTGGAGGGGGAGTGAGGCGAGCATGGCCAAGCGCAAAGACACACGCAGACGGTCGGCGAGCGGGCGCGGTGCGAGTGCGGGCCCGTCGTACGGGCTGGAGACATTTGCGAATCCGCGGCCGGGGCGGGATTACCGGATTTGCCACGTAGCACCGGAGTTCACGAGCCGGTGTCCAGTGACGGGGCAGCCGGACTTCGGGACGGTGACGATCGAGTACATCGCGGACGCGTTGTGCGTGGAGCTCAAGAGCCTGAAGTTCTACCTGCAGGCGTTTCGCGAGCAGGGCATCTTCTACGAGGCGGTGACGAACCGGATTCTGGACGAGCTGGTCGAGGTGCTGCGGCCGCGGTGGATGCAGGTGCGGACGGAGTGGACGCCGCGTGGGGGGATGCATTCGATGGTCGTCGCGGAGTACGGCACGAAAAAGTGAGAAAGTGGGGACGTGGGGAAGTGGGAAGGGGGGCGGGGAAGCGGAGGGCGTGGTCGACGGGGGTCCCGTGTCGCGGGGGAGCTGAAGGAGCGTGGCATGGCGAAGACGTTGCGTGGACGGATCCTGGCGGCGCTGGCGATAGGGGCGGTGTGGGCGGCGTGTGGGGTGCTCGGTTGCTGGGGGATCGGCGCGACGCCGGGTGACGAGGACTCGGCTGGGATAGGGACAAGCGGCGATAGCGGAACGACGGGCGGCGTGGTCGCGGATCATCAGGCGACGGCGGGGTTCAGCCAGTTGACGGATGAGGCGATTGCGAACGTGCCGGCGAACCTGCGGGTCTACTACGGGCACACGTCGCACGGAAGTCAGTTGCTGACGGGGATGGATATGCTCGTGGCGACTGACGGGCGATTGGCTTACGCGCGTGGTGTCGGCGGGTTGATTGAGGAGAACGACGGTCTGGATCTGGGGAGTGGCGGGGATTTGACGTGGGCGGAGGTGACGCGGGAGCGGCTCAATCAACCGGGCAACGCGATCAACGTGGTGATGTGGTCGTGGTGCGGCGGGGTGAGTGAGAACAGTGCGACGGACATCACGACGTATCTGAATGCGATGACGGAGCTGGAGCGGGATTATCCCGGCGTGCAGTTCGTGTATATGACGGGGCATCTGGACGGCACGGGGACGAATGGGAACCTGTATCAGCGCAACCAGCAGATTCGGAACTACTGTCGAGCGAACGGCAAGCGGCTGTTCGATTTCGCGGACATTGAAAGCTACGACCCGGCCGGCACGTACTATGCCAACGGCAGCGACGCCTGCGAGTGGTGCCAGTGGTGGTGCCTGACGCACGCGTGTCCGACAGGGGGCTGCGGGGACGGGGACTGCGCGCATTCGGCGTGCCTGAACTGCTACCGCAAGGGGCAGGCCTTGTGGTGGCTGATGGCGCGGCTGGCAGGGTGGGGCGGATGAACGGTCGGGGGACCGGCAGGCGGGGCCCGCGGCGCGGCCCGGTGGCCGGTGAACGAGGACGCGAAAGCGGCTCGCGTTGACCATTCTTCGCGAGCTGCGGCACAGGTATGGGTCTGATGTCGCGGGCGGTGTGGAGTCGTGCAGTTGGCCGGAACGGTTGCGCGAGGATCACGATGAACTGGCGTGTGGCAGCCGCGAGCGTGTTGGGTCTACTGGCGGGTTCGATGGCAGGGGCCGCGGACTTCGCCCTGCGGGATGGCGACACGGTGGTCTTCCTGGGTGACAGCATCACAGCCGCCCGAACGTACGGCAAGATGATCGAGAACTACACCCTGCTGCGCTATCCGGAGCGTCGCGTGCGATTCATCAATGCGGGGCGCGGCGGTGATACGGCGGCCGGTGGCTTGGCGCGGCTGGAGCGGGACGTTTTCGCGGCGGGGGCGACGGTGCTGACGGTGGCCTACGGGATCAACGACATCGGCTGGGGCGCCCGGGCGGATGAGTCCCATCGGCAGCAGTACCTGGACGCGATTCGCGGGATTGTGGAGGCCTGCCAGCGGCGAAAAGTGCGCGTGTACATCTGCTCGGCGGCGCTGACGGCCGGTGACACGGCGGATGACTGCTACTTGCAGAAGATGTGCGATGAGGGGATGGCGCTGGCGCGTGCGGCGGGCGCCGAGGCGATCGACGTGCAGCGGGCAATGCGACGGATCAACGAGCGCGTGCGGGCGCACAACGCGTCGGTAAAGGAGGAAAAGCAGAAGGAGACGATGCACGCGGGGGACGGGATTCACCTGACCGATCTGGGGCAGTGGGCGATGGGCTTTGCGATTCTCAAGGGGCTGGGAGCCCCGGCGGAGGTCTCCGCGGTCGCGATTGCTGCGGACGAGCCCCGGGTGCTGGAGACAGAGGGGTGCCAGGTGGAAGGGCTGGCACGGGCAGGCGGGCGGCTGGAGTTCGTGCGTCGTGACCAGGGAATTCCGTTGAATTATGAGCCGCTGTGGGGCTTCAACTTTCGGTTCATCCCCGTGCCCGACGAACTGAGCCGGTACATGCTGACGGTCAAGGGGCTGGCGCCGGGGCGGTATGTGCTGCAGGTGGACGAACGGAAGGTGGGTACATATCCGGGTGAGGAGTTGGCGCGCGGCGTGAACATCGCCTCGGCAGCGGTTGACTGGTGGCAGCCGGGCGGGCCGTGGGCGGCCCAGGCGATGCTGCTGAAGTCGATCACGGACGCGCGGCACGAGTTGGCGACGGCGCGTGCGTTGGCGGTGGACTTCATCGCGAAGAATCCGAACTTGGAGCCAGTGGGTAAGGAAGCTGAGGAGATCAATCAGCGTATCGAGACCTTGCAGCGAACGCTCGTACGGCCGGTACCCTATCACTTTGTGCTAGAGCCAGAGGCTCCGCCAGCAAGCGCTCCCGGCGCGAGTGAATCGGGCGCTGGGGGTTGAGGGGCAGTCTGGAAGCGCGGCATCGTCCTGTCAGGCTACAGCGAGTCATGTGTAGTGCATGAGGGGGAGACGCCGTGGTGGGCCACACACCGGGATTTGTGCCCCTGGACGCCACGCCGTTGCCCGCGCACGGCGCGGTTCCGCGGGTGGCGCAGTGATGCATCCGTTGTGTTCTGATGCGAGATGGACATAGGAGGGAACTGCTACGGATGCGGTGGGGCTACTGTGCGTCTCCGTACTTTTGTTTGCCCCGCGCCGTGATCGGTAGTATATTCCATACAGTTCAGGGCTGGAGGCTAGCCAAGCGGCGCTGAGCGTCTAGCGGTGGGGCGTTACGTCGTGGGGCCTGCGACTCAGCCGCCAAGTCTTCGGTCAGGTGATGCATTCTGCGGCGAATTACGGGATCGGTCGGTGCGCCCGCGGTCCCATGTTGCGAGTTCGCGGCAGCGGTTCGTCAGCCATGCCGAGCGGTAAGTGGAGGCAACGGTCATGACCCCAGTTTTGCGGCCCGCGGAACGGATTGCCGCGGAGGTTGTCGAGGTACGGCGTGAGGATGTCGTGGAGGAACCCCACCTGGTTGCGGCGGCGCGGGTCACCGTCGTGGATGACGATGCCCAGTGTCGCGACAGCATTGCCCGGCTGGCGGAGCGGCTTGGCTGCGAGGTCCGCACGTACTCGTCGGCCCGGGCGTTCTTCGCCGAGCTGCCGCCCGAGGGGGCGGGCTGCATGATCGTGGATGCGCATCTGCCGGAAATGGACGGGCTGGCCTTCGCGCACGAGGTGTGCGCCCGGCGCATTACCACGCCGCTCATCATGGTGCTTGCCTACCCGAATGTGCGGCTGGCGGTGGAGTTAATGCGCGCGCACGTGTTCGATGTGCTGGAAAAGCCGCTCTACGAGGCGCAGTTGCGCGGGGCCGTGGAGGAGGCCCTGGAGCACCTGCGCGCGATGCACGCTGCCCTGGAGCAAGCTAACCGCATCCGGACGCGCTACACGGTGCTGACACGGCGGGAACGCCAAGTGCTGGACCTCGTCGTGGCCGGGGAGACCAGCCGGGACATCGCGGCCGAACTGCAGTTGTGTGAGCGTACGATCGAGATCTACCGTTCGCGCATCAAGAAGAAGATGCACACCCGTAACGCCGCCGAGCTGGTGCGGGTGATGAATTGCGTCGCACCGCCTATGGCGGAACCGCTCTGGACGCAACCGGCCGTACCCGTCTGACGGGCGCGGTGCGCGGTGTGACGGTCGTCGTTGGGGCGGCGCGGGGGCGCTCAGAACGTCGGCGGGAGGTGGCTGAGGTCTTCCGGGAGTTGGTCGAGGAAGGCGGCGAAGTCGGGCCGCTCGGTCAGACCGAGCGACCGGGCGGATGCGGCGGTGCACAAGTCGTAGGCGACCCGCGGGGCGTAGCCGAGCAGGGCCTTGATCATGTCGGCCAGTTCAATCAGGTCCAAGTCGGCGGTGGGGTCGGTCTCGGGCGCGGCGGGGCGATGATGGGCGACAATGGCGCGGCACAGACGGTCCGGCAATTGCCAGGCCGTGCCGATCAGGCCGCCGAGGCGTTGATGGTGCTCGTGGCAGAGCCAGACAAAAGTGCGCAGGTCGAGTTGGTAGCCGAGCAGCTTCTCCTGCTCGAGGGCTTCGCACAGCACGACAACGTTGCCGATGTCGTGCAGCAGGCCCAGCAGGTAGGCCTCGTCGGCGTTGCCGTGCGTGAGTTCGGCCAGGCCGCGCACGATGTGGGCACTGGCCAATGAGCCGTTCCACACGAACGCGGGCAGGCGCCGATCCGCACCGCGCCGGCGCTGCACGGCGGCCTGCAGGGAATGCTGCAGCATCAGGCTGCGGAGGGTGGTGTGGCCAAGACGCGCGACCGCGGTCTGCAGGTCCTGGACGTGCTGGAGGCCGCCATACAGCGCGGAATTGGCGCTGCGCAGCACGGCCATGGAGAGGACCTGGTCCTCGGCGATGACGGCGGCGATGCGGCGCGCGTCGGCGTTGCGGGAACCGAGCAGGCGCAGCACGGCTTCGGCCGCCTTCGGCAGGGACGGGAGGCGCAGGCTGTCGCGCTCGGAGAAGTTCGCGAGGATGCGTTCGAGGCCGCGGGCCTCGGTGGACAGTTCGGGGGCCGCGGGTGGGGTCGGCGCGACGAGCGCTGTGGGGCCGCGCTCCCACCAGTGCGTGTCCGTGGGCGCCAGCGGCTGGGCGATGGGCTGTGGTGGGGCCGTCAGCACGCCCACCCCGCCTTGCTCCGGGGCCGGCGCAGGGTCATCCGTGTCGGCGGAAGCGCTGTTTCCGCTACCGAAGAGCGACTGCCAAAGTCGATCCCAGAGACTCACGCTGTCGCCCGCAACGAGGTTGTCGGGGCAGCGGCGCGGACACCCGCGCCGCAGGCCGGCTTTCCAGAGTAACTATCGGATGGTCGCGGCCGTCGCTTCGGTGACCGCCCGACCGGGGGAGTGCCGTACGGCCTGGGGGCGCGCGGGCGCAAGAATCGCGCCTGGGATTGCCGGCCTACCGGGCGGACGCGGCTAGGGCGCTGGGTGCGCCGCACGGTCGGGGGCGCGACCGCGGTCGCGCCGCGTCCGGTACGGCGTGCCGCGGCACACGCGGCCATGTGGGCGGACGATTGCTCGTGTGGATGGGCGCGGGCCTGCCCGTCCGCTGCAAGAGGAGCGTTGGCCCGCGTCCGTCCCGCACGAATGTGAGGGCGGACCGACGTAGCGCACCGCAGACGCCGGCGAATTCGGCGCTGGCCACAGGGGGTTAGACGTCGCGAGGCACATTGCGGCGGACTGCTACGGCTGGTACGTAAAATTCACGTGCTGCACGCCGTGGCAGGTGAGTGTGCAGGTGCCGCTGTAGCGACCGGTATCGATGTACTGCCGCTGGCCGCTGACGATCCCGAGGTCGAAGTTGATCAGGTGACCGTGCTCCGCGGCGCTGCCACTTACGCCGTGCGGGGCGTGGCAGGCGCTGCACGGCGTGCGCCCGCGCACGACGTGGCGCTGGTGCAGGGAGAAGCTCGCATTGGAGAGGATCGAGTTGCGGTCGTGGCAGGTGTAGCACAGAGCGTAGGTCTGCGGAGACTCCGCCGTGTAGTCGCGCGTCTCGTAGCGGGCCGCGAGCAGATGATCGTAGCGCGAGCCGTGCGGCCCGTTGAGCTCCGTGCCGCCCATGCCGCGGGCGTCGGGGTTGTTGTGGCAGTCCTGGCAACTGATGAACTGCCGCGTGCGGAGTTGCGGCAGGAGACTCGGCACCTCGCCCGTCAAGCGCGTCGGGAACGCCACGGGGTGCGCGGAGGCAGCCGTCGGCAGGAACTGGCGACGGATGTTGCCGAGGTCGTCGCGCTGGCGGATGATCCGATTGGTGACCAGCACCGCGGTGTCGGCGTGGCAGCGGAAGCAGACCTCGTAGTAGTACGTGGCCCGCTCGATCTGCAGACCGGAGAGGGTCACACCAGGCACTTCGCGCAGGCTGTTCGGGATGAACGGACCCGGGGCGGAGACGCCCAAGGCGCCGGTGAGCGGCGCGGCCGCGGCGGCGTGGGGGTTGTGGCAGTCGGTGCAATCGACCGTGCGAGTCGTGGCGCGGCGGTTCTCCGGCGGGCGGCGGTGCTCGCGGAAGCGGCTCAGGCGGTGGCCGGAGCGCTGGTCCATGACGGCCTGCACGTTGGGGGCGTCGAGGCCGTTGTGACAATCCAGGCAGAGCTGCGACGGCCGATCGTAGAGGAGCTGCTCGCGGTAGGGGGCGCTATGCGGCAGATGGCACGAGCGGCACGCGTTGTCCGCCAGGGACGAGTAGGGGAGTTGCTGCCCGAGGGACACGGTCGGCGGCACGCGCCGCGGGCTGTGGGCGTGGGCGCTGAGGTCCCAGCCGCGGAGCTGGTGGCAGGTGTTGCACAGGGTGCCTGCGCGGTCGGTGATGCGCAGGAAGTTGCCGAGCGAATCGTTGTGGGGATCGTGGCATGCGGTGCACTCGAGCTCGCCGCGCTCGCCCAGCTTGATGCGGTGGTCGACGAGTTCGGGGGCACGGAGTTGATTGTCGCGGTTGGACAGGGTGCGGTCGTAGCGGAAGCCGATCGGGTGATCGTCGGAGAGGTCGGTCGTGAGGTTGGATGGCCCGGACGGTATGAACGGGTGCGTCATCGGGATCGGGTCGGTGATCGGCCGATTCAGCGTCAGGCCGAGGGCGATGGTGCCGTCGTGGCAGCTCAGGCACAGCTTGCTTGCGGGGCCGGGCTGCGTGACGCGGGCGTCCGTCGTCGGGCTGCGATAGATGCGATAGTAGCTGGTTGGATTGTGGCGGTTCCACAGCGGGGCCGCGGGGCTCGCATTGTGCGGCGTATGGCAGAAGATGCAGACCTGCGTCTCGTTGACGGCGCGGATGGGGCCGGGGCCCCAGCACGACAGGTCGTGCTGGGAGTTCACGATGGACTCGTCCGCGCGGGCGGTGCTGGCCGCCAGGACGAGGCTCAGCGTCCACACAACCCGTCTCATGGCGCTTGCTCCGAGTTCGAGTGTCGGCCATCGTCGCCCGCGGCGTCCTGCGGGGGCGCGGTGGGCGTGGTCGGCGCGGCTTCCGGCAAGTACTGGAAGACCTGCACGCGGGCATTGTAGCTGTCGGCGATCCAGATGCGGTCGCGCGCATCGATGGTGATGCCGGCCGGCACGGCGAATTCGCCGGGGCCGGAGCCTTCGTGGCCCCAGGCCAGGAGGAGTTGTCCGCGGGCAGTGAAGATCTGGATGTTCTCGAACTGATTGTCGAGGACGTACACATGGCCGGCCGAATCGAGGGCCACGTCGCGCGGGCGGGCGAAGTTGCCGGCAGCATCGCCTTTTGTGCCGAAAGCGGTCACGGGAGCAAGTCCGGCGTCGAAGATCTGCACGCGAAAGTTCATCGCATCCACGACGACGAGGCCGACGCCCGCGTGCCACGCAAGTGCGGTGGGGAAGTTGAACTGGCCCGGGTCGGTGCCGCGGGCGCCGAAGCGCCGGAGCAGCGCTGTGAAATCGCGGGTCTCGAAGCACGCGTGGGCGGCCGCATCCGCCAGCCACCAGGTTTGCGTCTCGTGATTCCAGGTGATGGCGACCGGAGCGGTGAGCTCTGGCCACCGGTGCGTGCCGCGCCACTGGCCGGTGAGGTCGAACGCGTCCACGGCGCCGCGCGTGCGGTCGACCACGGCGAGCTGGTTGTTGCCGATCGCGAGGTCAAGTGGCATCCGCAGCGGGTCCTGGGGATTACCGCGCAAGGCGACGTAACGGCGCTGGTCCAGATCGAGCAGGTGGACGACGCCCAGGCCCGGGTCGGCGACGAAGACGCGCTCGCCGTGCACCGCGACGGCGGTCGGGCGCGAAAAGGCGACGACGGATCGCGGACCGGCCAAGGCCTCCTGGACGGCGTCCCAGCCGGTGGGGCGGATGTCAAGATCCTGCTCGCCGTGCAGGGCGCCGAGGTAGCGAATGCGCGGCGTGTCCGGCGGGGGCGGCCAGACCCGGGGCGGCTGTACCGCGGGGAAGATGGGGCGCGGGGCGGTCTGGCAGCCGGCGACCAGCGCGGCGAGCGCCAGGGCGAGTACGGCCGCCCCGATGCGGCAGATCGCCGCGGCCGGCCCGGTCAGCGCGGGGGTGGCGCGGCTCATCGCGGCGGCTCCTTGGCGATGACCGGGATGTCACGGCGCAACTTGATCCAGAAGGACATGCTGTTGTCGGACGAGCCCGTGAGGTCGAGCAGGTCGTACTCCGCCTCGAAGCGGAGCGAGAAGAGGCCGATCTTCCAGTCGAGCGCGGCCGTCAGGTCGACGCCGTTGGTCGTGCCGTACAGGCCGTCGTCCTCGTAGCGGTACATGGCGCTCGCGTTGGCCTCGAGGTCGCGCGCCAGGACGTAGCGATACGTCGTGCCCAGGTCCAGCAGGAACGAGTCGCGCGCCGGCTGGTCGTCCGCGCCGCGGAACCAGAACTGCGAGAGATTCGCCTTGCCGTCGAGCTGCTGGTTCGCCTTCTGCCACATCACCCAGTCGCCGTTGCCGTGCACGGCCTGGTACGGGTCGATGGAGTCGTCGTTGTACTCGTATTCGAGGCCGACGGACCAGCGCTTCTGCCGGTACGTTGCCCCCATTCGCTGGCGGTTGATGTTGCGGTCGCGGTAGTTGAGAAAACGCTCGTTCTGGGTGCTCTCGTCCTGCAGCGTGGCGGCGTAGTAAGGCGACAGGCCCCCCTTGAAATCCTGCTGCAGGCGGACGTCGAAGCGGTCGCGATTGACGCTGAAGTTGTCGTTGACCTGGTAGGTGTAGCTGACGAGCACGGTCTGACCGTCGACGATGGCACCGGTGGGCACGCGGCGCAGGGCGGTGTAGCGGCCGAGGCGGATGGGGACCCAGTCGCGCCCGGACAGATAGGTGCGTGAGCGGTTGGCGTCGGTGACGACGAGGCTGAGCCAGTCGACATCGCGCTGTGCGAGGTAAGCAGAGAGCGGGTCGCGGAAGGTCACGGACTCGGCGATGACGATGCCGCGGCGCTGGCCGTCGTGCGAATCGCTGGAGGCGTGGTTGTAGGACGCGTTGGCGGACAAGCGGCCCAGGGCGTTCTCCTGACTGAAGGCGAGGTTCGCGAGGCCGCCGATCTCGCCGTAGTCGGCGTTTTCGTCGGCCTGGTGCTGCAGGCCGTAGACCTGGAAGGTCGAGGTGAGCACGTCGCCCCATTGATGGGTCGCCCCGACTTCGCCGCGCCAGGTTGCCGTGGTGAGCTCCTGGAACGAGTCGCGCAGATACTGAAACGCGTAGTTGGTCGCCAGTGCCCGAGTGTGCTGCAGGCGCAGCCGAGAGGAGAACTCGGTCTCGTCGCGGGCGAGATCGCCGTCCTCATCCTGGTAGCGGAGGAGGTTCTCCCAGGAGCTCTTGTCATTCTCGCCGAAGCGCAGGACATGATTCAGGGTAATGTAGTTCCGGGTTGTATTGAACTTGGTCTTCGTGCCGGAGTACTGCTCGTTGCGATCGGTGTACTCATAGTCCAGGCGGATCGAGTGGTTCCTGGCGATCTGCCAGGTGGCCTCGTAGCGGAACGTGTCATCGCCGCGCTTCTCGTCGTCTTTCAGACTGCGGGTACGGCTGGTCAGCGTGTCCCAGACGTGCTCGAATGACCAACGCATCGGGAAAGTCGCATCATTGAGGTACAGGTTGCCGCCGTAGCGTTCGCGCGTGCGGTCGAGACTGGGCTGGAAGGCGCGGGGCACGCGGGAATCCAGTTGCTGGGCGAACACGTCGCCGGAGAGCTTGCCGCGCGGCAGCAGGGTCAGGCCCACGTCGTATTCGAGTACGTTCCCGTGCGGATTCTCGTGCTGGTCGGGGCCGCGCCGGTGCTCTTCGAAGCGCTCCTGCGACAAGCCCCAGCGGGCGGCCGCATTGAAGAGGGCCACCTTCTCGTCAAAGAGCGCGCCGGAGCTGCGCAGGCCCAGCGTCTCTTCGAGGCGGAAGTCACGGTTGGTCTGCTTCTGATCGACTCGCACGAGACCGCGGCTGTCGACGGACGTGCGGCGCTGATCAAAGGAGCCGTCGAACCCGAGATCGAGCGTGAACTCGCTGAGCTCCAGCAGGTTCTTGAGGGGTGGCGGGGAGGCGGGCGGATTCGCGTCGGCGGCGGGTTGCGTGGTCGGCTGGGACGCGGCGACTTCGACCGGCTGCGATGCGGGTTGGCTCGGCGCGCCCACGCAGGCGCACCCCCATCCGATCACGCCAGCAAGCACATAGCTGCGCCACATAGACCTGGCCGAAATGAAGCCGCGACCGCGAGCAACCTCTGACGACGCAAGCTAGCGGCCGCGGCCCGACGTGTCCAGCGCGCGCGGGACCTTTGGGCAGATATGTTGTGAAAGGCCCGAGCGGCCGCTATAGTCTTGCCTTCCGACCGCACGTTGCTGGTGTTCAGGAGCGACGCCATGTCTGCCGGATGGCCCATGTATTTGCGACGCGCCTGGCCTGTCGCGCTGGTGGCGGCCCTGGCGGTCAGCCTGCTCGTGGCGCAGGACGCGCCCCCCGCCCCGTCCCCGCCGGCGACGCAACCCGCGACGCAGCCGGCCCCCAGCGCGGCGGAGCCCCATCCGCCGTCCGCAGCGCCGTGGGAGGACGAAGCCTCGCCGCTGCAGCCCCGCGCTCACCTGTTGAGCGGGCTGATCGGCAGCAAGCACGACTTCACGCACGGCGGCCGAAGCGGACGCGATCTGTGCCTGCCCTGCCATACCCCGCACCTGGTATCGCCGCCGCCGACCGGTCTGGACCGGCAGCCGACGAAGACGCAGCCGCTGCGTCCGTACCAGACGGCGGGAGCCGTGCTGGACGGCTGGTCGCTGTTGTGCCTGGGTTGCCACGACGGAGTGACGGCACCCGATGTGTACTCGTCGGGCCACGCCACGACGATTGCCGCGCAGCTCGGCCGCTCCTCCCTGGGCAGCCGCGGTCTGCGCAGCCACCCGGTGGGCGTGAAGTATCCGCGGGGCGACGAGCGCTATCAGCCGCCGCTGGCGGTTGAGGCCGCCGGGCTGGTCATGCCGGACGGCCGCATCCAGTGCGCGACCTGCCACGACGCGCACAACACGAACGGTCACGCCGGCCTGCTGCGGATGTCCAATGAGCGAAGCAGGATGTGCCTGACATGCCATCGGCTCTAGTGCAGTTACGTGCGGCGCGCCGGTGGCGGGTCGGGGCCGGTGGGGTGGCCGGACTGGCCGCGCTGGTTGCCGGGGCCGCGCTGCTGGCGGCCACGGGATGCCACGACCAGTTCCGCGCGTCGGCACAGCGGGCGGGCAACGTGTACCCCGCGGAGCCGCAGTCGCCGAAAGTCATCGCGCTGGGGACGCTGCGCGGGGCGGCGGCGCCGACGCAGGCCGAAGTGGACCTGACGATGTTCATGTTCGGGGCTCCGCCGCCGCCGCCGCTGGCGCTGGCGAATCCGACGAGCATCGCCGTACACGAGAACTATGCCCTCGTGTGCGATGCCACACTGGACACGGTGTATCGCTGGGAGCTGGGCACAGATCGCGTGAGCGTGCAGGCCTTGGCGCCACCCCCTGAGCGGCCCTTCGCACTCGACGTGGCACCATCTGGCGAGCTGCTGCTGTGTGATCACCGCGGCGTGTGGCGCTACAGCGCCGGGGGCAGCGCGTTGAACGGCTATCAACTGCCTGACGGCCCATTTCGTCCCGGTGGGGTCGTCGCGCTCGGCGAACGCGTGTGGGTTACGAACGTGGCGCAGCACCGCATCGAAATGTTCACGCTGGCAGGGCAGTATGTCGGCGCCCTCGGCGGGCGTGATCGCACGACGCTGCAGTTTGCCCTGCCGCGCAGCCTGGCCCGCACGCCGGACGGCCACGTCTGCGTGGTGGACCTGCTGAACAACCGCGTACAAGTGCTGACCACGGATGGCTCCTGGGTCCGCAACGTCGGACAGCCCGGTGACGCGCCCGGCACATTTGGGCGGCCCAAGGACGTGGCCGTCGCGCCCGACGGCACGATCTTTGTTACCGACGCCTTCTCGCAGCGCGTCCACGCATTCTCCGCCGACGGCAAGCCGTTGCTGGCGTTCGGCGAGCCGGGCACGGGCGGTGGCGCCCTGACGCTGCCGAACGGCGTGGCCGTCACGACCGTCAAGCCGCCGCCGCTGCTGCCGCCCGCCGCCGAGAAAGCAGCGGAGGCCGTCCTGGCGGAGCGGGTGCCCGAGTTCTATATCCTGGTGGCGGAACAACTGCAGGATCCGGGCGTGCGGGTCTATGGCTGGCTGCCGCAGCGCGCGGACGAGCAGCCGCTGCCGGCCGGGCTGGGCCTCGCGCGCAAGTGGAAGCCGCCCGCGCCCGACCAGGTTGCCGTGGATCCGCACTGGAACGGGCAGCGCTGCACCGCGTGCCACCAGATGGATGCCGGCCGCCTGTTGCCGCTGGCCGCGGCGCGCGTGGACGAGTTGTGCCTGTCCTGCCACGACGGGCGCAAAGCGCCGGCCGATCCCCACCCGATCGGCCGCCCCGCGCAGACGGAGTTGGTGGCGACGCCGGCGACCTGGCCGACGGTCAACGGGACGATCGGTTGCCTGACCTGCCACGACATCCAGCGGCACTGTGCGCCCACGGCGCGGCGGACGACCGAGGATTACGCCTTGCTGCGCGGCTACGATCCGCAGCACCCGCAGGCCTACTGCACGCTCTGCCACAAGACCGAGGTCGGCGGCGGGCGTTTCAGCCCACACCGGCAGCGCGACGCGGCCGGCAACATCCGGCGCGACGCCTGCCTGTTCTGCCACACGGCTGCGCCGCCGGTGCCGCCCGACGGTCGGCGCCATTTTGAGCCGCACCTGCGCGTGGCGTCGTCGGAACTGTGCCGCAACTGCCACACGCCACACTGGGATCTGTCGCCGCGCGGGCATGTGGACCGGCCGGTGACGCCCCGTATTCGCGAATGGATGTTGATGCGGGAGGTGAGTGCGGCCGATCCGCAGGCATCGCCGGAAGAAGTGCAGCGGCGTGCGGACGCCCTCCAGCGTGACCCGGCGCGGCTGCCGCTGGGCGAAGGCAAGGTCACGTGCTATTCGTGCCACAATCCGCACTACCTGGGGCTGTTTCCGCCGGACACAGAGCTGGGTACGCTGGCGACGAACCCCGCCGACCGGCAGGCCGGACTGCGGACGAACTGGATCGACCTTTGCACGGAGTGCCATCGGCGCTAGGCCGGGGCGCGTCCCCGGCGCGGGCGTGTGGTGCGGCCCGGCACGATACGCGTGGAACCGGACGGAGAGTGACGCATGCAGCGCATCGCGATCTTCGGCGTGCTGAGCGGGCTGGTGCTCGCCCTGCTGGTGGGCTGCCCCGGCGATAACGGCGAAAGCTCAGTCCCCGGCTACCACAACACGAGCGATCCGAACAACGGCGGTGCGACGTACGTCGGCTCTTCCGCGTGCTCCGCGTGTCACCCCGGCTATGGCGACCGCATGCGGCTGCACGTCCACGCCCATGCGCTGAATCGCGTCGAAGGCGTGGCCCCCGCCTATCCGGCGGAAGCGACGACGGCAGGCGTGCCCAATCCGCCGCCGGGAAAGACCTGGACGGACATCAGCTACGTGCTCGACGGATATGCCCAGGGGGCGCTGTTCATCGATCGCAACGGCTACGTGATGACGACTGGCGTGGACGGCGTCGCGACCCAGTACAATCTGGCCGCGGGCGCTACGGGCATCTCGGCCGGGTTTGTGCCGTACCTGCCGGGACAGGCTACGCCGCTACCGTTCTCCTACGAGATGTTTTCCCGCCGCACGACGGGGGCCCGGCCGCAGACCGCCGCCGATCCGCGCTCGCAGGAAGGTCGCCCCGGCATTCAGGGCACGTGGTCCGAGGCCGGTGTGGGCTGCGAGGCCTGTCACGGCCCCGGCTCCAAGCATGTGCCTGGGCCGCAGGCGCGCAACATCTTCGTGGACTCGACGGCGCAGACCTGCGGGCGGTGCCATACCGACGCGGGTGAGCCCAATGCGATCGTCGTGCTGGGCGGGTATCTGGGCGCTTTCGGGCAGTATGCGGAGTTGCGGGCGAGCGGCGGCCACGCGCCGTTCAACTGCACGTTCTGCCACGACCCGCACGCGTCGACGCGGTTCGACCGCAGCCGCGGGATTCGCAACGACTGCACGGCGTGCCATCCGACCCAGAACCTCGCCTTCCACGAGGGTGTGCAGTACCAGCGGGGCACCTACACCGAGACGGTGACGTGCGTGAGCTGCCACATGCCGCTGACGGGCGTCATGTTCGCGGCCGCCGGTGCGGAGGTGGTCGGCGGCGACGGGCGGGCGGGTGACGTGCGCGGGCACATCTTCCGCATCGATGCCCAGCATGGCAGCGTGACGCAGATGGTGACGTCCGCAGGCGACCGGGTGGCGACCGATGCGCAGGGACGGGCAGCCGTGACCCTGGACTTCGTCTGTCTGCGCTGCCACAACGGGAAGGGGAATGCGTTCCTGCTCACGCCGAGCGGGGCGACCGAAATCGCGCCGCACATGCACGTCAACGCGGGCGCGACACCCTGATCATCCCTTGCCGGGCGTGTTGGGTTCGACCGATGGACTGGGCTTCTCGCCCACGCCGTGCCCGGGCGGCGGCGCGTTGGCCTCGTAGCGCATGGTCCGCATGAACTGCAGGAAGGCCGCGCGCTGGGCGGCCATCGTGTCGCCGGGGCCGGTGGCCTTGAAGTACCAGGGCCCGTCCGGCGTCTCGACGATGGCCCCCAGCATCCGGTAGTTCTCTTTCGGGTTGGTGGGCGCGCCCATCATGGCGGCGCCGGCGTAGCGCCCGGCGACGTCGATCACGGTCACCTTGAGGCCGTCGACCTCCAGCGCCTCGCGCACGAAAGCGGCATCGGGCACCGGCTGGCCATCCGGCGTGGTGAATTGCGAGCGCCAGCGGGCCAGATTGGCCTCGACGCCACCCCCGATGCTCGGGTCGAAGACGGCCAGCTCGCCATCTTCAGGGTCATTGCCGACGCGCGGCAGGCGGAATTGGGCCGCCCGCATCGCGATCTTGGGCTGTTCCTGCTTCCACGCGCTCGGGGCCGTGTACTTCAGCACGCCCGCCAGGGCCGCGCGCGGCTCACCCATCATTCCGGCGGGGGGTGGCACGTCGCTGAGCGGCGGGTGGTTGGCCGGCAGGGCCGCCGGCTTGGCGGTGCCCGTCAGCATCGCGCGGGTCGCGGCGAGCTCGGCGGCGGCGGGCTGCGTGCTGGGCGCGGTGGTCGGGGGGAGGGAGGCGCGGCCTTCGTCTTTCTCGCAGCCGGGCAAGGCGGCGAGCAGGGTCCACGTCACAATCGTTGCGGCCAGAATCGTACGCTGCACGGTGCGCACCTCCGTCGTTGGGGTCCGTCAGTCCGAACGCAGACATTGTAGCGCGGCGGAGTCCGGATTGCAGCCGCGCGATCGTGAAGTCGGGTCGGCCGTGCCTTACTGAATCGGGCCGCCGCGGCGGGTGGCGTCGTGGAAATAGATGAATCGCCGCAGGGCGTCGAAGCCGTGGCAGGTCGTGCATACATTGCCGGGGACGAACGAGCGGATGTGCCACTGGCGGGCGCGAACCTCGCGCTGCCCCACATCCTTGAGGTCCGCGGGCAGCGGGGCCGGGTCGCGCCGGCCGTGCGTGAGGTGGCAGGTGCGGCAGGCATGATTGCCTTGGGCGTCGATCTCGCCGCGGTCGTTGTACAGCGGCAGGTAGCCGGCCGACTGCGGATCGATCGGATTGAACATCTCGACCTTGGGGTGCGTCGCGATAGCCGGTGGCGCGACCGGTCCGCCGGTACGGTGGCAGCTGACGCAGTAGTGGTCGGACTCGCGCACATTCGCCAGCGCGTCGGCCGGGGCCCGCAGCTCCCGCGGCCACAGGTAGCGCGGCTCGACGCCCTGCGGATTGGCGTGCGTGACGTGGCACGGCTTGCAGCCGTCGGCCTTGAAGCCCGCGTCTTTGAGGGGCTCCAGCGCGTGGCCGATGGTGTGGATGTTCGCCATGTCGCTGTGGCAGGTGACGCAGAGTTGCTGGGTGTTGGCGGCGGTCGCGATGCGGAGCAAGCCCGAGCTGCCGCCGCCGCCGTGCGGGTTGTGGCAGGTCCGGCACGCGACCTGGCCGTGCTCGCCCAGGGGGGACAGCGGGAGTTCGTTCGCCACGGGGCGCTTCTGCGGGTCGCGCGGATGCACGAGCGCGATCGGGCTGTCGCTCTGGGGCGTGGCGCCCGCGTGACACGCGAGGCAGGCCGCGTCCGGCCCGGGTATGCCGGTGGCCTGCCCGGCACGGAACAGGCCGCTATCCAGCGTGCCATGGGGGCGATGGCACGCGAGGCAATCGTCATGCGTGGTCACCGACGCCTGCGGCCAGGTGGCCGAGACGGTCGCAATGTTATGCGGTCCCGGAGGGACCCCGTTTTGCGGGTGGCACTCGAGGCACTGCTGCGCCGGTTGCCCCTTCACGTAACTGCCGAAGCCCGGTTCGTGCGGGTTGTGGCAGGCGGTGCATCGTGCTCCGGGGTGATTCACCGCGCCGAGCAGTTTCGTCGCGGCGAGCTCACCCGCGCTGTGGCAGTTCACGCACTTGCCGACCGGGTCGTCGGCGGTGACGCGCGCCGGGCGGGCCGAGCGGTGGGCGGTGTGGCAACCACTGCACGCGCCGCCGGCCTCGGGTGTGACGCCGAGCACATTCGCCGCCTCGGGGTGGTTCGTCCGCAGGTCATGCGACGAACCGATCACCGGCCGCTGGGGACCGTGGCACGCCGCACAGGCGTCCTGCGCGGCCGGATCAAACGCCAGCAGCTTCTCGGGATGCCGGGCCTGGTGCGGTTGGTGGCAGGTCAGGCACAGCAACTCGCCGGCGGCGCTGGTCCGCGTGGCGAACTGCTGGGCGGCGGCCTGCTGCTCGGCGGTCAGTTGCGGCTGGCGGCCGTGGCGGCTGCGCGTCTCGTCGCCGAAGAGGTCGGGTGCCAAGTCGCGATGGCAGGCCAGGCAGAGCACGTTCTGATCCGGGTCCAGCGCCAGCAGATGATCGTGGCGGGCGCCGTGGCCGGTGTGACAGGTCAGGCAGGCGATTTCGCTGCTGCCGGCGGTGGCGCCGCGGTGCGCGAGCTCGGCGGGCAGCGCGAGGTCCATGTGGCCGAGCGGGTGCATGCCGGCGGCCGGTCCGCCGCCGAGGTTCGTGTGGCACTGATTGCAGAGGTTGCTCGGGCTGCCTTCGACGCGGAGGAAGACGACGGTCTGCGGTGCTGCGGCGCGCGAGGACGGCCCGTGCGCCGAATGGCACGTGCGGCAGGCGATGCGGCCGTCGGCGAGCGGTAGGTGCTTCGGCACGGTCATGGTCGGCGGCGGAACCATGCCCGTGCGGTGGCCATGCTCGATCCACACGCGGCGGCGGGCGTCGCCGACGGAGCCGTCGTGGCAGGTCAGGCACGTCTCGCCGCGACTGACGAGCGGATAGTCGGCGGGATTGGCCGGCACGTCGAGCAGGGCCGTCGGCTTGCCTTCCACGAGCGGGGAGGTCCACTCGAGGTGGCAAATCGCGCAGGAGCGGGCCTGCTGTGCGGAGCCAGCGGCCGCGCGGCGCTGCGGCCGTTCGGGCGGTGGGGCGTTCGGATCGGACGTGATCTGCAGGCGGCTGACGCGGTTGGCACGCAGTTCGACGACGTACAGGTCGCCACGGGCATCGAATGTCAGCCCCATCGGTAGCTCGAAGCGGTAGGGCCGTCCGGACTCGTCGCGCAGCACGTCGACCAGCCGGCCGTCGAGCGTAAAGACCTGTACGACGCCGAGCGTGCCGTCGGCCACCCAGACGTTGCCTCCGGCGTCGAGCGCGACGCCCTTGGGACGATAGACCTGCCCGAGCTCCACGCCGAATCCGGCCGCGCTCCCGCTCGGGCGACCGGTGGCGTCGAGAACCTGCACGCGTCCGTTGAGCACGTCGCTGACGATGAGTTCGCCGGTTGCGGCGGCCGCGATGCTGTAGGGATAGTGGAATTGGCCGAGTGACTCGCCGAACTGGCCGACGATCGTGAACGCGCCACCGGCGAGGTCGTAGCGGACGAGCTGGTGATGGTCGTTGTCGACGAGCCAGGCGCTACGGCCGTCGGGACTGAAGGCGAAGTCGGTGATGTCCGGCGCCGCCGGAGTGTAGTCCGCGGGCAGGGTGATCATTCGCGCGAGGGTGCCGTCCGGATTGCGCACCAATACGCGGTGGTGACCCGTGTCGGCGATCCACAGGCGACCGTCGGCATCGAGCCGCGCGCCGACCGGTGTTTGCAGCGTTTCCGCGCCGACGGTACGAATCTCGCGGACGAACTCCCCGCCCGGGGCGAACTCGACCATGCGATCGTTCACCCCGTCGACGACATAGACTTCCCCCTTGTCCGAGACGGCCACCGCCGTCGGCATGAGCAGCGCCGGCACCGCGTCGCGGTATTCTTGCACTGGGCGGCCGACGAGGCGCTGACGCTCCTGCGCGCCGGCGGCGGCCGACAAGAGCAGGCCAGATGCGAGAGCAAGCGTGATGGTCCGCGGTCTGAGCCGCACGCGCTGACTCCTACGGCATCGGGGGCGAATTCGGCTCCGGCGGAACCGTGCCGGGGGGCGCGATAAAGCCGGGCAGATCGAAGGTCTGTCCCTGCATCATGTGCTCGATCATCTGCGTGATGAGCGGATTGGCCAGTTGCCGCACCCGCGCCGGCGGATAGCCCACCGTGGTCAGATCGACGAGGCTCCCCGGCGCGCGATGGCAATCGGTGCACGTGAGTGTCGGCGACCGTCGCGCCGGGTGCACGCGCGTCAGGACGGCCGCGCGCTCCGCTTCGGAGAGCTTGTCCTTCTTGGCGAGGTATTCGCGGATGGCATCCGCGCCGCCGGGATGCCCCAGGATCGGCCGGCCGGTGGCGCGATCGACCAGCGCCAGCTTCGCGCCGTATTCGCCGCGAAAGTGCCGCGGAATGGCCGTGCGCGCGGCCTGCAGCAAGGGGCCGAACAACTCGCTGTCCACGCGTGTCGCCGCGAAGTGCTCCGCCAGCGTGCGCAACTGCGGCGTTTCGCCGGATTGCCGCGCCGCGGCCTCCAGCCGCCGGGTCAGTTCCTGTCCCTGCTCCTCCGTCAGCGTCTCCGGTGTCTGTTCGCCAAGCTCCTCCGCCAAGGCGAAGGCGCCGAGCAGCGCCGGCGGGTCCGTTCTGCGGCCGCTGTCCAGGTCATACCACGTCAGCGGCAGGGGTGCCGCGTCCGTCTTGAGGTGGCACACGCCGCAGTGCAGGCTCGTGGCGTGCATGTTCAGAAACGCGCGGTCGGCCTTGTTGCGCCCATGCGGCAGGGGGGCATGGCAACCGCTCTGCGTGCAGTTGTTGAACCGGTCGGGCTGGAACCAGCCGTCGACGCGGTGGAAGTGGCTCACCGGCGTGCGGGCATGCTCGACGGCCATCACGCCGGCGAAACCCTGCGGCGCCGGCTGCAGCGTCTCCGCCGGGCGGCGCGGCACATCGAGGATCTGCGGCGGGGCGGCCGTGTGCGTCAATAGCGCGAGCAGCAAGTAGCGGAAAGCGCGCCAGCTCAGCCACAGCACGATGGCAATCAGCAGCAGGCCGTAGAGCCGCTTGAGCCCGTCAAAGAACGTGCTGATGCGGAGGAAGCGGCTGCGGGGCTTGGCGGAAGCAGCTTTACCCATGGGCCACCTCCTCCTGAGACAGACCCAGCTCCTGGGCCACCCGCAGTACCTGCCCGGTGTGCTCTTCCGCCAGGATTGGCAGCGGTGTGCGCCCCGTGATCGTGGCCGGCGACAGCGGGAAGACCAGGGGGTGCAGCATCACGTTGATGATGTGCAGGATGCCGACGTGAATCACCGCCAGGAACGCCTCGTACGTGTGGGCGATCAGGGCGAGGTTGAGCACGCGGCCGCTGAAATACTGCGTCGTCAGCGCGGTGCCCCAGAGCATCGCGCCGGTAATGCCGAGCAGCACCGTGCCCCAGAACACGCCGAAGTACTCGAACTTCTCCTTCACGTTGAAGCGGTCGAAGATCGGCCGGTCGTGACGGATGTGCAGCAGATAGAGCAGCAGGTGGTTCATCTGCCGTACGTCGCTGGGGTTCACCCACATGGGCAGGTTGCGGACGGCGGCGATGAGCCCGAGCGGTTGGCCGGCCTGGCGTGCGGCGCGGCGCATCTGCCGCAGCGACCACGCGACATAGACCAGGTGGCTCATCAACCCGGCGAACAGCGCGATTCCGGCGTAGTGGTGGATGATCCGTGCCGGGCCGAGCCCACCGAACAAGCCGATCATCGTGTGCGCCCACGGCTGGCTGGCGAATTTCATCGGGAAGCCGGTCAGGGCCAGCAGCGTGAACAGAAGCACCAGGACCCAGTGCTGGATGCGCTGCGACGTCGTGAAACGGATCAGCCGGCGCCGGCCTTCGGGGTGTGCCCAGACTTTCGCGGCCAGATGCTCCAGTTGCTCGGCGCCATGATGTTGCCGCCCGATCACCAGCGCGAACAACTCGAGGATCACGATCACCATCGACGGGCCGAACGTGATCACGGTGAACAGGATGAACGCCGCGGCCAGGAAATACTCGATCGTGCCACGGAAAGCGGCCAGGTCGAGGTGGACGGCCGCGCCGCCGAGCTGCTTGCCGGCGCCGGGGTGGCAGGCCGGGCTGCGACACGAATCAGCCACGTGCCGTGGGTTGACGGACGACCGCTTGTCCGCACGTCCCAGCATCAAGTGGGCATTGGCCCCGCGCGCCACGTGGCAGGACACGCAATTGGCCGTCGCCTCGTCGCCGAGCAGGGCCGCTTTGCCGTGAAAGCTGCGGACGTAGCTCGCGACCGCATCGGTCATCGGGTGATCGGCGAGCACCTGCGGATCGCTGTGGCACACGGCGCAGACCTGGGCCATCTCCAGCGACGGCCGGGCCGGCTGCAGCCGCGACGTGATGTGCCGCAGGTAGTAGGCGGTATCGACCGGAATCTGCTCCTGGTGGCACACGTCGCAGCGGTCGAAGGTGCGGCGGCCGAGGCCGGCGATGAGCGGGATGCGCTGCGGATCGCGGAAGATCGGTTCATCGTGGCAGTACAGGCACTGGGACTGGCCGTTGCGTAGCAGCGGCCCGCCGCTGAAGTTCAGCTTCGACAGCATCTCCGGCGTGTGGACGCCGCGCGCGAGCATGTCCTGCAGCGGGGCGTGGGTGTAGCGGCGTTCCAGGCCGCCCGGATCGGTCAGGTGGCACGTCTGCGTGCAGTTGACCGGCGAGACGGGCTTGTGCGGGATCGTGCTGACCTCGTCGCGCGGGTGGCAGCCGGTGCAGGACACGCGCGCGTGCGGTCCGAGGCGGTCGTGGACGTAGTCGGAGCGCACGAAGAGCAGGTTGAGCAGGCCGGTCTGGTTGTCGTAGCGGCTCAGCCCGCGGTACTGGTGACAGAGCAGGCAGTTGTCGAGGTCGTCTGCCGATACCGTCGGTGCGTCCCAGGCGAGCACGGCCAGACCAAGGAATAGTGCCCCGGGCACGCGGCCGCACCGCCGGCTCCGCACGAGAATCGCCTGCTTGGTACTCCGGGGTGATGCAAATCGCGGTCGCGCGCCCATAGACAGCACCTGTGAGCACGAGAAGCGGCGAGCTCTGGATCGCGCCGCCATGCGCGAGGCCCAACCGCAGCGGAACGGACCCGTGGCCAAGGGAGGCATGCTAGCGGATTGCACGCGGCACGTCACGAGCGCACGGCCCGATCCGATCGCCCGCTTCCCGCGCGAGGCGCGCGCCGTGCACCGCGGCAATTGGGACCGCGCTGCATGGAAATCCGCCGGCCGCGCGGCGCAGATTCCTGCCGGATGGGGGATTGCCGTCCGTGCGGTCTTCAACGATAGTCACGGGTCGGTCGAGCCGGTTCCGCGCGGGCGGCGCGGGTTCGGTGCCGGTCGCAGGTCCGGAAGGAGTCACGTCATGCGCACCGTGTGGACTGTCCTGGCGGTGCTGGCCGCGGCCAGCCTGATCATCGCGCTGGGCGGTTGCCCCCCGACACCGCCCTCCGATGGCAACACGCCGGACGACAACAACACGCCGCCCCCGCCGACGAAGACCCGTCACGAGCGGATCTTCACGGAGATCATCCCTGGCGGCTACTCCGGCCCGGAGTCCTGCCAGATCTGCCATTCGGACAAGGCCGCCGACATGCTGCAGACGGCGCACTGGAAGTGGCGTGGCACCAACGTCAACATCGTCGATGCCGGCGGCGCCGTCATCCCCGGCGCGCACGGCCAGATCGACCTGTTCAATGCCTTTTACCTCTCCGTCTCGAGCAACGAAGCCCGCTGCGCGCAGTGCCACCCCAGCTACGGCTACAAAGACAAGACGTTCGACTTCACGAGCGCGGCCCAGATGGACTGCCTGATCTGCCACGACACGACGGGTACCTATTGCAAGAGCGCGACGGCGGATGGGGGCGGTGGGGCGGCGGCCGTGCTGACGAGCGGCGTCGAAACGCCGGCCGGCCCGGAGCAGCTCAAGCCGGTGGTCTACAACGTCGGGACACCGACGCGCCAGAATTGCGGACAGTGCCACTTCTACGCGGACGGGGGCGACGCGGTAAAGCGCCCCGACTTGCCGGCCGCCCTGGCCCATCCGACGGCCGACCTCGACGTCCACATGGGCGGGCAGGACTTCCGTTGCCAGACTTGCCACACCATGCGATCGCACGGCCTTGCCGGGCAGTCGCTGCACAGCGTGGATGAGGGCGGCGCCAGTCCCGATTGTGCCCGCTGCCACGGCGAGCGCCCGCACCGCGCGAACATCTTCCTGGCGGGGGCGCTCAACTTCCACACGAGCAAGGTCGCCTGTCAGACCTGCCACATTCCCGCCTTCGCCCGCGTCACCCCGACGCGCATGGAGTGGTACTGGGATGCCGCCGGCAACACCGCCCGCCCGCCCGCGCTCGACCAGAACGGCCAGCCGGATTACGACCCGAACCTCGGTCGGTTTGTGTCGGGCAAGAACGTGCGGCCCGTGTATCGCTGGTTTGACGGGCAATGGCGACGGAAGATCGTCAACGTGAACGACACGTACGCCAACGCGGGGACGGCGGCCGATCCCGTCGTCTTGGCTGAGCCGGCCGCAACGAGGGGCACACCCGGCGCGAAGGTCTACCCCTTCAAGCGTTTTGTCGGCACCCAGCCGGCGGACACCGTGGCGCGGAGGCTGGTTGTGGCGCATCTGTTCGGCACGGCGGCCGGCGCAAACCCGTTCTGGTCGAAACACGATTGGGTGGCGGCGCTCGCGGAAGGGACGGCCTATGCCGGGCAGCCCTACAGCGGGACGTACGGGTTCGTCAGCACCGTGAGCTACCTGGCGGTGAACCACGAGATTGCGCCGCGCAGTCAGGCGCTGCAGTGCTACCAGTGCCACGGTGTGCCGGGGTTCTTCGAGGCGCTGGGCTACGCGCAGGATCCGTTCCAGTCACAGTGACGGTCCGATGTCGCGCGGCGTCAGCGGCCGAAATGGGCGGCAATGCCGTCGGCGATGGCGTCGGCGATCTTGCTCTGATACGAGCCGCTCGTCAGGCGCTGCGCGTCGCCGCGGTTGCTCATGAACCCGCATTCGACCAGCACCCCGGGCCGGGAATGGCGGTCCAGAACGGCGAGCTTCTGGCGGCGCACGCCACGACATTCGATCCCGGCGTCGCGCAACGCCGCGCAGATCTGCTGTCCGATTCTCTGACTGGTGGACGAGGCGCTGCGGCCGAGGAGCACGGTGGCCCCGGAGTTGCTCGCCTTGGGGTTGTAGTCGGCGTGCACCGCGACGAGCATGTCGGCCCGCGTGCGGTCGGCCAGGGCGGCGCGGTCGTCGAGATCGACGTACAAATCGCTGGTGCGTGTGTAGATCACACGGGCGCCGCGCGCCTCCAGGTTCTTGCCAAGCTGCAGCGCAATCGCCAGGTTGATGTTCTTCTCGCTTGTGCTCGCGATGCCGCGCGTGCCGGGATCGTGCCCACCATGCCCGGCATCCACGACGATCGTACGGCCGACCAGGGCGCGCGACGTGGGGGGCGGGGGCAGCGTGGGCGTCGGCGTGGGCGTGGGCGTGGGTGTCGGTAGTGGGGGTGGCGGCGGCGTTCGGGTGGCCAGGATCGGCGGCGGCAGCGGCCGGACCGCCCGGCGCTGCTCGGCGCAGCCGGCCAGCACGATCAGGATCAGCGGTGCGACCAGGATGGCTCGTTTCATGGGCGGAATCGTACTTGATCCACCGGGCGCGGCAATCGCAAATCGCACGCTTTCGTGTCGGCTGGGGTGGTGGCGGAAGGGCGGCGCTCGCCGACACGCGCGGCGCGGCGTAAAATGCCCCATGCCATGCGGTTCCGGCTGCTCACGTACAACATTCACAAGGCGATCGGCGTGGATCGCCGCTTTCTGCCGGAGCGCATCGTCGAGATTCTGCGCCACCACAATCCCGACCTCGCTCTCCTGCAGGAAGTCGACGAGGGCGTGCCCCGCTCCGGCCTGCTCAACCTGGCCGCCTACCTCGCCCGGCGCCTGGACTACCCCCATCGCGCCGTCGGCCTGAATGTGCACCTGAAACGCGGGCGCTACGGCAACGCGACGCTGTCCCGCTTCCCCATTGGCCGCCAAAGGAACATCGACCTGACGATCAGCGGCACCAAGCGGCGCGGCGCGCAGCACACGCGCATCCAACTGCGCACCAGCGGGGGTCACGAGCGCACGCTGGATGTGTTCAACCTTCACCTCAGCCTGCTCGCGCGGCTGCGGCGGATCCAGGTTTCCCGCCTGCTGGCCACGGAGGACTTACGTGGCCTCGGCCTGGACGCCCCCTGCATCATCGCCGGCGACATGAATGACTGGCGCGGGCTGCTCCGGCGGGGGTTGTTTGAGCCCGCGGGTTTTGTGTGCGCGACCAACCGCCACCCGGGCTCGCGCTGGGCCATCCGTACCTACCCCAGCTTCGCGCCCACCGGCGGCCTCGACAAGATCTTCTACCGGGGGCGCCTGCGGCCCGTGCACGTCGCGCGCAGCCGCCTGGAGCTGGCGCGCGTGGCCAGCGATCACCTGCCGGTGATTTCGAACTGGGAGTTGCTGCCGCTCTGAGCGACCCGGCTCACGCCCCGACGATGTCCAGCGGCGGATTCGTCCGCCAACGCCCGCGCGTGAAATCGGGGATGTCCACCGGCTGGCTGCGCTTGGCGACCGAGCGCTCCGTGCATTCACAGATCGCGCTCCACGCGGCCGCGTCGTATACGTTCTGGTCCGTCGGCCGCCCGGTCCGCAGGTTCTCGATCAGGCGGTAATCCTCGAGGAAATCCATGCCGCCGTGGCCGCCGCTGGCCTTCTTCACCGCGTCCGATCGCCACAGGGGATGCTCGAATTCGGCGGCGTACTTCTCCAGCGGTTCCCACTGGTGCTGCGGGCTGCGGCCCTCGATGTGAAAGCCCGAGCTGCCCAGGAACAGGCCGCGCGTGCCCTGCAGCATGTTGATGCGCGAATACGGGCGCGGCAGGTTCGTGTCGTGCACCAGGTAGATTGTCCGCCCGTTCACCGTTTTGATGAGCGTGGCGTTGATGTCGCCGAGGACGTACTGCTCGCGGCGGCGCTCGTCGTCCGCGGCCAGGTGCTCCTGCTGCCAGAGCTGCAGCCCGCGCGACGGACCGCTCATGGAGACGAGGTAGTCGAAGCGGTCGCCGCGGTTGATGTTCATGCACTCCGCAATCGGTCCCAGGCCGTGCGTGGGATATAGGTTGCCGTTGCGCTTCTCGGCGTGCGCCCGCCGCCACAGGCCCTCCCCCTCGCGCCCGAACTTGACATCCCGCAAGTCGTGCAGATAGCCGCATTCGCCGTGCAGCACCTCACCGAACAGGCCGCGCCGCACCATGTGCAGCACCAGCATCTCCGCCCGGTCATAGCAGCAGTTCTCCATCATCTGGCAGTGCTTGCCGGTCTGCTCCGCCGTCTCGACGAGCTGCCAGCATTCCTCCAGCGTCACCGCGGCCGGCACTTCGGTCGCGGCGTGTTTGCCGGCTCGCATGGCGGCCACGCAGACGGGCACATGCCATTCCCACGGGGTGGCCGTGAAGACCAGGTCCAGATCGTCCTGCTGGCACAACCGCTCGAAGTCGCGCGGGCCGCCGTCGTAACCCTTGGGGCGCCGCTGGCCGGCCTTCTCTACCTGGTCCTGCACGCGGGTGACCTTCTCCGGCACGATGTCGCATACGGCGCGAATCGCGGCGCCGGGAATCTTGAGAAACTGGTTGACGTGATTCGAGCCCATGCCGCCCACGCCGACTATACCGATCCGCACCCCCTCCAGTGCCGGTGCCGCAAACGGCTCGGCCGGAGCCGGTTCGCCCCGTCGTCCCGGCGCGGCGCACCCGGTCAGCCCGGACGCCAGCCACGCGGCCCCCAGCCCGGCGGCTCCCAGCTTGATAAAATCGCGGCGATTCTGTTGTGGCCCGGTTGCGGCATCATTCGTTGTGGACATGTTTGGCTCCGGAAACGGCCGCGCCCGGCCGGATGCCCGCGCGGCGGCGCTGGCGTATGATACCGGCCCGCTAGGAATGCCGACATGACAGGTGCGCCAACCCTCGTGATCCTCGCCGCCGGCCTGGGTCGCCGCTACGGCGGACTCAAGCAGCTTGAGCCCGTCGGCCCCGGCGGCGCCACGATCATGGACTACTCCATCTACGATGCCCGCCGCGCCGGCTTCGGGCGGGTCGTCCTCGTTATTCGGCCGGAGATGGAAGCGCCCGTCCGCGAAGCGCTGGTCGCCCGCTATGCCGCGCACCTGCCGATCGCCCTCGCGTTTCAACGGCTGGAGGACGTGCCGGCCGGTACGGCCAAGCCCGTGGAACGCACGCGGCCATGGGGCACGGCCCACGCTGTGCTCAGTGCGGCTGGGTGCGTGTCCGGGCCGCTGGCGGTGATCAATGCGGATGATTTCTACGGGGCGACGGCCTTCGCGACCCTGGGCGAATTCCTCCGCGCAGTGCCCGCCGTAGAGGGGGTGGCGACGTGGGCCATGGTGGGCTATCGGCTGCGCGACACGTTGAGTGAGACCGGGGCCGTGGCCCGAGCCCTGTGCCAGTGCACAACCGACGGCTGGCTGCAGCGCATTGAGGAGGTCACCGGCCTGACGCGCCACGGCGCGGATGCGCAGACCGCCGCTGACGGCGTGACGCGGGTCGTGCCCGGTGCGACGCGCGTGTCGATGAACCTCTGGGGCCTCACACCCGGTGTGTTTGGCGTGCTTCGGGCCGGTTTCCGTGAATTTCTGCGGGAGCAGGGCGGCTCGCCGACGGCGGAGTACCATCTCCCCCACATCGTACAGACCGCCATTGCCGCAGGGCAGGCCCGCGTGTGCGTCCTGCCGGGCGGAAACGCATGGTGCGGTGTAACGCATGCGGCTGACCGTGTCCGGACGGCGGCCGTCCTCGCGGGTCTGGTTGCATCCGGCGCGTACCCGGAACGCTTGTGGGGTTCGTGATGGCGAGTGCATCCCCTGCTGCCGCGGCCGCCGTCGCCGGTCAGTTTGAGCTGTCCGGGGCGGTGGTCGACTGCGTGCCCTTTTCGGGCGGCCACATCAACGACTCGTTCATCGTGACGTGCGGTGCGGGTACCGGCGTTCGCCGCTATCTGCTGCAGCGCATCAACGCCGCCATCTTTCACGAGCCACCGCGCGTCATGGCCAATATCGTGCGGGTGACCGCGCATCTGGCTGCGCGGCTGCGTGCCGCCGGCGTGCCCGACGTCTCCCGCCGCGTGCTGACGCCGCGCGCGACCCGCGACGGTGTACCCTACGTCCGTGATGCGCAGGGCGCGTATTGGCGCCTGTACCCGTTCATCGAGGGCACGCGCGCACACCTGGCCGTACGCACGCCGGCGCAGGCCCAGTGTGCCGGGCAGGCGTTCGGCGAGTTCCTGCGGTTGCTGGCCGATTTCCCGGCGGCGGAACTGCACGAGACGATCCCCGCCTTTCACGACACGCCGCGGCGGCTGGCGGTACTGGAGGAGGCGATTGCGGCCGACCCGTGCGGACGCGGGGCGGGCGTGCGCCGCGAAATCGAGTTCATCCTGGCGCGGCGCCGGCTGACGGCCACACTCGTCGACTTGCTCGGGACGGGCCAGGTGCCGGTGCGCGTGGTGCACAACGATGCCAAGCTCAGCAACGTCCTGCTGGATGCGACCACAGGCGCGGGGCTATGCGTAGTCGATCTGGACACGGTCATGCCGGGAACCGCGCTGTTCGACTTCGGGGACATGGTGCGGTCGATGACCTGCTTGGCAGCCGAAGACGAGCCGGATGCCGCACGCGTGCATTTGGACCGCGAGCTGTTTGCGGCACTCGCCCGCGGCTACCTTGCCGCCGCCGGCCGGACGCTGACGCCTGCCGAGCGGGCCAACCTGGTCGCGGCCGGGCAGGTCATTACGCTGGAGCAGGCGATCCGCTTCTTGGCGGACTATCTGTCCGGTGACACGTACTACCGGGTCGCGCGACCCGGGCACAATCTCGACCGCGCCCGCACGCAACTGGCCCTGCTGGCGGATCTGGAGCGGCTCGCGCCGGAGTTGGAGCGCTGCGTGGCCCTGCTGGGGGCGGCTGAGTGAACTAGAATCCGATCGCCCTTGTTGGGCCAGGAATGCGTATGTCCAAGCACAAGAGCTCGAAACGCCCCGATACCGCCGGGCAGCGCCGCGGCGCCGCCCGGCGTGCCCCGCAGCGCCCCCCCGTTGGTGACCAGCCGCCGATTGTGGGCTTCGTGTCGCTCGGTTGCGCCAAGAACCTCGTGGATTCCGAGAAAATGCTCGGTGAAATCGCCGAATCCGGCGCGATCATCAGCGGGGACGAGTCCGTCGCCGATACGATTGTCGTCAACACCTGCGGCTTTCTCGAGGCCGCGCGGCAGGAAGCCCTCGATACGATCCGCGCCCTGGCCGAGCGCAAACGCCAGGGCACGCTGCGCCGGCTGGTGGTGGCCGGCTGTCTCGTGCAGCGCGACGGAGCGCGGCTGCGCGAGCTGATCCCGGAAATCGACGCCCTGGTCGGCGTGAACAACCGCCGGGACGTCGCCCCGGCCGTGTGGGGTCCGCAGCCGCCAGGGGCCCCGGCACGCCCGCCCGCGCCCGGACCGCGTGGCGCCGCGCGGCCGCCCGTCGAGCTCCATCTCGGTGAGTATCACCCGCAGCCCTGGTCGGATCAGGGGCGACTGCGGCTCACGCCCGCGCATTATGCATACGTGCGGATCAGCGAAGGCTGCAACCAGAAGTGTACGTTCTGCACGATTCCCTCGATTCGCGGGCCCATGCACTGCAAAACGCCCGACGAATTGGTGGCCGAATGCCGCGAGCTGATTGCCGACGGGGCCCAGGAGCTGATTCTCATCGGGCAGGACACGACGAGCTATGGGGCCGATCTCGCGGTCGGGACGGCCGGCTACGACGGCCAGGGCCTGGCCGGTTTACTCCGGACGCTTGACCGCGCCTGCGACGGCGCCCGTTGGCTCCGTCTCATGTACGTCTACCCGTCCATCTTCACCGACGCAATGATCGATGCCATCGCGGCCGCGCCGCGCGTGGTGAAGTACATCGACATTCCGTTGCAGCACAGCAACGACCGCATGCTGCGGGCGATGGGGCGGCGCGTGACGCGGGCGCAGACCGAGGCGCTGCTGACCAAGCTGCGACAGCGCATTCCCGGCGTGACGATCCGCACGACGTTCATCGTCGGCTTTCCGGGCGAGACCGAGGCCGAGTTCCGCGAACTCGTCGAATTCGTCCGCGGCTTCGGCTTCGACGCCGTGGGGGCCTTCAAGTACTCCCATGAGCCGGGGACGCCGGCCGCCAGGATTCCCGGCCACCTGGATGAGGCGGTCAAGGTGGAGCGCTACGAGCGTCTGATGCTCGCTCAGCAGGAGCATGCGCTGTCAGCCGGGCGGCGCCGTGTCGGCACCGCGTTCGACGTTGTGGTGGACGACGTCGAGCGCGGCATCGCCCGGGCGCGCCACGCCGGTCAGGCACCGGAGGTGGATTCCGTGTCGCTGCTGCGCGGCGCGGCGGCCGAGGACCTCAGCGTTGGCGACTGGCTCACCGTCCGCTGTGTCGACACGGACGGATATGACCTGGTTGTGCAGCCGGCGCGGCGCCAACTCCGTCTGCCGCAAGCGCCGCGCGCATAGAAACGCTCCGGCCGCAGCCCACCTGCGCCCGGAGCGTCATTGGTCCTCCGCGCGGCTCAGCGCCGGCGCAGGAGGAGCGCAAATGCGGCAATCCCGAGTCCCGTCGCTGGCTCGGGAATGCAGATGGTCGTGAGATAGAAGCGGTCCAGGTACGCGTAACCGCCCGGGGGCACGACGAACGTCCACACGAATTCCTCCCAATACGGATTGGGATGAATCACGGCGTAGTAGTTGTCCATGCGTCCACCCTCGGGCAGGGACACCGGGTTGAGAATCTGCTCCCAGCCGAGGTTGTAGCCGGTCGCCGTCCGCACGGAGAAGTTCAGCGTCGCGCCGCCTCCCACGTTGTAGACGGCCTCGTCCCAGATGTACTTGTCCGGATTGTTGCAGTCGAAGTTGTTGACGTGGAACCGGATCGTCACCGTCCACGTTTCCGGCGAGCGGTTCTCCGCCCCGATGACATTCGTGTGCCCCGGCCAATACACCGGCTGCGCAAACCACTCGACGTTGGTGGTGACGAACTCATCGCACTCGAAAATGCCCGTATCCCACTGCGGTCCCCAGATGGTCACCGGGAGTTGCCAGATCGGGCCGTCGAAATCCCACCATAGCGTGCGGGCCCGCGCGTGGTCCGGGATGAACGGCGGAGTAGGTGGCGGGTCGACGTACCCACCTTGAGCCCCCATAGCCGGTACCAGCAGAAGCACCGCGATCAGCGCCCTTTTCATTCTCCTGCCTCCTTCCTCGCGATGAGATCGAGATGACGCTGGGGTGGGCGAAAACGGTTCTGGATACGCATAAACCGATATCGTCTCCTCCTCGGTTGCCACGCTATCGCGGCGCGAAACGCGGACGAGTCGACTCTTGTGTCGTCGCCTAGCTGACCGTCAATTGCTCAGGCGACACGTCGACCTCCGCGTTGCCCTGCGCGTCCCCCTGCAGATCGAGATGCGTGGCGAACACGCGCAGCATGACTCCGCACCGGCTGTTGGTGCGCAGCTTGCGGTACAGGCGCCCAAAGTGCGTATGCACCGTGTGCGGCGACATCGTCAAGGCGCGAGCGATCCGCGCCTCCTTCTCGTCGTCGAAGATTCGCTGCACGATCTGCAGTTCACGCCCGGACAAGTGCAGTGCCTGCCCTAGTTCCAGCCATTCTTCCGGATTGAAGACGTGCGCACCCTGCCCCCGCGCGCCAAACTGGCCGGAATCCATCAGCATTTCAGACATACCCGCACCCCGACCGCTAAACCACGATATGCCGGCTCCGTGCGCGTAACCACACACGGTGCCGCGGTCCCGAACCTATGTGAAGAATAACACGAGCCGGAACCGGTGTCCACGTCCACTTGTGCGGCCGGGGCGAAAATCGGGTATGCTGTGCCGCCAGTATCGCCCCGGGGGGAGGCGCCGGTGTCAGCGGGCGGCCGCGTGGGTCGGCCGGCAGGGCACCGTGGGGCGTCCGTCGAGGTGGCGGGAGCGCGACGGCAACCAGAGTGGGAGCGTGATGTCGACGACGACAGAGATTGGCGTAGTGACGGCAGCCCAAGGCCGGGCAACTCGACCCCTCAAGGCGCTGATGGATCGCCTCCTGATCCTCGGGCTCGACGGGGCCACGTTCTATGTGCTGGATCCCCTGATCCAGGCCGGGCGGATGCCCAACCTTAAGCGCTTCATCGAGAACGGCGTGGGCGGTGTGCTGAACTCGACGCAACCCCCGATCACGCCCGCGGCCTGGACCACGTTCATGACGGGCAAGGGGCCCGGCCAGCACGGCATTCTCGATTTCGAGAAATACGAAGTTGCCACGCACACGCTGACGTTCAACAGCACGTACGAGATTCGGGAGAAGACGCTCTGGCAGCTCCTCAGCGAAAAGGGCCTGCGCGTCGGCAGCATCAACGTCCCGATGACCTATCCGCCCAAGAAGGTCAACGGTTTTGTGATCAGCGGTTTCGAGACGCCCAGCGTCGACGCCGAGTTCACCTGGCCGCCCGAGCTCAAGGACGAGATCTTCCGCATCATTCCCGACTACAACTACCGCACCAACTGGCGGCGCACCGCGCTGGGCCGCCTCGCGCAGCTCAAGGAAAACATCGATTACATCGGCCGCAGTTTCGAGCAGGGCGCCCAGCTCACCACGCACTACGGCGACAAGTTTGGCTGGGACGTGCTGATGGTGGTCTTCAAGCTCGTCGACAACCTGCAGCACAAGGCCTGGAAGTATCTCGACCCGCGCACCAGTCATTACTACCCCGAGGAAGCCGAGCTCGCGGCGCAGTGCTTCGAGCGCCTCGACCGCGTCCTGGGCGGACTCTTCGAGTTCGCCGAACGCAACCACGCCACGGTCCTGATCATGTCGGACCACGGGCACGGCAGCCTCGACGGCAAGGCGCAGCCGAACTTGCTGCTCAAGAAGTGGGGCTACCTCGCGCTGCGCAGCCCCTGGGAGCAGGCCGCGACGCGCACCGGGTATTGGCTGCACCGCCTGACCAAGGGCCGCGCGACGCGCTTCGAGCAGGGCAGCCGCGGCATCGAGCGTGATCTGGCCGTCGACTGGTCGCGGACGCGGGCCTGCGTCATGCACGCCGGGATTTACGGCTACCTGTACCTCAACCTGCAGGGCCGCGGTCCCATGGGCATCGTCCCCCCCGAGCAGTACGAAAGCCTGCGCCAGGAAATCGCGCAGCGTCTGCGGCAGGCCAAGGTGCGCGATCCGCAGGGTCGCGAAATCCCGGTATTTGAGCACGTGTACGAGACCGAGAAGCTGTATGGCTGCCGGCGCGACGACAATCCGAACTTGCCGGACCTGATGCTGGCACCGCATCCCGGCTTCGCGGTCGTCCGCAAAATCCGCGGGCACAAGGCGGTCCGCTGGTGCGCGCTGCGCCGGCTGGAAGGCACGCATCGCGTCGAAGGTGTGCTGGCCATGGGCGGCCCCAACATCCGCAAGGGTGTCCGCACCACCGCGAACATCGTCGACATCACGCCCACGACGCTCGCGGCGCTGGGGTTGCGCGTGCCCGTCGACATGGAAGGCCGGGTGATCCGGGAGGTCTTCGCCAGCGAGCCGGTCATCGAAACCGAACCGCCGGTCGCCAAGGTCCACGAGGCCGGTGCGGCCGTCTTCTCCGACGAGGAACGGAAGATCCTGGAGAAGCGGCTGAGCGACCTGGGGTACCTGGAGTAGCGATCAAGGGAGCCCGGGAACAAGGGATCGAGAGGTCGGCTGGCTAAGGCCGGCACCGTACAGCCCAATGCGACGTGACGCGCTCGCCGGCTTTAGCCCAGCGTGCATTGCATCCGCCCCCACCATGATACCCCCGTCCCGCTCTTGGCTTCCCTGATTTCGCGGGGTATCCTGAAACCCGTGGGGCGCCGCATGTCCTTTAGAACGCATCCGTAACGGGGCGGCGTTCGCATCGCATGAAATCACTCCGGAGGACAGTACTTGCCTGCGATTCTCTTGGCGGCTTTGCTCTGCAGCGCGCCACCAGTCGCGACGGCGACGGCGCCCGCGGCTCCTGAGTTCCTGCCGGCCGTGCGGCAGACCCACAAGCTGATGGCGGGGGGCGCCAAGCTCGAGGGCTCCGCGGTGGGGGAGGTCCTCTTCATCGAGCTGCGCCTGCGCGGACGGATCGAGAAGGTCGACACGGAGGCCGGCGAGCTCCTCGTGCGCATGAAGATCCGCGTCGAGGATCGCGAACTCACCAAGTACTATACCGAGAACGAACGCAAGACGCTGGCTGCCCTGACCGAGTGGGAAAAGCGGCGCAAAGCGGAGATCGGGCGCGAGCAGGCTCGGAACGCTCAGAAGCGTGCCGAGGTCCTCAAGGACCTACAGGGCGAGGTGGAGCGGGTCCGGACCGAATTCCGCGAGGCTGCGACCCAACGCAAGGACTGCTACGAACTGGTGAACGTCGCGGTCGCTCTCCCCGCGGATGCGGTCGAGCGTGAGTGGCTCCGCCGCAAAACGTTCGACGGAATCGTGCGTCCGCAGACCGCCGCGGAACGCCAGCTGCCGGAGTGGCGGGACGTGCTTTGGCCGTCAAGGGGCTGGCCGAAGGGCGACCGCGTCGACCTCAAGCTCGGCCCCGTGCTCGATCGGGTCGAATGCACCCTCGTCCGCGACCTGGCACAGGAACGGTCGTAGACTCGGTCGATGGCGGCCGCATGCGCGGGACGAAGCGGTTCATCCGGTGCCGCGTTCCACCACCACGGCCCGGCACCACCGCACCGCCGGCGTCGCGCGCGGTATCAGGCCGACGCGGGTCGCGCTATCGATCTCCACCGCAAACTTCGCCGCGCTGACGTGAACCTGTGGCTCGGCGATCAGCAGCCGCCCGCCGGGCTTCAGACACGCGTGAATCTCCGCCAGCAGGCGCGCGGCATCGGACACTTCGTGCAGCATCGCGAACGCCAGCGCGAAGTCGCACGGCGTCGTGACGCCCAGCCGCTCGGCCGTGCAGGCGTGCGTCTGAATGCGCTCCGCTACTCCCGCCCGCCGGGCGCGCTGCGCGAGCACGCGCAGCATTTCCGGCTGCAGATCGGCCGCGATCACCATCCCGCCCGCCCCGACCCGCTCCGCCATCGCCAGCGAGAACACCCCCATCCCGCACCCCACGTCCAGCACCGTCATCCCGGCGCGCACATACGGCCCCACAATCCGCCGCGGATCGTGAATGAGCCGCCGCCAGCGGTTGTCGATGAAGTACCCCAGCCACCAGGGACAGACGTGTCGCGACATCGCAACGCACTCCGCATGCCCAGCCGCGCCCACGACCGGACTTGCCCTGGAGTAACCTGTTCCTGCGTTGGTCGCAACCCCGGCACGCTGTGGAGCCGCGTCGAAGGGCCCACGGACCATGCCGGCCGCTTTCTCCGGGCCCGCCGTCAGGGGGATTCCCGCATCATCGCGGCGCCGCCCGACGGCCCGATGCGGGGAACGGCTCTTGGCCCAGCACGCCGCGCCTTGCGCCCGAGAAACGGCGCTGTCCGAGCCTATAATCCGATCATCGCAGCAGCACTGCCGGCTCCGCCTTGTGCGGCCGCCCGGCATCGATGGGCCGAATTGCTGCGGGACAGACGCAATGAAGCGCGGACATGCGGCACCTGGGACGGATGCACTCTGCGCCAAGAGCGCTGAGCGGTCGGCGCAGAAGGGAGACACATGGTGAAACGGGTTAGCAGGTTTGTCCGCTTCATCGGGGCCTGGCTGGTATTGGGCGCACCCGCACTGGCGGACATGCCCGGGGACGTCGACCTCGATGGAGACGTGGATGGGGGCGACTTCGGCAGCCTGTCGGCCTGCCTCTCCGCGCCCGAGATCTCGGTGGATGCGACGTGTGCCGAGTTCCTCGATCTCGATTTCGACGCCGACGTGGACCTGCTGGATGTCGCGATCTTCCAGCGCTGCTTCAGCGGGGCGGGTCAACCCGGGAACCCCGACAGCGTGAGCCACCAGGCACGCCTGGACAACGGGTGTCTGCACATCATCGGCACGGCGGCCGACACGGTGCTAGTCCTTCGCCTGCGTTCCGGCGTATCGACCACCCTGGATGTAGATGTCGCGAACGATGGCGGAGTCGACTTCAGTTTTGACCGCGGGCAATTCAACTGCATCGTGGTCGACGCGCGCGGCGGCGCCGACGTCGTCTGGATCGACGAGCAAAACGGGGTCTTCACCGACCTCGAGCTGACGACGATCAATGGCGGGCGCGGCAACGACACGCTGCTCGGCGGCAGCGGAGCTGAGACCTTCCGGGGCGGGCCGGGCAACGACACCGCCAGCCTCGGTTCGGGCGACGACCGCTTCATCTGGAATCCGGGCGACGATAGCGACACGATTGAGGGCGGCGCCGGTGCCGATACGATCGAAGTGCACGGTGGCGACGGAGCCGAAGATTTCACGATCACCGCAAACGGTGCGCGCGTCCGATTCGACCGGATCAACCCGGCTCCCTTCTTCCTCGACAGCGGCACGTGCGAGTCTCTCGTCCTCAACGCCAACGGGGGCAACGACACGCTGGCGTGTACCGGGAACTTGGCCAGCCTGATCCAAATCACCGCGGACGGCGGTGCCGGCGCGGACACGTTGCTGGGCAGCAATGGCGCCGACGTGCTGATGGGCGGCGACGACGCCGACTTGGTCGACGGGAACCAGGGGAACGACCTGGTGCTGCTCGGCGCGGGCGACGACACGTTTCAATGGGATCCCGGCGACGGCAGCGACACGGTCGAAGGCCAGACCGGCCACGACACGGTGCTGTTCAATGGCTCGGCGGCCGCGGAGGCCTACGACTTTTCGGCGAACGGCGCGCGGCTGCGGTTCACGCGCAACGTCGGCGGCGTGGTCCTGGATGCGGACGGGATCGAGCAGTTCGATCTTCGCGCGCTGGGCGGTGCCGACGCCGTCGTCGTAAACAGCCTGGCCGGCACGACGGTGACCCAGGTCAACGTGGACCTCGCCGGAACCTTGGGCGGGACCACGGGCGACGGTGCGGCGGACAGCGTCCAGGTGGTCGGAACGGCCGGCGCCGATACCTTCGATGTTGGCGCCGATGCCGGCTACGTTGTCGTTGAACTCTCCGCCGATGTGCGCGTGAAGGGGTATGAGCCGGGCGATCAGGCTGTCGTAGTCGGCGTCGGTGGCGACGTCGTGAACGTGCATGGCTCCGCCGACGCAGACAATATGACTGTGACGCTGAACGGTACCCAGGCGCGCGTCGATGCGACCGGCTTTTCGGCGGGGCTGGCCGTGAGCGGGGCGCTGTCGCTGGCGGTTCATGGATGGGGCGGACCGGACACGATCAGCTGCACCGGGAACCTCTCCAGCCTATTAATCCCGATTACTCTGGACGGCGGTGCCGGCGCGGACACGTTGCTGGGCAGCAATGGCGCCGACGTGCTGATGGGCGGCGACGACGCCGACTTGGTCGACGGGAACCAGGGGAACGACCTGGTGCTGCTCGGCGCGGGCGACGACACGTTTCAATGGGATCCCGGCGACGGCAGCGACACGGTCGAAGGCCAGACCGGCCACGACACGGTGCTGTTCAATGGCTCGGCGGCCGCGGAGGCCTACGACTTTTCGGCGAACGGCGCGCGGCTGCGGTTCACGCGCAACGTCGGCGGCGTGGTCCTGGATGCGGACGGGATCGAGCAGTTCGATCTTCGCGCGCTGGGCGGTGCCGACGCCGTCGTCGTAAACAGCCTGGCCGGCACGACGGTGACCCAGGTCAACGTGGACCTCGCCGGAACCTTGGGCGGGACCACGGGCGACGGTGCGGCGGACGGCGTTATCGTGAACGGTACGGCGAACCCCGACGCGATTCAGGTGGCCGTCAACCTCAGCGTGGTTGCGGTTTCCGGCTTGGCTGCCGTCGTGCAAATCGCGCATCCGGAGCCGGCCAATGACACGCTGACCATCAATGGCCTTGGCGGTGTCGATACGATCACGCCCGGCCCGGGCGTGACCTCCTGGATCATGCTGACGATGAACCCGTAGGGCGCCGATTTGCGGGCAAGCTCGCCCGATCACGCGCGGATTCACTCGGCTGACCAGGACGTGGCCGCCAGTGCCTCGGGATGCGGGCGAAGGCACGCGCCGCCTGCGAGCTGCGTACGCGGCGGTCCTTCCGCGCGTCCGGACATTTCTTCCTGCGCGGATCAGCCGCACGGGGCTGCAGTGCCCAAGGCGGACTGCTGGCCAATTTTCAACCATTATGAAAAATACAGGGCAAACTGGACTTTCCCTGTTTCGGATCAGAAACTCAGCAATCGCCAAAGCGGTTTGCATTGGCTTGCGGATCGGCCCCGGTGGGCAAATCCACCGGCCGAGAACCGGCACCGCAACTCGGAGATCGCTCGTGCGCGTTGATGGACAGTCTGCGGTCGTCCCCCTGGGTGAGCTCTATGCCCCCATTGCGGCCGATCTCCAGCGCGCCCAGCAGATCCTCGCCGACGAGCTCATCAGCGACCAGGGCTTCATCAGCGACCTCTGCGGCCACATCCGCCAATTCCACGGCAAGCTGCTCCGCCCGGCCCTCCTGCTGCTCGCGGGGCGGGCTTGCGGCGAGTTGAGTGAAGCGCACCCGACGCTCGGCGCCGTCGTCGAGCTGGTCCACCTCGCCACTCTCGTTCATGACGACGTCCTCGACGAGGCCGACATCCGCCGCCGCGCGGCCACGGTCAACCGCCTCTGGGGCAACCACCGCGCCGTCCTGATGGGCGACTTCCTCTACAGCCACGCTTTCCACCTGTGCAGCGGCCTCGACGACCAGTTCGCGGCCCGCCTGGTGGGCCAGACCGCCATCACCGTCTGCGAAGGCGAGATGATGCAGGTCGCCAACCGCGGCAACTTCGATCTCAGCGAAGCCGAGTACATCGACATCATCACGCGCAAGACGGCCGTCCTGGTCGAGGCCTCGTGCCATCTCGGAGCCCGCTACGCCGGCGCCAACGAAGCGACCGTCCAGCGCCTGCGCACCTTCGGCAGCAGCATCGGCATCGCGTTCCAGATCATTGACGATCTGCTCGACCTCACCGGCGATGAGTCGGAAGTCGGCAAGTCCCTCGGCCGCGACCTGTGTGCCGGCGAGCTCACGCTGCCTTTGATCCACTACCTCGGCCGACTTGACCCCGCCCGCCGGGCGCAGCTCGTCCCGACCCTGCGCGGCGCCGACCCGCAGTGCTGCCGCAACGCGGCCACCCTGCTCAAGCAATCCGACAGCCTGGACTACGCGCACCGCGTGGCCCGCGAGTACGTCGACATCGCCCGCCAGGCCCTCGCCGGCCTGCCACCCTCGCCTGCCCGCGACAGTCTCAGCGCCATGGCCGAGTTCGTCCTCGCCCGCCGCGGGTAGTGTGGTGCCTCACAACAAGTCGTGCATGACCCAGGGTGGGGCGGGCGTCTCGCCCGCCTCGTCGCGGCCAAGACGCCCCGCTCACTCACGCGCAGTTAATTCCGAGGCGCTACACTAGGCCTCGCGAGTAGGGGGGGGTAACGCTCAGAGCCGTCCGGTCCGCAACGGGGTGAGGCGGACGCGCGCTGGAAACGTAGCGTCGTTCCCGAGTAGGCGCCGAACGAATGCGGGGGATTCCGGACGATGGGGGACCGACCTCCGGTCGGTCTTCAGGTGGGCAATGTGATGAATGGCTGGGCGAAAGCCGGCGCCCCGCGTCCCTGTGCCACACGCCGAGCCCGCCCGCTTTGGCCCAGCGTCTGCACCTTCCCATTGACTCCCCACGCTGCACACGGCTATCCTATATGTATCGATCGTCGGTTCAGGTACGCGAGGACAAACGGTTCGAGGGCTGTGAGATGACTGCCGCCAAAGCACAACTCGTTCGTTCGTGCCCCGGCAGGGCTGCGGCCTAAACCGTCCTCTCTCGACGTGCGTTTTGCGGCCGTTCCCTTGGGAGCGGCCGTTTTCGTTTCTCGGCCACACCCTACCGCGGGCCCGTCATGTGCCCGCGGCCATCCTCCGCGGGGCTACCTCAGACCGACTTCTTGCGGAGCAGCCGGTGCTGTTCCCGACCACAGGAGCCACGCGCTCATGAGTCTGCAGCATTTGGGCTGGACCCCCGACTGGGCCCAGCAATTCGCCTGTTTCCAGCGGCAGAACCTCGTCCCCGCCCGCGTCATCCGTGAGGACCGCGAGGCCTACACCGTTACCGGCGACTGCGGCGAACGCCTCGCCCGCGTCACCGGCCGTCTGCGACACCAAGCCACCGGCCGCGCCGACTTTCCGGCCGTCGGCGACTGGGTGGCGCTCGAATTGCCCCCCGGCGATGGGCCAGCCGCTATTCACGCCGTCCTGCCGCGACGGAGCCTCTTCTCCCGCAAGGGCATCGGCTCCGCCGGCGACGAGCAGATCGTCGCCACCAACGTCGACACCGTCCTGCTCGTCAGCGGGCTTGACGGCGACTTCAACGTCCGCCGCATCGAGCGTTACCTGACGCTCGCGTGGGAGAGCGGCGCCGTCCCCGCGATCGTCCTGAATAAGGCCGACGTCTGCGCCGACCTCCCCGAGCGCATCGCGGCCGTCGAGGCCGTCGCCCCCGGCGCCGCGGTCCACATCGTCAGCGCCCAGGACGGACGTGGCCTGGACGACCTCCGTCCGTACGTCCGTCGCGGCCAGACGGTGGCCATGCTCGGCTCGTCCGGCGTCGGCAAGTCGTCGCTGATCAACGCCCTGCTCGGCCACGAGCGCCAGCGCACGGCGGCCGTTCGCGAAGACGACAGCCACGGCCGTCACACCACGACGCACCGCGAGCTGATTCTCGTGCCCGAGGGCGGCGTGATCATCGATACCCCCGGCATGCGCGAACTGCAGCTCTGGGCCGGCGACGAAGCGCTGGGCAGCACCTTCGCCGACGTGGAGCAACTCGCGGCCGAATGCCGCTTTCGCGATTGCGGCCACAACGGCGAGCCCGGCTGTGCCATCCGGGCGGCGCTGGTGTCCGGGGCATTGACCGAAGCGCGTTTTGAGAGCTATGTGAAGCTGCGACGCGAACTGGCGTATCTCGCGCGGCGGGATGACGTTGTTGCCCGCCTCGCGGAGCGCGATCGGTGGAAGCGCATTCACATCATGGCCAAGCGTCACGGCCGCCCGCGCCTGTGAGTGCCGGGTCGCGCGATCTTGCGCACCCCGCCGCGGCGTTCGCCCCGCGCGGTGCGCAACTCCCGCCCCTGTCGGAAATTGTGCGAACCCGTGAAACGCCGTCCGGTGCCTGTTTCGCCGCGCCGGTGTGACGATAAGATTACCGCTGCTTCCGTGGCGCGGGGCGCGCCGTGCGCGGCAGCGAACCGGGCTTGCCCTCGCCGTCGGGCCGACGGCGCGGCCACAGCGGACGACGAAGGAGAAGCACACGATGAAACGCACCGTGCAAGGGCTGATCGGCGGATGGTTCGTGCTTGGGCTGCTGAGTGTCGTGCCGCCGGCTCCGGCCGCGGGCCTCGATGACTTCAAGCTGGCCAAGGCAATTCCCGCTGACGTGCAGATCGCCGTGCAGGCCCGCGATCACGCCGGGCGCAAGTTCGTCAACGAGCAATTCGCCCGCGTGTGGGCCGAGGTGGAAAAGCAGGGCTTCGACCGCGACCTCAAGCGAATGCTCCGCAGTGCGCTTGAGGAGGAGGGCGGCGACACGGCCGCATTCGATGCGCAGTGGCAGCAGATCGCGGACCTGGCGGCCGGGGTCGAATGGGGAAACCTGTGCAAGCAGGAGTTTGCGTTTGCGCTGAAGGTCGCGCCGCCGGCCGACATCGGCTTCATCCTGCTGATGGTGCCGCCGAAGGACGAGGTGGCCAAGGACTTCGAAGGCCTGACGGCGATGCTCGACGCCGTCATCAAGCTCGACGAGCAGAAGCAACTGACGCTGTCGAAAGAGGGTGAGGGCGCGCAGGTCGTGCAGAAGCTGGCAGTCGCCAACGCGCCCGTGCCGCTCGTGCTGACCGTGGCGCGGCAGGAGGACACCCTGCTGATCGGCTTTGGCGTGACGCTGCCGGAGCAGACCCTGGCGCTGCTGCAGGGCGATGCCAAGCCGGGAGCGAGCCTGGCCACCGCCGAGCGCTTTCAGGCGGCCCTGAAGAAATTGCCGCCGCCGACGGACGGCTATCACTTCATCGACATGGCCAAGGTCATGACGCAGGCGCGGGCGTTCGCGAAGATGGCCGTGGCGGCCCAGGGCAGTGCCACCACGAGTGCCCCCGCGACCAGCCAGCCGGAAAACCCGTTGACCTTCCTGGTGCCCCTCGTGGATGCCGTGGACCTGTGGGACTACGTGGCCGGCGTGAACGGCACGGACGGCATGCAGACCACCGGAGAGAGCATCACCGTCCTGCGCGACGGGGCGAAGGACAAGCCGTTCGGCAAGGCCCTGTATGGCGGCGCGCCCCTGAAGGACCCCCTCAAGTACGTGCCGAAGCAAGCCACCGGCGTCGGCGTCACCAGCGGGCTGGACCTGCAGGCCCTTTACCAGGCCGTACTGGGTTTCATCAAGAAGGACGTGACCGGTGGGGAGCAGTTGATCGCGCAGTGGGATCAGACGCGCGCCACGCTGCCGTTTGATGTGGAGGCGGATCTGCTGGCGTGGGTGGGCAGCGGCTTCACCACGTTCAGCGCGCCCATCCCAACCCCCTTCATGCCCGGTTGGGTCTTCATCCTCGACGTGCGCGACAGCGCCAAGGCCGCCGCTTCCCTGGACATGGCCACCGACGCCCTCAACGAGATGCTCGCGCCCCAGAATGCCGGCGTCGAGGACGCCAAACTCGAAGGCGCCGAGGGCTTCAAGCGCGTGATCCTGCCGCCGATGGCCGCGATGATCCCGGGCCTGGGGCGGCCCATGTACGGGCTGAAGGACAACCGGCTGTTCATCGCCAATGGCCCCGAAATCCTGAAGGCCGCGCTGCAGACGGCGGCCGGGGAGGGCGAGAATTTCGCGAAGAACGAGCGCTTCCTCAAGGAAGGCCTGCCGCTGCCGGACAAGATGACGCAGTTCTCCTTCCAGGACCTGTCGACCTGGGGCGAGCAGATGGGCCAGGGCGTCTCGGCCGCGGCGCTGATGATGCGCATGATGCAGCCGGAACTGGCCAAGAACCCGGCGGGCAACACCATGCTGACGCTGCTGACAAAGGTAGGTGCGGTGCTCAAGAAGTTCGACTTCTACCATACGCAGTGCGCGGTCACGACCTTTGACGGCAGCCTGCAACGCTGCAAGTCCGTGACGCACTACCACGAGCCCCCCAAGCCCACCACGCGCCCGGCCGAGGAGCCCACCAGCGACGCAGCCGAGAAGCCGGCCGGCGAGAAGGCCGCGGCCCCGGCAGCCGCGCCAAATGGCACCGACCAGCCGGCGGAGAAACCTGCTGACAAGCCGGCAGACAAGCCCACCGAGAAGCCGAGCCAGAGGAAGCCGTAGTCACAGCTTGTCGAGGATGGATGATCCGGGCCGGTTGGCGCACGGCGCCACCGGCCCTTTGCTCGCGCGACCTAGCAGGCGGGCAGCGCCGTGGTCAGTTCCTGGATGAACTGCGCCACGTTGTCCGCCAATGCTTCCGGACCCAGCCCCTGGTCCACCCCCGCATTCATGTGCCGCACGATCGCGCTGCCGACGATCGCGCCGTCGGCGACCGTGCACACCGCCTGCACGTGCTGGGGCGTGGAAATGCCGAAACCGACACAGATCGGTTTGCCCGTCGTGCGCCGCAGCTCCGTCACGTGCGCCGCCAGATCCGGCGGCAACGCTGTCCGCTCGCCGGTCACACCCGCCAGCGACTGGTAGTAGATGAACGGCTCCGACAGCGTTGTGATCCGCTTGCGCCGCGCGGCCTCCGTCGTCGGCGCGACCATCATCACCAGGCAGCAGTCGTCGGCCCGCGCAATCGCCGCCAACTCGTCCGCTTCTTCCAGGGCCAGATCCGGCACGATCAGCCCGTCGAAGCCGGCCGTCCGAATCGCGCGCACGAACGCCCGCGGATCACGCCGATACACGACCGTGTAGCTCACCATCGTGAGCAGCGGTATGCGAATGGCGTCGCGCTGGGAAGCCACCGCCGCCAGCAATTGGTCGAGCTTGAAGCCGCGCTCCAGTGCCCGCGAAAACGAAGTCTGAATTACGGGCCCGTCCGCGATCGGGTCGGAGAATGGAATCCCCACCTCCACGCACGCGCAGCCGCGCGGATCGATCCTTTTCAGAATCGCCACCGTCGTCTCCGCGTCCGGATACCCGCCGGTGATATACGGCATGACGGTCTTGCGCCCGCTGACATGCAGGTCCGCAAACGTCTTCGCCAAACGGTTCATGCTACTACTCGCATCTCTCCACACCCAGGTCTTCAGCTACGCCGTCGCCTTCAGCCACTCAATCGTCCGCGCGAATCCGGTCGTCCGATCCACCTGCGGCTCCCACCCCAGCAGCGTCCGCGCGCGCGTAATGTCGGGCCGCCGCACCTTCGGATCATCGGCCGGACGCTCGACGCAGCGAATCTCGCTCTTGCTGCCGGTCAGCCGAATGACCTCCTCGGCTGCCTGGCGGATCGTAATCTCGACCGGGTTCCCCAGGTTCACAGGGTCGCGGACGTCGCTCTCCATCAGCCGCAGGAACCCTTCAACCAGGTCGCTCACATAGCAGAAACTGCGCGTTTGGCTGCCGTCGCCGTGGACCGTCAGCGGCTCGTTCTTGAACGCCTGATCGATGAACGTCGGCAGCATCCGCCCGTCGTCCCTTCGCATGTGCGGACCGTAGGTATTGAAGATACGGGGAATGCGGACGTCCGTCCCGAACTGGGCCCGGTGCGCCACGAGCAAGGCCTCGCTGAAACGCTTCCCTTCATCGTAACACGACCGCGCGCCGATGGGATTCACATGCCCCCAGTACGTCTCCCGCTGCGGGTGTTCCAGCGGGTCGCCATAGACTTCGCTCGTACTGGCGTGCAGCAGGCGCGCCCCGCAGCGCCGGGCCAGCTCCAGCAGGTTCCACACCCCCTGCGAGCAGACCGCCAGGATCTCCATCCGGTGCGGTCCGAAGTCCACCGGCGACGCCGGGCACGCCAGGTCAAAAATGCGCTCGAACGGCCCATCCACCGGCAGCGGCCGGGTGATGTCGTGCTCGCTGAAACGGAAACGCTTGTGCGGCTGCAGTTCTGCAATGTTCGCCCGGCTGCCGCTGATGAAGCTGTCGAGGCCTACGATTTCATGCCCCTCGGCCAGGAGCCGTTGCGTCAGGTGATAGCCGATGAACCCGGCACAGCCGGTGATCAGAATGCGCATTGCCGCCTGCTCCTGCCCAGGGCTATAGTCTGGGGCGCGCCGCCGCGGCGCCGCCCGAAGCCGGAGTCGCATTATACGCCCCCGCCGACCGGCAGGGCGGGTCCTCAGTCCACGCGAGGTTCACGATGCGGATTTGCGTGATTGGCAGTGGATACGTCGGATTGGTCACCGCCGCCTGTCTCGCCGATAGCGGCAATCACGTCGTCGGCGTTGACAGCGACCCCGCCAAGATCGAGGTTTTGCGGGCCGGGCATTGCCCCTTCTTCGAGCCCGGCCTCGAAGAAGTCGTCACCAACAACCTTCGCGCCGGCCGGCTCCGCTTCACCACGAATACGGTGGAGGCCGTCCGCGACGTCCACGTCATCTTCCTCGCGGTCGGCACGCCGCCGCGCGCCGACGGCTCCGCCGACCTGCAGTACATCGAGGCCGCCGCCCGCCAGGCCGCCAGCGCCCTCACCGGCCCCGCGGTCATGGTCACCAAGAGCACTGTCCCCGTCGGCACCGGCGCCCGCCTCGACCAGATCATCAAGGCATGTGCCAAGCACCCCTGTCCCGTCGTCAGCAACCCGGAATTTCTGAAGGAAGGCACGGCCGTCAACGACTTCATGAAGCCGGACCGCGTCGTCATCGGCGCCGATGACCGCGCCGCCGGCGACGTGATCGAAGAGCTGCACGAGCCCTTCGTCCGCAACGCCCGCCCGATCCTCCGCATGAGCCGCGCCGCGGCCGAGCTCACCAAGTATGCTGCCAACGCGTACCTCGCCGCGCGCATCAGCTTCATCAACGAGATCGCCGAAATCTGCGAGCGCATGAACATCGACGTCAACCAGGTGCGCCGCGGCATGGGCACCGACCAGCGCATCGGCCAGCACTTCCTGTATCCCGGCATCGGCTACGGCGGCAGTTGCTTCCCGAAAGATGTGCAGGCCCTCGCCGCGTTCGGCCAGGTCGCCGGCGCCGACTGCACGCTGCTCAACGCTGTGCACCAACGGAATCTCCTGCAGCGCGACAACATGGTGAATTGCATCCGCACGCGCCTCGGCGGCAACCTGAAGGGCAAACGCATCGCCGTCTGGGGCCTGGCGTTCAAGCCGCAGACCGACGACGTACGCGAAGCCCCGGCGCTCGCCATCGTCAGTGCCCTCGTCGAAGCTGGCGCCACCGTCGCCGTCCACGACCCGCGCGCCATGGACGCCGCCCGCCGCGTTCTCGGCGACACCGTCACCTACTGCGAAGACCCGTATGCCGCGCTGACCGGCGCCGACGCGCTGTTCATCGCAACCGAGTGGATGGAGTTCCGCAGCCCGGATTTCGACCGCATCCGCGCCGCCCTCAAGCAGCCGCTGATCTTCGACGGCCGCAACGTCTATAACCCCGACGCCATGGCTCGCTATAATTTCGAGTACCACAGCGTCGGCCGGCCGCCCGTTCGGCCGGGCAGTCCGACCCACCGCTAGGCGGCCGCCCGCTGCGCGAGGCGCTGCCATGCCTGCGCTGACGCCCCAGGCGATCTCGCTGAAGAAGCTCTTGGCCGAGCACACCGCGCCCGCGGCCCCGGCCCTCGTCCGCGCGGAGGAAGACGGGGCCATCCGCTGCCTCGCCTGCGGTCACCGCTGCAAAATCCTCCCCGGCCGCGACGGCGTCTGCCGCGTCCGCTTCAACCGCGGCGGCGAGCTGCGCGTGCCCTACGGCTACGTCTCCGGCCTCGCCGTCGACCCAATCGAGAAGAAGCCGTTCTACCACGCTTTTCCCGGGCGCAGCGCCTTGTCGATCGGAATGCTCGGCTGCGATCTCCATTGCTCGTACTGCCAGAACTGGGTGACGAGTCAGACGCTCAAGGATAGCGAGGCCGTGTCGGAGCCGCGCTTCGTGACGCCTGAGCGCATCGTCGCGCTCGCCCTCGAACACGACTGCCCGGTCCTCACCAGCACCTACAACGAGCCGCTCATCACCGCCGATTGGACCGCCGAGATCTTTCGCCTCGGCCGTGCGCAGGGCCTGGTCGGTTCGTTCGTGTCCAACGGCCACGCCACGCCCGAAGCGCTCGAGTTCATTCGCCCGCACGTGGACTTGCTTAAGATCGACCTCAAGTCGTTCCAGGACCGCGTGTATCGCCAGCTCGGCGGCGTGTTGGAGAACGTGCTGAGCACGATCCGCCTCGCCAAGCAGATGGGCTTCTGGGTCGAGATCGTGACGCTCGTCGTACCGGGGCTGAACGACTCCGACGACGAGCTGCGTCAGATCGCCGGTTTCATTGCCGGCGTATCGCCCGAAATCCCCTGGCACGTGACGGCCTTTCACCCCGACTACCGTATGCCCGGCCCCCCGCGTACGCCGGTCGACACGCTCGTGCGGGCCTACGACCTCGGCGAGCAGGCCGGCCTGCAATTCGTGTACGCCGGCAACCTCCCCGGCTTCGTCGGCGAACGCGAACACACGCGCTGCCCCCGCTGCCGCAAGACGGTGATCGAGCGCCACGGCTTCTCTGTCCGCCGCAACGTTCTCGCCGCCGGCCGCTGCCCCCACTGCCAAACCCCCATCCCCGGCGTGTGGCAGCGCGCGTAGCGTCAGGCCTCCGCCCCGGACCATGGGGGACCGACCTCCGGTCGGTCTAGGGCCGTGGTTCGTAGCGCCGGACCGCGGCTTGCCCACCGCGGCGGTTGTCCGGTCACGTCGCTTTCAGTCCTCCGCCCAGCCACCTTGTTCAAGAAACGCACGGAACTCGTTAGGGTCTATTGTGAGCGGGTTTTCGACCCCAACGGAAAACTGGTAACCAGGTTTCGTCAGCGCGATGAGACGGGCTCTTCCAAAGCCGTTTATGTAATGATCGGGTGAGCGTACCCATTTTAGCAGCTCGCAGGCGTAGTTGGGGTCATGTGTTCGTCTAGCCAGAAGATAGAGTGCTTCATAGCGGCGTCCCCGCGTCAGGTCCTTCTCCGCCAAGATGTTCCGCAGCTCGTCTTCGACGTTCAGCCCCGGCACGCTGGCGCGCTTAAGAACCCGCTCGCTTGTGTGATGAAGGACGTCGCAGTCAATTAGCGCTTTCCGAACGCCGCGACGACTACCGGCAAGATAGTCGACAAGCGCCGCGTGCGACCATTCGGCAACGCCACTCTCAAGAACGCCGTACGCGCAATCCGGCGCACACACGACTGCGTTGATGCCGCACACCACGACCAGCGCAGCTATTAGCCACGCGTACCGACGCCATCGCTGACTAGTCATTCTCCGCCGCATAAGTGCGCCCCAGGCGAGTCCTCCACGTAACCTGTGTGGCTGTTCATTCTCTCAAGGATAACGGACACTTAGGGACGTTCACCAACCTGCACACGCTCTCCACCTGCTCGCGATGCTGCAGGCAACGCGTCACCAGCATACCCGTCGCCCGAGTGCACAGGAATGCGCGTCCGGCCGCCTCCTCGCCGCCGTGACTTTGCTTTCCCGCCTTCCCGCTTCCCCACCTTCTCACTCGACCGGCGAGCTACTGCCGCGCCAACAGCAGCGTCTCCCCATTAATCCGCGCCAACCCCCCGCGCATGCCCGTCTCCGCCACTCCCGCCAGTAGCTCGTCATCCTCAATCGCGCGCCACAAACGCGGCACCGCCGGCGCCGCCAGCCGCTCCACCACCGTCGCATCTTCACCGACAATCCGGATCGTCGCGAAGCGCGTCGCCTCCGGGGCTTCCACGGGTGGCTGGGGTGGCTGCACTGCGACGCGGGGGCGTGCGACCGGTCGCGGCCCGTTGGTCTGCGGCCCACTCGCCGGCAGCCGATGGAACATCACAGCCGCTAGCGCTACCACCGCGACCCCGCCCGCCACACCCATCGCCTGTCGCGCCCGTCGCCGCCGCCGCGCCACCCCCAGCGCCGCCCGCAGAATCGCCTCTCGGCGCTCCCGTCCAGCAACCGACAGCATTTCGGAATGCTCAGAAGGCTCACTCATACTCCACCTCGCCCGCGCGACTGCGCAAATGAACCAACGCCCGCCGCAGCCGCCCGTCAACCGCCCCCGTGCTCAACCCCAGCAACTGCCCGAGCCGGGCGAGCGTCCAGCCCTCGCCGTAGCGCAGCTCCAGCACACGCACCAGTCCCGGATCGAGCGCCGCCAGCTCGCTCCGCAGCCATGCCAGCCGCTCCGCGTGCGGCCGCGACTCCGCTTCCGCGCACGACCGCGAGCCAACCTCTCCGCTCGTTTCCGTGCGCCCCGCCCCCGCCTGCGCCTCTTCCCGCGCTCGCCGCCGCTGCTCCCGCCGCAGCGCGTCGTACGTCGTCGTCTGGATGATCAGCCGCAGCCACGCGGTAAGCTGCGCCTCCCTTGCCACCGGCCGAATCGTTCGCACAACTCGCAGCGTCGCATCCTGCACGATGTCCAGACAGAAGCTCTCGTCGCGCCCGCTGACCCGCCGGGCCGTGCGATAGAGCCAATCGAAGAACCGGCGATAAAACTCCGTGATCGCCGGTTCCTCGCCGCGAGCCATCGCCCGCGTCAGCTTTTCCACGGTTTCGTACACCGCGTCTCATCAGGGCGTGGGGCTGGAGGGCGGCGTAACCGGCCGCGTTGACGGCGGCGGAGTCGTCGCGGCACGCTTCTCCGTCGCGGCATTGGTGTCCCTGTTCGGCGGGGGGGCCGGTCTCTCGCCGCCCGGCGTCAAGCCGACCTGCCGCTCCACCGCCGCCAGTCGCTCGCTGAGCTGGGCCGCCGCCGGTGTCGACCGCGGCCGTAGTGCGCCGAGGGCATCGTCGACGAGGACAGCCTCATCCTTCGTGCCGCGAAAGACGAGCGTCTCGGTGGGCTCGTGAAACTGCAGTTGTGGCGGCGGTTGGCTCCCGCCCCCGTCCGCCTGCAGGGCCGTATCGATCAACGCCAGCACGGCGCTGCGCGCCTGCTGCCGCTGGCCCCGCGCCGCCGGCCCGTCGCTCTCAGTCGTCTCCCGCGCCACCTGGTCGATCGCCTCGCGCAGGCGGAAGACGCGCGTGATGCGCGTGGCGTCCGGACTGCGCGGCGCGCGGATCTGGACGGTCCAGACGGCCGGTTCGGCGCCCTCCGTGCGCGAGACCCGCACCTGTGCGAACACGCGGGACAAGGCTTCCAGCACCTGGCTCGGCGTCACGCGCGTCAGCTTCAGATGCGTGATGACCGGTTGATCCGGCGGCGCCCCCGGCTCGTAGACTACGACCAACTGAAACTGCGGGGCCGCGTCGCGCAAATGCTCCAGCACGGCCTGCAGCGGCACATCGTGCATCTCGAATTCCGGTAGAGTCGGTTCGTCGGTCGTCCGCACTACGGCCGTCAACGGGCGCCCCTCCTCCGCTTCCGTCGATGTGGCCGTGGCCGGCGTGCCCGGTGGCGCACCCGCCACGGCCGCGGGCGTACCCGCTGCCCCGGTGACTGCAGCCGTCGACGCATCCGGCGACCCGTTCCGCGCCGGCGCCGCACGCCCTCCGCCCCACGCGACCCCGGCCAGCAGGACTCCCGTCGTCAATACGCACGATACTCTTAGCACGCGCTTCATCAGGGTCTCCTTCGTAACGCCTCCCCTTATACGCCGCTCACCCCCGCCTTTCGCGCGAAATCCCTGCCCTTCCCCCGCTCGGCCGACGCCTGCCCCCTTGCCCCCCGCTCCGGTTGTCGCCATAATCCTTTCAGTTAGTTTTGAAAGGACCGGTACATGCACCCCACCCTCGCCGAGTCTCAGGACCTCCTCGTCCGCCGCTGGGGCGAGATGGGCGGCTACTGGGGAATCAGCCGCTCCATGGCCGAAATCCACGCCCTCCTCTTCGTCTGTGGCCGCCCCCTCTGTACCGACGACATCATGGCCCAGCTCCACGTCTCCCGCGGCAACGCCAGCATGAACCTCCGCGGCCTCGTCGATTGGGGCCTCGTCCGCCGCGTCCACCACCTTGGCGACCGCAAGGAGTACTTCGAGGCCGACACCGACGTCTGGCGCATGTTCGAGACCATCACCCGCGAACGCCGTCGCCGCGAAGTCGAGCCCATCATCGCGACCATCGACCGGTGCCGCACCATGGTTTCCAGCGTCTCCGCTGACGATCCCGCGCAAACCGCTCAGCTCCGCGATTTCCGCCGCCGCCTCGAAGAACTGCGCAACTTCCTCGCCACCATGGGCGCCCTTTTCGAACTCGTCCTCCGCTTCGGCAGCGACGGCATGCAGCAGTTCGCCATGCTCCTTGCGACGCCCGGCCTGTTAGGCGGCGCCACCGCCTCCACGCCCGCCGGTTCGCCGCCGGCAGCGAAGTCCCCATCGCCCGCTTCCGCGGGAGCCGTCGCCGGGCCGGCGCGCCGCCCCCGAGCGCCCCGTGCCGCCAAGCCCGGCGCCCGCCCGGTGCGCCGCCAGCGCCGCGCCTGAAAGTCCTCGGCCGCCCAGGCTGCCGACCTTCACATCGCCCCGTGTCGCGGTCGTCCCGAGCCGCTACAATGCCGCCCCGATTGCATGGAGATCCCCCGATGACGGACGCCGAACTGGCCCAAGCTCTGCGAACGACTGCCCTGCTCGAAGGCGACTTCACCTTGCGCAGCGGCCGCAAGAGCAAGTACTACCTCGACAAATACCTCTTCGAGACCCAGCCCGCGATCCTGCGCGAACTGGCCAAGCGCTTTGCCCAGCACGTGACGCCCGATGTCGACCGCATCGCCGGCGCCGAGCTCGGCGCCATCGCCCTTGCCTGCGCCACCGCCCTCGAAACCGGCAAGCCCTTCGTCATCGTCCGCAACGCCAAGAAGGCGGGCTACGGCACCGGCAAGCTGATTGAAGGCAGGCTCGAAAAGGGCGAGCGCGTGCTGCTTGTCGAAGACATCGCGACTTCGGGCGGCCAGGCAGTCGAGGCCTGCAAGACTCTGCAGGACGCTGGCGCCACCGTCACCGGCATTGTCGTCACCATCGATCGTCAGGAAGGCGCCCGCGAGGCGATCACTTCCGCCGGCTACAAGTTCGCCTCGCTGTTTACCACCGCCGACCTGGGCATCGTGAAGCACGAGTAGAGGGCGCCGCGAACCCGTGAAAAGAAACAGGCCGCCGCGAGTCTCCCACGCGGCGGCCTCATCGTTTTTGTCACCTGCCCGCGTCAGTGACTGTCGATCGTGATCCCCCCGTTCGACGTCGTGAGCCGCACCGGACAGCCGCCGCCGTTGAAGTTCGCCTTCACCGACGTCTTGCTGCGCCGCTCGAATGCCAGCTTTCCCTCCGCCAGCCCAACGTGTACTTGCCCGTTGGAAGTGCCTGCTTCCAGTCCGGCGGGCAGGTCGGCCGGCAACGTCAGGTGAATACCCCCATTGCTCGTTCGCAGGTCTACGCGGCCGTCAGCCGGCGGTGTGACCGCCACGCGAATGCCGCCGTTCGATGTCTCCGCCCGCACGCTGCCCTGCACCTCGCTCAATTCAATCCCTCCGTTGGACGTATCGAGCTCACACGCGCCGTTGACGTTCCGCGCGACGATGCGGCCGTTGCACGTTGAGGCCTTCAGGTTGCCCGACGTACCGGTGACCTCGACGTTGCCGTTGGAGGTCTCGGTGTCGAGCGGTCCGTCGATCTTGCTGGCGATGATCGAACCGTTGCTGCTGTGCAACATGACGTTGCCTTTCATGCCCGTCGCGCGGATGGAGCCGTTGCTGGTCAGCACATCCGCCGGGCACGCCTCGGGCACCTGAATGAGCAGCTTCGCCCCAGGGGACTTGGTCCTCAGCTCCTCCGGATAACGCAACTCCACCAGCAGCGTATCCGCTCGGCCGCTCCGGGTCCCCGCGTAGACCTCGACCTTGTCCAGGTTCGCGTTGGCCTCATCCAGCGTCAGACCCCCCACGCTGCGATTCCCGGTCACCCGCACGTCGTTCGTCTCGCCCGAGCGCAGTTCCACCGTGCCGTTGACGACCCGCACTTCCACGCGGGCGTAGCCTGTCCAGGATGCGGTCAGGTCGACGTCGCGTGTCACGCGCACCAGAGATCCGCCGCAACCCGCCAGCAGAACGGGACTTAGCAGAACGAGAACCGCAAGCAGACGTTTCATGACCTGAGCCTCCACGGGACGGGCCGCCCGCCACGGGCGGAGCGACATGCGTTCCTAGCGTATTCGGACAACCCCCGCCAACCTTCGGGGGGCGCGGCGCGAAAAATCGCCGCCGCCGTGCCGCGCGGCCCTACTCAATCGCCACCGTCGCCCCCGCCGCCTCCAGTTCGCGCTTCCACCGCTCCGCCTCCACCTTGCTCACCCCCATCAGAACCGTCCGCGGCGCGCCCTCCACCAGCTCCTTCGCCTCCGCCAACCCCAGCTCCGGCCGCGCCTCCCGCACGACCTTGATGACGCTAACCTTCATGCGGCCGGCCGCCTTCATCACGACGTTGAACTGCGTCTGGTCGGACATGTCCTGATTCTCCGTGTGGCGCATTTCCCGCTCCCCACCCCGAATGACCGGCACCTCGAACCCGAGTTCCGTCTGCCCCCGGCCGCCGCGCCCCGTCACGTGCAATCGCCACCGGACGCTCTCGTCCGCTGCCGTCGGCGCACAACTCGCCGGCACCGCGATGCGCAACGGGTACGTCAGCAGGCCAGGGTGGTCGTGCCGCGGGGGTGAGCTGGCCGAGCGCGTCTCGCCATCGGGCTCGTCCGCCGCGAACCAGCACGTGGGCGAACTCCAGATCACCTTGTCCGTCGTACTCTCTCCCGACTCCACCCGGCGCACACAGCGCAGCTCGGTCGCCACGCGCAGTCGTGCGACCGCACGCTCCGGCAGTACCAGCTCACCCACGAGTTGCCCGCCGAGTCGTACCGGCGATTCCGCCAGCCGCAGTTCCCCGCCGCCGAACCGCCGGTGTAGGAGCGTGGCCCGTACTGCCATCTGCACGAACTTCAGCCCAATCAGCGGAAACGCCACGACCAGCCAGACCCACCCCGGCGCCTCGCCGCGCCAGGCCTGCGCGCCAAAGAGCGCCGCCACCGGCCAGCACAACCCGTTCCACAGCACACAAAACAGCCACACGCCCAGCATCTTCCCGCGCGTGTCCGGCCGCACGACCCCCGCAACCCCCTCGGCCGGCCACTGTGGCGCCGCGTCCGCGCGCCGCCCGCGCAACCATGCCCGGCCCGTGCCCACGCACACCGCCCCCCCGATCAGCGTGAAGCACACCGCGAACGGAATCAGCAGCGCGACAGAAGTCCACACGATCTCGCGAAACAGCAGCGCCTCGCGCGGATCATTCGGCTTAACGTAGCACGTCACCGGCTGCCCCGCGGCGAACGGGCCCTGCAGTTGCGCGTAGTGCCGTTTCGCCTCGTCGCCGGCCCCGTCCTCCAGACCCACGCGCGTACCCGCGTACTCCGCGTCGCCGAACGTGTAGGCGTACCGGCAGTGCAGTTCATAGCTGGTGCCTTCCCCGTCGTTGCGCGTCTCCAACTCCAACTTCTCCAGTTGTGCCGTCGTGGCGACCCAGCCGCGCGCCTCCCACGCCAGCCCTAGCAGCCCCGCCAGACGGTAACAGGCAAACAGCCCGCCCCCCAGGAACGGTAGCCCGAAAACCAGCAACAGCAGGCTGCCGCCCACGTACCGCTTGCTGCTTTCGCGAAACCCCATCAGCCGCTCTCCATACCGGCCGCGCCACGCGTCACCCAGGATACCGGCCCGCCCGCCAGCGCCCACTACAAGCGCCCGCCACTTTTGGAACGCGCGGCCCACGTGCCGCCGGGTGCGGGCACCGCGAACCCCTCCTGTCGGCCGCACAATTCGCCTCCCCCACGCCTGCTGCCCAATCGCACCCGCGGTGCTAATATCCGCCATGAACACCCCGCGACATCCGGCGACGCTGTGGCCCGCGTTCGCCCTGGTTGGCCTGCTTACTGCGACTTTGCTGTGTGCTTCCTGCTCGGCCCTTCTGCCGGAGAACGTGGCCGCCGACCAGAATGTGCCGCGGACCCAGGTGCGCACGGTGGCCGGTGCGAGCTTGGCAACAGAGGCGGGCCTGTCCGACGGTGTGTGGCTCGAGGTCCCGCGAAGCGGCGCCGCGGGTTCGGTTGGCGGTTATCTGTCCGAAGTGGACGGCCAGCGCGCTCGCTTGATCCTGCTGCTCCCGGGCGCCAGCACCTACTACGCCGGTGGCATGGTTGCCAAGGTCCGCGACTATCACGACCAGTTCGCGGCCAAGCTGCGCAACACGGGGCTGCGCACCTGGACTCTCGCCGTCCACGAGTGCGGCACGCCCTATGGTCAGGAGGACCTCACGGATGTGCTCAGCGCGCTGGACTGGCTCGCCGGCGGGGGCGCGGTTGCACTGGGCGTCGAACGGGTGTATGTCGTCGGCTATTCGTCGGGCGCAACACTGGCCATCTTGGCGAGCGAACGCCGGGTGGTCTCGGCCGTCGTCGCGCTGGACGGTCTGACGGGAGCGGGGCAGTTCGAGCGGTATTGGGGCGCGTACCGCCTTGTGGCGGACATGTTCCCGCGGAACACCGGGCTGTGCCAGCTCGGTACCACGCTGGACGTGTACGGCCTCCCGGGGGCGCCCGGTTGGCAGCAGCTCGATGCGGTCAGCGCTGCCGCCAACCTGCGCAGTCCGCTGCTGGTGCTGCACGGCGAGCAGGACTTCGTATATCTGGTCGACAACGCGCGGGCCTTGGACGCGGCCTATGCCGCGCTTCGTGCGACCGGCGCGGTCCTGCCGCCCGCGGAGTTCGCCTACCTGCCGACCGGTGACCACTTCAATCCGATCGAGCGTGAAGAGGTCGTGGATCGGGTGCTGGCGTTCTTGGAGCGCTTCTAGAGCGGTTTCACTTCTGGTGCGGCGCTCCAGCACCGACATTTGTCGTCAGGCACGGAGGCCTGACGCTACCCGGCAACACACCATTTGTGAAACCACACTAGAGCGGTCTCCGCCGACGCGTGTTGGAATCAGGGGTTGGAGACGGCCGGCTGTTCGGCAACCGCCCCGAACGCCTCGTCGACGCGGGGAGTAGTCCGTTCTCTCTGACCTCCCGGCCTCGGCGGCCGCGTACCGTGGCCCCAAAAAAGAAGCCCGGCCGTGATCGCCGGGCTCCTTTGCGGATTGTACTTTGCTGCCGGGGGGACTATTCGAGGGCGACCGTCGCGCCGGACGCCTCGAGTTCCTTCTTCCACTTCTCGGCGTCTTCCTTGCTGACGCCTTCGAGCAGCGTCTTCGGCGCGCCGTCGACCAGGTCCTTCGCTTCCTTCAGACCCAGATCGCTGCGGGCCGCGCGGACGACCTTGATTACGTTCAGCTTTTTGTCGCCAGCGGCCTTCAACACGACGTTGAATTCCGTCTTCTCTTCCACCACGGGGGCCGCCGCGGCGCCGCCCGCCGCCGGGCCGGCCATCATGATCGCGCCACCCGCGGCCGGCTCGATCCCGTGGGTTTCCTTCAGGTAGTCGGCCAGGGACTTGGCCTGCACCAGGGTGAGGCCGACGATCTTGTCGCCGAGATCCTTGATTGCGGCTTCGAATTCTGCCATGGGACACACTCCGTACGTCGCTATCCTCGATCGCCCCGATAGCGGCAACCCCACTGGTCGCCTTTAATCCGCAAGCGGAGCACTCGGAACGGATCGTGCGTCACTCATCCGGACGCGGACCGGCTGGCTCTCAGCCAGGCGTCCACACCCGCTCGGTTCAGCCCGCCGAAGCGGCCGGCTCGGCTTTCTCCAGCTTCTCGATCAGCGCCTTCAGGCAGCCGGCGAGATTGCTGCCGGGGGACAACACGGCGCCGACCACCTTGCCGCCGGGCGCGAGCATCATGCTGACCACGCGGGCCTGCAGGTCGCGCTTCGACGGCATCTTGGACAGGCTCCTGGCGGCCGTCTCATCGAGGTACTCGCCCTCGAGCAGCGCGCCGCGAACCTTCAGCTTGGGCAGCTTGGGCAGCCACTCCTCGATCACCTTGGCGACGTCGACCGCGGATTCCCCGCCGGTCAGCAGCGCCGCGGGGCCTTCGAGACGGTCGGCCAGCCGCGCCAACGGGCCGCCCGCACAGGCCCGTTTGAACAGCGAGGTCTTGATGATCTCCAGGCGCATGCGCTTCGCCCGCAGCGTGCGCCGGAAGTCGTTGGTGGTGATCCCGTCGATCCCGACCACTTCCACCCACACCGCGTTGCTGGCCGTGCTATACCGGGAGGCCAGTTCCTTGGTGATCATGTCTTTGACGAGCTTGCTCATCGCTTTACTCCACCGCGGCGGCCACTTCAATCTCGACCGCGGGCGTCATCGTGCCGCTGATGCACACTTTCTTGAGGTACGTGCCCTTCGCGCTCGCCGGCTTCATGCGGCGAATGTTGTCCACGAACGCGCGGATGTTGTCCCGCAGATCCTCTTCGGCGAAGCTCAGCTTCCCGACGATCGTGTGGACGTTGCCGCCCGTGTCGTTGCGGAACTCAACCTTGCCGGCCGCGTATTCCTTCACCGCAGTCAGAATGTCCGGCGTGACCGTGCCGCTCTTGGGCGAAGGCATCTTGCCCTGCGGACCCAGCACGCGCCCCAACTTGCCGACCTTGCCCATCAGCGCCGGGTGCGCGATGGCCACGTCAAAGTCCAGCCAGCCCTTGGAGACCTTGTCGACCAGTTCGTCCGCGCCCGCCTCAATGGCGCCGGCTTCCTTCGCGGCGGCCGCGTCCGCATCGTTGCAGAACGCGATCACCTTCTTGGCCTTGCCGATGCCCTTGGGCAGCGCGATCGAGCCGCGGATCATCTGGTCCGCCTGCTTCGGATCGATGCCGAGGTGGCAGACCAGGTCCACCGACTGGTCGAACTTCGCCTTGGAATAGGTCTTGAGTTTCTTGACCGCTTCTTCGAGCGGCACCGGTTGGGCGGGACGTTTTTCGCTGTCTTTCTTGTAACGCTTGCTGCGGAATCGCATCGCCAAGCTCCCACTACTACGGCCCGTGGTTCGGCCACCAGGTTGTTACTGCTCGTGCTCGGAGCCACAGGGAACCGGAAAGGAGCACCTTCCCGCTTCCTCACGTGCTCACTTGGGCACTCCGTTTAGTCTACGATCTCGATCCCCATCGAACGCGCCGTGCCAGCCACGATCCGCATGCCGGCTTCCACGTCGAACGCGTTGAGGTCCTTTGCCTTCGTCTCGGCGATCGCCTTGACGTCGGCCTTCGTCACGCGACCGACCTTCGTGCGGTTCGGCTCGCCCGAACCCTTCTCGACCAGCGCCTGCGCGGCATCCAGCGGCTTGGCCACCTTCAGCAGCAGCCGGGCGGCCGGCGGGCTCTTCACGATGAATTCGAAGCTCTTGTCCTTGTAGACGGTGATCTCGACCGGGCAGATCATCCCGTCCATCTTCTTCGTGCGCTCGTTGAACTGCGACACGAACTGCCCGATGTTCACGCCGTGCTGACCCAGCGCGGGCCCAATCGGCGGGGCGGGCGTGGCTTTGCCGCCCGGCGCCTGAAGCTTGATTTTCGCGACAACTGCTTTCGCCATGGCAATCCTACCGTTCCTGCCTGATCCGCTACCGGCGACCGCCCCGTCGCCGCGGGCCGCCCGACCGGTAAGTCCGGTGCGGACAGCAGAGTCGCGTATCCTAACCCGCAAACGCCTCCCTTTCCAGCGCCACCCCCAGAAAATTGCGCCGCCCCCCGCGCTGGCTGGGCCAAAGCCGGAACCGTGCAGCGCGGGTAGGCTGGGCTACAGCCGACGTCTTGCCGCCCCAAGATACGTGCCTGCTCCGCCGGCTCTAGCCCAGCGGAGCGCCTGCCCCTTCCCCGCACCGCCCGAGCTTCCCGCCCGCCCGCTTTGCCCCTCTGCGCCATTACCTCAATCCCCATAACCGGTTACAATACACCCCCAATGTCCACCGCGCCTTCACTCCAGCGCCTGCTCGTCGTCCTCCCCAACTGGGTCGGCGATGTCGTCCTGGCTACCCCCGTCCTCGCCGCCCTCCGCACGCACCTGCCGCACGCCCGCATCACCTTCCTGATGCGCCGCTACGTCAGCGAGATCGTCGCTGGCGGCGGCTGGCACGACCAATCCCTGTACTGGCCTCAGGACCGGCGCTCGGCCGCGACCCTTGGCGACGACGAGGCGCTGGGCACCACCCGTCGCCTGCGCCAGGAACGCTTCGATACCGCCCTCCTCCTGACCAACTCCTTCCGCTCGGCCGCGACTGCCTGGTGGGCCGGCATCCCGCGCCGCGTCGGCTATTCCCGCGATGCCCGCGGCTGGATGCTGACCGACCGCCTGTACCCCCTGAAACGCGACGGGGCGTACGTCCCCGGCTCCGTGCTGCCCTATTACGCCAAGCTCGCGAACGTGGTGGGTTGCCCCGTCACCGATTGGCAACTGCGCCTCGGCCTCACGCCTGCCCAGGAGCAGGGGGGGGCCGAGCTCCTGCGGCATTACGGCCTCGCCGACGGCACGCCCTACGCCCTGGTTAACCCCGGGGCGGCTTTCGGGGCCGCCAAATGCTGGCTCCCCGAGCGCTTCTCCGTGGTCTGTGACCGTCTCGCCCGGGAGCACGGCCTGCGGGCCGTCATTGTCGGCAATGCCGGCACCGAGAGACCACTCATGCGCCGCATTGCGGAGATGGCCCGTGAGCCGGTGGTCTGCGCCGACCGCCCGCCGACCACGCTCGGTACGCTGAAGGTCCTCGCCCGCGGAGCCCGGCTATTGATCTGCAACGACACTGGCCCGCGGCACTACGGTATCGCTTTCGGCGTCCCGACCGTCACGATCTTTGGTCCGACCCACCAGGAATGGACGGACACGGGGTACACCGGAGAAATCAAGCTGCAGGTCCCGGTCGAATGCGGACCCTGCCAGCTCAAGGTTTGTCCCGTCGACCTGCGTTGCATGACCGGCCTCACCACGGATATGGTGATGCGCGCCGTGACGCAGGTTTTGGGCCGCCGGCACGCGACCGTGCCCGCCGGCGTCGCCGCACGAGAACTGGCATGATCTACACCGAGCAGATGCACTGCGACCCGGCCTACCGCGAGCGCCTGCGCGCTTGCGGGCTGGACACCGTGGGGGCGGTCCTCGCGCGGGTTGACGGACGGGTGGCGGCGTGGAGCCGCACCACGGACACCTTGTACGTCCCCGGCGTGGACGGCGCCCCCGGGTACTACGTGAAACGGCACTACTTCCCGCGCTGGAAGAACCGGCTGCGCGGCACCTTCCGCGGCACCTTCTTCGGTATGCACCGCGGGCACGCGGAGTACCTCGCGCTCACGACCATGCGTGAGGTCGGCATTCCGGCCGTGCGGGCGGTGGCGTATGGCGGACGGCGCCTCGGACACTTTCTGACGGCGTGCTTCCTGATCACCGAGGAGGTGCCGGACGCGGTCAACCTGACCACTTTCGCGCTGCAGGTTCGGGCAGGGCGGCGCGTGCTCAGCGTGGTGCAACGGCGCGCTCTGCTGCGGGCGCTAGCCGAGCAGTTGGCGACGATGCACGCGGCCGGGATCTCCCACGGCAACCTGTTCTGGCGGAACATCCTGGTGCGGGCGGCCCCGGACGGTCAGCCGGAGTTCTTCTTTCTCGACGCGCAGCCGCTGCGTTCGTGGGAGCGGCTCGGTTCGGGGCGGCAGTGGTGGCAGCGCGAGCTCGCGCAGGTGGCGGTTTCGGCCCTGACCTTCACGACGCGGACGGAGCAACTCCGTTTCTTCCGCCACTACATGAACGCCGAGGGACTGGACGCGACGATGCAGCCGCAACTGGCGGAGATCGCGCGGCTCGCCCAAGGCTGGCGGCGACACGAGGAGCGGCGCATTCGCATGAACGGGCTGTTCGAGGAATGGAACCGGCAACTGCTGCTCGAGGAACAATGGGCGGCGCTGGCCGGCGGCGCGGCGGAGCCCGCCCGGTGAGCGTCGCCACGGCGAGCGAGCCGGACTGGGCGGAACGCCTGGCCGCCGCGGGGCTGTCCGACGCCGCGGCGCTGCTCGCCGATGCGCTGCCGGCGCTCGCGGGCACATGCACAGCCCTGGTCAAACCGGGTCTGGGGGGACGCGAACGTTGGCGCTGGCAACTCGCCCCGGGGGACGGCCCGATCCTCTACATCAAACGCTATCAGCACACGCCGTGGCGTGAGCAGCTCGACCGCTTCGGCCGCCAGAATGCCGGCCACAGCCGCGCGTGGTGGGAATTCCGCCAGTCGCGCGAACTGCACCAGCGCTACGTCCCCGTCGTGCGGGCGATCGCCGTTGCCGAGGACATGCACGGGCCGTGCGAGCGGCGCAGCGCCGTCATCTTCGAACAGGCCGCGGGCGACGCCTTCGACCGCGTGTGGCCGCGGCTGTGCGCGGCCCGGGCCCCGCTGACGCGCGGCGCGGCGCGCCACGAGCTGACTCGCGCGCTGGCCCGGCTGGTGTCGGCGTTCCACCAAACCGGCGTGTGCCACCGTGACCTGTACCTGTGCCACATCTTTGCCGACCTCGATCCCGCGGCGGTCCGCGCGCCGCACTTCACCCTCATCGACCTCGCCCGCACGCATCGCCCCACGCCCTGGCGCCGGTGGCGCTGGCTGATCAAGGACCTTGCCCAGCTCGATTGCTCCGCGCAGCAGATCGGTGCCACCCGCGCGGATCGCTGGCGCTTCCTCGTGGCCTATCTTGGACTCGAATCACACGCCCCGCGCGTCCGCCTCTACGCCCGTCGCATCGCCCGCAAGAGCCGGCAGATCCTCCAGCGCATCGCCCGCAAGGCCGCCGCGTCATGAAAGTCGCCATCGTGCAGGAGTTCGTGGACGCGCGCCGGGGCGGAGCCGAGACGTCCACCATCGAAATGGCGGCCGCGCTCGCCCGCCTGGGGCTGAGCGTCACGGTGTTCCATCGGGCCGCGTCGAACGCGGAGGCCCCGTTGCCCGCGGCGCCAGCGCCGTACGCGCAGGGCGGAGTGAACTTCTGGCCGCTCGCGGCTGGCGGCCGCACCCGTGTGGGCCAGACCTATCGCTACGTGCAAGCCGTGCAGCGCCTGTGCCGGCTGGAGCGCTTCGACATCGTGCACGCCGTGCTGCCGTGCCTGGTCGCCGACGTGTACCAGCCCCGCGGCGGCACCTACGCCGAGACCGTCGCGCGGACCCTGGCCGTGACGCGCTCGCCGGTGGTGCGACTGTTCAAGCGCCTGGGACGCCTGTTCAACGTCCGCCAGCGCTTCTTGATGCGACTCGAACGCACACTGCTCACGAAGCGGGCTGACCGCGTGACCGTCGCGGCGCTGTCGGACTACGTGCGCCGGCAGGTGCTCGCGCTCGGCCTGCCGCCCGAGCGTGTCCGTGTCGTGTTCAACGGCGTCGACGTGGCGCCGCTCGCGCCAGAGGAGCGGATGCGCCTGCGGGCAACGCAACGGGAGCGCCTGGGCATCTCGCCCCAGACCCCGTTCGTGCTCTTCGTCGCGCACAACTTCCGCCTCAAGGGCCTGCGCGAGCTGCTGCACGCCTGCGCCACAGAGCCCCTGCGCAGTCGCCCCGATCTGCAGCTCATCGTGGCCGGTCGCGACGATGCCGCCCCGTACCAGCGCCTCGCGCGCCGCCTCGGCCTCGCCGCCCGCGTGCACTTCCTGGGCGGCGCTACGCCGGTCGCAGCGCTCTACGCCACCGCCGATGTCCTCGCCCACCCCACCTGGTATGACCCCTGCAGCCGCGTCGTGCTCGAAGCCCTCGCCACGGGTTTGCCCGTCGTGACGACGCGCTACAACGGCGCCGCTGAACTCATCACCCCCGGTCGCCACGGTTACGTCGTCGCCGAGCCCGCCGACCGCACCGCGCTCGCGGAAGCCATCGCCGGTGCCCTTGACCCGGCGCTTGCCGCCGCGTGCCGCGCCGACGCGGCCGCGCTGCGCCAGCGGGTCGCCATGACCCGGCATGCCAGCGAGCTGCGCCGGCTGTACGAGGACGTCCTGGCGGCGCGGCGCTGAACCCCCGGCGCCCATTGCTTCCAACCCGCCCCGTCCGTTGCGCCGCGCCCGTCAGTTGAGCTCCACGTCCTGCGGGCGGGCGGCCCGCCGCTGCGTGCGGGCCATCGCCGCCAGCGTGCGAATCTGCTCCAGCAGCGTCTCGCCGCGCAGCAAATCGTCCGGCTCGCCCAGCATGAGCTGTCGCAGCTCCGGATCCGCCGGCAGCCCCGCCGCCAGCAAGTCCACCAGCTCGCCCAGCTGCAGCGCCGCCTCGCGCAGCCGCAGCCAGTTTCGCTGCAGCGGCGGGTCCAACCCCGGGTTTTCCTGGATCGCCCCGAACAACTCCGTGCGCAGGCGCTGGGCCGCATCCTCGGTCGCGCTGCAGTACGTCTCGACCGGCTCGATGCGCACCTGGCGATAGGACGTCTCGCTTGCGCATTCCTCGACGATCGTCGCCCGCCCGATGCCGCGCAGCAACAGGTTGTAGTTGCCGTCGGAGGTCTGCTCTGACTCCAGGATGCGCCCGACGCCGACCGTCGGATACACCTGCGCCTGCCGCGAGTGGTAGCGCCGCTCCCAGCCCTGCTTCAACAGCGCCATGGCGATGACCCGCTCCCCAGCCAGCGCATCCGCCACCATCTCCCGATAGCGCGGCTCAAACACGTGCAAGGGAATGATCGTGTGCGGAAACAGCACCACTCCCGGCAGTGGAAATACCGGCACAACGGGCGGAACATAAATCAGTTCGTCACCCATGGCCTGCTCCCGGCGAGCGGCGCCGACCGGCTCGTCTCGTACCCGACCCCCGCGTCGCGCCGCGGCCAAACCCAACCTCGCTATCACATTATACGCGTCGCGACCAGGCGTGAATGCACCCGTCGACCGGTCCGCCTACGCCTTCCGCCCGCGCGCCCCCAGCAGCCTCAGCACCGCCGCCGCGGTCTGAAAGCGCTTCCCCGCCGTGTGCGTCAGATGGTAATCCAGCAATTCGAACCACGCCCGCGGGCCCGCCCCCTGCGCCCCCAGCAGCCCCGCCTCCAGCCGCCGTTTCTCCACGTGGTGCGGCTCGCAGTCCCGGCAGATCAGCCCGCCCGCTTGCGCGCTGAAGAATGCCAGCCCCCCGGGCCGCACCGCCCGGTGGCAGTCCACGCACTCCGCCAGGTTCGGCTCGTACCCGATCGCCCGCAGCAGATCGAGCTGAAACCGCGGCAGCAGCGGCTCGGCCGCCTCCGGTCCCGCCAGCCCGCGCAGCAGCGCCACCAGCGCCGCGAACAGCTCCGGATGCGGGTCGAGCTCTTCGGTCAGATTCGACACCAGCTCGATCGCGTACAGGGCTCCGTGCAGCCGCAGCAGCTCGCGCCGCAACCCCGCGAACGTATCCCGTTGCACCCACTCCGTCAGCGTCCCGAGCTGCGCGTCCCCGCGCGGCGGCAGATAGCACACCTCCCCCAGCTCCAGCAGGTCCAGCCCCGTCGCAAACTGTTTCTTCGTGCTCCGCCGCGCGCCCTTCGCGATCAGCCGCACCAGCCCGTGCGCGGCGCTAAACAGCGTCACAATCTGCGACGTCTCCGAATACTCGGTCAGCCGCAACACCACGGCCTGGTCGTTCGTCGTGCTCACCGTATCCTCCGCGCGGCCCCGCGGAACGTCCCGGCCGCGCCATAGTGCATCGTCCTACCATCCTCTAGAATACCCCGCAACCGGACTCGGCGACGCGGACTCCATGGCGGGCCGCTCGCCGGGCAAACTCGGGACCCCCAGAGGCGCCCAGCGATGGCCTCGCTCAGTGAGTTTCTGACCCGTCGCGTCGTGCTCAATACCCAGGGTCCGCTGCTCTACATCGGCGTCCTGGAGGACTTCGACGATCGCGGCTACTGGCTCAGCGAGGCCGACGTCCACGACCGCACCGAGGGCCACAGCACCAACGAACACTACGTCAACGACGCCGCCCTGCTCGACCAGGCCGGCTCGCGGCACGTCAACCGCCGCCGGGTGTTCGTCGAACGCCATGCGATCGTCAGCATCTCGCTGCTCGAGGACGTCGTCGCCGAGGGCCCCGTGCCCGACGCCGGCTGGCTGCCGTAGCGCCGGCCGCCGCGCGGCGCCGCGCCCCCGGGGGCCTGCCGCCGTGCATAGCTAGATGCTGCGGCCACCATAGGTACCCGACCCGCGCGGGTCGGTCCGTCGAACTCCGCCCCCGCGGGCGGCTTGGTCACAGGCTAATTCAGGAAACCGCACGATGAAACTCTCCTGGCACCGTCTCACGATCCGTCCGCGGCACCGCTTCGCCACCTCCCAATGGGCCACCGACGAGAAGCAGACCATCATCATCGAGCTCGAGCACGACGGCGTCGTCGGCCAGGGTGAGGCCGTGCCGTCTGAGCTGTACGGCCAGACCCTCGAATCCTCCGAGGCCACGCTGACCAAGATCGCCGGCGAGTTCGCCGCGGGCCGCTTGCCCAACGACCCCTTCCAGATCGAACCCATCATGACGCACCTGCTCGGCGCGTACGACAAGGCCCGCGCCACGCTGGACGGCCTCGACGCCGCCCTGCACGACTGGTGCGGCCGCAAGCTCGGCGTGCCCGCGTGGAAGCTGCTCGGCCTCGCCGCCCCGCGCAAGCAAACGACTTTCACGATCGGCGTCGCCGACCCCGCGCTGACGCGCGTGAAGGTGGATGAGGCGCTGGCGGCCGGCTTCGATGCCCTGAAGATCAAGGTCGGCGTCGAGAACGACCACGACACGCTCACGTACATCCGCGACCGCTTCAAGGGCCCCCTGTTCCTCGATGCGAACATGGCTTGGTCGCCCACCGAGGCGGTCAAAATGATCCCCACGCTCGCGAAGTACAAGCCGACGCTGATCGAGCAGCCGCTGAAGCGCGAGGATTGGCAGCACATGGCCGAGCTGCGCAAGCTCGGCGTCGCCCCCATCTTCGCGGACGAAAGCTGCGAGCGCCCGGCCGACGTCGTGCGGCTCCAGGGCTGCGTGGACGGGATCAACATCAAGTTCAACAAGTGCGGCGGGATTCGCGAGGCGCTGCGCATGGTGTACCTCGCCCGCGGGCTGGGCATGCAGATCATGTTCGGCTGCTTCGTGTGCAGCAGCCTGGCCATCGCCCCGGCCTTGACGATCTCGTCGCTGGTCGACCACATCGACCTCGACGGCGCGCTGCTGCTCGCGGACGACCCGTACGAGGGCATCACCCGCACCGGCGGCACGATCAGCCTCTCCGACCGGCCCGGACTCGGGGTGGTGAGGAAGAAGTAGGGAGTAGGGATTAAGGGATTCTGGGATTGAGGGATTGATGGGCGGCGTGCGCGGTTCGTGGCGCGCCAGTCGAAGGTGATCAAGATGATCATTGCGCGCGCGTCCTAAGTGAGCATCTTCGATATCGGGACGTTGCGGCCGAGTGGGAAGGTGGGGAAGTGAGAAGATGGGAAAGGGCGGCGGGGCGGTTGGGGTGCCGTCGGCGAAGAGATGGGGCGGTCAGGGTTGGTGGGGCGCGGGATCATAGGGAGAGAATGACACGCGAATCGTGGTGCGGGACGGGGAGATCGGTGATTGGTGCATTCGAGCGGGGATGCGGGGAATGTGGGGAAGTTGCGCTCCTGCCGGGGCGAAGTTGTTTGGGAACGGGAACCACGGGTTGCGCAGCGTCCGCCTGCGGCGGGCGCTGCTCCACCCGTGGCAACGATCCAGCGCCCCGCTGGGGCGGGGAGAGAGAAATCGTCGGGCGGGCGTGGGGGGGGGAGAGAGAGCTCGGCTCCCCCGCGTCCCGTTCCCGTCTTCACCTCACTCCCTCGATCCCTTCGTCCCTTGCCCCCTCAATCCCTGCCTCCCTCACTCCTTCTTCCCCGCCCCCAGAATCGTCACCTCCGCCCCGCGGTACCGCTGCTGGGCCTCCCGCGCCTGCGTGTACCGGCGGATCGCGTCCTCCACCGCCTCCCGCGCCAGAGGCAGCGGCATCTGCACTTCCCGCTCGTACAGCTCCGCGAAGTTCAGCCACTTGCGGTCCACCATCTCCTTCAGCCGCTCCGCCAGTGCCCCGCGCTCCGCCTCCGCCTCACTGACGTTGACCGCCTGCAGCACCAGCTCCTTGTTCAGATCCGCGAGCATCTCGCCGCCGACCGCTTGGGCGGCGAACTGCCGCTGCCGCGCGACGTCGGCCCGCGCCTGCGCCAATTGCTCGTCCAGCTTGTCCACGTCCGCCTGCGGGACGCGGCCGGACTTCTGCAAATCGCGCATCCGTTCGCCGGCCTGCTCGCGATACTGCACCACCTTCGCCAGCTCGAGCACCACGGCGTCATGCTCCGCGCGGTCCGCGACTTCCTTGGTCAGGCGGGCGATCTGCTCGGTCAACGCCGTCTGGCGGGCACGCAAGGCGACGAGCCGCACGTCCGGATCGCGCAGTCGCGACTCCAACTCGCGTTGCTCAGTGGCGATCCGCTCGCGGTCGAGGTCCGCGCGCCCGGCATCCTTGAGCAGATCGCGCCGCCGGCTCTGCAGCTCCTCGAAGTACTTCTGCGCTTCGTCGCGGGCGTGCGTCGTGCGGTCCACCTCTTCACTGAGCCGGCGCAGCGCGCGCTCATCCGCGTTCCGCAAGAACTGCTGCAACTCACGCGTCAAGCCGGTGAGGAGGCCCTGTACCTGCTTGGCTCGCTCGTTGACGACACTCGCCGGAACGAGCTCGCTGCACACACTGATCTCGACCACGACGGTCACCACGCTGTCGTTGACGCTGGTCGGGCTGATGGCATTGACGTTGACCGTCATGTTGCGCTCCCATCCCGGCGGCAGGCCCGGCACTTCCTTGGCCGCGGCTTGCAGCACCGCCGTGCTCCGCAGCACCGCCCCGACCACGTCGGAGTTCAGTTCGAGCGTGCCGCGGGCGCACGTGATCTGCGCGACCGCACGGGCCTCCGCAGACTCAGTCGGTAGCGTCGTGGGTTCTTCCGCGTGCGTTGCCGCGACGATCAGCAAACCGGCCAGCAGGTTCCAGCAAGATCGGGTCCGCATCATGACCACTCTCCTTCGGTCTTGGCGAGTTCGGCCAGCCGCGCGCGTGAGAGGCCGGCCCAGGTGGTGTGTGGAAAGAGTCGCAGCACTTCGCGATAGCTTTCGGCCGCACGCTGCGGCAGGCGATATTCGCGGTACAGCCGATCGCCCTGCACGAACAACGTGCCCGCAGCCTCATCGGCGGCGCGTTGCGACGCGTAGACGGGGTTGCTCCGGGCGCTGGTGGCGGCGAGCGTGGCGAGGCGCGCCTGGCGCGCCTGGAGTTCCGCAGTGCGGTGTGCGACCGCCGCGCGCCAGTCGGCTTCGGCCACCAGGTCGGCGACCTGCGCTGCGAGCGCGTCGGTATCCGTTGTGGAATTGCGGGTCGCTTTCGCCGCTGCCGGACCAATCGGTTCCGCAGCTCCCGGCGCAGCGCTCGGATGCGGGCGACTTCGCCAGAGTGGTATCGTCAGGCTGGCGATCAGCAGGAGGCCGGCGGCGATGGCGCCGGCTGTCAGGCGGCGCCGGCGGCGCATGTGGGCCAGCCGCACGACGCGTGCGGCCAGGTCCGGCGGGGGCGCCGGCGGCGGGCTGGCGTCCGCGTCCGAGTTGCGCAGCAGTTGCTCGAGCGGATCACGAGTCATGGCGATTCCTGCCAAAGCGGGCCGAGGGTTTCACGCAGGGCCTCGCGTGCCCGGTGCAAACGAACTTCGACGGCGTTGGGCGAGCGGCCGACGATCGCGGCGATCTCCTCGACCGGCAGCCCTTCCAGGTAGCGCAGCACGACGACTTCGCGGTAGGGCGGCGCCAGGGCGGCGACGGCCCGGCGGACTTGCGTGTGTGTCTCGGCGTCGGCGCCCGGGTGCGACGTCGCTACGTCGCGTGGTTCGCGGCGTTGCCAGAGGCGGAGTCGCAGAATTCGCCGGCGGCGGTGCCGGCGGCACTGGTTGACCGCAATGCGGTAGAGCCAGGTGGCGGGTCGCGCCTCGCCGCGAAATTGCGGCAGGTTCTGCAGTGCCGCCAAGAAGACGTCCTGGACCACGTCCTGCACCTCGTCGGCGTGCCAACCCAGGAGGCGCCAGACGAGCGCCGTGACCTGGTCCTGGTGCTGTGCCACCAGTTGGCTGAACGCCGGGGCGGAAGGCGGCGCGCAGGGAGCGGGGCGTGCCACGTCGTGCGCGGCCGGCCGCACCGGTGTCGTGCTGCGGGTGTCGTCCGCCATGCCACCCTCATTAGAGTCCGGACCCGGGAGAAACTTACACGATTCTGGGAGGATTTGCGCGGCGGGAACGGGCGGGGGAGGGTCCGAACTTGGACGTCGGAAGTCAGGGCGGGGAAGAGCTGGTGTACGGTGCGGGCGAGATGGTTGCGCCGCCCGCCCGGTGGCCATGCACGCCGTTGGCGTGCGGAGAAGATGGGAGAGGGACGGTTTCTACGGGTGTCGCTGCGCTCCACCCGTAGCTGACTTCCGACACCCCTCCGGGGTGAAGACGCGGCGCGCTACTAATACTTCACGGTTTGTGTTTCGCCGCTCTTGAGGACGACGGGCTGGCCGGCGACGGTCAGCGGCAACTCCAGCTTGCGCTGCTTGCCGAGCGTCAGCGTAACCTGCGTGCGGTCGATCGCGACGTGCAGGGTGACGCCGCGCAGGACGAGGTTGAAGCGCAGGCCGGTCCACTGCTGCGGGAGGTTCGGGTTGATGCGGAGGACGGCGGCGCCGGTGGTGGCGGGGCCGGCGGGGGTCGGCGTGTGCGCGCGCTTGAGGGCGGCGTGGGTCTCCGCGCCGCGGGTGGCGCCTTCGGCGAGGTTGACGCCACCGAAGCCCAGGACGGCAGCCATCCAGGCGCCGCCGCTGGCGGTGCCGTGCAGGCCGGCGTAGGTGTCCTTGCGTCCGGTGAGGCCTTCGTCGAGGTCTTCGCCGGCGGAGATGATGAAGTTCTTGTAGGCGTCGTCGTGCTCGCCCATGTCGGCGGCCATGATGGCATTGAGCACGAACGACATGGATGAGAAGTTCATGCTCTTGTCTTTGTAGTACGCCCAGTTGGCCTTCTGGATGGCGCGGTCGAAGTCATCGCGGGACATGACGAGGGCCATG
>CAZGAQ010000011.1:0-123948 GCA_964523405.1 uncultured Planctomycetales bacterium
TGCCGAGCGGGACGTTGTGCTATGACGCCACGACGACGCCGAAGGGCACGCGGGCCTATTGCGCCGCCCAGGGTGGGCGGTGGTGGGGTCCGGGCTCGTCGTGCGCGAGCGTGAACTGCAACGTGTGCCCGGATGGGTATACGGCGCAGCCCGCGGAAGCCGGGTTCAACTGTGCGGCTCAGCCGTACATCTACAGCGACTCGACGAACCCCGGTTGCGGCGGGACGACGGCGAAGTGGACCATCCTGACGCTGCCGGATCCGAATGCCGGCACGATCCAGCTCTGCGGTGTGTCGGGTACGTTCTTCGATCAGGACCCGAACGGCACGCAGAACCTCCGCGACAATGACTGGTATCAGCTCGGCACCGGCACGGTGTGGCCGGTCGGCGTTACCAAGAGCATCACCGCCACGGTGACGGCGGAGTTCCCGGTGGAAGTGCTGATTGCCAAGCCGGGTTACGGCTGGGGCACCACGAGCCCGCAGACCGGGTACGAGTGCCAGGCGACGGATTCGGGCGGCGGGACCGGTGGCGTGAAGGCGTGGCAGATTCTGGCCACGGCCACGGGCGAAGCCGGGCAGACCATCGTCGTGACGAACTGCGTGACCGCCAGCCCGAGCAACAACGGGCGTGCGTGGGTCATCGTGCGTCCGGCGATTCGCGGCACGCCGCGGGAGATTCCGTGCGGCGTGAAGTACGGTCTGAAGATCGACTACGCGACGGGCTGCACGGGCACCGGCGCGTGCTGCTACACGGCGGGCTGTGCGCTCAAGACGTTCGCGGAGTGCACCACGCTGGGCGGCGCGTTCTGGGGTCTGAACACCACGTGCGACCAGGGTTGCTGCGCTTGCGAGCCGACCGATACGCCGGAGAACGAGACGGTTTGCGCGTTCCCGGATACGGTGAACAGCTCGTGCTTCTACATCAGCGGCGGCACGGTGCCGACCGCGGCGATCGCGATCCCGATCACACCGGGCACGCAGACGATCTGCGGCACGGGTGGCTGGGTGCAGGTGGACAGCGGCGGCTACATCCCCGAGATGGACTGCTACGGCTTCACGGTGCCGACGACCGGCACGATCCGGGCGTACATCTACTCGGAGTTCGACTTCAACTCGTTCCTGGTCAAGAAGGGTACCGCTCCGGACTACTGCGACGACGTCCTGATCTGGTACTTTGGTTTTGGCGAGACGCGTTGCCAGTGGAACTTCCTCGAGCGGCTGAACATCGCTCCGGGTGACTACCAGGTGTGCGTGCGGCTGAACCGCGACGACGAGCGCGGCTTCAACTGCAACGACGGCGAGCATCCGAAGTACGCGATCCAGGTCGAACTGCCTGGCACGACGGGTGCGTGCTGCTTCGTGAACGCCGGCGTCCAGTATTGCGGGAACATGTCGGCGGCCGAGTGCGCCGCTGAGGCCGGTGCGTACTACTACGGTGACAACACGACCTGCGACGACACGAATGTGTGCGCGGGTGCGTGCTGCACCGGGACCACGTGCGCGCTGGAGTACCCGGCGTACTGCGCGGACTTCAAGGGCTATGGCACGACGTGCGATCCGAATCCGTGCGCTCCGGTGGACGGGGCCTGCTGCGTGCATGGGGCCTGCAGCGTGATGGCTGAGGCGGCTTGCACCGCGGCCGGCGGCACGTTCAAGGGTGCCGGCTCGGTTTGCACGGCCAATACCTGCCCGTGCGTGGGCGACGGCAACTGCGATCACCAGATCAACTGGCGCGACATCGACTACTTGATCGCCGGCCAGAATGACAACGTCTCGGCGTGGACGGCGCTGTTCCCGTCCGGCCCGACGTGCCCGTTCCTCAACCTGGATACGAGCGGTGACAGCCACGTCAACTGGCGTGACATTGATCCGTTCATCGCCCTGATGAACACGACCTGCCCGTAAGCGACAGGTTGAACTGAAGAGCTCGTAGGAGGCAGGCCGGCGGAACACTCCGCCGGCCTGCTGTTTTTCTGCGCTGGTGGCGCGCGGCTGGTATTGCGCGGCCGGTCGACGGATGATGTGCGGCAGGTGCCGTGGAGGATGCGTCGCGTGAGAGCGCTGATCTGGTTTCGCGCCGACCTGCGTACCGACGACCAGCCGGCGTTGTTTCAGGCGCTGGCGGACGCCGACCGCGGTGCGGTCGCGGTGTTCGCCCTGTGTCCGCGGCAGTGGCGCGCGCATGACTGGGCTGACGCGCGGGTGGAGTTTCTGCTGCGCTGCGTGGCGGACTTGCAGGCGCGGTTGCGGCGACTGAATGTCCCGCTGCTGCTGGTGCGCACGCCGACCTTCGCCACGCTGCCGGAGGCGCTCCTGCGGTTGGCCCGGAGGCACGCCTGCGATGCGTTGTATTTCAATCGCGAGTACGAGGTGCACGAGCAGCAGCGCGACGCGGCGGTGACGGCGCGCTTGACGCGGGCCGGGCTGCGCGTGGTGGCGCTGGAGGACCAGACGGTGCTGCCGCCGGACGCCCTACGGACCAAGAGCGGGGGGTTCTACACCGTCTTCACCCCATTTCGGCGGGCGTGGCTGGCACGGCTGGGCGCGGCGGGTGGGGCGGTGCTGCTGCCGCCACCGAAGCGGCTGCCGGCGCTGGTGTGCCCACCGGACGAACTGCCGGCGCGCGTGTCCGGCTATGACCGGGCGCGCGGGCTTACGGAGGACTGGCCAGCGGGCGAGGAGGCGGCGCGACGGCGGCTCGACGCGTTTATCGCGGAGCGTGTCGCCGCCTATCGCACGCAGCGGGACCACCCGGCCGAAGCGGGGACCAGCCGGCTCGCGCCGTATCTGGCGCTAGGCGTGCTGTCTCCGCGGCGGGCTGTGGTGGTGGTGCGGGATGAGGCGGGTGCAGGACGGGCGGGGCCGGGCTGCTGGCTGGACGAGCTGATCTGGCGCGAATTCTACCGGCACGTGCTCGTGGGCTATCCGCGGGTCAGTCGCGGGCGGGCGTTTCGGGTCGCGACCGAGCGGCTGGCGTGGCGCGACGCGGAGGAGGATTTCGCGGCGTGGTGCGCGGGACGCACGGGCGTGCCGCTGGTGGACGCGGGGATGCGGCAGCTCGCGGAGACGGCGTGGATGCACAACCGCGTGCGGATGGTGACGGCCATGTTTCTCGCCAAGGATCTCCTGATCGACTGGCGGCGTGGCGAGCGACATTTCATGCGAAGCCTGATCGACGGGGACCTGGCGAACAACAACGGCGGGTGGCAGTGGTCCGCGTCCACCGGCACCGACGCGGTGCCGTACTTCCGCATCTTCAATCCCTATACGCAGGCGCGGCGCTACGACCCGGAGGGAAGGTACATCAAGCGGTGGGTCCCCGAGCTGCGTGCCGTGCCCAGCGCGGTGCTGCACGATGCGGCACGCTTCACGCCCGCGCTGCGGGCGGCGTGCGGCTACGTGCAGCCCATTTGCGATCCGCGCGCCGCCCGTGCCCGGGCGCTCGCCGCGTTTCGGGACCTGTGAGCCGTCCGGCCGGTGGGCGCTGCTCCTGGTGACAGTCACGCCCGGACCGGCGTCGCGGGCGAAAAGCGGAACACGCAGTCAAAGAGCTTTCCGCCGACGCGCTCGGCCACGGCCTCGTCCTTGAGCACGGCGGAGCGCACCACGTCGCAGGTGAAATCGGCGTGGAAGTTGCTCTCGACGGCGCGGCCCATACCGTGCAGCATGACCAGATCGGCGTCGGCCACGGCCTCGACGAACTCTGGTTGGAGGCGGGCCAGATCGAGCAGCGAATTGGCGCTGCCGGTGGCCTGGATGCGCAACTGGTCCGTGCGGCAGGCGGTGGCGAGCTGCCCGTCCAACGCCGCCGCATGCGCGAGCAAAGGCGCGAGCTCGGCCGCGGTAATGTCGTTTAGAGCGGGACGCGAGTTGGCGGCGAGCGTCACGCGTGTGCCCTGGCGCAGCAGGGCGCGGGCCAAGGGGAGGCAGGCGAGCGTGATATCGCTGCCGGCGTTGTCGATGAAGAATACGGCGTGCCGATACGGCGGGGCGGCGGTCCAGCGCGTACTCCAGGCGTCCACATCGTCATAGCGCCACGGTCGGGGCGGCAGACGGTCGCGCGTTCGGCCGAAAGCGGTGTGTCCGTCGCGGTGCATCTGGATCGTGGCCTTGGCGCCCAAGTCGAAGATATTGCCCGCCATCAGGCCGCGGGCGAGGGCGTGCGGCAGGGCGGGGGCAGGCAAGGTGTCGAGCTCCGCGAGGACATCGGGCAGCAGGGCGAGGGCCGCTTCGTTCTCGCGTGCTTTGATGAGTTGGAAGGGATCCGCGAAGCCGAATTGCGGCAGCACGGTGGCAGGCACGGTGGTGTACGAGAACACGTCGAGGCGCGCCTGGGCGGGTGGCGAAGCGAGGAGTTCGTCCAGGCGGGCAAGGTAGGCGTGTCGGCAGGCGGCGAGTTCCGTCTCGGGCGCCTGGGGGTAGGCGCTGCGGATCAACGGGATGAGCACGTCGTCGAGGTGCCAGCGAAAGAGACGGTCCCAGTACTGCCGGCTGGCGTGGTCGACGCGCAAATCCCACTCACAGGCATGATAGCGGGGCCAATCGGCAAGTTGACGCAGGACGGTGGGGGGTCGCGACGGCATTCATCCTCCGCGGCGCTTTCGCACGGACACGCGGCGCATACAATCACGCCATCATGATCGCAGCACAGGCGTACGACAATGCCCGAACGTGGCTGACGGAGAGCCGTCAGCCGTTGCTGTTCACGCACCGCCGGCCGGACGGGGACGCCCTGGGGGCGCTGGCGGGGCTGACGCTGGCTTTGCGCGAGCTGGGGCTGCAGCCGCGCGCGGTGCTTTACGAGCCATTGCCGCCGCGCTATGGCCTGCTGGCGGATGGCGTGGACTGGCGGTTGTGGTCGGCGGAGCGGGCAACGTTAATTGGGACAAGTGACGCGGTGGTGATTGCCGATACATGTAGTTGGTCCCAATTGGAGCCGATTCGGGCGTGGCTACCGGAGGCGCCGCGGACGCTGGTGATTGATCACCACGCAACGCGGGACGAGCTGGGGCAGCGTCCGGGCGATTTGCGGCTGATTGACCCGACGGCTGGCGCGGTGTGTCTGGTCATCGCCGAGTTTCTGCAGGCTGCCGGAGTAGCGCTGACGCCGCCGCTGGCCACGGCGCTGCTGGTCGGATTGGCGACCGACTGCGGCTGGTTTCGTTTTTCCAATACGGATGGGCGCATTTTGCGAATGGCCGCGACACTGGTAGAGGCCGGAGCGCAGCCGAGCGTGCTGCAGCGGGCGATCTACGAGCAGGATCCGCCGGCGAAAGTGCGGTTGATCGCCCGGATGCTGAGCGCGCTGGAGCTGCGGGCGGGGGGGCGCCTGGTGGTTCTGCGTTTGCGGCAGGGGGACTTCGCGGCGACGGGTGCGGAGCGTTCGATGACGGAGGACTTGATCAACGAGGCGGGGCGGCTGGCGGGCGTGGAGGCGACGGTGCTGTTCACGGAAGAGCCGGACGGTTCGGTGCGGGCGAACTTCCGCAGCAAGGAGTATCTGGACGTGGCTGTGCTGGCGTCGGGGCTGGGGGGCGGAGGGCATGCCCGGGCAGCGGGTGCGCGTCTGACCGGGTCGTGGGAGGCGGTGGTGGAACGTGTCGTCGGCGCGTTGGAGGCGGCGCTAGGGGTAAGCCAGGCGGCGGGAGGGGGCGGCTTGAAATGCGGCAGGACCGAAAAAAAGGGGGGTTGATTCCTTTCCGGGTTGCCACTATGCTCACGCGTCGTTTTTTGTCCCGTTACGGTGACTTTGAGGAGAATGCGAATGTTCAAGAAAGGGAAGTTGGCAGTGCTGGCTCTCGTGACGATGTCGACTCTTCTGGCCTCCGGCTGCGGCGTCATCCACCAGGTGCTGACCCACTGGAATGACTTCTCGCAACTCGGCGCTGCCTGGAAGGTCCTGACCAGCACGAAGCTGTAAGTCGACAGCGTGCTCATTGCAGCATTGCGAAAGAGGCAGGCGGAGTCTGACTCCGCCTGCCTCTTTGATGCGCGGTCTTGTGGCTACCGCGCCGCATACGTTGTGCCCCGCTGAGTGGGCGCGACGGTGGACCGACCGCGCGGCGAGGGGGTAGAGGGGATACATGCCAGAGAAGAAGGCCGACGACGTCACCGGTCGGTCGGGGTTTCGCCCGAACCGGTCGACGAGCGCCGGAGTAGTTACGAGACCGGGCAGGCGGAAGCCTCGTGGCCCGCGCCTGCCCGGCGGCGCTGTGGCTGGCGCATGCGCCAGCGTTGTGGAGCCGCAGGTTACGGCTTCTTGTCACCAGGCTTCTTCTCGCCCGGCTTCTTGTCCCCCGGGGCCTTTTCGGCCGGTTTTTCCGAGGGTTTCACGGTCGGCTTGTCGGCCTTCTTGTCGCTGGCAACCTTGCCGGTCTTGGCATCGACGACCACCGTGTGGGCCTTGCCGCTGACGTATGTCGTCACGTTGAACTCGATTTTGGTGCCTTCGACCTTGGGGTGCGCCGCGACCGCCTCACCCTTCGAGTCCTTTTCCGCCTCGGCCACGATCTTGGCGAGCGTCTGCTTTGCCTCCGTCAGCGTCTTGGCGACATCTGCCGGCTTGCTGGCCTTCACGTCGCCGGGGTTGGCGTCGACCGCCTTGCCGGCAGCGCCGGTCTTGATGGTCACGGGGACGGCCAGCAGCTTCTCCCCGACGACGGTGTAGACGGTGAGCTCGGTGGCGGACTTGGCATGGGCGGCGATCGCCGTGCCCTTGCTGGCGGTCTCGGCGGTTTCGATCGCCTTGCCGAGGGTGAGCTTGGCCTCCTTCATGGCCTTGAGCGCGTCTTCGTCCTTGCCAGCGGCGAAGGCGCGGGCTGGTAGCGCGACCAGCGCGAGCACGAGTGTCGGCACGAGCACGAACGCGAGCCTGCGACCGAGAGTCATTGCAGATACCTCCAGGGCTGCGAAGCGCCGGGCGGCCAGGTGCGGACACACGCCGCAGAGCGACTGGACGACCCTGCGTTGCTTGGCCACATATCGCAAGTTGGACGATTGTCGCGGCGGGGGCATTCAAAAAAAAGAGTGGCGGCGGGATTTGTCTGTGGCCACAACCGCTCACGGTGACCGGTGGCTGGAGGGATTGATCTGCAGTTGGGGAAAGAAGTTACGAGAGAAAGCGACTATTCGGAGACCAGGAGCGCGTGCTGCCGGCCGCGGGTGCGACGGCGCGCGACCACGAGGTCCCGCGCCCCGTCAACCGATCGGCTGCCAGCTACTTAAGCTTGGTTTTGAGCACGTTGAGTAGCTGCTGGTTGTTGATGGGCTTCTGAAACACGCCGCTCAGGCCGAGTTCGGCGTAGTCGACGTTCGTGCTCAGGCTGTCACCGACCGAACTGAGCATGTAGACCGGGCGGGTGTTGCCTTCGGCCTTCAGGTTGCGGACGAGCCCGGTGCCCGCGTCGACCTCCTCCATCATCAGATCGACGATGATCAGGTCGGGCTGCGCGGATTTGTAGCGCTGGAGTCCCTGCTCGGCGCTGTGCGCTTCCACGAACTCGTAGCCGTTCTTCTCGAGCACGAGCCGCAGCGCGTCGAGCAGGTCCTGGTCGTCATCGACACACAGAATCACGTGCTTGCCGTTCTTCATCGCAGATCCCCTTGCCGGGTGGTCGTCTCGTTCCGTCCGTCCAGGACTGCCGCGGGGGCGGCGTTGCACCCGGCCGCCGCGGCCAATCCGCATTCACGCAGGGCCGGCAGCATGAACTCCAGGGCGGCAGCGAGGTTGGCGGCCGCGCGCCCGGAGAGGCCCTCGCCGAACTCGTTGAACTCGTAGCCGCGAATCGCGAGTTGGTAGGCCGCCGGGCGGGCGCCAAACAGCGCCGCGGCCAAGGCCAGCACGCCGGCGGGAGAGACACTGTGAGTGCTGAAGGTGGGGGCGACGTCCAGCTTGTCGGCCGGCGTAGGTGGCAATGGCCGCAAGGCGAGCGGCGCCGGTCCCGCACAGGCCGCATCGACGAACACCACAGCGTCCTGCTCCGCGAGTGCCGCGGCGTGCTCGACCGTGAGTTGATAGTCGCTGTCGATCGTCACGCCGGGCAGGTGCTCCGCCTCCAGTGCAGCCGCAAACGCGGGCCCCAAGCCGTCATCCCGACGACCGGGATTCCCGTAGGCGAGGACCAGGGTGCGAGAGTTTGCAGACATACACATCCTTACGCGGCACCGCGCGCTGGGCCGCATTCCAGCCGGTGCCTTACACGCCACGAGTCTTGCGATCGACGATTTGGCCAGCGGCGTCGAGCAGTTCCACGACCAGCGGCATCTGGCCCAGCGCATGCGTTGCACACGACAGGCACGGGTCATACGCGCGAATCGCCACCTCAATGTGGTTCAGCAGCCCTTCCGTGATCTCGCGCCCGCTGAGGTAATCCTGGGCGACCTTCTGGACCGCGCGGTTCATCGGCTCGTTGTTGTTCGTCGTCGACACGATCAGGTTGGCCATCACGATCTGGCCGTCCTTGTTCACGCGGTAATGGTGGAACAGCGTGCCGCGCGGCGCCTCGATCAGCCCGACCGCTTCCTCACGCCGCGCGCCCTTCACCACGAGGTCGCTGCCCTGCAGGTCCGGGTCGTGCAGCAGCGTCTGGATCTTCTCGATGCTGTGCAATAGCTCGATCAACCGGGCCCAGTGGTACGCCATCGTGATGTTGTTGGGCTTGCCCTTGGTGACGGCCATGAACTCCTTGCGCGCCGCCTCCGCCTCGGGCGTGTCAATGAAGTCGGCCGTATTCACGCGGGCCAACGGCCCCACGCGATACCAGCCCTGCTCGGGCCCGAGCGACCTGATGAACGGGAACTTCATGTACGACCACGGCCGGACTTCCTCCGCGATGTACTCGTGGTACTTCTGGTAGTCCACGTGGTCGAAGATCTTCTTCCCGTCCGCCGTGATCGCCCGCAGCCCGCCGTGGTAGATGTCCAGCGCCCCGTCGGCCCGGATCAGCGACAGGTGATTGCTGTCGAACGAGCCGAACGGGCCGAGCTGCGCCAAATGCTCAACCGTATAGTCCTTGCACAGCTTCAGTGCTGCACGCGACCACGTCACCATCTGCTCGATATCTTTCAGCAGGAAGTCGCGCTCGGCGATGGAGAGGTTCTTGTTCACGCCGCCCGGAATTGCGCCGGTGCCGTGGATCTTCTTGCCGGCCGTCCGGAGGATGATCTCCTGCCCGTACTTGCGCATCATCACGCCCTGTACGGCCAGGTCGGGGAACTTCGCCGCCACGCCGATCACGTTGCGGATCGCCGGGTCCGCGTCAAACCCGAACAGCAAGTCCGGCGAGACCAGGTGGAAGAAGTGCAGCGCGTGGGACTGGAAGAACTGCCCGTAGTGCATCAGCCGGCGCATCTTCTCCGCCGTCGGCGTGAGGTTCTCCCCGCCGACGATGCGGTCCATCGCCTTCGCGGCCGCCAGATGGTGGCTGACGGGGCAGATGCCGCACAGCCGCTGTACGAGCACGGGCACTTCCCAGAACGGGCGGCCCTGGATGAAGCGCTCGAAGCCGCGGAACTCGACAATGTGCAGCCGCGCCTGCTGCACGCGGTTCTCCTGGTCCAGCAGGATCGAGACCTTGCCGTGCCCCTCGACGCGGGTAACCGGCTCGATGGTGATCCGCCTGAAGCCGTTGGTTGCAGTCGTCACGTCCGAATCCTCCGCAGCAAAGCGGCGCTCGTCCGCCTGGCTCTAGTCGTATTTCACCAGCTCGTACGGCAACTCGACCGGCTTGTTGGTCAACAGTGCGACCAGCGCCTGCCAGAGCGTGTCCGCCGGCGGCGGGCAGCCGGGCAGGTGGTAGTCGATCTTCACCACCTGGTCGCACGGGTACACCCGATCGAGCAACAGCGGCAGCTCCGGATCGTTGGGAATCTGCCCGCTGGGGTTGTGGATGGTGGGGCCGTTGCGGTAGGCCTCGTCGTAACACTCCTGCAGCGGAATGTTGTTCCGCAGGGCCGGAATGCCACCCATCGTGGCGCAGTCGCCGACCGAGATGAGCACGTCGCAGTGCGCCCGAAAATCGCGCAACACGCGCACGTTCTCCTCGTTGCAGCACCCGCCCTCGATCAAGCCCACGGCGCACCGCCCCGTGAATTCCTTGATGTCATCCACCGGCGACTTGTCGAAATCGACCAGCTCCACCAGCTTCAAAATCCGGTCGTCAATATCCAGCAGCGACATGTGGCAGCCGAAGCAGCCGGCCAGTGACGCCGTCGCAACCTTGGGTTTGCCCATTGCGAAATCCCTTCTGCAGGAGCCCGCCAGGTCCGGCCGCCCGGTGCGGCCGCGGTGCGGTGCTCAGCGCGCCTTTTGCGTGCCGTTACCCTCGATGTCCGCGCCAATTGGCTGGTGGTCGTACAAACGCTGTCCGACGGGCGTGGCGTAGGCCGTGCCCTTCTTGAGGATGCTCCCGACCGGGCAGCACGTGACCGCCCGATCCCCGCCGCCGGCATTGGTGTCGGCGAGCCGGGCCGCGGCGTTGACGGCCACGCGCTTGTGCGGGCCGCGGCCGACGAAGTCGAAGACGTGCTTGCCGTCCACGTCACGCGAAGCCCGCACGCAACGTCCGCAGAGGATGCAGCGGTTGCGTTCGAGCAGGATTTCCGGGTGCGATGCATCCACATCGCGCTGCGGGAAGAGGTAGGGGTATTTCGGTGCGGTGATGCCGAAGCGGTAGGCCAGGGCCTGCAGCTCACAGTTACCGCTCTTCTCGCAGAACATGCAGTAGTGATTCCCCTCGACGAAGAGCATCTCGATCAGGTTGCGGCGCAGGGCCGTCACCTTGGGCGTGTTGCTCTCGATGACCATGCCCGGGCTGACGGGCTGCGTGCAGGCGGCCATCGGCCGGCCGTTCACCAGTACCGTGCAGACGCGGCAGCTCCCGTGCGGCTGCAGCCCTTTCAGGTAGCACAGCCGTGGAATGTAGACGTGGGCCTGCTCGGCCGCTTCGAGGATCGTCTGGCGGGGAGTGGCCTGGATTTCCTGGCCGTCGAGCGTGAACTCGATCGTCGCACTCATGGCACATCCTCAGTTGCCTGGGCACGACCGGTGGCGGCCGCGCCGAGTATTCCGGCCGCGCGGGGCCGGATTGTCTTGGTCGTCACTCGTGGGCGTGCACCGATTTACGGCCGACGAGGGCCTCCGCTGGCGCGACCGCCCGGCGCAGGTCGAACCCCGGTTGCAGCCGGTTCTCGCGCTTCTTCACCAGGGCGTTGTACGTCGCGCGGAAGTTCTTGAGCGTGGTCAGTACGGGGTTGGCCGAAGTCTGCCCGAGCCCGCAGCGGCTCATCGTTTTGACCGTCTGCCCGAGGTCCTGCAGGTATTCGATGTCGGCGGGCTCGCCCAGGCCGGCGTTGATGCGGTGCAGGCGCTCCTTGAGCAGGACGTTGCCGACGCGGCAGGGCGTGCAGTAGCCGCAGCTTTCTTCGATGAAGAAATCGAGGAACTGCTCGGCGACCTCCAAAACGTTGCGCTCCGGCCCGAAGACCATGACCGATCCGCCGGTCGCCAGGTCGTCGTAGCAGATCGTGCGACCGAACTCCTCGGGCGCGACCATCTGGCCGCTGGCGCCGCCGACCTGCACGGCGAGCGCGTCCGTTGCGCCAGCGAGCTTGAGCACTTCGCTGAGCTTGATGCCGAACGGGACCTCGTACACGCCGGGGCTCTTGCAGTCGCCGGAGATGCTGAGGACCTTCGTTCCGGGGCTGCCGTGCGAGCCGATCTCGCAGAACGTGGCCGGGCCCGCTTCCATGATTTTCGTGACGCAGGCGAGCGTTTCGATGTTGTTGACGACGCTGGGCTGGCCCTGATAGCCCTTCTGGGCGGGGAAGGGCGGGCGGTTCTTGGGGTCGCCGCGCAGGCCTTCGCAGGAGCTGATCAGGGCGGTCTCCTCGCCGCAGACGTAGGCGCCGGCGCCCATCTGGATGCGAATCTCGAAGTCGAAACCGGACTTGCCGCAGATGCTGCGACCGAGGAGGTTGTCGGCGCGGCGTTTCTGCAGGATGTCTTCGAGGTAGCGCTGCAGGTAGGCGTATTCGCCGCGCAGATAGAGGATGCCCTCGGCGGCGCCGACGGCGTAGCCGGCGATGGTCATGCCGGCGAAGACGCGATCGGCGACCTCGGTCAGGATGACGCGGTCCTTGAAGGTCCCGGGCTCACCCTCATCCGCGTTAGCCAGAATGTACTTGCGCTCGCCGGGGGCGCCGCGCGTGAATTCCCACTTCATCCCCGTCGGGAAGCCGGCCCCGCCGCGCCCACGGAGACGCGAGGTCTTGATCGCGCGGATGACCTCGACCGGTGTGATGGCCAGGGCCTTGCGAATCGCCTCACCCCGGCTCATCGCGCTGAACACCACCGGGCCGCGCTGCCGCAGATTGTTCATGACCATGGCATGCACGAGGTCGTGCGCGTTGTTGCCGTCGCCGAGCCGGTGCACCAGCCGGTTGGGGTCCATGTGCTTGCGCAGATCGCGTACGATGCGCCGGGCCGCATCGCTGGAGAGCTCCGTGACCGGCACGTCGTTCACCAGTGCCGCGGGTGCCTGATCGCACAAGCCCAGGCACGCGGTATATGTCAACGTGATTTGTCCGTCGGGCGTGGTCTGCCCGACGCGGATGCCGAGTTCGTCCTCGAAGGCGCGGGCCACGTCGGCGGCGCCGGCCATCTGGTCAATGACGTCATTGCAGAGCCGGATCACCACCTTCCCCTGCGGCCGTGTCGAGAGGAAGCTGTAGAAGGACGCGGCGCTCTCCACCTCGACCCGGTGGGTCCCGGTGGCGTGGGCAATCGTCTCCAGGGCAGCGCCGTCGATGCCGCCGCAGTGAGCCTGGACGGCGCGCAGAATGTCCATCATCCGTGTGCGGTCGTTGCCGACCACCTGGCAGATCCTGAGGATGACCGGCTCGAGATTCGCGCTCATGGAAATCCTCGCTGTGACGCGCTGGCCCAACCGGCCGAGCGCGCGAAACCCCGCTGCAAAAGAGCGACACACGCGTCAATCCGCAGCGGACTGCCGCGCTGGTGCGGTTCGATTGATAGGGTTACTACTTGCGGTTCGGCCCGACGCCGGGCGGACAAGCCACGTTATGGTCGCGTGTCCACCGCCGCACGGATCTGCTGGCGTCGCTTCCGCAGCCAAGTCAGCCACTGTTCCATGCCGTGGCCAGCCTTGGCAGAAACCTCGATGATGGTAGCTCGCGTGTTAATCCTCGAAATATCTTCATATACGCGATTGCGGTTCCAGTCAAGGATTTCCGCGAGATCGAGCTTGGTTAGCAGGATCACATCGGCGGGTTGAAAGAGCGTGGGGTACTTGGCCACCTTATCATCACCCTCCGGTACGCTGAGGAGCACGACCCGCAGGTGCTCGCCGAGGTCGAAGGCGGCCGGGCAAACCATGTTGCCGACGTTCTCGATGAAGAGGTAATCCATACCCTTCAAGTTCAGCCCATCGAGGCCGGCTGTGACCTGGGTGGCGGAAAGGTGGCAGCCGGTGCCGGTGTTGATCTGCGTTGTTTCAGAAGCGACACATCCGAGGCGCTCGGCATCCCGGGTTGTCTGCAAGTCTCCGACCAGCACGGCACTGCGTGCCGGGGCCAGCGCGGGGATCGTCTTCTCCAGCAGATAGGTCTTGCCGCTGCCGGGGGCGCTCATCAGGTTGAGGGCGAGCACGCCCGCTTCATCGAGCCGCTTGCGGTTGTCGCGCGCGACCGCATCGTTGGCCTTGAGAACGCTTTCGACGACGTTGATCTTCATTCCGGCGACTCCTGCCCGGCTCAGGCGGGCGGCGGCACGGCCGGCGCAGGGGGTCCCAGTCCGCCGGGCTGACTGTCGGTCTCGCACGTGACGGACCTCAGGACAATGTCCCGTCCTGCCACGATTTCCGCGTCCGCCTGGCTGCAGAGCGGACAACGGTAGTTGTCGATGGCCGCGGCATACTGCTGTCCGCACGCGCGGCAGCGCACGCTGATCGCTTCCTCGACGATCTTGAGTCGGGCGCCCTGGGCGATGGTGTTCTGCGTGACGGCCTCGAAGGCGAGCTGCAGTGCGTCCGGCACCACCTGCTGCATGACGCCGCAGATGATCTCCACTTCCAGAATGCGGCGGGCCCGCTGCTCGGTGGCGACGTCGAGCAGGGACTCCATCAGCCCCATCGCGATCGACATTTCGTGCATCAGCAAATCCGCGGCAAGTCTTCGCCATAGGGTCGCAACACGACACGCCGCCCGCCGGCGCGGGTCAGCAGTTCCACCAGGGGCGGGGTGCGCTCGACGACGCGACCGATGACGGTGCCCTGTCGGCCGAGCGGGTGCTGCCGGCAGGCCGCGAGCACGCGCTCCGCGTCCGCCTCCGCGACAACGATCACGCACTTGCCCTCATTCGCGACGGTCAACGGATCGAGCCCCAGCATTTCGGCCGCATGGCGCGCAGTCGGCGACAAGGGCACGCGGCCTTCTTCGAGTTCCACCGTGTGGCCGCAGCCATCCACGATGTCCGCCAGCACACCGGCAAGTCCGCCGCGCGTGGCGTCGCGCAGGAACTTGATGTCGGCGCCGGTGTCGAGCAGCGCGGCGATGAGGCCGTTCAGCGGGGCGACGTCACTGCGCAGCGTCGAATCGAATTCGATCCCGCTGCGCACGGACATCACCGCGAGGCCGTGCTCGGCGATATTGCCATTGATCAGGATCACGTCTCCGGGGGTGATGCGCGCGACGCCGAGCCGCACGCCGGGGCGTGGGTGCCCGATGCCGGCGGTGTTGATGAACAGACCTGCGTCGGTCGCACTGGTGCTGCGGCGCTCGATGACCTTCGTGTCGCCCGTGACAATCTGGACGCCCGCCTCGCGCGCGGTCGTGGCCAGACTGGCGACGATGCGATCCAGCGTGGCGAGCGCGAGGCCTTCCTCCAGAATCAGGCCGAGGCTGAGGGCAACCGGTTGGGCCCCCATGACGGCCAGATCATTGACCGTGCCGGCCACGGCAATGCGCCCGATGTCACCACCGGGGAATTCCAGGGGTGTGACGACGTACGAGTCCGTGGTGAAGACGACCGCGCTGTCGGCGGTCGGCCAGGGTACGGCGACCCCGTCGGTCATGGCCGTCAGAAGCGCGTTTTCGAGCGGGGGCAGCATGTGCTCGCGGATGAGGCGGCCCATGAGCTCGCCGCCGCCGCCGTGGGCGAGGACGACGCGATCATGTGCACGCGGCATCGTCACGCGGTGACCCTCCCGTATTTGTACCACGCGGCGCAGGTGCCTTCGCTGCTGACCATGCATGGCCCGATGGGCGTCAGCGGCGTGCAGGCCTGGGCGAACGCCGGGCAGTCGCGCGGCTCGGCCCTGCCCGTGATAACGGCGCCGCAGCGGCACACGGGGTTGGGCTCGTCCGTGCCGAGTTCGATGCGGAAGCGGCGCAGCGCGTCAAAGCGCTCATATTCCGGGCGCAGCTCCAGCCCGCTCCGCGGAATCACGCCCAGTTCGCGCCAGGGGGTATCGGCGGGGACGAACACGCGGTCCAGCAGATCGAGCGCGACGCGATTGCCCGCTGCGCCGACCACCGCGGGGTAAACGTTCTCCACCGCCGCGCGCTGTTCATGCACTTGGCGCACCAGCGCGATCAGGCCCTGCACCATTTGCGCGGGTTCAAACCCGACTACGACAACCGGCCGGTGGTATTGCGCCGCCAACGGGGCATAGGCGTCGGTGCCGATGATCACGCTGACGTGGCCGGGCGCCAGAAAGCCATCCAGGGGCACATCTCCGGCGTCGAGCAGGGCCCGCATGGCCGGGACGACGAGCTTGTGGCACATCAGCACGCTGAAGTTGTCCACGCTGCGCTGGGCGGCTGCGAGTATCGTTGCGGCTGTGGCAGGGGCCGTTGTCTCGAAGCCGACGCCAAGGAAGACGATGGGACGCTGCGGATTGGCGGCGGCGATGTCGAGGGCTGTGCGGGCCGAGTTCACGACGCGCACGTCTGCGCCCTGGGCCCGCAAGCGTTCGAGGCTGCCGGCGCGGCCGGGAACACGAATCATGTCACCGTACGTGGCGAGGATGACGCCGGGCTGTTGTGCGAGCTCGATGGCGGCGTCGATGTGGCGCTGGGCGGTGACGCAGACCGGGCAACCGGGACCGCTGACCAGCCGCAGATGGGGGGGCAACAACGCGCGCAGGCCGGTGCGGAAGATGGAGACCGTGTGCGTGCCGCAGACCTCCATAAGCTGGATCTTGCGGCCGACGCGGGCGCAGAGTTCATGCAGCGTGCGAGTGAGTTCTGCGACCGTGTTCACGGCCTCCCCTCGCAGTTTGGCGGCGCGCTGTTGGGAGGTGTGTTGCTTAGGCCGACGTCCGCGGGGTCGAGCCCGGTGCCGATGGCCTGACGCAGGTAGTCCCAGGTTTCCAGGGCTTCCGCTTCGTCGAGCTGCGCGATGGCGAAGCCCGCGTGCACGAGCACCCAATCGCCGGTGCTGGCCGCCGGGGTGAGGACGCGGCTGATCTTGAGGGTATTTCCCTGCAAGTCGACGGTGGCCTCATCGCCGGAGCAGGCAATCACCTTGGCGGGCACAGCGAGGCACATGGCGCCCATCCTTGCGCGCGACGGCGGACATCGCCGTCCGATGGTCGGATGATAACGGATGAAGTCGCGAGCGGCACTAGCGGGTGTCGGGGTGCGGAGTATTGACAGGGCGGCGCCGCGCGAATGCGTGGGCTAAGCGAATTGAGTCGGGTGGGCACGGGCCGGTGGGGCTGTGCGGCTAGAAGTGGAATCGTCCGGGGGGAGGCGGGGAGGCGCAAGAGGTCTCATGGTAACCTGCGGGGTGTGATTTCGTTAATGTGTTGTGGAATAACGATTTGTGGATTCAGTTCGACGGGAGAAGTGCGGCTTGAATTAAACGGTTCATTGTGCTAATGTGAGGCATGAACCGGTTCACGCTGCGCCGTGAGCTGGCACTTCGGTGGTTCGAGGAGTAGGAGTGTGGCCGGCGGGTGACCGGCGGTCGCGAGGCAACAACATTTCTCAGGAAGGAAGGAGAAGCGTCGTGAAGAAGCTAGCTCTACTGGCGATCGTGGCGGCGGCCTCCGTCGTGAGCGCTGCCAACATCTACGATGCGGGCGGGTTCGAAGGCTTCGCCGTGGCGAACCTAAACGGCCAGTTCGACTGGGCCGGCACGGTGGGCTCGGGTGGTTACGATCCGGCGATTGTGGATCTGGGGAGCCCGGCGGGCAAGGTGCTGAAGCTCTCGACGCCGATTCCGCGGAACCCGGATGGAACGGGCAACTTTCGTCGTGAGTCGATTGCGACGGTCAGCTTCGCGGATCAGTACAACGCGGCGTATCCGGTGACGGTGAAGTTCGACATCTGGCTGCCGGACACGTTCCAGAACGTGTACTTCAACCAAGGGGCGAGTGCGAACTTCGCACAGACGATCAATGATGGCAAGTGGATCCGCGTGTTCAGCGGTGGGGCGCAGACGGCGGGCGGCACGTTCCCGACCAGCCAATGGGTTTCGGTCGAGATGACGTGGGATTTCGCCGCCAACCTGCGCACCTCGAAGGTCAACGGCGTACCGCTCGACACGGCGCTGACCTACAGCAGTGCGAACCCGTTCAACAAGTTCAATATCCGCGTGGTTACGGACAATCGCCCCGGTGGTCCCGAGGCGCTGGCTTACCTTGACAACTTCGTCGTGACCCCCGAGCCGACCAGCCTGCTGCTGCTCGGCCTGACGAGTCTCCTCCTGCGCCGGCGCTAAAGGCCGGCCGTCCGCTCGATCCCGGATGTGTGTGAAGGAGGCCGCCTCGTGCGGCCTTCTTCGTTTCCCGGCGCAGCGGTGCGGACTGCGGGACTCGCGCGAGCGCCGCCGCGGCTATTGGGGGCCCAGGGCGGCGAGCGCGTTGAGGATGTCCTGAGGTTCGGCGCGATGCTCGTAGTTGGGATCGACAAACGTGTAGCGGATGATGCCGTCCCGGTCGATCACGTACGTGGCGGCCAGCGGCAATTCGTGCGACTCATCGCCGTTGTATTCGGCCAGCTTAAAATTGTACTCATACTGGGCGAGCAGGGCTCCGGGCACGGTGTAGACGAGGCCGTATTGCCGCGCGACGGCGTTGCCGACATCGGCAAGCAGCTCGAAATCGAGACCACCGAAATCGCGCATGAGCGCGGAGTACTCCGGCTTCTGCGGGCTGATCGCGACCAAGGTGGCGCCGTGCGCGCGGACCTGCGCCGCGATGCCCTGGTAGGCGTCGAGGGTCGTCGTGCAATAGGGGCACCAGCCGCCGCGGAACCAGACGACGACCACGGGGCCTTTCTGCAGCAAGTCGGCCAGGCGCACCAAGCTGCCCTCCGTGTTTGGCAGCTCAAAGAGCGGCGCGCGCGCCGGGGTATGCAGGGCTTTCTCGGCGACGCCCGCGACGCGCAGGGTGGCGACGCTCTGCGCGTAGACCTCGGCGATCCGTGGCGGCGTCGCGGCCAGCCACTTCTGGTGGTACTGGTCCAAGCGGGCCTGCAGGGTCGGGGCTGGGGCGGTAGCCAGCGGCCGCGCCGATGGCTCCGTGTGCATAATGGGCGGCGGTGGGGGGGCCGGCGCGGTAGTCGGCGCCCTGGCCGCGGGCGCTGGCCGCTGCGCCTGGGCGCATCCCGTTACCGCTACGGCCAAAACGGTGCCGAGGGTGAGAATCGCGATTGTCGCAGACCGTCCGCCCAGACTGCCGTTGCTCATGGCTGGACCTCGCCACCCCGCAACCGACATCATGCCGGGTGGGGCGGGATTCGTCCAGACGCCGGGCCCGGGGCATCGACAGCGCCGGCGGCGGCCGACACAATGCCGCTATGCGACGAACGCGGTTTCTCCTTTTGGGCCTCGTGTATCTGCTGACGCTCATCGGCGGGGCCGTGGCGCTGTGGAAGCTGCTGCCGGCGGAGCTGTGGGCGACCTTGCGCGACACGTACGTGACGCCGCGGAGCGAGTAGTCCCGGGCCGCACGTGGACGGTGCGGGGCACCGGCCCGAAGGCGCTGATGCCGGCGTCGCGGCCGCATATCGGTGAGGTGTGAAACCGGGAGCAGACGATGGCTTACGCGATCAGCCGCGTGGAGATTTGGGCGGGGGAGATCGAGGATCGGCCCGGCGCGCTCGCGCAGCAGCTCGAGTGCCTGGCGCGGGCCGGTGCGAACCTGGAAGCCGTGATCCTGCGGCCGGCGGCGCCGTTGTCCGGCACGGGGGTGCTCTTCGTCGCACCGTTGATCGGGGACGAACAGGAACGAGCGGCGCGGCACCTCGGGTTGCGCGAAACGCGCAGCATTCGGGCGGTGCGCGTGGAGGGGCCGGATCGCCCGGGTTTGATCGCCCACGTCGCCCGCCTGCTGGCTGACGCCGGCATGAATATCAGCGGATTGTCGTCGGGCGTGGCGGCGGGGCACGGTGTGCACTATCTGCGTTTTGACACGGAAGATGATGCGGAGCAGTCGGCGGCGCTGCTGCGGGAACGGCTGAAGTAGGGGTGGATGCCGCGTGGCCGCTGACCGGGCAGGGAAACCGCACGAGGGGGACTCAGGTTGCTTCGGCCGCACAGCGGAGGAAAAGGAACTCGGCCTGGAAGCCGGGGCCCTGGGGACTGCAGGCGTACAGGCCGCACAGGACGGGCTGACGGGCGCGGTGTGCGTGCAGGTGGGCGATGCGGAGTTGCTGCCATCGATCGGGAGTTCGGGGGTCTGCCGCGTCCACGAAATAGTCGGCGGAACGGCGACGGACGCGCAGCAAGACCTCGCGCTGCTGAGCCGGGAAGTCCTGCGTCGACCAGTCCGACCAGCCGGCATTGGTGACGACGGCGCCGAGGCGGCACGGACCTTCGGGTTCGTACTCGACTGACGTCTTCAGCCAGCAGTCGGACGTCGCGCGGACGAAGAGCCCCGCCTGATCGTACTGGTGCCGGGGGACAAAGCGCACATGTGTGGTGAGGACGAAGTCCGCCGTAACCGGCAGGTGCAGAACGTGACCGCTGTCGGCTGCGAAGCCGTAGTATGTGCGGTGCCAGAAGTCCGTCGGTGCGGCGGGGGTGACGATCAAGCGCGCCGGGTCGGACGCGAGCGACCACGCCGGCGGCGCGTTGAGCCACTGCAGGCGCGGGTCCAGTCGGGGTCCGAGGAAGCGCTCGTCCAGCAGGAGATCGGCCATCGGTTGGGGTCCGCGGCAGGCAGAAACGGGGCGTCCTCGGCGGTGCGGCCGCACCCGGAAAAGAAAGGCATGCCCGCCGGAGAAGGCGGGCATGCCACGGTAGTTCAGTGTTGCGGGGATTTGGTCCTAGCCGCGCCGAGCGCGGAAGCAGTCGCGGCAGTATACCGGACGGTTTCCGGCCGGCTTGAACGGCACCGTGGTGGTCTGGCCGCACTCGGCGCACACCACCTCGAAGGACTCGCGTGCCTCGCGCGGGGGTCGGCTGCCGCCGGACCCGCCGGGACGCGGCGGACGCGGGCCGCGGCCACCACCGCCGCCGCCACCACCACCGCCGCCGCCGCCGCCGCCCGATTGCGCCTTGCGCTTTTCCCGGCATTCCCGGCAGCGCTTCGGCTCATTGGTGAAGCCACGCTCCGCATACCGCTTCTGGTCGTCCGCGGAATGGACGAAGGTTGCGCCACAGTCTTCGCACACGATCGTTTTGTCTTCGAACTCCATGGGAGAGTTCCTCCATCAGAGGGTTGCGCGGATGATACTCCACGTGGCCGCCGTCGCCAAGGCAGCTGGGAAAAGTGACGGGGCGAAAAACCCCGCCGGGCGGCCTCCCGGGTGTCTATCCGAGTACCCGTGCTCCGCTGAGGCACCCGGCGAGCGGGCCAAACTGGTTTACGGTTGCCGGATTGCGGTCGGGGTGGTGACAATGGCGGCCCGGCGTGCGGCCCCGGTGTGCTGGCCGGGCCAGTGTGTGTCAGGAGGCAGGTGTGTACCCGGTTGTGCGAAGTTGTCGGCAGGGCGCGCGAAACGGCTGGTGGGTGCTGGGGGCGGGGTGCCTCGCGGCTGTGCTGGCCGGATGTGCTCACGAGCCGCGGTTTCCCGCGGCGGTCGCGGTTCATGGCGTGGGGCGGGAGCGTGTGCACGCGTTTGACCTGAACGGTGACCGCCGCCCCGACTATTGGCAGTATGAGCGTGCGGATGGTCGCAAGGCAGAACTGGCGTATGCGGACGGGACCGGGGAGCCTGGACCGCGCGTGGCGCTGGACGCGCAGGCGGGCGCGGCTTGTCCGCATGTGCTGCTGGTGCTGGACGGCGTGCCATTTGAACTCGTGAAGCAGCTCTATGACGAAGGACGGTTCCGGCTGTTTCGCCCACCGACGCGCGTGCTCTGCTGCTTTCCGTCGATGACCGACTTGGCGCTCGCGGACCTGTTTCATGCGCCCGCGTGTCCGGGATTCCAGGCGCTGTACTACAATCGGGCGACGGGGGCGGTCAGCGACGGAAACAGGGAATATCTCGCTGGACGCAGCGCGCCGTGGGTAGCGGCCATGACGTACCGCGTCTCGACCGCGTGGGATGTGCTCGTCTACCTGGACCCGCTTGCGGTCTTCCAACACGAGATGGATCAACTGGCCAAGCTGACCCGGGATCTGCGGGCGGGCGAGCTGCGCGCCTACTCGCTGGGTTCGGCCGGGCTGGGGATTCGCGAGGGGCGCGCGGGAATCGTGCAGTTCCTCGAAGCCGCTGACCGACTATGCGAGCAGATTGTGTACGAACATCACGGACGCGTGAAGATCTCGCTGACAGCCGACCATGGGCACAATCTGGTGCGCAACGAGCGCGTCGATTTCGAGCCGCTGCTACGGGCGAGCGGGTATCGTCCGGCGACCGCATTGCACGATCCACGGGACGTCGTTGAAATTCGCTACGGGCTGGTGACGTATGCGGATTTCGCAACGCAGGATCCGGCCGGCGTGGGGGCGTGTCTGCTGAAGAGCGAGGCGGTGGAGTTCGCGTGCTATCGCGACGGGGACGCGGTGCTGGTCGTGGACCGGGATGGGCAGGCCCGCATTACGAGCGGTCCGCACGGGCTGCGCTACGACTCCAGTTCCGGCGATCCGCTGCGGCTGACGCCGATCATCGCGCGGCTCAAGGCGGCCGGAAAGGTGTCGGCGGAGGGCGACCTCGATGGGGAGGCGTTCTTCGCGGCCACGGTCGATCACGAGTACCCCGATCCGCTCGCGCGGCTGTGGCGGGCGTTTCACGGGATGGTGGCGAATCCGCCGGACGTGATCGCGAATCTGCGAGATGGATACTGCCACGGATCGAAGTTCTTCCACGTGATGGCCTACCCGATTCGCAGCACGCACGGTTCGCTGAATCGGGCGAATTCGGAGACGTTTGTGTTGACGATGCTGGGCGATCTGCCGCCGGTACTACGGACCGAGGAAGTGCTGCCGCGGCTCGAAGCCCTGCGCGGGGTGAGTACCGCGGCTCAGTCGCAGAGAGCGCCGTAGCGTGGCGAGAAAGGGGAGTCGCCGGTGTTGCCCGATGTCCTCAACGCGTGTCCGTTCTCCTTCGTGCTCAACGGTCAGCCCTCTGCCCGTCTGTTGCTCGCGTGGGGTGGTGGGCAGCCGGTCGATGCGGCCGGGGAGCGCTCGCGCCGGCGCACGCGCACCTGGACGGAACCCCCCACGGGGCTGCGTGTGCACTGCGACGCGCGGCACTGGACGGACTTTCCCGCGGTGGAATGGGGGCTGCGCTTCGAGCAGACCGGCTCCAGCGAGAGCGGCCTGATTCGCGATGTTTGGCCGCTCGACGTGCTGCTCGGCGGTGCGGTGGGGCGGGCGGAGCCGTTTCGGCTGCACGCGACGCGGGGTGGACCGGCGGTCGAGGCGGATTTCGAACCGTACAGCGTGACATTGCGGCGCGCTCAGCCGGCGATGTTGGGAGCGGGGGAGGGGCGTTCGTCGCACCGCGATCTGCCGTTCTTCAAGGTCGAAACCGGTAACGGGACGGCGATCATCGCGATTGGGTGGTCGGGCAACTGGATCGCACGGCTGGAGACGGCCGACGACGAGCGTCTGCACATCACGGCGGGGATGGAGCGGACGTGTTTTCGATTGCGTCCGGGCGAGCAGGTGCGTACGCCGCGCGTGCTCGTGTTCTGGTGGGAAGGGGATCCGGCCGAAGCGCACGCACCGTTTCGCGAGCTAATCTATCGGCATTACGCGGCGCGGCGCGGGGGCACAGCGCCATTGCCGGTGCCGTTCTGCAATACATGCTTCACACGCGGCGGTGGGTGGCTCAACGAGTGCAATGCGGAGAACCAGATTTCTCTGATTCATGCCTACGCGGATCTCGACGTGGAGGCGCTGGTCACGGACGCCGGGTGGTTTGAGGGCGGATGGCCGGCGGGGGCGGGGAACTGGAACCCGCGGCGCGATGCCTATCCGCAGGGCATGGCGCCGGTGGCGGCCGCGGCGTACGCGCGGGGGATGGCCTACGGCCTGTGGTTCGAGCCGGAGCGCGTCGTGTCGGGGACGGCGTTCCAGCGCGCGCATCCGGAATGGGTGCTGGGACAGCCGGGGGATCCGGACACACACCTGGCGAAGTTCGGCCTGTCCGAGGTTCGCGAGTACTACCACAAGATTGTGGCGGACTTCATGGCGCTGCCGGGCTTTCGGGTGTACCGGCAGGACTTCAACATCGATCCGCTGCCGTACTGGCGGCAGGCGGACGGGCCCGAGCGCGTCGGGATGACGGAGATGCAGTACATCGCCGGGCTATATGCGTACTGGGAAGGGCTCGCCAGCGCGTGGCCGGACTGTCTGCTGGAGGAGTGCGCCAGCGGCGGCAATCGCATTGACCTGGAGACCGTGCAGCGGATGCACCTGCATCAGAAGACGGACTACTGGTTCCACAATGACGTGGACCACGCGAGCCTGTGGGGGCTGAGTCAATACCTGCCGAACCACACGGTGGTGGCGCACCTGAACCGGATGGACGATTATTCGTTTCACTCGACGCTGGCGGCGTCGCTGTGTTTGGGGTGGATTGCGGACGCGCCGGATTTTGACCGGGCGCGCGGGCGAGCGCTGTTGCAGCGGTATCGCGCGGTGCGGCACCTGCTCGTGGGTGGCTGGTATCCACTCCTGCCGTATTCGCGGGACCCGGGCGACTGGACGGGCGCGCAGTTCCACCGGCGCGATCTGGACGAGGGGCTGTTGCTCGTATTCCGGCATGGGGGCAGCCCAGACGCGGCGCAGACGGTGCGCCTGCGCGGGCTCGGTGAGGGTACGCTGTACGAGGTCGTGTCCGACGCGACCGGACCACTGGGGCGGTTTCGCGGGGAAGCGCTACGGCGCGGGCTGATGATGCGACTGCCGAGTGCACCGGGGTCGGACCTGGTCACGTATCGGCCATTCGGGCGGGAGCGCTAGCACCGCTGGCGGTGTGCGGGGCTTACGACAACAATACGCCGGCCGGTCGGTCCGGCGGTGGCGCCATGATTGAGCTGCTTTCCTTCACGGTCGTGACGTTCGCGGCGATCTTCTTCGTCGTGGATCCATTTGCCGTGATTCCGCTCTTCCTCTCGATCACGCGCAATGAGGACCTGGCCCAGAAGCGGGCGACGGCGCTGCGTGCCACGATCGTCACGACGGTGACGCTGCTGGCATTTGCGGCGGCGGGGTCGCTGATTTTCAAACTCTTCGGGATCACGCTGGGGGCCTTTCGCATCGCGGGCGGCGTGCTGCTGTTCCTACTGGCGCTCGACATGATTCGGGCGGAGCGCTCGCGCGTGCGCGCGAGCCCGGAGGAAGAAGTGGAGGGCGTCGAGCGTGAGGATGTCGCCATCATTCCCCTGGGCATACCGATGCTGGCGGGGCCGGGGTCGATTGCGATTGTGATGGTGCTGATGACGCACGCGAAGGGGGCGCCGGTGCGGATGGGCATCGTGGTGGGGTGCATTCTGCTGACCGGCGTGCTCACTTTCCTCATTCTGCGGTCCGCCGTCATCCTGGAGCGGACTCTGAAGCAGACCGGGCTCAACATCCTCAACCGCATCATGGGGTTATTGCTGGCGGCGGTGGCGGTGCAATTTGTGGTGAACGGGATCGCGGACGTGTTGCCGCAGATTACGGGGAAGCCGTAGCACACGGGGCGCCGACGCTACGCGCGCGGGCCACCCAGGGCGCGGATGGCGGCGCAGAGGCAGGCGACGTTGCCGATTTCCTCGCCGAGTTGTGCGGGGACCAGTCGGCAGACACGGACCGCGCCGGGCAGGGCTTCGCGCGCGAGGACCTCCCGCGCGGGGGCCAGCACCAGGTCGCCCAGGCGGACAGCCAGGGAGCCGATGACGATCACTTCGGGATTGAGGATGTCCACCAGCAGGGCGAGGCCGCGGCCGAGATATTCGCCGACCTCGCGCAGCACGGTCACGGCGTCCGCATCGCCGGCACGAGCGGCGGCTGCGATGTCGCGGGCGGTGACGGCGCCTGCCTGCCAGCGGGCAGGGAAACGCAGGGCGGCCAGCTTCGCAATGCCCGCGCCCGCACAGAAGCCCTCCCATGAGCCGGCCTTGCCGAAGCCCACCGGTCCGGTCTCGGCCAGGCGCAGGTGCCCGACCTCGCCAGCGAGGTCCGACGTGCCGCGATAGAGATCGCCGTTGAGGATCAAACCGCCGCCGAAGCCCGTGCCCATCGTGAGGAAGATGACGTTGCGGGCCCCGCGGCCGGCGCCGTAGTACCATTCGGCTAGAGCCCCCGCGTTGCCGTCGTGCTCTACGTAGACCGGGCGTTGGAAGCGCTCGGTCAGCATCTGGCGCAGGGGGATGTTGTCCCAGCCGGGTAGGTTGGGCGGTGAGAGGATCAGGCCGGGCTCGATCTGCAGCGGACCGCCGATGGAGACCGAGACGACCTGCACATCGCGGCCGAGTTGGGCGGCGCGAGCCAACATGCCTTCGCAATGCGCGCTGAGCTCGGCCCAAGTGGCGTCGAAGCCGCGCGCGGGGCACGTCGCGAACGCGGTGCGGGCGTGGACGCGCGCGGCGCGATCGCCGAGCACGACGGCGGTCTTGGTGCCGCCGATGTCGAGGCCGAGGATGCTGAGGTCGGTTGCGTCCATGGGGCGTAGTGTAGCGGACGCCGGACAATCACGCGCGCGGCATGCCGCGGGTGAGCTCGGCGCCGGCGAGGGGGCGCTGCCAGACCCGCGCGGCGCGGTCGAGCTGCGCGCCGGTGAGCGGCGCGCCGGCGAGTATGCGCAGGCGGAATTCGTGCATGCCTTGGTCGGCGTGCACGGCGCGCGGACCGGGCTGGGGATACGGGTCGTGGTGCGCCATGAGCGGGCTGCGGACGAGTGTGAGGCGGACGCGCTGCGGCGTGACGTCGAGGGCGAACACGTCCGGGCAGACGACACCCAGCCGCCGGCCGTCGGCGAGTTCGAGCAGTGTGTGATCGCGCAGCGGATACTCCCGGCCGTCGGCGGGGCGGAGCAGTTCGCCGTCGGGAATGCCGTCCCAGCGACGGGTGAGCGGCGCGGGCAGTGTGAAGGCGAGCTTCAGCAGTCGCCGCTCTTCGGTCCAGTGTACGTGCAGCCGCAGGTCCACGGCGGGTCGACCGGCGTACACACGGTACTCCGCGACGATGCGGCTGTCGGCCAGACGGCCGGCGCGCCGCAGCGACGCCATCAGCGGGCCGCCGTCGATCACACGCGGGGCATCCCATTGCACGGTCACGGGCAGCGCCGGGCCATAGCGATCGACGCCGTGGGACCACGTGTCGGTCGGGTCGTCGATGAGCTCGAAGTCGGGCAGCGGGAGTTGCAGCCCGTCTGCGAAGGCGAGTTTCGCGGCACCGGGTGCAAGACACACGCTGGCGGGATGGGCGGAGATCGTCAGCGTTGTGTCGTTGGCCTGGGCGGGGGGATGAGTCGGGGGTGGCGGCACGGCAGCACCGTCGCTCAGGCGCGCACACGGTTGGCCGGGGCGGACGATGCGCAGGACGCGGAAGCCGCCGGGGGCGACCTGCAGGGAGAACAGCAGTCGCACGAAGTACGTGCCATCCCAGTTGATCATTGCCTCGGGCTGGAGGAGCTGTACCGGCACATCGCGGCCGGCTTCGTCGACCAGGCGCCAACCGTCGGGCAGCGCGCCGTACTCAAACCACGGCACGTATTGCGCGTAGTCGTCGTACGTGTCGTCGTCGGCGTTGTAGAGCACGATGCGGTGGCAGGGGTCGTTGGGGAAGTCTTCGAGGCGGCGGCGCAAGCCGAGCTGGATGATTTCGTCGGCGGTCGCGCGGGCGGCGCCGAGCTGGGCCAGGACGATATCGTAGGCGGACGGGATGCATGTGCCGCCGTAGGTGTCGTGGAAGTGGTGGGAGCACACGCGCCGCCACGCGGCCAGCAGGCATACGTCCGCGTCGGTTTCCTGGGGCAGACCGGCGGCGGCGACCTCGGCTTGGGCCAGGGCGTGCTCAGCGCGGCGCACCGCCACCTTCACGGCGCGCTGGACGGAATAGCAGCCGACGGCGTGGTACTGCAGCTCGCCGGTGACGAGCGGCAGGTGGTCCGTTCGGTCCGCAACCGCGTCGAAGAAGCGATCGGGCCAGGAGTACTCCAGCCGGCAGCCAGGGAGGGCGTCGCGGTGCGCGGCAATCCAGGCGATCTGCTCCTCGGTGGGGCCGCCGCCGTGATCACCCAAGCCGACGAAGCACATGGTGTGCTGGATGCCGGGTGGCAGTTCGGTGAGCGACCGTTCCACGTGCGCGACGGTCAGCGGGCCGGTCGCGTAGGCTCCGGCGATGCGGAACGTCACGACCTCGGGCCCGCCCGCGTACCCGCGCCACCGGAAGAGCCGCGCCGGCAGGGCCAGCTCGTGCTCCTGCGGCCGCATCAGGACGTACCGGTCCTGGCCGGCGGCACGCAAAATCTCGGGCAGGCTGGCGGCGTGGCCGAAGCTGTCGACGTTGTACGCGGTGCGCGGGAACTGGCCGTAGTGGGCCTGCAGGTATGCGCGGCCCAGCGCGATCTGCTGGCGCAGGGCGAAACCGCTGGGGCCGTTGCAGTCGGGCTGCAGCCACCAGCCGCCGACGATGTGCCAGCGGCCGGCGGCGATGTGCCGGCGGATGCGTTCGGCCAGAGCCGGCGCGACGCGGTCGATGAGGTCGTAGCCCCAGGCTTCGCCCCGGCAGAAGTGCAGCTCGGGATGGGCGTCCAGGCGGTCGCAGGCGCTGCGGCAGGTGGCCAGCAGGGCGTCGGCCCCGGACGTCCACGGCCACAGCCAGATGGGGTCCAGGTGGGCGTTGACGATAACGTGGACCGTGATCATGCCGCGCCCCAGGGGGCCTCTCAGACGACGAGCTTGTAGCCCACGGCGTGGGCCGTGAGGATGTGCCGGGGATTCTTCGGATCGGGTTCGAGCTTGCGGCGCAGGCTGACAATGTGGTTATCGACCGTGCGGTCCGCGGGTCCGCCGCCGACGCCCCAGATGCGTTCGAGCAGGTCGGTGCGCGGGACGGCCTCGCCGGCGCGCTCGTGCAGCATGCGCAGGATTTCGGACTCGTAGTAGCCCAGCACGGTCTCGCCGCGTGGGGAGGTGATCTTCTGACGCGTCAAGTCCACGACGCTGTCGCCCACCTGGAACTGGAGCTGGGGTGCGGCGGCGGCCTGCTCGCCGCGCCGCAGCGCCGCATGCACGCGGGCCAGCAGTTCGCGCAGGCTGAAGGGTTTGGTGACGTAATCATCCGCGCCCAGCTCCAGTCCGCGGACCTTGTCGATCTCCTGGCCACGGGCGGTGAGCATGATGATGGGCATGGTGGCGCCGCCGGCGCGCAGGCGGCGGCAGACCTCGAAGCCGTCGATGTCGGGCAGGCCGATGTCGAGCAGGACGAGGTCGGTGCGTTGCTGCGTGACGAGCTTGAGGCCGTCCAGCCCGCGGGCGGCGTGGGCGACGACGTGTTGCTCGAACTCGAGGTTGTCGCGCAAGCCGAGGGCCAGATCGGGTTCATCTTCGATGATGACGATGCGTGCCATCGTTGCCTCCCAGGCGCGGCCCGAACCGCGCCGGCCGCCCGTACGGCGGCGTCACGTCTTGGTGTTGGCCAGGTGCAGGACGGCAACCGGGCCGAAGATCAGCACGGGCAGAGCGGTGATGAGCTGCCAGTGGCCGTCGGGGGCGGCGCTGTGGGCCAGGAACGTGATGCCGAAGCAGGTTCCGCCCAGCAGCAGGGCTTTGCCGCCGGCCACCAACACGTTGGCGGGCTCGCGCGTCAGGAAGAACGGCACCGTCAGCCCGATGAGAATCCAGATCAGGAGTGGTTGCGTGAAGCGGATGAAGCGGCTTTTTTCGACCGCGGCCACGTTGGGCAGGTTCCGCCCCCGGAGCAGTGCGTTCATCTGCTGGATGCTCATGAGCTCGGCCCACTGTGACGACTGCCGCAGGCGGATCTGCTCGGGCGACATGCGGAAGGCGTACTCGTCGAGCGGCTCGCGGGCGATCGTGTTGCCGAGGCCGCCGCCCTCGACGCGCGTGCCCAGGGTCAGCCGCACGCCGCGCGTCAGCTCCCAGGTCTGGCGCGCGGGGTCGTAGCGGGCGACGTCCGCGCTGATGAGGCGCGCCGACTGGCCGGCGACGGCCGGTTCGATGATGTAGACGTTTTTGAGCCAGCCGTCGCGGGCATGTAGCTCCGCCGCCGAGAGAATGGCGTCGTTCTCGTCGCGCACGCACTGCACCGCGATCTCGTGCGTGTCCCGCAAATCCTGGTACGTGCGGGCGAGTTTGGGAGCGACGGCGGGGATCAGCAGCTCGCTGTTGGCCAGCCACAGCGCGACCAGCCCGACCGAGCAGGCCAGCAGCGGCGCCGCCAGGCGCTGGAGCGGCATGCCGGCCGCCACCAGCGGCGTCAGCTCGTTGCCGCGCAGCATAAGCGCGAAGGTGAAGCCCGCGGCAATCGCCATCATGATGCCCCCCAGCATGTGAAAGTACAGCGGCAGCCGGTAACCGTGGTAATCCACGATTCTTAGCAGGACGCCGAGCACGCCCTGGCTCATGTCGTCGGTGAACTCGTCCAGGTTGAAGATTAGATCGAGGAAGACGCACAGCCCGATGATTGCCAGCAGCAGGATCACGTAGCTGCTGAGAAAGCTGCGAATGACGTAGCGGTCCATGATGGTCACGGGTGCGCCTCCGGCCTCATCGTCGCACCCCCAGGCGGATGATGAGTAGATCCGCGAGCAGTACCAGGGCCAGGCCGCCGTACATCACCGGCAGGCCCAGCGCGGTCATGCGGGCGTCTTCGGCCAGTTTCTGCCCGAGCACCAGCACCAGACCAATGGTAAAGAAAGGAATCATGGCCACCGCGAACGCCGCCAGCACCTGGGCGCCGCGGAAGAGAATGCCCAGGGCCGCGCCCATTAGCAGGGTCACGAGCACGCTGCCGAGCAGCGCTTCGCGAAAGTGCACCGTCGCGGTCAGCTTGCGGACCAGGGTCCGCATGGCATTGAGCAGCGAAGCGCGCTGATCCGCCAGCGCCGCAGCCCCCGGCAGCGGCACGGCGGGGTCCAGCACCTCGCGGGCGGTGAACTGCTGCGCGGCCGCCAGAATGTCGGGTGGCATCTGCAGTCCGTCGAGGCTCAGGGTCGGCTTGATCCGGGGGGTGGCCGGCGTGCCCGCGACGCTGCGGTACTCGAGCACGTCCTGCCGCGGCGTGCGCTGCAAAGTGAAGTCCAGCACGAACTGCCCGTTATCGAGCGGATGGGCCTTGAGCTGGGCCTGCTCTGCTTCGTAGCGGACCATGTCGCCGTTTGGGGCCGCGACTTCCACGCGCACGGTGCCCAGCCGCAGGGCACGGCCGTCGAGTTCCGTGCGGGCGGCCGTGATGCGATACGATCGCCCGCCGTCGTCGTCGAGGAGGAGCGGAGGCTGGCTTTGCAGTTGCGTCAGGCAATGCTGGTAAAAGCGCTCGATTGTCAACTGGGCCAGGAACCGGGCGACTTGGTCGCGCATGGTGGGGGCGTCCCACGGCGCCTGCCGCCAGTGCAGCAGGTCGCGCAGATCGGCCGCGCTCAGCTTGAGCGGAACGCGGAACAGGCTGAACGGCAGGGGCCCGATGTGCTGCTCGCCGATTTCGACGGTTTCGCGGCGCACGTGGAAATCCTGCGCGCCGCTGACGATCAGCGTGACCTCCAGGGGGTTGGGGCGCTTGTCGAAGATGCACAGGGCCTTGCTGGCGTTCGAGAAGCGCACCAGCCGGCCGGCGTTGTCGAGCTCCAGCAGTGTGGCCCCATCGAGCAGCAGGTAGTCCAGGCCGGGGCCGGTCTCAAAGCCCTTCTCCTCCAGGGCCTGCTCCGAGACGTTCCGGGCGAGCTGCGCGGTGAGCGTGTAGTTGCGGAAGCGGACGAAGCCCTTCTCCTGAAACTGCCGCAGGGCCATGTCGCAGATGTTGCTGCGGCCGTACTCGTACAGCGGTCGGACCAGGCCGGGGAGCACGAAATTGCCCATCAGCAGGCCGAAGGCGGCGATGAACACCGCCAGCAGGCCGGCGGTGAAGAACAGACGGTGAATGTTGATGCCGGCAGCGCGGCAGGCGGTCAGCTCGTTGTCCACGGCGAGGCGGCCGTAGACGAGGGTGGCGGCAAAGAGGGCAGCCACGGGCAGCACGAGCGTGAAGACGACCGGGAGCAGGAAGGGCAGCATGCCGACGAAATCGAAGGCGGAAACGCCCTGGAAGCGCAGCAGGTTGAAGATGCCACCGCCGAGCGTGATGAGGATCGTGAGGGCGGCCACCGTGAGCGCGGTGGTCTTGAGCATCTCCCGCAGGATGTAAGCGTGCAGAGTCGTCAAGAACCGCACAGCAGCCCTCGCTGGCCGGGACGGGCACCGGAGTCACCCGCGCGGCGCTATCTCTCCGGCAATTGCAGCGTCGTGCCTACCAGCAGCCGATCCGGATCCGCGATCTGGCTCTTGTTGAGCTCGTAGATCTCGCGCCAGCGCGACGCGTCGCCGAGGACGGCCCGGGCGATGCTGGCCAGCGACTCGCCGGCCTGGACCACGTGCGTGCGGCCCTTGACCTTCGGCTTCGTGTCGCCCTCACCCTTCTTGTCCGTCGCGGGCTTGGTCGCGCCGGGCTTGGCGGCTTCCGTCTTCTTGTCACCCTTGGTCGTGTCGGGCTTCTTGTCCACGCCGGGCTTGAGCGGCGGCGTCGCGGGCTTGCCGGCCTCCGGCGTGGTGGCCGGTTTGCCGGTCTCCGGGGTCGGCGCGGGTTTTCCGGGCGTGGTCGGTGTCGTGGCCTTGCCGGGGGTCTTGTCGGTGGCCTTGGCGCCGGAGCCCGGGGTGGTGGCACTGGGGGGCGTGGCGGTGTCGGGCTTCGCTGTCGGGGCGGCCGGCTTCTTGCCGGTCAGCACGTCCTTCGGCGGCAGCGTGATCTCCTGGCCCTCGGCCAGGCGGTCGGGGTCGATGTGCGGATTGGCCGCCTTGAGCTTGACCCACAGATTGCCATCGCCGTAGGCATCCTGCGCGATCGACCAGAGCGTCTCGCCCTTCTCGACGACGTGCTTCTTGCCAGCGGGCACTTCCGGCGTGGTCGGTTTCGCGGCCGTTGGTGCGGGCCCAGGTGTTGCCGGTGTGGGCGTAGTCGGACCGGGCGTCGGCGTCAAGGGCGTCACGGTGGTGGGCTTGAGCGTGTTGGGCTCGGGGGACGTTGGTGTGGCCACACCCGTGGGGGTCGGTGGGCGCACGGGAGTCGGCGGCGGCAACGTGCTGCCCGGGGGCGGCGTTGCCGGTTGCGTCGTCGTGGGCGGCGGCAGCGTCGACGGCGCGGGGGTCGGCGCGGCCGGCGTTGCAGTTGTAGGGGGTGTCGTCTCCGGGGTGTGCGGCGCGGCACTGGGTGGGAGCGTCGGCGGCGGGGCGGTCGGGCGCGTCGCAACCGGCAGCGCCGTGCTGGGGGTGGGGGCGGCCGGGGGCTTAATCAGCGGCGTCTGCGCCGGCGGCGTGGTGCCGGGGCGCGCCGCGGTGGGCGGCTTGGCGGCCGGCGGTTTGCCGGCATCCCGGGCGCCGGACGCGGCGGGGGGCCGCATGGGGACTTCGGTGGCCACGTCACCGCCGGACTTCTTGCCCTGGCTGGAGACGTAGGCAATCACGCCGCCGATCACGACAAGACCCAGGACAATGCCGATTTTCACTTCCGGTCGCATCGGAGTGCCTCGCAAACCGTACACCCGCCGGCCGCGCGGTCGCGCGCGGCGCGGGGCGTAGTATAGCACGTGGGAAGCGGCAGATACAGACGTGCCCCGGTCCGCGGCGACCGGACAGGTCGCCACGCACCGGGGCCGTGCGGGGCGGGCACGCGTGGCCCGCCCCCGGGAAAGCGGGTCAGGGTTTACCGGCTCGCGCCACTGTTCGGCTGCGCACCGTTGCCCTTGCCCATGCGGAAGAGCAGGAGCGGCGAGGCGATGGCGATCGACGAGTAGCAACCGGTCAGCACGCCGATCAGCATGCAGTAGTTGAACCCGCGAATGCTGCTGCCGCCGAAGATGTAGGCAATGACAATCACCAGGAAGACCGTGAACACGGTCATCAACGTTCGCGACAGCGTTTGGTTGATGGCGTCGTTAACCGTCTCGATCGTGACGATGCCGAGCCGGCCGCGGATTTCGCGGATCCGGTCAAACACGACGATCGTGTCGTTGACCGAGTAACCGATGATCGTCAGCAGGGCCGCGATGATCGGCATATTAATGCGGAAGTCTTCGACCAGCAGGGCTTTACCCAGAGCGGTCGACGCGATCACACCGCTGAAGCCGACGAACGCGAGGGCGAGCAACACGTCGTGGATCAGGGCCACGACACCGCCCAGGCCGAACGACACCTTGCCGAACCGGATCCACAGGTAGGCGACGATCATGGCCCACGAGAGCACCAGCGACATGCCGGCCTGCTGCGTGGCCCGGGCTGCGATCTGGGGCTTGAACTGCATGACCTTGCGCAGCGTCTGCTCCTGGGAAAGCGCCGCCTCCACGAGCTTCGTCTGGCCTTGGGCGAAATTCGCGTACCAGAGCTGCTTGTCGTCGCCGTAGCGCACGTCGGGATCGAACGCCACGACCACAATGCCCTTATACAGCGGCAGGCCGCGCTCGTCGTTCTTGCCGGACGGGTTCACGCCCAGGACGGTAAAGTCCCGGCGCGGCATGTCCGCAAAGTCGGGCTTGAACAACATGTTGTTCAAACGCGTGGTGACCGCCTCGACCGCTTGCGGCGGATCGATCTGATCGAGGTAGATCGCGGCGCCGCCCAGGTAATCCGTCACGTCCGCGTTGGCGCCGGCCGGCAGATTCGGCACGACAGCACTGAGTAGGCGGTCGGTCACCGGGTACGGCCGCCCGTCCTGGCCGCGCAGGACGTACGCGATCTTGGGATCGATCTGCATCTGCTCGCCGATCGCGCTTGTCAGCGCGTAGCTGAACAGCCGCATGTTGTGACCGGTCGAGGTCACGTTCCAGAGGCGGCCCTGCGTCTGGCCGCCGGCCTCCAGGACGGCGTTGACGGTCGCGTTCTTCAGCTCTCCGGTCGCCAGCGTGAGCGGATCCACCCAGGCGCGGATCTTGCTGGCGAGCTGCTCTGCATTGACCTCGCCCTGCACACGAATCTGCCAGGCCGGCGCGCCAGCGACCGGCTGCGGAGTGCCGCGTGCCAGGACGTTGTCCGCTTCCAGCGGCTCGGTCAGCATGGCGGCCAGCCGCACGGCATCGACGCCCGGGAGACTGACATTGAACGCGGCAGCCGTATCCGCCACGGGTTCCACCTTCACTTCGCCGAGCCGCTTGGCGTCCTTTGCCAGCCCCTCGGCCTGCTCGGACAGCAGTCGCGCGATGACGATGTCGTCCAGGGCCTTGGCGCCGGCGGGAGCGGGCTTGGCCTCGAACTCGGCCGCGATCCCGCCCAGGAACTCGATGTCCAGCGTCTTCTCGCGTCCACGGGACACCAGCAGCGCGACGCCCGCCAGCGTGATGACCACGGTCACCGGCACCAGGAATTTGGCGAGGCGGTGCCAGTCGATGTTGGGCACGCCGATGAGCTTGAGCATCTTCACGTCTTTGATCGCGTTGTACTTCAGCAGCAGGTCGAACAAGGTCCGCGTGACGAACACGGCCGTGAACAGGTTCAAGGCCACGCCCCAGCCGAGGGTCAGGCCAAAGCCCTTCACCTCTTCGCTGCCGACGTAGTAGATGATCACGCAGGTGAGCAACGTGGTCATGTTCGAGTCGAAGATGGTCGAAAAGGCCCGGTCGTAGCCGTTGCGGATGATCATCCGCAGCGACGCGCCGCGCTCCTTCTCCTCGCGCATGCGTTCGTAGATCAGCACGTTTGCATCGACGGCCATACCGATCGACAGGATCAGACCGGCGATGCCGTCCAGCGTAAAGCGCGCGCCGAGCATGGCCAGGGCGGCCAGGGTCAGGAGGACGTTCAGCAACATGGCCACGTTGGCGACGGCGCCGCAGAACGTGTAGTAGATCAGCATGGTGGCAATGACGGCGACGGCGCCGTACAGGCCGGCGCGGATCGCGTTGTCCCGGTTCGCCTCACCCAGGCTGGAGCCGATGGTGCGCTCCGACAACGGGGTGTCCTTGACGCGCGCCGGCAGCATGCCGCCTTCCATCGTCTGCACCAGGTACTGCACCTTCTGCTGGCTGAACTCGCCGGTGATCTGGCCGCTGCGGCTGATGGCGGTCTGAATATTCGGCGCCGAGTAGGCCACGTCATCGACGAGGATGCACAGCGGCCGGTCGACGTTGTTGCTGGTCAGCTTGTAGAACTGCTTGCCGCCCATCGGGTCGAGCTGGAAGCTGACGCACCAGCGACCGTGCTGGTCGTGATCCGGACGGGCGCTGGTCAGCTTCCAGGGGGCCTGGGCGCGATCGCCCTGCAGCAGGCCGTCCTCCTTGCCCGTGCGGGCCAGGACGTAGTAGTCCTCGCCGAGCTTGTCGATGACCCAGCGGCCATGCTCTTCGGGCTTGAAGTTGGCGAGTTGGGCCGGGGAATCGAGGTTAAAGAACTGCAGCGGGTCATCGATCTTGAACCAGCCCTCGGCATCGCCGGGCTGACGGAGGCGGCCCTGTTTGAGCTGATTGCGATAGCGATCGTACTTGGTCTGATTCTCCGGACTGGGGGTCGCGAGGATGCGGAACTCCAGCTTGCCGGCGCCGCGGAGGAGGCGCTTGAGGTCGTCGGAGCCGTCGAGGTACTGCCGGTCCTTGCGGAAAGCGGCGTGTTTGGTGAGCACGTCCGCCAGCTTGTCGCCCAGATCGGCGTGGTTCTGGCGAATGTCCTTCAGGCTGTTCTGACGCACGGAGGACTTCTCGTCCAGCTCCAGCACTTCCTGGAAACGGCGGCGGTTGAGGTTCTTCGCGAGCAGCGCATCGACCGCGTCCTCGTACGCTTCCTGCGTGTCGCGCACCGCTTCTTCCAGCGTTTCCGCGGTGATCGGCGCACTGGCGGGCGCGCTCGCCGCCGCGGCGGCCGGGTTCGTTGCCGGCGGACCCGCCTTTTGGGCGGCTTCGGCCGCCATCATCGCGTCATAGGCCGCGCCGATCTTGGTCAGCAGCTCCTGGCGCTGTGCGACGACCGCTTCGATCGCGGCCCGCTGTCCGCCACCGGCATCATTCGTCAGGGCGGCCAGCGCCGCCGGCGCGTGCCCCTCGGCCAGCTTCTGGATGGCCGCCTCCCGCGCGGCACCCGTCTGCTGCACGGCCTGCACAATCTGGCCGCGCTTCAGCTCGAGGCTGAACAAATCGGCCAGCGCGTCGGCAAACGCCTTGCGCCGGTCCTTGGCTTCCTTGGGCGGCAGCGGCATCTGGACTTCGATGCGGTTCTGGCCCTGCACGCGCCACGTCAGGCCGAAGACGCCTTTCGGGTCGACGCGCTTCTGGAGCTGTGTCTTGACGCGTTCCGCCAGATCGCTGGAACGATCGCCTTCGGCCGCCTCGATCTCGAAGATCAACGATGTGCCGCCGGCGATGTCCAGGCCGGGACGCAGCTTGTCCTTCGGCGGCCAGAGCATGACCAGGGCGATCAGCAGGACCGCGCCGGTCAGGAGAAGGCGTTGGTTGACATTCTTCACTTCGCTCATGAGATTCCTCGTGTGCCCGTGCGGGCGATGAGTTGAACCGGAGATTCAGCCTGTGCCGGCCGGCACCTGCCGCCGACAGCCTGACCGGCGTCGGCGCGCACCGCGCCGGGCCGGGATTCGCTTCGTTCCCTTCTCGTCGACGCGAATCAGGCGCGGGGTGGGCCCGTGCGGGCGATGGCTGTGGCGACGGCGGGATCGGTGCTGCCGCGCTCCGTCCGCTGCGTCACCGCGACGGCCGGCGTGGCGAGCTGCTGGAAGCAGTGCCAAGCCAGGCGGTCGGGCGGGATCGCCACCGGGGCGGTGGAGGCGCCGATCAGAGGCTGCTGGGGGCCGCAACTGCAGACGCCGTCATGCCAGCCGTTGCGCAAACGCAAGGCGGCCTGACTCCAGCCGGCGGTGCTGCGAGGGGTCGCGGTGTTGCTGCCGGGCAGCAGGTAGGGTAGGCGCGGGTAGGCTCGCTTGCGGGGGGTGCGGTCCGCGGTGTCGGGGGCATCCTGCGCGCCGCGCGCCGGCGTGGCCTCGGTACCGGGCTCGGCCGGGGGCGTGGCGGTGAGCCACGGGCACAGGCGCTGCTGCGCGCTGAGCAGCAGCAGGAGCCCGAAGCCGGCACCGACGCTGAGCCACTTGTCCACCCGCAAACTGGGCATTCCGCTCATGATAGCGGAGCCGCCATGGAGGTGGAAGGGCGGCCGGCGGAAGTGCGGGAATTAAGTCCGATAAATCACAAGGGCCCGCCTACTGCAGGACCTCGTACCGTAGCCACAAGAGGTCGCCCGGCAGCTTCCGCACGCGCATCAGCCGCAAAGCGAGCGGCGGATCGGTTTCCGCGGGGCTGGGCGGCCGAAAGAACGAGCGCGGCACCGCCCCGCCCGCGAGTACGGGATGGACCAGCACGCTGACCTCGTGGACCAGCCCGGCGCGCAGCAGCACGCCGCTCAGGGTGCCGCCGCTGTCGACCCGCACGGTGCGAACTCCGTCGCGCTCGTGGAGTTGCTCCAGCGCGGCACGAAAGTCGACGCGCTCGGTGCCGGCCACGAGGTACCGGATGCGGCGCTGCCGCAGGTAGGCCAGGTACTCGGCCGGCGTGGCCTGCGAGACGAGCGCCAGCACGTCCCGCCAGTACGGCGTTTGCCGCCAGGCGTGCCACGTGCGCACCCGTCCGCGGCTGTCGGCGATCACCAGCAGTGGCCGGCGGTCCTGCGGATCGACCGGGGGCGGCTGGAAGGAGGAGTCGTCTTCGGGCGGGGCTTCCAGCGGGGCGGCCAGGATCGTGTCGCTGCCGGCCAGGGTGGCATCCTCTTCCCAGGCGGGCGCGAGCCGGTAGTACTGCGCGACGTCGGGTTCGAAGCCGTCAATGCGGCCGTCGAGACTGACGGCGGTGAAGGTGATGACGCGGGGCAGCATGGCGGCCTCGACGGTGGTGTTGCGTGGCGCGCGAGGGACGCGCGACTATGGTGGATATTACTCCCCGCGGGGACCGTTCTGAAGGGCCCCGCCCGCGGCGGCACGCTGTGCGACGCGCTCATAGATGCTCCAGGCCGCCGTGGCCATGCGCTGCGCGGTGTGGTGTGTGCGCACCGCCTGCTGACCGATGGCGCCGAGGCGTCGGCGCAGGGTGGGATCGTCCTGCAGGCGGGCCAAACCGTCGGCCAGGGCGGCTGCGTCACCGGGCGCGACGAGCAGGCCGCCGCCCGTACCCTGGACGAGTTCGGGGAAGGCGCCCTGGTCCGGCTGCACGACCGGCACGCCGGCGGCGAGCGCTTCGAGGACGTAGAGCCCCTTGGCTTCGGGGTAGGCTGCGGGCACGGAGAACGCATCGAGCGTCATCAGGAAATCGAGCTTGCCCGCGCGCGTCACCTCGCCCACGTAAGCAAAGTCGTGCGCGCAGTGCGCCGCGCGCAGCAGCTCCCGCTGCGCTGCGAGAAACGCGCGCTCCGCCGGCGGCAGGTACCCCGCGACGTGCAGACGGCATGCGCGGCCCTGGCGCTGCAGGTGCGCGAATGCGCGACACAGCTCGCCGAACCCCTTTTGCGGGCAGACGCGCGCCAGGTACCCGATGGTGAAGGGTCGTGCCGCGTGCGGCGTCGTCACGGACTGCCCGGCGGCGGGCGACGCGAAATCCTCGGCACGAATTCCCAGCGGAATGGTGTGGACACGCTCGGGTGGCAGGCCGAACCGCGCGGCCGCGTGGCGGGCATAGTACTGCGTCAAGGCGATGAACGCGTCGATGTCCGCCGCGCGGGTGCGCAGCAGGCCGAGCACCCGGGCGCGGTCCGGTTCCGGAAGCTCGTCAATGAAGAGGTCCTCGCCGGTGAGTTCGCAGACGACGGGCACGCCCAGGCGCGCCTGGAGGGGTCGTGCCAGTCCCGCCAGCAGCAGGTTGGGGAGCTGCACGAGTGCCGGCCGCAGTTCACGCAGGGCGGCGACGAGCGCGGCGATCTCGCGGCGCTGCGTCCCCGCTTCACCCTGCAGCAGGTCGACGGTCAGGGCGCCGAGCTGCTCGGGACGCGTACGTCCCGCCCAGCGGCCGGCGAGCCGCAGCAGGCCGGGGCGACTCAGCCACTGACTCAGGAACGCGGGGGCAAGGCGGAAGAGCGCCGAGGCGTGCCGCAGGTAGACGCCGAGGCCCCCCAAGAACACGCGCGGCGCACTCGCGTCCGGTTCGTCGGTGCGCAGCGGCATATACAGCGGTTGCAGCACGACGTCGCGCCCCTGGGCGCGCAAGGCGGCCGCGAGGCGGTTGTCGTGCAGGCAACTGCCGCAGTACATGCCCGCGGCGCCGGCGGCGAGTTGGACGACTCTCATCGGCTGGACCTGTCACGTGGGAAGCGGACGCGCCGTTGCCGGAGCGGGCGGAGCCGCCAACCGGCGTCAGCGCTTCTGTCCGTACAGCTGAGTGTAGCGACGATGCAGGGCGGCGACGTGTTCCGGGGCGATGGGTAGCGGCTCGCCGAGTTGCCGGGCGAGCAGCACGGTCCGCGCGGCATCCTCCACCATGACGGCCGCCTTGACCGCCGCTTCGGCCGTGGCGCCCACCGTGAACACACCGTGGTTCTTCAGCAGGACGGCGGGGCTGGTGCCAAGCTCGGCGACGACCCGGCGGCCGATTTCCTCGCCGCCGATGAGGGCGAAATCCGCGCAGGGGATCGGTCCGCCGAATTCGTCGGCAATGGCCGTCAGACAGCAGGGGATGGGCTGCCCGACGGCGGCGAAGGCGGTGGCATACGGGGAGTGTGTGTGGACGACCCCGCACAGATCGGGACGCTGCCGGTAGATGTACAGGTGGCTGGCGGTATCGGACGACGGCTGGAGACTGCCTTCCACGATGCGTCCGTCGAGATCCACGACGACATGGTGCTCGGGGTGCAACTGTGTATAGCGCACGCCGCTGGGCTTGATCACCACCAGGCCGGTCTGGGGATCGCGGGCGCTCACGTTGCCACCGGTCCATTGCACCAGTCCGTGGCGCGGGAGTTCCAGGTGCAGCTCGCAGACGGTTGCTTTCAGTTGCTCCAGCATGCGCGTACCTCGGGGAGTCGGCTGCGTTCGCACGCCGCACGGCAGACCGCCTGCGGCCGGGTGGCTGATTCTACTGTGGCGGTGCGTAGATGAACGCCTGCTGAGCGCGGTATTGCTCCAAACGCCGGCCCATTTCCGCGACGTCCGTGGAGCCCGTCTTGAGCTTGTCGGCGATGGCGCGCTCGACGGTGTTGGCCGCCTCCTCGTACTGCCCGTTGGCGGCCAGCGCCGCCGCGAGCGTGTCCAGCCGCTGCGGCGTACCGCTGGCCGGTGTTTGAGGCAGTTGCCGCAGGATGGTCAAGGCCTGGGCGCGATCGGCCGGGGCGAGCTCCGGGGCCGTGGCCAGGAACCACGCCCAGCGCTCGGCCAGCATCTCGTCGCCCGGATCGAGCGCGTGTGCCTGGCGCATGGTCGCGATGGCCTCCGCGACGGAACCGCGGCTCCAGAGCACGTCGGCCATGTACATGCGGGCGCGGGCGGACTGCGGGTCCAGCCGGGCAGCCGCCTGCAGGTGCGGCAGGGCGGCGTCCAGCTGGCCACGCCGTTGCAGCAGATGGCCCAGGTACAACTGGCCCTTGGGATAGGCGGGATTCAGACGGACTGCGGCTTCGAACTGCTCGAGGGCGGCGGCCTCCTGCCCGCTCTGAGCCAGGGCCGCACCGTAGTTGCAGCGGATTTCGGGACGATCGGGACTGAGCGCTACGGCCTGCTTGAAATGCTCCAGTGCTTCCGGCAGCCGGTTTTGGCGGGCGAGCTGGCAGCCGAGTTGGTCGTGCGTGGCGGCATTGGTCGGATCCTTCTGGGCGGCCTGCTGCAGTTGGGACAGGGATTCCTGCGCCTGTCCTTGCTGACCGAGCAGACTGCCGAGGCTGGCGATGGCCGGAGCATAGTTGGGGTCATCGGCCAGCGTCTGGCGATACCACCGGATGGCCTCGTCCGTGCGGCCGACCTCGGCAAAGGCCCAGCCCACGGAGTAGTGGAAGTGGGCGCGCCGCGCAGACGGATCGTCGAAGCGCAGCCGCTGATTCAGCGGGCCGAACGCCAGGCCCAACAGCAGCGCAGCCAAGGCGCAGGCCGCCGAACTCGGCCGGTTGCGCCACTGGGGGAGTACGGATAGCGCCAGCGCCGCGGACACGACGAGCAGCGGGACGGCGGGCAGCCGGTAGCGCGGCGAGTAGAAGAAGGCCAAGACGATCAGGGTGGGCACCAGCAGCAGGATCAGCTCGGGGCCATATTGCCGCGGGCGGCGAACGAACCGCGCGGCGCCCAGCAGCGCGGGCAACATGAGCAGCGGCGTGGCCAGGGGTGTGAGATAGAGCCCATTGAGCAGGCCCGCCTGTAACTCGAGCGTTGGGTAGAAGACCTCGCCGATGTTTCGTCCGCTCAGCAGCCACCACAGCTTGCGCAGTTCCAACCCCAGCGCGCGGCCAGGTTCACCGGCCCAGTAGCTCAGTCCGCGGTGGAAGAAGTAGCGATTGACACCGCGCCAGCTCTGCGGTCCGCCGGTGGCCTGCCGATACGCGCGCATGGCCTCCGCGTTCTGGATGTCGCGCTCCGTGGACACGCCGGGCAGGGGGGTGTACGTGCCGTCCGCTCCCGGCGCGTTGCCTTGCGCGAAGGTAATGCCGGCTTGCGCGCTGATCGGGATGAACTCGCCACAGGCGAGCAGGTTGTGTACGGTCGCCGGGGCGATCACCGCGACCGCCGGACCGCACACCCAGGCCGCTGCGCGCCATCCGCGGCTTCCACCGCGCACCCACCAGGCCCAGGCCGCTACCAGCGGGACGGCGAGCAGCAGGGGCGGATTCGCGAGGGCGCCCAGGCCGACCAGCACGCCGGCGAGCGTCCAGGGCCCGGAGGTGTCGCGCTGTGCGGCGCGCCCCAGGCTCCACCACAGCGCCACGGTCAGAAAGAGCTGCAGGGTGCAGTTGAGCACCCGGCTCGCGTAGTAGCTGGGTTCCAGCAGCAGCGCGAAGAGGCCGGCGGCCAGGAGTCCGATGCCCGCACCGAAGCGGCGCGCCGCGGTGTAGCCGAGCAGCGTGATCGTGGCGAGATGCAGGCCGGCCTGGAGTCCGTGTACCGTGGGCAGTCCGCCGCCCAGTTTGCGGATCAGGGCGAGCAGGTACGGGTACAGCGGCGCCGACATGAACGGCTCGTTGCCGACCCAGTGCCCGGCGGCGATCGCACCGGCCCAGCGCCAATACGTCTCCAGGTCCGCCGGCAGCAGCGGGTTGTCCCGCCAGCCGTGGTACTGAATCAGGATCTGGCTGACGAGCGCCCACAGCAGGATGCCGCTCAACGCGATCCACCACCACCGTGGCGGTGCGGGGAGATGCGAAGTTGCCTGGGCCGCGCCGTCGCTGCGGTTTTCGCTGGGCCGGGAACGCTTGCGCGCTGCACGAGTCATCGAGGGGACTCCACGTGGACCAGGCCCGCATAACCAGCCCGGCCGAACAGCTCATTATAAGGAACGTCGCATTGCGATGCGCCTGCGGCAGCGGCGGCCGACGGATGTGGCCGATCAGCGCGCCCCGGCAGCTCATTTTTGAGGACGTTGGGCCGGCCTGCCCACGGTGTCGCCGGTGACGCTGCCCAGTTTGACATGGCCCGGGAGCGGTTGGAATACTTGCTCTCGGGACAGGCACTTCCAGGGACACACGGCTCCGAGAGGCTTTCGCCGAATCGGAGACAGATCATGTCAGGGTTTGACGCTCTGGGCCCGCCGGTTCCGTATACCGGCCCGGTGCAGGTGCGCTCCAATGCGCCGCCACCCGAGCAGCGGGTGGTGGAGCAGGTGGAGAAGCCCACACTGCAGTCTCAGGCGGCGGTCGGTCAGGACACCGACTCGGCCGAGCTCCGCGATCTGGTGCAGTCCGCGCAGAAGTTCGCCCAGGTGCTGGCCACCACAGGCGATGTGCAGATTGCGTCGATCGCCAGCGGATTCCCGCTGGGACGGCTCGACACCTACGCCTGAGTAAATCCGCCTGTGCGCTGGACGCGGTGCTGGTGACGGCCTGCACAATCAGCCGCACCTGCTAGGTTTCGCTGCGCGCCACGTCGGTGCCGGTGGACAGTGCCAGATTCGCCCACGTTGTGTTGAGCACGCTGGGCGTACGCCGCGACTCTCTGTGTCGGCCCTGGGGAGACCGGCCGTCTTGTCATGCGCCGAAATTCCCACCTTCCACCTCTCTATGAATCCTCTATCAGCCGGGCTACACTCGCGACGGGGGTTGGTGCTGAGCATAGGCACGAGGCCGCATGGGGCGCCCGGTCTGCCAACGTCGTTGCCGAACCGCCGCAATCGTGGCCCTGGCCGGGATTGCACTCTGGCCGGTGGCCAACCGCTTCACGCACCATCCGGACGAGACGCTCATTGTCCTGATGCCGCCGCTGCTGGGAGCGCTGTTGTGGTGGGGCTGGCCGCGCGTGCGCCGCATCCGTCTGCGCGAGTACGTGGGCTATCTCGTCTTCCTAGCGTTGCTCCTGGGCATCGCGGGCGGTGTGGTCGCGTACATTGCCCGCGGACGCCTGTTGCCGGTCGAGATTTTCTGGGCGGTGTACTTCGCGGTCTGTTGGCGATTGGCTTGGGCGGTATGGGCGCGGACGGTGGGTCGCCTCGGTGAACGGTTGCGGCGTTGGGGACGGCGCACGCGGCGCAGCGCCGGAGGATTACGTCACATCGCCGATGCGGCGCGCCGGCGCTGGGCGGTGCTCGCGTTGGGAATCGCTCCGACGCGGTTCCTGCTGGTCGTGCTCGTCTTCGCGCCGTTGCTGGTCGGCTCACTGATTCACCGCCTGAAGATCGGCAATCCGCTCGATCGCGGCGAAGCCGGTGTGCTGCCGATTGAAGATGTGTGGTTCACCACGGCCGACGGGCTCACGCTATCCGGCTGGTACCTGCCGGATCGTGATAGCGATGCGACCGTCATCATCTGCCATGGCTTGGGTGCCAACAAAGGCAACTTCTCCAGCTTCCTGAGCGTGTTCCACGGGCAAGGCTACAACGCCCTGATCTTCGACTTCCGCGGGCACGGTGAGAGCGCCGGGCACACCGCGACGTTTGGGCTGTACGAGGAGGCTGACGTGCGGGCGGCGGTCGCCTGGCTGCGGGCAGCGCGGCCCGCCGCGAGTCACCACATCTTCGGGCTCGGTTCGTCGATGGGGGCGATGGCGCTGGTGCGGGCGGCGGCGGACGATCCGCGGATTGAGGCCGTCGTGCTGGATAGCGCGTTCGTCAGCGCGCCGCTGCTGGCGCAGCAGCACCTGGGACGGATTCCGGTTGTCGGCCCGGTACTGGTGCCGGTCGTACTGGCGTCCTTATCGCTGCATGCCGGGCAGTCGCTGTGGCAACTGGACGCGACGCCAGCGCTGGCGCGCCTGGCCCCGCGGCCGGTCCTTTTGATTCACGGTACGGACGACGTGCTGATTCCCCCGGTAAACCTCGATCTGATGTATGAGCGCGCCGGTGAGCCGAAGGTGCGCTGGCTTGGTCCGGGGCCCCACAGCAACGTGATGAGCACGGATTTCGACACCTACCAGACGCGCGTGATCGAGTTTCTGGATCGCGCGCGGGGAGTGACTCGGCAACCCTAGCGGACCGCGGTTTACGCCACGATGCTGACGGCGCGGCGGCGCGAAGAGGCGCGGCGGATGGCGGGGAACACGAAGCGCTCGGCGACCACGTCCCAGCTCATGTGCTTGGCCAGTTCGTAGCCGGACCGGATGAGCTTCTCCTCTTCGGCGCGGTCCTGCGGGAGGCGTTTGAGCAATTGCTCCGCGAGCTGGTCGGCCAGCTTCACTTCGACCTCGCGGCGTTCGTCCAGGCCGATTGCCAGCGATTCCTTGACGGAGCGCGGCTTGCGCACGCCGTCGATGTAGTTCGCCAACAGGACGTTCGGCGTGCGTTTGGCGCCGCAGGCCTGCTTGACGAACCCCGCGCAGCCGCAGGACGTGCTCACCAGGCAGATGCCGCCATAGGTCAGCGGCTCCAGCGGGGAAATCCCAAACGGCTCGTACAGGCTCAGGCCGAACTCCGCGTCACTGGCCCGCCGCAAGTCGAGAAACTCCAGGTCTTCCGGGACGCGCAGACCCGCCCGGGCGCGGTCGAACCCGAACTGGTTGACATAGATCAGCTTGACGCTGCGGGCGCGCGCGTTGAAGGCCTGGACGCGCTGGTAAAACGCGGCTTCGCCGCCGGTCAGGTCGGGCGGGCCCTCGCGGTGGGCCAGCGGCCAGTCCCAGGCCAGCTCCATGTGCAAAATGTCCGCGACCGGCCGGCGCGGCAGCTCGGTCGAGAGGATGAGCATCACGGCGGTTTGCCGCCGCGCATGCAGTTGCGCATCCAGCGCGAGCAGCACGTCGATGTCGCGCCACATGGCCTTGCTGGGGGCCAGGCGGGTGACGTGGGTGAAGATCAGGTCGGGCTGCCAGCTCAGCAGGGTCTGGCAGTATTTCCGTACACGCTGGCGGCTGGCCTGGCGGGCGTCGTAATCCACCTGCCCGACGGGCACGCCGTTGTAGCACAGCGTGATGTCGCTCGTCTCGAAATCGGGATCGAGGAACAGCAGTTCCTGTTGCACGTGGTGGCCGACCGCCAGCAGCGCGTCGCAGTGATGGGCCGCGCGGACGACGGCATGCTTGTGGTAGTCGTCCTGCGGGCCGAAGACCTCATCGATGTAGATGCCGCCGGCGCGCGCCGTGTGGAGTGCGTTGTAGAACATCACGTCGTGGCCGGGGTGCGCCTCGACGATGCGACGGATGGGGGCGACCTCGTGCGCGTAGAACAGTGTCCGGTAGCGCGCCGGGCAGTAGCTCTGCAGAGCCAGCGCCGCGGGCACGCCCATGAACTCATGTGCGAACACCGCTGCGGGAGCCTGCTCCTCACCGAGGCGCATGGCCTCGAGGGCGCTGACGGCGGGGCCGGCGAGCTGCACGTATTGCTCGTATTCCCAGATGTGCTGGTAGCGATCCGAGCGGATACCGAAGCGGTGGTAGAGCAGCCCTTTGACGTCGTTCAGACGCTGCGCGTAGATGCCACGCAGATCGATCAGCAGCACCTCGCAGATGGTGCGGCGCCGCGAAGGTTCATCCTCCAGCGGGCGGCGACCGTAGACGAGATGCACGCCCCATTCACGCTCGATGCGGCGGAAGGCGCTGGCATAGGGGCCGTCGCCGATGCCGTCCAGCGAGGAATACTCGATGACCCCGCCGGGGCCGAAGCGTTCGGTGTTTTCGGGATAGAACAGGGGACACACGAGGACCGTGCGGCCGATGTTGTCGCGATAGGGGCGGCTATTGATCAGCCCTTCGAGGACCGTCCCAATGCCGCCGACCTTGTAGACGGCCTCGTGCGTGACGTGGATCGCGTTAAACACCGTACTCCACCTGGGCGACTTCCATACTTAAGATCGACCCATAAAGGCGGCACTTGAGTAAGGCGCGCACGGATTATGGGGCCCAGCGCCGCGGCCGCGCACAGAAACGGCGCGCCACCGTGGCACTGCTTCCCCGGGGGAGCAGGCTCCACGGTCCCGGCGCGCCGGTCCGGCAGGCGCGAGCCGCGTCAGGCGGTGGGTTTGGCCTGCTGCTTGAGCGCATTGACACGTTTGGCCATGCGGCTCTTGCGCCGGGCCGCGGCGTTGCGGTGCAGCGTGCCGTGGTTGGCCGCGCGATCGAGGGACTTCACGGCGGTGGTGCAGGCGGCCTCGACCTCGGCCAGGTTGCCCTTCTGGAAGGCGTCCTGCACCTTGCGGAGCTTGCCTTTGAGCGCCGTGGCCCGGGTCTTGTTCAAGGCCCGGCGCTTGACGTTCTGGCGAATGCGTTTCTTGGCGGAAAGTGAGTGAGCCACTACGTTCTCCCTTGATGAATCCCAATCCAGCCCGCTGCCGCAGCAGCCGGCGGGGCCAGGCCCGCGGGCCTAACCCAGTTCCTCGAGTTCCTTGCGAGCCTCGCCCGCGCGATAATTGTAGTCCTGCCGCAGCAGGCGCCCGTACGCTTCCTTGGCTTCGTCGGATTTGCCGGCCGCCTTCAGAGAGCGTGCGAGCCAGAACACCAGTTCCTTGGACATGTCGTCCGTGAACTCGTATTTTGCCAGCGCCTCGCGCAGGACTTCGACGGCCTGCGCGGGGGCCTGCTTGTCATAAAACGCCCGGCCGAGCAGAAGCTGACAGCGGGTGCGGTAGCGCGGATCCTGTTGCGCGCTCTGCAGGACGGGGATGGCCTCATCGTAGACGGCCGACTCGAACAGGGCCTGACCCAGCTTGTACTTATGGCGCAGATCGGTTGGGTACTTCTCGACGCGCTCGCGATAGATTTCGAGCATCGTCTCGCGCTGTTCCATGCCGGCGAGGCGCGCCTGCTGTTCGTCCTCCGACGCGCCTGTCTTCTTGGCCTTGGCCCGGAGCACGGCCGTCTTGCGACGCAGTTGCTGCAACCGGATGTCGTCGGCCTTCTGCTTGTAGCTGTAGTTGCGGGAGCGCCCGTACGCATCCGTCAGGACCTGGATGGCGACGTCCTCTTCCTTCTTGCGCTCCGACTTCAGCAGCATTTCCACGTAGTTGTTGATTTTGGCGGGCGTATCACGATTGGCTTCGTAATCCTTGCGGGCCGCCGCGACCAGCGCCTCGAGCGACTCCTCGCTCTGGCGCATGCGCTCGGAGTCGTGCAGGAGTTTCTGCTTGTCGGCGTCGCGCAGCGAGTCGCGGAAATCCTCCGCCTGATCGTACTTGCCCTTGGCGATGGTCAGCCGGCCGGCCAGGTCGCGCAGCTCGTTGCGCAACGCGTCGTCGCCGGGGGAGCGGGCCATCAGGTAGTCCAGCGACTCCAGCGCCTGCGTCAGCAGCGCCGCTTCCGCCGCGCCGGCGTTGATCCCGGCGGCGTACTCGGCCGCCTCCACCAGCGCCTCGCGAAACGCCTGGAAGCGCTGCCGGCTGGGCTTCTTGTCCTTTTTGAGCGCCTCCAGCACGACCGGCGCAGCCCACTGCAACGTCTCCAGGAAGCGGCCCTTGGCTGCGCTCTTGAGCAGGTTGTCCGCGTAGTCGGGGCTGTAGGGGTCCAGGGACAGCAGGTGCTCGGCATTCAGCATGTTGAGCTTCAAGTCTTTGCCGCTCATGGATCTTTTCATCTTGTCCATGATGCCGGGCTTCTTCCCGCCCAACTGCTGCCGCTGGAGCGCGACCGAGCGCAGGGGCATGTGCCCCTCTTCGACGGCCTCGGGCCAATAGCCCAGGCCGTTGATGAAGCACTCGATGGCGTAGTCGTACTGGCGGAGTTCGCGGACATCCGCCGCCTTCTTGAACCACTGCCGGGCGCGCGTTTTGTCCGCGTCGGAGGTGGGTGGTGCAGTCTGGGACTGCGCTTTCTCCTGCTCTGCCATCGCTGCTCTTCTCTGGACGCCCTGTAGGTGCCGACTTCCGGGGAAACCGCCGGGCCGACCGCGCAGGCTATTCCGAGTCCGTCACTTATACCAGATTCGGCCAGCGAGGAAAAGCGCGCCGCTAGTCCCAATTGCCGCCCCGCGGGGCGGCAATTGGGCCCGCCCGGGGGGTATTGCCAGCGCCGGCGACCGCCCGGATGATCCCGGGAATCATGAAGAAAGAAGGCCCGCTGCCGCCCCCCGCGTGGTTCACCCGCCAGAACGCCCGCGTCACGGCCTGCCGCCGCTGCCCGCGCCTGCGCGAGCACACCGCGCGCGTGGCAGCCGAGAAGCGGGCGGCCTACCGTGACGAGACGTACTGGGGGCGGCCCGTGCCGAACTTCGGGGACCCCAGGGCCCGGTTCGTCGTCGTCGGGCTGGCCCCGGGGGCGCACGGGGCCAACCGGACCGGGCGGCTGTTTACCGGGGACCGCAGCGGGGACTGGCTGTTCCGGGCGCTGCACCGGGCGGGGTTCGCCAACCAGCCGACCTCGACGCGCGCGGATGATGGGCTCGTGCTAACGAACTGCCTGATCACGGCCGCCGCCCGCTGCGCTCCGCCGGACAACAAGCCGACCCGGGCAGAGGTCGACAACTGCTCCCCGTACCTGGCGGAGACCTTGACCCAGACGCCTTGGCGTGTGCTTGTGGCGCTGGGACACCTGGCCTGGACGCAGGTGGGTCGGCACTTGACCGTCCGACTGGCACGCTTCGGCCACGGCCGTGAGCAGATGCTGAACGACGGGCGCGTGCTCCTGGCGTCCTATCACCCGAGCCAGCAGAACACGTTTACCGGGCGGTTGACGGAACTCATGTTTGACCAGGTATTTGCGCGCGTGAGCGAACTCGTGGCGAAGGCTTGATCGGCCGTGTGGCGCGGGGGCGCCGTGGCCAGCCGGTCGCTCGTACCGCGGGGAGCAATGCGGCGCTATTCCGCGCCGCTCCCGGCGGTCGCCTTCTCAAAGGCTTTGATGAGGCGCTTGAGCGGGGCGCTGGGCACGAAGATCTCGGAGCGCACCGCGCTCGGCTCCAGATAGAGGGCCAAGCCGGCGAGCGGTCCGGGCTGGTCACCGATGTCCAACGGGGGAAACGGCACGCCCAGTTCCTGCACCATCGTGCCGATGGCTTTGCAGAGGGGCGGCAGGTCGATCAGCAGGCAGAACTGCGGGTGCGGGGTCAGCGTTTCGAAGAGGCTGAGGACGCGCGGATCGCGGCTGAACTGGGGCGCGTCCTTCGCGAGGCTGCGCGCGAGCATTTCGCGAGCGGCCTCACGCGCGCCGAGGGCATACGCCACGCCTTCCGGATGCGGTGCCATGTAGAGGGTGGCATCCTCGCCGTACACAGCCTGCAGCATCGGTTGTGCCGGCGAGTTGCGGTCGAATACGAAGCGGTAGACCTGCGCTTCGGCGCCACTGACCTGCTCGGTGTCGCACTTCACCGTGGTGGACGGCAGGTTGCCCCAGGCGTTCATGATGTCCGGGCAGATCTCGAACATCTCGCGCATGTCCTTCATCACCGCCGCCCCTTCGGCAGTCAGGTACACCCCGGCGAACTGCATGCCCTGCCCCTTGCCGCCGACGTTGAAGCTGCCGTTGTAGCCCGGCATCTTGCGGTGCAGCGCGGCGCTGCGCGCCATGGCCGCCTCGAACTTCTCGTCGCCGACGCGATCCTTGAGCAAGTCGGTCCGCAGAATCGCCTTGAGCATCAGCTCTTCGAGGGTCTCGGTATTGGCGGGGAGCTCCCACTCCGCTCCGAAGACGAGCGCCCCGCCCGTCGGCAGGCCGCGGAGCAGGTCGCGCTGGACGGGGCGCACATCCTTGAGGTAGCGCGCGACGCTCCCGTCGGGCTGAACCGTCACGCGGTCCTGGAACAGCACGCCGCGCTCGTCGACGCGGAGGGTGGCGGCGTAGCTGCGGGTCTCCTTCACCAGCTTGCCGAACTGCTCGAAGAACCACTTCCAGAACTGCAACCCGGTCTCGGCTTCGGGGCCCGCGGCGGCCATCCCCATGTACGCCGTCTGCGAGATCGTGTCGAGCTGCTGCTGCAGCCACTCCTGCCACGGCGGCACGTCGACCAGCAGGAGGCAATGATGCTGGTTGAGCCACGACCCGGGCAGGGCCGAGACTCGGCGGGCCTGCTGGCCGGTGCTGCGGAAGGCCCGCTGGAACTGCGTGCGCTCGCGCGTGATCACAGCCACCTTCTCCCGCGTGATCGCGAGGAAGCCGCGCTCGCCGAGCTCAAACTGCGTGACGCCATCCGCCAGCTCCGTCGGTTTGCTGGTGGCCGCCAGCGTCTCGACGTCGCCTGCCAGTCCCAGGAGCAGTGGCTCGGACTGCTGGGCCGACAGCGCCAGCACGAACGGGCCGCGCGCGGCGAGCGTGCCGGCATGGCGCCCCAGCGGCTCCTCCAGTATGTCCGCCGTGGTCAGCTTGGTCAGATCTTCAACCCCCAGCGCCTTGCCGAAGCCGGTCAGCCCGTCCACCAGGCGTTCCAGGCTGGGCACGACCACGAGCAGATGGGTGTCGTCCGGGACGTACTGCAGCACCCGGCTCAACTCGGCCGGCAACGTCGTCGGCTGCGATGCCGTCGACTGCGCGGGTGCGGGCGCCAGCGCGGTGGCCAGCAGGACGAAAGCGAGTACGCGGCGCATCGCGAGTCTCCTTGCACGACTTCGGCGCGGCCCGCCCGGTGACCGCAGTCCCTTCAGGATTAAATCGCCCGCCCGGCCGCGTGTCGAATCGCCAACACAACTTCCGACAGCGCCGCTCGTTGCCGCGGATCCGCGGGCAATGGCGGTGACCCCGAAAAGAAGACGCCCGGGCGGCAAGTACAGCGTCTGCCCAACTGCAGGCGCGCTGGCGGTCTGCCGATGCTACCCGCAGCGGTGTGGCCTGGACGCATCGGCTGCGCCTACGCTGCCCAATGTCGGATAAAACATGGCCGTCGCGGACACCGACAAGATTGTCACGGAGGCGGAGATTCAGGCCGCGCTCGCCGAGGCCGAAGCCAGCTCCGCCATCCCGAGCCTGGACGACACGCCTGTCGAGTTCGTGCCGGTTCCGACCGGGCCCGAATTGCGGCCGATTCCACGCGACCCGCTGCCGGCGGCTACCCCGCCACCGGCGGCGCCGCCCCCGCCCGCCGCCGCCGCGCCCCCGCCCGCACGTGAGAAGGCCCCGTTGGCCGAGGCGGCTTCGGCGGTTCCCAGCGGTCCCGGCGTGCTCTACCGGATCGTGGAGAGCGTGCTCATCGCCGTCAACTGGCCGTTTGCCTGGCTGGGGGCCGGTGGCCGCAAGTGGTTGGGACTGATGGGAGGAGTAACGCTCGTCATGTCTGGCACCGCGGTGTTCCTGCTGCCGCGGCTGTTTCCGCATCGGGACGCGATCACGGCGCTCAGCGAGCGCGTCAGTGACGTTCAGGCGGGCAAGCTGCACAAGGCGCCGGAAGAGAGCAAGGAAAAGCGGGCCGCGGGGGGCGGACATGGCGGAGAGGCCACGGAGGAGAAGGGTAAGGAGGGCGGCGAGAAGGGCCAGGAAAGCGGCGGACATGGGGAGCCAAGCAAGGCGGCCGGGGGCCACGGGCAGAAGAGCGCCAAGGAGAAAGCAGCCCCGGAACACGGTGCGGCGAAGGAATCCGGCGGACACGGAGGGGCTGAGAAGCCGGGCGGCCACGGCAAGACGGAGTCGAAGGGCGGCAAGGAGAAACCGGCCAAGGACGCGGGCGGTGGGCATGGGGGCGGCGAAAAGGAGCAATCCAAGAAAGGTGAGAAGTCGAAGGGCGGAGGCGAGGAGAAGCCGAAGCACTGACGGGGGCGGCACGGGGGTACGGCTGCGACGGGGGGGTGTGCCGCGCGGGGCGACACACCCGACCGCCGGGGTTGCTTCCATCGGGGCCGGCCGGCGCTAGTGCGGGGCTGCGGCGGTGTCGGGTGCCGCGGTCTCGGTCGGCGCGGACTTGTCAAACAGGCGGATCTTTCGCCACGCGCCGCGATTCCAGCGCCACCACAATGCAATGCCGACGAGGATGATGTACACCGTGCACATCAGCCACGGGCCGTTGAGTCCCAGGGCCGGCACGTAGGCCGCCATGAGCAGGCCGCCGGTCACGAACACGCCCCAGCAGACCACGGCCATGAGGATCGCTGGCCAGCGCGTATCGCCGGCACCGCGGAGGGCGTTCATGAAGGTGATGCCCATCGCGTCGAACACCTGGAAGATGGCGGCCCAGATCAGCACGAAGCCGCCGGCTGTGATCACCACCGGATCCGCGTTGAACAGACGGACGAGGGGGTGGCGCAGGGCGAAGAACAGCACGCCAACCACGCCCATATAGAGCATGTTCAGCTTGAGCCCGGTTATCGACCGCTCCATGGCGCGATCCGGCCGGTGCTCGCCGACCGCGAAGCCGACCTGCGAGCACAGAGCGATGCCCACGCCGACGGCCGGCATGAACGACAGGTGCATGAGCTGCAGGCCGATGTTCGTGGCGGCCATGGCGGTCGTGCCGAAAGCCGGCATGATGAAGCCGAGGAACGCGATCCACGAGCCCAGGTCGACCAACCACTGCAGGCCGGTGGGCATACCGATCTTGAGAATCTGGCGCAAGCGCTGCGGATGCGGCCGTAGCGTGCCGCGTGTGTGGTACCGCTCGTGGAGCCGCGCATCGAGGGCGGCATAGATCAGGATCGCCACGCGCACGCACCAGCCGATGACCGTGGCGAGTGCGGCGCCGCCCATGCCCATGGTGGGCAGGCCCCAGTGGCCGAAGATCAGCAGCCAGTTGCCGAATCCGTTCACCGCCAGGGCCACGAGCGCGGCGATGAACGGCACGCGGGGCTTCTGAATGCCGTTGAACAGGCCTTCGAGGCCGACGACGAAGATGGTTGGCGCCACGCCCCACAGGGCGATGCGCACATAGTCGAGCTCGAGTTGGATCGTCTCCTGCGGATGTCGCGCGAACGTTGCGACGGCGGTGAACCACCAGTCGGCCGTCAGAGCGAACGGCGCGATGAGAATGCCTGCCGCCAGCGACAGATACAGGCTCTGCCAGGCGTAGCTGCCGGCGACGTGCGGTTCGCCGCGGCCATCGGCCTGCGAGACGAAAGTCTGCACGGACGTGGCGATGCCCGAGCCGAAGCACCCGACGGCAAATACGAACAGGCTGGCCGGGGAGACGGCGGCCTGGGCCACGGTGCCCAGTTGGGAGACCATGACAAAGTCGACGAACCCCATCAGCATGCGCGTGACGGTCATGCCGATGATGGGCAAGGCGAGGATGAGCAGAGCCAGCATCGGGCCATGGCGCGACTCGCGGCGCGCGTAGGCCAGGGCGGGGAGCGGTTCAGACACGAGCGTATTCCTGTTCTGCCGCGTGGCGGCAACAAAAAACCCTGGAGCCACAGGGGACGCCAGGGTTCGATTTCGCAGCGATTGACAGCCAACTGCTACGGCGAGAGCAACCCCGGCCGACCCGTTTGCGGGTCAACGATGTTCAAGATGGGGTCAGGCATTGATGCTCTCCCGCCGCGGATACGTCTGCGGCATGAATACTCGAGACGCGGGCAGTATCGCTGGGCGCGGCACCAAAGTCAAGACGTGCGGTCGCGCCGACGTTGCCGGGGCGTTCCCGGGCAGCGGAACCCCGGCGATTAACCGAAGCGCCCACGCTCCCGTGCGGGCCCGCCGGAAAACAGCGGCTTCTGATAGGCCGCGATGTAGCCCTTCTCGTGGAAGTAGCTCATCAGCTCCTCGACCGTCGTGAAGACTCGCGTGGCGGTGGCGGTCACGAACGGCGAAGGCTCGGCCTTGGGCTGCCAGATGACGTAGACTTCTTTCGTGCCTTCGGCCGCGTGCTGCAGTTCGCGCTCCACGCCCGACGACAGGCCCGGCTTGCCGCCCGGTAGCTCGGGGATGAAGCTCACGATCATGTCCGACTGGTCGATCAGCTTGAAGTCGCGGGCGTAAATCTGCGCGTCGATGTCGCGGGCGACGCCCGTGACCTCGGCCACGTCGAAATCCAGCTCGCGCCCGTGCACCTGCACCTTGAACCTGGTCTGCCCGTTCTGCATCGCCTTGGCGGCGTCGAACAGCAGCCGCTTCTCGTCCATATCACCCGGGTCAAACGTGATGAAGTGCTCGGCGATGGCCGCGCGGAACGCGTCGATCTCGGCCAGCGTGTCCGGCATGTCCATCACGTGCGTCATCGGGAACGAGGGGTACACGCGCTTGATGTCCGGCCGGAAGATCAGGCGATAGAGCGACTCAACCGTGTTGTCGCCCAAGCCGCGGGCGAAGACGTAGTAGTGGCCCTGTCCGCGAATGGCGCTGGCGAGCACTTCCGTGGCGAGGATCTCCTCTTCGCGCCACACCAGGATGTCCTTGAGCGTGTGCGGCAAGTCGAATTCCCGTGTCAGCCGCTCGTGGATTGCGTCCATGTTGTCCACCAGCGTGACATAGAGGTCCGCATCCAGTGGGACCATCTGGTCATGGTCGAAGGCTGGAAACAGGCCATGCTTCCAACGGAACGAGGCGTGCGTGTTGACGATGGCCGTGTCGACCCCGTCCACTGCGGCGAGAATATCCTTGAAGACGGAGCGGCGCAGGGCCGCCAGGCGCGCCAGGGGCAGGTCGAGGATGCGGCCGGGGCGCACATCGGGGGCCTCGCGGTACATCAGGTCGCCGACATTGAACACGCGGACGGTCTTGCCGCGGGACTCGGCGAGCTGGGCGACGCGCTGGATGAAGGGCTTCTTGTCCACACCGACCTGGCCGGTCACGACGACGCGGCGGCGGTGGGTGGTGGCGGAGCCGAATAGGTGAGGCTGAGCATCCTGGGTCATGGCGTTACCGATCTCGGGCCTGGGCGCCCTGGGGGGCGGGGCCGGGTTCTGCCGCCGGCCGGGCAGGCAGCTTCAACGGGTGGCGGGCGCTCGCAGACAGGCAGCACCCACGGCCCGCCCGTCCGCCACTGCGTGGGCCGGGGGCTTGACGTTTTTTTTCAGTCTCGTATCATGGTCGTTTCTCGGCTAGTTAGCAATGCCTCGGCAGGGCCACCAGGCTGGGAAGTCAACGCGGCTGTGGCGGAATTGGCAGACGCGCAAGGTTCAGGTCCTTGTGAGCGATAAGCTCGTGCTGGTTCGACTCCAGTCAGCCGCATCCTTCGAGAACACGGGCGGTTAGCAACAAGCTGACCGCCCGTTTTTCGTTGGAATCGACCTGCGAAAAAGGCCCTGGTGTGCATGAAGTGTGCATAAAGTGTGCTGGTCCTCGTAGTCTGTCAGGGCCGGTCGAGCAATCCTGACCTTTGCGAGGATACCGGCGGCCGCTGCGCTCGCGGGCTGCTGGATTTCGCTTACGGGACTACGGTATGCCACGCGAGTCGCTGACCGAGATCCAACGGACGTTTCGTATCACCGACGCACGCGGGCGGCGGGCGACGATGCTGGACCGGTATGCGCTGCACCTGTTCCGGCGGCACGACATCATCCCGGCGGAACCGCTCGCCGCACTCGCTCAGGAAATCGGCAGCGGCCTGTCACTGAAGCACCGGCGGCTGGTAATTGCGTTCGGGGTCATAGCGGCTGTGAGTGCGGTTATCTTTGCCATCTTCTGCGTCGATATGCTCATCCACCGGCAATTCGCCCGGGTTTTCGAGAAAGCACCGCTGTTCACGTTGCAGCTATGCTTCTGGCCGTTGATCGTCTAGGTCACCGCCAAGCGTGTGCGCTACAAGCGCATTCAGGTCGTCATGCTGACGCACCTGCGTTGCCCACACTGCGGGTACGACCTGCGCGGCCTACCGACCGCCCCGGAACATAACGCGACGATCTGTCCTGAGTGCGGCCACGCCTGGCGGCTGCCGCAGGAGCCTACAGCGAGCTGAGATCTCGGTGCTCCGACTGGCCATCAGTTGAGACTGCTCTGCGAAAAAGGGTCAGGGGTGCAGAGAGGGATCACGTCCCTGGGGGCTACTTGAGCCTCACCAACGGGTATGCGACAGTTTGACGACATGGTGGCGTTGCCGTTCTGAAGAATGAGCCTTTAGCGCCCCAATAACGGTCGCGTCCTGACGAATACCCTCGAGTTGCAGCAATCACGGTTGCGACTTGCAGACGGCTGCGACGTGCCGCTCCGGGTCTCAGCGCGAGGCTTCGACTACTTCGGAACAGCAGGCAACGCCGCTGCGCATGCAGCCCCAGGGATGAACGCCATGAATGCAGTGCCCGTCGCGGCGCTTCAGCTGTTTCAGGTCGCCTTGCTACTCTCGATGACGCCGGGGGACATACGCCCCAGGCAGGCCGTTGGCGGTTCTCCCGAGGCGCGCCCTGCGAACCGGCTTTGGGTTCTCAAGAACGTCACGGTGATCAACGGCGAACCGCCGTTGCGGCAGGAGCGGGTCGACGTCTACGTCCAGGGCAACTACGTGGTCGACGTCGCCCCGGTCAGCCAGTCGCACATTCCAGATGGCGCCGAAGTCCTCGACCTGACCGGTCGATACGTCATCCCCGGTCTGATCGAGGGCCATGTACATTTGCGCGGCCTGCCGGACCGCCAGCTTGAATACGCACTGCGCTGGGGCATCACGTCGATCCGCTCGATGGGCGACGACGCTTCGTATCTTCGTGAGGTCAAGACTGCGATTGAAAAGGGCGAGTTGCTGGGGCCCCGTATCTTCTATTCGGCGGCCTTCGCAGGCCCTCGTTTCTTCGAGGAGGATCGCCGGGCCCAGTTGGCGACCCCGGACAACTACAATCTGGGCGAGGCCCCATGGATGCGCCGCGTGGATGACCAGACGGAGGTGCCTGCCGCCGTCCGTGAGGCGAAGCAATGTGGGGCAACGGGCATCAAGCTCTACAACTTCCTCGCTCCCAAACTCGTCCGGACCATCGCGCTCGAAGCCCATCGCCAACACCTGAAGGTCTGGTCACATCCTCATTTGACGTACGCGGACGGGCAGCGGATTGCGGCGGCGGGGGTCGATCTGATCACCCATGCCATGGGGTTGCTCCTGGCAGCCAACTGGGACCTCGAGAGGGATGGCAGCCTCGCGCTTCAGCTGGATGATCTCCAATCGGGACGGCTTGACGCGATCCTGGTGGCCGTGAAGCAGAACGGCGCGTTCCTGGAACCTACCTGGACGGTATTCGTCAAGATGTTGGGGCCGGGGGCGGGCGATTCGGGCGTCGCCAGGAAGCGGGCCGCCGCTCTCGAAGTGCTCAAGCGGGCCCGTGCGGCGGGGATCACCCTGATCGCGGGCACGGATGTCGATCTGCCCCAGCGACCCGACGAGAAGCCGCGGTTGTTTGATGAGCTCGCCTGCTTTGTGGAACTCGTTGGCATGACGCCGACAGAGGCACTGGCGACGGCAACGCTCCACAGCGCCGCGGTTCTCGGCGACGAGGCCCTTGGCAGCATACGGAAAGGCAAGCTGGCTGACCTGATCGTGCTCAAGAAGGACCCGACCCGGGACATCCGCAACCTGGCTGAGATCGAGCTGGTCATCAAGAACGGACAAATCGTCCGTTGATCGTGAAGGAGTCGAACTATGAAATCACTGCTGGCAGTCTCGAGCCTGTGTGCGGTCGCATCATTCCTCCTGGTGTCCGCCCTGGCCCAGTCCCAGGACATCACTCGGGACCCGCAACGGCTGAGATTGGCAGACCTGGCGAAGTGCGGTCTGGAGGTCGGCGAGATCGAGCAGGTGGACAAAGTGCAGTTCGGGGAGGGCAACACGCTGACCCCCTCACGCCGGGACGCCCAACTGGTTCTGATCCAATTGAAGGGCAAGGCGGCCGAGCTGGGCAGGCTCTCGTTGAACCCCCAGTTGTTCGGCGTCAATTTCATCTGGCGTGGCTCGCTCAAGCTCAGCGTGGCCAAGGGTCTGAGCTTCCGCGGGAAGACGCCCGAGGGCCGGCCCGTGGAGAGTTGGAACTACAAGCCCGAGGACACGCTGAACTACATGACAGAGTCCGTTGGCGACACGTTCAGCTTTTGGATCGCCGTCGAGATTCCCAAGGACGTGCAGGAGGTCTTCGTGCGTTTCCCCGCGGCGATTCATGAGCCGGCGCGAATTTCGCCAGCCAAGGGGGAATGAGTTCGTGCTGGTTCGACTCTAGTCAGCCGTATCCTTCGAGAACACGGGCGGTCAGCAACACGCTGGCCGCCCGCTTCTCATTCAAATCTCCGCGTGAAAAAGGGCCAGGTGTGCACAAAGTGTGCACAAAGTGATCACGTCCTTGCGGGTTGTCAGGTCACCGGAGTGCGCATGCGAGCGGGAACCAACGTGACCGGGAGCGACGACGAATTCCGTTGCGACGAGCACTTCGAGGTGCAGCGGCTCGACGGGGATCAAGGTGCCCCGTTGAAAGCCACCGCCGAACCCGCCGATGCAACGGAAATCGCCAGGCAGGTCTGCGACATCCTGAAGCCCATCTTGCTTCGGCTCCTGAAGGCGGCTCAGATCGCCACGCTCGGGACGGTCCACACGGTCGATCTGTCGCAGACCTGCGCGATCATCAAGGTCTCGGCCAGCCTCCTGCGAAGAGGCGGCTACTTGAACGACCTCGGGGAGCACGGGTTCGACTCCAAGAAGCTGAATGGCGTTCACCAGGGAAGCATGTGGCGGATCCAAGTCAGCGAGGCCCACCGCTTCGCGACCTGCTATTGGTCGCGGAGACATACACGCCGGATCGATGGCCAGGAAATTGAGATTCGTGGCCGCGACGTGTAGCCGGGGGGCCTGCCAAAGTCATGCACACCATGCATGTTCTTGCCTGGATGTCGTTCGTAGCTACGATTAGTCGGCTCGACGCGAACTACCGCAACCCTTGAGTTGTGCGGCGCTTGCAGCTAAAAGGGGGCCGGCGGCTGAAAAATGCGGATAATGGACTTATATGCCGGGAGGTCTTCAGGTCCTTGTGAGCGATAAGCTCGTGCTGGTTCGACTCCAGTCAGCCGCATCCTTCGAGAACGCGGGCGGTTAGCAACAAGCTGACCGCCCGTTTTCGTTGACATCACATCGCGAGAATGGCCAGGTGGGTCTGAAGTGCCTCGGTCCTCGGAGGCTGTCCGGGTTGTCCGGGCGGCGGGGGCTTGCCGGTCGTTGCTCAACGCGATTCGCGCACCGTCAATTACGCGGAGCGGCCGAGCAGTCCACACCCGATGACCCACCCGTCCATTGTGGGAATGGGGCACAGCGTCCACAGGCCGGTCGCGAGGCGGAAGTAGCCGAATATCGTCAGACAGCTCGCATGGAGCGCGTGCCCCACGATGAACAGCGCGATGCCGATGAGCAGGTTCAGCAACGGGCCGCTCACGCCGCAACGCTACTCGAACCGCTCCAGATAGCGCCGCACCAGCGCGAATGAATCCTCGCCCGTGATGTACACGAAGTGCCCGCCGCCGGTCAGGTACTCGAAAGTTAACTCGGGCATGCTGGTCCCGGACGCCAACGCCGCGCGATAGGCTTGCTCGAGGTCGCGTACATTGACGGGGCCATACACGATGTCGTCTTCGGCCGTCACGAACAGCGCGGGATTACGCATCTCCCCCACGCGCGTCACGACGTCGAAGCTGCCCCAGCCGACCGCGCCGTAGTAGTCCAGGGTGTGGCGGAACTGCTGCAGGCCGGTGTTGCATGGGAAGAGGTCGGCGATGTACCCATAGAGGTCCGCCAGACGGATCAACTGGTTCGGCTCCGTCAGCGGTGCCAGGGCCACCACGGCAGCGGCGGGCGCGCGCAGGTTGGCAAAGCCGGCGGTGGTGGCGCCGGTGGAATAGCCGACCACAAACACCCGGTCGATGCCCAGCAGCACCCGGCCCGGGCCGTCCAGCCACTCCAGGATCTCCACGACGTCGTCGACCTCGGTCGTGCCATAGGGGTCGGCTTCCGACAGGACCGGCGCCCATACGCGGAAGCCGGCGTGGCGAAAGCGAATGCCGTAGTCGCGGTAATGACTGAGCACGGCCTCGACGCGCGCGTTTTTGTGGAGCGTTCCGGCCCCGCCGAGCAACAGCACCAGGCTGCCGCGCGGGCTTGCCTCCGGAGCCACATAGCCGCCGATGAGACCGGGGCCGCGCTGCCGCTCGATCTGCAGCCACTGCGCATCGCTGACACCCGGCACGGTACCCACGGCCGCGATGCCCGACCGCTCCGTCAGTTCGACGGGGGGCCATTGGGGGGCGTCACAATTCGTAGCGGGAATGTAGTACTGCAGGTCGCCACATCCACACAGAAGCCCCGCCACCCCGATCCCACACCGCAAGATTGTGTGCAGGCGCGCACCGCCCATAGCGTCACCTGAACCAACGCGATTATCCCATTCACCCTGCGCTGGAGCAAGCGAAATGTAGCGAAGCTGGGCAGGGCGCCTGGTGGCCAGCGGCCAGGGCTAGGCTTGGTTCGCGCGCCCAGAGCTGGGCATCAGCGAAAACACAACGAGCGCGCCGGTCCTGCTCGTCCGGCGCGCTCGCGGGTTCGTCGATGTTCGCGCCAGCTAGCGGCGGCGCAGCAGCAAGCCGAGTGCCAGCCCGAAGAGTGAAGCCGGCTCCGGCACGCCAAAGTAGATGTTGTCCATGCCGACGTCTTCCAGAATCGGCTCGTTGGCGGATTCGTTCAACACGACGCGGCCGATCGGCGTGTCCGAGATGACGCCGATGAAGAAGTTTCCGTCCGTCCCGCCCGAGACATAGCCGGTGTACGGGACCGGAACGCTGACGATGAGATTGTGGGCGGCGTCGAAGAAGTCGAGCGACTCAACCCCCTGCGGGGCCGGATATTCGTTGTCGATCGCCCACAGGCCGACGGCGTATTGTGGGCTGGTCAGGTCGAACTGCAGGCGTTCGTCGACCCCGGCACTCCCGCCGTATGGGAAAAGGGAGTTTGGCGCCGACCGCGGATCGAAGTTGGCGTTGTCCTGCAGGGCACGCAGCCCGTAGCCGCCGGGTTGCGAGAACACGATCCCCTGGCCTGCCCACTCGGAGCCGGTCAGCACCGTGTCGCCAGGAACATCGTCGAAGGTGATCGTGGTCAGCGGCCCGCCGGCGGCGGCGAGAAATGCCGTTTCCTGCGCATTCTGAAGAGGCACACCGATCGTTGGGTCGACGTACACCACATATCCGCCGAAGGCCGCCCCACAGGTCGCCAGGGCCAGAATGCTGGCCAATCCCAAGCATGCTATTCTCATCATTCGTCTCCTCTACCTGCCTCGAAACCGATTTTGAAAGCCCATCAAGAAACCACTGGTCGGAGTCGCGCGGTTTTCAGACAAAACCATCCTGAGAAAGGTCTCTGCTCAACGCTGCAGAGGGGGAGGTGTACACTCCTCTTTCCCTACCACTACCCCTCTATTATAGGCCCATTTGCACGACGGGGGGGGTGCATTCATGAAAGGAGACGCGAACCCGCACGCAACTGCGGTGTATACGTGGACTTGCGTGGTCCCGGAATTCGTCTGCCGGCTCGTGTCTGCTCGACGACGGTAGCAGGTGTCGGCCCAAGGGGGCTCGCGCCGTGTACCCGTTCTGCGGGAGGGTCCCGCCGCGCTGGGTCGGGCCGCGCGGCTGCACACGGGCCGCGCGGGCAGCCGCGCGGGCAGCCGCGTGCCCAGTTCTTGGCGGCGTCCCGGCACGCGGCTTCGAGCGCCTCCGAAGCCGGGACCGCCATGCCGGGGCTGACCCCGGCGCCCTCCCCGTTCTTCTTCGCGAGCGGAGCACAGGTCTCCGACGTCGTGTTGCTGAGGCGCGTGTCGAAGCCGTTGAACTGCGTCGGCCCGTGGCACACGCGAGTGCGGCGGCGATCTCCCGGGCGCGCGGGCCGGGTTCAGGCTGGCCATCCCCGATGCACTTGGCATTGCCAGCCAGACGCGCGATGTTCCGAAACCGCAGCAGCGGTTGCTGCGTTTAGCGCGCGGGCAACGCGTTGGCCGGGCAGCGCCGGGTCGTCAGCGAGACCGGTCTGAGCGTCGGCCACGTATCGCGCGCAGGCGTTGCTGTGGGCTGCGCCGGCGCGCAGCGCCCGTGCTGGTCCGCCGTCAACACCAAACGTGAGATTGTCGTGAAGACCACCGTTGTGCGTCGCCGCGCACCGCGCTGCCGGTTCGCGCGCTGCGTTGATGTGATCGGACACCGGACTTCCTGCTGCGCGCGAAAACACAAAGTCCAGATTTGACTTCCCCGGGGGTCGCGCTAGCATCGTGGCGAGGAAGAGGAATTCGTCGGGCCTGCTTCCCTTCTGTGGCAACAAAGGCCGGTTCTTGCCAGCCTCGGACATCGCGGCGTACCGCGCCGTGCATGCTCCGCAGGCCGAGGAGTCTCTGTCTGGGGCGTTCCCAGGCAGAAACTGCGTGTCTACCCGCGCCGCCCGGAGCGGCCGGGGCACCCACCCTGGAGGAGACAATTCATGTCTATGCGCAAAAACTTGGGATTCGGAATGCTCGCGCTCGCTGCGGCGTTGCTGGTGTCCGCTGCCTCCGCAGCCAACTACACCATCGACTGGCTCAACATGGCCCCCACGCCCCTTGGTTCACCCGTGCCGAACAATTCGGTGTACAACCTGCCGGGCGTGGGCAACGTCACCATCACGTACTCGTACCCCACGTACTTCACGCAGGCGCGTTCGCAGAACGCCTTCCTGCAGAACGGCAACGTGACCAGCGGGGGCGACAACTATGCCTGGACCAGCCACGAACTGCTGTCCACCGTGTTCACGGTCGGTCCCGATCCGCTCGTGCCCGTGCCGTGGCGGATCACCTACACGTTCCCGAGCCTTCAGCCGGCCGGCAAGATCTACCTCGGCGTGGCCGGATTGGGCCAAACGACCAGCTTCGGCGGCGGCGCCTCGACCGCCACGGTCAATCAGAATGGTACCTTCCTGGGCGACTGGTCGGGCGCGGGTGGGCCGTGGGGGCCGACGCAGTTCACCGCCGGGCCCCCGTTCCAGATGCAGAACTCGCTCACGGGTGCCGGTGGACAGGACCCCTGGTGGAACACGCCCCTGGGGGTTGTGCGGATCGATGATCCGATCAGCGCGCTGACGATCGACTTCAGCCAGATTCGCGGTGACGGTATCGGCGTCAACATCGGCGCGATTCCCGAACCGGCCGGCGCCGTGCTCCTTGGGACCGGCGCCCTGCTGGCCTTGCGGCGCCGGCGCGGGGCCTGAGTGTGTGTCGGCCAGGTACCCATTACCTGCCGTAGCCAAGGTAGCACACAGTAGAAGTCGTACTGCGCCGCGCATGCCGTGCGGCGCGGGCAGCCGAAGACCACAAGTACAAGAACGCATCAATTAGGAGAAGGAACATGCAACTCCACAGCATTCGCAACATTTGCATCGGGATTAGCATCAGTCTGTGCGCCGCGCAGGTCGCCTCGGCCCAGGGCGTCGGCAACCTCGGCTCGCTGCCGACCCAGTTTCAGACCGGAACGCCCGCCAACGGCTGGACGGTCATGTCCTCGACCGGCCCGATTCCGGTTTCCCTCGATCCAACCGGTCCGGTCTGGGGCAAGAGCTTCACCGGCCCCAATGGCGGGCCGTTCTTCTACCCGCCGACGTCTCCGAACAACCCGGCGCTGCCCGTGACCGAAATCCTGCAGGTCGCCGGCGGCCTGCCCTGGACGGACTGGCATGAGGACGTCATCGGCATCGATGCGTCCGGTGCGCCGGACCCGGGCTGGTCGTGGGCCAACCCGTTCATTCTCGTGAATGGTCAGCCGGCGTCGAATCTGACCATTGCCGGTGTCGGCACCGGTAACCTCTCGTTCTACTTCGACCCGGTCCTGCCGGGCTCGATCATCCAGATCCGCAAGGACCTTGTCTACAGCGGTCCGGCCGGCGCGGTCTTCACGGGGACCCTGGCCGTTCATGAGTATCCCACCGGCGTGCCGGAGCCGACAACCCTGGGCCTGCTTGCGCTGGGCGGACTGTGTGCGTTGCGGCGTCGCTAGAGTGGGTTCACCATAGGTCTGGTGTTCCGGAGCGGACATTCTCCGTCAGGCGCGGCACGGCGGGCGAGCTGCGGCCTGACGCCACGCAGCAACGCACGATGAGCGCAACCGCTCTGGTCGCGACGGGGGACACGGCGGCGCCGGTTTGATCCGGTGTGGGCATGGGGTAGCATCGGGACGGGTGGCCGGTCACGAGCCGGCCGCCCGTCGCGCCGTTTGCGGCAGCGCGAGGTGTGTCCGGCGCGACGGTCGGCCGCGAGATGCTGGCCGCCGTGCTCCCACGCGCTTGTGGCCGCGCTGCCGGGGGCGCGTCCGTGAAGGTATCGGCTGGCCGGCCCCGCCGGCGCGACGTTGCGTTGCTGGTGGCGCGCACAAGAGACGCGAACGCTCCGGTGTTAGTCCCGGAGCGTTGCGGTTTACCTAGATGGGCTTGTCAGCGCCAGCGCCTAGGAGCGCCGGCCCGGCCCAGTGAAGCGCGCCTGCAACAAGGCGACGTCATCCAGGTCCACGTCGCAGTCCCCGTCGAGGTCACCGAGGAGACTGCCGTCGGGTTCCACGTACGCGGAAGGCGGTGTATAGTCGCACACGTCCGCCGCGTTCAGGACGCCGTCATTGTCGATGTCGGGGTCGCAGGCGTCGCCCAGACCATCCTGATCGAAATCCTCCTGCCACGGATTGTACGTCGTCGGGCAGTTGTCGCACGCGTTCGGCACCCGGTCGCGATCGCCGTCCGGATCGCACTCGTCGGGGAGCCCGTTCCCGTCGCAGTCCGAACTGCCACCGCCGCTGATGTCGCACGCATCCGGCACGCCGTTCTGGTTGCAGTCATGCTCCGCGGCGCACGCCCCGCAGTGGAGCGTTTCCACTTCCAGCGCGCAGGTCTCATCCCACTCGACGTCGCAGCAATAGGGGTCGGCTGCGCAGACGCAAGCGGCGATGTCCGGAGCGCTGCAGCCGCCGGAGGTACCCGGCGTGCAGCAGTCATGCCCGACCGCCACGTCGCACTCGTCCGGCACGCCGTTCGTGTCGCAGTCCGCGCTCGTGCCGGCCGCGATGTCGTCCGCGTCCGGGATCCCGTTGTGGTTGCAGTCGCGGTCGCACTCGTCCGGAATCCCATTGCCGGTCGCGTCGGAGCTCGTGCCGTCGCGGATGTCGCACTCGTCTGGCACTCCGTTCGGCTGGCAGTCCTGACTTGTGCCGCTCGCGATGTCGATCGTGTCCGGCACACCGTTCTCGTTGCAGTCCTGGTACACCGGCTTGATTTCGTAAACTGCCAGTCCCGCGCCGGTGTTCACCACGATTTCGAGGCGCCGGTCATTGTCGATGTCACCGACCAGCAGACTGTCATTCTGCCCGACATTGTCGGCGATCGCGTCGCTGACCCACAACGCCGTGGCCGGTGCCGCGCCATCGTAGATGTACAGGCGGTTCCCGCGTCCGAAGATGTAATCCGGCACGAGGTCATAGTTGACATCGACCACGGCCAGGCCGTTGATCTGCCCACCGTAATTGCCGATGGTCTCCACGATTGCGCCGGTGTCCGCGTCGATGACACACAGGGCGCCGTTCGCGCTGCCGACGAGAATCTCCTGGATCCCGTCCGCGTTCCGGTCCTTGAGCTCCAGGGCCGTGATGTCGAGGTCGGCGGTCGCGGCCTCCTGCACGTGGGTCGCCCCGTCATAGACCCAGAGCCCGCCCCCGAATTCCGCCACGACCAGCTCGAGATTGGCGTCCGCGTCCACCTTGCCGATCCGGAGCAGGCTCAACGTTGCCCAGTAGCTGCCCAGCGAGACGCTCCGCCATTCCTCGGCGCCGTTCAGCGCGTTGAACACGAACACGTAGGTCCCCGGGGCCCCGGTGTGCTCGCGGTAGGGCGCGGCCACCACCTCGAGTCCACCGTCACCGTCCACGTCGCCCACCTGCAGCGCGCGGAATGTCAGGCCATCCGGCAGCGTCGTGCTCCACTGCGCCGCGTGCGTGATCCCGTCATAGCAGAACAGCTTGCCACTGTAAGTGACGCTGCTCGGGACCAGAATTTCGGCCTGCGGATCGCCGTCCACGTTCGCGTGCCGGATGCGCCACAGGCCCGTCCAATTGCTCCCCGTCGGACTCGGGCTCTGGTACTCCAGCGCCATGGTCCGGGCATCGTGCACGAACCATAGGCCGTCATCGTAGCCGCTGTCCGACTCGAAGCAGGTGTAGAGCAATTCCGGCTGGTTGTCGTTGTCCACGTCCCCGTAGTCTAAACCGTAGAAAGGCCCGCTCACATCCTGGCTCTGCCATTCGCGCTGGTGCGTCGCGCAGTCGGCGATGAACAGATAGTCCGGACCGGTGGAGCTGTAGCCGGCGCCCCACAGCAGCTCGTTCACGCCGTCGCCATCGGTGTCGCCCACGGCCACGTCGGTGACCCCGTGCTCCGGGTTGGCGACCGACCACTTCAGCGCGCCCGTGGCGCCATTGTGGACGTACACGCTGCCCCATTGCCCGTCGCCGTACACGATCTCCAGCGGCCCGTCCTTCTCCACGTCCGCTAGTTGGAGGGCGTCCAGGTCGAGGTCAATGGGAATCTCGTACTTGGGCGACTGCAGGTCGGCGTCGTAGATCGTAATCTTGTACCAGCTGTCGCCGGCGACGACCTCGGCCTTACCATCCCCATCCAGGTCCCCGGCCCGCACGTAGTAGCCAAACCGCGCCGGGTTCTGCCACTCGACCGCGTGGGTCTGCCCGTTGAGCACCCACCCGCTCGAGCCGCCGGCCACGATGATCTCCAAGGCCGCATCGCCGTCCACGTTGGCCACGGCCAGGTCCGAGCCGCCGTAGCCGCTGCCGGTCCACTCCGCCTGCCCGCTCGCCAGGTTGTAGACGTACAGGTTGCTGCTGTCGCAGAAGACGAGCTCGAGCGCCCCGTCGCTGTCCACGTCCGCGATCGTCGGCGCCAGCATGCTGCTCGCTGTCGTCGTAATCGTGCGCAGCACGCTCAGTGTCGCGCCGTCGCGAATCTCGAGCTTCCCGCCGTAGGCGATCAGGACATCCGGGGCGCCGTCCTGATTCGCGTCCGCAATCCGCACGGCGTTGACCGACGACGAGTATTGCGGGCTGATCCAGCTCTGGGCGTAGCCGTTGGCCGCATGCTTCACCACATACCAGTACGTGTTGCCGCCGAAGCCGCCCCCCGACGCGGATGCGACGATCTCGCGGGTGCCGTCGCCGTTCAGATCGACCACGTGCAGGCCGGTGGCGCCGATGCCAGTGCCGTAGGCGCCGCGCGACCAACTCAACTGGACTTCCAGACCCTGCCGGGCGAGCGACGCGGGCAGCCAGCCGGCGGAATCCTCGCCCGGCCAACCCGCCGGCAGCGCCGGGACCGCGCTTGCGGCGTACTCGAGCAACCCGCCCTGTGTGTCGCGTACGCTGCGTCCCGCGGCGTCCACCGGGGTCGGCAGCGCGGGCAGAATCGCCTGGCCCGTTTGCGTCCAGACCGCATCGGGCTGCACCGGTTTCTCGGCCGGAATCGCGCCGGGCGGAGTCAGTGCCGGTGCGGCCGCGAGCACGCCCAGAACAACTAGTTGGGACAACATGATGCGCTCCTTTAGTAAGTGCCTGGATCGACCGCCCCTGTCGGCAGTCCCCGCCATGTACACCGTCGCCCGCGCTACAGCCTACCTATCCTCGCGCGGCGGGACTGGCACAAGCTTGGCGCCAGAAATTCATCAGCGCGCTGCCGCCGCGGAGCTGCCTGCGGAACACCGCCCCGGTGAGAGGACCCCGAGTCCCTCCCGGTATGTCCGCAAACTAGCGGCTGCGCCGCTGGGCGTCAAGCCGGTGGCTGCGGCGCCGGGGTGCGCTGTCACGGTCGTGTCCCGCGCGGTTGGCGCCGCGAACCGAACGCGATTATCGGGCGTGCGTCTGGGGCCCTCACGGCCCGCCGTCGTCCGGCGGAGAGCCAGCGATGTGCGGTTTCTGTTGACTGCCGCGCCCAAAAGCGTAGCATGGAGGTGTGTTCGGTGGCGATGCGCTGAGGAGACGCGTCGCCGGGTAGACCAAACGCGGTACACCAGTCGTGTCCGCGCGAGTTGTCCAGGGCGGTTTGGCGCGCGCCGGCTGCTCGGGTCACATGTCCCGGGGTCGTTTCGGCCGCCGCGCGCGGCCGGCAGGAAGAGGAAAAGGAGAAGCTGATGAGATCAATCTGTTGGGCAGGGGCACTCGGCCTTTTGTTGGCGGTGTCGCCCGTCCTGGGCGCCCTCTACACCCAGGACTTCGAGGTGGACGCGACGGCCGCCTGGACGGTGAACAATGGACCGTCGGACGCGGCCACGGATTTCTTCTTTGACTATGCGACCGTTGGCATTCCGGCGGCGCCGGGCGGAGCGGGGACCCGCGGCATGAAGCTGCAGGCCAACCTGACCAACGGCATCTTCGGCGGGATGAGCGTCTCGCCGACCGGTCAGAGCTTCAGCGGCGACTACGTCGTCGAGTTTGACTGGTGGGCCAACGTCAACGGCCCGTTCCCGGGTGGCGGCAGCGGCTCCACCAACCTGTCGACCTACGGCATCGGCACAGCCGGCACCACGCCGCAGTGGCCCGGCGGCGTTCAGGACAGCGTGTGGTTTGGTGGCACGGGTGACGGCGGCTCATCAGCCGACTGGCGCGCCTATTCGAGCGCGGCGCCGACCGGCTACGGTGATGGCAACCCGGTGTACCCGTTCACCGGCCGCAACAATACCAATGCCTACTTCGCTGGTTTCGGCGGCGTGTCCGCTCCGGCCGCGCAGCTCGCCCTGTATCCGCAGCAGACGGGCCTCACGAACATCGGCAGCGGTGGTATGGTCTGGCATCACGTCACCATCACCAAGGCTGGCACCAGTGCGGTGTGGAAAGTGGACGGCCTGCTGATGGCAACCATCGACCTGAGCACGGTCACGCTGGGCGGCGGCAACATCTTCTTCGGCCACAGCGACATCAACGCCACGTCGTCGACCGATCCCAACGACAGCGCGCTGCTGTTCACGCTGATCGACAACATCAACGTCACGCCGGAACCGGCCAGCTTGCTGCTGCTCGTTTGCGGTGGGCTGTTGCTGCGGCGGCGTTAGGCGCCCAGGCGCGGTTGCGCCGTACAACGGCTGCGGTAGACATGCGGTTGCGGGCGTGTCCGTGCCGCGCAACCAGGGACAGCTGTGCGGGCGGTCGGTGAGATACCGGCCGCCCGCGGCGCGCGCCCGCGTGTCGAAAATCGGGCGGGCTCGATTGACGCGTAGCGCTGGGATCAGAAATCCACCAGGTCCGGCGCGGCAACTGCCAACTTAGCCTCCGCCGGCTGCGAGGCAACATGCCATCTGTGCGGTGGCCGGGCCGAATTTCCCGCCGCGACGGATGCCGGCGCGGGCGGCTTCCACGGCGGCGTTCAGGGCGAGGAGGTTGGTCTGGAAGGCGATCTCGTCAATCACCTTGACGATCTTCGCCGCCTGGACGGCGCTGGACTCGATCTTGTCGATGGCGGTGGACATGCGGCCCATCGCCTCGCCGGCGCGCCGGGCGGACTCGACCTCCGCCCGATAAGGGCGGCGCTGCAGCGCAAGGACGAACGGGCCGCGCCGGAGACCCTTGGCTCCGGTGCGGCCCGTTGTGGTGCGCGCCCTTGTCGGTTGCTGGTCCTAGAAGTCGCCGACCGAATTGTCCGGCACACTGGTCCGGGCGCGCCCGGTGCTCGCGGCCGCGGGTCGCGAGCCGGCGCGGGTGTCGGGGGCGACGCCCGGGGCGGCGGTCGTTGCCGCGGGCGGCTGGTTGGCGGCGGCGCTGCGGGCACGCGCGCCGCTGACAATGCCGACGAGTTCGACGACCATGTTCTTCACCGTGTCCGCGTGCTGGCCGAGCTGGTCAGAAACGGTGGAGGATTCCTGGGCTTCGGCCGCGTTCTCCTGCGTGACCTTGTTCATCTGGGCGATGGCGCTATTGACCTGCTCCACGCCCTGGGCCTGTTCCTCCGAGGCCTTGGCGATGCCGTTAATCAGTTCGGTTACCTTGGTCACGCCGGTCACGATGCCGCTCAGCGACGCGCCGACTTCGTCCACCACCTGGCGCCCTTCGCGCGAGCGGGTGATCGAGCCCTCGATCAGTGTGGTGGTCTCGTGCGCGGCCTGGGCAGCGCGCTGGGCCAGGTTCCGCACTTCGTCCGCGACCACGGCGAAGCCCTTCCCGTGCTCGCCGGCCCGCGCCGCTTCGACGGCCGCGTTGAGCGCCAGCAGGTTGGTCTGGAAGGCGATCTCTTCAATGACCTTGATGATCTTGCTGATCTTGTCAGCCGACTCGCTAATGCCCGCCATGGCTTGGTTCAGTCGGCACATGGTCTGGTCACTGGCCGTGGCGCTCTGCTGAGCCTGGCTGGCCAGCTCGTTGGCCGTGCGGGCGTTGTCGGCGTTGGTGCGGGTCATGGCGGCCATTTCTTCCATGGCGCTGCTGGTTTCCTCCAGCGAGGACGCCTGCTCGGAGGAGGAATCGGCCAGCCGCTGGCTGGAACCGCCGATCTGGCCGGCGATGGTCACCAGCTCGTCGGAGCGCGTGCGCAGGTGACCGATCACGCGCGTGAGCGACCGCACGAGCGGGCGCACCACCAGTGGCAGCAGACAGAGCGACATGAGCACCAGCGCGCTTCCGCCCAGCGCACCGGATACGGCCAGCGAGTGGTTGACCGCCGCCTGGAAGGTGCCGCGCGCGTCCGCCAGCATGCCATTGATCTTGCTCTTCGAGAACTCCAGATGCAGCAGGCCGTAGAGTTTGCCGACCTCCAGACCCGGCTGCAGGCGCCGCGTGTCCGCGTCGACGTACAGCGGCTGGTACATGGCCAGCGTGTCCGCATTCTCCACGACGATCACGTCTTTGGTCTGCTGTGCCTTTTCCCAGACGGCGGCGTCCACGGCTCCGCCGATGCGGTCGGCGGGGGAGGCGAGCTCGACCTTGCGGCTGGTGCCCACGAATGTGATCGCGTCGATCTCGGCGTGCTGGCGCTGCTGGTCGGCCAGAATCGTGAATTGCCGGCTCTCACCGGTCTGCAGCAGCCGCTCGCTGGCGACGCGGATGCCCTGCAGGATGCCCTGCGCGCCGTCGCGCTTGACCGCCAGCGAGGAGTCCTGAACGCGGCCGAGGGTCCGTTCGAAGCCGCGCACGTAGAGCGTGTGCTGCACGGCAAACAGGGCCCCCATGAATACCGCGAACAGGGCGAGGGTTGGGACGAAGATGCGCTTACCCAGGCTTGCGTTGCGTAGGTTCATGATTTCCCCTTTCGGTCTTGCTCCTGGTAGGCGACCTGGTGGTACTTCTCGCCCTTGCGGTAGAACGGGAATCCGGCGTGCCGCGCGAAGTCCTTCCCGGTGCAGCCGATGCACGGCGCGCCGGCCCGGATGCACCAGTTCACGCCGCCGTTCCACTGCCGCTGCGGGCAGTTTGTCCGGCTCAGCGGCCCCAGGCAGCCGAGCTTGAACAGGCAGCCGTCGTCACCGAAGTGCTCGGCGAACTGCTCCTTCTGCCAGTAGTGGAAGCGCGGGCAGTCATCGTGCACAGAATGCTTGCAGACCATGTCCGGCGTCAGCAGCTCCGGATCCACCTTCGGATAGCCCGCGCCCGCCAGATGCGCCAGCGTGGTGACCAGCGTCTGCGGGTGCACCGGACAGCCGGGGCAGTTCACGAGCCGCTTCTCGGTCGGGATGCCCTTCGCTTTCATGAACTCCAACAGGCCCAGCGCGCCCGTCTGGGTGCCCTCGGCCGCCGGAATCCCGCCGTACGCGCCGCACGAGCCCGCCGCAATGACGTACTCCGCCTTCGACAGCAGCGCGGGCATCATGTCCACCAGCGGCTTGCCGCCCAGCAGGCAGGCGTGCGGCATCTGTACCGGCAGGGGCCCTTCGACCACCAGGTAGAAACTACCTTCGCGGGCGAGCTTGTCGATCGTCTCCAGGGCCTGCGTCCCTTGGGTGGCCGCGAGATTCGGGTGGAACACGAGTGAGATCACCTGCGTGACGATCTCGAGCGGCCCGGGGTCCTCGGAGTTGAGCAGGGATACCGAGCAACCGGTGCAGGACATGCCCTGCAACCACAAGACGCGCTTCTGCCGACTGGCAAGCCGCTCCAGTCCTTCGGCCAGCGCCATGGCCGCGCCGCGCCCCAGCCCGAAACCGACGGCCAGGAGCGAGCCGGCCCGCAGAAAATCCCGGCGTGAGTAGTTTGCCATCGTAGCGTCCTCATCTGCCGGTCGGCTGCGGCCGTGCCGGCGTGTTTGGGGGGCGGTGGCCCCGGGGCCGCGTCCGCCTAGTGCACCGCGCAGGCGATGCAGGGGTCAAACGAACGAACGATCCGCCCAATCTCGATGGGCTGGGTCGGATCGGCGATCGCCGTGCCTTCCAGCGCCTTCTCCACGGGGCCGGGTTTGCCCGCAGCGTCGCGCGGCGAGCAGTTCCAGGTGGTCGGGACGATGCACTGGTAATGGCTGATGCGGTAATCCTTGATCGCGAGCCAGTGACCCAGCGCGCCGCGCGGCGCCTCGGTCAATCCAACGCCCGCGGCCTCCTTCGGCAGGTCGAAGTCGGTGGCGGCTGGCCCATCCACCTCGATCTCGTCGAGCCACTTGAAGGCCTGCCGCGCCACCCAGCGGCTTTCGAGGCCGCGCGCGACGTGGCGTCCGAGTACGGAGACGAACTGCTCGAGGCCCAGGTTGAGGGGCTCGCAGAACGCGTCGACTTCCTTCTTCACCCAACCCCCGTTCCCGGCGTAGTAGTTCACCATCACGCGGGCCAGCGGGCCGACTTCCAGCGGTTCGCCGCGGTAGCGCGGCGCCTTAATCCAGCTGTAAGCGCCCGACTTGTCCGGCTGCGGCCGCGTCTCACCCTCCGCCGGCCGCTTGGCGCCGTCCTGGGCGTACCAGGCGTGTGCGACCTCTTCGGTGATTTGCTGCACATCGAGAGCTTCCCACTTGCCGCCGATGACGACTCCGGGCCGGATGAAACGGTCGCCGGCGTCGTTGTCCTCGAAGACGCCATAGCTGAGGAAGTTGCCGTAGCCGCGACCGATCTCGAAGTACTGCGGGAACTCCTGGGCGACGGCGAGCAGGTCCGGAAGGTAGACTTCCTCGATGAAGTCACGGACACGCTGCAAGCGCGAACGGTACTCGAGCACGCGCTCCAGCGATGGCACCTGCGTGCAGCCGCCGGGGATCAAGGCGGTGGTGTGCGGCAGGCGGGCGCCAAACACGGCGCCCATCTCGTGACACAGCCGGCGGAGTTCGAGTGCTTCGGTATAGTGCGCCAGCCAGCGGACATTGCGGTCCAAGTCCTGCGCATAGGCTCCTTCGAACCTCGGCAGGAAGGGAGCGGCCGGGAAAACTTCCTTGCGGTCCAGCGCCTGCTGGACCCAGTTCTTGAGGCTGCACAACGTCCGATCGCTGCCCGAGTACTTCAGCACCGCGGTCACGTCCACGAAGTCCAGCGCGGCCAGATGATAGAAATGCAGCACGTGGGAATGCAGATAGTTGGCGGCCTGGATGAGATTCTGGAGCAGCCGGCCGTTGTGCGTGGGCTTGAGCTTGTAGGCCTGTTCCTGGGCGCGCACGGAGGCGATGCCGTGGCAGACGGGGCACACGCCGCAGATGCGCTGCGTGATTTGCTGCGCATCGAGCGGATCCCGCCCGCAGAGGAGCTGCTCCAGGCCGCGGAACATCTCGCCTTCACAGCGCGCGGCTGCGACGCGCTGCCCGCCGTCGACTTCCTCGGTTTCCGCATGCACGCCGAGGTGACCCTCGATGCGCGTGAGCGGACTGATCATGACGGTGCTACTCATGTGCGGCCTCCATGCGGTCGTGATTCCGAAATGTCGGGCTCGCGGCGCGCATCTGTGTGCCCGGCACGCCGCTCTGTGAACATGGACATCGCAGCCCCGCAATGCCCTGATAGCAGGTATCGGGTGTTTTCCCGGCGTGGATTAGGGGAAGAGTGGGTGCCTGCTGACGACGCACGCCTCACGGAGGTCGGTCGGCCGGACAGGACTGCGCCCCGATTGGGGGCCGAACCAACAACAGCAGGCACAGGTAGCAACTGGTTAACGGGCGACCCGATCCCCGCTGGGCCGCCGCCGGGCAGTGTTTCAGGATTGATGTGTGCGGCCCGTGACCGCGATGCGCGGCCTACCGGCGCGACTTGTCACGCGGTACACGGCCGCGTCTATCGGCACCAGCGATCGGGTGGAAACTCGAGTCCGACCAAGCAGCGTCCTTCTGGAGTGGGCAAGCGGCGGACCACGCGCGTGCCGAGCGGTACGCGCCACTCGACACCAGGCGCAATTTCGATCCTAAGTCTCATCCGGCCTGCAAGGTGTGCGGCGCTGCGGGCGGGCACAAGCAATGCGGCGCCCCCTGAGGACAGGTCGACGACCTGACAGCGTCCCTTGCGTCCGCTGGCGGCCCACACCGCTTCTCCTGCGAAAGGCACACGCGGATGCCGACGGCGATCCCCGAAATTCGTCCGGCCAGGTTCCTGCAGCATGTCCTGTACCTCCTGCGGTCTCGCCGGTGCTGTGCGCCGATCGGCGGCAGCGCCGGCACTGGTGGAGTCGGCACGCGGACAGCGCGTCATCAATTGAAGTGCACTATTTTGGTGCTATTTATGCCGCGGCCACAAGTCCTGGAGAAAGGCGGTCATAGCGCTGCGTGACATGCTTTTCAGGGACCTTCGCCGGTACGAGCGCGACAGACGCGGGAGAGGCGCATCGGCTGAGGGGCGATAAAGCGCGGCGCGCATGGTTCATCCGGCCAGCACATCTTGCATGCTGTACAGGCCCGCCGCGCGCCCCTGAACCCAGCGCGCGGCCCGCAGTGCGCCCGCGGCAAACGTATCGCGGGAGAATGCGCGGTGTTCCAGCAGGACCGTTTCGGTGTCAGAGAAGAAGCGCACCTGGTGCTCACCGACGACGGCGCCACCGCGCACGGCGTGGATCCCGATCTCGCCGGTGCGGCGCGGGCCGCACTGACCCTGCCGCCCGTGGATGGCCACGTGCCGCGCGTCCTGCTGGCGGGCCCCCGCGGCAGCCTGCAACAGGGCGCCGGCTGTCCCGCTGGGCGCGTCAACTTTGCCGCGATGATGCGTCTCGACAATCTCGATGTCCCACTCCGGGCCCAGGCGTGCAGCCACGTCGGCCACCAGGCTCAGCAGCAGGTTGATGCCGATACTCATGTTGGGAGCCCAGACCAGGGGGATTCGTGTGGCCGCCGCATGCAGGGCGGCCTGCTGCGTCTCATCGAGACCCGTGGTGCCGCTGACCAGAGGAATGCCGTGGGCTGCGCACCAGGTGGCCCACGTGGCGGTCGCCGCAGGGGCGGCGAACTCGATCACCGCGTCGCATGGGGCCGTCACCGCGATGGTCAAGGGGACTTGCAGCGCTTCACTGCCCGCGATGACGCCGGCGTCGCGGCCCAGCAGCGGATCGCCCGGGGCAGTTACGGCAGCCGTCAGGCACAGGCCAGCGTCGCCCGCGCAGAGCCGCACGAGCACACGGCCCATGCGGCCGGTGGCGCCGATAATGGCGAGCCGCAACGGGCTCATCCGAGACTCTCCAGCGTCTTGAGCATTTCGTCGGCGGCGTGCTTCTGGTTCTGGAGCTTGGCGGCGACAATGCCCTTCGTCAAGGTGTCCTTGGCGGCATCGCGCTGGCCGAGTCTGAGCTCGGCGCGCGATTTCTGGTAGTAGGCGGCGATGTAGTTGGTGTCGAGCCGCAGCGCGATGCGGAAGCACTCCAGCGCCTCGGGCCATTTTTCGAGATTCACGTACTCGAGGCCCACGCCGTAGTGAATGAAGGGATCGTCCGGCGTGGCGTCGGCGAGCTTGCGCAGTTTCTCCAAGCGCGTCATGCCGGACTCCTGCCGTGGCCGGCGCGAGCGCGACTCACTTCTTCGGCTCGCGCAGATAGCACTTGTCGAAGGAATAGCCGCCGCTGATGTTGAACTCCTGCCCCAGCTTCCGGATCTGATCGATCAGTTGCTGCGCGCGGGCCTTTTCCTGTGTGGCGGCCGTCACGTTGGTTTGCCGGGTCGCGAACGGCTCGGTTGCGATGATCTCGAGGTCGCCGCCGCCCGGGCGGACCGCGCAACTCACCCCGCGTGAGGTGAGGAACTCGCGGATGCGCTGGGCGGCCGCCTGGCCGGTGGCGCTGCGCGATACGTGTTGGACGACGACGTACGACTGACCGGGCTTGAGCTCAAACGGTTCCGCGGCGGGTGGGGCCGGCCTCTCCGGCTGCCGCCCAGGTGGTGTGGCGGAGTCGTCCTTGGGAGGCGCCTTGGGTTCGGGCTTGGGGGGCTCGCCGCGCGGGTTCTCGCCGGTCGGCGGTGGGGGCGGCGGTAACGGCGTCGGCTGCCGCCCGCCAGTTGTGCTGCGATGCGCCGCGGGCGGCGTGCCGCGTGGCGCGTCCACGGCGGGGGCACGGGCCTTGTCCGTGGTGCCGAGCGGCAGACCCTGGTTGGGATCGTCGCTGCGCGCGCCCCGGCCGACGACCGAGATCACGACGACGAGGACGATGAGCGCCCCGGCGCCGATCACCAAGTGCGGCCAGCCGAGCGTGCGATAGAAGCGTCCGCCCGCATGGCGCGCGAACATGCTCCAGGGTGATTGCGGCTTACGGAGGAACGGGGCCGCCTCGGTGCGCGGGCTTGGCGTCGGTCCGGGAGTCGTCGGGAGTCCCGGCGGAGACGATGGCGGCGTCCCGGCGGCGGAAGGCGGAGTCGTGCCGGGTGGCGTCGGGGATGCCAGGCCGGGGGGCGAACCGGGGGCCGGCGCCGGGCGCGACCGTGACTCGCGTGAGGCCAACTCAAACAGGACCGGACGATTCTTGCGGGCAGCCACGGGTATTCTCCACGCCCAACTCGGCGACGCACCCCACGTCACGTCCCGGGCCCATTGGATTCTAGGGGCCCGCCGCGGGCGCTCCAGTGCGCATTGTGCGCGCCGTGCCGTATCTTTCAACGGCGGATTTGGTGGTGCGGCTTGCGGAATCGTTGCCGCAGCGCGTTAATACCTCGTTACGGCCTCGGGAGCGTCGTACACGGACCTCGAATTGAGCGGAGTGAGCCTATGAAGATCGGGATTGTCACCTTCACCGACGGGCGGGCGCGCGTGGCGAAGCAGACCGAAAAGGACTGCCGGATGTTCCAGGAGCGGCTCGTGGCGTACTTCAAGCAGAAGAAGCACGACGTGGTGGCCGCCAAGAAGATCATCTGGAACTGGGAGACCGCCAAGACCGAGGCCGAGCGGATTGCCCGGGCGTACCCCGACGTCGTGGTGTTCAATTACTGCGTGTGGTCGTTCCCCGACCTGACGGCGCAGGTGGCGAACCTGATCCCCGAAGTGCCGATCCTGCTGATCGGGAACATTCTGCCGTCGCATCCCGGGTGGGTGGCGTTCTTCGCTTCGGCGGGGACGCTGGAGGAGATCGGTCTGCCGTTCGGGCGGGTGCTGGGCGACATTCGCAAGCCGGAGGTGCAAAAGGACGTCGAGGCGTACCTGCGGCTGCACGATCCGGACGAGCGGGCGCGCGGCGAGCGGGCGGCGGCCATGCTGCATGGGCAGCGGTATGGGCAGTTTGATGGCCCGTCGATGGGGATGTACACGGGGCACGTCGATCCCTCGCAGTGGATGGAGCAGTTCGGGGTGCACGTCTATCACCGCGGGCAGCTCCATCTGTGGCAGATGGCGCAGAAGATCGCAACGGAGCGTGTCGCCACCGGGCTCAAGTGGCTGGAGAAGCACTGCGCGGCGATTCACTGGGACAAGAAGAAGCTCACGCCGGGGCTGGACGGCACGCTGGCGCGCCAGGTGCGGATGTACCTGGCGATGAAGGATTTCTGCAAGCAGGAAGGTATTGATTTCTGCGGGCTGACCGGGCAGCTCGACATGACCGAATGGCCCGAGCTGTGCATCGCGGACGTGCAGGAAGCGCTGCTCAACGACACGGCCGACTGGGAGGAGGACAACAAGAAGCCCCTCATCTGCGCGACGGAGTGCGACACGAACGCAGCGCTGACGATGCAGCTCATGCACCACCTGACGGGTACGCCGGCCCTCTTCGCCGATCTGCGGCACTACCACGAGAAGCTCGGGCTGTACGACCTGGTCAACAGCGGGCAGCACGCGCCGTGGTTCGCGAAGCGCAGCAAGGACTACCGCAGGAACTGGAAGGAATGCCACATTCGGCCGGCGTCGGAGTTCTACTTCAAGGGCGGCGGCGGCAGCGTGCAGTTCTACGCGGCCCCTGCGGATAAGGTGACGTTCGGGCGAATCGTGCGGCGGCGCGGCCAGTACCGCATGCACATCTTCACCGGCGCGTTCGTGGCCCTGCCGCGCAAGAAGGAAGAGCAGCTCGCCGCCGAGACGACCTACGAGTGGCCGCACGCGTTCGCGCGGTTCGATATCTCGCTGAAGACGCTGCGCGACCAGTACGCCGCGAACCATATTCACGCCGTGATCGGCGACCACCGGGCGGCGCTGGTCGCGGCGTGCGAGTTCGTCGGCATCGAGCCGGTGGTCTTGGCAGACTAGCTCCTGCGCTGGCGTTCCCCGCGCGGGACGCGCAGCCGTGTTCGTTTCTTCACCGGGAAGGACGCGAAGGTCGCAAAGGCGAAATGGGTAGCGCCAGGCCTCCGTGCCTGACGTCGAAAGCGGGCAAGCTGGGCGAAAGCTGAAGCTGGTGCGAGAATCCGTGCTCGCACCAGCGCGCAGCGCGTGAGCCGAACCAAGGCCGACCGGGTGGCATGGCCGCCTTCGACCCGGCTCCGCTGCCTCCGTCGTGCGCAGGCCCGCTGTTGGCGTGCCCTCCGTACCCGTGTCCCGGCGGCCATGTCTTCGCCCGCCCGGCGTGGGCATGGCCCTGAGCGGGTAGGCTGGGCTAAAGCCGGCGCCGCAGAGCCCTCGGCCGCGCCACGCGTCCGCCGGCTTTAGCCCAGCGCTTCGTCTGACGTGTGTCGCGCAGGGCGTTGTGGTGGGAATGCTCGCATTGGGCGTCCTTGGCGGCCTATTCGTTTTGTGTGACCACGAACTCGATCGAATCGCCGACCCGCTGCTCTCGGAGGCCCTTGCGGGGGTAGCGGTGCTCGCCATGTTCGGGGCAAGCGTGTACCTTGGCGTGGCGGTAGGCCGCCGGCGCTGGCGGCAAACGCAGTGGATGGACCTACTGCCGCGATGTCCCAAGTGCGGGTATCTGCTGATCGGTTTGACCGAGCAGCGGTGCCCGGAATGCGGGGCGAAGACAGAGTAGGTCGAGGTCCGTTCGTGCTGGACAGCCGATGCGGCACGGAGCGAGGCTGAACAGCGATTGGGTGGGCGAATACCACCGCCTCAGGGGGTGCAGATCACCATGGCGGAGCCGTCGGTGCCGTGCCAGGAGCGCCATTCGGCGATGATCTGCTGGCCGGCGGGGCTGGCGATGGGGTGCCATTCGGCGTCGGTCGGGCGGCGGACGAGCGTGTTCTGTTCGACGTATTCGCCGTTGCCGAGGCGCTTGCCCTCGGGGCAGTCGCGGCCGGCGGCGCGGGCCTGGCGCACCTGGAGGAGCAGGTCGTGCAGTTCGGGCGAATAGGTTTCGAGGTAGGCGATGCGGCGGCGGTCGGGTTGAGCGGTTTCGGTCTGGCCGGCGACGACGAGGGCGCGGACGCCGTCATTCTTGGCGCCGCCGGTGCCGGCGTCCGGCGGAATGGTGTCGCGCGTGACGGTGTAGAGCTTCTGCTCGCTTTGGTCGTAGAACCAGGTCTTCAAGCCTTCCTCGCCGACGCTGGTGGCCTGGCGAAAACGCGGGACGGCGAAGACGATGGCGGCCAGCAGGAGGGCGCCGGCGGTGGAGGATTTCAGGATCGTCTTGGTGCGCGGGTTCATGGGTACTTCCGTCGGTGCGAGCGTCAGCGGGCGGTCGCGGTCAAGGGATGCACGTCGGGACGCGTGGACCACCAGCACATGCCGGGGGCGCAGGGGATGTCGTTGGCGTGCAACTTGTTCACGTGGCCGTCGGCGAAGGCGTAGTTGGCTTTGCGGCTGTGGCGCTCGCAGCCGTAGTCGTGCTGCTGGAGGCGGTTGAAGCCGGGTTCACCCTGGGTGTAGCCCGCGGCCTGCGACTTGATCCACCAGCCGTTATCGCTGCCCCAGGTGCTGAGCGTGTCATCGCCGGCGCCGTCGCCGAACCAGATGAGGCGGCCGGGGGCCTGGATGTCGGTCATCTTCTTGAGGCCTTCGCGATAGTCGCCGCGTTCGGTAGGGCGACCGAAGGCCAGGGCTTTGGGACGCGTGGCGAGGTCGGGCGGGTTCTTGCGGAACCAGTGCACGCCGGCGATGCCGATACCTCCAGAGTTCCAGCGTTCGAGCGTGTGGACGATGCCGTACATGCGGCTCCAGAGGTCGGGGTCGGTCGGAGACTCGCCGAGGCTGCGTGCGCGGGCTTCGTCGGCCTGCGAGAAGCCGTCCGCGTAGCGGTACTTGCGGTCGGAGGGGCAGTCGAAGGTCTGCGGCATACTAGAGACGTACGGGAAGAGGAAATAGCGGAAGGTGAGTTCGGGGCCCTTCGTGCCGTCCGGAGCATAGTAGTAGTCTTCCAGCGGATTGAGCCAGTCCTGATGGTCGTTGGCGTAGGTATTCGCGGCGATGGCGAGCTGGCGCATGTTGGACGCGCAAACCGACGCGCGGGCGGCCTCGCGCGCGCCGCCCATCGAGGGCAGCAAGATCGAAAGCAGCAGGGCGATGATCGCGACGACGACGAGCAACTCGATGAGCGTGAAGGCGCGCGGCGCGCGCCTCATGCGACGCGACGTGCGAGCGTAGGGGGCGTTGAACAGCATGGGCAACCCCGTTGTTTAGAGCGCTGGATTGCGGCCGACGTCGGCCATACGCCGCCGCGCGGCGGCGTGATGGCGACAGGATACTCGCTGAGGCGCCGCGTGCAATCGCAAAAAAGTGCGGCGCGGGTGCGGGGTGCATGGGGCTCTGCGTAAGTACACTACGGGGGCCGGAGTGAGTGCGCGCGGTCGGTGCCCGCCGATGAACCGGAATCACAGATAGGAGCTGGATATGACCAGGGTGGCAGTTGGCGCGGTCGTGATGTTGGGGCTGTTGGCGGGTTGTGCGGCGCCGGCACCGGTACTGGCGCGAAAGATCGCGCTGCCGGGCGTGGGGGCGCCGCGTAAGGACGTCGGCGTGCCGGGCCGACTCGATCACTTCGCGTACGACGCCACGACCCAGCGGCTGTTCGTGGCGGCGCTCGAGAACAACACGCTCGAAGTGCTCGATCTGGAGAAGGGCGCGCGGATCAAGAGCATCGGGGGGCTGGAGCATCCGCAGGGGATCGCGGTGGCGACGTCGGTCGGCTGTGCCGTCGTGGCCTGCGGCGGCGGGAACATCTGCGTCTATGACGTACGCACGCTCGAAGCGAAGAAGGTCATCGCGCTGGGACGCGGGGCGGACAACGTGCGCTACGACGCGCCGGCCGACACGATCTACGTGACGTACGGCAGTACCTCGGGCGGCGCGATCGCGGCCTTCAACCCGCACACGTGGGAGAAGGTGCGCGAAATCCCGTTCAAGAGCCGGCCGGAGTCGTTCCAGCTCGACCTGAAGGGTACGCGGCTGTTCGCGAATCTGCCGGAGGGCGTGCGGGCAACGAAGGACGGCGTGCTGGCGGTGGTGAATCGGCAGACGGGAGACGTGCAGAAGGAAATCCTCCTGAAGGACCGGGCGCGGAATTTCCCGATGTCGTTCGATGCGGAGCACGAGCGACTGTTCATCGCCTGCCGCCGGCCGGCGCGGCTGATCGAGATCGACACGCGCAAGAACGAGATCGCGGCGGAGATCGAGTGTACGGACGATTCGGACGACTTGTTCTATGACTCCAAGACGGGACGCGTGATCGTGATCGGCGGCGGGTTCCGGCCGGACCTGCAGGAGCCGCCGCCGGGAGCGACGTTGCCGGTGGATGAAACCGGCGCGCTCGATGTGTTCTCCGTGGGGGCGAACGGAGAGCTGAAGCTGGTAGCGCAGACGCGGACGGCGCCGCACGTGCGGGTGGGGCTGTTCGTGCCGGCGCGGCGGATGATCTACGTGGCCGTGCCGCCGCGCGAGGGGCGGGATGCGGAGATTTGGGAGTATCGGGTGGCGGACTAGCTGCGGTGGTCAGCGCGCCGCGTCGCATTCAACGTCGGCCGCGGGGGGCCGACGCTACGGATGCTGCGGGGACATACGGAGGGCGGCGGCTACAGGCCGTACTCGGTCCAGCGGCGGGTGACGAGGTCTTTGATCTCGGGTGACATGGTGAGTTCGGCGGGCCAGGGGCGGACGGTGCCCTCGCCGGCGATTTTGCGGGTGGCGTCGATGCCCATCTTGCTGCCGGTGCCGCAGAAGGGGGCGGCGTGGTCGAGGATGTCGAGCGGCCCGTGTGCGAACTCGATGTCGCGTTGCGGGTCGATGTTCGCGCAGAGGTGGAAGAGCACGTCGTCGGGGTTGTGGACGTCGACGTGCTCGTCGACCACGACGATGATCTTGGTGAGGGACATTTGCCCGGCGCCCCAGATGGCGTGCATGACGCGGCGGGCCTGGTACGGGTATTCCTTGCGGATCTTGATGAACGCGCAGTTGTGGAAGCAGCCGAACATCGGCAGGCTGTAGTCGAGGACGTCGGGGACGATCATCTGCAGCATCGGCAGGAACACGCGTTCGGTCGCTTTGCCGAGCCAGTAGTCCTCCATCGGCGGCAGGCCGACGATCGTCGCGGGGTAGAGCGGGCTGCGGCGGTGCGTGATCGCGGTCACGTGCAAGCGCGGGAACCAATCCGGCAGCGAGTAGAAGCCGGTGTGATCGCCGAAGGGGCCTTCGTAGATGGGGGCCTCGGCCGGGTCGATGTAGCCCTCGATGACGAACTCGGCGGTGGCGGGGACTTCGAGGGTGGGCTGCGTGACGCAGGGGCACAGCTCGAGCGCGCGGCCCTGCAGGAAGCCGGCGAAGAGGCATTCGTCGATACCGGGCGGCAGGGGGCAGGTCGCCGCGTAGGGGAGGATGGCCGGTCCGCCGAGGGCGATGGCGATGGGCATGCGTTCGCCGCGCTCTCTGTACGCGCGGAAGTGGCGAGCGCCGTCGTGGTGCATGTGCCAGTGCATGGCGGCCAGGCGCGGTTCGAAGAGTTGGACGCGGTACATGCCGACGTTGCGATCGCCGGTCTCGGGGTGCTTGGTGAAGATGGCGCCGAGGGTGATGTAGCGGCCGGGGACCTTGGACCCTCCCCCTGCCCCCTCCCTAGGAGGGAGGGGAGTTGCGTTTGTCACTCCCCCTGCCCCTGCTGTGGGGGAGGGGGGAGTCGGCGCACCGGCGGTCTCGGATGTGGAACCCACGTCCGCGGCCGTCGCGGCGGCGCTGCGGCCGACCTCGGGTTTGAGGACGTAGCCGGGACGGTCGGGCTCGCCGTCGAAGGGCCAGCACTTGAGGACGGGGAGGGTGAAGAGGTCAGCGTCGTCGACGTGTACGACCTCCTGGCAGAGGCCGCGTTTGACGATCTTCGGCGGCAGGCTGCCGAGTTGGGCGAGTTCGGGGAGCTTCCGCAGCTTCTGCATCAGGGTCGTGGGTATTTCCGGCTTCAGGAGGGTCTTGATGCGGGCCGCGACGGCGTCGAAGTCCGGGGCGTCGAACGCCAGGCACATGCGCTCGCGCGTGCCGAAGGTGTTGATGAGGAGCGGGTAGGATGAGCCTTTGACGCGTTCGAAGAGCAGGGCGGGACCGCCCGCCTTCATGACGCGGTCGGCGATCTCGGTGATTTCGAGGACGGAATCGACCTCGACGCGGATACGCTTCAGCCAGCCGTGCTGTTCCAGCTCGGTCACGAAGGTCTGCAGGTCGGCGGCGGGCACGCGGGTCTCCTTGGGCGCGATGCAGTCGGTGGGCAGTATACGCGCGGCGTGGGGGTGGGGGGAGGTGCAGTATCCGAGGTGTCGCTTCCGCTGCGTACGTCGGCTACCGGGGGACTGGATACTACGTGCGGACGGAGACCGACCGGAGGTCGGTCCCCCACGTCAGGCGCGCCTCGTATGCACTCGGGGCAGGCGGAGGCCTGACTCTACGTGCGACGCGTACGCTTCTGCGCGGGGCGTCTGGTGGGGGGACGCGTTGTGGCGGAGCGGGTCTTGGCGGGGCGCGTCTGTTGGCGTTGACGCCACGTGCAGGGGGCGTTCTTGTTGACGAGCTCTTTGAGCTTACGGCACCACACGGCGGACATGGTGCGGCAGATACCGGCCATGTCCGCGGGCGCGAAGTCGGCGAAGGGGCAGTCGAAGTCGCAGATTTCGGGGATGGCAGCGGGCATCGTCGGGTCTCCGCAGGCGAGTCCTGTGGCGGCATTGTAGCGGAGGACAAGCGGCGATTGTCGGAGGGGTAGGGGGAACATATGATGCCCCGCTGCGAAACCAATGGGCACGGATACCTGGCAGACTGGCAGCAAGGACGGGGTGGCGCCGGATCGCGCGCGCGGGACGTGGTTCTATCCCCTGATCCTGGCGGTCGTGGCGGCCGGCGCGCATTGGGGGGCTCTGTCCGACGGGGTGAACTTCGACGACTACCTACACCGGGCGAACATCAGCAAGTGCGGGTGGAGTTGGCACGATCTGGTGGAAGCGACGACGTTTGACTTCCCCGATCACACGATGTCTTACTGGTGGCAGGCCCATCCGACGCAGTGCCGGTATCCGCGGCCAGTGTTCATGCTGGTGCTGAAATGCGAGTACCTGCTGGCGCGGGGGAATGGGGTCGTCATTGACGCGTTCGGGCTGGCTTGGCACGCGCTGGCGACGGTGCTCGTGTATCGGCTGGCGCGCTGGGGGCTGGGCTCGGCGGGTTGGGCGCTCGTGGCGGGGCTCGTCTTCGCGCTGAATCCCAACGGCGTATTTGCGGTGAGCTGGACTGCGGCACGCAACGCCATCCTGGGGGCCCTTTTCCTGGTGGCGGCGACGAGCGCGTATGCGGCGGCATCCTTTGATGCGCAGCGGCAGCCACGGGCGCTACAGGTCCGGTGGGTGATCGCCGCGATCGTGCTGTGGGCTTTGTCGGTCTTCAGCCGCGAGACGGCCATCATGTTCCCGGGGTTGGCGGTGGCGCTGGACGCCTGCTTCGGCGGGTGGCGGCACGCGTGGCGGCGGCGCGGAGTGTACGTGCTGCTCGGCGCGCTGGCCCTCGCGTACGTGGGCTGGCGGCTGTGCATCTTCCCGACGGGGGCCTTTCCGGCCGGCTATCTGGAGACGCCGCGCGGTCTGGGATACCCGTTGTGGCTTGGTAGCAAGCTGCTGCAACTGGTGTTCGCGTTGCTCATGCACCTGCCGTATTTTGCGCTGGCGAATCCGGCCGACAACTGGACTGCGCGGATGCTGGTTGGGCACGGCATCATGCTGGGTCTGGCGCTGCTGATCATCGCGCTGTACGCGCGCTTTGCGCGGCGCGTGCCGGGGCGGTGGTTCTGGCCCGTGTGGATGGTGGCGGGGCTGGCGCCGACGCTCGCAGTTTCGACCATGCCGCATTTCGCGTATCTGCCCTTCGTCGGCTACGCGGTGGCAACGAGCGCGTTTCTGTGCGGCGTTCCGCGGCGCTGGCAGAAGGTGCTGGTGGCGGGCAATCTTCTGTTGTTGGTGCTGATGTTCACCGGGCACCGCCTGCTCTGGCGGGCGGCCTTTCGCGCCGAGCAACTGATCTACGCGGACATTCTCGACACGACGCAGCCGCCGCCCCCACCGGGCAGTCACCTGTTCTTCGTCAATCTGCCGCTGACGAACACGTTCACGATCTTCGCGCTGCAAGAGACCTGGGGACCGCGCGACCTGACGGGCCACATGCTGACCGTGGCTCCCGAGGGGTTGCGGATGGAGCGACCGTGTCAGGTGGCGCGACTCAACGAGCATGAGCTGCTGGTGACGACGGAAGCGCCCGGCTACTTCGCAACGCAAGCCGAGCGGCTCTTTCTGCGCATGACGGCGGGGCCGATGCCGTTCCACGCCGGCGACGTGTATCGCGGTACGCTGTTCGACACGACGATTGTGGCGATGCAGGACGACGGCGTGCTGCAGCTCAAATTCACGTTCCACGAGCCGCTCGACACACCGGGTTACTATTTCTACGTGTGCACGCAGGACCGTCCGGCACAGTGGCTGCGCTTCAGCCCGGAATTCACCCCGGCGGCCCTGGCCCACGAGACCGCTGCGTGGCGTGCGGCCCACGCGGACCGGCTAGCGGAGCGCGATCGGCTGGCGGACTTCCACGGTTGGTGGCGGCGCGTGACGCGGCAGGATCCTGCGAAAACGGGGCTAGACCAGCGCCGCCAGCCGTAGCGGGCCGGGGGCGAGGGTGGGGAATTCGCGCAGGAAGAGGCTGCCGTCCAGCGACAGGTCGGCCGGCCGAGGCTCCGCGCTGGGGATGGACAGCCGCGAAATTGGAACCAGGTTGGCCGGCGACAGTCCGAGCAGAGCGGCGCAGCGGGCAATGAGATCGAAGCGTGAGAGGCGCTCGGGGCCGGTCACGTGCAGCAGGCCGGTGTGCCCGCTCCTTGCCAGGCCGATGAGAGCGCGGGCCGCGTCGGCGAGCCACAGCGGAGTGCGGAATTCGTCCGTGAACAGCCGCAGCGGCTGGCCGGCATGGAGGGCCGCGAGCTGACTGAGGAAGGTCGTCGTGCGTGGCCGCGCGGGCAGGCCGTACATGAGGGGGATGCGGACGACGAGGGCGCGCGGGTGGGCGGCCAGGACGGTCTCGGCGGCGGCCTTGGTCCAGCCGTAGCGACTGAGCGGACGGGGTGGGTCACTCTCGCGGTAGGGGGCGCTCGTGCCGTCGAAGACCATGTCGGTCGACGTGTAGACGAGGTGGGCGCCGCAGGCGTCGGCGGCGGCCGCGAGGATGGCGGTGGCCTGCGTGTTGATGCGGTCGGCGTCGAGCGGGCGGGCGAAGCAGTCCCCGACGGCGCTCATCGCGGCGGCGTGAATGAGGAACGTAGGACGGAAGGACCTCACGGCTCGCCAAAGGGCATCGAAGTCGGCGAAGTCGAGGTGGGCAATCTGGCGGGTGGGCGGAGGGATGTCTGCTAGGCCGCCCGCGATCGCTACGGAACCGGCGTCCGTGGCGGTGCGGGGGCTGTAACAGGCCAGAACGGGTGGGGGATCGCCGGAGTCGCGGTCAGCAAGTTGCCGGACGAGATGGGCGCCAAGCTGGCCGGCGGCACCGGTGATCAGCCATCGTTCTGCGGGCACGGAGGGTCTCCCAAGACCTTTTTTTGCGCAGCAGTGATCTTACCACGCCGGGTTTGCGTAAGGCCATGGTGAATGGTGGGGGGGTATGAGGACGAAGGATATGCGCCTCGGGCTCGGACTGCTGGTGGGCGTTACGGCCGTCTTGGCACTCCCCCTACAGGCAGACGAGAAGGCTCGTCCGCTGCGGGAGGCGAAATCCGAGAACGGGCGATTCGTCCTGCAGGTTGAGGCGGGGAGCACGGGGCGAGGCGGGCGGAGCTGTCGGGCGACGCTGTGCGAGCAGTCTGGGCCGAACGCGCTGGCGCGGCGTTGCTGGCAGCGTGCGCTGGTCAACGACACGGCCCCGGCGTATGCGTGCGTGCGCAATGATGGGCGCTACGTCGTGACGCTGGACGAATACGGACGTGGTGGGGCTCGGCACGCACTCGTGATCTACGGCGGCAACGGGGAGTTGCTGCGCCACTTCCGTCTGACCGACCTGCTGTCCAAGAGCACGCTGCACCGGGTCCGGGCGCAGGCGCACCGCGTGGCCTGGCTGGACAAACCGCGGCTGGTGTTCGACGAAGCGGCCAACCAGTTTGTCGTGCAGTCCGGGCTCGGGGCCGAAGTGCGCGTGGACCTGCGCACCCTGGAAATCGTGCGGCCTGGGCAGAATGGGGGCGCGGCGCTGGAAGGCGTACCGCGTGCGGTGCAGGCCGTGTTGCTGGCGGACGACGGCGCCGACGGTGCCGCGGAGATTGCCGCGCGGCTCGAGCAACTGAAGCGGGAACGTCCGCACGTTTCGGACGACACGGCGCTGGCGGCGGACACCGCGCCAGCGCCGGTCATGATTGAACCCAATGAGGCGACCGCGGCGCCCGGGCCGTCTCCTGATGATGGCGTGGCGCCGCCGGATGATCCGAACGCTGCGCCGCAAGACGACGTTCCCGCGGCCGAGGCAGGTTCGGTCGTTCAGAACTGAAGCGCCGTGGCCGGGCGCGGTGCACTGCCGTGGGCACAGGTGGGCGCTCCCGGAGCGGCGCGGGCCGCGTTTGTGCTGTGGTTCGAGGTGCGGCTGAGATTGAGACCGTAACGCGGCAAACGAGGGTAGCGTGATGTGTGCGCGGATCAGCAGTGACGAGGCGGACGGCACAGCTCAGTCGGGTACGGCGACCGCGGCGATGGCCAGGGAGAAGTCGGTCTGGACGGGGGCCCTCCCGTTGCCGCGCTGGCTCCCGTGGTTGGGCGGGGTCGCCATTGTGCTGGCGTGCGTGGCCGGCGTCGTCGCGGCGGCGGAATACGTGGTGGCCCAGCGCGCGGACCGCGTGCTGGGACAGTCGGCCGGTGCCACGGCGGACGCCGCCCTGGTCGCGCAGTGGCGGGGCGCCGCGCGCGCGGTGGAGCAGTTCGGGCGGGCCGCGCAGGTGGCTGGTCTGGCGGCATCGGCAGCGGCGGTGCTGTTTGCGTTAGCGGTGCCGGTGATGCTGGTTGTGGCGGTCGCGCGGAGAGTGTGGCGGGCGGTGCGCTTTGTGGAGCGCTACGGTCCACCGATTCCGGTTGTGGCCGCGCGGTAGGTGGGGGCCGGCGTGCCGGTGGCGTCCCGGCGCGCGCGGCGGTTTGCGCAGCCTGTTACCGGTCCGACGACGGGCTTAGAATGGCGCGCGGCGGTGGGGGTGAGGTAGTACATATGCGTCCCTGGAAGTTGCCGACGTGCGGAATCCTCCTCTTCGTGGCCGCGGTGGCGCCGGCCGGAGAAGCGCCGCGCCCGCTGCGCGAGGCGAAGTCAGAGAACGGGCGTTTCTTGGTGCGGGTTGAGCCGGGGCGTGCGGGGCGCGGGGGGCGAAGCTGCCAAGCCACGCTGGTCGAGCAGGCCGACCCGAATGCCCGCGAGCGTGAGCGGTGGAAGCGGGCGCTGGTGAACGATGTAGCGCCGGGGTACGCGTGCCTGCGCGATGACGGTCGTTTCCTGATCACGCTCGACGAGTATCGCCGCGGCGGAGCGCGGCACGCGCTGGTGATCTACGGGGCCGACGGCGAGCTGCTGCGGCATTTTCGGCTGACGGACTTACTGCCGAAGGCCGCCTGGAGCAAGGTCGAAGTGGAACGGCGGAGCCTGAACTGGCTGCGCAAGCCACAGATGCGGTTCGAGGACAAGGCCCAGTTCGTGGTGCGGAGCGAGACAGGGCTGGAGGTGCGGATCGATCTACGGACGCTGGAGGTGGTGCGGGCGGGGAAGCAGAAGGACGCGGCGCTGGCGGGCGTGCCGGCGGAGGTGCTGGGGGCGCTGCTGGATCACGACACGGGCGAGACCGAGCGTGTGGTCGGGGATCGCATCGCGCAGCTCAGTACGCTGTCGCCACAAGAGCAAGCGCAGGCCGGGGCGATCGCCGAGCAACTGGCGCCCACTTCACGGCCGACCGATCCAAACAGCGCTGCCACGACGGCACCGTCGGGACCGCGCGAGCGGGATGCGCAGAAGGAACGGCGGGAGCAGCACGACGGCGGTCCGGAGGCGCCCACGACCGCACCGTCGTCCCCACCCGCAGAGCGGCAACCGGCGCGTCCGGATGCCACGGTACCGCCGCGCGTGCCCCCCGAGCCGGTGCCACCGACGGGCGATGGTCCGGCTGAGGCGCCGACAGACGTCGCGATACCGCCGGGTGCGTCGCCGTCGGCACCGCTGACGGAGGAGTCCCCGGAGGTGATTGGTGAGATGCCTCCGGAGAGTCCAGTGTCCGACGGTCCGGAAGTGGCGCCGCCCGCCGGGGCCCCGATGTCTGCGGAGTCGCTTCCATCCGACCGCGGGCCCGCGGACGCGTCGCCGGTTGACGCCGCTGCCGCCGGAGTCCTGCCCCCGGATGCCGCAGCGATCGCGACCGCGCTTGCCGCTGCCGCGCCGGAGGCGGGCGCGGTGGTCGTGCCGCCACCGGACCCGCGGCAGGCGGTTGACTATGTGGCGTGGCTGAACGGATTCGGGCAGGTGAACGGGCCGGACGCCGGCCCGGTCTATGCCGCGGCGGCTGCGCAGTTCGTCCGCTGGTCGGGAAGCGAGGACTTGCTGCAGGCGGCCGAGCGCGGCGACCCGGAGGCGCTGGCTGCACCCGAAGTTGCGGCGTGGCTGGCGGCCAACGCGTCGGCGCTGGACACGTTTCGAACGGCCGCGCTGATGCCTGCCCTGGGCTGGAATCGCACGAGCACGGATGGCACCCTGATCGGCGTGCTGCTGCCGGAACTGGCCAGCTACCGTCAGCTCGCCAAGACATCCGTGCTGGATGGCCGGCGACTGGCGCTCGAGGGCCAGCCCGAGGCTGCGGCGGGACGGTACCTGGACGCGTTATCGGCGGCGGCGCACGTGGGTGGCGGCATGACGCTGATCGAGAACCTGGTGGGGGTGGCCATGGAGGTGCATGCGGCGGACGCCCTGCTGGACCTGCAGGCGGATCCGGCGGCGGGCAACGTGGACTATGTTGCGCTCGCGGAAGAAGCCCAGGCGGCGTGTCGTCCTCTGCGTCCGGCCACGGAGACGATCCAGGGTGAGCGGGCGATGTACATGGATGCGGCGCAGCAGCTCTGGGAGTACAGCCCGCGGGCGGGGCAGGTCTTGTTCAATGAGGTGAAAGCCGCGGAGTTTCTCAAGATGGTATCTCCGGGGCCGGAGCAATCGACGATCACGGAGGGGGCGATCGCAGCTCTGAAGAATGAGGGTTTCGAGAAGACGGTGGCGGTCGGCAACGCTTACTACGATGCCCTGACGGCGGCGATGTCGCTGCCGTACACGCAGGCGGTGCCGCCCATGAAGCAGCTTGAGACGCTCATGACCAGCGAGTCGAGCAACCCGTTTCTGCGCATCCTGACACCCTCCCTGACGCGTTACGAGTTGATTCGGACGCGCGGGGAGGCGTACCGGCGAGCGACGACGCTGGTCACGACGCTGAACGCCTACCGACAGCTCAACGGGCAGTACCCGGAGTCGTTGACGGAGCTGGGTGGGTCGGAGTACGCGGTCGACCCGTTCACCGGTGGGCCGTTCGTGTATCAGCGGAACGGTAGCGACTTTGTGCTGTATTCGGTGGGGGCGAACGGAACGGATGACGCAGGCGTGCACGACCGCAAGGCGGAGACGAACGACCTGGTGTTCTGGCCGCGGCCGCCGAAGACGCCGTGAAGACGGAGGCCGGGGGGGACGTGGACCGGGAACGGGGGGAATGGCGCGTGCAGAATCGCAGATCGCGAGTGGAAGCGGGGCGCGGCGGCGTTCCGGGCCGGGGGGCGGGCCGTTATCATCTGCCGCATGGTTTTCGGTCGGCGACACAGCCAGAATCCCGACGACGTTCGCATGACGATTGGCGAGCATCTGGAGGAGCTGCGCGGGTGTCTGGCGCGGGCGCTGATCGCGCTCGTGCTGGCGTGCGTGGCGTGCATCTACCCCGCACGCTATCTGCTGGAACTCATTGCCCGGCCGGTGATCCTGGTGCTGCGGGCCCGGGGGCAGCCGGACAGCTTTCTGGCGACAAGCCCGGTCGAGAACATTCTCGTCTACATCAAGGTCGTGCTGATCTTCGGGCTGATCATTGCGGCCCCGTATGTGATCTACCAGCTCTGGAGCTTTGTGGCGGCCGGGCTGTACCCGCGCGAGAAGGCGTGGGTGCGCAAGCTGGTGCCGGTCAGCGTGGGGCTGTTCATCGTCGGCGTGGTGTTCATGTACGTGTTTGTGCTGGTGGTCAGCCTGAACTTCCTGGTGGGGTTCAGCAACTGGCTGCCGCTGCCGGACGCGAAGCCGACGGCGTTGGAGCGGGTGCTGCTGCGCACACCGGCCGTGAGCGGGCCGACGAGTCAACCGGGCGATGCGGGGGCGGCGACGGTGCCGCTGCTGAACGAGGACCCGGCCGCAGCGCCGCCGGGGTCGGTGTGGGTGAACGTGCCGGACGGCAAGCTGAGGATCAGTGGGACGGATGGGAAGACGTACTCGATCCAGGTGCTGCGCGACGATCAGCACGGGCTGGTGACCACCCATTTCAAGATCGGCGAGTATCTGTCGTTTGTGCTGGTGTTGACGATCGCCTTCGGGTTGGCGTTCCAGACGCCCCTGGTCGTCATGTTCCTGGCACGGTCGGGCTTGCTGCCGGTGGAAGTCCTGCGCAAGTATCGCAAGATCGTCATCCTGGTGATCGTCTTCATCGCGGGGATTCTGTCGCCGCCGGATGTGCTCAGCCACTTGATGCTGTCAGGGCCGATGGTGCTGCTGTTCGAGCTGGGGCTGTTCTTTGCGGCCCGGCAGAAGCCCTCGGCGGAGGACCAGCAGGCGGAGGTGCGCGTGTAGCGCGGACTGGAGCGGGTTCACTACCGGCGCGTTGCCCACGGAACGTGCCGCGACGTCAGGTACGTAGGCGTGACGGCACCGAGCGGGTCAGGCGGACTCGGCCTTTTCGCGCTGTACGTGGATGCGCAGGCGGTTAATGCGGCGGGGTTCGGCGGCGACGACACGAAAGCGGACGTTGTGGTGCTCGAATTCCTCGCCGGCGGCGGGGATCTTGCCGAGCGTGGCGAAGACGAAGCCGCCGACCGTCTCGTAGTCCTCTTCCTCGGGCAGCTCGATTCCCAATTCTTCGTTGATTTCGCTGACGTGCACGCGCGCGTCGACCTCGAGCGTATCGGGGTCGAGGCGATTCATCGCGGGCGGCGGGCGCTGGTCGTATTCGTCGTCGATCTCGCCGACGATCTCCTCGAGAATGTCTTCGATCGTGACCAGACCGGCTGTGCCGCCGTATTCGTCGAGGACGATGGCGATTTGCACCTTCGTGGTGCGGAACTCCTCGAGCAGTTCGTCGAGGGTCTTGGTTTCCGGTACGTAGGGCGCTTTGCGCATCACGCGCCGCGCCTCGAAACCCTCCTGGCGGTCCAGGCGCAGAAGATCCTTGGCATACAGCACGCCGATGATGTGGTCGATCGTGCCTTCGAAGACGGGGATACGGGAGTGACCCTTCGCGATGATGGCGGTGCGGACCTCGTCGAAGGTGGCGCTGACCGGTACCGCGTTGATGTCGGTGCGTGGCGTCATGATCGCGTTGACGGGGGTCTCGCCGAACTCGACCACGGACTCGATCATCTCCTTCTGTTCTTCGTCGACGGCGCCATAGGCCTCGCCTTCGGAGACGGCGTCGAGGATTTCCTGCTCGGCGCGCTCCGACTCCTCCTCGTCGGTGGCCTCGGATTTGCCGAGCAAGCGGCGGACGATGAATTCGACCGTGGCGTACAGGCGTCCGAGCGGCCAGAGGACCACGTAGAGGGCGTAAAGCAGGTGGAGGCTACGGGCGAGGACGGCCTCGCCGCCGTGGAGCGAGAGCGCATGGGGGACGGCAACCGAGAACACGGCCAAAAGCAGGAAGGTTATCAGGCCTGCGCTCGTCGCGGTGACGATGCTGACGGGCTGGCCGAAGTCGTGGGTCTGCCACAGCCAGACGACGAGGAGGGTGGCGAGGGAGAGCGCGATGCGGACGGTGCCGGTGAGCTTGTGAACCTCCCAGGCGTGCTCATCGAGCCAGTCAAGCCAGCGTTCGCGGCTGCTGTCGGAGAGGGCGTCGGCGAGGCGCGAACGCGAGTGTACCGGCAGCGTGTACGCCAATGTGGATACATAAAGGGTCAGCCCCAACAGGACCAGCCCGGCAAGAACGATCAACATCCGCTCCTGAATCGACCCTTGGGAATTCCAAGTCATGCAGCGTGGCCGAAGCCGCCGACCCGACGAGATATGCTATCGGCGGCGGGCTTCCGTTCGCAAGCTGGGGAAGGATCAAGGCGCAGCGCATTCCCGGTGTGACGCAAGTTGTAACAGTTTTGCTCGAATTGAGTTAACGTCTCGTTCTTGCGCGGCGCACGCCAGCGCAGAGGTGAGCATGTCCGTGAACGCGCACGGATCCAGCAGTTGATCGCTACCGCGGCCGATGCCCGCGATCAGTTGGGCGGTCAGCGCAGGGAGGCCGACGTGCTGCAGGGCGGAAATGGGGACGCTGCGAGCTCGCCAAGCGGGGGGTAGGGCAGCGTACACCGCCGTGGCGTCCGATGCCTGGCCGGGCGATTGGTCTAGCTTGTTCAGCGCAACGCAGGCTGGGGTCAGGTCCGCATGGGCCGACAGGAACGCGGCCAGGGCCGGAGGCTCGCCGCCGGAACGGTCGAGGACGACCACAAGGGCGTTGGCCGAACGGAGGAGCTCGCGCGTGCGTGCGATGCCCAGTTTTTCCAGAGGATCGTGGCTGGGGCGCACACCGGCAGTGTCGATCCAGACAACCGGATGGCCGTCAGCTTCGCCGGGGATCTCCACCCAATCGCGGGTGGTACCGGGCTGTGGGGAGACCACGCTGGCGGCGTGATCAGCGAGGGCGTTGGCGAGGGTGCTTTTGCCAGCGTTGGTCGGACCGATGAGGACGACGCGCGCGGGGCAGGTGAACCAGTCGGTACGATGGCGTCGCGCGGCGATGGCCTGGCAGGCGGAACGCACGCGCGACAGGTCCGGGTCGTGCAAGAGGCTGTGGATGGTCGCGCGGAGCAAGGCGGCCTGGTGCAGGACCCACTGAGCGCCGCGCAGCGTGAGGACGCGCGGCAGCAGGGCGGTGGCTTCAGCGTCGATGAGGTCGTCGGCGGGCCAGGGCGGGGGAGCGTCGACGCCGGCGGGCGAGTAGCCGAACTCCACGAGCGCGGTTTCGCAGCGGCGCACGAGCCAGGGGTTGCCGTGGAGGTGGAGCTGGACATCCCAATTCGGCTCGGCCGCGAGGACCGTGACGAGGATGTCGTCGAGGGGCTGGGCGAGGGCGTCGAGGAGGGTCGCGCGGCGGAGCGTGCCGACTGGCCAGGCAGCGGGCGCGGCGGAGCGGATTTGCACATGACGGGCGAGGAAGTCGTCGACGCGGGGGCCGGTGAGGCGCAGAACGGCGATGGCGGCGGGGCCGGGACTGGTCAGGCGTGCGTAGGTCCCCCCCGCGGCGGCGGTCCGGTCCGCGTTCACACTTGCCCCGCGGCTTTGCGATGGGCGAGGGCGATGCCCATCAGGCACAGGTCGGGGACGACGGAGTCGACGAAATCGGCGAGTTCGGCCACGAGCGGGGCGTTGCCGCCGGTGATGACGAGTTGGGGCCACTCGTGCAGTTCGGTGGCGAAGCGTTCGACGATCTCGCGCAGGGCGCCGACGGCGCCATAGGCGACGCCGTTAATGATGGCGTCGTGAGTGTTCTTGCCGAAGGCGCTCGCGGGAGCGGCCACGGCGACGCGCGGCAACTGGGCGGCACCCGTGTGCAGGGCCTGATAGCTCAAGTCGAAGCCGGGGAGGATGGCGCCGCCGAGAAAGCGGCCGTCGGAGGAGACGCAGTCGATCGTGATGGCGGTGCCAAAGGAGGCGATCGCGCAGGCGCCGCCGATACGGTCGTAGGCGGCCGCGGCGCTGCAGACGCGGTCGACACCGACTTCATCGGGGTTCTCGATATCGACGGGCATGGGCAGGGGTAGGTCGTCGCGGACGCGCAGGACGGCGAGGCCGCTGACGTCCTCGGCCAGCTCCTGCATCTGCATCGCGCCCTTGGGGTTGACGCTGCCGATGACGACGGCGCGACGGCGGCTGTCAATGGACTTCCAGGCGTCGGACAGGGCGGGGCGCCAGTCGTCGGGTTTGGCCACGGCAACGCGGCGCGTGTCGTGCAGGCCGTCGCTGTCCCAGACGCCCAGGCCGATGCGCGTATTGCCGATGTCGATGGCGAGCAGCGCGTCCGCTGGTTCCACACCCATCATGCCGCCAAGCTCCGTTCCTACTTCCGCCCACACCGGGCGAGCCAACACGATAGCATGCGCGGCAGCAGGGGGCAATTCGGCGGGGAAAGGGGCGGGGTCGGGGGGGGAGAGCGCGCCGCGGCTACGGTTCCGGAGTTGCCGGGCCCGGCTGGGATTCGTCCGCGTCCTCGTCAGCCGCCTCCGGTTCGTCGAAGTCGTCGTCGGATTCGTCCGGGGCGCGGGCGTCCGCTGGACGGGCCATGCGCGTCCCGGGGGCTTCAAGGTCAAGGAGCGCGGGCCGGCGGGCGGCCTCTTCGGCGCGGACTTCCTGGACGGCTGTCCAGAGCAACTCGGCCAGCTCGCGCAGCCCCGCGCCCGAGACGCCGGAGATGCCAAGGACGGGCCGGCCCAGTTCCTGCCGCAGGTTTTCGAGCGCCTCGTCCGCGCCGGTCAGGTCCAGCTTGTTGCCGACGATGATCTCGCGGCGGGCGGCGAGCGTGGCGCTGTATTTCTCAAGTTCGCGGCGAATGATGCGGTACGCGTCGATGGGGCTCGTGCTGCCTGCGGGGGGGCTGAGGTCGACGAGGTGCAACACGACGCGGGTGCGCTCGATGTGCTTGAGGAAGGCATCGCCGAGGCCGACGCCTTCGTGGGCGCCTTCGAGTAGGCCGGGCAGGTCGGCGAGGACGAGCCGGCGGAAGCCGGGGAGCTCCATGATGCCGAGGTGCGGCTCGCGCGTCGTGAAGGGGTAGTCGGCGATCTTGGGGCGGGCGCGGGTGAGGCGCGAGAGGAGCGTGCTCTTGCCGGCATTGGGCAGGCCGGCGAAGCCGACATCGGCGATGAGCTTGAGCTCGAGGCGCAGCAGGCGTTCCTGACCCTTGACACCGGGCGTACTCTCGCGCGGGGCCTGGTGCGTGGACGTGACGAACTGGGCGTTGCCCTTGCCGCCGCGACCGCCCCGGGCGACGCGGACGCGCTGGCCGTCCTCGACGAGGTCCTTGAGCAGGCGCTGGCCTTCGATGTCGTAGACGAGGGTGCCGGGGGGGACGGGGATGAACAGGTCGTCGCCGCTTTTGCCCGTCTTGTTGGCCCCCTGGCCGGGGCGACCGCTCTCGGCGTGGTAGTGGTGACGGCCGGCGAGGTCGAGCAGGGTGTCGAGACCGGCCTGGGCGACGAGATAGACGGCGCCGCCGCGGCCGCCGTCACCGCCGTCAGGCCCGCCCAAGGGGGCATATTTCTCCCGGCGGAAGCTGACGCAGCCGTCGCCGCCGTTGCCGCCGCGGACCTGGATGACGACCTCGTCGACGAAGAGACGCAATGTACCGGTCGAACGCTGCATAACGGGGACTGCAACGGCTTGTGGCGAGGCTGTCAAGCGCGGGGCGGCCGCAGGGCGCGGATTCGCGGCTCAGGAGCACAAATCCGCGGGTTGGGCGGCGAGGAGTTGGACAAGGTCGGAGGTGGCGAGCTCGACGAGGACGCCGCGGCGGCCGCCGTTGACGATGAGGCGGTCGAGGGCGAGGAGGGATTCCTCGATGAGGACGGGGAGGGGGCGGCGCAGGGCGAACGGGGAGATGCCGCCGACTTTGTAGCCGGTGATCTTCTCGGCCTCGGCGTGGTCGGCGAGGTCGGCGCGGGGAACGCCGATGACGGCAGCCATCTTGCGGGTGTCGAAGCGCTGGTCGCCGGGGACGATGGCGATCCAGTGGGCCGCGGGCGGGGCTTTGACGATCAGGGTCTTGCAGCACATTTCGAGGGGCTTGCCGACGGCCTCGGCAGCATGGTCGGCGCCGACCTCGGTGAACTCGTAGGTCAGGACGTCGAAGGCGGCGCCCTGGGTGCGGAGCCATTTGACGGCGTTGGTGTCGGACATGGGGCGGAGTTCCTGTGCAGCAGGGCTACCGTTGCGCGGCAGAGTAGGGCGGTGGGCGGTTGCAGGCAAGCTGACAGTGCGACGTGGGGGCCTGCAGCCATCAGCCTTCACTGGTCGGCCGGAGGGGCAGGTTGGAGCGAAGTGCCGTTCAGGGCAGGCTGGCGCTCGTTCGACTTCGTCGGGCAGGGACGCCTGACGATACGAGCGGGGGGGTGGCCGGCAGAGACGCCGGTCCCACTCGAGGGAGCGCAAAGAAGGAGCCCCGCACAGGAGCGGGGCTCGGATGGACGCTTCCTCGGGGCGGCAGTCGGGACTGCCGTGTTATCGTCTCACTCGCCGAACAGCTCCGCGTGCAGACGCTGGACGACGACGTCGAGTTTGTCCTCGGTCAGGTACGTGCCTGCTTCGATTTGGGCACGAATGTCGACGATCCGACGCTGCAGCGCCTGTTCGGCTGCGGCGGCCGGGTCGTAACTCTGTGCGGCTGCGGACAGCTCGACGCGGTCCTCGACCGATTCGGCCGCACTCGTCTGCGCCGCTTCCGCCGCGCGGCGCTGCTGAGTCGCGGCGGCCGCGGCGCGGCTGCGCTCCACTTGTGTCGGATCCGTGGCCGACCCGCTAACGGACATGACGTCTTGCATGGTGACCGCACCTCCAGAGAAGCTCCTCGCGGAGCCCGGTCCCGTAGCCGTCCAGGTTGGCTGCTGTGTTTGTTCTTGCCATACGTAAGCCGCGCGCCAATCCATCGGCCGCGCGTTTACGCTTTTACGCCCACTCGCTCTGTAGGGTTTATCGACGCATCCCCCATAAAACTTTGACCGAATCTTCAAAATCCGCCGGTTTTCCGGCTGCGCGGATAATGCCGGACCGTATGGCCGTGGACGCCCTTTTATCGGGCCACTGAGGAAAAGGCGTTTGCCGAGGGTCCGTCCGGTCGCCAAACATATGCGAAATTCCTGGCGGGCGCGGGCCGTGCGCGGTTAACGAGCCTCCGCCCGGGCCCACTCCTGCAGGGCGTCCACAAGCAACCGGCGCTTGGCGCGCTCGAATTCGAAGCCGCCTGCGCGCAACTCATCGAGGGTCTGCGTGAGCGACCAGCCGCAACAGCGAATGCGGTAGGCGGCGCAGAGGATTCCGGTGCGGTGGAAGCCTTGCTCGCAGTGGACGAGGACCGGGCGACGCGCCGGTTCGGCGACGATCGTCAGGAACCGTTCGAAGATGTCGGCCGGTGGCGCGGCGCCGTCGGAGAAGGGCATGTGCTCCAGTTGCACGTTGTGCCGCGCGCACCAGGCCCGTTCTTTGCGGAACCAGCGGCCACGGAGCGGATGGCGCGTACCGCCGCGCGCGCAGACGATCGTCTGCAGGCCGTGGGTGGTGCGGATTTCGTCGAGGTCGCGGAGGCGCGGCTGGCCGCAGCGGAGGAGGACGCCGGGGTCGACGACAGCAAAGTGGGTGAGGCCGTCATAGCGGCTGCCGACGAGGCCGGCGAGCCAGAGCCACCATTGGTGGGGATCGCGCCAGCCGGTGCGGACGCAGGGCGGCGTGGACATCTACGGAGTTTCCACGCGCGTGCCTAGCGGCTCGCCGAGGACGACGCGCCGCAGGGTGCCGGGCTGGAAGAGGTTGAAGACAATGATCGGGATGTGGTGTTCCCGGCAGATGTCGACGGCGCCGAGGTCCATGACCCGCAGCCGTTCGTCGATGACGCGGTCGTGGGTAAGCTGGGAGTAGAGCTTGGCGGAGGGGTTTTGCGCGGGGTCGGAATCGTAGACGCCGGCGACTTTGGTGGCCTTGAGGAGCGCGTTGGCATTCAACTCGACGGCGCGCAAGGCGGCGCAGGAGTCGGTGGTAACGTGCGGGTTACCGGTGCCGGCGGCGAGGATGACGACGCGGCCGGCGGAGAGGTGGCGCAGGCTTTCCTCGCGGTGGAAAGGCTCGCCGACGCGGGCGATGGCGAGGGCACTCTGAATGCGGGTCTCGTGGCCGCGGCGCTGGAGGGCTTCCTGCAAGGCGAGGGCGTTGAGGACGGTGCCGAGCATGCCCATGTAGTCGGCGGTGGAGCGGCTGATGCCCAACTCGTCGGCGAAGCGGGCGCCGCGGAGAAAATTTCCGCCGCCCACAACGACGCCGACCTGCACGCCCATGGTCAGCACGGCACTGATCTCATCAGCGACGCGGTCGAGCGGCTCGCGATGGAGGCCGAAGCCGCCCGGGGGGCAGAGGCCTTCGCCGGAGACCTTGAGAATGATGCGTCGGTAGCGCGGTTGTGGTTGACTCATGCCGGGGTCGTCCTCGCTGGGGTAACCGGGCAGATGATAGTGGCGAAGGGGGGTGGAGGGAAACCGGGGACGGGAGAAACCGTCCAGGGACACGGTGCGGTAGGCAGTGGAGAAGTGCCTCGTTTTCGGGTACAAGGTGCGCGTGAAAGCCGATACCCCCCCCCATACTGGCAAACAGAAACCCGTGACGACGTACGCGGATGCCGGGGTCAGCCTGGCGGCCGCGGACGAGATGGAAGATCGGATCGGTCCGATCGTGCGGCGCACGTACGGCCCGCGTGTGCTGCCCAGTCACGGGGCTTTCGCGGGTCTGTTCCGCCTGGACTACGATGAACGGCTGTTTGCCCGTAATTATCGCGAGCCGATCCTGGTCGGCTGTACGGACGGCGTGGGCAGCAAGGTCCTGCTGGCGATGCAGGCACGGCGCTACGACACGGTCGGGATCGACCTGGTGGCGATGAGCGTCAATGACCTCCTGTGCTGTGGGGCTGAGCCGCTGTTCTTTCTGGATTACATCGCGCTGCACAAGCTGAAACCGGACCAGGTGACGCAGTTGGTCGCCGGGGTGGCGGCGGGGTGTGAGCAGGCGGGCTGCGCGCTGCTGGGCGGGGAGACGGCCGAAATGCCGGACCTGTATCGCAAGCGGCACTTCGACCTGGCGGGGTTTGCGGTCGGCGTCGTCGAACGCAAGCACCTCGTGCGGCGGGAGCTGACGCGGCCGGGGGACGTGCTGATCGGGCTGCCCTCGAGCGGCCTGCACTCCAATGGGTACGCGCTGGTCCGCCAGGTGTTGCTGCGCGCGGCGCGGCTACCGCTCGGCGAGCCGGTGCGGGCGTTGGGCGAGCCATTGATCGACGCGCTGCTGCGACCGACGAAGATCTATGTGCGGCCGGTGCTGGCGGTGCTGCACCACTATCAGCAGCAGGTGGTGACGGGGATGGCGCACATCACGGGCGGCGGGTTGCCGGGCAACGTGCCGCGGCTGCTGGCGGACGATTGCGATGCGGTCATTCGGCGGGGATCGTGGCGCGTGCCGCCGGTCTTCGGCCTGCTCGAGCACCACGGGGTGGCCGAAGACGAGCTGTACCGCGTGTTCAACATGGGCCTGGGCTTCGTGCTGGCGGTGCGGCCGAAGTCGGCGAGCGTCGTGGTGCGGCGGCTCAGGCAGGCGGGCGAAGCGGCGGTGGTGATCGGCCGGCTGCGGCGCGGACGCGGGCAGGTGGAGATTTCGTGATGAGCCGCGGATGCAAGGCGACGGCGTGGGGGGCGGCGTGGGTTGGACTGCTGTGGGTGGCGGGCTGCGCGACGGCGCCGAAGATGGCGCCGGTGCGGGTTGAAACGGAGCCGTGGCAGTTCGGCAAGGTGGCCGGGCAGAAGCTGACGACGGACCACTACGTGATTCACACGACGCTGCAAGATCGGGTGTTGATTGATGCCCTGCCGAGTTTCGTGGAAGGGGCGTACGCGCAGTACCGGAAGGAACTGCCCCCCGTGCGTGAGCCGAACGAGCGGATGGAAGTGTATCTGTTCGCGACGCGGGGGCAGTGGATGGCGTTCACGAAGCGCTTCACGGGTTCACGGGCGGGCCTGTTTCTCAAGATCCGCAACGGGGGGTACTCGGAGCGCGGCGTGTCGGTGATCGAATACGTGGCGAACCAGATCACATTTCCGATCTTCGCACACGAGGGGTTCCACCAGTATCTCTACCATTGCGTGAATGACCGCATCCCGGCGTGGCTCAACGAAGGTCTGGCGGTGGCGAGCGAGGGACAGCGCTGGGGGACGTACACGGTGAAGGAATTCGACGTGTGGTACAACCCCGCGCGACGCAACGCGCTCGCGCAGGCGCTGCTGGCCAATCACCTACACTCGCTGCGCAAGCTGCTGGAGACGAACGCGGGCGAGGTCATCGAAGGCAGCACCGATTCGGTGAACACGTACTATGCGCAGGTCTGGGCGCTGGTCCTGTTTCTGCGCGAGGGGGTGGGGGGGAAGTACGCGGCGGGCTACCATCGCATGCTCAGCAAGCTGGGGGAGGTGGACGTCGAGCAGTACGCCCGTGCGGCCCACATCTGGTCCGACCGGGCCACCTTCAACTTCGGCGAGGCGCTGTTCCGTAACTTCATCACGGACGACCTCGAGACCGCAGAAACCGAGTATTTTGCCTTCATGCGCGAGCGCTTCCTGAAGTGACGCCGCGCCAGGAGAACGCTCATGGCTGATGCTCCCCAGGTGATCCAGTACGATGATTTCGTGAAACTCGACCTGCGTGTGGCGACGATTCAGTCGGCAGAGCCGCATCCGAATGCCGACAAGTTGCTGGTTCTGCAGGTCGATCTGGGCCCAGAGAAGCGGCAGATCGTGGCCGGGATTCGCGCATTCTACGATCCGGCCACGCTCGTCGGGCGGCAGATCATCGTGGTCAAGAACCTCGCGCCGCGGATGATGCGCGGCCTGGAGAGCCAGGGGATGCTGCTGGCGGCGTCCAGCGACGATCACACGCAGGTGATCCTCCTGACGCCGGAACGTCCCATCGCCGCAGGCAGCAAAGTGTCCTAACCGCGCGGACCGGCGCGCGTGGTTCGCCAGCGCCGCCGGGGCGCCCGGCGCGCAGCAGCCCGGCGGCGTACTCCCTGCGGGGCTGGGGCTGGCGGCTCAGCTTGGGGACGGGGTCACCGAATAGGTCGTGATCAGCTTGTTACCTTCTGCGCTGAACGTGAAGGTCAGCGTGTCGCCGCACAGGACACTGACATTCTCCTCGAGCATAACCTGGCGGCCCGTGCCGTCCGGCGCCAGGAGGTCATCTCCAAAGGCGCCGCCCCCTGTGCCGCAGAGCCGGAGTTGGCCGCACTCGACCGTGAAGGCCGCCGATGTGCGGGGTTCCATGATGCCGAGGCTGCCAACGCCGAAGCCGACGCGGCGATTGGCGGCCACGAACAGGCCGGCGGCACCCGCATTGGGGTCGCCCCCGGTGTAGATCTGGGGATCCAGGGGCTTAGTCGTGTTGTTGTAGATGCGAATCGTGATTGTGGTCGGCGTGGGGGGCGGTGTATTTCCGTCGCCGCCCGGCACGACTGTGATCGTGCAGCCGCCCATCAGCATCGCCGCCAGCACCCCCAGCCCCAACAACCTCCCTGTCCTGACCAGCATGTCGCTCTCCTTTGCGCAGCACTTCTCGCCCGCACACTCGGGATTCGGGTATTATTGGCATAGACGCAGTGGGCCACAAGCGCGGCCGCCGGGGGGGCTGGCGGCCGCGGATGGGAGCACGGCCGTGAAGAAGGATGCTGCCGCGGCAACCTCGTTGCTCGTCGGGGACATCGGTACTCTGGTCATTGTGCCACCGGGACCGCTGGCGGGGCCGCGCATGCGCGAGATCGCGATGCTGCGCGCGGCGGCGCTGCTGGTGCGGGATGGGCGGATCGCGTGGTTCGGGCCGGCCCGCGACGCCCCTCTGGATGAGGGGGCGGCGACGCTCTCGGCGGCGGGCGGGTGCGTCATCCCCGGGCTGATCGATCCGCACACCCATCTTCCGTTCGTCGGAGAGCGCAGCGCGGAGTTCGTGCGGCGCGTGAGCGGCGAAACGTATCTGTCGATCATGGAGTCCGGCGGCGGCATTCGGGCGACGACGGCGGCCGTGCGGGCGGCGTCAGTCGATGAGCTGGTGGCGAAGAACCTGCCGCGGCTGCAGCGCATGTTGTCATACGGCGTGACCCGGGTGGAGTGCAAAAGCGGGTATGGACTGGCGCCGGAGCACGAACTCAAGCAACTGGAAGCGATCCAGGAACTGGGGCGGCAGCAGCCGATTACGTTGGATGCGACCTATCTGGCGGCACACGCCATCCCGGCCGAGTTCGACGGGCGGGCGGACGAATACATCGAGCTGATCGGGAACGAGCAGCTCCTGGGAGACATCGTGGCGCGCCGGCTGGCGCGCTTCGTGGACGTGTTCTGCGACCGAGGGGCGTTTACCGTGGAGCAGGCGCGGCACCTGTTGCGGCGGGCGACGGCGGCCGGCCTGCGCCCGCGGCTCCACGCGGACGAGTTGGCGCAGATCGGGGCGTCGCGACTGGCTGGCGAGGTGCGGGCCATTTCGGCGGACCACCTGGAGCTCGTGGACGATCGCGGCGTCGCGGCGCTGCTGGCGGGCGGGACCGTGGCCGTCGTGCTGCCGGGAACATCGTTCTACCTTGGGATTCCGCACTGTCCCGTGCGCCGCCTGATCGACGCGGATGTGCCCGTAGCGCTGGCGACGGACTTCAATCCGGGCTCGTGCATGATCGAGTCGCTGCCGTGGATCATGAACATCGCGTGCTGCCAGTTGCGGATGCTGCCGACGGAGGTGCTGGCGGCCTGCACGGCGAATGCGGCCGCGGCGCTGGACGTGCACGATCACGTCGGGGCGATCGAGATTGGCTACGACGCCGACCTGACGATTCTCGGGGCGCCGACGCTCGAGGACTGGTTCTACACGCCGGGGCGGCCGCGCATCCGGGCCGTGATCAAGGCGGGGCATGTCGTCTACCGGCCGATCGAAACGGCCAAATAGCCGCGCGGCCGCGGGCGCACTCCGCGCCTATGATTTCATCCAGTAGTTGCCAAGACCGGCTGACCGGCCGCGTGGGCCGCAGCACACCCTCTCGGAGAATGTCCATGATACGCAGACTCACCGTGGTGACCGTTCTGGGATTCGTGCTGGCGAGCGGCCAGATGCTGCTGGCCGAGGAAAAGAAGGGAGACCACAAGGATACGTGCAATGACACGCCGCAGGATGTCCAGGCGGTGGTGGTGCCGAAGTGCCCGGTGTCGGGTGAGGCGGTCAACCTCTACGTCAGCCTGGCGACGGACGACGGGCCGGTCTATTTCTGCTGCCCGGATTGCATCGCCAAGTACAAGGCCAACCCGAAGGACTACGCCGAGAAGGTGACCGCGCAGCGGGCGGCGCTGGAGAAACTGGAGCGCGTGCAGGTGACCTGCCCGGTTTCGGGCGAGCCCGTGAACGAAAAGGTCTTCACCGAGAAGGGCGGGAAAAAGGTCTGCTTCTGCTGCAAGGACTGCCAGGCGAAGTATGAGGTGGACCCGGCCGCGTACAAGGCGAAGTTGGCGGGTTCGTACACGTACCAGACACACTGCCCGGTGATGGGCGAGCCGATCGATCCGAAGTCGTTCAGCGACTTGCCGGGTAAACAGCGCGTGTATTTCTGCTGCATGGCGTGCGAGAAAAAGATCCTGGCCGAGCCCGAGAAGTACGCGCCGAAGATGGCGGCACAGGGCTACAAGCTCGACGTGGAGAAGATTAAGAAGGGTGCGAGCGAGAAGAAGGGTGCCGCCAAAGCCGACGAGAAGGGCGCCAAGAAGGGCGCGGACGAGAAGCCGGCGGACAAGGGTAAGCCGTAACGCAAATCTGCACCGGGCGGTGGTGCGCTACAGGTATTGGGTCGCCCAGCGGAGGCGCTCCAGAAGCTGCAGTGCACCGCCGCCTTCGTGGTCGTTGTAGTCGTACACGCGGATGTCCTTCTCCGCGGAGATGCGGTTGTAGGCCGCGAAGACCGTGCTCGGGGGGCACACCATATCCATCAGGGCGACCGAGAAGAGTGTGCGGGCGCGGATGCGCGGGGCGAAGTTTGCGCCGTCGAAGTACGCCAGCGTGGAAAACACAGCATCGACGCGCTGGCGGTGGCATTTCAGATAGGCCGCGATCTCGGCGTACGGCATGCGGTCGGTGAGCTCGCAGCCGCGGCGAAAGTGGCACAGGAAGGGTACGTCGGCCGCCAGGAGCTTTACCTGCGGGACGAGCGCCGCGGCCGCGATGGCGATGCCGCCCCCCTGGCTGCCGCCGGCGACGAGCAGCCGCTGCGGGTCGACCTGCCAGTGCGTGCAGGCGGCTTCGATGGCACGGACGGCGTCGGTGAAGACGCGGCGGTAGTAGTAGGTGTCCGGCGATTCGACGCCGTGCGTCATGAAGCCGGGATGGTGGGGACCGCTGCCGGCGGGGTCGGGGGTGTCGCCCGGGGACCAGACGGAGCCCTGGCCGCGTGTGTCCATGACGAAATGGGCCAAGCCGGCGGCGACGGGGGCGAGGTGGTCCAGGGGCAGGCCGCGTCCGCCGCCATAGCCGACGTAGCTGATGACGGTGGGGAGGCGCTGCGTGGTGCCGGCGGGGACGAGGAGCCAGCCCTTGATGGCGTGGCCACCCCAGCCGTTGAACGTAACGTCGTAGACGGAGGCGAGCCGGTAGACGGCCTCGGTCACGGGCACGAAGCGCGGGGCCAGGTCGTGCGCGCGGGCTTCGGCGAGCGTGCGCTGCCAGAAGGCGTCGAAGTCGGTGGGTTCGCAGGGCGGGGCCTGGTAGGTACGCAGTTCGGACAGGGGCAGATCGAAGAGGGCCATACGTATCCTCGCTTGAGTCGCGCTGCGCGACGGGGCACATTAGACCGCGGCGGCGGGCGCGTCGGCAAGCGGCGGGCTGCGGGCGGCGCGGGTGTGCGGTACACTACCAGCGGTCGGGCGGTCGCCGGGGCGGGCCGGCTGACGCGAACGAAATGAGGTCGACCGTGGAGATTCGCGCGTTCCAGCAACTGATCAACCAGATGTACTCGGACAAGGACCGCGCCCGCGGTTCGGCCAAGACGTTCCTGTGGTTTGCGGAGGAGGTGGGGGAGCTCGCGAGCGCGATCGCCAAGCACGACGATCGGCAGAACCTCGAAGAGGAGTTCGCGGACGTGCTCGCGTGGCTGGTGACGCTGGCGAACGTCGAGGGCGTGGACCTGGAAGAAGCAATCAAGAAATTCACGACCGGCTGCCCGGGGTGCGGGGAGATCGTCTGCCGGTGCAGCGCGAAGTTGACGTAGCAGGCGGCGCCGCTTGCGGGCGTCTCACTCCCTTTCCGTATCCCCCAGCACCTGCACCAGCACGTGCCGCGCACCGGCGTGGTGGCGGTGTTCCCACAGATAGATGCCCTGCCAGGTGCCCAGGCCCAGGCGGCCGTCGGCGATGGGGATGCCCAGCGAGGTGGCCGTCAGAGCGGACTTGATGTGCGCGGGCATGTCGTCAGGGCCTTCGGTCGTATGGGTGTACAGGTCCTCGTTTTCGGGGACGAGCCGCGCGAGCCAGCTCTCCAGATCGCGGGCGGCCGACGGATCGGCGTTCTCCTGGATGATGAGGCTGGCGGAGGTGTGCTGGACGAAGACGGTACACAGCCCCGTCTGCACGCCGGCGGCGCGCACGACCGCGGCGACCTCGCGCGTGATTTCCACGAGGCCCTGGCCGCGCGTCGGGATGGTCAATTGACGGAGCATCGTGTCAGGCGACCTCGCACCACGGGCACGGGCTCCAACGGCTACTCGCCGCAGCGCACGTGAAAGTCGACGACCAGCGGCAGGTGGTCGACGTTCTTGCCTTCCGCATCGCCGGAAACGTCGAACTTCTGCAGGCCCGCCTTCTGCAGGTCCGCGGCGGTCATCGTCATCGTGTTCAGGGCGTACTGCTTGACGGCCTCCAGCGCGCTGTCCGTGTAGATGATGTAATCGAGCCGGGCCGGCTTGAACTGGCCGGTGTCATCGCGCCAGGTCCAGTCGTTGGGGTCGGTGATGTTCTGAAGCGGGTGCAGATCGGTGAGGGGCGTGTCGTCCCAGTCCGGCGCCCCGTCCGGGCCGTACTTCGTTTCATCCTGCACGTCGCCGCTGACGAGCGTCGTCACGGGTTGCGTGCTGCCGACGATGTTGAGGTCGCCGACCACGGCGACCGGGGTACCCTTGGGAAGATCAACCTGGCCGCCGGGCGTGCGGGCGTCGCGGAGCCACGCCGTGAGCGCGTCCGATTGCACCTGCCGCACGCCATCGTACTTGGCTGGGTCACAGCACTTGTAGTGATTGCTGAGTACGTAGAAGTCGCACGCGAAGGCCTCGTCGGGCAGGTCGACAAGAGCTACGGCCAACTCGCGATAGCCGGCCGGCACCAACTCCTTGGCGGTATGACTGAGCGGGTACTTGCTGGCGATGACGTTGTCGCCGCCCTGGAAAGCGTGCCACGTCTGGCCGGGCGGCGGTGGCAGCAGGGTGTTCAGGAGCGTAATCACGTCAGCCGCGGTGCGGGGCTTGGCGCCGGGTTTGTCGCGATCCTCGGGGTGCAGACCGACCTCCTGCAGGGCGATGACGTCGGGGTCGAAAGCGGCCACGAGCCGGGCGAACTTGGCGGCGCGCACGGCATCGACGTCGGCGAAGATGCTGTTCCACTTCACGTTGTAGGTCATCAGCCGCAGCGTGGCGGCCGGATCGGGATTGTCGCGGTCGAGGAACGTGCCGGTGCCTTTGGAGGCGGGCCAGAGCACGGCCTTGGGGGCGGGCTGCGTGGCGAGCAGGGCCGCGCCGGGCTGAGTGGTCGCCGGCTTACTGGCGGCGGGCGTCGGCGGGGCGCTTTGCGGGGGGGCTTTGCTTTCGCAGGCGGTAAGCCCGACGGCGAGCACGCTCGCCGCGGCGAGGGCGAGTCCGTGTCGCGGACGCAGGTGTTGGGCGAAGGTCATGCAGAGTGCTCCTTGTTGCAGACGGCGGACGCGGGGGCCGCCGCCATCAGGTGGGGGGCGCCTGTTCGCTCGAGGTTGTCGGCTTCACATGCAGCTCTTCGCCGCGCACCAGCCGGCGGATGTTCTCGCGGTGGCGCACGATGATCACGAGGCCGAGCACGACGGCGACGGCCTGCAGCGGCCAGTAGTCCGCCAGCGCGAGGCCGCGCATGAGGGTGTACACGAAGAACGCCACGGGAAACACCACGGCCAGCGCCAGCGAGCCGGCCGACACGGTGCGCGTCGTGAAACGCAGGGCGGCGTACGCACCCAGCGCGACGCACATGGCGACGGTGTAATGCGGCCAGATGCCCAGGGCTACGCCGATCGTTGTGGCCACGCCCTTGCCCCCGCGGAAGCCGAGATACACGGGGAACACGTGGCCCAGCACGGCTGCGATCGCGACTGCGAGCAAGGCGAGTTGCTGTTGCGGGTCCGCACGGTTGACGTGCAGTACGAACGACGCGGTCAGTGTTGCCGACAGGCCCTTGAGGATGTCGAGCACGAGGCAGAACAGGCCCCACTTGCGCCCGACCACGCGCCCGACGTTGGTTGCGCCGATGTTGCGGCTGCCGTGCTGGCGGATATCCAGGCCGCGGGCCCACCCGATGAACAGGCCGAACGGCACGGCCCCGAGCAGGTAGGCGCCGACGATGAGCAGCACAGCCGCCACGATGGTGTTCTCCATTGCAGTAGTGTCAGGCCTCTGTGCCTGACGTTTGAGGTACGCCCAGGTCGCCTACGAATCGGCGTTCGTCTTGCGCCGCACGCGCAGCCAGCCCGGACGCAGACGATCCCGCAGCGCCTCCGTCCAGCGCAATCCCATCCCGCGCGTCTGCTGCCGGTACGACTGCCGCTCGACGTCCTCGGGACGCGCTGCCATGCGGCGCCACGCGGCCACGCGCGTCGCCAGCAGCCACGCGTGCAGCCACAGCGCGCCGCAGCGGCCTAGCGCTGCACGGCGCGGCGGATGCTGCCCAGCACTTCGTCGCGGGAACGGGATGGAATCGCGCTCGCGTTCCACAGTTGCTGACGCTCCAGGATCGTCTTGTCGTCGTGGTAGTAATTCGTCACGTGGCTGGGACCGCCCTCGGCCGTGTCCCCGCCGGCGTAGGCGGCCGCCAGCAGCCACCGGGCCATCTCGTCCTCATATTCGGCCGGGTAGATGAGGGCCGTCACGTAGCGGGCGACACCTTCGGCGGCACCGCGATCGGCCAAGTGCAGGAAGGCGCGGCAGGGCGGCGGTTGCGCAGCCGCCAGCCGCTGCAACTCGGCGAAGTCGGCCTGGGCGCCGGCGAGAGCGTTGCGATTGAACAGCATGCCGCTTTCGAGCTGGAAACGCTCCGGAGCGACACCGCGCAGCTCCATCTGCCCGTCCGGCCGGGCGCGAACGATCTTGTAGACTTTGCCGCTGCGGTAGGTCTCGCTTTCGAGGAGCAGGGCGATTTCTTCGGCGGTGTAGCCGATGGCGGACCATGTGCCGAAGTCGAATACATACAGCCCGGTGTACCGCTGGGGCTCCGTTACCGTCGGCAGCTTCATGGTCACGCTCCGTAAATCCCAATACGAGCAGAGATTATACCAGTTCGGGGCAGCGGCGGCCCATCAGGGTTGGGCTGGCTGCGCATCCGCCGGCTGTGAAGTGGTACGGGCGGCCGGCTTGCCCCGCACTTGCTCGAACAGCCACTTCCACATCGCCGGGTCCGCATAGGCCTTGTCCCATGAGTTATGGCCGACACCCGGGTATTCGGTGTAGTAGACGATTCCTCCGGCCTTGCGCACGGCGGAGACCATTTCATGCGCCGCGACGACGGGCACGGCTTGGTCGGCGTCGCCGTGGAAGACCCAGACGGGGGTCTTGGTGAGCTTGGGGGCTAGTTCATCGACAGTCGTGCCGCCCCAGTCTTTGAAGCTCGCGAAGCCGCAAACGACGATGACCGCGGCGAAGGAGTCGGGCAGCGCCGCGGCGAGATGCCACGCACCCTGGCCGCCCATCGACAGGCCCGTGAGATACACGCGGTTGGCATCGCAGTGGTACTCGCGCGAGACGGCTTCGACGCACTTGAGCGCCATGCGTCCCATCGGTCCGATCCAGTTTTGCTTTTCGGGGCACTGCGGCATGACGACGATGGCGGGGATCATCTTCGACCAGCGGCGAATTGCGGTGCCGACGCCGACCTCCGTCTGGAGCAGCCCATCACTGCCGCGCTCCCCCGCGCCGTGCAGGGCGAGGACGACCGGCCAGGCCTTGTCCGGTGTGTAGGTCGGCGGGATGTAGACGCTGTAAGCGTAGGACTGGCCTTCGAATTCGACGGTCTTGTAGAGGAACCCGGTGGCCGTGGCGGGGGAAGCCGCGGCGGTCGGCTGCGTTTCGGGGGCGGCGCCCAGGGTCAGCACAAGCATTGTGACGGTTCCGATGCTCAGCATCCGTGGCCTCCATGTCAGGGAAAGGGCGAATTGTACGGTCCGGGGGCGTCGCAGGCGAGGTCACGGCGCGAAGACCGGGCGGCGGGTGGCGGTCTTTCGGCGCGGTGGGTGGTCCCGTACACTGCCCGGCAGTCGCCTGGAGAATTGACATGACCGCTCGCAAAGGTGCAAAGGACCGCCTGGCCGGTCGCGGAGCTGACGTGGGGGATGTTCTCGGACGTGTGGCGGCGCTGGCGCGCAACCTGTGGTGGACGTGGCATCCGGACCCGCAGCGGCTCTTCGCGGGGCTCGATCCGGCCCTCTGGGAGGCGACCAACCACAATCCGCTGAAGACGCTGGCAGCGCTGTCGGATGAGCGGCGCGCCACGCTGCGTGAGGACGTCGCCCTGGCGGCACTTCTGCGGACGTGCGAGCGGCAACTCGCGGAGTATCTCCGCGCGCGGACCTGGTTCCAGCGCAAGGCCAGCGCGACGCAGAAGCGGGCGCGCATCGCGTACTTCTGCGCGGAGTACGGATTGCACGAGTCGCTGCCGATTTACGCTGGCGGGCTGGGCGTGCTGGCGGGCGATCATCTGAAATCGGCCTCGGACCTCGGTATCCCGCTGGTGGCGGTGGGGCTGTTGTATCGCCAAGGGTACTACCGCCAGGAGCTGCGGGCGGACGGGACGACGCACGTCGTGTACCCGCAGCACGATTTCGGGCAATTGCCCGTCTGCGACACGGGGCGGACGATCCGTGTGCCGCTGGGGCACCGCACGGTGCAGGCGAAGATCTGGCTGGTGCAGGTCGGACGCGTGCCGCTATACCTGCTCGACACCGACGTGCCAGGCAACGCGCCGCGCGATCGCGTGCTCACGCAACGGCTTTATGGCGGCGATCAGGACACACGCATTCGCCAGGAAATTCTGCTGGGAATGGGCGGCGTGCGGGCGCTGGCGGCGCTGGGGATGCAGCCGACCGTCTTCCACATGAATGAGGGGCACGCGGCGTTCTGCACGCTGGAGCGCTACGGCGAGCTGCGCCGCGGCGGCATGTCGCACGAGCGCGCCGTGCAGCGCATCCGTGCGTCGAGCGTATTCACGACGCATACGCCGGTGGCGGCCGGCCACGACCGCTTCCCGCCGGCACTCATGACAAAGTACTTTGGGCCGCGACTGGACGATCTGCAACTCACGCGGACGCAGCTTCTGGGGCTGGGACGCGAGAAGCCGCAGGACGCGAGGGAGCCATTCTGCATGACGGTGCTGGCGCTGCGGCTGGCGGAACGCTGCAACGGCGTGTCGAAGTTGCACGGGCAGGTCTCGCGCGAGATGTGGACGAGCGTGTTTGGCACGACCGACCCGAAGCGCGTGCCGATCGGCCATATTACCAACGGCGTGCACGCGGAGACGTGGCTGTCGCCGGTGATGCGGCCCTTGTACGACAAGTATCTCAAGCCGCGGTGGGTGGGCGCGGGGCCGGACGACAATTGGTGGGCGCGGGCGGAACAGATTCCGCCGGCGGAACTGTGGGCGACGCGCCGGCTCTTGCGGCGGCAGCTCGTGGACTTCGTGCGGCTGCGTTTGCGGCAGCAGATCGAGCGGCGCTGCGCACCGGTCGCCGAGTTGATCGCGGCGCTGGACACGTTCGACGAGGATACGCTGACGATCGGGTTCGCGCGGCGGTTTGCGACGTACAAGCGGGCGCCGCTGATCTTCAGCGACCCGCAGCGGCTGGCGGCGATCGTCGGCGATGCGCGGCGACCGGTGCAGCTCGTGTTCGCAGGCAAGGCCCATCCGGCCGATCGCGAGGGCCAGGATTTCGCGCGGCGCGTGTACACGCAGGCGCGAGCGGCAGGCTTGCGCGGGCGCGTCGTGCTGCTGGAAGACTACGACATGCACGTCGGGCGGCTGCTGACGAGCGGCTGCGACGTGTGGCTGAACAATCCGATTCGGCCGATGGAGGCGTCCGGTACGAGCGGGATGAAGCCACCGTTGCACGGCGGGCTGAACTGCTCGCTTCTCGACGGCTGGTGGCCGGAGGCGTGCGACGGGCGGAACGGCTGGGCGATTCCGGAGAGTCCGGCGCGGAGCGCGGCGCGGCGGGATCGCGAGGACGCGGCGACGGTGTACACGCTGCTGGAGCGAGAGATCGTGCCGCTGTTCTACGACCGCGGGCGCGACGGCGTGCCGCGGCGCTGGGTGCAGCGCATGACGGCGTCGCTGCGGACGGTGTGCAGCCAGTTCAACACGCACCGGATGCTGGCGGAGTACCTGGAACTGTACGCACCGGGGAAGTAGGCCGCGCGGGGCGGATGATGTGCGGTTGCTGCGGCGTCCAAGTCGTGGCATCTGGCCGCCGCGCCTGAAGTGAGCGGTCGGTTGAGAGCCCTGTGCCCCCAGGGTGACGGTCTCGGAGCGATACGATCGCGGTATCGTCTGCGAAGAGCGGCTAGACGTCAGGCACCCCTCGCAGGCGTTCGGGGCAGGCGGGGGCCTGACGCTACTGGGCGACACACCGTTTGTGGCCTCCTGCTAGTCCGCATCATCCTCTTCAACGTCGGCCTCTTCCTCGTCGTCGGATTCGTCCTTCGCAATCGGCCACGGATTCGTGCCGCCGGGCATGCTCAGGGCGCGCAGGGCCGGCCAGTAGGGGCTCTTCTGGAGTTGGCTGCGGAACCGCGCGAGGAAGTCTTCGCGTCCGGGCACGTCCGGCGGCCAAGCGAGCTCGCCGAACCTCCACGCCAGGTCCTCGTGGCCGCCGTAGATCAGGTCGAGCATTTCGGACCAGTACTCGACCGGGACCTGTCCGGATGCCCAAGCACTCACGGTCGTGTCGCGCGGGTCGAACGGAGTGCCCGTCAGATTGCGAACGGCGTACGCCCGGGCGGCCATCTCCGCGTCGTTGGGCTGCGCGGTCAGCATGTAGCGACCTGCCAGGCGATAGTTGCCGCCGTCGTACTCCAGAACCACGTTCGGCGCAGGTGACCCCGCGAACGAAGTGCCCCAGTAGGCAAAGGTCCAGTCGTCGAGCAGGACTTCGAGCACACCGTCTCCGTTGAGGTCGGTGAAGTGGACGTCGCTATGCGCGCCCTCGAACGTTACGGCCAGACGTGCGCCGTCCGGAGCGAGTTCGATAAGATGCATGAGACCGCAGCAATGGGCGCCGCCGGTGAATTCGTAGACGAGCAGATTCCCCATACCGTCGCCATCGATGTCGTCGCCGAGCCCGATCGGGCGTCCGGAGCGATCATCGGTCGACCCCAGACTGAGGAGGTATCCGTTGACGATGAGTTCACATTCTCCGTTGTCGAGAACGCGAACCTGCTGAGGATGTCCGTTCACGCGATCCACGACGTGTACGATCCTGAACTGGCCGATACGTTGCTCGGCGACGGTCTGCCAGTGCGGCAGCAGGTGCAGCCAGAGCCGCGTGCCCGGGCCGTAACCCAGCCACCAGCCGGGGGCCACGCCCGCGAGGACGAAGCCCAGGGTGGCCTGGCGCCAGTGGCGCCGCGTGCGGTGCAGGTCACGCGTGCAGCGTGCCATGTACCCGCATTCCGGGCAACGCAGTTCGAGGCCGGTCATGTTGTACCAGCAGCGCGGACAACGGCGCACGCCGCGGGAACGGTCTACGAAGAGTGCGCGCCACAGAATAGCCAGCCCGACCAGTGTCAGCAGAACGCCACCCACCCACAGCGCTGCAGTCGGCAGCATGTTCGTTGAACCTCAATGGGTCAGTGGAGCATGGAATGTCGGCGGTAACCGTTCTGGAGTTCGATGACGCGTTGCCGCACCGCTTCGACGCATTCGTCGTCGCTCCAGTCCGGGTGGTCGGCGGGGTTCATGGGGTCGCCGTAGGCCACGAGGATGGGGTGCATGATGCGGGGCAGGAGTGAGTGGCGCGGCCAAGCTTGGAACGCGCCTTCGACGAGGACCGGGACGATTGGGACGCGGGCTTTGCGGGCGAGGAGGACGACGCCCGCGCGCATCGGGCCGATCGAGCCGTCCTCGGTGCGCGTGCCCTCTGGGAAGGTCAGCACGACCTTGCCGTCCTTGAGGCGGCGGAGCGTCTCCTTGATGGCGCCGAGATCAGCGGTGCCGCGCTTAACCGGAAAGGCATTCAACGTGCTGATTAGCCAGCGGAAGCGCGGATTGCGGAAGAGCGTATCGCGGGCCATGTAGTTGCACTCGCGCGGCAGCGCGAGCGTGGCCAGGATGGGGTCGAAGAAGCTCTGGTGGTTGCAGACGAGCAGGACGCCGCCGGTGCGCGGGACCTTGCCCGTGTTGAAGACGCGTAAACGGAAGAACATCAGCCCCAGAAGTTGCGCCCCGAGCCGGCAAGCGCCGTAGAAGGGGCGCATGCGCCGGGCTGGGGGCGTCTCCGAGCGCGCGGGGCGGCGCGACGGGGCGGCGACAGGGCCGCGCGCGGGCTGAGGCGGCACGGTCGGGGCGGCGTCACTCGGCACTCGTGATCCTCTCCAAGAGGCCGGCCCGCTCCAGGTGCCCGACGATCGTATCGAGCACTTCGCCGATGGACCGTTGCGTCGTGTCGATGGTGATGGCGCCGGCGGGGATGGCGAGCGGAGCCACGGCCCGCGTCGAGTCGGTATGGTCGCGCGTGTTGAGATTGGCGAGCACCTGGTCAAACGTGACTTCCTCGCCATCCGCGAGCAATTCGTGCAGGCGGCGCTCGGCGCGCTTCTCGACTGCGGCGTCGAGGAAGAACTTGATGTCCGCATCAGGGAAGGCGACGGTGCCTTGGTCGCGGCCCTCGGTGACCATGGCGCCGAGGCGCCCGCCGATCTCACGCTGCTTTTCGACCAGGATCCGGCGCACGCCCGGCGAGCACGCGATGTAGCGTGTGTGGTCGTTGACGCGCATCGAGCGGATTTCCTCGGAGACGTCGCGGCCGCGGAGGGTAACGCGAATGTAAGTCGGGCCCGGATCGACCTCCCAGTCGGCGGTGGCGGCGACGTGGGTGAGGGCCGCCTCGTTTTTCAGGTCGATCCCCGTTTCGAGGGCGGCCAGCGTGACGACGCGGTACATGGCGCCGGTATCCAGATAGGGGATGCCCAGGCGGGCGGCCAGCTTGCGGGCGGTCGTGCTCTTACCCGATCCGGCCGGGCCGTCGATGGTGATGATCACGCGTTGCCTCTCAGCGAGTCTCTTCTTGATGGTCACGGCAGGCTCCCGGGCCGCCGGCGGGCGGCACCGCTCCGGTGGGGCGGATTATAGAGGAAGGTGGGCGCAAGGGCAGCGCTGCGGCGTGCGACTGGCAAAACGGTGGCGGAGCGGGTAAACCTGGGACCCGCCGAACGGCGGCGCGTCAACAAGGCCCCGGTCGGCGGCAGGAGAGCTCGCGATGAGTCGCCCGAAGACGATCATGGTGGACCTGGACGGTGTATTGTGCACAGAAGAGAAATTCTTCGAGCGGCCCTTGGCGCAGCCGCTGGACGGGGCGCGGGAGGGGCTGCGGCAGTTGCGGGCAGCAGGACACACGGTGGTCGTCTACACGGCGCGCGGCTGGGGCGAGTACAAGGTGACGAAGAAGTGGCTGGACGACCACGGCTTCGAGTATGACGGGCTGCACATGGGTAAACCGATCGCGGACGTGTGGATCGATGACCGGGCCGTGCGCTTCACGAACTGGGCGGATGTCCTGTCCCAGCTCTGACCTTCCTGCACTGGGGGAATTGCCCCAAAAAGCAAAGGGTGCCGTCGGGCACCCTCTGGCGTGGGCCTGGTTTGTGCACGCGCGCTAGCGCGGCTGCGGCGGGGGCGGCGGCGCGGCTGGCGGCGCCGGCGGCTGCGCAGGTGTTGGTCGCAACGGCGGCCGAGGCGTCTGTGTCGTCCCCGTCTGGGCGGGAGTCGGCGAGCCGACGGCCTGCATGCCGAAGATGTTGATCTGCAGCGACGGCACTTCCGGATCATCCGTCCGCACCGTCACAACGTCACGCATGCCGGCGGGGGCCCGGAAGCCCGGCGGAACGCGGAGCGCCACGCTCTGCTGGCCGCCGGGCTGATCCTCGAGCGCCGCCTGCAATTCGGCGTTGTTCACGCTCACGCTCAAAACCTTGCCGGGCTTGTCATCCGACCAGACGAGCTGCGTCCGCAAGGTCAATTCAGAAGACACGTTCAGCGGGATCGTGAAGCGATTGGGCCGAGCGGCCAAGCGCGGCGCGATCTGCCCAAAAACCACGATGTTCTCGCGCGGCGACTCCGTCACACCGGTGTCAACCGCCAGGTTTCCGCGCAGCATGTTGTTGGGCCACGGCGGCGTCGCCTGGACCTCCAGCTCGTACTTCTGGCCGGGTTCGATCTCGCGAATCTCGGCCTTGACCTGGTCGTTGCCCGTGGACACCAGCACCGGGTGAATCGGGCCACCATCCCCGCGTGTGAGCGTCAGCGTCTTGGTGGTAGGTCCCGCGTTGCGTTTCACTTCCCCAAAGTTGATGTTGGGGGACGACAACTGCATCGCCGCCTTGGCTTGCACGACGCACTCGAAACGTACGTCGCGGTGCTCGCTGTCATTGCTCTGGCCGGTGACGGCTTTGACGAAGCGTCCACCCGTGCTGGCCGGAATCTGGATTTCGATCTGCTCGCTCTTTCCCGCCTCGATGACGCGGTCTAACTGACCGACAATCTTGATCCCTCAGCCACCCTTCAGACGCAGGCGTAACGTCGCCTGACCCTCATTGGCCACTGTGAAAGCGAACTTCGCGGTCTGACCGCGCCACACATTGTCGACGGTGACAGACGGTGCCTTGCAGACGTAGCGGGGTTGCGGGCTCCCCGCCGGCGGCGGCTCCAGGGGGTCGGTGCTCGCCGGCGTGTGGCAGTCGCTGGTTGCCTGGGTCGTGGGCTGCGGCGCGGGGGCCGGCGGCGTCTTCGACGTCGGCTGAGCCGGGGTGGCCGGTTGTGCCGGCTGCTCCGCCGGTTGTGTGGTCGCGGCCTTCTTGTGCGGGATCTCGGGTTCCGGTGTTTCCGCCAGGGCGCTGCGGTTCACCTCCTGCCACTGCTTGCCCCGAACCACCAGCCCCGCGTTGTTCCGACCTGCCGGCTGCGTGGCCGGCGGCGGAGTCGTCGCGGGTGCCGCAGCGGGCGCGGGGACCGGCCGCGGCGCCTCGCCCGACTGCTCGCGCGCCTTCTCGCGTGCCTGAATCGCTTTCAGTTGTGATAGGGCGGCCTGTTCCGCCTCCGAGGGCGGTTGCGTGTTGGCAGGGGCGGCCTTCGCTGCCGGGCCCGCCGTTGGCGGCGCGGCGGTTGTCTGGGGGCCGGCAGGAGCCGGCTGCTGCGCCGCGGGTTTCGCCGCGCCTGCGGCGGCCGGCGACTTGCCGGTTTGCTTGGGCTCGCTGGCGCACCCGGCCACCAGCACCACGCACGCGGTCGCGGCCAAAGCCCACCGCGTCAAGGACCATGTCACGCATCGTCGCATTGCCATTCCAGTTACCTCTGTGGAATCGCCCCGCGCGCGGCCCGGATCCGCGCTCCCAGCGGGTGCTACCGGATTATCGGTCGGGCACAGGACGCCAATTTGACTATTGTAGCAGCGCCCCCCTGCGGCGCGAACAGGAATTGGCACCACGCCGCAGTGCGCGCGTCGGCGGCAAGTCGATTCGTCCCAGTTCCGTGGGCCCGGGCCGTGCGTAAGTTACTTCAAGTTCTCAGTTTGCGGCTGCCGCGGCGCGACCGCCCTTGCGGGCCGCGCCCTTCTTGGCGGGCTCGGCCGGCGCGCTCTGGCCAGCGTCTGTCTTGGCCGGTGCCGCGTCCGTTTTGCCGCTGCCGGAGGAGGATGTCGACGCCGCAGTCGTGGCCGGCTTGTCTGCCTCGGCCGCCTTCTTGTACGAGTCCGTGCGGTAGTCGGTCTGGTAGAAGCCCGAGCCCTTGAAGATGATGCCGCCGCCGGTCCCGATGAGCCGCTGGAGGGCGCGCTTGCCGCAGGCCGGGCACTTCTTCAGCGGCGCGGCCGTGATGGACTGGAACTCCTCGAACCGGTGTTCGCAGGCTCCGCACTGGTACTCATAGGTGGGCATGTCACGCCTGTCCTTCTTCAAAAGCCGGCCGCACTAGGCCGCTCCCGGGCCGCTGGAGACGATGACCCGCGCCGGGCGCAAGATGCGCTCGTGCATGGTATAGCCGCGTGCGAGTTCCTGGATGACGGTGCCGGCCGCATGCTCCGCGCTGGGCTGCTGCAGCAGCGCCTCGTGATACGTCGGGTCGAACGGTTTGCCGACCGCCTCAATCTGCTTCACGCCGCGCTGCGCCAGGAGCTTGAGGAAATGGTCGTAGATGATGCGGATGCCTTCGGCCACGGGCTGGAGTTCTTCTTTCGCCTTGGTGGATTCCAGCGTGCGCTCGAAGTCGTCGATCACGACCAGCAACTCGCGGGCGAAGTCGAACTCCGCGTAGCGCAGGGCTTCCTGTTTCTCCCGCTGCGCGCGCTTGGCCGCGTTCTGGGCTTCGGCGATGAGGCGCAGATTGCGGTCCCGCAAATCCTGCAACTCCGCCTGCAAAGGGTTGATCTCCGGAGTTGCGTCCCTGGACTCGCCCGGGACCGTGCTGGTCTCGCCGGCTGGATTCGGGTTCTGGTCGGGGGTCGCCATATTCGTGGTCTCGCTCGCGTCGGGTTCGCTCTTGGCCATTTCCTACTCCTGCGCGCCCGCCTCCCCGGTCAGGTACTCTTTCACGCGGTCGAAGAAGCCCTTGGATTCTGGCAATACGCTCTTGTCCTCCGTGGCCGCAAACTTGCGCAGCAGGTCCTCTTGGTCGCGGCTGAGCTTGCGGGGGATCTCGATCAGCACCTGCACGATCTGGTTGCCACGACGACCGCCGCGCAGGTTGGGCAGGCCTTTGCCGGGCAACTCGAAGAGCGTCCCGTGCTGGGTGCCGACGGGGATGCGCAGCGGCGTTGAGCCGGTCAACGTCGGCACGTCGATCTGGGCGCCCAGCGCCGCCTGCGTGAAGCTGACGGGCAGGGCGCAGACGATATGGTCGCCGTCACGCTGGAAGAACTGATGCGGGCGGACGTGAATCACGCAGCGCAAGTCGCCACGGGTGGTGCCGCTGCGGGCCGGCTCGCCCTCGCCGCGGATGCGGATACTCTGGCCATCATGCACGCCGGCGGGGATCTTCACTTCGAGCAGGCGCTCACGTGGGGCGCGTCCGCTGCCGCTGCACTGCTTGCAGGCCTTGTCGACCACATGTCCGCGGCCGTGGCAGCGCGGGCATTCGACGACCGAGCGTGTGACGAAGAAGCCCATCGACGTCTGCTGCTCGACCTGGCCGTAACCACCGCAGGTGGAGCAGTTGCGGCGCTGCGAGCCGGGCTCGTTGCCCTGGCCGCTGCAGCGTTCGCAATAGTCCTGGCGCTGGAAGCGGAGGGTCTTCTCAACGCCGGTGAGCACTTCGCGCAGGTCAATCTCGATGACGGTCTGGATGTCGACGCCGCGGTCGGGAGCGGCCGCGCGGCCGAAGCCGCCGAACGCGCCGCCGAACAGGTCGCCGAAGATGCTGAAGATGTCTTCGGCGTTCATGGCGCCGAAGTCGTGCATCCCCGCGCCGTTGAGGCCGGCGTGCCCGTAGCGGTCGTAGCGCTGGCGCTTCTCCGGGTCGGAGAGGACTTCGTAGGCTTCGGCGGCCTCCTTGAAACGCTCTTCGGCGCCCGGCTCTTTGTTGCGGTCGGGGTGCCACTGCAGCGCGGCCTTGCGGTAGGCGGACTTGATCGCATCCGCGCCCGCGGAGCGGTCGACGCCCAGCACTTCGTAGTAGTCGCGCTTCTCAGCCACCATGGCACCGCAGAATTACGAATGACGCATAGCGAGGAACGCATTGGCGCACACCCGGCCGCAGGTCGTGTCGCTCGCTCGGCATTCTCCCTTGTTCGTTGGCCATAACTCACAGAGACACAGCGTCACAGGGTGGCCTTGGCGCCGCTGCGACTCTGTGTCTCTGTGTTGCTTATCGGCGCCTAGCGCGTCGCGCCTTGGACGTCCTCGTGCTGGTCTTCCTTGTACTCGGTGCACAAGACGTCGGTCGTCAGCATCAGGCTGGCGACGCTGGCGGCGTTCTGCAGCGCCACGCGGGCGACCTTGGCCGGATCGATGATGCCGGCCTCGAACATATCGACGTACTCGCCCTTGGCGGCGTCGTAACCGATATTCTTGCCGCGGGAGCGAATCTCATCGACGACCACGCCGCCGTCCTCGCCGGCGTTCTCGGCGATCTGGCGGGCGGGGAATTCGAGCGCCCGGGCCACGATGCGGTACCCGACCGCCTCGTCGCCCTCGGCCTTCTTCGCCGCGTCCTGGATCGCTTTCACGCAATGCAGGAACGCGACGCCGCCGCCGACGACCACGCCTTCTTCGGCCGCGGCCTTGGTGGCGTGGAAGGCGTCGTCGACCAGGTCCTTGCGCTCCTTGACCTCGATTTCCGAAGCGCCGCCGACCTGCACGACGGCCACGCCGCCGGTCATCTTGGCGAGGCGCTCCTGGAGCTTCTCGCGGTCGTAGTCGCTGGTGGTCTTCTCGATCTGGGCGCGGATCTGGGCGATGCGGGCCTCGATGTCCTTCTTCTTGCCGGCGCCTTCGATGATGGTCGTGTCGTCCTTGGTGATGACAACGCGCTTGGCGCGGCCGAGCATGCTCAGCTCGACGCTTTCGAGCTTGATGCCGCGGTCCTCGCTGATGAACTCGCCGCCAGTGACGACGGCGATGTCACCCAGGAGGGCCTTGCGGCGGTCGCCGAAGCCCGGAGCCTTGACGGCCGCGATGTTCAGGGTGCCGCGCAGCTTGTTGACCACGAGGGTGGCCAGGGCTTCGCCTTCGACATCCTCGGCGATGATCAGCAGCGGCTTGCCGAGGTTGAGGACCTTCTCGAGCAGCGCGACCATGTCGCGGATCGAGCTGATCTTCTTCTCGTAGATGAGGATGTACGGGTCCTCGAGCACGGCTTCGAGCGTCGTCGGGTTGGTGACGAAGTAGGGCGACACGTAGCCCTTGTCGAACTGCATGCCCTCGACGTGCTCCCACGTCGTGTCGATGCCCTTGCCTTCCTCAATCTCGATCACGCCGTCCTTGCCGACCTTGTCGAAGGCGCTGGACAGGATCTTGCCGATTTCCCTGTTGCCGTTGGCGCTGATCGTGGCGACCTTGGCGATGTCGTCTTTGCCGCGCACCTTCACGGCCTGCTTCTTGATTTCCTCGACCGCGATCTGCACCGCAGCGTCGATGCCGCGCTTCAGGGCGGTGGGGTTCGCGCCGGCCGTCACGTTCTTGAGGCCTTCGGAGAAGATGGCCTCGGCGAGCACGGTGGCGGTGGTGGTGCCGTCGCCGGCGAGGTCGCTGGTCTTGCTGGCGACCTCGTTGACGAGCTTGGCGCCCATGTTCTGGAACGGCTCGGCCAGCTCGATCTCCTTGCTGACCGTGACGCCGTCCTTGGTGATGCGCGGGGCGCCCCAGGACTTCTGGAGCAGCACGTTGCGGCCGACGGGGCCGAGGGTCGACGCCACGGCCTTGGCCAGGCGGCGCACGCCGGCCAGCATCTCCTGGCGGGCCCGATCGGAGTACATCAGTTGTTTTGCAGGCATATCAGTCCCTTCGGGAGTTGCCAGTTCAAAGTGCAGAGTGTCAAGTTAGGAATCGTGCTCCGCAATTTGCACTTTGAACTGTGAACTTTGAACTTGAAATTACTCCTGGATCGCCAGCACGTCCGTTTCCCGCAGGATGACGTACTTGTCGCCGTCGATCTCGACCTCGGTCCCGCTGTATTTGCCGTAGAAGACGACGTCGCCGACCTTCAGCGACATCTTGCCGCGCTCGCCGCTCTTCTCGAGCAGCTTGCCGGGGCCGGTCGCGATGACCTTGCCCTGCTGGGGCTTCTC
>CAZGAQ010000012.1:0-16369 GCA_964523405.1 uncultured Planctomycetales bacterium
CCTTCTTGGCCCGGCGCCCTTCCCGCTGCTCCATGACCCAGCGACAATACGTCTGTGGCGTGACGATGCCGATGAGGTCGCCAGGCAATACAGCTTCGTGGAGACACACTGTGTTCAGGCGCAAGTCGGTACCGTGGTTGATCCCGATCGCCGCCGCTTGGTGTTCCGGCTGCACCTACCTCGGCGGCCTGGCGCTGTTCGATGGGCAGAGCGACGCGGCGGCCGATTACGTGCTCATCGTGCCCGCCGAGCGCGCGAGTCGGGGCTACGTGGCGCAATTCACCGCGTTCAAGCAGGAGCAGGGCTATCGCGTGTCGGTCCTGACTTTCGACGCGCAATTGCCCGTGGATGACCGCATCGCGCAGGTCCGCGAACAGCTCAACCAAGCCCGACCGGCCGACGGTCAGCGGGCCTATGCGTTGATCCTGGCCGCGGACTCCGAATTGCCGCTCGGGCCATGGCGCGTGTCGGGGGTGGAAGCGCCCGTGCAATCCGATTTGCCGTTGTTCCTGGCGGGCCGGATCGATCGGGACACCACGCTGGAGCCGGGGGACTGGCAGGCCGGGCTGGCACCGGACTTTCCGTGGTTCTTCGGGCGGCTGCCGTTCAGCGATGATGCGGTGCTGGGCGCGAGCATCGCGTCCACGCTGGCGTTTGCCCAGCGCGACCGCGCGGCCACGCCTTTCGCCCTCCTGGGCGCGGAGACGTTCCGGATCGCCTCGGATACGGCGCTGGTCATGAACGCGGCGCAAGCGCGCTTCCAGCTCAATCAATGGCGCGCGGAGCTGTACGCGACCGCTCCACCGGCCGACACGTTGATTGACGCACACGATACCACCGGTGCCGTTCCCCCCCCGCTCCGGTTCCTGGAGCGCTGGAGCCGCGGGAATCCGCAGGTCGTCTACGTGGTTTCGCATTCGAACCTGCTGGGGGATCTGGACGGGCGGCCGATCGAAGGACTCGGCGATTACCTCCTCTCGGCGGACGCGTTCTCCGCCATCCAAGCGGACCGCCCGGATTACCGCCGCCCCGCGACACCGGCCGTGCTCGTCACGACGGGGTGTGCCGCCGGCGCCCCGGACAACGCGCTGCTGGAGGTGCTGTTCGCGAAAGGCTGGCTGGTCGGGTTCATCGGGTCCACGGAAACGAACGGCCCGCTGCCGTTCGTGGCGGCCGTGCGGTCGGAAGTCCACATGGGGGATGTGCTGAGCCGGGGGATGCCGCTGGGGCCGGCTTTGCGCGCGGTCGAGTGGACCTACTACGCGGACTCCCTGGGACCGTTGAGTTGGATCGAGCAGAATGCGGCGCGGGACGCCACGGAGGCGATGATCGCCACGAACCTCGTCTCGTACGTGATCTACGGCGATCCTTCGTTGCGCTGCGGCCGTGGTCTCTAGCGCGCCAGCACGGGCGCCGGGCACGCCGCGCGGTTCGGTGCGGTCTTGCAGAGGGCAGGGCAGCGGTCATGAAGAGCAGCACTGGGCAAGGTGCGCGTCACGGTGCGGCCCGTTTCCTCTGGCCGGCCATCAGCCTGATGGCGAGCTGCGCGGGATGCTCCTGGCCACCCGCCCCATCCGCTCCGCGTGGGGAGTACTACCTGCCGTATGGACCGGGCCTGTCCAGTTGGGTTGGGCAGGGCAACAACGGGCTGGGTGAGCTGTGCGAGCCCTGTAGCCACTACCGGGTATACGCGCTCGACTTCGTCCTGCCCGTCGGCACGCCGGTGGTGGCCGCTCGGAGCGGCGTCGTGGTGGACGTGCAGACCGATTGCCCGGACTGCACTTGCCCGTGGGGGCCGGACCCGGCTTGCCCGGACTGCTGCGGGAACCACATTGTGATTGAGCACGACGATGGGTCGCGGGCATCCTATTGGCACCTCATGCCGGGCGGTGCGTGCCTCAGCAAAGGCCGGCGGGTGCAGCGTGGGGACGTCGTGGGGCGATCGGGGAACACAGGCATCAGCATGCTCCCGCATCTGGAGTTCAAGGTCTTCGCGCCCGCCGGCGAAACGGGCAGCGGGTTCTTCGGGCCCAGCGCCGACGGCAGCATGGAGGTGACGTTCGCCGATGTGGGCGGTGATGGAGTGCCGCGGTTCCTGGGCAACTACGTGTCGCAAAATGCGTTTGATCCGAGTGTGAATCGCAACTGGTGCGCGGACGGCGAACCTGCGACCAGGCAGCGCCGGGTTGGACGGGGACGCGAGGGGATTCCCGAGGACGCGGGTGCCAGCGGAGATTCGCCCACCAACGTGGCAGGGCCGGCAACTCGCGACAGGCCGGAGGCCTGTGCGCCCCAGGGAAACGACCCGACGCGAATCACTGCGGGCCCGCCGGCGGATCCCCCGGCGCCGGCGGCCGCGCCACCACCAGCGCATGAATCCGCCGCGCCCCCGCCTGCCGCAGCACCTTCGACACCTCGTGCGCCGTCGCCCCCGCCCTCTCTTCCGTTACGCACTGCTCGCCATTCGCTCTGTGCCCCAACTTCCTGCGCGCTCCGCGCCGCTCCTCCCCCATCCTCGATCAATGGGTCACGGGGCACGTTTCCCCGCCGCCGGCCGCCCGTCCTTGCGCGGGTCGCTTCCCCCCACCACCGTCCCATCCTCCAGAAACTGCAACGCCTGCACGATCCCCGCGCCGTGCTTCTCACTCACTTCATGCCCCGCCGCCTGTAGCCGCGCCCGCTCCGCCGCCGGCGGCTCCCGGTCGAACGTCACCTCGTTCGGCAACCACTGGTGATGGGCCCGCGGCGCGTCGATCGCGGCCTCCAGCGTCAGCCCGCGATCCAGCACGTTCAACAGCACGTGGAGCACGCCGGTGATAATGCGCGGCCCGCCGCTGCCCCCCAGCGCCAACACCGGCTTGCCCGCCCGAAACACGAGCGTTGGCGTCATGCACGACAGCGGCCGCTTCCCCGGCTGCACCGCGTTCGCCTCGCCTTGCCGCAGCCCATACAGGTTCGCCGCGCCCACGTCCGTCGCGAAGTCGTCCATCTCGTTGTTCAGGATGATTCCGTACGGCTCCGTCATCACCAGCGACCCGCAAAACCCGTTCACCGTCTCCGTCATGCTGACGATGTTCCCCGCGCGGTCGGCGATACAAAAACGCGATGTGCCGCGGTCCGGACCCGACGCCGTGGCTGTCTCGCGCGCTGTCCCGTACGACTCAGGCGGCAGCGTGCGCCCCGCGTCGATCCGCCGCGCCAGGTCCACGGCATACTTCACGTCCAGCAGGTGTGTCTGCGGCACCGTCGTGAAGTCCGCGTCCCCCAGCCACCGCGCCCGGTCCGCGAACGCGTGCTTCATCGCCTCGACCACGACGTGCGGCCGGTCGCGAGCGGGCTGCAGATCGGACCGGTCGCGCGCCGCCGCCAGGATGTTCAGCGTCTCCAGCAGGCAGATTCCGCCCGACGACGGCGACGGCATCGTCACCACCTCGTACTCGCCGAAGCGCCCGCGCAGCGGCTCCCGCTCCTGCACCCGGTACGCCGCCAGGTCGTCCACGGTCAGCTTGCCGCCCGCCGCCTGCGCCGCCCGCGCCATCGCCGCCCCGATCGGTCCGCGATAGACCGCATCGGCCCCGTCCCGCGCGATGAGCTGCAGCGCCGGTGCCAACTCCGGGCGCCGAATCGTCGCCCCGCACGCCGGCAGATCCCCACCACGCAGCAGCGTGCTGTACAGCACGCGGCACGTCTCCTTCAGTTCGGGCCACTTCTCGAAGTCCTTCCCGATGCGCTGGCACGCCTTCACGAAGTGCTCGTCCGCGGCGAACCCCTTTTCGCATAGCTCCTGCGCTGGCGCCGCAAGCCGGTCCAGCGGCCGCGACCCGTACCGCCGGAGGATCTCCGCCAGCCCGGCCAGTTGCCCCGGCACGCCGATCGCGTTCCCCCCGTACACGCTCGGCGAGTAGCTCGTCCCGCGCCGCGCGTGCAGCTCCGCGTAGTACGCGCGTGACACGCCCGCCGGCGCGACCTCACGGAAGTCCAGCGCGATCACCCGCCGCGCGCTCGCCACGTAGGCCAGCAGGAACCCGCCGCCGCCGAGTCCCGTGCTCTGCGGCCGCGCCACCGCCAGCGCCAAGGACGTCGCGACGGCCGCATCGAACGCGTTGCCGCCGCGCGACAGCACGTCGGCGCCGATGCGCGATGCCTCCGGCGAGTCGCTCGCGACCACACCGTCCGTGCTCCGCACGATCCAGGGCGCATCGTCCGCCTTCGTCGCCGCCGTCATGACCGTACACAGCGCCATCGCGAAGCATCGCAGTAGCATCGATGATCCTCATACCAGGGCGCCGCCGCGCCGGCAGCGCACCCTTGTAGCCGCCCCGTGCTCGCGGTTCAATGCGCACATGGAAATCACCCGCGAGATCGCCGCCACGCGCGCCTCCGTGGCCGCCGCCCGCCGCAGCGGACGCCGCATCGGCCTGGTTCCGACCATGGGCTACCTGCACGCCGGCCATCTGTCGCTGATCGCGGCTGCGCGCCGCGACGATTGCTGGCCCGTCGTCAGCCTCTTCGTGAACCCCACCCAGTTTGGCCCCCACGAGGACTACAACCGCTATCCGCGGGACGAGGCCGGCGACGTTCGCCAGTGCGCACAGGCCGGTGTCGAGCTGCTGTTCGCGCCGCCGGTCGAGGTCATGTACCCCGCCGGCGCTGCGACCCGCATCCACGTCTCCGGTCTCACCGACACGCTGTGCGGACCGTGCCGTCCGGGACATTTCGACGGCGTGGCCACGGTCGTCACCAAGCTGTTCAACATCGTGCAGCCCGAGCGCGCTTACTTCGGCGAGAAGGATGCGCAGCAGCTCGCCGTCATTCGCCGGATGACGCTGGACCTCGATCTGCCGATCGAGATTGTCGGCTGTCCGATCGTCCGCGAGCCCGACGGCCTGGCGCTGAGCAGTCGCAACGCCATGCTCGCGCCGGATGAACGCGCGCGGGCCGTCGCGCTTTACCAGTCGCTGCGGGCGGCCGAGCAGCTCATCGCCGGTGGCGAGCGCGACGTGGAAGCCCTGACCGCCGCCATGCGCTGCCTCATCGATGCCGCCCGTCCGACCCGCATTGACTACATCAGTTTCGTTCACCCGCAGACGCTGCAGCCGGTGGCCCGCGTCACCGGACCAACGCTCATTGCCCTGGCGGTGCGCATCGGCACCACGCGTCTGATCGACAACATGTTGTTAGGCTGACCCCCGCCTTGCGCAGCGCTAGCTGCCTACCTCGACGTTGAGCCCCGCTGCCCGCAGTCGCGTGACGTACTCGGCCGGCGCCGCCGGGTCGGTGATGATCGTCTCGACCTCGTCGACACGCGCCATGAGCACGACGGACCGCGCGCCGAATTTGCTGTGATCGATCAGTAAAATCCGGTGCTGCGCCAGCTCCATCATGCGCCGCTTGATCCGGGCCTGCTGGTCGTCCACCTCGCTGAGCCCCCGCTCCAGATCGAGCCCTTTGGCCGAAAAGAAGAGCTTGTTGACGCTGAGCCGGTCGAGTGCGTGCTCCGCCAGTGACCCGAGCCACGACCGCGATCCCGGGTCCAGGCTGCCCCCCGTCGAGATCACGCGTACCCGCGGAATCCCGACCAAAACGCCTGAAGCCGGCAACGAGTTCGTCACGACCGTCAGCGGCATGTTGGGGATGATCTGGGCCAGCTCGAAGACCGTTGAGCTGGCGTCCAGTGCCACCACGTCGCCCTCCCCGAGATGCGCAAGCGCCCGCCTGGCGATCCGTTGCTTCGGCTCGATATTGGCCGTGTGCCGTACGTCGAACGGCAGATCAAGGCTGCTGGCCGGAACAGCCCCGCCGTGCGTCCGCAGCAACTTGCCCTCATGCTGTAGCCGCTCCAAGTCGCGACGCACGGTTTCTTCCGTAACCCCAAGCGCCTGAGCAAGTTCGGTCACACGGGCCCCCCCGGTCTCCGCCAGTCGGGCGAGAATGGCCTGGTGCCGCTGACTCGCGAGCATGCCCGCCGGTAGCTCCGGCTGTCCGTTCGATTTTGTTTTCTTCGAGAGCATACTTGACTTTGTCCGATTATGCCTGTACTTCTTTGTTTTGTCAAACGATTTGTCCGAATAAACCCGTAGTTGGCAGTTTTTCGGACCCGAATCACAGAAGTAAGGCCGCAGCCATGACTTCCGTCGCCGCCTCTGCCCCGGTCGATCGCGAGCAGGTCGCGCGCCTCGTGGCGGAAGTGCTGCAGGCGCGGCTGGCACGCGACGTCCCCGCCGCAAGCGCACCGGCGGGCTCACCCCTGGTCGTGAATATCTCGGTCCGACACATGCACATCACGCCCGCGCATCTGGAGATCCTCTTCGGCCCTGGGGCCAGGCTGACCCCGGCCCGGTGGCTCTACCAGCACGGGGCCTTCGCGGCGGAACAGACGGTCGACCTCGTCGGCCCGAAGCGCCGCATGCTGAACAACGTGCGCATCCTCGGCCCCACACGCCCGGAGTCGCAGATCGAATTGGCCTTCTCGGATGCCATCTTGCTCGGTGTCGACGTCCCGGTGCGCATGAGCGGCAACATCGCCGGAACTCCGGGCGTGATCGTGATGGGCCCCAAGGGGCACATTGTGCTCGACCGCGGCGTAATCCGCGCCCAACGGCACGTGCACATGTCCCCCGCCGACGCCGCTCGCTACGGCGTCCGGCAAGGTGACGCGCTGGACCTCGTCGTGGAGCACCCGACCTGTCCGGCCACGCTTGGCGGCATTCGGGTGCGCATCGATCCCAGCTTCAAGCTCGAAGTGCACATGGACTCGGACGAAGGCAACGCCTGTGACCTGCCCGGCGCGACCGGCCTGCGGCTGGTCAAACCGCAGGCACGTTAGCGCGGGACGGGATCGGGAGACTGACAGGCACCGTGCGGAGGCGCCCCTTCGGCCGACGTCCGCAGCGCGTGCCGGAGCGCGAGCGAATCACGGATTGGGACGCGTACATGGGAGACCGTTTATGGCAGCAATTGCAGCACTCGGCCTGATCGAGACGCGCGGCCTGGTCGCCTTGTTCGAGGCAACCGACGCCATGCTCAAGGCCGCCAACGTGGAACTGCTCGGCTGGAAGAAGCTGGGCAAGGGCTTGGTCACGGCCTTCGTGGCCGGTGAAGTCGCCGCCGTGAAGTCGGCCGTCGCCGCGGGTGAAGCCGCCGGCGCCAAGGTTGGCGAGGTGGTGGCGACGCACGTGATTCCGCGTCCTCACGAGGAATTGGGCAAGCTCTATCCCGTACCAAAGACACCGGCGAAGTAACGCCCGACCGCAGACAGGAAGGCCAACATGAACCAGCAAGCATTGGGATTGCTCGAGACCATCGGCGCGAACCCGTCGGTGAAGGCTGCGGACGCGATGTGCAAGGCCGCCGGCGTGCAACTCGTCAAGCTCATCGAGATCGGCGGCGGCTACGTCACGATCGTCATTCAGGGCGACGTCGGCAGCGTCAAGGCTGCCGTGGACGCTGGCGCCGAAGCGGCGCACGGCGCGGGCGAGCTCGTCGCCGCCCACGTGATTCCGCAGCCGCACGCCGGGCTGCTCGCGGCCTTCACTGGATAGGACCCGCCACGGATTACCGGTCCGCCGTGTCGTGCCCCGCCCGCGGCGCCTGATTCCGAACGGATGCGCGTGATGAACGTCCTCGTCGTCAACATCGGCAGCACGTCGTTCAAGTTCCGCTTGCTCGACATGCGCACCGAGCAGACGCTCGCCCACGGCGGCGTCGAGGGCATCGGCAAGCCGAGCGCGCGCGCCACCGTTCACGCGGGCTCCGCACCGCGGACCGTGGAGCGCCCCGTCGCCAGCCAAGCCGTGGCCGTGCACTGGTGTCTCACCGAACTCGGCGCTGTGCCCACGACCAACCCGACTGCCACGCGCTTCTCCATCGACGCTGTCGGCTTCAAAGCCGTACACGGCGGCACGCTGCCCGAGGCGGTGCGCGTCACACCCGACGTGCTCCGCGTGATGGAGGAGTTCGCGCAGGCCGCCCCCGCGCACAACCCGGCCTACGTCGCCGCGATGCGGGCGCTGGCCGCACTGCAGCCGAACCTGCCGCAGGTGGCCGCCTTCGAAACCGGCTTTCACCGGACGATTCCCGCGGCCCGCGCCATGTACGCCATCCCGCATGCCTGGACGGCGGAGTACGGCGTCCGGCGCTACGGCTTCCACGGCGCGTCGCACCGCTTCATCGCGGGCCGCATAGCGGAACTGCGCGGTCGCGAGGACCTGCGGATCATCTCGTGCCACCTCGGCGGCAGCAGCTCGCTCTGCGCAATCCAGGCGGGACGCAGCATCGCCAACAGCCTCGGCATGACGCCGCAGTCGGGCCTGCCCCAGAACAACCGCGTTGGCGATTTCGACGCCTATGCCCTCTATACGCTCCGCGCCCGCACCGGGCAGGACTTCGACACGCTCCTCGCCACGCTCGCCAGCCAGGGCGGCTTGCTCGGCCTCAGCGGCGTGAGTAACGAGATGCCGGACATCCTCGCGGCGGCGGCGGCGGGAAACGCCCAAGCCCAACTTGCCCGTGATACCTACGTCGAAAGCGTGCGCCACTACCTCGGCGCCTACCTCGTCGCCCTGGGCGGCCTCGATGTCCTCGTCTTCACCGGCGGAATCGGCGCGCGCTCGGCTGAAATCCGCACCCGCGTGTGCGCCGGCCTCGACTTCCTGGGCATCCGCCTCGACGCACGGCGCAACGCTTCCGCCGCCGGCGACGGCCCGGTCTCCGCGGACGATTCCGCGGTGCAAATTCTGACTCTCCAAACCAACGAGGAACTGATCGTCGCACGGCAAACGCAGGCCGTGCTGAATTCCTGAAGCAGGAGTGCGGCAATGGCAAAGATGGCTCTAGGTCTGATTGAAACGCGCGGCATGGTGCCCGCGGTCGAGGCCGCGGATGTGGCGCTGAAGGCCGCCAACGTAGCCCTCGCGGGGTCGCGCGCGACCGGTTCCGGCCTGATCAGCATCTCGCTGGTGGGCGACGTGGCGGCCGTGCGGGCCGCGACGGAAGCTGGTGCCGCCGCGGCGGCGCGGTTGGGCGAGGTGGTCTCGGTCGAAGTGCTGTCGCGCCCACATGACGAGCTCGACAAGCTGATGCCGAAGTAACCGCGCGTGACTCGGACGCACGCGGCGCGCCACGCCGCCGTGGTCATCCGCGGCACCAGCTCGGAGTAAGCCCATGTTCATCGGTAAGGTGACGGGACAGCTCGTGACGACACAGAAAGAGTCGAACATGGCCGACTCGAAGCTGCTGGTCGTCGAGGCCTACAACGCATCCGGCGCGGGGGAGAGCAGTTTGAGGCCCACCGGCCGCGTGCTGGTCGCCGTCGACTCACTCGGCGCGGGTGCCGGCGAGTTCGTGCTCGTCACGCAGGGCAGCTCGGCTCGGCTGACGGCACGGACGAAGACCATGCCGGTCGACGCGGTCGTGATCGGCATCATCGACACCGTGCGGCTGGGCGACCAGATTCTGCGGGCGATGGATGGAACCCTGCCGGCCTGATCGGCACCGCCCGCGCCGCGCCCGGTGAATGCCCCGGGGCCGCGGATCGCCGGCCCGCAAGGACAACAGGTGCGCTATGAGCACGACAACATCTGCCCTGAATGAAGCCCTCATCGCCGATGTCGTGAAAGAGGTGTTGCAGCGCCTCGGCGCCGCCGCTCCCACGACCGCTCCGACGGGCGGCCACGCGAAGCCCGCGACCGGCCCCATGCGGAACGCGCCGGCGAGCCACGACGGCGTCTTCGCTGACGTGGATGCGGCCGTCGCCGCCGCGACGCACGCCCAGCGCGAGCTGGTGAGCGCCACCCTGGAGACCCGGGCGAAAGTCATCGAGTGCATTCGGGCCGTCCTGCGCCGGGATCAGGACGAGTTGGCCCGGATGGAATTCGCGGAGACCAAACTCGGCAAGCTGGCCCACAAGCTCGAGAAGCTCGAGGTCGCCGCCAGCGTGCCGGGTCTCGAAATGCTGCGCACCGACGCGACCAGCGGCGACCACGGCCTGACCGTGACGGAGTACGCCCCCTACGGCGTGATCGGCGCGGTCACGCCCGTCACCCACAGTGTGCCGACCCTCGGGTGCAACTCCATCTCGATGCTCTCGGCCGGTAACGCGGTCGTGTTCAACCCGCACCCGTCTGGGGCCGGGTGTGCGGTTGAGGCCACGCGGCGCTGGAACCGCGAAATCGCCCAGAAGACGGGCCTGACGAACCTCATCTGCACAATCGAAACGCCGACGATCGCTTCGGCCCAGCAGCTCTTCGGGCACCCGGGCGTGTCCCTGCTGTGCGCGACCGGCGGGCCCGCCGTCGCCCACGCGGCCCTGACGTCAGGCAAGCGCGCCGTCGTCGCCGGTCCCGGTAACCCGCCCGTCGTCGTCGACGAGACGGCCAACATCGACAAAGCCGCCTCCGGCATCCTCGCCGGCGCCGGCTATGACAACAACCTGCTCTGCATCGGCGAGAAGGAGGTTTTCGTCGTGCAGGCCGTGGCGGACACGCTGCTGGACGCGATGGCGCGCCAGGGCGGCTTCCGCCTGACGCCGCAGCAGATGGACGACCTCGCCCGCAAGGTCATCTTCCGGGACGAGGCCAGCGGACACTGGATTCCGCGCAAGGAATTCGTTGGCCAGGACCCGCAAGTCCTCGCGCAGACCCTCGGATTGGAGATACCCGCCGCGGTGAAGTGCCTGTACGGCCAGACCGACGAGCACAACCCGCTGGTGCCCTGCGAACAGATGATGCCCGTGCTGCCCATCGTGCCCGTGCGCGACGTGGACCTGGCCATCGAGAAGGCCGTGTACTACGAGCATGGCTTCAAGCACACCGCGATCATGTGGTCGCGCAACGTTGAGAACCTTACGCGCATGGGTCGGGCCGTGAATACGACAATCTACGTCAAGAACGGGCCGTGCACCGCCGGTCTGGGCGTGGGCGGCCAGGGCTACGGCTCGTTCTCCATCGCCACCCCAACGGGCGAAGGCGTGACCTGCCCGCTGTCGTTTACGCGTTTTCGCCGCTGCACGATGGTCGACAGTCTGCGGATCTTCTAGGTGCGCCCCGCGGCCGCGGCGATGCGTTGTCGCCGCTCGGCCTGCAATGCGCGGAGTGACGGCTCATGCTCTTGGCTCGCGTCGAAGGCCATGCGACAGCGACGATCAAGCATACCTCGCTGCGTGGCGCGAAGCTGCTGGTCGTGCAGCCGCTGCGCTCGCTGACGCGCGAGCCCGTGCTGGCCATCGATCGCCTCGGCGCGACGCGCGGCGCGCTCGTCCTGATTACCAGCGACGGCCAGGGTGCGCGCGAGTACCTCGCCGCCCCGACCTCGCCCGTGCGCTGGTCCATCGTCGGCATCGTCGACGACGGCCAGCAGGTTCCGTGGCCACTTTAGGACCGGGCCCCGCCGCCCGGCCGGGAATACGTATGTCGCGACCGTTGGTCACCGTGAACAGCCTCCTCACCCAGCTCCGCGAGCACGGCGCCGTCGAGCTGCCCGCCGACGCCCTGGTTACGCCGGCCGCCCGCGATTGGCTGCGCGGTGCCCGCGTGACAATCCGGCCCACCGCCGCAACGACTCCCGCGCCGGCCGCTCCGCCCCCGCCCACCCACTATCTCATCGCGGATCCGGCGCTGCCGCTCGTCCAGACTCTGCTACCCCCCCTGCAACGCCGACACGGCGGGCTGCAGCTGCTGCCCACGAACCACGATCTCAAGCCGCTGCTGGCGGCCGTACTCGCAGCTTGCCGCGGCCTCGGCGGTTGCACACAGCGCCGCGGCGTCGCCCTCGTTCGCGACGGCGCCTTCCTAACCTGCCTCGCCAACCGCCACGCCAAGGTCCGCGCGGCCATCCTCGCGGCACCGACGGCCCTCTACCGCCTGCAGCACGAATTGGGTGTCAACCTCCTGATCATCGAACTGGATCGACTCTCGCTGCAACAAACACGCGCGGCCCTCGAGGCGTTCCTGGACGGCCCGACGCACCTTGCCCCGGAATTCGAGGACGCCCTGCGCACCATGGCCGCTCAGCAGAAACCCTGCGGCTGCACCGGCTGCAGTCACGGCGGCACTTGCGGATCGAGCGGACCATGCCAGACCGGCGGACAGTGCCGTCCAGGCCACAGCGGCGGCTCAGGAGGAACGCCATGCGCGTCGCACGCGTAATCGGCACCGTGACGCTGTCTCACCGCTGCCCCGAACTGCCGCCGGGACGCCTGGTCGTCGCGCAGCCGGAGACCCTGGAGGCCCTGCGCGACGGCACGCCGGCGACAGCCGAGTGCGTCATCGCGTACGACGAGCTCAACGCCGGTCGCGGCACGCAGATCGCCGTCTCGGAAGGCCGCGAAGCCGCCATGCCGTTCCACCCGAACCCGGTGCCGCTCGATGCGTACTGCGCGGCCATCCTGGATGAAGTCCATGTGTAGCGGCCGGCCTCGCCCAGCGCCCGACCGCTTCAGTAGAAGGCAGTCATGACTCCGAAGTCGCTCGATACCAAGCTGGCGCAAATCCGGGCCAACCCCGCCGGTCGCGAGTTCATCATCGCCGACGCCAAGGACGCGGATATGGCTTTCGGCATCGCCGCGCCGGGCAAGAGCCCCGAAATGCACACACAGGAAGGCCGCTTCCGCAGCCTCGCGGAGTACCGCGAGTGCATCCGCCAGGTGGTGCGCCAGGGACTCGTCGACATCATGCTGATGTCCGCGCACACCAACGCGCTCCTGACGATCGAGGGAGGCCTGTTCGAGGACTCGCCGGTGACGCCCGCCGCCCGCGCGAACGACACGACGGACATCCACGTCATGCGCGGCGGCGTCTACCCGACTGACCCGTCGCGGCCCTTTCAGTCGACCACCATCGACCACATTCAGTGCGGTCACATCGACTGCCGCCCGGACGAGCGCACGCGCGGCGCAAACCTCGGCCTGTACAGCGTCACGTTCAACAACGACACCGACCTCGACCATCGCACGCTCGAGGCCTACCGGACCTTCCGCATCGAGGCCGAACGCAAGGGTCTCCGCCACTTCCTCGAGGTCTTCGACCCCAACGCCCCGCGCCGCGGAATCGACACGGCCCAACTCGGCGGCTTCATTAACGACATGATTGTGCGGTCGCTGGCGGGCGTGCCGGCGGCCGGTCGCCCCCTGTTCCTGAAGGTCGTCTATCACGGCCCGAAGTTCACTGAGGAACTCGCCCACTACGATCCGACGCTCGTCGTCGGCGTCCTCGGCGGATCGTCCGGCACCACCTACGACGCCTTCAAGCTCATCGCCGAAGCACAGAAGTACGGCGCCCGCGTGGCACTCTTCGGACGCAAGATTAACAACGCGGAAAACCAACTCGCCTTCATCGCCATGCTGCGCAAGATCGTCGAGGGCGCGATCGCGCCGGAAGAGGCCGTCCGGGCGTACCACGGCGTGCTCCAGGGCCTCAACATCAAACCGCACCGCACGCTCGCGGAAGACCTGCGCCTCACGGACGCGAGCATGAGCTACGCCGGCGGACGGACGACGGCAGTCGTGTCCGGTTTGAAGGCGCCGGTCGCTGGCGGCGCGGCCGGCGTGGACGTGGCGAAGCTCAAAGGCCCCGAGCGGCTCGCGTACTTCCAGCGGCGGCTGCGCGGCGCGAGCGGCCCGCAATGACCAACACCACACGACGCACGGTGAACGGCGCTCGACTGCGGCGCATCGCGGAGCACGGCGTCGTCGGCGCCGGGGGCGCAGGCTTCCCCACGCACGTGAAACTCGCCGCGCAGGCCGACACGATCATCCTCAACGCCGCCGAGTGCGAGCCGCTGCTGCACAAGGACAAGGAGCTGCTGCGGCATTTCGGGGCCCAGGTGCTGGCGGGACTGCGCATCGCCGCCGAGTTGGTCGGGGCGCGCGACCTGGCGATCGGCATCAAGGGCAAGTACGAGGACGTGATCGCCGCCCTGCAGACCCAGCTGCCACCGGGCGGGCGCATCGTGCCGCTGCACGACAGCTATCCGAGCGGCGACGAGTTCATCCTGGTCTACGACGTCACGCGCCGCATCGTCCCGCCCGGCGGCATCCCGCTGCACGTCGGCTGCGTCGTGCTCAACGTCGAGACGGCTTACAACCTCGCGGCGGATGCGCCGGTGACCGACAAGTTCCTGACCGTCGCCGGCGCCGTGCAACAACCTTGCACAGTGCGCGTCCCGGTCGGCACCTCCTGCCGCGCCGCCATCGCCCTGGCCGGCGGGGCAACGGTCGGCGAGCCGCGGCTGCTCAGCGGGGGCGCGATGATGGGCCGGCTGGCGACGCCGGATGAGCCGATCACCAAGACGTGCGGCGGGCTGCTCGTGCTGCCGCCAGACCACGTGCTCGTGCGGCGCTACGACCGGAGCTGGCCGCAAATCGCCCGCATCGGCGCGAGCGCGTGCGACCAGTGCTCGTTTTGCACGGAGCTGTGCCCGCGCTACCTGCTGGGCCACCCGATCGAACCGCACAAGGCCATGCGGTCGCTGGGCTTCACCGAAAGCCGTACGCCACAGGTCAGCGGCACGCAGTTCTGCTGCGAGTGCAACCTGTGCACGATGATCGCGTGCCCCGAGGACCTCGACCCCAAGAGCGTGTGCGCCCACAACAAGCGCACGCTGGCGGCGACCGGCGAGAAAACCGCGGCGACGGCCCATCCGTATCGGGCGGAACTGCACCTGGACAACCGCCGCGTCCCGATCAGCCGGTTGATCCACAAGCTCGGCCTGCGGATGTTCTGCAACGCCGGCCCGCTACAGGCGACGGACGCCGCGCCGCGGCGCGTCGTGCTGCCGCTGAAGCAACACGTGGGTGCACCGGCAGTGGTGATCGTGCCGTCCGGTGCACGCGTCGCGCGGGGCGACGTCGTGGCGCGTCCGGCGGACGGCGCGCTCGGAGCCGCGGTGCACGCCAGCATCGCCGGCGTGTGCCGCGTGGAAGCGGAGGCGGTGGTGATCGAAGCGGACAGCGCGTAGCGTCAGGCCGCAGCTTGCCCGCCGTGGCGGGCGCCTGTCGAATCACGCGATGGCCGGAGTACGACGCCGCGCGTGAACCGGCGCGCGGCCTCATGGAGTGAGTCATGCTGGAAGCGGTCGGACTGGTCGAGCTGACGAGCATCGGCCTGGGGTACCAGGCGCAGGATGCGATGCTCAAGGCGGGCGACGTACGCGTGCTGGTGGCGCGGACGATCTGTTCCGGCAAATACTTCGTCGGCGTGACGGGGCCGCTCGCCGCAGTGGCGGCCGCGGTCGAGGCCGGTGTGGAAGCAATCCCCGACGGGCTGATCGACCAGGCGGTCATTCCACAAATCCACGCGCAGGTGTTCGCCGCGCTGGGCCAGTCGATCGAGTTCCACGTGTCGGCCGCCGGAGGCCCACAGCGGGGGGACGGGCCGGGGGCGCTGCCCGGCGCGCTGGGCGTGATCGAGACCTTCACGGGGACGAGCATCCTGGAGGCGGCCGACGCGGCCGCGAAGGCCGGAGCGGTGACGCTGCTGCGGGTGCACCTGGCGATGGCCCTGGGCGGCAAGGGATACCTGCTGATGGCGGGGTCGGTGGCGGACGTGCAGGCAGCAGTGCAGGCGGGCGGACAAGTCGCGCGCATGAAGGGGCTGCTGGTCTCGGCGGTGACGATTCCGGGCCCATCGCGGGAACTGCTGGCGGAGTACATCTGAGCGCGGCGGGATTGCGGGAGCCGGAGCAGGAGGGTCTGGGAGGTGGCACGCACGGCTCAGAGGGCGGAGCCGGGAGCCGGCAAGTCCACAACCTCCCGCAATCGTCTTGGCGCGCGCCGGCCCTGCAACGCCCTGCCACTGCTGAGATACCCGCGGTAAACGGCCGGAGACAGGCCGGAGGCCTAGGGTCCCCCGCTTGTGGGGAACGTACCGGCCGGCGGGTCGCCGGGGGCAGGCGGCCGGGCAACGACCAGGGCGTAGATACGACGGGCACCGGCCCGCCGCAGCACCTTCGACACCTCGTGCACCGTCGCCCCCGCCACCAGCAGATTATCCACAATACACACCGTCCGCCCCGCCAGCGTCGGCACGCACCGCCCGCCCCGCGTCAGCCGCCACCACCACCCCGGCGGCCCGAAGCACCCCCGCACGTTCTCAAACCGCTGCGTCTTCGACGACATCCCCGTCTGGCTCGGCGTGTGTTTCGCCCGCCGCACCAGCCGCACCACCGGCAGCCCCAGCCGCTCCGCCAACGCCTCCGCCAACAGGTGCGCATGGTCGCACGGCCGCTGCCACCGCCGCAGCCAGTGCATCGGCACCGGCACCAGCGCGTCAATCTGGCCCACCCCCCCCCCCCCCCCCAACCCCCCCCCCCCCCCCCCCCCCAAAAACCCCCCCCCCCCCGCGGCCCCCCCGGGGTTAAGCGCGAGCAGCGCCAG
>CAZGAQ010000012.1:16379-122495 GCA_964523405.1 uncultured Planctomycetales bacterium
CACCCCCGCAACGCCGCCTCCAGCAGTTCCGCAAAATACGCCGCACACCGCTCGTCCCCCCGGTGCTTCAGCGCGAGCAGCGCCTGTCGCGTCGCCGGCGTGTACCGCCCGACGCGCGCCACACCCGCCACGTTCCAGAATGGCTCCGTCCGGCACCGGGCACAGCCGCCCTCATGAATGGCCGCCGTCGGCAGCGTCCGCCCACACCGCCTGCAATACTCCTCGGCGAACCCAGCCCGCATCTCCCCGTCACACCGCGCGCAGGCCGCTCCCGCCCCGGTCGGCAGCCACTCTCCACAGGCCACACACGTCTGCGGCACCAGCAAATCGAGTAGCCCCCCGCCCAGCCCTTTCAGCCCCGACCACGCCGCCCTCGGTACCACCCCCAGGCCCACCACGTGCACCCCTCCTCGCGCCCCTACACCCCGTCCTCCGCGGCCTCATCGTCCGCCCCCGTCGCGCCCTCCGCCGGGGCCTCAAAGGGCGTCACTTGTGGTTGCCCGGCCGCGTCAAGCTGGATCTGGGCAATCCGCTGCTCCGCCTGATCCAGGATCTTCCGGCAGTGCGCCGCCAGCGCCATCGCTTCCTCGTACTTGGCGATGGACTCCTCGATGCCGATCTCGCCGGACTCCATCGCCTCGACGATGGCGTCCAGCCGCTGCATCGCGGCCTCGAACTTCAGTCCCTTGACGGGTTGCTTGCTCATACCGGCGGCTCCGCGGGGCACCCAAGCCACATCTTCGCCGCCCCGCCTCGGGGGTCAAGGTCCGTCCCCGCCCCCTTTCGCGCCGTTTTCGGTTTTGACAAGCGGGCCGCCTTCTTTCATACTCACCATCCGGTCGCGCGCCTGTTGGGCAACCGCTAAGACCATCAGCGGCAGGCACGCAACACGTGACCGGTAGCCGAGTTAGGAGTTCGTTATGGCCGGTCGTCCTGTGTCGATGGGCGGAACTTCCACCCTCACGTACTGGGTGATCACGTTCGCGATCCTGACGGTGGCCTCCCTGGGGCTCTTCATCTTCGAACTCACGAATGTGAAAGCCCTCGAGAATCGCGCCGTCTCCGCACAAAAACGAGCCGACGGCTACGGCACACCGCCGCAGTACTACGCGGACGAAGCAACCGCCCGCAAAACCAACGTCTTTGCGGTCATGTCCGACGACCTCCGCAAGATCGCCGGCGCGGTCACGGGCGTCGCCGACGACGTCGGCCCCTACATCGTCAGCAAGGCCGAACGCGCCGTGAAGGACATCGCCGAGCGCAAGCCCGGCACCGTCAACCCCACCGACACCCTGCTCACCGCGCTCGCCCGCCTCGACCAGCTCCACACCGAGGAGCGCGACCGCGCCAACACGGCCACTGCGGACGCCAAGAGTCTGCAGGACGAGAAGGCTGCCCTCACCGCCCAGCTCGACAGCACCAACAAGCAGTTCGAGCAGCAGATGGGCGCCCTGCGCGAGCAGCTCAAACGCAACCAGGACGAGAAGACCACGGCCCTCGGTCAGAAGGACGAACAGCTCCGCGAAGCCCAGGCCGAGATCAACGCCCAGAAGCAGCAGCTCGTCAAAAACGAGCGCGAAGGCATCGCCATCGTCCGCGACAAGGAAGTCGAAATCGCCCGCCTGCAGAACCAGATCGACGCTCTCACCAAGCAGGTCAAGGACCTGAAGCCGAGCTCCTTCGACCCCGCCGCCATCCTCACCAAGGCCGACGGCAACATCCTCCGCGCCGTCCCCGGCAGCGACGTCGTCTACATCAACCTCGGCACGCAGGACAAGATCCGCGTCGGCCTGGGCTTCGAGGTCTACTCCCAGACCCGCGAAGTGCCCAAGAACCTCCGTGGCAAGGCTTCGCTCGAAGTCGTCACCGTCATGGAAGACACCGCCGAATGCCGCGTCACACGCCGCGATCCGAGCCAGCCCATCCTCCAGGGCGACATCATCGTCAACATCGCCTACGAGCGCAACCGCAAGCCCAAGTTCGTGGTGCGCGGCGACTTCGACCTCAACTATGACGGCACCATCGACTTCGACGGCCCCACGCAGGTCGCCAACTTGATCCGCCAGTGGGGCGGCCAGGTGGTCGACGAGCTCAACGAATCCGTCGATTTCGTCGTCGTCGGTATGGCCCCCAACGTCCCCAACATCGCCGCCGGCCAGCCCGTCAGCGACGTGGTCAAGGACCAGGCCCAGCAGCAGCAGCTCAAGCAGGGCAAGTTCCGCGACCTCGTGGACCAGGCCAACAAAATGTACATCCCCGTCATCACGCAGAACCAGTTCCTGTTCCTGACCGGCTACACCGGCGATTCCGGACTCGCTCAGCGTTAGGCATCGCGATCGTCACCCCTCCCCCGCTCCCGGGGGAGGCCCAGCCTGGGTGTGGGGGTTAGGTGCTATTCCCTGCCCCTTCCCCGGCGCGCTGACGGCCGCCCGCGTCCAGCCTCCGCACCGCTCGCTTCTTACGCGACGTCGGGACCTCGGCCGGCCGCACCCTCCCGAAGCTCTACCCAGACCGTGGCCGCATCCCGCAGCGCGCGCACCGCGTGCGTGCGTACGTACGCCGCCCCGCAGTGGAGCGCCCACAGCTCGGCCGCCAGGGTCCCCGCCCCGCGCTCCGCCACGGCGCGCGGTCCGCGCTCGTCCCGCAGCAGCTCGCCAAGGAAGGATTTGCGCGATGGGCACAGACACAGCGGTAGCCCCAGCGCCCGCAGCGTCTCCAGCTCGCGCAGCACGCGCACGCTCAGCTCCGGCGCCCGCCCCAGGAAGAACCCCAGGCCGGGATCCAGAATGAGTTGTTCCCGTGCCACGCCCTGCCGCTCCAGGTCCGCCACCCGCTGCCGAAAGAACGCAACGATCCGCGCCACGATCGTCTCCGCATCCTCGTCGCGCCGCTCCGCCCGCGCCCGCTGCCCCGTCGAGTGCATCAGGATCACCCGCACCCGCGCCGCGCGTACCGCCGCCACCGCCTCCGGATCGGCCAGCGCCGTCACGTCGTTGATCATCTCCACCCCCAGCGCCAGCATCGCCCGCATCACCTCCGCCTTGTAGGTGTCAATCGAGACCCGCGCCCCCTCCGCGCGCAACGCCCGCACGACCGGCGTGAGCCGCGCAATCTCCTCCGCCGCACTCACATCCTCCGCGTCCGGGTGCGTCGACTCCGCACCCAGGTCCAGCAGGTCCGCCCCTTCCTGCCGCAACTGCCGCGCGTGCGCGGTCGCCGCCTCCGGCGCCAGGTACCGCCCGCCATCAGAAAACGAGTCCCGCGTGATGTTCACAATCCCAAGAATCTGCATGCCATTCACCCGCTGCGGCCGCGGACCTGGGCGAATACCGCTTGCGTCGGGCCGCGGCCCGGTCATCATAGTACCCGTGGGAGGTGCGTCGGACCGCCACCCCCCGCGACGACCGCCGCCCCAACACGCGACGGACCTCAGGGCCAACAACGGAGGCTGCACCATGACGGCTAAGGACGCAATTCGCAAGCTCATTCAGTTCTGTGACCAGGTGACGCGCGGCTATGTGGCTGACCTGACCGACCAGGACCTCCTCGTCCGCTCGGTCCCAAACGCCAACCATATCGCCTGGCAGCTCGGCCACCTCATCAGCGGCGGCCAGGAAATGCTCAAGGCCATCGGCCACCCGGCGCCCCGGCTCCCCGACGGCTTCGCCACCGCTCACAGCCCCGAAGCCGCCCGTTCCGATGACCCCGCCAAGTTCTGCAAGAAGGCCGAGTACATGCGGCTCTGGGATGAGATCCTCGCCGCCAGCCTCGCAGCCGTCGACGCGACATCGGACGCGGACTTGGACAAGCCGGCCCCAGAGAAAATGCGGCCCTTCGCGCCGACCAAGGGCGACGTGCTGGCCATCCTCGGCACCCACTGGCTCATGCACGCCGGGCAGTTCGTGCCAATCCGCCGCAAACTCGGCAAGGCCCCGTTGTTTTAGACGTTCCGGTCCCGTGTGATTCTGTGCCGAGGCCGGCCGGGTACGCGCACCACCGCGGCCCCCGCCCGTTCGACACTCCGCGCGCCGGCCGCGCCGTCAGTACACATCCACTTCGACGTCGCTGACCTTCGTCCCCGTCAGCCCGCCGCTGTCGCGCACCTCGACCGTCACCGACAACACGTACACCTGGTACGCCCCCGACGCCGGCGCGGGATGCAGCATATCCTCCGTATCGGTGACGTGCCGCCCGCGCAGCGCTTCCGCGCGCGTGTACGCGTGATCGAGCGTCAGCGTGCTCGACCAGTCCGTGTCATACGTCCCGTCCCCCTCCACGTCCCAGCGCACCTGCAACCCCGTCTGCCCGTCCTGCTCGTCCCAGCTCCCGCTGGCATCGAACAGAATCGGCACCATCGCCGCTGTCTCGCCCGCGGCGATGCCCACCGCATGCACCGCGTGTCCCAGCACCCCGTGCGGTGCCGTGTTCGCCGCCGCCCCCACCGGCACCAACGTCGTCACTTCCGCCGTCCGCCCGTTCTCGTCGCGCACCTTGATCGTGTAGTGCGCCGTGGTCGCGGCGCGATTCTGCAGACTGATGTACGCGATCGCCGTCCCGCCCGTCGCCGTCGTCTTCTGCCACAGCGGCGCCGCCAGGAAGTTCGCCTCCACCACCTCCAGCTTGCTCACCGGCGACGTCGTCCCCCAACTGAAGTACATGTAGCTGTCCGGCCCCGCCTGCTGCGTCGGCGTCACGTTCAGAACCACGTCCAGCGCCCCCAGCGCATTCGGGTCCGTCGTGCCAGTCGGCCCGCAGCCCTGCGTGAGCGACCACACTCCCACCAACCCCGCCGCCCACACCACCCGCCGCAGCTTCAGCCACGTCATGTTGTTGCTCCTGTTTCCTCAGCCACACCGACCGCTGGCACGGGACTCTCCATCCCGCCATCGAACCACGCCGGCCGGTATCGCGCCCGTGATTTGCCGCAGGCAACACCCTTGCCCGCTGGAGCCCCAGTCTACCGCCGACCCGCCGAGACCGCGAGCGCTCCCGCCGCACGAACTCCAATCCGTGATCGCTCCCGATCCTCCCTGGCGTGGCGCGCCATGCCGCGTCTACCACCCCGGCGCTCTTGGTCGCCATTATCTGCCCGTGGTCACTTTGTTAACTGCTCACCTTGTTACTCCCCCCTTCCCACTTTCTCACCTCCCCACCTTCCCGCTCCGTCACCGCACCACGCAGCGCCCCGCCAACTTCCCAGACTGCAACGCCTCGCGAAGTTGTCCCGGCCGATTCGTGATGATCCCGTCCACGCCCGCCGCCGCCAGCCGCTGCCAATCCGCCAAGTCATCCACGGTCCAGGCAAACACCTTGTAGCCGCGCGCGTGCAACTGCTGGATCAACTCCGCCGGCAGGTCCGTGTGCTTCCACGCCACGATCTGCGCCCCCGTCGCCGGCAGACCATCCCAACGCTTCTGGTCGAACTCCTTGTCCCCCAGCACCGCCAGCGGCTGGTTCGGCTCCAGCTTGTGCAGTTCCTCCAGGAACTTCCAGTCAAAGCTCTGCACAACTAGCTTCCCAATGAGCCCTTTGTGCCGCAGCAGCCGGGCGTGCGCCTCCGCCGTCCCGGCCTTCCGTTCCAGCAGCGTCTGCGAACTCGCCTGAATCACGTCCAGCGCTTCCGCCAGCCGCGGGATTCGCTCCCCGACGAACTTCGCGCCAAACCACGCCCCCGCGTCCAGCGCGTCGATTTGCGCATCCGTCAGCTTCGCAAACTGAATCTCTTTCCCCCCCATCCGCTGCACCGCGTCCGTCGTCCGATCCACCGTCCCGTCATGTAGAACGTACAGCGTCCCATCGGCCGACGCACGCGAATCCAGTTCCACGTAGTCCGCCTGCTTGGCGATGGCTCCGCGGAACGACGCCAGCGTGTTCTCCGGCGCCGCCTGCGAATCGCCGCGATGCCCAATCACCAGCATCGGCTTCGTCCCTTGGCAGCCGCACAACGCCCCCAGCCCAACCACCGCCACCAACCCCGCGCACCACATGTTCTTCATCATCTCACAATCCTAAACCGGGCTGAATCACCACGACCATCCGCATAGCTTAATGCGCCGCCGCGAAGGCGCCCAACGGCCAAGCCGACCGCATGCCGGCCCCCGGCCAACCGTGTGCCAGCCGTATCGCTAGTCTGGCCGCACGCCGGCTATGTCCCACTGCCGTGTCAGCAATCCGCCCGCGCGCCACCGTCGCCCCCCCCGTCATTCCGAAGGAGTGTATCGACTGAGGAATCTGCCCCCGAACGCCCCTCGCCCAACCACACAAACGCCGCCCTCGACCCCCGCGTCCCCTTCGCAGTCCCTCAATCCCTGAATCCCTCAAGCCCTGCTCCCCCAACTTCTGATCGTTTTCTCTCAACTGCCACCCGTAATGTTCCGATATTGGAGAAGTAATTCTGCGGCTCGAAGACCGTGATTCTCCGGGCCACGATGGAACAGCAAGCTGCAAGGGGAACGACGAATGCCGCCAAGAAAGACGACGAACACGACGCGTAGGAACTACAACACCCGTACCGCGTGGAAGACCACGGGCCGCACCACGAACACCTGGACGAACACGAACCCCTACACCACCAACTCCCCGAAGTACCGCATCGCCAAGACGGAGTGCCAGTGGCGCATGGGCTCGTACCGCAACGTCTACGCGCAGTTCGCGGGCAACACCCGCACCACGTTCTCGCCCGCCACGGCGAATCGGTGGATCCGCTACGTCAACAACGGCGTACGCGTCTACAAGTTCAACAACAACGAGTTCGGCCGGTACTTCGGCACCAAGTGGACGTGCACATCGCCCACCGCCACCCGGCAGTACCTCAAGAAGAAGTACGGCGCGGGCATCAAGGACGTCACCCGCGGCACCAACAACTGCTGGCTGGTCGCCACCACCAAGAACATCACCGGCCGGCCCTTCACTAACTACAACTGGATGTAGGTCCGCCCCGCGCGGACAGCCCCGTACACGGGGGCGCTTCAACGGATCGCCTAGACACTTCCAAAAACCCGGCTTGCTGATTCGTCGTTTCGGCGGCCCGTCGCATTCCGCGACGGGCCGCTGCACTTTCCCGCCCCATGCCGCAGTGCGGCCGGTGCCGACCTCCCGTGCCTGACGTCCCGTGTGGCACCGGCATCTTGCCGATGTGCACGCGGCGCCGGCCCCCCGCAACCGACGTCGAACGCCGAAACCCTCACACCCCAAAACCCCTTCCCCCCCTTCCCGCACCGCGCTTAGCGAATCTCCACCTCCACCACCGGCCACCCCACCGCCTGCCCGTAGATGTTCTGAAAATTCACGTATACCGCCTGCCGCCCCTTCTTCCCTCCCGGCGGCGTGATCCGCAACTGCCGCTTCGCCGCGTCCAGACTGTACCCCGCGGGCTGCCCGCCCCCCCGCACCACGCTCGTGGCCGGCAGAATCCGCAGCGCCTCGGCCCCCCAGCCGCCCCGCCCCCCCAACCCGTCGTCCACCCGCACCACCAACTCCTCGCCCGCCTCCACGCGCGCGTCCCCCACCACGCTCACCCGCGGCAACCCCGCTTGCGCCCACCGCGCCAGCCCCAAAAACAGCCCGTACGCCTCGCGCCGCGTGTACACCGGACTGCGCAGCCGCAGCTCCTCGGCCGGATTGCTGAAAAACGACGCTTCGGTCAGCACCGCCGGCCCGTTGGCCTGCCGCAGCACGGCAAATCCATTATTCTCCTTCGCCTGATCCGACGTCAGCGGACACTCCACGTGCTTCGCCAGCCTGAGCGCGTCCTGCAGCCCGGTCAGCAGATAGCGCCCCGCCGCCAGGCTCGCCGCCCCCTGCGTCAGGTCCCCATGGTAGAAGACCAGCGAATGGTTCGCCTGCGGGTCCGCGGCCGCATTGTGGTGAATCGAAACGAACAGGTCCGCACGGAGCCGGTTGGCCACCGCCACGCGCGTCCGCAGGTCTTCCGCGTCGGACTGCCGACCCGGTTTGTCCACCTCGCGCGTCAGCGTGACCTCCGCCCCCGCCGCCTGCAGAAACTCGCGCAACGCTTGCGCGACCCGCAAATTTACTTCCGCCTCGCGCAGCCCCGTCGGCCCGCGCTTCCACCCGCCGCCCGGATCGCGCTGTCCCACATGCCCCGGATCCAGCACGATCTTCACCCCCTTGAGAAACCGCGCATACGGCGGCAGCGCGAAGTCCACCTCCGGCGGTTGCTCCCACGCATATTCCCCCGGCCCCGCCTGCAGCGGGTTCGGCCGCCCGTGCCCCACCTCCACCACCTGGTACGTCGTCTGCGTGCGTACGCACGTCCACACGCCGACCCCGCCTACGACCGCCGCCACCAGCGCCAGCGCAAGGTCCTTCTGCCACAGCCACCCGGGCGGTACGCGCCGTCGCCGCCGCCGCCGTACTGCCGCTCGTTTCCGCTCCGCCATCAGGGCTGCGCCGCCTGTCGCTCCACCTGCTCCAGCGTGACGCGAATCGCCGCGTCCAGTTGCGGCCGCGCGCCGTGCACCTCATCCGCCGGCCGCTCCGCGACCTGGACATCCGGCTCCGCCCCGTGACTCTCCATGTCCACGCCACCGGGGAGCATATACCAGCCGCGTCCGGGCGTGCGCACGAGCGCGCCGTCCATCAGGTTGTACGCCCCCGTGCTGATCACCCCACCAAACGTCGTCGTGCCCACCAGGGGCCCGCGCTGCAGCGTCTTGAACGCGTGCGCGATGATCTCGGCGTTCGAGAAACTGTGCTGGTTGCACATCATCGTCGCCGGCTTGGTCCATGCGTAGAAGATCAGCCGGTCGTGCGGATACCCCGGCTGCCCGCCGCGCGACACCGTGTAGGCGTGCCGCTTCACGTTCAGCACCGCCAGCACCCAGTCCGCGGTCCACCCCCCGCCGTTGTTCCGCACGTCGATGATCAGCCCGTCCTTGCCGTGGGCCGCCGCGTACAGGTCCCGCTGGAAAATCTGGAACGAGTTCTCGTCCATCCCGCGAATGTGCAGGTAGCCCACGCGCCCCCCGGATTGCGCTTCGACATACGCGCGGTTCTCGTTCACCCACGCATCGTAACGCAGGTTCGCCAGCGCTCCCGACGCAATCGGGCGGATCACGAGCTTGCGCGGCCGCGGCCCGGCCGGCTGCGACTCGACCGGCGGCGTGCTCACCGGCGCGGCGGCCGCCAGCGGCTCCTCCCTCTCACCGCCGGTCGCGCCGCTGGCTGCCGTGCTTTCGTTCGGCGATTCCGCATTTACCGGACTCGCCGCGCTCGTCGGCGCCTTCTTCGTCGACGGCTCGGGCTCTTCCGGCTTGCGGTCCGGGGACGGGATGAACTCGACGAGCACTTCCTCGCCTACCGTCTCCGTCAGGGCGCGCTCGATCGCCGCGTCCGGCCCAACCACCTCGTTGTTTACCCGGATCAGGATGTCTCCCGGCACGAGCCGGCTCTCGGCGCGGGCGGCCGGCGCGCGCGGCACCACGGACTGCACCCGCAGCCCGGGCCCGGCGTACGTCCGGTCAAACATGCACCCCAGATGGCCGACCTGCTCCTTCCCCCCGCGGTCCGGCCCGTAGATGCCCAGATGCGAGGCGTTCAGCTCGCCCAGCAGCATGTTGAAGACTTCGTTGAACTCCTGCAGCGTCCGCGTGCGCAGTGCGAGCGCCCGGTACTGGGCCGTCAGCGCGGGCCAGTCGAGCCCTTTCATCGTCGGGTGATAAAAAACCAACTCGATGCGCCGGGCCGCGTCGTCGAACTTCTGGGCCGCCAGCGCCACGTGATCCACGGCCAGCTTCGCGCGGAACTTGTAGGCCTTGGAATCGCCACCGGTCGCGGTCGTCGAGCCCGGCACACCGGCTTTCAAATGGTACAGCCGCTTGCCATCCAGCCCCCACTGCAACCCCGTCACGTTGGCCGCGCTGGCCTGCTTGAGCTCCTCCCCGTTCCACTTGATCGTGTACAGCCGCGCCTCGCCGTCATGCGACGACTTGAACGCCAGGAGCGCACCGTCCGGCGCCAGCGCGTACTCCGCTTGGTCCCCCGGCAGCGACGTCACCCGCCGAATGCGCTTGTAGCAACTCTCCAGCTCGTACGCGTACTTCTCCGCCTTTTCCGGCTTCTTCTCCTCTTCCTTCTTCTTCGCCGGCTCCTCTTCGAGCAGCCCCTTCAGCCACGTCCGCAAGGCCGCCCGCGGCGTCTTGGCCCCCGCCTGCTTGGCCGGCGCCGTGCTCGGTTGCGACGCAACCCCCTGCGTCGCCGGGACGCTGGCCGCCTGAGCCGCCGGCGCGCTCGTCGCGGCCACACTGCCCAGCGCAATCTTCCCGCTCGCGACTGCCGCCTTCAGCGGCTTGCGCTTCTTCACTTCCTCCGCTTGCTTCTGGAAGTACTCGTCGAATCCGCTCGCCGACTTTTCGTCCAGCGCCGGTGACAGGAACACCGCGTACAAATCCCAGTCGAACCCGTCGCGCCGCGACGCGAACGTCAGCATCTGCCCGTCCGCCGACCACTGCGGGTTCACATCGTTGTCGGGATGCTGCGAGATGTTCACCGCCGGCTGGCGGCCGTCCGCCGTCACGATCCAGATGTCCGCGTTGTCCTCGTTGTCCTCCGCCTGATACGCCAGCCACTGGCTGTCCGGCGACCAGCGGTACTCCGGCCGGCTCCACCCCGCCACCAGCGGCGTTTCCTTGCCGGTCTTTAGATCGCGAATCACCAGGTCACCGCGTCCGCGCACAAACGCCAACGCCTTGCCGTCCGGCGAAACCTGCGGTCCCTCTTCGATGGCCGGATCGTCCGTCACGCGCTCGATCTTGAAGCTGAGCGAATCGCTCAAGGCCTTGGCCGGCTCCTCGCCTGACGACGCGCGGTAAATGTCCTCCTGCCCCTCGCGGTCGGACACGAAATACAGCGCCTTGCCGTCCGGGGCCCAGGTCACTTCCCGCTCACGCGCCGGCGACGCCAGCACGTGCCGCGTCGCCCGGTTCTCCTCGGTCTGGATGACGAACAGATCGCCCTGCACCACCAGCGCGATTTCCTTCTCGTCCGGCGACACCGCCGCTTCAGACGCGTTGCTCGTCAGCATCTGCAGCGTCGTCTGGTTCTGCGCCGCATCCTCCGCCGTGCGGATCGCCAGCGCGCGCGCCCGCTTGTCCGCCGGATTCAGCACGTAAATCTCGTCCCAGTGTGTGAACGCCAGCGTCTGGCCGTCCGCGGAAACCGAGAAGTCCCGCACATCCGCCCCGCTCATCAGCGTCACGGGCTCCGCCAACCCGCCGGCGACCTGCTGGTACCACACGTTCACCGTGCCCCCGCGCTCGGACAGATAGTACACGCCGCGCCCGTCCGCCCCCCACATCGGGCTGCGATCCACCCCGTCAAAGTCGGTGAGCTGCGTGAACTCCTCCGTGCCAACCGTCCACAGCCACACATCATGGTTCCCGCTGCCACGATAGCCGCGCCGCCACCACTCGCAGGAGCCCCGCGTGAACGCAATCGTCTTACCGTCCGGGCTGACCCGCGCCGCCGCCCCGAAACAGTCCACTAGCCGCACCGCCTGTCCCCCCGCCACCGGCACCTGGTACAGCCGCGGCTCCCGGTACGCATCGCCCTCCCGTCGCGACTGAAAGTAAACCTCCCGGTCGTCGGGCGCCCAGTCCGTCGGAATCTCCGCCACGTCCCCGAACGTCAGCCGCTTCACGTCCGTCCCGTCGCGCCGCATCACCAGCACATTCGCCGCCCCGTGCCGGTCCGACGAAAACGCCAGCCACTGCCCGTCGTGCGACCACACCGGATTCCCGTCGTCGGCCGGATGCACCGTCAGCCGCGTGGCCGCCCCGCCGCCGCTCGCCACGACCCACACGTCGCCCGCCCAACTGAACGCCAGCACCGCGCCGTCGGGTGACACGGCCACGTCGCGCGCGAACGGCACACCACCCGCCTCCGCCACCACCCCCGCCCCCACCAGGACCACCATGCGCCCCACGAACCCAATCAGCCCGCGACTGTCATGCATCGCTAGAATCCTTCTCTGCCGGCGGTGCCGGCCGCCGCACCGCATCCTGAAGCGACCGTTCCGGATTGTAAGCGCCACCTCCGCGGCGCCCAACGCCGCGCCCGCGTCCTTCGCCGGGCGAGCGACGAATTCTGACAACCCCACCGCGCCCCGCCCCCCCACACAGCCCGCACAGCCGGGCCCCGCGCTGGGGCCGCGCCTACAATTCCCTGCGGCGCCGTTGCCGCGTACGCACCCCGGCACGCGGGACGGGCCGCCCGCCGCCGACACCGATGAACCAATGAGCAAGCCACGCGTGGTGATTGTGGGCGGCGGTCTCGCCGGTCTGGCGGCCGCGATGCAGCTCGCCGAAATGGAGCTGGCGGTCGACCTCCTGAGCATGGTCCCGGTGAAGCGCAGCCACAGCGTCTGCGCCCAGGGCGGCATCAACTGCTGTAACCAATTCACCCGCGCCCAGGGCGACTCGGAGTGGAACCACTTTGACGACACGGTCTACGGCGGCGAGTTCCTCAATAACCAGCCCCCCGTCCGGGAGATGTGCTACTGGGCCCCCCAAATCGTCGACTTGGCCGACCGCCTCGGCGTCCCCTTCAACCGGTCTCCCGAGGGCCATCTGGCCGTGCGCCGCTTCGGCGGCACGCTCTTCAAGCGCACGGTCTACGCCGGCGCTTCCACCGGCCAGCAACTGCTCTACGCCCTCGATGAGCAGGTCCGCCGCTGGGAGGTCGCGGGCCTCGTCCGCAAATTCGAGTTCTGGGAAATGCTCGGCCCCGTCCTCGACGACCACGGCATCTGCCGCGGCTGCGTCGCCCAGGACATGTTCTCGCTCGAAATCCGCGCCTTCCCGGGCGACGCGCTGGTCCTCGCCACCGGCGGCTGCGGGCTCGTCTACGGCAAGTCCACCATGTCGATGGTCTGCACCGGCGGCGCCGCCGCGCGCGCCTACACCGCCGGCGTCACCTACGCCAACCCCGAATTCGTCCAGGTCCACCCCACCGCCATCCCCGGCGCCGACAAGCTCCGCCTGATCAGCGAGGCCGCACGCGGCGAAGCCGGCCGCGTCTGGGTCCCGCGGCGCCCCGGCGATTCCCGGCCACCCAACGACATCCCCGAGCCCGAGCGCCTCTACTTCCTCGAAGAGAAATACCCCACCTACGGCAATCTCGTCCCCCGCGACATCGCCACCCGCGAGATCTTCGCAATGTGCAAGGCCGGCTACAGCGTCGACCCCCACGCCTACGCCGTCTTCCTCGATCTCACCGAGCATGCGACGGGCATCCCCGCCGCCACGCTGCGCAAGAAGCTCGGCAGCATCCTCGAAATCTACGAGAAGTTCAGAGGCACCGACCCCCTCACCGCGCCCATGAAAATCTTCCCCGCCGTCCACTACTGCATGGGCGGACTGTGGGTGGACTTTGAAGCCAACGCCGCGGGCGGCCTGCGCCTTGACTCCGCACGCAACCAGCAGACCAACGTCCCCGGCCTGTATGTCATCGGCGAAGCCGACTACCAGTACCACGGTGCCAATCGCCTCGGCGCCAACTCTCTCCTCAGTTGCATCTTCGCCGGCCTCATCCTCGGCCCGGCGCTCCGCACGCGCCTGGCCGGTCCACCCGACGGCAACGTCGACGGCGTGCCGTCCAGCGTCTTTGCAGACGCGGTCGCGCGCCATCAGGACCACTTCAGGTCCTTCCTCCAGCGCGACGGCCGCGAGAATCCCTATCTCCTCCACCGTGAGCTCGGCACGCTCATGACGAACAACGTGACGGTCGTCCGCGACAATCGCGAGCTCCAGGCAACGCTCGACGCCCTGCAACAGCTCCGTGCCCGCTACGCGCACGCCGCCCTCTCCGACCGCGGCCTCTGGACCAACCAGAATCTGAGCTTCACGCGCGCCCTGGGCGATATGCTCCTGCTGGCCGAAGTCATCACCCAGGGCGCCCTCCGTCGCAACGAATGCCGCGGCGCCCACTACAAGCCCGCCTTCGCCATCCCCGCCCCCACGGCCGAGGACCCCGGCGAACTGCGCCAACAGGCTCGCGCCTGGTGCCGCCAGTACCACACCCAGAACGAGCGCTGGCTCAAGACCACGCTCGCGCGCTACACACCCGCCGGCCCGGAGTTCTCCTACGAGCCCGTTGACCTGCGCTCCATCCCGCCGCGCCCGCGCACCTATGGTGTCAAAGGCGCCAAGTTGATTGAAGAAGTCTGGCGCGAGGAGTACGGCGCCCCCGCCGGCACTGCCGCTCCGCCCGCCGCCGCTTCCTAGCCGCTTCGCGAGGTACACGCATGCCCCCCGTCATCACCGTGCACGTGCTGCGACAGGATCGCCCGGCTACCCGGCCCTACCCGCAAACCTTCGAAATCCCCCACCAGCCCGACATGAACGTCATCTCCGTCCTGCAGGAGATCGCCGCCCACCCTGTCACGCGCGAAGGCGACCATACCACCCCCGTCGCCTGGGACTGCAACTGCCTCGAGGAAGTCTGCGGCGCCTGCAGCATGATCATCAACGGCCGCGTCCGCCAGGCCTGCAGTTGCCTCGTCGACGAACTGCTCGCCCATGCCGAGGCCATCGAGCTGCGCCCGATGACCAAGTTCCCGGTCCTCCGCGACCTCGTCGTCGATCGCAGCCGCATGTTCGCCGCCCTCCAGCGAATCCAGGGCTGGATCCCCGTCGACACGTACGCGCCGCTCGGCCCCGGACCTCGGATCGCCACCGACGAGCAGGAGGTCATGTACCCCCTGTCCCGCTGCATGACTTGCGGCTGCTGCCTGGAGGCCTGCCCCCAGGTCAACGAACACAGCGACTTTATCGGCCCTCAGGCCATCGCTCAGGCCGCCCTCTTCAACCTCAACCCCACCGGCAAGCTGACCGCCGGCGCACGCCTCCGCGCCCTCATGGAGCCCGGCGGCATCACCGACTGCGGCAACGCCCAGAACTGCGTGAAGGTCTGCCCCAAAGGTGTGCCGCTGACCTGGGCGCTGGGCAAGCTCGGTTGGGACACCACCTGGGCCGCTTTGCGCAACTGGCTGTTGAAGTAATCCCGCCGCGCAGCCATGATAGGGCCTTGGTCAGCGCGCGGCGTAGCGGCGCGCTCGCGTCACGCTGGCCATCGGAGCGGCCCGCTGACCGCCTGCCGGCACGGGCCCGCAGCGCTGGGAGATCCGCGATGCCAATTCGCTGGGCCCGTTTGGCCACCACGTTCCTCGGGAGCGCCAGCCTGCTCGCCCTGGCGTGCACGTGGCCTGCCGCCCGCGCATCGACGCCGCCGAATCAGTCCGCGCCGCCCCTCGCGAGCCAGCCGGCTGCGCGTCCGCCCGCCGCAACTCAGCCCAGCGTCAGCAGCCAGCCCATCGCGGATGCCGAGCTGTTTGTCAATCTGCCCGTGGACGCCGCCCTGCGCAAAGCGGCTGCCGAGAAGAAGGTGGTCTTCATCGACTTCTACACGACGTGGTGCGTACCCTGCAAACTGCTCGACAAGCTCACCTTCACCGACCCGACCGTGCGCAGCTTCCTGCGCCAGCACACCATCCCCCTGCGCGTGGACGCTGAGGCGGAGAAAGCCGTCGCCGCACGTTGGAGCGTGGCCCTATACCCCTCGTTGCTGCTGATCAAGCCGGATGGGACTCTGCAGGGCCGCGTCGTCGGATTCCAGCCCCCCCAAGCGCTGCTCAATCAGCTCGGCGCGGCCCTGGGCCTGCCGCGTGACCAGATCCCGCAGGTGCCCAGCCCAACTTCCGCACCCGCCTCCGCCCCCGCCGCGGAGCCGTCGGCGCCCTGATCCCCACGCGCGCCGCGCCAGCGCACCGCTACGGGCACGTCAGGTTCATCCGCGCGACAAACGGATCAATGTCCCGCCAGTTCACGCTCCCGTCCTGGTTCGCGTCGTTATTGGCAAATGGGCAGTTCGGCAGATTCGGCAGGAACTGCTGCTCCCAATTCCATTCGTTGTCGTTCATGGCCGCGATCAGAAAATCAATGTCACGCCAGTTGATGTTCCCGTCGCAGTTCGCATCGCCCCGGCACACCGGCGGCGCACAGGGATTCGGCGTGCACACCGTGCCAGCCCCCTGGTACGTGCCGCTCGCGGCCGCGCACGCCGCCGCGGTCAACACACTGCAGGTCCCGCTCGCCTGGCAGCACGCCCCCGTGGGCTGCGGACAGGAATTCGGGCTGCAGCCCGTGTTGTCGCCCTGATAGGCCCCGCCCGCGGCCGCGCACGCCACCGCGGTCAGCACACTGCAGGTCCCGTCTGCCTGGCAACATGCGCCGGTGGGCTGCGGACAGGGATTCGGACTGCAGACGGTACCGTCGCCCTGGTACGTCCCGCCCGCACCGGCGCAGGCCGTTGCACTCAGCTCGCTGCACACGCCACTCGCCTGGCAACAGGCCCCCGTCCCCGGCGACACCAGCGGTAGAATGAAGTCACCCACCACCGGGCGATGGTCCGAAGCGAAGACGCTGACCTGCCCGCCGCCGCTCGCGAAGCCCACGATCTCGGTCGGATACCAACTGCTCGGCAGCGCCGCCGAGTAGAACACGAACGAGCGCCGCAGCGTCGCGATGCTGTCCTGCCACGCGAGGTAGTCCAGCTTGCTGCTGCCCTGCGTGACCCGGCTACCCGAATAGGGCTCCACCGAGTTGTCGTACGTCATATCGCTGCGATCGCGATCCGGCCCGTCCATACCGCCGGCCGAGTTCGCCACCTCGGCCTGGCTCAGCCACTCCGCCGGCCCCTTGCGCCCATTCGTCGCCTCGTCCTCGTTCCAATCCCCCCCGATTACTACCGGCGTGTCGGCATCCAGAATCTTCGTCGCGGCCGGCAGGTCGGAGATCTTGTTGCGCGGGTCGGGCGTGGTCGTCCCGCCGCCGTTGTACAGGTAGTCGATGTAGTACGCGATGTTGCGGGCTTCGCGCTCGCGATCACTCCGGTCGCTGGCGGTACCGCCCGCCTTCAGATGCGCGCAACCCACGACGAGATCGCCCGTGTACGTCGCGTCCGGCAGGTCGAATTCCCCGAACATGAAGCCGCGAATCCCCGTCGGCGGGCCCCACGCGTACAGGTCGGCGTTCACCGTCACGGGGATCGGCCGCTGCGAAACCGTGTCACCATTGAGGTCCGCGAAGGGGAAGCGGCTGACAATGACGTTCCGGTTGTAGCCGTCGGTAACGGAACTCACCCAGATGTAAGGCAGATCATAGTCCGGCGCGTACTTCTGCACGTATGCGGTGACGGTGCCGCCCAGGTACGGATCGCTACCGCCGTGCAGGAACAGCCCGAGCGTCGTCGTGAGCGTCGCCACGGAATCCACCCCTGACCCCGTCCCATTGCCGCTGTTGTCCCCCGCCTCCTCCAGCATCAGCACGTCCGGCTTCAGGGCGGCCACAATGCGGGCCAGCGCACACCACGCGTTGCTGCCCTCCGTCTTGACCGTCGTGCTGCAGACGTGGTCGAGGATGTTGTACGCCATGATGCGCACGTCGGTCGCGTCCGTCTTGCCCCATTGCTGTGCAGACGGATTCCACTGCGCCACCGCCCCGGCGGCCAACAGATAGACCCCGCACACCCCGAGCGCAAACCGATAGCCGGTGAGCCTCATCGCAGCGCACTCCTATACGCCGCCAATCTCGGCGGCCGCCATCCCCATGTCCTCCTTATCATACACCGCCCCACCGGCCGACCAAGGTGTTTTCGCCGCCCCACGCCCCTCACAGCCACGGAGGGCGATAATCCCCAACGCTCCGGCGAAACACGCTTCCTCCGACGCTGCCGGTCTGTGCCCGGGAGACGTAAGCTCTACCGGGCAAGTACGGTCCGCCTCCAACCAGGAAGCGTCCGGAACGGCACCCGGCGGCGTCAGTCAGACGAGCCCGCGCGCGCCCGCTGCCGCGCCAGCGAACGGTAATACGCCTCCAGCAGGTCCTGCAGGCTCGCCCGCACACGCTGCTCCGCCGGCGGGGCAATCCGCCGCTGCGCCTCCCCCGGCGGCACCTGCGGATCCAGCTCGCGCCGCACCGTGTCGGCCGTCGCCCCGCCCTCCAGCCGTTCCGCGCGCCCCACCCGCGTGTCGAACAACTCGTGCCGTAACGCGCCCACGCCACCCGCCGCCTGTGTCACCGCACGCAATCGCTCCAGCGCCTTCACGAAGCGCGCCGCCTTCTCCCGCGGCCAGCCCGCCTCCACGAGCATGTCCTCCGTCAGCGGCTCGCCCCGCTCTAGCATCTCCAGCAGATCCAGCGTCTCCGCCAGTCCATCCGATTCCAGCGGCGCCGTCGCCTTCGGCGCCTCCCCGGCCATGCCCGGCTCCGCAGGGGCTTCCGCCTCCGGCCGCGCGGCCTCACCGGCCTCGCGCGGTGGGCTGTAGTTCCTGGCCCCCTCGCCCGGGCTCGCACCCGCCGGCACCGCTGCGTTCGGCTCCGCATCTCCCGCCGGCCCCGCCTGCGGCGCCTCCGTGGCACCCGCCTCCGCTCCCGGCTTCTCTCCAGTTCCCTCTGCCGGCGCCGTGGCGGTCGCGCCCGGCCGCGGCGTGCCTCCTTCCGATTCCCCCGCCATCGGCGCATCGCCCGCTTCCGTCGGCGGCGTCTCGGCCGGTCGCGAAGTCAGCGGCGCCTCGGGCGCACCCTCACCCGACGCCGGTGTATCGGCGCCAGGCTGCCCCTGCGCCCGCTCGCGACGTGTCTTGCCAGCCTCCTTGGCCTCCTGCCCATGCTCCTTCACAAACCCCCGCACTTCGTCCTCCGTGTCCGACCCCACGGGCTCCTCCCCGGCCGGCGCGTCGCCAGGTGCGGCCCCTTCGGCTGCGGACGACGGCCTCGCCCCCGATGGGCGTTCATTCGGGTCACGCTCCGCACCGCCCTGCGGCTCGCCGTCCCGCCCGGCGTCCTGCGGCTCGCCGCGCTCCTCGCCGCCGGATGCGCCACCATCATCCCCAACCATCTCGGGCTTCCCGCCCGGACCGCGCGCGCCCGATTCTGGTTCCCCGCCGCGCTCGCCCGCCGCGGCCGGCGCTGCCGCCCGCTGGAGCGTCACTACCCGACTCCGCGCGCGTTGCGGCTGCACACGCCCGTCCGGCAACGTGTGCCCATCCGCCGCCTCAAACCACGCCCGCGCCGTCTGGCCGGGCTCGAGCAGCCCCTCTGTCCGCACGCGTCCCGTCACGTTCTGCAGCGCGGGCGCGTCCGCGGGCAGCACGGACTGGCGCGTCGCCCCCGTCACCTGCTCCAGCACGAAAACCAGCTCGCGCACCGCGAGATCGTCCGCGGCCGATGCCACCAGCTCTCCCCACCGCTCCACGTCCACCACGCCGTCCGGCGTGTCGGCTTCGTCCGGCACATCCAGCGTCACCAGCGGCGGCGTATCCGGCCGCACATCAATCCGATACTCCGGCGGATCACGATACGGCAGCGCCCACGGATCGCTGAATTCCAGGTGATAGGTGCCGCTTTCGACCAGCAGCAGCGCCAGGCGCGCCACGTGCGGCGCTGCCGCGTCCACACGCATTCGGGTGCGCGTCTCGCGTCCGCCTTGAAACACAAAGACGGGCTCGCGCAGCGCCACGTTCGCCGTCAGCACAAACGTCGCCCGCGTGCCGGCCACCACATCAAGGTCCGGTCCGGCCGCTTCCTGCGCCTCCAGCCCCGCGCCCGCCGGCGGCTCCAGCACAATCCGGAGCGACTCCAGCGCCGGCTGCGGCTCGATTCGGATGCGCCCCTCCAGTCGCCCATCCCCCGCCACACAGCGGTAGACAATGTCGCCCTGAACCTCATACGGCGGCAACACAAAGCGCCGATGATCGCCCGTCCCCCCAACAGATTCTGTGGCCACGTACTCCGCGCGCACCGCGCCGGCCTCATCCAGGACGCCTAGGCGCACCTCACGCACGGCCCGCCCGTGCACCGCCACCACGACCTCCAGCAGCTGCCCCGCGTGCGGCGCGTCCTGCGGCCCCGGCCGCAGTAGCTCCAGCCATGTCGCGCTCGGCGCCGCACGCTCCGCCCCAAATAGCCGCGCCAGCGACGGCCCGATCGGCTTGGGTCCCAACACCGCGTACAGGCTCCAGGCCGTCAGCGCTACCAGCAGCGCCAGCCAGTGCACCGGACGCTCGCGGGCTTCGCGGGCCGGAGAGGGCTCGTGCGTCGCCAGGTCGTGCACCGCCTGTTGAACGGCGGCCGGCTCCGCGTACGCCAGCGGCGCCCGCGCGCGCAGCAGAATGGCGTTGACGAGCGAGTTGTGGTCAATCTGGCTGATGCGCTCCAGGCGGCGGGCCACGAACGCCAGACTCAGCGGCCGCCCAAGCGTCAGCAGCACGATGGCCAGCACGGCGCCGACCCCAGTCGCCAACCAGCTCACCCGGGCCACGACGAGCAGCCAGCGGGCCAGCCCACCCGGCCAGGTGTGGTCAGCCACGACCAGTGCCAGTGGCACGAGGCTGATGCCCGCCAGCAACACCGCCAGCCGCACACGCAGCGCACGGCCCATCAGCGTCGCGCGATACGCGCGCACGGCTTCGAGCAGGATGAACTCCGGATCGGTCTCCCCATTCGTTTGCGACCGGACCTCGGGTTTGGTGCCCGCCTCCATACCACCATTGTATCACGCCCGCCCCGCGCGCCTGCCGCCGGAAGCCGTCCCACCACGCGTTTGACGGATCGCAGCCGCGACGGCAAAATGCCCCGTTCCTGGGCGTGTCAGGCGGACAGGGTTCAGGAGGACAGGCTATGGACCCACGGCGGATGCGTTGGAACAGTGCAATCGCGGTGCTCGCGGGCAGCGGCACCCTGGCGCTCGTGCTAAGTCTCGCCGGCTGCGACTCTTCGGGCTCGATGGTAACGACGGCCGGCGGCCCGGCACCGGAACCGCCCGCCCCCATGCAGCACCCGCTCCTGGAGAACTTCCCCATCCCCGCTGGTTTCGAGCTGGTCCCCGAGCGCAGCGTTGCCAAGAAGGCCGGTACGCTGCGCATCGCCCAGTGCGAGTTCGCCGGTTACGTGCAGGCGACCGAAGTCACACGCTTTTATCAGAAGTATCTGCCGACCGCTGGCTTCCGCCTGCTCGAACAACGATTTCTCGACAACGAGCACCAGCTGCGCTTCGAAAGCAGCAGCGAAACCTGTAACATACGCGTGCGGCAGATTAAGAAGAAAACGACGTTTACGGTCGACTTGGGGCCCCTCCCAACCGGGACGTCCGCGCCGCCCGGCGAGTGATCGCCCTGCGCTGGTTTCCTTCGAGGTGGTGAAATGGATTCGGATACTCGACATCAACTGAAACAGAACGAACTCGCGGACGCCTTGGCCAAGCTGCGCGACTGGAACAACCCCAGTACGCGCTACACTATCCTCGGCCTCGCCGCGCTCGCCGTGATCATCGTGGGCGTCTATACGTTCCGCTCGCTCCGCCAGTCCGCGCTCGAGACCACCTCCGCCGAACTCGGCCGGCTCGCCGGAGAACTCAACAGCACCGAACCGGCCCAGATCACCGCCGCGATCGGCAAGCTCCAGACCCTGATCGCCGATACGTCAAATCCCGGGCTCGTCGGCGCCGCCCGACTCACGCTCGCCCGCGCCCAGTTCGATCAGGGCCTCCACGATCCCAATCAGCGCCCGCAGGCCTTCAAGAACGCCGCCGATACCTACAACGCCATCCTCAAAACCTCCACCACGCCGCCCATGACCGAGGCCGCGGCCTGGTTCGGCCTGGCCACCGCCTGCGAGTCCCTGCACGACCTCGATCAGGCCAAGTCCGCCTACGAGAAGCTCACTGACCCCCGCTTCCAGGGCTCACCGTACGTCCCGCTCGCGGCCGAGCACCTCAGCTCCATCGATGACCTGAAGGTGCAAGTCACGCTCACCCCCGGCCTGCCGCCGGGTGGCGCCGCCCCCGCCGGAACCACGCCGGGCGCCCCCCCGTCCGTCCAACTGGCACCCGTGAGTGATCCGGCCGTCCTCGCCGAGCTGAACAAGAACCTCCCGGCCCCGGCGCCTGGTCCCACGCCCCCGGCGCCCGCGCCGCAGCAGCCCGAGCAGCCTCCGACCCCACCCAGCGAGCCCAAGCCCGCCGAGCCCGCGCCCGCGCCGACCCCGGCGCCGGCCCCGGCCCCGGAGACTCCGCAGACGCCGTGATGCCCGAAGAAGAGGATATTCTCGAACGACCGATCCCGTTCGACGAGGATCAGGCCGAGCGCGCCCGTCTGCATATTCGCCGCAAGCTCCCCGGCCGCCGCCTCGACAAGTACCTCCACGCCCGCTTCCCGCGCCTCTCGCGCACCGCCATCCAGCGCCTCATCAAGCAAGGCGCCATCACCGTCAACGGCCAGCCGACGAAGTCCAGCTACGAGCTGGCCGGCGGCGACGTCGTCGACCTTGTCCTCCCGCCGCCCGAGCCGCGTGAGATCGTCCCCGAGAACATCCCCATCGACATCATCTACGAGGACGAGCACCTCATCGCCATCAACAAGCAGGCCGGCATCATCTGCCACCCGGCGCGCGGCGACCAGACCGGCACGCTCTGCAACGCCCTGGCCTACTACGCCAGCTCCCTCAGCCACGGCGACGACCCCTTCCGCCCCGGCATCGTCCACCGCCTCGACAAGAACACCACCGGCGTCATGCTCATCGCCAAGACCGACGAGGCCCATTGGCGCCTGGCGCTTCAGTTCGAGCGCCGCACGACCCAGAAGACCTACATCGCCATCGTCCACGGCAGTCCCCACCTCGACGGCGACATGATCGACGCCCCCATCGGCGTCCACCCCGTCGTCCGCGAGAAGTTCGCCGTCATGGTCCGCGAGAACAAGATCGACCTCGCCCGCAACGCCGTCACCTACTACGAAATCCTCGAACGCTACCGCGGCTACGCCCTCGTCCAGCTCAGCCCCAAGACCGGCCGCACGCACCAGCTCCGCGTGCATATGTCCTACATCGGCCACCCCATCGTCGGGGACACGATGTACGGCGGCAAGGTCATCAGCGAGTTCGACCTGACCGGTCAGGGCTCCGTCGCCCCGATCTTCGTGCACCAGGCGCTCCACGCCTGGAAGATCCGCTTCAAGCACCCCATCCTCGAAAAGGACATGGAGCTCGAAGCCCCGTTCCCCCCGCCGTTCAAACAAGCCGTCACCCTACTGCGGAGTCAAAGCAGTGCCTGATCGCTGCGTCCCCGCCCTACGCCGCGCCCTCGTCCTCACCGCGCTCGTGCTCGCGCTCGCGTCCGCCGCAGACGCCGGAGGCAAGAAGAAGCCCGCGCGCCCACGCACCGCCCCCTCCGTCCCGCAGGACCTGGCCGGCAAGCTCTCCACCCTCCTCGCCCGCCAGCCCAAAGCCACGCAGATCGGCCTCGTCGCGCTCGACCCCGATGGCCGCACCACCCTCTTCGAACACGAACCCAACACCCCGCTTAAGCCCGCCAGTGTCCTCAAGCTCCTCACGACGGCGGCCGCCCTCGACCGCTTCGGCCCCGATTTCCAGTACGAGACCCGCGTCTACCTCCAGGGCGACGAGCTCTACGTCATCGGCGCCGGCGACCCCAGCCTCGGCGACGAGCGCCTCGCCGAACGCCTGCATCGCGAGCGCGACGTCTTCGCTCAGTGGGCCGCCCAGCTCAAGGCCCGCGGCGTCACGCGCCTCAGCCGCATCGTCCTCGACGACAGCATCTTCGACACCCAGGCCCAATGCCCGGACTGGCCCGCTGCACAGTCTGATCGCTGGTACCAGGCCCCCGTGGGCGGCCTCAATATCAACGACAATTGCCTCGACGCCGAATTCGTCGTGCGCGGCACGGACGTCCAGCTCCAGCTCAACCCCGCGCTGCCCGCCAGCATGGTGTCCAACCGCGTCAGCCTCGGCAAAACCCGCGCCCTCGTTGCCAAACGCCCGCCCCATAGCGATCGCTTCGAATTCTCGGGCACCGTCAACGGCAACTGGCAGCTCGACTCGATCGCCGCCCGCGATCCGCTGATCTTCTTCGCGCAGGCGCTGCACCACACGCTCGCGCGCGCCGGCATCCCCGTCGCCGACGACCCGATCCGCCGGACGCTGCACCCTGCGGACCTCAGCGCTGCCACCGTCATTGCCAACCCGTCCACGCCCCTCGCCGATGTGCTCTGGCGCGCCAACACCTTCAGCCAAAACCTCTTCGCCGAGTGCCTCGCCAAGTCGCTGGCCGCCTATCAGCCCGACGGACACCGCTCCGGCGCCCCCGGCTCCTGGTCCGCCAGCCGCGAAATCGTCCGCCAGACGCTCACGCAGTTCGGCATCGACCTCGCCGGCCTCAGACTGCGCGACGGCAGCGGACTGAGCCACCAGAACCGCGCCACTGCCACCCAGCTCGCACGCTTGCTCGTCGCCATGCGCCACCACCGCCACGCGCAGCTCTTCGCTGATACCCTTGCCGTACCCGGCGAACCCGGCTCCATGGAGCACCGCTACACCGAGCTGCGCGGCCGCCTCCGCGGCAAGACCGGCACCCTCGTCGGCGTCCACGCCCTCGCCGGCTATCTCACGCGCTCCGACGGCCGCACCGTCGTCTTCGCCCTCCTCATCAACGGCGGCTGCACCAACACCTTCCCCGTCGACGTCTGCCGCACACTGCTGGAAAGCCCCCTGCCGTAGCGTCCGCGCGCATCGACCGCCGCGCGCGCCAGACCCGCTTACCCCACCGCCGCCACCTTCTTCCGTCGCCGCGCCAACAACAAGTCCAACTCGTGCAACCGTAACACCCACGCCGCCGCCAGAAACACCCCCGTCCCCAGCGCGAGCAGCCCAAACGTCTCGATGGACCGCGTGAACAGCGGCCGCTGTGCCAGCCCCGCCACCTTCATCCAATGCGGATGCACCAACACCACGGCCGCCCCCGCCGCGGCCCCCGCCACCACCATCTTCCCGACGGCCAGCAGCGTCCCCCCATCCAGGACTTCCCCGCACTTCCGCCGCTGCAGGATCAGCAGCCCGACGATGACCGACAGCCCCGCGGTCGTCGTGGTCGCAATCGCGAATGCCGCCTCACGAATTCCCGGCACCCACACCAGCAGCAGATTCATCGCCGCGTTCAGCGGCAGCAGCACCATGCTGATCCGCAGCGGCGTCCGTACGTCCCCCACGCTGTAGAACGCGCGCAGCACGATGTGCTGCGCGCAGAACGCCCACAGTCCGATACCGTACCACACCACCACGTGCCCCACCCGTACCGTGTCCTCCGGTGTGAAGCGCGCGCGCTGGAACAGCAGCCGCACCAGCGGTTCCGCCAGCACGATCATCATCGCCCCGGCCAGCACCCCTTCGAACACCGCCAGCCGCAGCGACTGCCGCACCTCCGCCGCCCACGCCCCCCATTCCCCGCGCGCCGCCATCCGGCTGAACGCCGGCAACGCCGCCGTCGCCAGCGAAATCACCAGCACGCCGAGCGGAAACTGGTATAGCCGCTGCGCGTACGTCACCGCCGATAGCGCCCCCTCGGAAAGCGGATACGTGAAAGCCAGGCCGAAGAAACTGGCCGTCGCCGGCGTGTCCTGCACGTGCGTCAGCATCGCGCAGATCTGCGCATCCAGAAACACGCCGAACGCCAGCACCCCCTGCCCCAGCGCCACCGGCCCCAAGAGCCGCAGCATGTGCCGCACCGTCGGATCGTGCGTATCCAGCCGCCAGCCCAGTCGGATACCGTTCGCCTTCAGCGCCGGCAGGATCGCCACCAGTTGCAGCACCCCCGCCGCCAGCACCGTGAGCGCAACGATGTACACCTGCTTCTGCGGTTGCCCCGGATACAGCCGCGGCCCCAGCCACGCAATCCCTGCGATCATGCACAGGTTCAGCAGAATGGGGGCCAGCGCCGCCGGCACAAAGCTGCCGACGCAGTTCAGAATGCTCGACAACAGCGCCAGCAGACAGATGAACAGCATGAACGGCAACATCAGCGCCGTCAGCGACAACAGCAGGTTCCGCGCCCCCGCCTTGGCCGGGTCGGCCGGCGCGAAGACTCCGATGACGAAAATGACGAGCGCGATCAGGATGATCAGCACGGTCAGGGTGACGGCCATCAGCGCAAACGTGCGCGCCAGGAGCCGCCACGCCGCATCCCGCCCCTCGGTTTCCAGCGTCTTCGTGAAACTCGGCACGAACACCGGCGCCATTGCCCCCTCGCCGAACAGCCGCCGGAACAGGTTGGGGAACTGAAAGGCGTACGAGAACGCGTCCTGCACCCACGCCAGCCCGAACGCCTGCGCGAGCAGAATGTCCCGCGCCAGCCCCGTCACCCGCGAGAGCAGCGTGCAGACCGCGATCAGCTTGGCGGACGAAACGACACTGCGTGAAGCACCCATGGGCGGGCAGGATACCCGCCCCCCGTCGCGATTTCACCTGCCGCCATATGGCCCGGATGCTCCGCTCGGGCAACCGCAACGTCCGCGGTGCGGATCGTGCGCATCACCTGTGCCACCCGCGGGCTGGTCGCGCACCGCTCGCACCGGTTCGTCTCACGGCACGTGCGGCCCCCCCCCGGTCGCGCCGCAATCGCGGTCCGTCATCCCGCCGGCGCGCTTCGTCCCTGCCGCCTAGCCGCGGCGGCGCATCAGCATCAGACCGAGGCCCAGCAACAGGCTCGCCGTCGGCTCCGGAATCGCGATCCGCCCGGCGGCACTGATGATCCGGCCGGCAGCGTCATAGTCAACCGCGTCGAGCGCCCCGATGTACGTGAAGTAGCAGTGCGACGCGTTGCCGTTTACGTCCGCATTCGTCAGCCCCAGGCTGGCTCCAAACGCGGAGACCGTGAAGCCCTGTTCGCTCTGGTTGGCCGCCACCGCCGACGTTACTGTTGGCAGGAACCCGAACTGACCACCGTTGGGCGTCAGTCCCATCCCGAGGTTGCTCTCGGCCATCGCGTAGATGCCCCCGCCGGAATTCACGAACGCGTAGATGTCGTTGGCACGGCTGTTCAGGATGTCCAGCTCCGCCTGGGTCAGCACGCCGCCAAAGTCCGAAGCCACGACAAGGGCGCCGTAGGTCGTGCCAAGTTGGTTCAGCGCGGCATTGAGGGTGCTCGCATCCGCGTGGTCAAAGCTGGTCCCCAACGTGTAGCCGCTGGCAACAATACCGTTGAGCCCGACCGTATGCCCCGACGGCGGCGCGATGCTCGACTCGACGAACAGAAACTTGTTGGCCCCGCCCGCGACGTACGGGTTGAACGCGGGATCCATCACATAGCCAATCGCCGTCTGGTTGATGGCCTGCGCCCCGGCTACGTTTCCGCCGAGCGTGGCGTGAAAATCGGGGTCGTGCCCCGTGATGAACACCGACCCATCGGCCCATGCCGCGGTGACCAGAACCATGATCGACAGGGATGTAACGATCGCGCAGCGCAGTACTCGCACGTTCATGTTCCGCTCCTCCAGGTTGTCGCCGGAATGCCTTGGCCCGAACCAAGCACTCACCAATGCCAACCCTAGGCGCGCCGGGTGCGTAAATCAACGCGAAAGGCCGCCAGCGGCAAGGTACTGCCCCCCGTGAGCGAGCACGACTGCCGCGCGAACCCCTCGCTCGCCACGCCCCCGCTCCTAGCCGCTCTCCGCTTCCCCGCCCAATGGCGGCGGCTCGCCCAGCGCCCGCCCCAGACCGCGGACAATGCGGACCGTCTCCGGCGGCAGGGGCAGTTCCGCGCGCGCCAGCGCTCCCAGCGTCGCCCGCGCGTTCGCCAGAATCTCCTCGGGAGTCCCCACGAAGCTGCCCGCCCCTTCCACGCGCTGCGCCCACTCCAGCAGACCCAAACCGTGCAGGTCGTCCGCCAGCTTTCGTAACCACGCATACACCGCGGGCACTTCCGCCCCCCCCGGCGGCCCGCCCCGCTTCCGCACCGCCTCGCGTAGCACGTACTCGATCTGCGCGTTCACGCTCCGCAGCTCGGACGCCGCCCACCGGTTCAGCGCCTCCCACAGCTCCGGTGCGATCCGCAGCAGAATGGCCTTCCGCTTATCCGCCATATCCCGGCCGTCCACTCACGGGGTCCGTCGTCACACCTCAGTCCGCACATCCGTGGGCCGCTGCCCGGTGAGCAGTGCCCATCGCCGACCGGAGTGCCACCGCCGCACCGGCCGTGGCACTCCGCACCGCCCGCGCAATCTCCCTAGCTGTACAGCGTCCCCGCATTTACCACCGGTTGCGCCGCCTGCTCTCCGCACAGCACCACCAGCAGGTTGCTCACCATCGCCGCTTTGCGCTCATCGTCCAGCAGCACGGTCTTCTTCGCTTCCAGGTGCTCCAGCGCCATCTCCACCATCCCCACCGCGCCTTCCACAATCCGCTTGCGGGCCGCGATGATCGCCTCCGCCTGCTGCCGCCGCAGCATCGCCCCCGCAATCTCCGCCGCGTACGCCAGGTGGCTCAGCCGCGCCTCCTCCACCGTCACCCCCGCCTTGCCCAGTCGCTCCTGCAACTCCTGCGCCAGCGCGTGCGACACCTCGTCCATCGCCCCGCGCAGCGACAGCTCGCCGTCCACGTTGCTGTCGTACGGATACCGGCTCGCCAAGTGCCTGAGCGCCGCCTCGCTCTGAATGTGCACGTAGTTGTTGTAGTCCTCCACGTCAAACGAAGCCTGCGCCGTGTTGTCCACCCGCCACACCACGACGGCTGCAATGTCCGTCGGGTTGCCCCGCTGGTCGTTCACCTTGAGTCGCTCCGTGTTGAAGTTCCGCGTCCGCAGCGAAATCTTCTTCTTGATGTAGAACGGATTCGCCCAGTGGAACCCCGCCTCCCGCGCCGTCCCCTTGTACGCCCCAAACAGCAACAACACGGCCGCCGAGTTGGGCTGCAGCGTGAAGAACCCGCACCACAGAACGATGAGCACAGCCTCCACCAGCACGGTGCCGACAATCGCCCACACCGCCTCGGCCGGCACGGTGCGCGACGTAAACTCCGCGGCGTGCCGCACCGCCAGGTAAAACAGATACCCGGTCCCCAGGCTCGCCAGCGTCAACACCACCAGCATCACCCACCCGCTCAGCGTCCGCCTCGGAAACTCCTGCGTCATGTTCATTCTCCTGCCAAAAGGCGTCCATATCTGCGAGATACTGTCATGATATCACATTCCGGCGCGCTCTGTGTCCAGAGTTGTCTGGTCCAGCAACAAACACATAAATTGCTTTGATTAAAACACTTACAGCGATGTCTTCCCGACAAAATCAAGACCGGTAACGCCATGCACCCCGTTTCCACCGCTCCCCTCGGCGCAGATCCCGCGTACGAGCGCATGAACGTTTGGCAGGAATGGACCGACGGCCACCCCCTGGCGGCCTACGCAGGCCCGGCCTGCGAGCGCGCCAAATCCTCGCCCATCTGGGCAATATCCAGACCGTCAACTCGGCCTTCAAACAGGAGATGACATCGCGCGACGGTTGGCGTGCCGCCATGCGGCGCCCGCCCGCGTCCGTGACGGGCGGCATATCGCGACCGACGGGGCGGCAGGCCCTATGCTGGCGGGGACAAGCCCAGCAGCTCCGCGACCTTGGCCACCAGGGCCTTCGGCGAAACCGGCTTGTCGAAGTACGCATCCACGCGCATGGCCATTAGTTCGGAATCCGTGCGCGGCCGGAAAGACAGCCCCATCGTGCTGCTGACCGCCGTCGCAATGATGATCGGCACGCTTGCGAAGCGCGGGTCGTCCTTGATCTGGCGGGCGAACGAAAAGCCCGAGTCGAGGTGGGACATCATCAGGTCAGTGATGACGAGGGCGGGGCGCTCGGACTCGGCGGCGGCGGTCAGCCAGTCCCATGCGGCGCGCGGATTGTCCGCCGTGCGCACGCGATAGCCGGCCTTCTCCAGCACCATCTGCGTGATCGCCAGAAAGTCGGCATCGTCATCGACGAGCAGGATCGGCTTGTCCGTCGTCATGTTCCTGGCTCCGCGCGAGCGACCCGGTCGCGAGTCGGCGAGCGTGACAAAGGGGCGCGCCTGCCGCAACAGGTTTGCCGCGCCAGCGCGCTCCCTTTGTCACCTTCTCACCTTCACTTTGTCACCGCGTGCTTACACGCGCTGCCGCGACACGTACTTCGTATGCAGCAGGTGGTGCGACTTCTCACCGAGCGGCTGACCCAGGAACTCCTTGTAGAGCTGCTGGACGGCCGGGTTCTCGTGGCTCTTGCGCATCGGCCGGCCTTCATCCTCGCGGTAGATGGCCGCGATGCGCGCCTTGCGCACGTCGTTGTCGGTCAGGCGCGGCTGCCCACCGCCGCCGATGCACCCGCCGGGGCAAGTCATCACTTCGATGAAGTGATACTGCGCCTCGCCCTTGCGGATGCGCTCGATGACCTTGCGAGCATTGCCCAGCGTGTGGGCCACCGCCACTTTCAACTCGACGCCTTCGAGGAACGACCACTCGGGCAGCGCGCCGGTGATCTTCGCAGAGGCTTCCTTGATCCCTTCCAGACCCGCGACGGGCTTGACGTGCAGGTTCTCGAAGGGCAGCGGCTTGCCCGTCACGATCTCCCACGCGGTGCGCAGGGCCGCTTCCATCACGCCGCCGGTGTTCGCGAAAATGTCCGCGGCACCGGTGGAAATCCCCAGCGGGGCGTCCATCTGCTCGTCGGGCAGCTTCGGGAAGTCGATCCCGGCCTGCTTGATCATCCGGCCCAGTTCGCGCGTGGTCAGCACGGCGTCGACGTCCTGCACGCCGCTGTCGTCCATCTCGTCGCGCTGGCACTCGAACTTCTTCGCGGTGCAGGGCATGACGGAGACGACGTAGATGTCCTCGGCCTTCTTGCCGATCTTCTCGGCGTAGTACGTCTTCGCGACCGCGCCGAACATCTGCTGCGGGCTCTTGCACGTCGACAGGTGCCCGGTCATGTCGGGGTAGTAGTGCTCCATGAACTTGATCCAGCCCGGAGAGCACGAGGTGAACATCGGCAGCGGACCGTAGTCATGCTGCCCGTGGCCGTTGCCGCCCTTGGCACCCTTCGCGGGCTTCACCAGCGCCTGCTTGAGCCGCATCAGCAGCTCGGTGCCTTCCTCCAGAATCGTCAGGTCGGCGGTGAAATTGGTATCGAACACGGCCGCGAAGCCCATGCGCCGCAAGGCCGCGACCATCTTGCCGGTCACCAGCGTGCCCGGCGGATAGGCGAAACACTCGCCCAGCGCCGCACGAATGGCCGGCGCGGTCTGCACGATCACGTGCTTCTTCGGATCGTCCAGTGCGGCCCACACGTCGGCGATGTGGTCGCGCTCGGTGATCGCGCCCACGGGGCACACGGCGGCGCACTGCCCACACTGCACGCACACCACCTCGTCGAGGTTGTGGCAGAACGCCGGCCCGACGACGGTCTTGAAGCCGCGGTTCTGCGGCCAGATCGCCGCCACGCCCTGCGTCTCGTTGCACACCGTCACGCAGCGGCGGCACAGGATGCACTTGGCGGTGTCCCGCAGCAGCGCGGGCGTGCTGCGGTCGCTGTAGCGCCGGCCCTTCTCGCCGGCATAGCGCACTTCCTTGATGCCCAGGTCGCGCGCCACCGCCTGCAACTCGCAGTCTTCATTGCGCGAGCAGACCTGGCAGTCGCCGTCGTGCTCGGACAGCAGCAGCTCGACGACCGTACGCCGCGCCTCGCGGACCCGCTTCGTGTTCGTCTTCACCTTCATGCCTTCGGTCGCCGGCTGCGAACACGACGCCACCAGCGCCCGCGCGCCTTCCACCTCGACCGAACAGACGCGACACGCGCCGATCGCCTGCACGTTTTTCATGTAACACAGCGTGGGGACGTTGATGCCGGCCTGCTTGGCGGCATCGAGCACGCTGGCCCCGTCGGGGACTTCGACCGGGATATTGTCAATGGTCAGTTTGGGCATAACCGTTTCCTTCGCACTAGCGCCGAGCCGCACGGCCCGGCGTCATCACCAGCCCGCGACGCCCGACCAACCGGTCCGGCGCCCGGGCAGAACGCTCTCACTCCGTGTCCGCGTTGCAGGGCTGCCGGAAATCGCACCGCAGGCAGCGTTTGGCCTCCTTGCGGGCCACCGGCTCCGACCACGGCACCTCGACTTCCTGGAAGTTGTTGCGCCGCTTGTTCACGGGGATCGACTGCAGCCTCGCCCGGCCGTACTGCACCGGATCGACGTCCGGATCAAACTCCGTGTCGACGTCCTTCTCCTTCCGCCAAAACGCGTGATCCTTGCCCGTCAGGGCCTTGTCGATCGCGACCGCCGCCTTCTCGCCGTGGGCAATCGCACCCACGACCGACCACGGCCCGACCACCGCGTCACCGCCCGCGTACAGCCACTCGACCGACGTGCGGCAGGTCACCGGGTCCGCCGCGATGAAGCCGTTCTTACTGAGCGCGACTTCCAGCCCGTCGAACAGCTCCTGCGTCTCCAGCGCCTGTCCAATGCCGGCGATCACCTGGTCACACGCCACCGTGAATTCGCTGCCCGAAGCCGTCACCGGCCGTCGGCGGCCGCTGCGGTCGAACTCGCCGAGCACCATCTGCTGGCACTTCAGCGCGGCAACCTTGCCGTTGCGGAGCACGACCTCCATCGGCGCTACCAGCTCCATGAGCTTGACGCCCTCGTGTTCGGCCTCGTCCACCTCTTCCTTGTACGCGGGCATCTCGGCACGCGTGCGGCGGTAGAGAATGCTGACCGACTCGGCCCCGAGCCGCAGGGCCGTCCGGGCCGCATCGATGGCCGCGTTGCCACCACCGACCACCACCACCTTCTGGCCGATGGGGGCCGAACCGCGGATGTTGTACTCGCGCAGGAAATTGAGCGCGTCGGTGACGCCCTCGGACTGGTCGCCCGGAATCCCGAGCTTCGTGCCCTTGGGCGCGCCGATCCCGAGGAACACCGCCTCGTGGCCGTCCTTGCGGAGGCCCTTGAGCGTGAAGTCCCGCCCCAGCCGCATGTTCGTCTCGATCTCAACCCCGAGCCGCTCGATCATGCGCACTTCGCGCGCCAGTTCTTCCCGCGGCAGGCGATACGCCGGAATCGCCTGGACGAGCATCCCGCCCGGACGCGGCTCGGCCTCGTACACCGTCGGCCGATAGCCCAACCGGGCAAGGAAATAGGCGCACGACAGCCCCGCCGGCCCGGCGCCGACAATCGCAATCTTGCGCTTGGCGTTCTCCTCGCTGTCGCGGATCTCGGGCAGCTGAACCGTGACTTCCTGCTCGGCCATAAACCGCTTGACGCCCCGGATGGCGACGGCCTCGTCGAGCGACGCGCGGCGACACTTGTCCTCGCACGTGTGGAAGCACACGCGGGCACACACCGACGCGAACGGGTTGCGCTCCCGGTGCAGCGCGAGGGCCTCGGCGTAGCGCTTCTCGGCGATCAGCGACACGAAGCCGGGCACGTCGACGCTGGCCGGGCAGGCGCTCTGGCAGGGCGCCCGCACCAGGGCCGGGCACACGCCGGCTTCACAGTGCCGGTCGCGGATGTGGGCTTCGTACTCGTGCCGGAAGTAGCGGATCGTGCTGAGCACCGGGTTCGGGGCCGTCTGCCCCAGCCCGCACAGGGCCGTATCCTTGATGACCTGGCCGAGCTCGATCAGCTTCTCGATGTCGCCTTCCTGGCCCTGCCCCTCGCAGATGCGCGTGACGATCTCGAGCATGCGCTTCGTACCGACGCGGCACGGCGGACACTTGCCGCACGATTCATCCTGGCAGAAGTCCAGGAAGAAGCGCGCCACGTCCACCATGCACGTGTCCTCATCCATCACGATCATCCCGCCCGAGCCCATGATCGCGCCCAGCTCGGTCAGTGACTCGTAGTCAACGGGGACGTTGAGGTATTCCTTGGGGATGCAGCCACCGGAGGGCCCGCCGAGCTGCACCGCCTTGAACTTCTTGCCGCCCGGAATGCCGCCGCCGATGTCGTAGATGATCTCGCCCAGCGGCATGCCCACGGGCACCTCGACCAGGCCCGTGTTGTTCACGGCCCCAGCCAGCGCGAAAACCTTGGTGCCCTTGCTCTTCGCGGTGCCGTAGGACTCGAACCACGCCGCACCCTTGCTGATGATCGGCGCGATGTTGGCGAACGTCTCCACGTTGTTCAGGCAGCTCGGTTTGCCCCACAGACCCTTGACCGCCGGGAACGGCGGCCGGGGCCGCGGCTCGCCGCGCTTGCCCTCAATCGAGGTCATCAGCGCGGTTTCCTCGCCACACACGAACGCGCCCGAACCCATACGGACTTCGATGTCGAAGTCGAAGCCGCTGTTCATGATGTTCTTGCCCAAGAGGCCATACTCGCGGGCCTGCTTGAGGGCGTGCTCGAAGCGCTGCACCGCCAGCGGGTACTCCGCGCGGATGTACGCGTAGCCCTGCTTGGCGCCAATGGCATACGCCGCGATGGCCATGCCTTCGATCACGCTGTGCGGATCGCCTTCCAGCACGCTGCGGTCCATGAACGCGCCCGGGTCGCCTTCGTCACCGTTGCACAGAATGTACTTCACATCGCCGGCCGACTTACGGGTGAATTCCCACTTGAGGCCCGTGAGGAAGCCCGCGCCGCCGCGCCCCCGGAGGCCGGACTTCTTGACCTCGGCGATCACCTCCTCGGGCTTCATCGCCGTGAGCGCCTTGCCGAGCGCCTGGTACCCGTCGCGCGCGATGTACTCCTCAATCTTGAGCGGATCGATGACGCCGCAGTTGCGCAGGACAATCTTCACCTGCTTCTTGAAGAAGCCGATCTCGTGCAACCCGGTCTCGGGCTGGCCCGCCGCAGACTTGTGAATGAGCCGCTCGACCACGCGGCCTTTCAGCAGATGCTCCTCGACGATCTCCGTCGCGTCGTCGGGTCGCAACCCCTGGTAGAACGTGCCGTCGGGATAAACCGCGGCCACGGGACCGACGGCGCAGGGCCCCAAACAGCCGGACTCGATGACTTTAATCTCGCCGTTCAGACCGTGCCGCTCGATTTGCTCGCGCAGCGCGGCGCTGACCTCCAGCGCGCCGGAGGCGATGCAGCCGCCGCCGGTGCAGACGAGGACGTGGGTTCGGACAGTATCCATGAAGAACTCCCAGTTCTAAGTGACGAGTTCAAAGTGACAAGTGACCGGAACCAGGGGACACGCGCCACCGCTGATCCCAAGCTCGCTTTTCACTTCGCACCGGTCACCTCTTCACTTGCCACTTAGCACTTTGAACTTTGAACTTCGGACTACGCCTTGATGATGTATTCCAGCATCGGCTTGTTGCGCAGGACGTGCTCGCGCACGATTTCGCCCACCTTGCGCTTGTCCAGGCGCCCGTACCGAAACGCGCTGCCCGCCTTGTCGGTCAGCGTGATCATCGGCTCCTGGTCGCACAGCCCGGCACAACCGGTCTGCTGCAGCGACACGTTCGTGATCGCCTGCTGATTCAGCTCCGTCAGCAGCGCCGTCAGCACATCCCGGGCCCCCGCGGCAATGCCGCATGTGCCCATGTGAACCGTGATGCGCAGGTCCTTGGCGCCGCTCCGCAGATCGATCTGCCGCTGCGCCTGCTCCTGGATCTTCTTCAGATCCGCTGGACTCGTAATCTTCGTCGCCATGAATCAGGACCTCCTGCCGCGCGCCGGCGCTGCCACCTGGCCGTTCTCGCGGTACTTGTTGAGCACGACGTCCATCTTGTTCGGCTTCACTCGGTGATGCACGTCGTCGTCGATCATGATCGCCGGGGCCAGCCCGCAGGCCCCGAAGCACCGCGCCACCTCCAGCGTGAACGTGCGGTCCGCGGTGGTCTCGCCCACGTCGATCCCCAGCTTGCTCTTCAGCGTGTCCAGCACGCGCTTCCCGCCACGCACGTAGCACGCCGTGCCCAGGCATACCCGCACCAGGTGCTTGCCACGCGGCGTCGTCGAGAAGAACGAATAAAAGCTGACGACGCCGGCCACCTCGCTGTAGGACTTGTCCAGTCCCAGCGCGATGCGCTTGAGCGCCACCTCGGGCAAATACCCGAAAATCCCCTGGGCGATCTGCAGGACCGGAATCAGCGCCCCGGGCTTGTCACGGTACTCCTGCAAGACCGTGTCGAGCCGCGCGAGAAGCTCTTCCTCGGAAGCCTCTTCGCCGCAGGCACACTTGACCTTGACGTCCTCAGCCATACACATCTCCCTTAATTGAAGCTGTCAGCTCGCGGCCCTGTGCGCTCCGCGCTCAGCCTCCAGCCGGTAACAACAAAAACAAGCCACTGCACATACCACTCTCACGCGAGTACTTCCGTCGCTTTCAGTTCCGCATTCGTCCGCTGCATCAGCGCGCACGCCACCGCCAGACTGTCCTCCGGACCCGTGCCCAGCTCCGCCGCCAACCCCCGCGACGACAGCCAACACTCCCGCGCCCCCAGCCGTAGATGCACCCGCACGTCCACGTCCGGATTCGTGCACACCACCGACGACAGCGTCGCCCCCAAATCCCCCAGCGGGCTGCGATCGACGTGCCGCAGCCCCAGCGTCACCTCTACCCGCAACCCCGGCCGCGCGCCCGTCCCCAGCGCCGACGGCCCCAGCACCAGCCCTCCTCCCGTCGCCTCTGCCGCCGCCTTGAACAGGCTCAGCCCCAGCCCCGTCCGCTTCCCCGTCTTCGTCGTGTAGAACGGGTTCAGCGCCGCCTCGTACGGCACCTGCAGCCCCGTCCCGTTGTCCTCAATCGCGATCCGCAGCACGCCCGCGGCCTCGTCCGCTTCCACGCCGACGGCCACTTCCGTCGCCTGCGCCCGCAGCGAGTTCTCGATCAGGTCCAGAATGTGCAGGGCCAGCTCACGCACGCCGAGCCCTCCCGAGAGAGATCGATGTCGCTGGGAATCCCTTGATCCCTCGCTCCCTCGTTCCCTGGATCCCTTCTTTACGCACTCCGCACCCCCCTTCCCCCCACACTCCGCAGCGCCAGCACCAACTCCGCGAACGTCGCCGCCTCGGCCGTCAGCACCGTCTGCGCCCGCCCCACATCCCCCAGATAGTGCGCATCCGACGACGCCACCACCGGTAAGCCGTACTCCGCGAACTCCGCCGCGCGGGCCCGGTCCACCACCGCGGCGCCGCCCGTGCACGGCGTAAAAACCTCGATCCCGTCGAGCCCCGCTTCCCGTGGAAACACGCCCAGTTGGCTCAGCACGCTGAACGACGGCCGGTTGATGTGCGCCGCCAGCGCCAGCCCCGCGTGCCGATGCACCAGCGCCACCGCGTCGCTCAGCTCCAGCGCTGTCGCCAGGGCCAGCATCTTCGCCTCCTCCCCACGCACCGCTCCTTTCGCGTCCATCAGGAGCTGCGCCCCAAAGCGCGCGTAGTACGCCGCATCGGCCCGTGGCAGCGTCGCTTGCACTTCGCCCGCCGCCGCCTCCGCCTGTCGCGGCGTCGGGAACAGCCCCACCACGTGCACCTCCTCCAGCGTCGTGATCTCCATCCCCGCGATCACCACCAGCTCGCCCCCCCCCGCCGCCACGCACGCCGCGGTGTTGCCGGCGGCATTGTGATCGCACACCGCAATCAGCGCCAGCCCCGCCGCCCGCGCCGCTTGCACGATGGCCGGCGGTGTCATCTCGTCCGCCGCACACGGCGATAACGCCGAGTGAATGTGCAGATCGGCCCGCCATGGCCTCATGACCGGCCCCCCCGCGCTCGTCGCCCGCGCCGCAGCCGCGGCACTTCCGCCCGCCCCCACCCAAACCGCGGCGCATAGCACGACCGCCGCGCGCCGGATACGTCCGGCCGCACCGTGCGGATCACGCTGGCCTGCCACCAGTCCACGCTCGCTCACCTGACTGCCTTACTGCTTGTGTTCACCGCCGCGCACGCCCAGGGCGTACAGCTGGCCCACCAGTTCCCACGCCGGCTGTGCCGACCGATACAGCGCGATGCCTTCCGCCAGCGCCCGCTCCCGGACGCTCTCATCCGGCTCGCGTTCCAGTGCGAAAATCACCGCCGCCAGCTCCGCGTGCACCGCGACCGCGATCACGTTCAGGTGCACTTGCACCGTGACCAGCACGCCGCCCTTGGGCGCGTTCGCCAGCACGTCGCTGAGCAGGTCGGACACGTAGCCCGCTCTGACCTCGCGCGCGCCCAGGTCCAGCCCCGGCGTCAGACTCTCGAGTCCCAGTTGGGCGGCCAGTTCTGCAAGTTTCATGGCGTCTGCCCCTGCGCTGCCGCGCTGCCCCCCGCTTCCAGATCACCGCGCGCCGGGGACGTCGCGCCCGGCTTCTGCCGCACACAGGCGTCCGCCTCCGCGCGCCCCAGCACAATATCCTCCGCGAGTGCCGCGCACGTCGGCGCGCCGCATAGCCCGCAATTCACCCCCGGCAGACTGCGCGTGAGCTTGTCGATCCGCGCCAGCTTCTGGATCGCCCGCGTCATGTCGTCGTCCAGCCGCAGCCCCGGCCGCGCGGCGTATGGCTGCGCCCGCGGTACCGCCCGCGCTTCTGCATCCGGCGCCAGCCCCGCCGCCTCCCAGCGATGCCGCGTCAGATAGGGATCCTCCCGCAGCAGCGGCGTCCCAAACCCCGCCTCGCCGCACATGTACGGCTCCACGACCGGCAAATCGCCGGCCAGGCCATCCTCGATCTGCTCCAGCACGTTCACGACGTGCAGCGCCCCCGAGACCTGCAGCACGCCGGGCTCGGCCCGCCCTTCGTGGGCCAGCCCCTCGGCCGGGCTCTTCCCCGCCGGCGCCGCCCCTGCCGCGTGCAGCCGCGGCAGCAGCGCCGCCCGCAAGGCCCCCGGCAGATACACCTCCGGCCGGTGCGCCGGATCGCTCCGCAGCAGCGTGGTGCGCTGGCATGGACAGGTCACAACGCAGGCCAGCTTGCGCTCCCCCAGCGTCGCCCGCAGCGCCTCCAGCGGCGTCACAAACGGCGCGACATGCAGCAGCAAGGACGGAAAACGCGTCTCGATCAGATTGATGACGGCCGCGCACATCGGCACGATCACCGGCTTGATCTGCGAATTCGCGCGGGCATACTCCACGACGGCCCGCCGCAGCGCCGCCTCCCACCCCGCCGTCACGCGCACGTCGGCATAGCCCAAGGCCCGCAGTTCCGTGATCGTTCGCTGCGGCGTCACGTCCGCCCCGAATTGCACCAGACCCGCCGGCGGCACCACGAGCGTGACGTCCGCCGCCGGCTGCAGCGTGCGGGCCGCGCCCTCCACATAGATCGCGCCGCTCGGACAGCTCGCAATGCACGCCACGCAGTCCACGCATAGGTAGTCCAGGATACTCGGCTGCTCGCGAAACACGCGCACCGCCCGCGTCGGACACGTGTGCAGGCAGCGAAAGCAGCCCTGGCACTGGTCCGGCGTGATGTGAATCGAGTGCCCGCCGTCGCCGTAGAGCGCCTGCGGCTTCAGCGCGATCGAGAAACGCAGCTTCGTCCCCACCCCCGGCTGCGAGTGAATCTCGAAGCGGTCGCTGTTCTTCCGGATGTTCGGCAGCCCCATCCCCGCCCCGAAACCCAGCTCCCGCGCCTGCGCCGAGGCCGTCGAGAACCCCGGCTTCAGCGCCTGCGCCACGTCCGCGATGCCCGGCCCAATGTCGGTTACTTCAACATCAAGTTGTCCGTTTTGCAGCGTGGCCCGCAGCGCGCCCCCGTGCGAGTGAATCACCACGTTCATCTCGGCTTCGTACGCCGCGATCATCGCCCGCCGCACCACCGCCGGATCCGCCCCGATCTGCTTGAGCTGCTCCTTCAGACTGCGCGACGCCGCACCGCCGTGCTCGTAGTCCCCTGCCTGAATGGTGTACACCACGGCGTTCATGTCGCGGACCGTGCTTCCTCGCTCAAGATCTGATGAATCCGCCCGCAGGTTTCGAACAGCCCCCCCGCCGCCACCATCAGCAGCGTCCCATGCTCCGCCGCCGTACGCTGCATCGCTTCGTCCGGAAGCTGCTGGTTCACCAGGCACAGCCCCGGAATGTCCATCAGCTCCGCCACGCGCAGCAAATGGGCCCCCGCCAAATTGCTGATCAGCAACGTGTGGTCGCCGGCCGCATTCAGCAAATCACTGATGCGATCTCCGGCGTACACCTGTTCGATGTCGACACTCGCGGGGCGGCCCGGCACGATCACCTGCGCGCCGATGCGCTGCGCGAGCTGTGCAAGCCTCATCGTGGCTCCCGCCAAGCCTGGGACGACACTGCGCGATCCGACCGGTCCCGGCAGTCGGTCCGGTCGAGACGGTGACAAGCCTCCCGCCAGAAAGTCGGTCGCTTACGCACCGAGACTCGCGGGAAGTCCTGTGATTTTACTGTCTGCCCACGACCTACGCACGCAATCACAGCGTGAATTCTTCCACACGCTCTGTGCAAATTGCACGCTGAACCGCCCCAGGATGTGTCCTATTTGAAGCACCCCGCCGTGACGCGTGATAGATTCACAGCCACCCCGCCTCACTCTCCACATGCGCCCGGTGCAGTGCCGGCCATACGCACACCCCGCCGTGTCGCCCCACCCTGCAGCGACTCACGCACGACGTTCGCCCCCATCAGGTCCCCCACCCCGCGCCCCGCTCTTCCGCCGCGCCGCGCGATACACCTCCTGCGCCGCCGGGAATGGCCCGAGCGCTCGCTCGAGAATCCCCAGCGAGTACGCGATCGTCAGCCCGTAGTTCGTCACCGGCACCCCCGCCTGCCGCGCCCGCAGCATCCGCGCCAACATCTCGCGGCGGTTCTGCACGCACGCCCCGCAGTGCACCATGAGCTGATAGCTCGCCAGATCCGCCGGAAAATCGTGCCCCTGCGTCGTCACGAACTCAAGCGACCCGCCGACATACTGCGTCAGCCAGCGCGGAATCTTCACCCGCCCGATGTCCTCGCCGATCGGATGATGCGCGCACGCCTCCGCCACCAGCACCCGATCCCCCGGCTTCAAGCGATCAATCGCCAACGCCCCCCGCACCAATTCCGGCAGGTCCCCTTTGAACCGGGCAAACAGGATCGAGAACGACGTCATCGGCACCTCCGGCGGCGTGTCGGCCGCTACCTTCAGAAATGCCTGTGAATCCGTCACGACCAGCGCCGGCGGTTTTTTCAGTCGCGCCAGCGCCTCGCGCAGTTCCCGCTCCTTCACCACCATGCAGTAGGCGTCGTTGTCCAGCAGGTCGCGAATCGTCTGCACCTGCGGCAGAATCAGCCGCCCCTTCGGCGCCTCCTTGTCAATCGGAACCACGAGGACGACCAGCTCGCCCGGTGGCACCAGGTCGCCCACGATCGTCGGCGTGTTGATGATGTCCTCCGGCGCCACGCGAATCAGCGCCGCGCGCAGCTCCAGCACGCCCTCCCCGCGGCTCGCCACCGTCCGCACGCACGGCAGCTTCCGCTCCGCCAGCCGCGCCACCAACTCCGCGCTCGCCGCGCCCACGTCCGTCTTGTTGAACACGACGATCGTCGGGACTTTGCGTTCGGTAAACTCCGCCAGCAAGCCCTCCTCGAACTCCCCCCACTCCCCCGCCTGCACCACCACCAGCGCCATGTCCGTCCGCTCGAACACCCGCCGCGTCTTCTCCACCCGCTGCGCCCCCAACGCCCCCACGTCGTCAATCCCGGCCGTGTCAATGAACAGCACTGGCCCCAAGGGCAACAGCTCCATCGGCTTCTCAACCGGGTCCGTCGTCGTGCCCGCCGTCGGCGAGACGATCGCCACCTCCTGACGCGTGAGTGCATTCAGCAGTGAGGACTTGCCGACGTTGCGGCGCCCAAAAATCCCGATATGCAGGCGCAGGCCTTTGGGTGCGGTTTGCATCACGACATTCTAGTCCCATTGGCCGAAGAGTCACGAACCCCGCCGCCCCTCACTCCGCCCCGGCCGCCCCCGGCGGCGAGCCCAGCCGCAACACCGCCTCCGGCGATATGAGCTGGTCAAACTGCGCTTCCGTCAGCAGCCCGCGTGCGAGCACCTCCTGCCGGATCGTCCGCCCCGCCGCCCGCGCCGCCCGCCCCACTTCCTGCGCCGCGTCGTACCCAACCACCGGCACCAGCGCCGCCAGGCACACCGTCGCCCGTTCTACGAGCTCCGCGCACCGCGCCTCGTCCGCCCGCAGCCCCTCCACGCAGTGGCACCGCAACATCCGGCACGCCCGTGTCAGCAAATCCAAACTCGTCAGCAGCGCCTCCGCCACCAGCGGCAAGAACGCATTCAGCTCCAGGTTCCCCAGCGCGCACGCCTGCGTGATGGCCGCATCGTGCGCCATCACCGCCAGCGCCGCCTGCGACGCCGCCTCCGGAATCACCGGATTCACCTTCGCCGGCATGATCGACGACCCCGCCTGCCGCGCCGGCAGCCGCAGTTCGCCGAGCCCCGCGTCCGGCCCGCTGCCCAGCAGCCGCAAATCCCCGCAGACCTTCAGCAGACTGCTCGCACACGCCTTCAGAATCCCGCTGACCTCGACGAACACGTCCGTGTTCTGCGTCGCCTCGACCAGGTTCTCCGCCCGCGCTAGCCCGTGCCCGGTAATCGCCCGAAGATGCTCCACCACACGAAAGATGTACTCGCGCGGCGCCCCCAACCCCGTCCCGATGGCCGTGCCCCCCAGATTCACCACCCGCAGCCGCTCCTCGCACTTGTAGATCCGCCAGCGGTCACGGTTGAACGCCTCCGCATACGCGCTCATCGTCCGCCCCAGCGTCGTCAGCACGGCATCCTGCAACTGCGTCCGCCCCACCTTGACGATGTGGGCGAACTCCTTCTCCTTCGCCTGAAACGCCTCCTGCAGCGCCACCACCTCACGCTCCAGCTCGCGCAGCAGCGTGATCGCCGCCACCCGCAGCGCCGTCGGATACGTGTCGTTCGTCGATTGGTGCCGGTTGATGTCGTCCAGCGGACTCACCGCCGCGTAGTCTCCCAAGGGCCGCCCCAGTATCTGCAGCGCGCGGTTGGCCAGCACTTCATTGACATTCATGTTCGTCGACGTGCCCGCCCCACCCTGCAGCGCATCCACCACAACGTGCTCGTCGAGCAGCCCCTCCGCCATCTCGCGGCACGCCCGCTCAATCGCATCCGCCTTCGCGCCGGCCTCAATGCCCGCGGCGCGTTCGGCCTTCGCCTCTGCCTCTCCCACCAGCTCTCGATTCGTCAGCGCACAAGCCAGCTTCACCTGCCCGAAGGCGTGAATCAGCGCCGGATGCACCGCCCGCCGCGCCAGCGGGAAATTCTCCACCGCCCGCACCGTGTAGATGCCATAGAGCGCCTCGGCCGGCACCGGCAACGCCCCCAACAGGTCGCTTTCCATCCGGTGATTCACAGCCTCGGACTCCGTACAGGCACACACTGGAACAACCAGCCCAACAACCGCCTCGCCCCATTCACAGGGCGCCCCCACGGCACCGGCCCAGCGCGGACCAGCATGGCCCATCGCCTACTCCCCCATTGTAGCGACCCCCATGCTCTCCCATGAACCCGTCAGCAACCCCGTTTCGAGGCAGCAATGGCCCCTCCGCCCATCACGCCGCCTGCACAACAACCTCGCGCAGCGCCGCGTCTATCTGCCTCTTCCTTCGTGCCCTTCGTGTCCTTCGTGGTGCAACTTGCTCTTGGCGTTGACCCGCGCCGCACCGACGGTTCCCGTTAGTCCGTCGCCCGCATCCGCCACGCCCCGACCGCGAACCCCAGCACCCCCACGCCCACCAGCACCCCGCACGGCAGCAGCATCTCCACCGCGCTGTATCCCCGCCAGATGGGCCCCTCCAGAGCCAGGATCGCCCACTTCACCAGGCTCGCATTGCTGAATGGCCGCAGCCACCCCGGCATGAACGCCAGCGGAATCATCCCGCCGCCGATCATCGCCATGATGACGATCAGCGCCCAGCTAATCCCGCTCACCGCTGCCTCGGTGCGTCCCACCACGGACAAGACCATCATCAAGCCAACCACCGCGATCGAAATGCACACGATCGCCAGCGCCACCAGCGGAATCGACGCCACGTGCACGCCAAACCCCACCCGCGCCACCACCAGTAGCATCGCCATCAACGCGCTCGTCGCGAGAAAGCACGCCAGCGCCTTGCCCGCAAGAATCTGCCACCCCGCCAGGGGCGCCACCCGCAGCCGCGGCAGCGTCCCCCGCGTCCGCTCCACCAGCAGCGACGCCGCGAACGTCGCCCCGCACGCCAGCACGCCCCACACCATCCCCTGCGGAAAACAGATCGCAAACGATGACGTCGGCCGTCTGTCCGCTCCCCTCGTCGCCCGCTGCACCGCCCGCGTCTCGACCACAATCGGCCGCCAGCCATTCTGGCTGAGGGCGTTGCCCGCGCCCGACTGCGTCGCGCTCGGCGCACTCGCCGGCCGAAACACGTTCGGATCCGCCATCTGGTCCAGCGCCCCCAGCAGCGTCCCCAGGACCAACTTTTCGCCGACATTCAGCTCATTGGAATCGCGCACCGCGGCCGCCGCCGTGCGGGCATTGCGCTGCATCATCTCGCGATCCGTGAACACCTCCTGCATCTGCTCGTACGCATGGGCCGTGATCAGCCCTTCAATCAGCCCCCCGGTCATCGTCTGCCCCGGGTCCGTGCCTACCTCCACCCGCATCGGCTCGCCCCAGAAGATGCGCTCGCCTGCCGCCCCGAAGCCCGACGGAATCGCCACGTACGCCGGACGCCGCCCCCGCGCCACCCGGTCGGCCGCCGCCGCCCGCTCCGCCACGACTTCCACGTGCAAACGGGCATCCGCCTGCAGGCTCGCCACCAGCCGCTGCGACGCCGGCGTGTGATCCTCATCCACTACAAGGAGATCGATCGCCGTCTGCTTCGACCCCACCCCCGAGAACAGCACGCCGAAGAAAATCGCGTACAGCAGCGGATAGCAGAACGTGAAGAAGAACCCCGCCTTGTCCCGCAGCAGCAGGCGCAGATCCTTCGCCGCCAGTGTCCAGATCACCGCGCTCAATCGCGCAAGCTCCTTCCCGTCAGCCGCAGAAACACGCTCTCCAGGTCCGGCCGCTCGACCCGTACCCGCAGCACCCCCGGCCGGCGCCACGCCTCCGCCACCGCCCGCTCCGGCTGATCCGTGGCGACGCGTTCCTCGCCCTCCGCCCGCTCGATGATCACTGCCGGCTGTTGCCCATGCGCCCGCACCAGCCCCTCAATCGTGTCCAGCGCCAGGAGCCGCCCGCGATCCACAATCCCCACGCGATCGCACAGCCGCTGCGCCTCTTCCATGTAATGCGTCGTGTAGATCACCGTGCAACCCGCCCGCCGCAGTGACTGCACCAACTCGAACAGCGCGCTGCGCGACTGCGGATCCACCCCCGCCGTCGGTTCATCCAGAAACACCAGCGCCGGCGCGTGTACGATCGCCACCGCGAAGTTCAGCCGCCGGGCCATGCCGCCGGAGAAGGTCTGCACGCGATCCCGGCCGCGGTCCGTCAACCCAACCAGTTCCAGCAACTCGCGGCACCGCGCCTCTAGCGCCCGCCCGCGCAGCCCGTACAGCCGCCCGAAGAAATGCAGGTTCTCCCGCGCGGACAATTCGCCGTACAGCGCCAGCGCCTGCGGCGCAATGCCGATCTGCCGCCGCACCGCCGCCGCCGCCGGCGACCCGTGCCCGACAATCTCCGCACTCCCCCCATCCGGCGCGAGCTGCCCCGTCGCCACGCGAATCGTCGTCGTCTTGCCCGCCCCATTCGGCCCCAGCAGCCCGAACACCTCCCCCGCCCGCACCTCCAGCGACAGATCATCCAGGGCGATGATCGCGCCGAAGCGGTGGCGGAGGTGGCTGAGCCGCAGCATAACCGGGAGTGTGGCTGCGGCCCGAATCCCCGTCAAATCGCCTACTCAGGTGCGTGCGTTGGAAGTTGTCACGGCCGGTCCCCTGCGGTCCGGGCAACTCGCCGCCATCGCCGGAGTCGGCGGCACCTTCGTGCCGCACTCGGGGCAGACGCCGGAGACATTCCCCGTCAGGTCATAGCCGCAACGGCGGCAGGTGCCCGGGCGGCGGCGCGGCCAGCTCAGAAGCAGAACCCCCGGAGCGGCGGCGAGCAAGGTGAGCGTCCAGAACGGCAGGACGATTTCGGCCCAGCGGCCGATACTCGATTGGGACATCTCGTTGGTGCGCGGCAGTTCCCAACTCCAGTCGCGGTACTCGTCCCAAGTCCAGCCCGCTTCGCCGTACCACACCATACTGACTTCCATGCCACATGGCTCGCGCACAATCAGTGCGCAACGCTCCACGACGTAGGCACGCTCGCCGTCGTAGTATCCGCCGCACCAGCGGACACTGAGCATCCAACCAGCCAACATCAGCACGGCGGCAAAGAGGCTGGCGAGCTGGGTACGTCGCCTCCAGCGCCACGCCCACGCCCCACCGTCCGCCGACCGCTCCGTCGCCACGGGCATCAAGCGCCGCCGCAACGCGACCACGCCCCGCCCAACCGGGACGACCGCAACCAAGCTCCACAAAGGCAGGCACAGCTCCCACCAGGTCCCCTCAACGGAGCTGAACTGCTCGTGCAACTCCGGCCAGCGCCACGCGAGGCCACTGCGGGCGTTTCGCGAGACACCCTCCGCCGGCGGCGCCAACGGGAAGTACGCGTCGCTCCAACTCATCTCAACGTAGCGTCGCTCGGAGATGTACTGGATGCACACGTTGCCCCGCCCGAACGTCACCAGCCAATCATCCCCCACGTACCACGCATAGGTGAACTCGCGACTCCCCACCGCGAGCCCCAGCACAACCAGCAGCAGAGCCCCCAGGACAAGCCACCGCCTGCGCACCCGCACCCCGAGAACCTCCCACGCCCGCGTCCTCCACGCGCCGCGTCCCCCGCGCCGCCGTGTCTGCCCCATACCTGCCATGTCGTGGATTCTACCCCCCCACCCACACCGCGGACCGCAGCGGCGTCACCAACTCGCCTTCTTCCTTCGCAATGCCCGCTCATCTACCCGACGCGACGCACGCCGGCCGCCGCGGAGACCACCACCCTCCGCCCAACTCGCTCCCCGCTACTCGCCACTCACCACCCGCGGAGTCCTGGACGCCGCACACGCCCCCCACGCGATCGTCTTCGCGTTTTCGCCCTTGCCCGCCTTCACGTCCCCGCTGGGCTATCCCCCCTGCCCTTCCACGACGCGAAACGGCTCCATCAGCCCATAGCCCACCGTCGAATAGGTGCTGCCCGCCGGCGGGCCGGCTTCCGGCGCCTGATGGAACATCCCCGGCCACGCCCGCCCCAACGGCGGCTTCCCGTGGTGCGGCCCCAGCGTGTTCTTCAACGTCCCCCAGACGACGACCTCGATGTCGTTCGTGCCCGCCCGCGCCTGCTTCGTGATGTCGCAATCCCCAGGCGGCGCCACGATGTACCCAGCCGGCTGCCCGTTCACGACCACCTTCGCCGCGGCGCCGTACCACTTCCCCAGCGCCACGCGCAGCGTCCGCCCCGCCTGCGGCGCCAGCTCGAACTTCGCCCGGTACGCCACCCCACCGCCGTACAGCGGCTGCGCCTGCGCGTTCCACGGCCCCAGCTCCAGCTTCGGCGCCGGCACGATCTCGAACCCTTTCTCCACCGGCACTACGCCGAAGTCGCCGATCACACAAGCGGCCTCCAGCTCGTGATACACCGTCATCGGCCGAGCCTCAATCCGCACGACGTTCTCCCCGACCTGCGCCACACCCGCCAGCGGCAGCTTCCCGAACGAGCGATCGAGCCACCACTCCCCCACTGGCGCCTGCACCGGCTTCCCGTTGCACGTGATCGTGTACAAGTCCGGCCGTTCGACCACCAGCCACAGCTCGTGCGGCACCTCCGTGCGGATCGTGAAGCGGTACGTCGCCGCGAACCCGCTTTCCGCCGGGAACGTTCGCTTGATCAGCTCATCTTTGAACTGCACCGCGCCTTCCCACGGATTCTTCGGCAAACCGTGCTTCTGGAAGATCAGGTCCGCCGCCCGCAACACGTGGATGTTCGTCTTCGTCTCGCCGCCGACCTCCACGTCCACGAAGTCGAGCGTCAGCACGTTCGGCCCGACACGCTGCACAACTAACGGCGCAACGGGCTCGATGACCTCGGTCGTCTCCGTGACAGGCGCCGCGGGATCGCACGCCGCGTTCGGCAGGAACAGCAGCCGGCTGCCGCACGGCGGCACGGTACACGTCATCGTTACGCTGCCGTCCGCGCCGCGTTCGAACACCGCGCTGCGCGTCGCGCCGGTCTGCGCATCCCACTGCTCGAACCCACCCGCCCGCGCCGTAATCGCCACCTCGTTCGGCGCGTCGAGGCTCGTGTTCACCACGAACACAACCTGCCCGTCCGCCAGTTGCCGCCGCTGGTGGAACACCGGCCCCGGCTTGCCCGCCTGCGGCGTCACGACGAATCCGTCCGCACTCTTGGCCAACCTGCCCGCAAGCTCCGCGGCCTGCACTTTCCGCCAGCTCGGCTGCTCCGCCGCGTGAGTTCCCCACTCCGCCGGCGCTCCCTCAACCCGCGTCGGCGGTTCGCCACAGCACAGCACCGCGCCGCCGGTCTCCATGAACTGCTCCAACAGCTTCGTCGTCGCCCGATTCAGGTTCTCCGTCAACGGCGGCAGCACGACGGTACGATACCGGCACGGCCCAATCACGAGCTGTCCGCCTTCGACCGCTCCACGCTGTTCCAGAATCGACTCGCACGCCAGATCGAACTCGACCTGCGCCTGCTCCAGATCGGTCACGAGCTTCTGGAACGTGTCCCCGATCTCTTTCAGCCGCGGCTCATTGCCCGCCGGAGTCTGGTACATCCACGCCGTCGTCGTCGGCTCCAGCACCAGCACGTCGCCAACCCGCGTCCCCTGGGACAGCACCGCGCACAGCCGCGCGAAATACGCCTCCAGGTCGCCATACGCCTCCCACCACGGATCGTGGTCGCCGAACGACTGCGGATGGTCGCGCTTGCGCCCGCCGCGCAGGCTCACGTACGACAGGTGCTCGTTCAGCGTGTTCACCCCCAGCACGACCAGCCAGTCGCCGATCCGCTTCATGTCCGCCAGCCGCAGGTCCCACCCGCCCGCGCCGTACGCCTCGCACAACGTCCGCGCCCGCCCGCACTGCGCCGCCGCGCTCGCCAGCTCCTTCACCGCCCGCACGTTCCCGAACTGCGCGTGCACTCCCTCGTCATACTCGTTCATCAGCGTGTCGATCCCCGGCCGCTGCATCCACGCGTACATCGCCATCGTGTCCGGCACCATGCGGCAGTGCGGCCACTCGTGCTCCCAATAGTGTCCCGTGAATTCCAGCTTGTGCCGCGCGCAGTACTCGTAGTACGGCCGCCCCCACCGCTCGATCATCAGGTCCAGCAGCGTCTGGTAGTAGTTGTGCCGCACCCGCTGCCACTCGCCCGTCTGCCGCTCCAGACTGGGCAACGTCTCAACCAGCGGATACTCCCACCGCTGCAAGAACTGCGCCGGCAGATCGTCCGTCCACGGCAGCCCGCCCGCCGGCTGCAGCTCCGGCTCGTCCGTAAACGACCCCGGAATCCGTCGCCCCAACTCCGCCCCCATCTCCCGCACGTACGCATCGAGCGTGATTTCCAGGAACTTCTGCGTCACACCGGGATACAGCAGGTCAACGTAGCACCGCCCGCCGTGCCAGGCATTGTCGCCCGCCCGCGCAATCGTCGCCGCCAGATACGTCCCCTCCGGCATCTCCTCGCCCCCACGCACGCGCGCCGTCACGTCCGCGCAGCGGTCATCCAGGACCTGGAATACCGCCAGCACATCGGACTGCGGCTCCGGCGGGGCCTTGCTCTCACGCAGCACCAGCCCGCGCCCGCGCGACTCCGGCATCGCCTCCGGCACGTGCCCGCCCGCAAACCCCGACGGATACGAGTTCTCGTCGTAAACCCACAGCAGCATGTCCAGCCGCTCCGCCTCCGCCAGCGCCACCTTCCACAACGCAAACCAGCGCTCCCCCAGGTACGGCGTCATCAGCCCCGGCCGCGGATGCACGATCACCTGCCGAATGCCCCGCTCGCGGAACATCCGCAGCGTCCCCAGCACGCGCTCCTCCGACAGCTCGTCATTCCACACCCAGAACGGCGCCGTGCTGTACTCCTTCGGCGGTTCCGCCAGCAGCTTCCGCACCGCCCCCGCCTCCGGTGTGCCCCCACGCGCCGCCACGGACAAGACACACGCCAGGACGGCCGAACCGGCCAGCAGCGTCCAGCAATGAGACATGCGCAAGCCTCCATTTGCAGGCGGCTTCCGCCAACCGCGACACGCTACAGCCATCGAGGGGAGATTCGTGCTGCCAAGCGCGAAGCCGTCGCCACTGCATGATCCCAACCGATCAGCGCACGGTCAAGGTTTTGCGGGCGGAGACAACCAGCGGCGTGAAACGAGCCGCAGCACCGCCGTGAGAACAAGGATCGGCGCAAAGACCACGGTGGCGAAGTACGTCAGCACGTATAGCCCGCCGCCGACAATCGCAGCCCCCGCGCTCACCCCCGCCGGCAAGCTGCCGCACAGAACGCAGGTGTACGCACGCCAACCGACGGCATGACACACACCGAACCCCGCGGCCAACAATGCTGCCGACACAAGCAGCGCGCCCGGCGAGACGAGCCTGCTCAACCAGCCCAGCTTCATGGATACACCCCCGCCGGGCGGCTGACCGGCAAAGTCGTCGAGATTGCGTCCGGGCGCGCCAAGTCCCACAGCGGCCCGAGCACGAGCGAGTACAAGAGCACAGCGTCGCCGACCTGGTTGCTCGCCGCGTAACGCAGCTTGCCGTCCGTCCGCATCGGGAAGGCGGCAAAGTCGAGCGTCGTGTGCAGTTGCCGCAGGAAGTCCGTATCGCCGAACGCGGCCGCCCCCACCAGCGCCAGCCCGCTCGATCCCGCGCTGACATCGAGTAGCGGAATGACCGGCCCGGAGTCAACGTCCTGCCCCCGACTGCCGCTCGCCGGCCACTCGCGTGCATACCCGAAGCCCAGCACACTGCACCCCAGTTCCCGCCGCGCACGGGCGTATTGGTCGACCGCCAGTTGCGGATCGATGATCTGCAGCATGTGCGCCGCCATCCAGATCGACGAGCCTTCGGGGCCATCGCCGATCCGCCCGTGAAACGTGAAGGAGGACACGAGCATCCCGGTCCGCCGGTCCATGAGTCTGGCGCGGGCGGTCTCGGTCCAGCGGCGAAAGAACGGGCCGTGGTCGCTGCCGTCGCGCCCATCCGTGAGCCGCATCGCCGCGAGCGCGATCGTGTTGCAGAAGAGCCAGCACTCGTCCGGGTAGCTCTCCGCACAGAGGACCGGGCTCGCGTTCATGCGGGCTTCAATCACCGCTAAGCGCCGGCGCACCTCGTCGCGATAGTCCGCCCGCTCCCCCAGCATGCGCCGCGCGGCGAGCATGAGGGCGATCTCACCGTCGACAAACAGGCTGCGCGGCGGCTCCTGAACCCACGGGCGGGCGTGGGCGTAGGGCATGAGGAAGTAGTACATCCCGCCGGTCGTTTCTTCGCGCAGCGTCTGATCGATCAGCCCATCCAGCACGCCAAGGTACTCCGCCTGGCGCGCCGGCTCGCGCAGCGCAAGGTTGGCCAAGCTGAGAACCAGGTACGTCCGCCCCATGAAGTCCCATTCCGCGTTCACGCGCCGCATGCTCGCCCGCTCGCTGCGGGCTTGCTCGGCGAGCAGCTGCATCTGCCGCGCCGCGATGGCCTGCCCGCGGCGCGAGACGCCCGTCGCAGCCGTGTATTCGGCCGGGGCCGGCCGAAACAGCACGTGCAGCGCCGGCAGCCACAGCGCCGTCGCCACGAGCGGCGCGGCAACAGCGAGGAGAACACGGCGAGGAACCCCTTTACGCATGTCCGTATTCTGCGACGATGCGTGTGGTCTGTAAACGACCGCTAGGGGCGCAGGCGTGCCGAAGACCGAATTCGACAACTCTGTCGGCTTTAGTCGGCTACCCCGCCGGGGTATCCTGTGCGCCGACGATCTCGGCGCCCGCACGTCCGCGCCCGCCGAGCTCGACGCGGCTATGCGCCGCTGTCTGGAGATCCAACGATGCTACCTCGCGCAACGCTGTCCACCTTCGCAATCATCACCCTGGGGCTGTTGGCGTACAGCGCCACGATCGCCGCGGAGCCCGCCGCCACCAAGACCGAGCCGGGCCTCGTCGTCCGCGTGTTCGACACCGGGGTGGATGTGGCCGCGATTCCCGAGTTGATGCCCGACCAACAGCCGAACTGGGCGCAGGTCGTCCCCACGCTGGACCTGCAGACCGCGCGGAAGGACTTCGGGCCCTGCACGGAACGCTTCGTAACCGAGGTCATCGGCACGCTGACGCTTGACCAGCCGGGCACGTACATGTTGCGGCTGCTGTCCGACGACGGCGGCAAGCTCTGGCTCGACGGCAAGGTCGTCGTGGACCACGACGGACTGCATCCCGCCGACCCGAAGGACAGCAAACCGCTGGAGCTGGCCGCCGGCCCGCACGAGCTGCACATCTGGCACTTCCAGGGCGGCGGCGACGGGCAGTTGACGCTGCAATGGAAGAAGGGATCGAGGGATCAAGGGAGCGAGGGAGCGAGCAAGAAGGACGACAAGACGGCGGGCGACGCCGCCTTCGAAGTGATCCCCGCCAAGTGCCTCAGCCACGCGGCCGACATCTCGCTGCGGACCACCGACGGCAAGAAGAAGATCATCCCCCCGCTGCGCCGCGGCCGCCCGGGCGACGGAACGCCGGTCGTGGGAGCACATCCCGGCCTGCAGCACGACGACAAAGTAAGCGGGGTTGATCTCCCGAGCGAGGCTCTCCGGATCGTTGCGGGATTCCTGTTAGCGCCAACGGCCCAAGCGGGGCATGGGCGACCGCTGGCTTGGGTTCCTGATGCCACGCAGGACACCGCCATTTATGAAACGGGCCAGACCGTGTTGGCAGACTGCCCCGGCGAAGCTAAGCGAATCGCTATCGAGACGATCACGGACACGCGTCAAGCGTGCGCACTTCGCCACGGACCGCTCCCTGAGCAGCCGTGGAACTGGAGCGATCGGTCTCCGTTTGAAATGCTCGCCGTCCACGCCCTCGCCAACGGCTTCGAAATCGAGTTCACCAAGCCGCTCGATCCGCGCGTCGGCTGGGACCCGGAGACGTACTACGTCGAGCAGTGGCCGTTCGACCTGGAGAAGGGCCAGGCCCCGCATCGCGACGGCATCGCTTATCCGGTGAAGTCCGCGAGCGTGTCGGCCGACCGCAAGAAGGTCTTCCTGGAAATCGAGAACCTGAAGGCGTCGCACGTGGTGTACCTGCGGCTGCTGCCGCCGTGCTTGTCAGCCGAGGGCGAACTGCCCTGGAGCACCGAGGCGTGGTACACGCTCAACGTGATCCCGACGGACCGCAAGGGCGAAGTGCTGACGCCGCCGAAGCCCGAGCCGCAGAACATCCTGACCGCGGACGAGCAGGCGGCCGGCTGGCGGCTGCTGTTCGACGGGCAGACGCTGAAGGGCTGGCACGGCTACAAGAAGGACGCGGCCCCCGCCGGCTGGCAGGTCAAGGGCGGCTGCATCGTCCGCATCACCGGCGGCGGCGACATCGTGACGGACGAGCAGTTCGGCGACTTCGAGTTGAGCCTGGAGTGGCGTATCAGCGCCGCGGGCAACAGCGGCATCATGTATCGCGTCACCGAGGATCACGGCGCCCCGTACGAAACGGGACCGGAGTACCAGATCCTCGACAACACCGAGCACGCCGACGGCAAGAACCCCAAGACGTCGGCGTCCGCGTGCTACGCGCTGTACGCACCATCCAAGGACGCGACCGGGCCCGTCGGCCTCTTCAACCAGGCGCGAATCGTGGTCAAGGGCAACCACGTCGAGCATTGGCTCAACGGCGTGAAGGTGGTCAGCTACGACCTGCACAGCCCCGAGTGGGACGGGCTCGTGCAGGACAGCAAGTTCAAGGCGTGGCCGGACTTCGGTCAGCGAGCCAAGGGCCATCTCGTGCTGCAGGACCACGGCGATCGCGTGTGGTACCGGAACATCAAGATCAAGAGTGGGGATTAAGGGATTCAGGAATTGAGGGATTAAGGGAAGGCGGCGGCAACTGGGACGCCCGGCGCGGCCGACTGACTCCGCGCCCTCAATCCCTTAATCCCTGCTCCCTGAATCCCTATTTTCTTGACTTTCACGAAAAGCGCGGCAATACTTCTCCTCCCAAAGGAGTACGGCGTGCGCTACGAATGCATCCATCTTGATTCTCCGCGGCCGGCGGCCGGACGCTACAGTCCCCAGGCTTGGCTGGCCAGGGTGCGCACCGCGCGCGGTTAGGCGACCGCCGTCTTCCCCCCCAACGAATTTAGCGGTGCGACGGGGCAACAATGTGGTCTATCCCTGCGCGGGGGCAGTGCAGGGTCTGAGGAACGCCGCGCGCGGGCGCTGCGCCGAAGCGGGTTGAACATGAACGAGGACCTGAATCTGCAGATGGAGTCTGGCAGCGGCGTGTCGCGTCCGGTGGCGCCGGAGGACCTGCGCCCCGGTGACTACGTCACCGCGCTGCACGTCATCACGGAGGAGTGCGCGGCGCCGTGGGAGCGCGAGCCCGGCCAGCCGGTCGTCGCGCGCTTCGCGTGCTTGCCCGACAAGGTCGCGCCCGCGCTCGTCCTGGAGGTCTGCCTGCCCTTCGCACTCGTGCAGACGGCCGAAGGCAAAGCGCGCGTGATCGACGTGCGGCGCTACCGCCTCGCGCGCGTCGCAGAGACCTTCGGACGATTGGTCTTCGCGCGCCTGGCCGACGACCGCAAGGCCGAACAAGCCACGGGCGGCGACCGTGCCGAGAAGACGTCGGAGGACTGAGGACCCGTGCGCCTGGCGCACGGGTCCCCACCTCGGCGGATCGTGCTGACGCACAAGCCCCCCGAACCGCCCCCCTCAATCCCTGAATCCCTCAGTCCCTACTCCGGATTCAGCTTCTGCGGCAGCGTCTGGACGTCCGTGTCGCGCAGCTCTGGGCGATAGCGCTCCGGATGCGTCTTGCGGAAAGCCTCCATCTCCGGCGGCTCGGGGAAGGCTTGCGCCATGTCGAAGGACCACCGCTGGCACTCCAGCTCAAAGCCACGCTGCACGTAATCCCAGACCGCCTGCCGCAGGAAGATCGGCGCCGCGCCCCACAGACGCGCCTTGTGCAGCGTCTCCAGCGGCGTGCCGGGATCGACGGCCAGCCAGTTGTAGAACGCATCCGGCAGCATCTGGTCGAACTCGGGCAACTGCTTGGGGGCGCTGATCCGGTCGCGCTTGTCGCGCATGTAGTTCTCATGCAGCTCACGCGCCCGTTGCAGGGAGCTGGTGAAGCCGTTGACATCGCCATTGGCGAGGAGGCTGAACCCGCGGGACAGCAGTTGCTCGACCGCCGCGCGCGTCTCGCGCAGCCCGGCGTTCTTGGCCGTGGACTCGAAGAAATCGTCCATCACGAAGTCGTGCAGCGTCTTCGCCAGCCGCGGATTCGGCTGGCCGTCCTCCCCGTTGGGATAGTGGCGCTGCAGGTAGGCGTAGTAGTGGTCCGCCTCCGCTTCCTGCCCCCCCAGGTACAGCAGCCGGATCGCCTCCGTCAGGTAGTTGATGTGGCCGGTGCGGTACGTGTCGCCCGCGCGGCTATCGTCCTCCTTCGTCGCGCGCGGATCGAACAGGTTGCCGTACTTGATGTAGGCCTGGTGCATCGGCTCGACGAAATTCGTATCCAGGCTCAAATTCAGGTACGAACGGTGGATGGCCGGTGGATACGGCTCAAACACCATGCGGTTGCGCAAGAACAAGTTGCGCAGACAGAAGAACATGATGCGGGCGGTGTTGGCCTTGTCGTTGCGGAAGTCGTCCATGGTCTCGCCCGCCGCGATCAGGCCGCGCGTCACCCAGTACAGCGCATGCGCGTCGACACTGCGCCAATCCATCGGACCGAAGTTGTCGACTACCGCGGCCATGTGATCGGCGTCGAGGGCATAGACCTCGTGCAATACCTTCTTCTGCAGGAACCGCACCAACATGACCCCGGCGGGATCGCTGTTGGCCAGACCCAGGATCTGGCCGATCTGCTCCGCCTGCTGGCGCTCCCGCTCGTCCTCGGACGTCTGCGCGGTGACACGGCGCAGCACGGATGCGGGCTCGCTGGCGCGACGATACGGCGCGAAGAACGTAAAGGCCAGCCCGCGATCGCTCCAGTAGGCGTCCTCGGTCAGCGGCGCGTCATCGATGTTCACGCCGCGCACGCGCAGGGCCTCTACCATCGGGCGCGCGTTGGGCTCGCGCTGGTAAAGCTCGTCGAGCGTCGCCGGCGCCACCGCGATGTCGTGAATCCGCTCCCACGCCGCCCGCTTCGCCACCAGGTATGACAGCGGCGGCTCGTCTGCCGGGGCCGGCCGCTTCAGTTCCTCAAACCTGCGCACGACGTACGTCTCGCCGCGTTCGGCGGCCGCCCGGCGGCGCTTCTCCTCGTTGAGATCCCAGGACTTGCGCGCGGCGTCGGCGAGCAGATCCGTCGACTTGCCGGCATCGGCCGCACTCAGTTGCGCCAGGGTATTGGGGTCGATCTCGCCCAGCGCGGGGGTCGGAGCCCCCAGCAGCAGATGCATGCGCCACGCCCAGTTGCACTTGTACGCGACGTGGTAGTCATCAATGATCTCCCCCATCTTGTTGTTGAACGTCCAGGCGAGCTGCTTGTAGAGATTGACCGCGCGCGGGTTGGCCGGAATCCCCTGGTCGCGCAGCAAGCGCACGCCGTTGTAGACCCAGTTCCAGCGCTCCTCGGGCGTGTACGTCGTGACCGAGATGTTCCAGGACATGTTCCAGGCGGCGAATTCCCACACGGTCGGGAAGCGCGGCTGCAGCGCACAAATCCACTTGGCGAGCTGCACGGCATCGTAGAACCGCCCCTGCTCCTTGTAGGTCTCCGCCCGAATGAACGCCAGATCGGTAATCAGTCCGCGAAACGCCCCCAGCGCCTGCACCGCGAACGCATACTGCGGATCCGTCTTCAGGACCGGCGATTGCACGCCCATCGTATCCAGCTGCTCGCGCCCCTTGTTGATCGCCGGCATGCGCAGCGAGGCCACGTAGATCAGGGCCACGCAGCACACCAGCGCCACGAGCTGTACCATTCGCGATTGCGACGTTGTCATGCTCTTCACTCGACGACCGGCGCGCCACCCGCCGCGACCGGGCTACACCTGCACCTCGGCCACTTCGCGCACCCGGAAGATCAGCCAGCCGGGCAGCAGCAGCAGCACTCCGCCGTATAGCAGGGTGTGCAGCACGCCCTGCAACAGCAGTTGCATGGGCACGTACTCGCCATCCACCACCGAGCGCGTGCCGTCGTAGTACGAAAAATCGGGGAACACCGCTTTCATCACCGGCACCAGCAGGCCGCGCACCATCGGACCCCACACGCCGTACGGATCGTCCTTCGGCAGGTAGTTCTCGACGTTGGCGCCCATGGAGTCCAGCCAGAAGGGCAGCCCCAGACACAACAGGAAGAACGAGGCCACGCAGAGGCACGCCACTGGGAACGAGACAAAGACGCTGAAAAACACCCCCAGCGCGCTGAGCAGCGCCAAGCGAATCAGAATGATCACGAGCGCCCGGGCGAAGTTCAGCTCGAAGCCGGCCGTGCGATAGAGCAGTTGCAAGCTCTTTTCGCCCTCGAAGGCCATGGCGCGGCGCCCCGGGTTGTACGGGTTGATCACGAGCAGCTCGACCGCACCGTCCTTGATGGCCGTGCGCGCGCGGATCAGGAACTGATGCGTGTCGTTGGAACGCTCCGTCAGAAAGGTCGGCTCCTCCAGCGGCGTGTGCGTGTTCGGGTCGCAGAAGGCGAACCCGATCGTGGCCATCTCGTCCAGCGGCAACGGCGTCGCCCGGGCCTTGTAGCGCACCTGGAACAGCGTGTCCTCCCGGTCGGGCGGAGTGATGTTCTCAAACCGGAACACGCGCGCATCGCCCGCTTCGATGGTCCGCCACTGTGTCAGCAGCTCCGTTTCCCGCTCCTGACGGGCGATCTCCTCCCGCCCCGGCGGAATTTCCCCGGTGCGCTTCCGCGAATTCACGTACTCCTCGGCCGCCTTGCGAATCTCCGCTTGCGGAACCACCGGCTGGGCCGCGACGCGCGCCGTCCACACCGTGTCGCGAACCTTGTAGCGATCGAGCGGGAACTGCTCCTGGCGGGACTGGATGAAATACGCCAGCCCATAAATCGCCCCGCCGCACAGGGCCAGAATCAAGACGTTCAGCAGATTCACCCCCAGCCACTTGCCGGCCAGAATCTCGAATCGCGAGACCGGCTTGGTCACCACCAGGTGCAGCGAGCGGTCGCGCAACTCCCCGCTCAACGTGGCGCACGAGAAGAAGATCGTGGTCAGGCTCAGCAGCACGCTCAGCGCTCCGAGCGAATACGCCAGGAAGTTCTGCAGCCGCCCGGTCAAAGTCCCGTCGCCGTGCAGCGTGAACGGCAGTCGCAACACCAGAAAGACGAGAATGATCAGGAACACCAGGACGATCCGCATCCGGATGCCTTCCCAGAACGTCAGCCGGGCGATGGCCAGGACGCGTTTCATTTCGCCTGATCCTTCCCCGCCCCGCCCCCGCCCAGCAGTTCGTCGAGCACCGCGCGGTCCACCGGCGCCGCCTCCGCCTCCGCCTCCACCGTTGCCGCCGGTGCGCCGGTCGGCGTTGTGGCCGCTTGCGGCGCCGGCGCCGCACCGGTCAACCCGGCCAGCACGTCCGCGTCGACCCCCACCGGCGCGGGCACGACGGGCGGCGGCACGGCGGCCGGCGGCACCGGCTCGGTACGCATCAGCTCGGCGAGCACGCCGGCCCCTTCCTTTTCACCCAGGAACCCGGCGATCGCGCCGACGGCCACCGAACCGGAGGTGTCGAGCTTCTCCGTCTGGGCACGCTGGACGATGCGCAGAAAGAGCGCTTCGAGACGGTCGCGCGGCACGCTGATCGCGAGTTCCTTGCCTTCGCGGCGCTGCACCAGCTGCGCGATCTCCGCCAGCGTCTCGGGGCTGAGGCGATCGCAGACGATCTGCGTCTGGTCGCGGCGGCTGAGCACGCTCTCGATGCTGCCGCTTTCCTGGACGCGCCCGCCGTACAGAATCGTCACCCGGTCGCAAACCTCCTCAACGTCGGCCAGCAGGTGGCTCGAGAGCACGATGGTCTTTTTGAATTCGCGGCCCAGCCGCAGGATGATGTCCTTGACCAGCTTGGAGCCGACCGGATCCAGGCCGCTGGTGGGCTCATCGAGGATCAGCAGGTCCGGGTCATTGATCAGCGCCTGCGCCAACCCGATGCGGCGCGCCATCCCCTTGGAGTACTCGCCGACCGGGCGGCGGGCGGCCGAGCGCAGCCCGACCATCTCCAGCAGTTCCTCGGTTCGGCGGCGGCGCGTCGTACGATCAAGCCGGAACAGCGTACCGTAATAGTCGAGCGTCTCCCGCGCGTTGAGGAAGCGGTATAGGTACGACTCTTCGGGCAGGTAACCGATGCGGGCCTTGATCCGCACGTCATCCGGCGGACGGTTGAGCACGGTGATACGTCCGCGCGTCGGATACAGCAGCCCCAGCAGCATCTTGATCGTGGTGCTCTTGCCCGAACCGTTGGGACCCAGCAGGCCGAAGACCTCCCCCGGCTGAACCTCCAGGTCCAGGTCGTTGACGGCCTTGACGCGGGCGCGGCGCCAGAAGTCCTTGAAGACTTTGGTCAGGCCGACGGCTTTGATGATGGCATGCTCACTCACGACATCCCTCGGGCCGGGGCGGCTACTGGCGTCCCGTGCGCTTCTTGACGCGCTCCTGCTCGCGCTCGAGCGCGCGCTGTGGATCGCGATTCGTGTGGATCTCGATTTCCCCGGTCTGCGGCACGAAGAACACCTCGTTCTCGCGATTGCCGAGCACCTCTTCGCGCATCTGCGCCCACAGGTTCAGCAGCGTGATCACAGGCCGGGCCTGGCGCTGCTCCAGATACTTGGTGAACTCGGCGTACTGCCCGCGCAGCCTGTCGCTCGCCTCGCTGGCCTGCTGGTGCGCTTCGTTGAGCTTGATCGCCACCTGGCCGGCCTGCCGGGCCTCCGCCTCGAGCAGCTTGGCATCGATCTGGGCCAGCACCGTGCGCAGACTCTCCTCGCTCTCACCGCGCAGTTGCGCAGCGCCGTACGCCTGGATCAGCGCCAGCAGTTCGGCGTGCATCCCGCCGGCGGCCCGGCTGAGCGTCTCCGCCGCCTTGCCCCTGGCCTCCGACTGCAGCGTCTCGCGGTCGCTCTCCGCCTTGCTGACATCCGCAAACGCCTCGCGCACGGCCCCCGGCTCAATCGTCAGCGCGGTGACTTGCACGATGGTCAGACCGGTCTCGAGTTGATCGAGATACTTCTGCAGGCGCGCCTGCACCGCGTCGCGCACCGCGTTCTGGGCCGTGCGCGTGACTTCCTCGACCGTACGGCCGGCCACCTCGCGGACCACCGCCGTTTCCAGCAGGCGCAGCAGCAGCGCTTCGCCCGCGCGCGGGGTGTCGCCCACGTTGCGCACGTACTTGGCCGCGTCCTCGATGTGATACTGCACCTTCCAGCGCCCGTGCGAGAGATTCTTGTCGCCCGTGAGCATGGCGCCATCAACCCCGGGCTGCAGGTCGCGCGATGCGCCGATGATGGCCGCCAGGTCTTCGGTCTTGTCGGCGTCGGGGTGGGCGAAGAGGAACGTCGTCGCCGTCAGCAGTTGCGTCACGCCCGACAGCGTGATCTGCTGGTCAAAAGGCTCGGGCAGGGCCGCGTACCAGCCGGGCGTGAACACGTACGGGCCGGTCTTCTCGCCGGGACGCGGCGTTTCGCGGAGCTTGCCGAAACGCGCAATCACACCGTACTGCCCCGGGTTCACGCGGAATACGCCAGAGAACACGTACAGCACGACGAGCACGACCATCAGGACGCGCAGGACATTGAAGCTGCTCCGCAAGGCGCGGACCAGGGACTCCTGCGCGGGATCGGTCAACGGTGCCTCCGGCGCACCGTGTGAGTGCCCGGCGTGATCGTGCGAGTGCAACAGGTCATGCGGATCCGACATCGCGCGCACCTCGTCTCAATGGGTCGCCGGGGCCGCCGGCACTGGCGCGGAAACCGCGGCGCCGCGGGGCAGGCTGTTGGGGTCCACGCCGGCCGGGGGCTGCACGAAGGGGCCGTACAGCGGCGAATGCTCGTCAATGAAGATCGTCGACTTCTGCTTGAACGAAGCCTTCAGCGTGTCGAGCCAGCCCAGCCACTCGAAGAACTCGCGGTCGCTCTCGTTGATCTTCGCCAGGATGCGCGTGCTGGCCTGGATGCCGGCCGAGCGGATTTCCGAGGCCTTGCGGTCGGCGAAGGCCAGAATCTGCCGCGCGTCCGCCTCCGCCCGGGCCTTGATTGCCTCGGCCTGCGACTTGCCTTCCTCGCGATAGGTGGCCGCCTTGGCCTTGCGCTCCTGGATCATGCTGTTGAATACTTCCTGGGTGACCTCCTTGGGCAGCGAGATGCGACGAATGCCGATCTCCGCCAAGGCAATGCCGTAGTCCGCCAGCAGCCCCGGGGCGATGCTGTCGCGCATTTCCGCGAACAGCTTGTCGTAGTTGGCTTCCACGGCCGCGCGATCCAGGTTCACGAAGAACGGCAGCGTCTTCTGCCCCACCACCGCCGCCTGAATCTGCGCGATGCGCGTGCGCATCTGCTCCTCGGCCCGAGCCTCCGTCCGTGCCCGCTGGTAGAACTGCAGCGGCTCCTTGATCCGCCACACGGCGTACGTGCCGATGATCACGTTCTTGCCGTCGGCGGTCTTGATCTCCATCTCCGGCGCGTCCATCGTCCGCAGCCGGGCATCGTACTTCTGCACAAACTCGATCGGTGGCGGCCAGCGGAAACGCAGGCCCGGCTCCGTGACCGTCTCCTGCACCTGCCCCAGGCGCACACGGATCGCCACCTGGTTGTACGACACCTGGTAGGTGATGCTCCAGACCACCAGAATGGCCACCACCACCGCAATCAACAACGGGATCGATATTCTGCTCATGGCGATTCCTCTGAACTCGGGCGGGCGGCCGCCGCCGCACGCCCCCGGCGCTTTTCGCCGGCCGCGCCCGGGCCGTAGCACCGGGTCACGCGGCCCCGACCATCACTTCGGCGCGGTCAGGTCCTCTGGGGCCAAGCCCCGTTCGTCCTCTGCGATCAGTCGCGTGCGCACCACGCGCCCCGTCGGATCGAAGGCCAGGAAGAACTTGCGCGCGTCCCGCAGGCCTTCAATATACGTCTCCATCAACCGGCGCGATTTGTAGACTTCCGGCGCCGCCCGATACGCCTCCCGCTCATTCTCCGCGCGGACGAACCGCGCCGCGGTCGTCATTTCCTTGTCCCAGCGATCGGCCAGTGCCGCGGCCAGCGTCGCCGCCAGCTTGCCACCCGTGTCCGGACGTCCAATCTGGGAGTCCAGTTCCTGCTCCCAGTACTCCGCCGCCAGCCGCGCCGCCACGCTCTCGATGAGCGCGCCCGCCTGCCGGGGAGTCACCTGTTTGGCAAACTCGCTCCGCACCAGCGCAAGTTCCTTCTCCAATACCGCGGCGACCTCGTCGCGTTTGATCTTGGCCGCCTGGACGACCTTGGCCGCAGCCGCCTGAGCCCCGAACGTCTGCCCCAAGCCCAGTTCGTAGTCGAGCCGGACCTGCTGCTCGGCCTCTTGGGCATCCTCAAGCGTGGCGGCCGCCTGAGTGTCCGCGCGGAACTGCGGCGCCAGGCCCGCTAGGCGCGCGGCGAGCGCCTCGACCGTCGCCGGCGGCACGTCCGCCGAGGCCGTCAGGGCGTCATTCAGCCGCTTGGTGGCACTCTGGGCACGCAGCGTAATCTTGGCGAGCGCCCGCGCCCGCGCCACGTCCCCGGCCACTTCCGAGAGCTTCTGATTCTCCGTCACGCGCGCCTCGCGGATCGCGGCCACCTTCTGCTGCTCGGCACCGATGACCTCGCGGAACGCATTGGCCACGGTCGTTTCGGGATGCAGGTTGGTTACGCCGACATAGGCCACTTCCAGTCCCAGCTCCCGCGTGCGCTCGTTGAGCCGCTGGCGCAGCAGTTCGCCCAGCGCGGCCAAGTCGCGGCTGAGCAGGTCGTCCACCGTGGTTGCGGCGGCATAGCGCACCACCTCGCCCCAGGCCACGTCGCGTATCTTGCGATCCGGATCGAGCATGGCCTGGCTGAACCGATAGAGTTCTTCCGCGCGAATCCGGTACTGCACCACGACTTCCATCCGGAGCATGTGCACCGGCGCTCGACTGGTCGGCACTTCCGCCAGCTGCTCCGGAGCTGTCGTGGGCGCCGGGCTCGTCCGCTCCGGCGGCACGCAGACGATGAAATTGAAGTGGTCCAGACCCAGATGTTGCGTGTCCGTCCAGAGCTGCACGCCCTTCCGGTCCTTCTCGTAATCCGGATTGACGTCCCACTGCGCGAACCCGACGCTGATCTGGTGCAGCTGGCCCGTGTTGTAGATCCGCGCCCGGTCAATGGGGGCCGGCAGCTTGAAGTGCAGCCCGGGCTTCAGCGGCTCCGGATGCGGCGTGCCATCCGCATCCACCCCGCCCGGGTTGAGCTGTACGCCGAGCCGCTCGATGATGACCCGCTCGTACGGCTGCACGATGACGATGCACGTCAGCAGCCACAGCGCCAGGGCCCCCGTCGCCAGGAGCGGGACAAACGCCCGCGCCAGCAGCTGGTAGAACCACGTCTGCGAAACCTGGAAGCCAAACTGATAATTCAGAGCATCCGCGATGGACGAGGCGATGCCGCCCGGCTCGGCCAGCAGCCCCAACAGCCGACTGTCATACGCCGCCCGCGGCTCCACGCCCGGAGTCCGCGGCCGATAGATATCCAGCACGAAGTTGATGACGGTCTCGGCGGCGAGGACCCACATGAGCACCGGAAAGGCGTAGGCCAGCACGTGCTCCACGATGGTCGTCGTCTCGGAGTACGCCAGCACGCCCAGCGCCACCATGAGCGCCATCATCGCCAGCGAGTTGCCCAGCAGATACGCCCCGCAGCCACGCAGCAGTTGCCACTCGGCCGCCCGCGCCATGCCCGACGTGTAGCGGGCATACAGGAACGTGCCGATCATGAAGATCGCCAGCGCCACGAGCGCAAACGGGATTTGCCCGATCAGCGCCCATGCGGTCCCCGCCTTCGGAATGCCGTGCCACAGCACGATGCCGATCGTGATCAGGTAGGCGGCCGTCCCAAGGGCGAAACCGGGCACCAGCCACCGCTGCATCCACTGGGCACGCGCCTCGGCCACCCGATACCCGAGCCCGCCCGCACCCTCTTCGGCGAACATCGCCGCGCCGCCGCCGGCGGCCTGCTTCTCGCGCCGGAGTTCCTCCAGGTCCAGGGCTTCCAGTGCCGCCAGTTCGCGCTGCCGGAAGACCAGCAGAGTCACGAACCAGATCGGTACGCCGCCCAGCGTGTAGAGCGCCAGCTGCAGCGCCGCCTGCGAATGCGTCGCCAGGGCCAGCCCGAACAGCGCGAGCGCCGTGACCACCTGGAGGATCAGTCCTCCCAGGCTCGCCCGCCGGCTGCGCGTATGTGTCGTCTCCGTCGTCACGACTCACCTCTCTGCGGTACCGCGACCGCCCGGGCCGAACCCACGCCGGCGGCCGCCGTATGGTTCCTTGTCCGCCGCCCGCCCGGGCGGCATAATGGACCACGGTCGGGCAGCGGGCTCGACCACGCTATCCGGCGCTGCGTCGCACGCGCGCCAAACCCGATCGGTAGAGCATGAACTCCAAACTGCTGGCGATCGCCGCGAACACCTTTAACGAAACCGTCCGTCAGCCGATCTTCGGCGTCCTCATGTGGGTCACGGCCGGTATCCTGTCGCTCAACACGGCCCTCGTCGGCTTCACGCTCGAGTCCGGCGGTGACCTGAAGATGGCCAAGGACGTCGGTCTGGCCACCTTGCTGCTCTACGGACTGCTCGCCGCCGTGTTCAGCGCCACCAGCGTCATCAGCCGCGAGATCGAATCGCATACCGTCCTGACCGTCGTGTCCAAGCCCGTTAGCCGTCCGCTCTTCCTGCTCGGCAAGTACGTCGGCGTGTGCGGCGCCGTGGCCGTCGGCTATTACTTCCTGAGCCTGGTCCTGCTCTTCACGATTCGCCACGGCACCATGCCCACCGCCGCGGACAAGTTCGACCAGCCCGTCCTGCTCTTCGCCGGCATCGCCGTGCTGCTCAGCCTGGCGGCCGCCACGTTCGGCAACTACGTGTATGGCTGGCATTTCCCCGCCGCCCTGCTGGGCTGGGTTGTGCCGCTGTGCACCGTGGCCCTGATTGGCGTGCTGTTTGTGAACGCCAAGTGGGAATTGCAGGCGCCGACCCAGGACTTCGGCGATCTGCAGATGGTCTACGCCCTGGCGATGACCTTCTGCGGCGTGCTCGTCCTGACCGCCTTCGCCGTGGCCCTCGCCACGCGCTTCAGCCAGGTCTTCACCCTGCTCCTGTGCGTCAGTGTCTACGTCCTCGGCCTGCTGTCGGATTACTACTTCGGCCGGGCCGCCACCGACCAGGGCGGCTGGCTGCTGAACGTGGCCTACGCGGCCGTCCCGAACTTCCAGTTCTTCTGGGCCGGCGACGCCCTGACGCAGGAGCACACGATCCCCGCCACCCAGGTCCTGCACGTGGCCGGCTACGCCGTGCTGTACTCGCTCGGCGTGCTGGGGCTCGGGGTCGCCCTCTTCCAGACCCGCGAAGTCAGTTAGTCGCTCCACCCGATAGCCGACTCCGGCGCGCGGCCCAAGCTGCGGGGGTCGCCCGCGACGAACGGCCGATAAGAATTCCGCGCCCATACGCATCTCGAACCGCAAGCCCCGCGCTTATACCGGCTGCAGCGCCACGGTGCCCGTCTCGGTGGGCGCCGCCGTCGGCCGCCGGACCGGCACGTGCGACGCGATCCCCTCGCCAAACCGCACCAGTCGGGCGCTGTTGAACACGACGATGGCCGAGGACACCGTGTGCAGCAGTGCGGCCAGCATCGGGTGCACCTTGCCGAAGACAATGGCCACTTCCACCGTCACGATGAAGCCCACGCCCAGAATCAGGTTCTGCCAGATCACGCGCGTCGTTGCCCGCGACAGGCTCACCAGGAACGGCAGCCGCCGCAGATCGCTGCTCATCAGCGCCACACTCGCGCTGTTCATCGCCACGTCGCTGCCCGCCGCCCCCATGGCGATGCCCAGATTGCCCGCCGCCAGCGCCGGCGCATCGTTGACGCCGTCGCCGACCACCGCCACGGTGTGACCCTTCGACTTCAGCGCGTCCACCAGCGCCAGCTTGTCCTGCGGCAGCACTTCCGCCTGCACGTCGGAGCAGCCCATCTCGCCGGCCACACGCCGCGCCACGCTCCAGCGGTCGCCCGTGACCATGATCAGGTCGCGAATCCCCAACTGCCGCAGATCGTCCAGCGCCAGCCGTGCTTCCGGCCGCGTGCGATCCTCCAGACCGATCCAGCCCAGCACCCGCCCGCCGCGGACCACGTAAAGCGTGCTCAGCCCCTCCGGCTCGGCGTACTGTTCCCCGGCCAGCGGGGCCAGATCCACGCCCGCCGATTCCACCCACGTGCGCCGGCCGATCAGCACGGGTTGCCCGCGCAACAGCGCCTTCACGCCCTTGCCCGGCACCTCCTCGAAATCGCCGACATCCTCACAGGTCACGCGCGCCTTCTCGGCCACCGCCACGATCGCGCGGGCGACCGGGTGGCGGCTCATTCGCTCCACCGAGGCGGCCGTCCGAATCAGGTCCGCCGGATCCACGCCGGGCGCCGGCACCAGGCGGGTTACCGCCAGTTCGCCCGTGGTCAGTGTGCCCGTCTTGTCGAGCACGATCGCGGTCAGCTTCCGCGCCCATTCCAAGTTCGAGACGTCCTTGATGTACACGCCCAGGCGGGCGGCGGCGGACAAGGCCGCGACGATCGCGGTCGGCGTCGCGAGGATCAGGGCACACGGGCAGGCGATGACCAGTAGGGCGATGGTCTTGTTCGCGTCCTTCGTGAAGAACCACACCACGCCCGCGATCATCAGCGTCACCGGTGTGTACCAGGAAGCATATTGATCGATGAGTCGCATGAGCGGAATCTTGGTCCGCTCGGCCTCCAGAATGAGGTCTTGTACGCGCCCGAGGGTCGTATCGTGACCGACCTTGCTCACCTGCACCTGGATGGCCCCAGTCAGATTGCTGGTACCGCCGTAGACCTCGTCGCCGACGCTCTTCTCAACCGGGAGCGATTCACCGGTCACGTTCGCTTCACTGATCGTGGACTGCCCGGTGACGATCTTGCCGTCCGCTGGAATGTTGTCGCCCGGCAGGGCCAGGATCGTATCGCCGGGACGCAGGGCATGAGCCTCGACTTCTTCCTCCGCGCCATTCTTCAGCCGGCGGGCCTTCGTCGGGGTGAGCCGAACGATCCCCTCGATGGCGGCGCGAGCTCCCAGGGCGGTTCGCGTCTCAATCAGGATGCTGATGAGCAGGAAGAAGGCCACGACCCCCGCGGTCTGGTAGTCCTGGTTCGCCATCGCCGCGAAGATCGCCAGCGCGACGAGTTCATCCATATGCAGATGTCCGGAAAGCAGCCCCTTCGCCGCATGCCACCAGAGCGGAACCGCCAGGAGCAGCGCACCGACCAGGGCGATCACAGACGCATATGGATTGACGCCGTCCGCCGCCGCCGCATCGTGAAACAGCCATTGGGCCAGGAAGGAGGCCAGCACCAGCATTCCCCCCAGCATCGTCGCAATGAGCTTCGCGGTAGCGCGCCCGGTCTCCGCTTTCACCGACATGTGATCATGGGCCATAGTTCAATCCTGCAGCGGGGCGAGAACTGTCCGCACTCGTCGCGGTCGCGTCACCGTCGGCGCGCCGCAACTCTGGGTTGGGAAGGACACCAAACAACTGCCAATCGCTGCCGGGAGCGCGGACGGGACTCACCAGTACGACATACGCACGGCGTCCATGCTGAGTTCGCCGGCAGGTGTTTTTTTGGGGCCCGGTAGGCCGGAAACGATAGCAATCCAGATGTGCCCAAGGCACGCAGCTCGGTTCGACGAATCGCGCATCCGCAGACGCACCATGAGGTTACGCGATAACCCGAACGGATCCGCAACCCCCAGCGGGGGCTGGCATGCGGGGCGGCCGGCGGTAGCCCGTGCACCGCCCCACCGTCAAACCACCTACTTCGCCGGGGCAGCCGGTGCCGCCGTCGTCGCCGCCGCGCCTTCCGCAGTCGCCGCTTCTTCCTTGGCCTTCTTCTTGCTGGCCTTGGCCTTGCGGTGCGAAACCTTCGGCAGATACAGGGCGCTCGCGCGCTCGCCCCACTTGTCCTCTTCTTGCAGTTGCATCACGCGCTCCGCCCGCGTCAGCACATTGCGGTGCCGTTCCAACGAGCTCTTCATGCGCAGGGACCGGTCAATCGACATCGCCTGTCTCCCAAGTTACAGACTTGACAGTTTAGCACGAGCCGCACTGGGCGGCAACCCCCCGAGGCCCCCATCCTGCCGCCCCCACCCCCTGGGGTGGGCCGCGCGAACGGCCGGGTCCCCATCGGACGCCTCCCATCATCCTTCGCCCCTCTTTCGCTCGAATTTCCTGCGGGCGGACGCCGCAATGTGCTGATATATGTTAGAGTAAGGACGCAGCGGCAGGTGACCTGCGGGGTCGCCTCCCTGCGGTTGGCTCATGGGCCGCCCACGCAGGGCGCTTTGCACGGGGCAGGGCGCTCTGCGTAGCCGGCCCTGGATGACTCCAGGACCTCTTCATGCCGCTCGAGAACTCGCTCGAAGCCTGCCAGGACCGTATCTGCTACCAGTTCCGGGACCTCAGCCTGCTGCGCGCCGCGCTCACCCACGCCTCCTCCGCCAACCACCGCCGCGATAGCAACGAGCGGATGGAATTCCTCGGCGATGCCGTGCTCGGCCTCGTGATCTGTCAGGCGCTCTACGAGCGGCTGCCTAACGCCCTCGAAGGCGACATGACCAAGATCAAGTCCGCCGTCGTGTCCCGCCGGGTTTGCGCCAACGTCGCTGAGCAGCTCCATCTGACCGCGGGACTGGTCCTGGGCCAGGGCATGGAAAACGGCGACCACCTGCCGCGCTCGCTGGCGGCCGGCACCCTCGAAGCGGTGATCGCGGCGGTCTACCTGGACGGCGGTTTCGAAGTGGCGCGCGAGTTCATCCTCCGTCACATGGATGCCGAGCTGCAGGCCGCCACGGACTCCCAGCACCAGTTCAACTTCAAGTCCCAACTCCAGCAGTGGGCCCAGCGCGACCTGAATGCCACGCCGATCTACGAGCTGCTGGACGAGAAAGGCCCGGACCACGCCAAGTGCTTCGAGGTGGCCGTAACCATCGGCGCGCGCCAGTTCCCCAGCGCCTGGGGCCCCACCAAGAAGGAAGCCGAACAGAAGGCCGCCCGTTTGGCACTCATCGAACTGGGCCAGATGGCCGGTGCAGAAGACGAGCCACCGAGCGACGCTTGATCGGGCAGGCGCTTTCACTCATTCTCGGGGCGGATGCGCTCACGGCACGTGCGCATGCTGCCAGTTTCCCGCCACATCTGCTTGCCTAGCGGCAATAGCCCGTCAACCGTCTGACCACCAGCCGATCGCAGTCCGCGCGCGACTGCGGCTTCACCGCATTGAAATCGTCGTGATGGCTGTTCTGAAAGTCGACGATGACCCAGCGCCCCTCGCGGTCGCACACCACGAAGTGCACCGCGCCCACGGTGACCTTACCGGCCGCATCCGGCCCCATGAGATAGTGGGCGTAGAGCACGTAGTCCGCCGCGGGACGATGTGCCCGCACGAATTCGCGCACCCCGCGGGCCATTTCCCACAGCACCTTCTGTTCGTTCGTGTGCCCCTTCACGTCCAGCCGTGGACCCTCTTCCGCTACGCTGGCCCGGATCCGCTTGCCCTCGTCGAGTAGCTGGACGAGTTGGGCGGCGCTGTCTGCGCTCCGTTCGGACCCCGCCTGCGCTGGATAGACCAGCAGTGTCGCTTTGGCGGCGGCCTGCTGAAACGCGCGCTGCCGCTCCTGCATGGCACCCCGTTCCTCTTGATCCGGTACTCCTGACTGCTCGGCCCAGCGCCGGGCGATCTTGCCTTCCGGCGCACCTTCCCGCCCAGGATCCTCCAGGCCCAGGAGCGGGCGGAGTCGTTCGACGACCAGTAGACAACACTCCATGGGCTCCCGCGGCTTGATGCGCTGATAGTCGGCATCGCGGGCGGTCTGCCGATCCTGCCAGACCGTTTCGCCCTGCCGGGTCGCCAGCACAGCGCACACCTCCTCGAATCCCTTCTCGCGCGACCCACGGAAATCCGCGAACAACGCATAGTCCGTCTCGATCGGATGGGTCCGCACGAACGCGCCGAACACCCGGGCCGTCTCGGCCAGGTCCGCGTGCTCAGGCGGCTCGAACTCCGGCGCGTCCACCTGGAGGTTCCCCATTCCGCCCCGCTCCAGCATCAGCGCCACCACATCACCGACGGGCCGCACGGGGCGACCAATCACGCCCGCAGGAAATACCGTCAAGGACGCTTCACGCCCAGCCGTTTTGAGCCGCGACAGTGCCCCACCTCCACCGACCGGCGCGCTCTGCGTGGCGGCCGGCTGCGCCCCCGCAAGACCTGCGGTCATCCACAGGGCGACGATGACCAGCACCCCGTACCACGTGTCCGTCTTGGCTCGCATGGCCGTCTCCTCTAGGTTGCTTTTGTATGCATATACTTACATCTCAGGGACAAAAAAAGCGGCGACCCGGACACAACCCGCTGCTGCTTCTCGCCGCCGAAACAGGCAACGGCCGCAAGTGCGGCTCGTCTTGCTCTCACCCCTGCTAGTCCGCCGCGCCCCCGCTGCTCGGCCGCGGCGTTGGGGCCACACCGCGGTCTGTTCGCGCCAGGCGGATTAAGTAAGCATCCACATACATAATGCCTCAGGAGTCGCGGGTCGTCAAGCGGCCGGATCAAAAAAAAGGACGGAAGCGAATCCGCGGAAGCGCACGGGACGCGATGAGGCTGGTAGCCCCCCGTAGCGACGCTCCGATGCGGCGCCGGAGCACGCGGACGCGCGACCCGTGACGGCCCACCGCCAACATCGACAAATACGCGCCCCGCATCCCCCCAAAAGAGCGGCAGCGTGCGCGCACCCCGGCCGCGCAACGCTGCGCTGTGGTTCATCGGACGAGCGGACTACTCGGCCGGAGCCGCGTCCGCCACCTTGGTCAAGCGGGCAATCTCGGCGCTGCTGAGTACCTTGTTGATGTTCAGCAGAATCTTCACGGCCTCGCCGACCTTGCCCATCCCCAGAATGAAGCCCGTATCGGTGCCTCCGGCCAGCGCCGGCGGTGGATCAATGTCGTCCACGGCAATGTCCAGCACCTCGGAGACGGTGTCCACAACGACACCGATCTCGGCGCCGACATCCACGACGATGATGCAGGTCTGGTCCGTGTGCTCAGCCTCCGGCAACCCAAACTTCAGCCGCAAGTCGACGACCGGGATCACCTTCCCGCGCAGGTTGATCACGCCCTTCATGTACGCCGGCATCTGGGGAATGCCCGTCACGCGCATGAAACCAATGATCTCACGCACCTTCAGAATCTCGACCCCGTACTCTTCGTTGGCCAGCTTAAAGGTCAGGTACATACCGCTCTGGTCGTTGCCGTGCGCCCCCTTCTGGGCTGCGCGAATCTCTCGTTGAATCGCCGTGCTCATGAATCACCTGCTCGCCAACGGGCGGTGCCGCACCAGACGCCATGTGCCGGCAGCTCCGGCCGGCGGCCGCCTGGCGCGACTGGCAGCCGTACCCGGCGGCCTGCGTCGGCAGTGCTATGTGCGCAACGCGTCGCCCCGGCTCACGCCACCGACGGCGGCCGCGCTGCGTCCGTCCATCGGTGTGTCGGCTCACGGCAGCGAACGGTTCAGTAACGGCCGCCGACGCCCAATAAACCACGATCCCGGGTCCCGGCAGCCCCGTGCCGGTCCCGGGATTTCTCGAACGGCTTGCCCCCGATTGCTCCCGAATGCGGCCCCCTGCGGCCCCGCAGCGCCGCCGCGGTGACGAAACGTCCGCACCGTACGCCAGGCTGTCTCAGTGCGGTGCGCCTAGCCGCGTTTGGCGCGCTTCGCGTCGCTCTTGGGCACGAACGCGCACAGCGGCGACGAGCCATGCGTGGAGTCGATCAGCTTGCTGATCTTGCAGTTCGTAAAGGACTTCTCGATCTGTGCGATCGTGTCATCGAGCTGCTTGTGCAGCAGGCACAGCTCCTTGCCGTGCGCCTCGAAGCCCAACGGGCACTCGCGGATGCGCTTCAACGGATCCACCGCCTGCACCACCTCCCACATGGTCAGTGCGGCCGGCGAGCGCGCCAGCGTGAAGCCGCCGCCCAGCCCACGCTGCGAGTGCAGCAGCCCCGCTCGACTGAGTCCCTGCAGCACTTTGGCCAGGTAGCCGGCCGGCACGCGCGTTGCCTCGGCGATCTGCTGCGCGGTCAGTGGCTTCTCAGGATTGGCAGCAAGCCAGACGACGGCTCGCAACGCATACTCGGTAGTCTGACTGATCACGGGCACACCTCCCAGTCGGATATACTTCCCTACTTACCCAAAGATAGCGCGCTTCTGGCTGATTTCAAGCAAAGCCCCCGTCGGCCATCGTGATTGTAAGACCTTCTTACCCGTTGGCCACTCGCCCCTGGTGCGCCCCGGCCGCGTCCCGCCAGGATACCTGGTTAGGGGACAGGTGCGACATGCAGCCTGCGCCAGGACCGCACCGCGACCACGGCACCGTTAGCTCAGCAGCCACCTGGCTACGTCCCGCGCCGCTTCCACCCGCCCCAGCGCACATGCCGCCGTCGCCATCCGCAGCCGCATCGCCGGATCAGCCGCGGCCGTGAGCGCGTCGCGCAACGCCGGGGCGTTCCGCAGTGCGTCCTTGTGGTCTTCGACGACAATGGCCGCGCCCGCCTCCACGAGTATCCGGGCATTCGCGTGCTGATGACGGTCCTTGTGGTACGGATACGGCAGCAGTATCGCCGGCTTGCCCAGGGCCGTCAGCTCGGCCAGCGTCGATGCTCCCGCCCGCGAAATGACCATGTCCGCCGCCGCCAGCGCCGCCGGCATCTCGTGCGTGTACGCTAGGACCTGCGCCGGCGCCCCGGCCGCCCCATACGCCGCCCGCACTTCCGCCTCGTCCGCCACGCCTGTCAAGTGCAAGAGCTGCCACTCGGGATGCGCCGCATGGAATTGCGGCCACAGATGCACGACCGTCTGATTGACCGTGCGCGCCCCCTGCGACGCCCCGGTGACCAGCAATACCGGCCGCCCCGGCTGCAGATGGAACAGCCGCCGCCCCGCCTCCGGATTCGGCGCCTCGAATTCCGCCCGGATCGGGCAACCCACTGCCTGACAGTTCGCGCCGGCTGGAAAATACGCGCGCGATGCCTCCCACTGCATCGCCACCAAGCCTGCGTACCGCGACAAGTGGCGGTTCGCTCGCCCGGGAATCGCATCGGGATTCAAAATCGCCGTGCGCACGCCCAACTTGTGCGCGGCAACAACCGGTGGACCGGCCGCATAGCCGCCCAACCCCAGCACCGCCCGCACGCGCTCCCGGCGCAAAAACCGCTTGGCGGCACTCACGCTCCGCCGCCAAGCCCACAGAAAGCCCGGGACGCGCAGCGGGTGCATCGTGAACGGCCGGACCGGTTGCTCGACCTGCCCATACCCCGTCGGCTCCAGGAGTTGTCGATCCAATGCACGCGTCGTCGTGAAGAAGGTGATGCGGGCATCCGGGACTAACTGGCGCAAGGCGCTTGCCACGGCCAGGCCGGGATAGAGATGTCCACCGGTACCGCCACCAGCAAAGACGTAATGAGCGGGTTCCATGCGGCCAAATGATAACCTCGCGCAGAAAATCGACGCAGACGTGGCCGCGGGAATTCTCGGCGCCAACAATCAGAGCCGCCGCCGGCACGCGGCGTGAACCTCCGGAGCCACCATGGTCGACCTGGAAATCACCCCCCGCGAAGTACACGACCGCCTGCAGCGCGGCGCGGACCTGCTGCTGCTCGACTGTCGCGAACCGGAGGAGCTGCGCCTAGCGCGACTTCAAGGCGCCCAACATGTTCCCCTGCGAGACATCCCCGCGCACAGCGCCCAACTCGACGCGGAGCGCGAGACAGTCGTGCTCTGCCATCACGGCGTGCGTAGCGCGAAAGCGGCTGCGTTCCTGAGAGACCAGGCCGGCTTCACGCGCGTGCGCAGCCTCCGCGGCGGCATCGACGCCTGGTCGCGCGAGGTCGACCCCACCGTCCCGCGCTACTGACCTCACCGCACCAGCACGCCCGTCGCCCACGTGCTCGGATCCGCGTTCCAGCCCAGCTCATCGTCCGAGCACAGATGCTGGCTACCGAATTGCGAGTCTTTCACCTTGTAGTACACACCGATGCGCGGGTGCTCGGCCGGGTCCCAGCCCTGTAGGCACGTCGCCGGAATCGCCGCCTCCAGGCTATACCCGTGCTTGTGCACGTGCGACGCGACCCGGATGAGGGACACGTCGACCGGCGGCGGCGGCTCCTTCGCTCGGCTCATGCGATGCGTACCGACCACCGGCGCGTCCCCGCCGCGCCCCCCGCCCGACGGCAGCAGGTAGAAGAAATGGCAGAACCGCGTGGCCCGTTTGATGTCGCGTGCGTCGCGCGTGTCGAGGCACAGCCGCACCCCGTTCTTCTTCCACCAGTGCACCGCGTCGCACATCGGCTTACTCGTCCGATTGGGCACGTCGAACGCGGCATAGAACCCGTCCTCGTTCCACGCCCAGTACACATCCGCAAACGGCTCGTGTCCCTCCAGCTCCACCAGCGGCGGCACCAGGTACTTCTTGTGCCACTTCCCCAGCACACCGTCAATCTTCGGCGGCCGCGCCACGTAGTGGATCGGTAACTCAAACTGGAACAGGGCCCGTTTGGGCAGCAGGTCGAGCATACGCGTGATTATTACCCCACCGGGCCCCGTGGCAAGGTGCGGGAGTCTCGCCGCAACGACCGAGCCCCCGGCAACGCCCACTGGGACGCGGCCGGGGGCCTCGGCATGTCCGGACCTGGCCGGTGCAATCGTTAAGCCGTCTAGTAGAACAGGAACACCCACCAGTTCTTCATCGGCTTGCCGTCATCATCCACGCACTTGTTCCCGTACCCCGGCATGCACTGCCGCCAGTACACCATCCACTGCCCCATGCAGTCCGGCGCGAGCTTCTCATACTGCGTGAACCGCGCCCGGCCGAAATCGTGCACCCGGTCCTTGCCATCCGGGCCGTTGCGCAGCCGCCAGTTCTCGATCGTCGTCTTCACGACAAATGGGCTCTTCAGATCATAGTGATTCTGCGCCCCCGGCGGGAAGTGCACGTTGCCGCCCATCGCCACGTAGTTCTTGATCGTGTACGCCTTCCCGTCCTTGTGCATCACCAGCGTCGTCGCGTCGGGATACTCGACCTTGTCATCGTGCCCCACCGCGTACAGCCGATCCACCGGGAAATCCGGGTACCGCGTGTTCAGGTTGAACTCCGCGAACTCGTCGAAGTACTTCTTGTAGTACGGAATCGCATTCGCGTTCGCCGTCGCCTCCAGCGAATGCCCGAAGTTCTCCATCCCGCAGCCCAGCCCGCGATTTGTATTGAACCACGTCACCCGGAAGCTCCGCCCCGACCACGGCATGTCGGCCGGATGCCCGTTGCCCGACGGCCCGTGCTTGCCCGGCAGCGGCTTGAAATCGTCGCCGTAATACTGCTTGAACTCGATGCTCTCGAACCCCGCCCCCTCGTCGTCGTGTACGCCGAAGAACCACAGCTCGTGCACCACGCCGGCGTTGATCAGCTCGTGGAGGTTGTAGTACTGCCCCGGCTCGCCCGGCACCTCGTAACCGTACGCCTTGGCGAACTCGTTATTGAAGAACGGCCCATACAGCGTGTCCTGCTGCTTGCCGCGCGGATACTTCGCGCTGTTGCGCTTCTCCCGCCCCGCCGGAATCGGGTTGTCGCGCAAATCGACGTACCTCACCACCTCATACTGCACGAACGCCGGCGCATTCGGATCGGCGAACCCGTGATAACGCGTCGCTTCCGCCAGCGCCTTGATCGTCTCCTCCGTCCGCTGCTTGATCCACGCCGGATCGCGATCGTTGGAAAAGTTGATCACCAGCAGCCGCGGCTTCATCACCTTAATCTTGTCGTGATGCTCGACCAGCCACGGATCGGAGTTGCGATAGCTGGTCTGGTTCGGCCACACCGTCAGGTCGTCACTCAGCTTCTCCGGCACTGGCAGCACCTTGCGCAGCTTAGGACCATCACCATCCGCCGCCGGCGCTGCCGCCCAGACTGCCGCTGTGCACAAGACCAACAACCCGCCCGCGAAAACTGTCCGTCCGATCCGCATGCGTCACTCCTGTCTGCAAATCAACCAGCCAATCCGCTACTTGCCCCCGCCATGAACCGTATCATCGCCGATCAACACGCGGAAAGAAAGCGCCGCCCCAGCTCGCGCAGCAGCCGCCATCCGCAATGCTCGAAATCCACGAACACGAAGACTGTCAGCACCTGGTACTGCATCGTCGCCAGCCAGCACACCACCGTCCCCACCCAACCCAGCCACGTCCGCCGCCCCGCCTCGCCCGCGCCCGCCTGCCCGCGCCACTTGTCCCACCATCGCTGTAGCGTCAGCGCCACCGTCTGCGTCAGGCTCCAGGCCACGAAGGACCACGCCGCCCCGTGCCACACGCCACAGAACCCAAAGACCGCTAGATTGTTCAGCCCCACGTGCCGCCGATTCCCCCCCAGCGGAATGTACACGTACGCCCGCAGCCACCCCCCCAACGTCACGTGCCACCGCCGCCAGAAATCCCGCACCGACGTCGCCAGCGGCAGCCAATTGAAGTTGTTGTCCACCGGCAGCCCGATCCACAGCCCCAGCACGGCCGCCAGCTCGTTGTACGTCCACAGCAGCAAATACACCTGCACCGGCACGAGATACAGCGCCCGCACCAGCGCCCCAGTCCCGTACTGCTCCGGACACGACAGAAAGCTCCCGCCCGGCAGCGACCCCGGAATCTGCTTCGCCACAAAGCCCAGCAACACCCCCCCGACCACCAGCCACCCCAGCCGCCGCAGCCCGCCCACAAAATCCGGCGACCGCCGCGGGTCCCACGCCTCATAGCGCCGCAGGAATTCCTCCCGCAGCATCACCGGCCCCAGCCGCATGCACGGCGCATAGAGCAGCCACCCGGCCGTCTCGCCCAGCCGCAGCGGCAGTCGCGGATTCCGCGCCCAATTCACCCCCCACGCCACCAGCCGCAGCATCAAATACGCCAGCCCCACGTTGTGCAGCGGCGCCGTGCGCGACGGGACGAACCACGCGGCGGAGCCGTCCCACCAGAACGGCAGCACCAGCACGCTCAACCCGATCCACGTCAGTGTGATCATCCCCCGTTCGCTCAGGCGCCCGCGCCGGCGCCCCGTCCCCAGCAGCACCACCCACCCCGCCGCCAACGCCGTCCAACCCAGCACCACCGCCGCCCCGCCCGGCGACAGCGTCCCCACCATCCAGACCAGCCCGCTGGCAACTAGCGCCAGCGCACGATTCCGCCGCGCCACCAGCAGCACGAGGGGCACCAGCGGCACGAACGCCAGCAGCCCGAACGGCCCCGCGAATATCTCCCGCGGTGACAGCGGCGGCAGCGCGGTCAGCGGGTTAAGCAGCGGCGTCGGCCAGGTCAGCCAGGTGCCCGTCACGGTTCAATGATCACCGTCGACTTGCCAATGACGAGCATCTGGTACACCACCGCCACATCCTCGTTCCGCATCCGCACGCAACCAAGGGACGCCTCCTTGCCGATCGAGTCCGGTTCGATCGTACCGTGGATGCCGAAGCCCTCGCGCCCCACCGCCTCGCCGTCGACACCCTCCAGCCCGATCCAGTTCTCCCCGAGCGGATTGTTCGGATCATCGGGGGCCACGATCAACTTCTTGCCCTCGGACGCCGGCGGATAGTACGTCGGATTCGTCAGGCGATTCTTGACCTTCCACGTACCCGTCGGCGTGCCCCCCTGGTTGCCCAACCCCACCGGGTAGCTCCGCACAAACACGTCGCCCAGGTAGAGGTCCATCCGGAACTTCGACTTGTAGATCCGCGCCGTAAACGGCCCCTTCGGCACCTTGATCTTCTGGTCCGCACGTAGCGCCGCCGGGTTCGTGATGCCGTTGATCGTCATCAACAGCTCGAAAGGCACCGCGTACTTCCGGCCGATCTTCTCCAGGCCGTCGCCCGCCTGCACGACGTAGGTCTCCACCAGCGGGTCACTCGCGAATGCCTTCCTGGAGAAGATCGTCTCGTCTGCAATCCGGGCCAGCAGCGCTCGCGCCTCGCTCGCCTCCGCTTCCGCCAACTTCGTCTTCAGCAATTCGTTTAGTTGCTGCCGCGCCTCCAGCACCTTGCCCGCCGCATGCAGCTTGCGCGCGGCTTCGAGGCCGACACCCACCCCGCGCGTCTCGCCCGGCATCATCTCCCCGCCCGGCCGCGAAGTCGACGCCGTCAGGCCGGACGTCGGTACGCTGCTCGGCCGCGTCGTCGGTTGACTGGCTGTCGTCGAAGCGGGCCCGGACGTCGGCCGCGTCGCGGGTGCGCTCGTCGGTGCGGGCCGCGTCGCCGGACCGGGTACCGGCTTCATGTCCGTCGGCCGGCTGCCCGCCGGCTTCACTTCGCCGGCCCGGGGCGGCATGGGTTGTGTCGTCGGGCGCGCGTCCGCACCAGCCGGTGCCGTTGTCGTGGTCCTGGGCGCGCCTGCACCGTGCAGGAACCACCAGCCGCCGGCGATCAGCAGCACAAGGCCGAGACTGGCGGCGAGAATCGGAAAGCGCGAACGTGTGGGAGCAGCTGAATTTCGCACGCGGCCACCTCCTGGGCGAGCCGGGCTCCGGGCGATGACAGCGTCCCGGGGCCGGGCTGGGAGAGAAGATAGCGATTTCGGTGCGGAAGGGCTACAGGCGGGTCAGCCGCGACGGGCAAGCGGGGAGACGCGAGGACCGGGTCGGGAGCGTGCAAGGGTCTCAAGATCCTCATGCTTGCGGGGGGTGGAGTTGAGACTCTTGGGAAATAGGCAAGCCGGAAGCGCGGCCGGGGCGGAGAGGTGGGGCAGAGGGCGGGAGCGAGTGGAGCGGCGGAACAGGGTCGGGGCGCGGGGCGGGTCGGAGTGTGGGGCAGGTCGGAGTGCAGGGCAGGTCGGAGTGCGGGGCGGATCGGGACAGGGAGGAAGCCGCGGCGCGGGGCGGACGGGGGATGGGTGGGTTCTGGCGGAATCTGGCGGACGGGCGGGGTGTCGCGCAGGAATGCCGCGGCCGCTGGCTCGTGCTGCGGGCCGAATTCGGGGCAGCGTCCTCCGTGACGGCCGTCCATTGCCGTCGCGCGCGAACACGCAATCGGTGGCCGTCGCGAATGGCATCGACCCAACCGCTACGAACCCCGCGTCCACAAACGCCGCCCGCCGGAGTACCCTCTCATGACCCAACCCCGCGCCACACTGCGTCAAGCCTTCCGGAGCAAACGGGATGCGAGCCAAGTCAATGCCATTCGGGACTGTCCCACCCCTATTTCTGTCCCAGGATGTACTGCACCCGTCAGAGCCGCAGCCGGTGCCTGGCGGCGGCCTCCTTGAGCATGCGCGTCATCACCTCGTAGCCGGCGTAGCTGGGATGCACGCCATCGTAAGCCAGGTCCTTGCGGAGGTCCCCGGCCGCATCGCTCAACGGAGAGGCGTAGTCCACGTAGATGCAGCCCCTCGCGGCACAGGCGGCCTTGATCTTCTCGTTGATGGCCGCACGGATCGGTTTGGCGGCGGTGTGCAGGTGGTAGCCGCTGTTGGTCGGCAGGATCGAGCCGACCAGCGTATTGAGCCCGGCCGCCCGCGCCTGGTCCATCATGGAGTCGATCGATGCGGTCACGTCGCGAACAATGTCGGCCTCCGCCTTCTTCTCCGTGAGCATGATGGTCACATCATTCGTGCCGGCCAGGATGATGACGTTGCGCGGCAGGAGTTGGACCACGTCCGCCTGGAAACGCTTGGCCATCACCGAGGCCACGTCGCCGCCGATGCCGCGGTTCTGCATGATCCCGTCGGTCGAGACAAAGTACACGGGGAGGTTCCAGAACTCGGTGATCGAGTCGCCCATGAAGACGGTGCCGACGGGCACGTCCTCGCGAATCACCTGTTTGTTCCAGAAGTCGAACAACCATCGCCGACCGTCGGCGGCGCCGCCGAGATCGCCGGGCTTGACGAGCTTTTCTTTGTCTGCCGGCGTGCGTCCCGCGTGTCTGGCCCCACCCGTCGTCGCACAACCGGCCGACGAAAGAAGCACGGACAGACAAATCCCCCATGCCGCAAGGCTCTTGCTACGCTTTCGCACCACAGGTTCCCTCACAATCGCGAGCAACGCTCTACAAGTCCCGGCAGCGAGAGCCCTCGCGTATAGCCTCTACCACCGACGACACACGCTCGACTTTCGCCACAGCCCATCACTTACCCGACATTTCCCATTTGACCTCGCCCGGCTACACCGCCGGGCCGTGGTCGTCATTGTGCAGCGCCCGCCCCCTGGGGAATCCGGGGACACCATACTCAATTCGCTGCCCCATGCATTCTTTCCGCCAAGCCATTGCGGGTGAGAGCCACGGGGCAGTATACCCTCGCTCCGGCTCACGAGGGGCTCGCCGCCCGCGCGCTCAGGAGCCCGTCGGCTGGCTCACCGGCCGCTCGCCTTCCTGGCCACCAACGGTGGGCCCCGCACGGCGGGGCTGCAGGTCCTGTGCGCAGGTGACGGGCGCGACCCTCCTTCGGAATAACGGAAGCGTGCTGCGATCGCAAGCTTCGACCCTCCCCCGGCCCCCTCCCTAGGAGGGAGGGGAGTTGTGCGCGGAGCGGCATTTGCGGGCGGACGGGCGCCGGGTATGCTGATGTGGGCCCACGCGCGGCGTGGCGCGCGGGTGAATGGAGGCCGGAAATTGGTGGCTGTCCCTAATTCGCCGTCCCTAATTCGTCCTCCTAATTCGTCGTGCGAGGACGACCCCAGCGGAAGTGGGTGCACAATCGGCACAGCGCCGCGGACAAAGCCATAGGCAGGGATCGATGACTGATGCCATTCCGAAACGTAGACGATCGTACTTCGCCATCGTCGTAGGCTGCGGCGCCGTTGTATTGGTGGGGGCCGGCACGCTGCTATTCAGGATGGGTCAGCAGGCGCTCGAGACGGATATCTGCACACGGTGTGGTCTCATGAGAAACACCCGCTATGTAGAAAGCGGCGGCCTGCGCTTACCCGGCACCGAACGACAAACGTGCTTCGATTCGGCCGTTAGCCGCAGCTTGCGGGCCTGCGGCGCCGCATGCGCGGGGCCGCACGCGTGGGTCTACGTGCATGGCAGAGGCGGGACCTGGTCGGCAAGTGGTCCGGGGTCAGAACCACGAGTCAATGCCAGATCGGATCTTGTAGCCGCATTCCTGGTGCACCTGAATCGCGTCGCCAAGCAGGATTTCGAAATCTGGCGCAGCGCGGCGCTGAGCGCGGGCAACGAGTGCTGTTGCCCGCTCGATTTTGTGCTGCAGGCCAGTGGATTCGATGATGTCCAGCAGTCGGGCGACGCTGAGTTCCGCGAATGGTGGTACGCCAAGCGAGGTGACGTCGCAGCGTCTGCAATCAGCATCCAACCCAGATGTGTAAGTCTCTTCGCGGGCACCGCGCAGGTCCAACCAGGACAGGCTCAGAATGTAGACGGCCCTGGGGATCGATGACGATTACCCGAAACTGGCGTGAAAACCAACCGCGCAGGTCCACGCAGCGCGGGCGCGCAGGTCCAGCCTGGGCGGGCCCAAAACGTAGACGGCCCCGTGGATAGATGACGATCGCCCAAAACAGACGCGAAAACCTACCCACGCGGCTCGCTTGGACCATCGTCCGGCGGGCCGCGGGCTTTGAATGGCGAGTGGCGAGTGAAGAGAGGCCATCTGCCGTCAGCCGTCAGCTTTCAGCCGGACACAGACGCCTGAACCGGCCGGAGGCCGATGCTCCCCGGACACAGACACCCTCCCGCTACCCCCTCCCTGCGAGGGCGGGGAAACGGGGCGCGCGGCGGCGGGACGAACGTCCTGCACCCCTCCGGGGTGCGGGAGAGGAAGGGGCGCGGGTTCTACGGGTGTCGCTGCGCTCCACCCGTAGCTTTGCTCCGACCACCCCTGCGGGGTGAAGATGCGGAATCCGGGGACACCATACTCAATTCACGACGGCCTGCCCCTTTCGACCGTGCCACGCGAGCCGCCTCCCGTCCTCCGCTGCTCTCGCCTTCCCGCCTGCGGCCTAGCCAACCCGTGCCTCCAGCGCGGACGCAGCTCGGACACCCCAGCGCGCAGAATCCGCCAGAATCCGGGGACACGATACTCAATCCGCTGCTATGCGTCTCTTTCGGCCGGCCCGGTCGCCCGGTGCGCCGGGCTCGGCTGCAACCCGGCCGGTCGACGGCCAGAGGCGCCGGTGCCCCGCGCCGGCCGATCAGAAATAGAGGTCCCGCTGCTCCGTCGTGCGAATCCGGTCCAGCCGCCGAATCAACTCCTGCTTCTGCGGGCTCTCCTCCATCTTCGCCAGTTCTGCCGCGATGAGCTGCTCGCCCGCCGCCTGCGTCTCGGGCGAAGCGTAGTCGCGCAGGTACTCCAGCGCCGTGGTCAGTGCGTTCGGCGTGCAGAGCTTCTTGATGAACCCCGGAATCGCGAACTCCATGAAATGCTCGCCGGTGCGCCCCAGCCGGTAGCACGCCGTGCAAAAACTGGGGATGTATCCGTCCGTGATCAGCTCGCGCAGCACGGTGTCCAGCGAGCGCACGTCACCCACCTCGAACTGCTCGCGGTTGAGTTGCTGCGCGTCGCCGCACTCCGTATACCCGCCGATCTCCAGCCGTGTCCCGGCGTCAATCTGCGACACGCCAAACCCCATCAGCGCGCGGCGAATGTGCGCCGGCTCCCGCGCCGTGCAGATCAGCCCCGTGTACGGCACCGCCAGCCGCAGAATCGCCACCAGCCGCTTGAAGTCCTCATCACTCACGCGCCAGCGGTCCGACAGCGTCACGCCGTGCGCCGGCCGAATGCGCGGGAAGCTGATCGTGTGCGGGCCGACACCGTAGCGCTGCTGCAAGTGCAGGGCATGCGTCACCAGGCTGAGCAGCTCGAACCGCCAGTTGTAGAGCCCGAACAAGGCCCCGATGCCGACATCGTCAATCCCCGCCTCCATGGCCCGGCTGAGCCCGTCGAGGCGATACAGATAGTCGCCCTTCCGCGTGCGCGCCGGGTGCATCTCCGCGAATGTCGCGTGGTGATACGTCTCATGGAAAATCTGGTACGTGCCGATCCGGGCTTCCTTGATCCGTTTGAAGCCGGCGATGTCGAACGGCGCCGCGTTGATGTTCACGCGCCGAATCTCGCCGTGCGGCCCATCCTTCACCTGGTAGACCGTCGCCACGCAGTCATGGATGAAGTCGGCGTCGTAGCGCGGATGCTCTCCGAACACGAGGATGAGCCGCTTGTGGCCCTGCCGCTCCAGCGCCGCCACCTGGCGCACGATCTCGTCGTCGTCGAGCGTACGCCGTACCTCATCCTGGTTGGAGTGCCGGAACGCGCAGTACACGCAGTCGTTGACACAGTCGTTCCCGATATACAGCGGGGCGAACAGCACGATCCGATTGCCATACACCTCGCGCTTGAGCGTCCGCGCGGCCTCGAGAATCTCCTCCTCCAATTCCGGCTCGCTGGCCCCGACCAGCACGGCGGTCTCGGCCACGCTCAAGGCCTGTTTCGCCAGGCTCTTGGCGATCACCGCACGCACCTGGGCGACGTCCGGCCGCGTCTCCTTCAGCAACGCCTCAATCTGCGCGTCGTCAATGAAATCCACGGCTCCGTGGCTCAGCGTTAACTCGGGCAGCTTCAAACGCGTCATGCGGGTCCCTTCCAACGCCGCCCCCGGTCGGCGACATAGATATCCTGATAGTATGCATGGGCCGACCGCTCGGCAGCCACCCCAACGCTCAATTCGCCTTCCCCCCAGCCCCCCCATCGACCATGGCAGAGTTGTTGATGCGCGCTTCTCAGTGTGCCACCGCGCGCTCGCCCGCGGCTGCGCTGGCCGCCAGGCGCACCGCCCAGTTTGGCGATCGCCCTGGTCCCGTTCCGACCGTGCGCCCCAGGCTGTGAATCCGTGCCGTCAGGCAGCTATGACACTGTTCGGCCGTCTCGAACAGGCACGCCTTGGCTGGATAGATCTCGTACTTGCAGCGGTATTCCGGCGGCGTCACGTTCGGCATGACGATGTTCGCCCCGCGCGCGAGCCCCAGTTCGCGCCCCTGATCGCGGTTGATCGTCGCCAACGCCGTCGTACTGGGGATGTTTGCCCGCGGGCACTGCAGCCGCGTCAGCGCAACCACTTTGTAGGTCATCAGTTCCGTGTTCGGTACTTGCTGATCGTCACCGCGCACGCGCCGCGGCGCCCCCGACGGCTCCACCGCCGCATGCTCCGCCAGCGGCAGCCGGTCCGACGCACCCACCGCCTCTGCCGGCTCCAGCAGCGTCTCCTGCCCCAAGGGGGTCTCCGGATGCGGCAGGAACGGTCCCACCCCGATCATGTCCAGGTCCAGCGTCCGGAACAGCTCCAAGTCATTCGCCAGGTCGTCCCACGTCTGCCCCGGAATGCCGATCATGATCCCGCTGCCGACCTCGTAGCCCAGCGCACGCAGCACGCGCAGCTGCGCCGGCCGGTCCGATACGTATCCCGCCTTGGGCGGGTGAATCTGCGCGAACAGCTCCGGATTCGACGTCTCGAACCGCAGCAGGTAGCGGTCCGCCCCGGCCGCATGCCACGCCCGCAGCGTCGCCTCGTCCTGCTCGCCAAGGCTGAGCGTGATCGCCAACCCCGTTTCCGCCTTGATCCGCCGCACGACATCCGCCACCCACGCGCCCGTCAGCGCCGGGTCTTCACCCGCCTGCAGTACGACGGTGCCGTAGCCCAGCTTCCGGGCTGTCTGCGCGCACGCAACGATCTCATCGCCCGTCATCCGGTAGCGCTCGATCCCCCGGTTCGGCGCCCGCAGCCCGCAGTAGGCGCAGCGCCGCACGCAGTGATTCGAAATCTCGATCAGCCCGCGCAGGTGCACGGCGTCCCCCACGTTCGCCCGGCGCACCGCGTCCGCCTCCGCCCACAGCGCGCTCAGGCGCTGCTCGTCGCGCTCACGCAGCCACTTGAGGATCGCGTCCCGTTCCATCGTTTACCACGGCCGGCTTGTAGTCCCGCTGCAACGTCACCGTGAACGTGCTGCCCACGTCGGGCTGACTCGTCACGCCCACGTCGCCCCCGTACATCACCGCCAGCTTCTTCACCAGCGACAGCCCCAGCCCGCTGCCGAGCACGTCGCGGGTCTTCTCGTTCCGAATCCGCACGAAGTCGTTGAACAGCCGGCCCGCCTCGTCCGCCGACAGCCCGATCCCCGTATCGCTCACGCTGATCGTCACCCGCGCGTCGTCCGCCAGCAGCCGTACATCCACGCGCCCGCTCGGCCGGTTGTACTTCACCGCGTTCGTCAGCAGGTTGTTCAGGATGATCTCGACCTCGCCACGATCCGCCGTCAGCGGCACCGGTCCGTCACCGTGCAGCGCCAGCGTGATCTGCCGCGTCTCCGCCGCCGGCTTCACGGTCTCCAGCGCCGTGCGGGCAATGTCGCGCAGGTCGACCCGCGTCAGCTCCCGCTGCTTCTGACCCGACTCGACCCGCGTCAGATCGAGCAAATCCATGATCAGCTTGCGCATGCCCTCGGCGCGCACCAGACAGCGCTGCACGACCTGATCATAGGCCGCCACGTCCGCGCCCAGCGCCTGATCGCGCAGGATGTTCAGGTACCCCTCGATCGCCGCCAGCGGCGCCTTCAGCTCGTGCCCCAGCACGCTGATGAACTCAAACCGCACGCGGCGCTTCTCGGCCGCCAGCTTGCGGGCCTGCCGCTGCATCACCAGGTGCCCGGACGCCTTGCGGATCGCGTCGCGCAGCTCGTCCGGCGTGAACGGCTTGGCCAGAAAATCGAAGGCCCCGGTCTTCGTCGCCCGCACCGCCGTCTCCAGCGTCGCGAACGCCGTGATCATGACCGTCAGAACTTCGCGCTCCTGCCGCCGCACCGCCTCCAGCACGTCGAGGCCCGACATGCCGCCCATCTTGTGATCGAGCAGCATGATGTCGAATTGCCGCACCCCCAGCAGCTCCAGCGCTTCCTCGCCGCTGCTGGCCTGCTCCACGTCGAAGCACACCTCCCCTTCGACGTCCGGCAGACGCACCCGGTACGGCCGCAACGCGCGCGTCACCGCGTGCCGCATGCCGGCCTCATCATCGACCACCAGGACGCGGAGCTTGTCCATCGGTCCGCTCCCCGCCACGCCGCCGCACGCGCCCTACGCCGTGCGTCAGCAGGCAACCTTCAGCAGACGCTGCATCTCGCTTTCGAGCTGCTCGAACCGTACCGGCTTCGCCAGCAGCGCGTCCGCCTTGATCCACGCCCGCTCTTCCTCGGTCTCGGCATCAAACGTGATGCCTGTCGTGCTCGTCACGGCCGTCACAATCACGACCGGAATCGTTGCATCCTTCTTTTTGATCTGGTAGCATAGACTGAAGCCGGCGTCCGGCTCTTCCATCATCAGGTCCACCAGCACCAGGTCTGGCCGCTGCCGCCCGACGAACTCGCGCGCCGCGGCCGCACTCTCGACCGTCTCGACGGTGTAGCCGGCCGCTTCGAGCTGCACCCGCATCTGCATCAGGAAATCCACGTCATCATCCACAACCAGAACCGTCTGGGGCATCACTGCGCTCCACACAACTAGGCGACCGCCACACTCCGCCCGGTCCACCGCAGCGCCGCCGCGGGCCCGGTGCTCCGCCATTCCACGGCTGCGTCCGCCGGTCGCCCGCGCGCCGCCGCCGACACACACGTCCCTACGAGCCCGCCGCGGCGGGTCCCTTCCCCAGGACCTCTTCCACGCGCCGCTGCCGCGGCAGCGTCACGGTGAACATCGTCCCGGTCGGGCCGGCCGCCGGGTCCGCGTTCGACTGCACCCGGATGTCGCCGTGGTGCATCTTCACAATTCCGTACGTCACCGACAAGCCCAGTCCGGTGCCCTTGCCCGCCGCTTTCGTCGTGAAAAACGGCTCGAAGATCTTCTTGCAGTTCTCGGCCGGAATACCGATGCCGTTGTCGCCCACTTCGATCCGGACATCGCGCTCCGTCCCGCTCGTCCGCAGCGTCAGCACGCCGCTCTGCGGCATCGCGTCCACCGCGTTGTTGATCAGGTTCGTCAGCACCTGCGCCAGCTGGTCGCGGTCCACCTCCGCCCGCAGGTCGTCGTTCGCGTGCACGTACTGCACCTTGATCCGCGCTGGGATCTGCAGCATCCGCGTCGTCTTCTCGACCAGCGCCGGCAGATTCGTCGTCCGCGCCTCCACCTTGTTCTTCCGCGCGAACTGGAGCAGCCCGGACACGATCTTCCGGCACCGCTCCGCCTCGCTGGCCATCAGGGCCAGATCTTCTCGCTGCGCACTGTCCGGCGGCTGCTCTTCCAGCAGCGTGTGCGCCAGCATCAGCACCGTCCCCAGCGGGTTGTTCACTTCGTGCGCGATGCCCGCCGCGAGCTGGCCCATGCTGGCCAGCTTCTCCGACTGCATCAGCGCTTCCTGCGTGCTCGCCAGCCGCTCGTTCGAGACCGCCAGGTCTTTCACGGTCGTCTTGAGCTGCTCGATCGTGTACGGCAGGCACATCTCGCTCTCGGCCAGTCCCTTGTAGATCGCCACCGCGTGCTCGCGGCAGGTCTCGTAGCCGCACGCCCCGCAGTTCAACTCATCTTCCGGCTCGAGCTTGCCCATCCGCGCCAGCAGCTCCTGCAGTTCGTCCACCGACGGTACCAGGATCCGCTGGTCGTGCGGCTTGAACGTCCGCCGCAGATCCAGATCCGTCAGCTTCGCCCAGTGCTCGTGCCAGCGCTCCCGGTCGATGTCCGCCATCCGCCGCTTCGCGTACCGGCTCACCTGCGAGCGCCGCCCGAACAGGGGTGCCTTGCTGCTGCTGCCCGGCCCCATAATGCACCCGTTGCAGCACAGCACCTCCAGGAGCCGCACGCTCAAGTCGCCGCCTTCGAACTCCTTGATCGCCTCGACGAACTCGCTCCGTCCGTCCGCGGCCACCACGTCCCCCTTCAGCAGGTCCTCCTGCAGCTGCGCCGCCTGCAGCATCCCGCGGCTGATCGGAAACAACGCGCCTGTGCCCGCGTGCGGCGGATCGAAATCGCTCGGCTGCACCGACTCCGGCTTGATCGCCCGGTGTCGGAACATCTCGCCCAGTTCAATGAACGTCAGCACCGCGTCGATCTCGTCACGCACGCCGGCGCTGCCCGCCTCGCCTTTCTTCGCGATGCACGGGCCGATGAACACGACCTTCAGGCTCGCGCCGAACAGCCGCCGCAACGCCCGCGCCGTCGCGATCATCGGCGAGACGACCGGCGCCAGCGCCGGCACCAGCTGCGGATAGTACCGCTCCACGTAGCCGATGATCGCCGGACACGTCGTCGCGATGTACCGCTGTGACGGCGACTCCCGCAGCAGCCGCTGGTACTCCGCCGCCACCAGGTCCGCCCCGAACCCGACTTCGTGTACCCGCTCAAAGCCCAGGTCCCGAACCATGCCCACGAAGTACTCGTACTCCATCTCCGTGAACTCGGCCGGAAAGCTCGGTGCGATGATCGCCGCCACGTCGTCCGCGCCCGCCAGCAATCGTTCCACGAGCGGGATCTCGCTCAGCACCTGCTTGGCCGCCTGACTGCACACGCGCACGCAGTTGCCGCAGCCGATGCACCGGTCCGCCAACACCTCCGCCTGCCCGCTGGCAATCCGGATCGCCTTCGCCGGGCATTCGCGCACGCAGGTGTAGCAGAGCCGGCAGCGCTCCTTGATCGTCGAGACCAGCGGTGCAACCGGCGGATCCATATCACGCGTGTCCTGCCGCCCGCCTACCCGGCCTGCCGCCACGCCGCCCGGCCGCGCGCCGCGCGGCTAGCGCACCACCTCGCGCGCGTGGTAATGTGTGTGCAGCACGCGGTGGCTGACCGGGCTCAGCGGCTCGCCCAGAAACTCCTGGTACAGCCGCTGGATCGACTTGTTGCCGTGCGACGTGCGCAGCGGGGCGTCGCGGTCGATCTTGTACAGCGCCTGCATGCGGGCCTTGACCTTTTCCAGGTCCGTCCCGATGGGCTGCCCGCCGCCCGCCACGCAGCCGCCCGGGCACGTCATCACTTCCACAAAATGCAGATTATGACGGTCCGCGCGGATTTCTTCGAGCAATTTGCCGGCATTCTGCAGGCCGCTCACCACCGCCACGTTCACCGTCAACTCACCGACCTTCACGCTCGCGAACTTCACGCCGTCCAGCCCGCGCAGCGCCTTCAGCTTCAGCGCGCCCAATTCCTGGCCCGTCAGCTTCCAGTACGCCGTCCGCAGCGCCGCTTCCATCACGCCGCCCGTCGCCCCGAAGAGCTTGCCGGCACTGCTCCGCTCGCCGAACGGCGTGTCGCCCGACTCGGGCTCCAGCCGGCTCAAGTCCAGGCTCCGCAGGCGAATCATCCGCGCCAGTTCACGCGTCGTCAGCACTGCGTCCACGTCCGCCAGCCCGTCGTGACCCAGCTCCGGCCGACCGCACTCGAACTTCTTCGCCGTACACGGCATCGCCGAGACGCTGAAAATCTGCGCCGGATCGATGCCTTCTTTCTGGGCGAAGTAGGTCTTGATCAGCGCGCCCATCATCTGCTGCGGGCTCTTGCACGTCGACAGATTGCCCACAAAGTCCGGATGGAATTCCTCGACATACTTGATCCAGCCCGGCGAGCAGCTCGTCAGCATCGGCAGGCGGCCCCCCGTCTGAATCCGCTGCACCAACTCCGAGGCTTCTTCCATGATCGTCAGGTCGGCCGAGAACGACGTCTCGAAGACCCGCTTGAACCCCAGCCGCCGCAGCGCCGCCGTCATCGTCCCGGCGATGTCCTGCCCCGGCTTGAGCCCGAATTCCTCGGCCAATGTCACCGATACAGCCGGCGCGTGCTGAATCACCACGTACTTGTTGCGGTCGTGCAGCGCCGCAAACACATTCTTGATGTGGCTGTTCTCGGTCAGCGCGCCCGTCGGACAGACCATGATGCACTGGCCGCAGTTGATGCAGCTCGAGACGTTGAGGCCCTGGTCGAAAGCAGTGCCGACGTGGGCCTGGCTGCCGCGTTTGATGAAATCGATCGCGGCGACGCCCTGCACTTCCTCGCACACGCGCACGCACTTCCCGCACAAGACGCACTTGGCCGGGTTGCGGACGATCGACGCGCTCGACGGGTCCACGTGCCGCTCGGTCAAGCCGCCGAAGTAGCGCCGCTCACGCACGCCCAGTTCCGCCGCCAGTTCCTGGAGCTGACAACGGTTGTTGCGCACACAGTAGAGGCAGTCGTCGGGGTGGTTGGACAGCAGCAGCTCGACGATGGTCTTGCGGGCCCGGACCGCGCGGGCCGAGTGCGTCTGCACCTTCATGCCCGCTGCGACGGGAAACGCGCAGCTCGGTACGAGGTTCCGCTGCCCGTCGACTTCGACCGCGCACAACCGGCACGCGCCGGTCGGCGTCAACTGCTCGAGGTTACACAACGTCGGGACGCTGATGCCCGCGCGGCGCATGGCCGTCAGCAGCATCTCCCCCGGCTTGGCTTCAATCGGACGTCCGTTCACTTCCAGCGTAATCACACCTGACTCCGCGTTGTAAGGCCGACGACCCGCGCCGGCCGCTGGTTACCCTCAACTCCGCCGGGGGCGTCGCAGCAGGCTCCCTGCCGCGCCGACCCGCCGCACTTTTTCTACCCCGCGATGATCGCCTCGAGCCGGCACGACTGCATGCAGGCTCCGCAGGCGATGCACTTTTCCTCCACGATGTAGTGCGGCGCCTTGAGCGCGCCCTTGATGGCGCCGGCCGGACACTGCTTGGCGCACATCGTGCAGCCCTTGCACTTGTCCGCGTCGATGCGGTAGTGCAGCAGCTCGGCGCAGGCCCCCGCGGGGCAGCGGCGCTCGAAGATGTGCGCTTCGTACTCGTCGCGGAACCAGCGCAAGGTGCTGAGCACCGGGTTCGGGGCGGTCTGCCCCAGGCCGCAGAGGCTCGTGTCCTTGATGACTTCGGCCAGGCGCGTCAGGTACATCACGCCCTTGAAGCGCTCCAGGGCCTTGTGCCCCTGCTCGTTGCGCCGCGAGCGCGTGATCGCCTGCATGATCTCCAGCATGTGGCGCGTGCCTTCGCGGCAGGGAATGCACTTGCCGCAGCTCTCGCGCTGGATGAAGTCCATGAAGAACTTCGCCACGTCTACCATGCAGTTGTCTTCATCCATCACGACCAGACCGCCGGAGCCCATCATCGCCCCGACCGTCCGCAGGGACTCGTAGTCGATCTGGATGTCCAGGTGCTGCGTCGGAATGCAGCCGCCCGACGGTCCGCCGATCTGGGCAGCCTTGAACTGCTTGCCGCCGGCCGGTCCGCCGCCGATGTCGAAGATGATCTGCCGCATGGTCGTGCCCATGGCCACTTCCACGAGGCCGGTGCGGGTCACCTTGCCCGACAGCGCAAAGACCTTGGTGCCCTTGCTGGTCTGCGTGCCGAGGGCCGCGAACCACTCCCAGCCCTGCCCGATCAGCGTCGGCAGGTTGGCCAGCGTCTCGACGTTGTTAATCACCGTCGGCTTGCCGAACAGACCGCTCACCGCCGGGAACGGCGGCCGCGGACGCGGCATGCCGCGCTTGCCTTCCACGCTGTTGATCAGGGCGGTTTCCTCGCCGCACACGAAGGCGCCGGCGCCCTGCTTGATCACGATTTCCAGGTTCGAGCCGCTGCCGAGGATGTTCTCGCCCAGCAGGCCGTACTCGCGGGCCTGCTCGAGCGCCTTGGTCAGCATCGCAATCGCCAGCGGGTACTCGGCCCGCAGGTACACGTACGCCTTGGTGGCCCCAATTGCGTACGCCGCGATGCCGATGCCTTCGACGAGGCGGTGCGGGTCGCCTTCGATGACCGCGCGATCCATGAATGCGCCCGGGTCGCCTTCGTCCGCGTTGCAGATCAGGTATTTCTGGTAGCCGGGCGTGTTGAGCGCCACGCGCCACTTCTTGCCCGTCGGGAACCCGCCGCCGCCACGGCCGCGCAACCCGCTCTTCTCGACGGCGTCGCAGAGCTCGGTGCGCGTCATCTTGTGCAGCACCTTCGCGAAGGCCTTGTAGCCGCCGCGGGCGATGTACTCGTCGATGCTCTTCGGGTCGAGCAGCCCGCAATTTGCCAGCACCCAGCGTGTCTGAGGCTTGAAGAACGGATGCTCGTCCAGGTACGCCACGCCGGGCCACGACTGCACCTGCGGGGCGCCTTCCGCATCACTCGGGCGGAACTGCCCCAGGATGCCTTTTTCCGGCGTCTTGCCCGCCAGCACCGCATCCAGAATGCCCGCCACGCGATCGCCCGTCACGTGCTCGAACGAGACGCGCGTCCGCCCCGGGAGCTGCACGTCGAGCAGTGGCTCGCCCGAACACATGCCGATGCAGCCGATCTCGACCACGTCGGCCGAGATGTGCTTTTCCTTCACGTAGGCCCGCGCCGCGGCCAGCGTCTTGCCGGCGCCGGCGCCCAAGCCGCACGTACCCGCGCCGACATAGATCGTCGGACGCTCGACGTCCTCGCGGCGGAGCCGCGCCAGGAGGGTGGCGCGCTCCAGCGCGGTCGCCTGCTGCTCGCCGCCTTCGTGATTATGCCCATTGTGTCCGTTGCCGCAGAGCAGCGTGTGCACTTCGCTGGGGCGCATGTGCAGCGCGGCTGCCGCGCCACCGTTCATCCTGGTGGGCGCTTTAGTCGTTGCCATTCTTGCCCTCCGTCTTCGCACTGTACTGCTTGAGCACCTTGCGCACGCTGTCCGGCGTCACGCCGGCGTGAAAATCGCCGTTCACGGTAACGACCGGGGCCAGACCACAGGCGCCGATGCACGCCACGACTTCCAGGCTGTGCTGGCCATCGCGCGTGGTCTGCCCGGGCTCAATCTTGAGTTGCTGCTTTACGGCTTCGAGGACCGTAGCCGAGCCCTTTACATGGCACGCCGTCCCGCGGCACACCTGGCAGTGCACCTTGCCGCGCGGCTGAAAGCGGAACTGGTTGTAGAAGGTCGCCACTCCGTAGATCTTGCTCACCGGCAGTTGCAGACGGCGACCGATTTGCTCCATCGCGTCACGCGACAGGTATCCCAGCCGGTCCTGCACGGCCTGCAAGATCGGAATCAGGTGCTCCCGCCGCGCATCCGGATAGTGATCCAGAATCGCATCCAGTCCTTCAACAGTGGTCACGCATGCGCCTCCATTCGATTCGGTTGCGTCCGCGCGTAGAAGGCGACCTTCTCGAGCGAAACCGCAATATCCACGTCTTCCACATAAACATCCGGCGGCACGTGGAGCCGGACCGGCGTGAAGTTCAACAGGCCACGCACCCCCGCGTGAATCAGTCGCTCGGCCACGTCCTGCGCAGCCTCCACCGGAACGGCAATGATCCCCACCGTCACCGGCCGCTCCTTCAGCACCCCTTCCATCTCGGTCGTCGCGTAACACCGGCAACCGTCAATCATCCGCCCCACCTTGTCGGGCGCCACGTCAAAGGCGGCCACAATGGGCAGCTCCGGATGGATGCCAGTGAAGTAATTGAGGATGGCCCGCCCCAGTGACCCGAGCCCAACCAGCGCGACACCCTCGCTGCGCGGGCAGTCCAACAGCTTGCCGATCCACTCGATTAAGCCCGCCGCGTCATATCCCCGGGCCGGGCTCCCGGTGTACCCGATTGTCATCAGGTCGCGCCGCACAACCGCCGGCGTGACTCCGTTCATCGCCGCCAGCTCGTGAGAGTAGATGCGCGTCCGGCCGTCGGCCAGCCACCAGCGCAAGTGCCGGCGATACGCGATCAGGCGTTCGACAACGCGAATCGGGAGGTTCATCACAGGCTCTCCGGGCTTCGAGGGCGGATTCTCTGGCTGAGGGCCGTGCGCAATTCGCAGCCCCCGCAGACTCAGTACTCGGTTCATTCGGTAGATTGGCGCCACACTGCTACCCTTGACACATTGTGAATCTCTTCACAATATAAGCAACATCGGAAGTATGTCAAGATCAGAGCAGTTTTTTCCGCGAATGTCCGATTCTGAAATGCTCAACCGGATGCGCCACCAAAACACGATCAGAAAGCGCGCACGAGCAGCGGCGCGAGGCGAATCGCGCGTGTGCTGCGAATCACAAGCATCATAACGTCTTTATTATTGGTCTCTTGCGACGACAAGCTGCCCGTTCCGCAGGTCGTCCGGCCCCAAGCGCCGTACGCGAAACCCACTCGCCGACAGTCGCGCAACGACCCCATCAGCCCCCACGAGATGCCCCGCACCCACCGCAAAGAACTGGACTAGCTCCGGCCGCTCGCGCAAGCGACCAGCGATTCGGTCGGCCATGCGAACATTGCGCTCGTTCACAAGCCGGAACATGAGCTTGCGCACGGCGTCGTCACCGCCCTCGGGTGCGTCGGCCTTCAGCACTCCCTCCAGTTCATCCTCGTCCCCGCGCAAGTAGATTTCCACCAGCTTCCGGCATGGACTCGTCCCCTCCGCCGCCGCCCGCTCACAAGCCGTCACGGCCGCTTCAAGCTGCTGCACTTGCTCCTCGATCGTCAGCGATTCGAACACGGCAATCTGCTCATCCATCGTCTCGATCGCCGCCGTCTCCTTCCCGCGCCAACGCGCCAGCGTCCAGAAGTACTTGTCGAGCGGGGGTCGCAACAAGAACTCCCCCACGCAGTCCAGCACACCCACCGTGGCGGCGATGAACCAGATCTTGCGGTCGGCCAGCGCCTCCAGGTCGACACCGCGCGCCCGGAAGTACCGCGCCGTGCGCTCGTACAACTGCGGTGGCAGCACATCCTGCAGTCTCTGTCCCTCCGGCAAGCGACTAACCGGCTCAACCTTCTGTTCTGTCTCCCGATCCAGCGTGATCTCCGTGTAGACGACGTCGCTGGCATCAAAGGCGGCTCGAACAACCGGCGGGATCGTCAGAACGCGCGCATCGGGCAGATGAATGGTCCCATAAATGAACGCCGGCCGCTCCCCTTCTACCACCCACAGGAGCGGGTGCTCGGTCGGACGAATGCAACCGAATACCAGAAAACAAGTTAGGAGAGACGCGCCCGAAGCGAACTCGCGCACGCGACGCCCGATGCAGCGAACTCCAGCGTGATTCACGTGAGGCCTCCTGGCAGCCAGGCGCGACATCATAGCGAGTACCGCAGTCTCACGCAGCAATTCGGGCGGCTTGACACTCACCAAGCCGATGTTAACCTTGTCATAATTGACGGACTGGTCCGTCACAAAAATATACAGGGACGTGAGCCAGCAACATGGATGAGCACGAAATCGGCAGCCGGCCACGCGGCCGACCCAAGGATGAGCAACTCACCGCACGGCGGAGCGAGGAGATCCTCGATGCGGCCGCGCGGATCTTCGCCGAGCGCGGCTTCGCCAACACCGATGTGCAAGTCGTCGCGGACGAGCTCCAGGTCGGCAAAGGTACGATCTACCGCTACTTCCCCACGAAGCGCGACCTCTTTCTCGCCGCCGTCGACCGCGGCATGCGGCGCCTCCGCGAGCAGGTCGATGCGTGCCTCCGGCTTTCCGACCCGATGGAGCAGGTCACGGCCGGCATCCAGGCCTACCTGCAATTCTTTACCGCGCACCCGGAGTATGTGGAGCTGTTCATCCAGGAGCGCGCGGAGTTCAAGGACCGCGACACGCCCACCTACTTCAAGCACCGCGACGCGAACTCGAGCCACTGGGAGCAGGTGGTCCGCGGCCTGATGTCCCAAGGCGTCTTCCGCCAGATTCCCGTGCAGCGCAGCATGAACGTCGTTGGTGACTTGCTGTACGGCACCATGTTCACCAACTACTTCGCCAAGCGCAAGTCCTCGTACGAGGAACAGGCCGCGGACATCCTCGATGTCATTCTGAACGGACTTCTGTCCGACGAGTTGCGGGCTGCGCGCCGCCCCACGGGCGCGGATGGCCTGCCGAGCGCCCAGCCGGACCGCCGCGCTGCCGACGAGCGCGGCGCCGCCGGGAGGTCCTGATGCTACCGACGCGTGAAAGACGAATTGGTATCGGGGGGCTACTGGCCGGCGTAGCCCTCGCCCTCGTGGGCATGCTCGCCGCTGGTTGCGGACAGCAACAGACTGCCCACGGTGCCCAGTTGCCTACATCGGCGCCGGCCGCCCTTTCGACCGGGACCTCACAGCCGACCACGGTGAGTAGCGCCGTCGTGACGGTGCGCCGCGACGCCTTGCGCCGCTACGCACCGGCCGTCGGCACGCTCCGTGCCCGGCAAACCAGCAGACTCGGGCCGCAGGTGGCCGGCCGCATCGCCGCGGTCCTCGTCGATGTGGGCGACCGCGTCACCAGCGGCCAGATTCTCGCGCGCATCGATCCCGTCTTCTTCGAACTGGACATCCAGCAGGCCACCGCCGTCGTGACCAGCTCGCGTGGGGCCCTCGCCTCCGCCGAAGCTGACGTCGTCGAGAAGGAGCGCGAGATGAAGCGCCAGCTCGAGCTCTTCGAGCGCGGCAACGGCTCGCCCAAGGACCGCGACGACGCCGTAACCGCCTATCAGCGCTGCGTCGGGACCCGTGACGAACGGGCCGGCCGCCTGGCGGAAGCCGAGAACCGCCTCAGCTACTGCCGCCAGAAGCTCGCGGAAACGCAGATTCGCGCCCCCTTCGACGGCGCCGTCACGGCCCGCCTGGTGGATCCTGGCGAAGCCGCCAGCAACATGCCACCCACGCCGCTCCTCGAGGTCCAGGAGGTCGGCACGCTGTATCTCGAATTCTCACTACCCCAGGAGCTGCTCGGCGTCGTGCGCACCGGCACGTCCCTGGAGTTCTCGGTCGAAGGCGGACCAGAGGACAAGGTCACCGCGACCGTGGCGGTCGTCTTTCCCGCCATCGACGAGACCACGCGCTCGTTCCGCTCGCGCGCCATCATCGATAACCGCGCCGGAACGTTCTCACCTGGCCTGCTCGCTGAAGTTCGCGTTGTCGCACAGGAAGTCCCGGACGCCCTCGTGCTGCCGCGCACGGCGGTGACGCGCACCAGCGCCGGCTGGCAGGTGCTGATCCCCGCAGCGGGCCGCTCGGTACCGAAGACCATTGCCGTGGGCCTGGTGGCCGATGACCGGGTGCAGGTGCTCAGCGGCTTGAACGCCGGCGACGAGGTGCTCGCCGGCGCCGGCAACTGACCCGCCTCCGACAGGAAGTACACCGTGATTCTCTCCGATACCGCCATCCGCCGCCCGGTCTTCACGACCATGGTCATCCTGGCCATCATCGTGTTCGGGGCCGTCTCCTTCCGCCGCATCGGGATCGACCTGTTCCCGCGCGTCGAGTTCCCCGTCATCACCGTGTTGACCCAGTTACGCGGCGCGGACCCCGAGACCATCGAGACTTCGGTCACCGACCCGCTCGAGCAGGCGGTCTCGACGATCGCTTCGATCAAGACCCTCCGTTCCACCAGCGCCGAGGGCTTCTCACAGGTCGTGATCGAATTCGAGCTCTCCAAGAACGTCGATGTGGCCTACCAGGAAGTCCAGGCCAAGCTCGGCACGGTCCGTGGCGATCTGCCCACCGACATCGAAGACCCCATCGTCGAGAAGTTCGATGTCGATGCCGCGCCAATCCTCTCTCTGGTCGTCTCCGGCGACGCCCCCATCCGCGACCTGACGCGCCTCGCGGATAAGACCATCAAGGAGCGTCTGCAACGCGTCCCCAACGTCGGCCAGGTCAAGATCGTCGGCGGCCGCGACCGGGAAATCTGGCTCTGGCTCGACCGCAACAAGCTCGAAGGCCACCACCTTGCCGTCCAGGATGTGATCGCCGCCCTGCAAAGCGAACACGTCGAGTTCCCCGGCGGCCGCGTCGAAACCGGCCCCCTCGAATACGTCGTGAAGACCAAGGCGGAATTCGCCTCCGCCGCCGAAATCGGCGCCATGACCGTCGCCTACCGCAATAACGCCCCCATTCGCGTCCGCGACCTCGGCTGGGCCGAGGACGGCATGCAGGAGGAGCGCTCCCTGGCCCAGCTCGACGGCACCCGCGCCGTCGCCCTGCAGATTCGCCGGCAGTCCGGCACCAACACCGTCCAGGTCGCGGAGGCCCTCAAGGCCGAGATCACCCGCCTGCAGACCGAACTCCGCGACCGCGGCGTCCGCCTGCAGGTCGCGCTCGATATGTCCTGCTTCATCGAAGACTCGGTCCACGAAGTCCAGTTCCACATGGTCTTCGGCGGCGGCCTGGCCGTCGTGATCGTCTTCCTCTTCCTCCGCAACGTCCGCAGCACGATCATCAGCGCGCTCGTCATCCCCACCTGCGTGATCGGCACATTCTCCCTCATGTACGCCCTGGGCTTCACCCAGAACATGATGACTCTGCTGGCCCTCTCCCTGGCCATCGGCCTGCTCATTGACGACTCGATCGTCGTGCAGGAAAACACCATGCGCCACGTCGAGGAGGGCAAAGCCCCGCGCCGGGCCGCCGGCGACGCCACCAGCGAAATCGCCCTCGCCGTCCTCGCGACGACCCTCTCCGTCGTCGCCGTCTTCGTCCCCGTCGCCTTCATGGACGGCATCGTCGGCCGCTTCTTCTACCAGTTCGGCCTGACCGTGACGTTCGCCGTCCTGATCTCCCTGTTCGTCGCCTTCACTCTCGATCCCATGCTGTCTTCCCGGCTCCTGCGCCCCCCTCGGCGCGGCCGGCTCTACCGGCTCTCCGAGACCCTGCTCGGCGGCCTTGATCGCGCCTACGGCTGGCTGCTCGCCCGCGCCCTGCGCCAGCGCTGGCTGACCGTCGGCCTGGCCGCCGGCACGCTGGCGGCCTCCGTATTCCTGGCCCGCTTCCTACGCACGGAGTTCATCCCGCTGGAGGACCAAGCCGAGTTCAACGTGCGCCTCAAGGCGCCGCTCGGCTCTTCGGTCGCCACCACGCAGGCCCTGTTCGAGCAGGTCCGCGGCAAGCTCGCCGGCCAGCCGTGGTTGGACTACACGTACACCACTATCGGCGCCGACGAACTCCAACGGGCCAACGAAGGCGTCATGTACGTCAAGATGTGCGCCAAGGACCAGCGCACCGTCCATCAGAAGCAGGCCATGGAATGGGCCCGCGCCCAGCTCCGCGATCTCCAGGGCGCCCGCGTCAGCATCGAACGCGTCGAACGCGTCTCCGGCGGTGGGCACCGCTCGAGCGACGTGCAGTTCGAGCTCCACGGACACGATCTCGACCTGCTCGAACAGCGCGCCAACGTCCTGCTCGACCACATGCGCCAGACCCCGGGCTACGTCGACCTCGACACCTCGTACGAGAAAAACAAGCCCGAGGTCAACGTCTACGTCAAGCGTGACCGCGCTTCCGACCTGGGCGTCAACCCGCAGGGCATCGCCGCGACCGTCCGCGCCCTCATCGGTGGCGAGCGCGTCGGCAAGTTCAAGGCCGAAGGCGACCGCTTTGACATCAGCGTCCGTCTCGAAGACCCCTTCCGCAGTCGCCCCGAGGACATCGAGCGCCTCACCGTCCGGGCCGCCAGCGGCCAGCTTGTCAACCTGCGCAACGTCGCTTGGATCCGCCAGGAAGCCGGTCCCGTGCAGATCGAACGCTTCAACCGCGAGCGGCAGATCACCGTGCTCGCCAACCTGGAACGCGACAAGAAGGTGCTCGGCGAAGCCATGCAGGAACTCCGCGCCGTCGCCGTCAACCAGCTCGGGCTCCACGAAGGCCGCGACTTCGCCCACGCCGGCCAGGCCGACGCCCAGCAGGAGTCCTTTGCCAACCTGCTGTTCGCCCTGGCCCTCGCGATCATCATGATCTACATGGTGCTCGCGGCCCAGTTCGAGAGTTTCCTGCACCCCTTCACGATCATGCTCTCCGTACCCCTATCGATTGTCGGCGCCATCATCGCCTTGCTGCTCACGCGCGCCACCGTCAACATCTTCTCCATGATCGGCGTCATCATGTTGATGGGCCTGGTCACCAAGAACGGCATCCTCCTGATCGACTTCACCAATACCCTGCGCCGCCGCGACGGCCTGCCACGTGACGCCGCCCTGCTGCGCGCCGGCCCGATCCGCCTGCGCCCCATCCTGATGACCACCATGGCCATGATCTTCGGCATGCTCCCCATCGCCCTCTGGGGCTCCGAGACCCGCGCCCCCATGGCCGTCGTCGTCATCGGCGGTCTGATCACGTCGACGCTGCTCACCCTCGTCGTCGTGCCCAGCGTATACGCGCTGCTCGATGACCTGGTTCACCCCGAGCGCTGGCGGCTGGTGCAGGCGCTGCGCCGCCGCCGAGCGGCGCCACTGCCCGTGGCCACCGAGCGCTGACCCCGCCTCCCGCCCACCCCAGACTGCGGGCCGGTGCCTCGTGCCAGCACCGGCCCGCGGAGTTCGCCCCGCCCGGCGGCCACGTCTATGGAATGCGCGCCCGCGCGTCGAAGTCGTGCACGCGCGAGTTCGAGCCGTCCGTAACCCGCCAGAGGAGCTGCGGATACGGCGGCTCGGTATCGTCGCGCACAAACGCAAAGTCGATCCGCCCGCCACGGAAATACTCGTTGCACTGCGCCGTGGCGGCGGTGCGGCCGACCGGCGCCAGCACGGCCCAGGGCTCGTTCGAGACACCGCACTGGCACCCCGTACCCTGAATCTGCGCCGGGAAACGCACGGATGAGCCCGAGGGAGTGTCCAGCGGCAGCGCCGGCCCCGCCCGCAGGTCGTTCTCATCCACGTAGTAGAACGCATCCTGCTCGCAGTCCGGGTCGATCGTGCCGATGCTGATCGAGCTGCACGGGGCGCTATAGCTCGTCGAGAACTTCAGGGCCCGGGCCTCCACCGACGTTCCCGGATTGTGGAACAGAATGCGATCCGGCACCGGCATCGAGTGTCCGTTGGCCCCGAAGTACCCATCGTACGTTGGCGACGTGCCCTGCGCCGGGCCGATCCCGGCCGCCAGACCGGTCGTGCCGGCGCCCTTGAATTGCCCCGCGCGGTGGAAGTAGTACAGCGCCGGCCCCACGATGCAGAAGTTCCCGAATTCCCGCGTGCTGCCCGCCGCCACCAGCGTGTATCCGGCCGCCGTGTACAGGTCAACGTCGGTCGAGCACACCGCGCCTTCCACCTCCGACGTGGCCGGATCATCCACGTAAGCGATCAGCACGAGGAAGTAGTGGATATAGTCCGTTGCATAGTTGCGCATTGAGATCGTCACGAACTTGCGGGCCTGCGTCTCCGCACAGGGTTCGACCGCGGTCGAGCCGCTCCCGGAGCCGGAGCCGGGCACCCGTCCCGTGCTGCCCGGACCGCTGGTCGAGCCGCCGGTGCGGGTGATCGAGTAAGGCGTCCCCCAGATATCCCACAGATCGCTGCCGCCGCCTCCGGCGCACCCCAGGAGCGACGCGACGACCAGCCCACTCAGGAGGGTCCAGACCCTCCGTGAACTCCAGTGGCAACGACCAGAACACATAGGCGCACTCCCACAGTCTCGGGCAAGCCGCGGACGACCAGCGTGCGCAGGCGCTCCCGCCGCGCCGCGCGCTGCTGCACTATAGCCCCCTCCCAGCTTTCCGACAAGCAGGCGTTCCGCCGCGCCCGCCCCGTGAGCATTTGCATCCGCGGCCAATTTACGGCACACTGCCCGTCCACCAGGAGCAGAGCGTACCATGAGCGCCAAACCCGAACCGCTGCCGCCTTCCAAGGTCCTCATCGCGGATGACAACCCGCAGATCGTCGAACTGCTCGAGGCCTACCTCGAACCCCTCTGCGTACAGGTCCGCACCGCCGCAGACGGCGAGGCCACCCTCACCGCCGTCGAACGGGAAATGCCCGACCTGATCCTGCTCGACATCATGATGCCCCGCCGCAGCGGCTTCGAGGTCTGCCGCATCCTCAAGGACGACCCGCGCTACCACGACATCCCCATCGTCATGGTCACCGCCCTCAATGAAGCCGGCGACCTCGAGCGGGCTCGCGAGTGCGGCGGCGACGACTTCCTCAGCAAGCCCGTCAACAAAATCGAGCTGCTCGCCCGCGTACAGAACCTGCTCCGCCTGCGCCACCTCAAACGCATGCTCAATCAGGATTCATCGTCGGCCGAGGAGCCGCCGCGCTGATGCGGACCGCCGCCGTCGGCAAACCCGCCCGGCGCAGCCGCACCGCCAGCAGGGCCCGTTCCACCGGCCGAACGTCCGGCGCCGTGATCACCTGTATGTAGTCGGGTCGCAGGCGCCGCTCCAGCAGCACAAGGTCCGCCACGTCCTCCGCGCTGGCTACCCAGCCGTCCGCCTCCAGCCGCGCGCCCGCCCAAAGACGCACCTCGTGGACACGCGCCCGCGCCGGCCGCAGCACCACCTCCACGGGCGTGTTGACCGGGGGAATCACGGCTGTGTACGCCTCACACCACAGCGTCGCGTCACTGCTGCTGCGGCCGCGCGACAGGCACACCAGGCTGTCCGGAAAGCCCACCAGGGCAAACCCGACCCCCGAGCGATCCGCTTCCAGCGTCCCGTCGCCGCGCCGCAGTGAGCCGGAAAACACCCATGGCCGCGGTACCGGCGTCCCCGCGCCAGACCGCCGGCGCAGCCACGACCACGCGTCCGCCTCCTGCGGGCGCCCGCCCGCCTGCCAGCACAGCGTCACCTCGAGCAGAGCACCCCGCGGCGCCGTCGGAGCTTCGGTCTCGGCATCCACTCCCGCTGGGCACCCCGGTTCCAGGCCCACCAGCCCCAACGCCATGTAAATCGGTACGGCCGTCGCATCCAGCCGCAGGATGCTCTCGTGTTCCTTGCCGCCGAAGCACGCCAGAAATTCCAGCGGCCCGCGCCGCAGAACGACGTGGCTCTGCACGCGCACCTCGCGCCGGCTCCAGTCGATCGCCACCCCGGGTGCAAAGGCCGCCCGGGTCGTGACCGGGGCCGTGGCCGTCGCCGGACCAGCCGGTCCCACGCCGCCGGCCCGCACCGCCGACGGCCGCGCTGCGGAGCCCGCCGCCAAGAGCAGCACGCCCAGCCCGCCCCACGCCCACGCGCCCGACCCGCGCCATCGCCGCATTGGCCACATCCTCAAAACGCGACGCCCGCTGCACACGCGCAGCGGGCGTCGGTTTCATCACCGTTTGCGTCGGCCGCGCTTACGAACCGCGCGTGAACGTCGGGAATGCTTCCTCTTCCGCTTCCTTCTGGATCAGGATCTTGGCCTTCACCAGGATCAGCAGCGTCCGCGTGTCCTTCACCGTACTGGTGTTCGTGAACGCCCGCTTCAGCACCGGAATCTTGCTGAGGATCGGAACGCCCGCTTCGAGCTCGACTTCGGCCGCCTGCTTGAAACCGCCCAGCAGTACCGTGCCGCCGTCCGGAATCGAAACGGTGGTCGTGTATGTGATGCGGTTCTGCCGGGGCAGCAGCAGGAAGATGCTCGGCGAATTGCCGCTCCCCCGCTGCAGCTCGTAACGCTCGAACTCCGGCTCGCTCTGCTGCAGCAAGGCGATCGATAGCTTCGTGTAGCGCCGATCCGCGCTGATCACCGCCTGGACCCACATGCTCGTGCCCGCATTCGCGTCGGCCGGCACCGGACGCGGCAGGGCCGCATTCTCACCAACCACCGGCTCCAGGCTCGCAATGTAGCGCCGCACGGATTCCACGCGGATTTCGACGGCCTGACCATTGAGCAGGACCGCCCGCGGCGCCTGCACGATGCTCGAACGCGCGTTGGCTTGCGTCGCCCGGATCAGGAAGTCCACCTGCAGATTGTCCAGGAAGGACCCCGCAATGTTCAACGCCGGCGAAGTACCGCCCCGCTGTGACCACGAGCCCGGCACACCCGTGTTGATGCCCGAAGGATCGACCAGCGACATCGACGACTGCTGGGCCGAGATCGGCGTCGCCTCATCCCACGTCGGCAGCATCCCGCTCGACCGCGGAATCAGGCCCGCATTCCCGTATGGTTGCCCGGGCGTCGTCTGCGCCATCGGCACGCCGTACGCCGGCGTCGCCGGCACCGAGCCGATCCGCGAATACGTCCGCGGAATCAGCACTGGCGCCCCGGTAAACGGATCCACCAGGTCCGGCGCCCGGTCGTACCCGGCCGAACCACTGTTGAACACAAAGTCCAGGTCGACGCCGAACTGCTCCAGGAAGTTGTTCACGACATCCAGGAAGCGCGCCTCCACGCTGACCTGCAGGGCCTGCGTTTCGCGCAACTGCTTGAGCAGGTCCACCACCTGCCGATGCGCGTCCGACGTGTTGTAAATCAGGAGCTGACCGTTGAGGTCCTGGATCGAGCCCCCGCTCGTGCCGGCCCCGGCCTCGACCCACGAATCCGGCTCCACCGCGCCGCGAATGATCTCCTTGAGCTTCTGCATCTCGGCCTGACCACCCTGCTGATCCTGCTGTTGCTGGTTCTGATTCTGGTTGGTGTTGCCGAAGACGCTCTGCCCGCTGCCGCCACCGCTGGTCCCGCTCGAACTCAGCCCCTGGTTATTCTGGCTGAAGTCCGGCCGCCCCGCCTGCGGCACCGTCGCCAGCAGATCCCGCACGTCGTAAATCAGGATGAGCTTGTCCTTGTTGAGCTTGTCCTTGGTCGCAATCCGCAGCAGACCGTCACCCACCGCAAACGACAGCTGCGTCTCCCCCCCGACCTGCGCCAGAATCTCCTTGAGCACCGTGCGCAGCTTCGGATTCGTCAGCTTGATCGAGACCGGCTTTTCCCGCGCGTTGCCCGTCAGCAGCGAGTCGTTCAGGTTCGTCCAGTCCACCGAGATGTTCGTCTTCGTCAGCTCGGTCAAGAAATCGATCACTTGCTCGAACGGCGTTTCATCAAACCGCACTTCCGGCAGCGTCTCGTCCAGCTTGCGGTTCAGCTCCACATCCTCGAACTTCGCGCCGGTCTGCACCCCTTCCGCCGTCCGCCGCGCCGTCAGCTCCAGCCAGTTCTTCGGATAGACGACGTCGTAATCCCATGGAATCAGCGACTCGTCCGCCTGCTGCAGCGCCCGCCGCTGCTCCGCGCCCTTGTCGCGATCGATCTGATCCTGCCGCCCGAATGCGCCGTAGTCTTCGGAAACATCGAGCTGATACCGGGCCTTGGCGTTCCCTGGATCAATCCGCAGGATCTGCCGCAGCACCTCGGACGCTTCGTCGAAGCGCCGCTCGCGCCGCAGCTGCTCCGCCTGGTTGAAAAGCTGCTGCACGCTCTCCTGTTTCTGCTGCTCCAGAAGTTGCTTGCGCACCTTGATGCGATTCGCGATTTCCTCCCGCTCCTTCGTGGCGTTCGCCCGCTCAAACTCCGCCCGCGCCTGCTCCACTTCCTTCTGCAGGTCCTGCATCTCCGCCTTGGCCGTCTCGTACTTGGCCACCGGCTCCGCGTATTTTGCCGCGGCCTCGATCGTCTGCAGCGCCGCGTCCGCATCCTGTTTGGCCGCCGCGAAATCGTTGCCTGCGATCGCCTCCCGGGCCTTGTTCGCCAGCGTCGTCGCCTGCGCCACCGCCCGTTGCCACTGCAGATCGTCCCGCAGCCGCAACTGCCCGGTCGGCGTCAGCCGCTGCGGCATCTCCGCCACGCTGTCCGCCGGGGCTGCCGGCGCAGCCGGGACCGCCGGCGCGGCACTGGTCGGCGGACTGCCCGCCGGCTGCGCACCCACCTCGTGCACCGGCCCCGCCTTTGTCGGTTCCACCACTCGCGTTTCCCGATGCTCCTCCACTGTGCCCTGCGGCCGGGCGGCATCGGCGAGTTTCTTCTTCTCCAGGATGCGGTTGTGCTGCTGCAGCGCCACGTCCCGCATCCCCGACCCCGCAAACTTGTTGTCCCCCACTGCCTGGTACAGCCGGTCAGCCGTTTCCCACTCGCCCGCCTCATAGGCGGCGTTGGCCGCCAGCAAATCCTGCCCGGCCTTCTCGCTGCCCTGAATCGCTTCCGGCAGCTTCGCCAGCAGCTCGTCGAACCGTTCGCGCTCCTCGTCGCTCAGGC
>CAZGAQ010000013.1:0-120278 GCA_964523405.1 uncultured Planctomycetales bacterium
AACTGGCGGGACATCGATCCGTTCATCGCCCTGATGAACACGACCTGCCCGTAGTCTCGTGCTCCTGGCCGCCAGGCGGCCGGTGCACCCCAACGTCTGATTCCCGCGAGCCGGGCCGGCCAACACCGCCCGGCTCGCGGTGTTTCTCAACCCCGCCGCCCCGCCTCCGGCGTTAAGGTCGAGCCGCAGCGGGTTTTATGCTTGCCAGCGTCGTGGGTGGCCGGGTAAGCTACCGATAGTGTGGGATGGGATCTGCAGATGCAGGGAGTTGAGGCTCCCGGCCCGTCGACGAAGGGTACCGCCCCGCGGATGGCGACTCCGGTCACGTTCTTGGTCGCTGCGTACGGCACACGGCGGGTGCAACCACGCTTGCGGGTCCCGCAACACTGGAGGACTGGAGGCATGCGCACCAGCGTGGCGCTCGTGAGCTGCGCCGTCGCGCCTGCCGCTCCGTCCCAAGTATGTCTTTGCCCTACTTCCCCCAACCTGGTCCCGTCAGTCACGCACGGATCGCGGTCTGCCGAGCGCGGCCGGACCCGCGCTGGACGCGCGGCGCTGGAGGGTGCCGCGCGCATGGCTTGCTCAGAGAACGAAGGAGAGCGGTAATGAGAGTCTCGAATGCTCATGGCTGGTTGCCCCGCACGGGTCTGTTCCTATTGGTCCTCGTCGGAGTGGCCTGGGCCCAGGGCGCCAGCGTGGCCACGGCCGTGCTGGATAACACCCCCCAGCACGTCGTGCTGCGCTTCGATTTCGCCAGTCCGCGGATGGAAACCGTCAACATTGCCGGCGTGCCGTATGTGCAATTGTCGCTGGAACGCGGCGTCCGCACCTGCACGGCCGGCGCACCGGAGCTGCCCAAGGCGGCCCGCAGCATCATCCTGCCCGACACGGGCGGCGTCAGCCTGCGCGTCGTGAGCGCGAACTACACGGACCTCACCGACCTCGCGGTCGCCCCCTCGAAGGGTCTGCTGCTGCGCACGGTGAACCCGGATGACGTGCCCTACACGTTCGGGCCGGAATATAGCCAGGATGCCTACTATCCTGGCGCGCTGGCGGAGGTGGGCGAGCCCTACATCCTGCGCGATTACCGCGGGGCAGTCGTGACGATCTACCCGGTGCAGTACAACCCCGTGCAGCACACGCTGCGCGTCTACAGCGACATCACGGTGGAGGTGCTGACCAACCAGCCCGGTGGCGTCAACGAGCTGGACCGCAGTCTCCCGCAGCCTGGGCCGGATGCCTCGTTCGAGGCCATCTATCGCGAGCACTTCGTGAACAGCAGCTCGGCCGGGCTGCAGCGCTACAACCCGCTCAACGAGGACGGCAACCTGCTGATCATCTGCCATGACGCCTGGCTGGGGAACATCCAGCCCCTCGTCACCCACAAGACAGCCCACGGCGTGCCGACCACGGCCGTCGGCGTCGCCACGATCGGGAACACCGCTACCGCCATCAAGACCTACATCCAGAACACCTACAACGCCGGCGGCCTGGCCTATGTCCTGCTGGTCGGCGATAGCACGCAGATCGCCACGCCGAGCGCCTCCGGCGGCGCTTCGGACCCCAGCTACGCCAAGCTGGCCGGCAACGACAATTACCCCGATATCATCGTCGGCCGCTTCTCCGCCGAGACGGCGGCCCAGGTCGACACACAGGTGCAGCGCACGATCGCCTACGAGACGCTGCCCGCCCCGACGCAGGATTGGTTCTGGAAGGGCGTCGGCATCGCGTCCAGCCAGGGCGCCGGCCAGGGCGATGAAGGCCAGGCTGACTATGTGCACATCGGCGCCATCCGCACGCAGCTCCTGGGCTGCGGCTACACGCTGATCGACGAAATCTACGACACCAACGGCGGCACGGCCCAGATGGTGAGCAACGCCGTCAACGCCGGGCGCGGCGTCATCAACTACTGCGGCCACGGCAGCACGAACGCCTGGTCATCCACCGGTTTCTCGAGCACCAACGTCAGTGCCCTGACCAACCAGGGCAAGCTGCCGTTCATCTTCAGCGTCGCCTGCGTCAACGGCGATTTCGATGGCCAGACCTGTTTCGCGGAGGCTTGGCTCCGCGCTGCCCAGAGCGGCCAGCCGACGGGCGCCGTCGCCACGTACATGTCCTCGATCAATCAAAGCTGGGCTCCGCCGATGCAGGCCCAGGACGAGTTCGCCAACCTGATCTGTGCCGAGGCCTACACCACGGTTGGCGCGCTGTACTACGCCAGCTCCTGTTCGATGATCGACGCCTACGGCTCCGGCGGCGCCGACATGTTCAACACGTGGCACATTTTCGGCGACCCGTCGTTGCACGTGGCCATCACCTGCAGTGACCAGGGCACCATCACACTCGATGCCGGCAAGTACGCCTGCCAGGACGTCGTGACTGTCCTGGTCAGCGACTGCGGCCTGAACACCAATGACAACGTCGCCGATACCGCCACCGTTACCGTTACCTCCACGTCCGATCCCGTGGGCCAGACCGTGACGATCACCGAGAACGGCCCCGCCAGCGGGCAGTTCGTCGGCACCTGCTACGTCAATACCACCGGCGGCGGCGGCGTGCTCGTGACCTCCGGCGACACGCTCACCGCCACGTACATCGACGCCGATAACGGCCAGGGCGGCACCAACCTCACGGTGCAAACCACGGCCGCGATCGACTGCACCGGCCCGGCGATCGCGAACGTGCATACCAGCAACTTGCAGGCCCGCAGCGTGACGATTGACTTCAACACCAACGAGCCCGCCAAGGGCACGGTCCGCTACGGCTTCACCTGCGCGGCGCTGACTTCCGTGGCCAGCAGCAGCGGCTTCGCGACCGCACCGAGCATTCCCCTGTCCGGTCTGACGGACAACCGTACGTACTACTACAAGGTCGAGGCCGTCGATGAAGCCGGCAATTTGACGGTCGACCCCACCTGCTACACCTTCACGACACCCGAAGTGCCGGACTACTACACGCAGTTGTTCACCACCGACAACGATCTGCGGAACATCACCCTGCAGTTCACCCCCAACGGCAGCGTCGATTTCTACCGCGGCTGCGCGCAGGCGATCACGGCGCTGCCCACCGACCCGACCGGCGGCACCGCACTGGCCATGAGCGATGACAACAGCCTCGCGGTCACGCTGACCGGCGGCGCCACCGTCAAGCTCTATGGCACGAGCTACGGCGCGTTCTATGTCGGCGCGAACGGGTACATCACGTTCGGATCCAGCGACACCAGCTACAATGAATCCCTGTCGACACACTTCAGCAAGCCGCGCGTCGCCGCCTTGTTCGACGACCTGGATCCCAGCTCCGGCGGGCAGGTGAGCTGGAAGCAGCTCGCCGACAAGGCCGTCGTCACTTGGCTCAACGTCCCCGAACGCAGCGCCACCACCACCAACACCTTCCAGATCGAGCTGTATTTCGACGGCCGCATCACGGTCAGCTACCTGGCCGTCGCTGCCACGGACGGTCTGGCCGGCTTGGCGCGCGGCAACGGACAGCCCAGTGATTTCCTGATGTCCGATTTGTCGGCCCTCGGCCCCTGCCAGACATTCCCCCCCGTGGCCAGTGACGTCGGCACCGCGGCCGGAAGCGGCCAGGCCAAGGCGGTGAACTTCGTCGCCACGGACGACGGCATGCCGAGCCCTCCGGGCGTCCTCACCTACGTCGTCACCGCGCTGCCGCTCAACGGCCTGCTGCGCGACGCGGGTAACGGCGCCATCATCGCGGCGGTGCCCTATCCGCTGGTCAACAGCGGCAAGCAAGTGTCCTATACGTCCGACACGTTCTTTGTGGGCAACGACACGTTCACGTTCCGGGCGGACGACGGCGGGACGGCCCCCGATGGCGGCGCGTCCAACGCCGCCACCGTCACCATCGCGGTGGGCCCGGTCAAGCATCTGGCCTATAGCTGGCCGCTGGACTCCGACCCCGGGTGGAACTGCGAGGGCCTCTGGCAGTTTGGCACGCCGACCGGCGGCGGCACGCACGGCGGCGACCCCACCGGCGGCCATACGGGCGCCAACGTGTACGGCTACAAGATCAACGGCGACTACACCAGCAGCATGACCCGGCAGTATCTGACGACCACGGCCATCGACTGCCAGGCCCTGGCGGGCGCCGAACTGCGCTTCTGGCGCTGGCTGGGCATCCAGAACCTGGATCATGCCGGCATTGACGTCTCCCATGACGGCACGAACTGGGTCAACGTCTGGGAGTACAGCGGCACAAGTCAGTCGCCTACCACTTGGACGCAGTGCACGTATGACCTGTCAGCCGTCGCCGACGGTTTCGCGACTGTGTATGTCCGCTGGGGCATGGGTACCACCGACACGTCGATCACTTATCCCGGCTGGAACATCGACGACATCGAGGTGTGGGGCATGACCGCCCCGGCCGGTTGCGCGGGCGATGCGAACTGCGACGGCACCGTCAACTGGCGCGACATCGACTACTTCGTCGCCGGCATGAACGACCAGAGCATCGGCTGGCGGCTGCTGTTCCAGCCCGGCCTGCCGACCTGCGCCTATCGCAACCTGGATACCTCGGGCGATGGCCACGTAAACTGGCGTGACATCGATCCGCTGATCGCGCGGATGAACGCGGTCTGCCCGTAAAACGACCACCGACCGGTCCCTACCAGTCCCGCATTGGACATGAGCCAGCGAGCCGGGCCAGCCGCCCGGCTCGCTGCTTGTTGCGCGTCGGACCCCCAAGTCGTCGGTCAGCGCAAGTGCGCCACGGCGCGGCGGAACAAGGCCAGTCCGTCGCCCTCCGGCCGGGCCGGTTGCGCGGTCCAGCACGGATGCTGCGTCCAATCCACGAACCGCTCCGGATGCGGCATGAGCCCCAGCACGCGCCCGGTCTCGTCGCACAAACCGGCGATGTCCCCCGTGCTGCCGTTCGGGTTGACGGGCAAACCTACAGCCTGGCCCGATCCCGCGGGCGGCGCGACGTAGGCCAGGGCGTCCAGCCCGGCCGCCCGCACCGCGTCAAACTCGGCCGCGGTCGTGAACGCCACGCGCCCTTCACCGTGCGCGATGGGCATCTCGTAGCAATGGCCAACCTCCAGGAATACGCACTGCTGGCTCCGTGCCTGCAGGCAGACCCACCGATCCTGGAAACCCGGCGGCTCGTTGGCCGCCACCGTGCACGTCCGGGGCTGGCCGTTCACGCGCCGCCGCGGCAGAATGCCGGCCTGCACCAGCACCTGGAAACCGTTGCAGATGCCCAGCACCAACCCGCCCTTGTCGATAAACTCGTGCAACGCGCCGAGCAGGTGCCGCTCGAGCTGCGCGGCCAGAATGCGCCCCGCCCCGATGTCATCACCGTAACTGAAGCCCCCCGGCAACGTCAGCACCTGGTGACTCCGCAGCAGGTGCGGTTCGGCGATCAGCCGCCGCACGTGTACGCGCTCGATCCGCGCCCCCGCCAGCTCCCACGCATGCTGCGCCTCCAGGTCACAATTGGTGCCGGCCGAACGGAGAATCAGGACACTGGGCTGCGCCACGGGCGAGGCCTCCTGCAACTGCGCGCGAGATGAAATCTACTTTGCGACACCCTGGCCGCGGGGGGCAGCGGCGGGACTGGCCGCCTGGGTCAGCTCGCCCGGGTAGACCAGCGGCTCGTTGTAGTCGCTGTACGCGCGCCGCAGCGCGGCGTGCGCGAGGCCCAGAAACATCGGCTGGGGTGCCAGTGGCCGACTGGTCAATTCGGGGTGGGCCTGGGTGCCGACGAAATACGGATGCATGCTGGTGGGCAGCTCGAGCAGGTGCATGATCTCGGCCCGCGGCGAGCGACCGGAGAAGATCAACCCGGCGGCTTCGAGTTGGGGGATGTAGCGCGGATCGACCTCGTAACGGTGCCGAAAACGCTGCCGCGTGCGCGGCCCGAACATCCGGTAGGCCAGCGTCCCCTCTTTCACCACAATGTCGTGCCCCCCAAGCCGCATGCTGCCCCCCAGCCCCTCGATCTTCTTCTGCTCGGGCAGGAGGTCAATCACCGGGTAGCGGCACTCGTTGTCGATCTCGGTTGAATCCGCCCCCGCCATCCCGCACACGTTCCGCGCAAACTCGATCACCGCCATCTGGAAGCCGTAGCAGATGCCCAGGCACGGTAGGCGACTCTCGCGGGCGTATTTCAGACAGGCGATCTTGCCCTCCGCGCCGCGCGTCCCGAACGCCCCCGGCACGATGATGCCGTGCAAATCCTTCAGCGCCTCGTGGACCGTGGCATCCGTCAGCTCCGACGTGTCCACCCACACGACCTGAACCTTGCAGCCCAGATGCGGCCCGCAGTGCTCGAGCGCCTTGAGGATGCTCGCGTACGCGTCGCGCACGGCCGTGTACTTGCCGGTAATGCCGATCGACACCTGGCGGGTCGCGTTGCGCATGCGGGTGAGGTAGCCCGTCCAGCGCTCCCGGGCCTGCCGCTCCTCCTCTTCGCTGGCGCGCGGCTGCAGCTGCAGCCAGTCCATCACGGCCTTGTCGTAGCCCGCGCCGCGGAGCAGCTCGGGAATCAGGTACACGCTCTCGCAGTCGTGCATGCTGAACACGCGTTCCGGCGGCACGTTCGAAAACAGCGCGATCTTCTCACGCACCTTCCGCGTGACCGGGGACGCCGCGCGACAGGCGATGATGTGCGGCTGAATCCCGCTCTCCAGCAGCCGGCGGATGCCGAGCTGGGCGGCCTTGCTTTTCTGCTCACCCAGGATCGTCGGCTCCAGTACGTACGTCAGCGTGACGAAACACACGCTGCGCTGCCCCTCCTCGAACGCCAGTTGCCGCATGGCTTCGATGTAGTGCGCATTCTCGACATCGCCGGCGGTACCGCCGATTTCCACGAAGACCACATCCGCGCGGCTCGCCACCGCCAGCTCGCGCAGCCGGTTCTTCACCTCGCCGGTCACGTGTGGAATCATCTGCACGTCCCGCCCCAGGTACCCGCCCGTCCGCTCCCGCTCCAGCACGCGCCGGAAAATCTGCCCGTTCGTCGCGAAGTTCAGCCGCGTGAGGTTCTGGCCCAGCGCCCGCTCGTACGTCCCCAGGTCCATGTCGCATTCGGTGCCGTCATCCAGCACGAATACCTCGCCATGCCGGAACGGGTTCAGCGTGCCCGAGTCGATATTGAGATAGCCCTCCAGCTTGATCGGCGCGACAGTGAGGCCCTTGTCCTGGAGACATTTGGCCAGCGACGAACTGAAAATGCCCTTGCCCAGCCCGCTCATCACGGTCCCGAAAACCGCGACGAACTTGGTCTGCCCGGGTTGATACCCGGCCGGCAAAGGCAGATAGAACTCCGTCTCGCCCGAGGTGTTTCGAATGGAGTTGAACAGCCCGTCGTTTTCCATGGCACTCACCGGATCCGGCAACCTCCACAGCCCGGCACCGCGTATACACTCCGCCCCGCACACCACCACTGCCTGCCCGAGCGACCGAAGGCCCGCGCGGTCATCCGGCCCCGTGCGAGCACGGGCGCCGGAGCGGACCCCTAACGGCCACCGGCCCGCTGCCGCCAGCGGGCCACGAACTGCTCGTAATCTCGTGGGGTGTCCACACCCACGCACGCATGCGGAACAGTCTCGACCGCCAGCGCGTACCCGCGTTCGAGCACGCGTAGCTGCTCGAGCTTCTCAACCTGCTCCAACTCACCCGGGGGCCAGGTGGCGAGCTCCAGCAGGAACGACCGGCGGTACGCGTACACACCCAGATGCAGCAACCACGGACCGGGCGGCGCGCCCCCACCACCGTCGCGTGGATATGGTATCAAAGATCGAGAAAAATACAGCGCCCGCCGCGCCGCATTGAGCACAACCTTCACCGCATTGGCGTCCCGCGGATCGCCCTCCGCCGGAAACGGTGTCGCCAGCGTGGCCATCGGGCAGTCCCGCGCCTCGCCCGCCAGCCGCTCCACGAGCCGATCCAGATACCCCGGCTCCAGCTCCGGCTCGTCACCCTGCACGTTGAGAATGATATCCCCTTCATCACCCGGCAACCCACGCACGACTTCCGCAATGCGGTCCGTTCCGCTGGGGTGGTCCGCCCGCGTCATGATCGCGTCCCCCCCGAACGAGCGTACCGCCGCGGCGATCCGCTCGTCATCCGTTGCGACCAGGCAGTGCTTCACGCGCCGCGCGCTCGTCGCGCGCTCATAAACATGCTGAATCAGGAACTTGCCGGTCGCATTGGCGAGGGGTTTTCCCGGGTATCTGGTGGAGGCGTAGCGGGCTGGGATGATGGCGACGACGTCCATGTGCCGCGGGTCCGCTGAAGCCGACGTACCGGGTTAGGTTGCTCAGGCCGCGCATGATAGCGACATCCGCCTCGCGTGCAAACGGAAAACCCGGCCGGCCGGGGACGCCGCGCGGCCCCCGCCCCCATCGCTCGTCACCGCCCCACCGTGGAGCCCTAGCGCGCCCGGTGGAGCGCCGCGGCGCCCCGTCCGGCCTGCAGCGCCGCGCGCACGCGGGCCAGGAGTTCCGCGCGCCGATACGGCTTCTGGACGAAACCGGTCAGACTGTGGCCTGCCAGATCCTTGGCCAAATCCGCCTCGCTGTAGCCGCTGGTCAACAGAATCGGCAACGTGGGGCACAGCTCACGCAGTGTGTCGCCGCAGGCGATCCCGTTCATCCGGGGCATGGTCATGTCCAGCACCACGCAGTCGATGTCCTGACTTCGCTGGCGCACACACTCGATCGCTTGGGGACCATCCTGCGCGCTCACCACGTCCAGCCCCGCATCAACCAGCCAGGCCTTGACGACCTCATGCACTTCGGGTTCGTCGTCGACAACGAGTACGGTGGCGCGGGGTCCCGCCGTGGCCGCCTTGCGCCCCGCCACAGCATCCCCCGCCACAGCCGCAGCCGCAGCCGGAAAGGACATGCGGATCGTCGTCCCCCGCCCAAGCACACTCCGCGCCTGCAGACGGCCCTTGTGACCGCGCACGATCCCTTGCACAACCGGCAGGCCCAGCCCGCGCCCAATGAACTTGGTGCTGAAGAAAGGATCGAACATTCTGGCCAGCGTGTCCGCGTCCATGCCGCAGCCGTCGTCCGACACCTCCAGGAACACGCGCGACTCCGCGGGGTCCTCCGTCCCTTCCGCAGCTTCAGGTTCATCGAAACCAACGCTGCCCGCACCCAGCCGGACGGTGATGTGACCGCCCGCCGCGCCAATCGCCTCCACGGCATTGGTCACGAGGTTCGCAATGGCCTGCCGAATCTGGGACTCGTCCGCGTCAATCGCCGGCAGCCCGGCCGGACACTCGTAGCGCAGTTCCACGGTGCGCGGCACGGTCCGCGCCAACGTCGACGACATCTTCTTCACCAGCGCCGCGAGGTCAATCCGCTGCAGGAAGAAGTGTCCGCGCCCCGAATAGGCCAGCATTTGTTGCGTCAGCTTCGCCGCCCGTTGGCCGGAACGCAGGATGCCCTCGATGCGCGAACGGGCGGGCGTGCCCGGCGGCAGCGAATCCAGCGCCAGTTCGGCATTCCCGATTACCCCGACGAGCAGGTTGTTGAAGTCATGGGCGATCCCCCCCGCCAGCGCACCCAGGCTTTCCATCTTCTGCGCCTGCAGAATGCGCCGTTCGAGCTCCAGCCGTTCTTCCTCGGCGCGGCGCGCCGCGGTGACATCGCGCAGCGTCAGAATCGTCGCGGTGAACTTCTCGGTCAGATCAAGCATGGCCGCGACCTGCACATCGTACTGATGCACATCGCCCCGTATCTCCGCTTCCACCTCGCAGTGTGGGGCGGCCGTGCCCGCGCTCCGCAGACATTCGAGGGCTCCGGACAGCCATGGAAATACTGCAATCAGGCGCTGACCGACAAACGACGCGTGCGAACAGGTGACACCCGGCTCGGCGACCAGCGCCTTGATGGGGTCCTCCAGACGGTAATACCCCGCCCCGGGCAGCTCATCCGGGCAAACCAGCTTCGCGGCAGCATGGTTGAGGTTCAAGATCGCATCGTATTCGTCCAGCATGATGACCGGGTCCGAGAGGCTCTCGAATACCGTCAGGTACGCGGTCTTTTCGTTGGCCATGAGGCGGGCGGCCGCCTGCAGTTCGGCCACGTTCGTCTCGGTATCGACGCGGGTCCAGGACTCGCACAGCGCAATTTCGATGCGGTCGAAGGAACGCTCCACGAACTGCCGTTGCCAACGGCCGTGTTCCGGCGCGGCGCGCAGACAGACGAGGTCCACGTAACTCCTTCGCACGCACTTCATCAGTCCCAGGAACATCACCAGGCTGACGCCGCGCTGGCGGTGGCGCTGGGCCTCGACCACGCCGAAGCGCGTGAGCGCATCGTCCACCGGATTTGCGTCCGCGCGAACCTCGGGGATTCGCCCCATGTCGTGCAGAGCCGCACACAACGACGCCGTCATCCCAGTCACGACCAGTCGCCACGCCTCAGCCAGCGCGGAAGTGTATCGGTTAAAGCCCTGCCGCTTGGCGTAATCCAGCAGGCGCTGGACTAGCCAATCCCCGCTCTGGTTGAGTAGCTCCAGCAGCGCCTGCCGACAAGTCGAGTCGCATGGCCCCAGATGGTCCGCGCACTCACCGCCCACCAGGCTGCTCTTGGAGTCACTCATACCACCACCACAACAGAAACCCGGAGCCCGAACGTCCGGAAATCTATGCCCGCACTGCTGATATCGAGCAGTCGAGCCTCACTCTCCGCACAGAACTGAAATGTGGCGCAGCACTTGCGCCCAGGCACGCCACGTGCGCGGGGATTGCTGGCATGACCGGCGCCGCCCGTTGGGTCTGCGCGTTCCTTTCGTCCAGCCAACCCCCGTCGGGCGAGCCCGACGCAATCAGAATCGTTTTAATTCCATTTTCTCGCCCGCGGCCCCCACAACAATCCGCAGACCAGGCAACGCCTTGGAAAACTGGGGCATTCGTGACCGATGAACGCCGGCCCCTCGGTCCAGCGCGCGCGGGCGTCGCCCCGTAGCGAGCCCTGACGCGCCGCCCTTATACTGCCGCTGCGGCGCGGGCACAGGCGCCCGCCCACCTCTGGCCGGGTTCACGGTCCTTGCACGCATGGCGTCCAGTTCGCATCGCGGTGCGAGCCACACACGCCCCTGCCCCAGTGGCCGCTCGACTCGGCACGTGACTTCGCGCTAACTGAGTCTGCCATCTCAAATCAGGAGGACCGTTCATGGAAGTGATGATCTGTGACACGTACCAGGACATGAGCCGCCAGGCCGCCCGCGAGGTGGCCGACATCCTCAACACGAAGCCGAACGCCGTCCTCGGCATGGCCACCGGCTCGACGCCGCTCGGTCTCTACCAGGAGCTGGTGCGGCGGCACAAGGAAGAGGGCCTGGATTTCTCGCAGGTCACCACGTTCAACCTCGATGAGTACGTGGGGCTCAATCCGCAGCACTCCCAGAGCTACCACTACTTCATGCACGAGAACTTCTTCAAGCACGTCAACATCCCCAAGCAGAACGTGTACATTCCCTCCGGAACCACCAACAACTACCGCTCCTTCTGCGACTGGTATGAGCGGCGCATCAAGGAAGTCGGCGGTATCGATCTACAAATCCTCGGCATCGGCTCGGACGGCCACATCGCCTTCAACGAGCCCGGCAGCTCCTTGATGTCCCGCACGCGCCTCAAGACACTGGCCAAACAGACTATCGAGGACAACGCCCGCTTCTTTGCCAAGAAGGAAGACGTCCCCGTCTACGCGATCACCATGGGCGTCGGCACCATCCTCGAAGCCCGCCAGTTGCTTCTGCTCGCCAACGGAAGCAAGAAGGCCAACGCCGTCGCGCAGGCCGTGGAAGGCCCAGTGACCAGCATGATCACCGCCAGCGCGCTCCAACTCCACCCCGACGCCCTCGTCTACGTCGACGCGGACGCCGCCGCCGAGCTGAAGATGCGCGAGTACTACCTCTGGATCCAGCACAACAAGCCGGGTGCCCCGCGCGTGTAGGCCCACCCAGCCTGAGCAGCCCGGTGCGCCGCCGAGAACGAGTCCGGTTTCGGCGGCGCGCCGTGTTTACAGCGCCATGTATCCCGCCCGCCCCCTCACGCCATCCCGCGGCGCGGCATCTTCCCCTGTAGGATCCGCACCACCGTCGCGTCCACCAGCCCCATTCCCTCCAGCGACACCTTGCTGAGGTTGCGGATCGACTCCTCCGCCGAGTGCCCGATCACGCCGTCATCCTTCGACACCCCGTACCCCGCCAGCGCCATGAACGCCGACCGCAGCGCCGTGTCCGCCCCGGTCACAATCTTCATCGAGCAGCCCGACTTCGCCCCGTCGCAGATGATCCCGCACAAATCTCCCACGATGTTGTCGATCGCGAAGCTCATCTTCTCCATGTCGATGCCGGCCTGTTGATACACCAGCCCGAGCGCCGCCGCGATGCTGGCCGCCAGCGCGCACCCGCACGTCACCGACAGCTCCCCCGTGAACCGCTTGATGTACGAGTTCACCGCATGGCTGACCGCGATGCTCTCGCGAATCCGCGGCAGCTCGATCTCCCGGTCACGCCCCACCAGGTACGGCACCAGGAACGTCAGCACGCCCTGGTTGCCCGAGCCCCCGCTCGTCATCACCGGCTCGGCCAGCCCGCCCATCCGCGCATCCAGCGCCGACGCCACCTTCATCTTCACCCGGTAGAACAGGTCGTCCGCCATCAGCCCCTGCTTCATCATCTGCTGGAGCTGGTACGCGTTCCGCTTCAGGTCCACCCCCTTCTCCGCAATCGCCAGATTCATGTCGATCCCCCGCTGAATGTACGCGTGCTGCTCCGGCCCCAGCCGCGTCGCCGCCTGCAGCACCTGCTCCAGCGTCGCCCCCTTCAGCCACTCCCGATACGCCCGCCCTGCGCCGTCCGCCTCGCCCACCCCCGTCGCCACCGGCCGCCCGTCCTTTTCCAGGCACGTGATGTTCGTGTGCCCGTCCGCGAGCACGCAGCGCACCTGTGACCCGCCGCCCGTCGCCACCACCTCCACGCGAAACTCGGCCTGGTCCTCCGCGCACCGGTACGTCAGCCGCCCCTCCGCAATCAGCTCCCGCGCCCGCGCCAGCACCCCCGCCGGCACCTCCCGAAGAATCTCCAGCCGCAACTCCGGCTTCGCCAGCACCGCCCCCATCGCGGCCGCAATCGCGTTCCCCCGCTGCCCACCGCTGTTCGGAATCGTGACGGCCGCCCCGTTCTTAAACGTGCCGGGGTCGACGCTCAGCTCCACCCGCTCCACCGGCCCGGGCAACTGCTCCGCGGCCGCCGCACAGGCAAAGGCACACGCGATGGGCTCGGTGCAGCCAACGGCCGGGAAGACCTCATGGGCGAAGATGTCGCTAAGCAGGTTAATACGCCACTCCTCAGCTATGCCCACGTGGCCGGCCCTCCTCGCGGAGGCGGCCCGCGTACACGGAACTATCGCCTAGCCGCATGATACCACGACGGGTGACCGTACAGCACCGCTCCCGCTTCGGCCATCCCCGCAGTGTAGCGTGCGCTGCGTGCGCGAAACACAATCACTGCAGCATCGTCGGGGCTGCGGCAGGCGCGCCGCACCGGCCGGGGCAACCCCCTTCGGCCCCGGAGGCCGGACGAGAGCCGAAAAAGCGTGTACGCGCGACACGCGGGCGCGGTATGCTCCGGCTGCACGGCTCGGCAGCGGAGCCGGGCCACGTCAACAGGGGGAATGTCGGGCAGAAAGGGGTGCAACAATGCGCACGCGACAAATTGCCCGGGGCACCACCTTGGCTCTGATTCTGGCGGTGGCGGTTGCCCGCGCTGGAGACACCGGGACAGTGTTTACCTACCAGGGTCAACTCAAGCAGGGCGGCGTGCCCGTGGACGGCACAGCCGATTTCCGATTCTCGCTGTGGGATGCAGTGGTCGGCGGGGAGCGGATCGGCCCCACGCTGCAACTCGACGGCTGGCCGCTGCAGGGCGGCCTGTTCACGGCGCCGCTGGACTTCGGACCTGCAGCCTTTGTCGGCGAGGCCCGCTGGCTCGAGATCGCCGTCAGTGCCCCAGCTGGAAGCGGGCTCTTTGTGACGCTCGTTCCGCGGCAGGAATTGACTGCCACGCCGGTGGCCCTATACGCCCAGGAAGGACGCTTCTGGAAACTCCGCGGCAACGCGGGGACGAACCCCGCAACCGACTTCCTGGGCACCACCGACGCGGCCGCGCTGCAAATCCAGGTGGCCGGGCAGCGCATCGTGCTGGCGGCGCCGGGCTGGGAGGACGGGGTCAGCACGACGCCAAACTGGATTGGCGGCTGCGCGCTCAACGCCGTGAGCGCGGGCGTTGCGGGCGCCACGATCGGCGGGGGAGGACGCTTCAACGCCCCCAACACGCTCAGCGATCACTATGCCACCATCGCCGGTGGCCTCGACAACCAGGCCGGCAACGCGAACGCAGATCCGCAAGATGCCCGCTGCGCCACGATTGGCGGCGGTGCTGGCGGCCGCGCCACGAACATCTTCGCGACCGTGAGCGGCGGGCAGGCCAATACGGCCGCCGGCGCCGGGGCCACGATCGGGGGCGGGGTTGAGAACAGCGCGGCGGGCCAACGGGCCGTAGTCGGCGGCGGCGAAGCGAACCACGCCACGGGTGATGGCGCCGGCGTCGGCGGTGGTCGGTACAACGAGGCGACGGGCCCCCATAGCACTGTTGCGGGCGGCGGTTCAAACCACGCGAGCGGAGCGGCCGGCACGGTCGCCGGGGGATTCAACAACAGCGCGACCGGCCACAACAGCACCGTCTGCGGAGGCATGAGCAACACCGCGGACGGCTATCTCGCAGCGATCGGCGGCGGGATGCTCAACCTCGCGACCGGCAGCGAGAGCAGCGTGGGCGGCGGCGACGAGAACGAAGCCTACGGCGAGTGCAGCGTCATCGCCGGCGGCCTGGACAACCGGGCGCTCGGCACCTTCGGCGCCGTCGCCGGCGGCATGATGAACGCGGCCCCGGGCTACGCCAGCGCGGTTCCGGGCGGTGTGCTGAATGTGGCCGGCGGGCGCTACAGCCTGGCCGCGGGGTACAAGGCGCGGGTGCGCAGCGCCGCCGACGCCGGTGGTGACGACAATGACGGTGACGCCGGCACGTTCGTCTGGGCCGACAGCACGGACACCGAGTTTACCTCCACCGGCCCGAATCAGTTCCTCATCCGGGCCTCCGGCGGTGTTGGCATTGGCACGGCCCAGCCCACGGCCGCGCTGGAGGTCGCATCGCCTGGAACCGGCCACATGCTCCTGCGCGGGCGGTCGAGTGCCGGGGCGAGCGAGTTCTGCTTCTACGAACAAGGTATCGACAATGACATCACGTTCCACATGAGCAGTGCAGGTGCCACGGGCGCCACGTCCATCCTGCTCGATCCCGATGGGAGTTCTTTCCTGAACGGTGGCAATGTGGGCATCGGTACCGGCGCGCCGGCGTTCCCGCTGGACGTGGCCGGCCAGGCACACGCGACGGGGTTCCCCGTCTCTTCGGACCAACGCTTCAAGAAGAACGTTCGGCCGCTGCGTGGCGTGCTCGATCGACTGGCCAGGATCGAGGGTATCACGTTCGAATGGAACGAGCTCTACGAAGGGCTGGGCCGCTCCACGCATCGCCGGGAGATCGGCCTGCTGGCGCAGGAGGTCGAAGCCCAGTTCCCGGAGCTGGTTTCCCGCTGGGGGCCCGAGGGCTATTGCGCCGTCGACTATGGGCGCCTGACGGGAGTCCTGGTCGAGGCCGTTCGGGAGCTGCGCTCGGAAAGGGACCGCGAGCTCACGGCCTTGCGGACTGAGAACGAGCGGCTGCGGGCGCGCCTCGACACGCTCGAAATGCGGCTCGCGGCCGTCGAGGCACGCTAACAGCCCGCCGCAATATGCCGCGTGGCGTCCGCCTCGCTGTGGCGAACGCTGGATTTGCCGGCGTCTTCGTCACTCTACGTCGGCCACGGGGGGCCGACGCTCCTTCTGCGGCGGACTGCCAAGCGCTGCGGCAGGCTGCGGGCAGCTACTGCGGGATGGACACCACAGACCGCGGTGCGGATGAAAGGGCCCCGACCGACTTCTGCCGAGTCGGGCACTGACCCCGGCCGCTAACGGATTCGCCGGACGGGCGGCAACAATGCATCAAAGCAGTTCCGGCCTACAACAAATTCGCCGCCAGCTCCGCCAGCGCGCTCCGCTCGCCCTTGCGCAGCATCACGTGTGCCGCCAAGGGCTCGTTGTGGAACCGGTTGATGAGATACGTGAACCCGTTGCTGTTCCGGTCCACGTACGGATTGTCGATCTGCCACGGGTCGCCCGTCAGCACCACCTTCGCGGCCGAGCCCATGCGCGTGATGACCGTCTTCACCTCCAGCGGCGTGAGGTTCTGGGCCTCATCGATCACCACGAAGCGCTTCGCGATGCTCCGCCCGCGGATGTACGCCAGCGGCTGCACCTCGATCAGCTCCGACCGCATCAGGCTGGCCGCGTCCGCGTGCCCGCGAATGGCCCCACCGGAGTCCAGCAGGTAGTCGATCGTGTCCGCCACCGGCTTCATCCACGGCTCGAGCTTCTGCCCGATATCCCCCGGCAGATACCCCAGGTCCCGCCCCACCGGCACCACCGGCCGGCATACCAGCACGCCCCGGTACAGCTTCCGTTTGAACGCCAGGTGCATCGCGGCCGCCAACGCCAGCAGCGTTTTGCCCGTGCCGGCCTTGCCCATCAGCGCGACGAGGTTGATCCGCTCGTCGAGGAGGGCATCGATCGCGTAGTACTGCTCCTTGTTGCGCGGCTTGATCCCCCACATCCCGCCCTCGACCTCGTGAAGCGCGACGAGGTCCTTGCCGTCCTGGGCCACCCGCGCCAGCGCCGTGCCGCGCTCCGGCCCGCCCGGCCGCAGCAGCAGATACTCGTTCGCCCGCCGCACCGCCCCCTCGGCGAGGGGGATGCGCCCGTCGCGGCGGAACGCCTCGAGCTGCTCGGGGATGACGGCCAGCTCACCGTCCCCGTTGGACGCGTCACTCCACAGCACGTGGTCGCTCTCGTAGTCCTCGGCCCGCAGCCCGGCCGCATCCGCGCGAATGCGCAGATTGATATCCTTCGTCACGATGATGACCGGGACGTCGGGTTCGGCGAGCCGAATCTGCTGGGCCACGCGGAGTATCTCGATGTCGGCCGGCCCGGAGCTGCCACTCAGCACCTGCTCGGGCTCGCAATAGACGAGCAACCGGCCGCCGTTCTCCAGGTCCACCCCGGACGACAGGCTCCGCGATTCGCGCAGACCGTCAAGCAGCCGCACGACCGTGCGGGCGTTGTACCCCCGATCGGTGACTTCTTTTTTGAAACGGTCCAGCTCGCTGATGACCCCAACGGGGATGATGACGGTGTTGTCCGCGAAGTGGAAGATCGAGTAGGGATCATGGATGAGAATATTCGCATCCAGGATGAAGTTCTTTCGCATACGGGCAGTGTAGCCACAGCGGGTCCGTTGACAAGAATCGAATTGAGGGAGGAGTCTCCACCGCCGCCCGGCCCGCGGCGTAAGCCCGGCGCCACGGAGTGCGACGCTCTGGTCGGCGTCGTTCCTTGCCGCTAGACTGCGGGTGGAATGAACCGGTCGCGCGCACGTGCACTGTAATGGCGCGGAGAGCGTTCTGTTCGCCACCCCCTGCTGGGCAATCACCGTGGGCTGCGAACGCTCCGCGAGGTCGCCGGCGTGAGCAGACCCCAGGAGACGTCGATGTCCGCGGCGCGCGAGAACCCGCATCCGCAGCAGACTCCCTCGACTTACTTTGCCCCGGCCGAGCGCCTGACGCCGACCGACTTGGAGCGGCTGATCCAGGAGATTACCAACAGCCCGATCGTGGACACGATCCTGGGTCTCGTGGGCGGATGGGTCTGTGTAGTCAGCCACACCCGGCAGATTGTCGCCGTCAATCACGCCCTTCTCGAAGCACTCGGAGCCGACCAGCCGATGAGCCTCCTCGGCCTGCGACCTGGCGAGGTCCTGGAGTGCGTCCACGCTCACGAGCACGCGGGCGGCTGCGGCACGAGTCGCGTGTGCGCCACCTGCGGGGCCGCCATCGCCATGGTCGCGGCGCAGCAGACCGGCCAGCCGCAGGAGCGCGAATGCGTCCTGACCTACGCGCGGGGCGGCGTCCGCCGGGATCAGGACTTCCTCGTGCGCTGCAGCCCGTTCCCGTTCCTGGGGGAGAACCTGCTGCTCGTGTGCCTCCGCGACCAGAGCGACGAGCAGCGCCGCATCGCACTGGAGCGCACTTTCCTGCATGACATCAGCAACCTCTTGATGGTCCTCCTGCCCACCGCCGAGTTGCTCAAGGACCAGCAAACGCCGCCGCGCCCCGAAATGCTCAACAGCATTCACCGCGCCGCCATCCTGCTGACCCGCGAAGTCCGGATCCAACGGCTGCTCGCGCAGGACCACCCGGAGAAGGCCCGCGTCGATCTGGAGCCGTGCTATCCCAGCCAAGTCCTCGATGAACTCGCCGACCTCCTGCGCCGCCATCCGGCCGGACGTGGCCAAACTCTGACGCGCCAGCCCCTGGGCTCGGACGCCGACATCCCTTTCCCGACCGACCAAACCCTGCTGCTGCGCGTCCTGACGAACATGGTCGTCAACGCCTTCGAGGCGGGACAGGCGGGCGATGAGGTCCGCCTCGGCGCCACGGCGGACGTGGACACGATCGAGTTTCACGTCTGGAATCGCGGCGCCATTCCGGACGCGACCGTACCGCGCGTGTTCCAGCGCTACTTCAGCACGAAGCCCGGCGGTGGTCGCGGGCTGGGCACGTATACCATGAAACTCCTGGGCGAGGCGCTCCTGCGAGGCAAGGTGAGTTTCACCACGTCGCCGCAGGCCGGCACGACCTTCCGCCTGCGCCTGCCGCGGCAGACCGCCTGACCGCCACTCCCCGGCCGCAATCGTACGCCACCGGCCACCGCACCGGAGGACTCGAGCGTCCCGCAGAGCCCCCAGGAATCTTTCATGAACCTCAGCGTCCTCCTCCGTGCGGTGCTCTTCCTCGGCATCAGCGTCGCTCTGCCGTTCGCGGGCGCCGGTCGCCTGGACCTGCCCTTCTTCTGGGCCTTCTTGGGCATCGTCGTGATGTTCTGGGTCATCATGCTGACCCGCATCGACCCCGAGCTCATGCAGGAACGCATTCATCCCGGCCCCGGCGGCGTCGATCGCGGCCTGCGGCTGACGATTCTCCCCGTTTTCGCGGCCCTGCTCATCCTTGCCGGCCTGGACGCCGGACGCTATGGCTGGTCCCACGTGCCCATTGCAGTCCAGTACCTCGGCCTGGCGCTCGTCACGAGCGGCTACGCGCTGTCCTCCTGGGCCGTGCATGTAAACCGCTTCTTCTCCCCCGTCGTGCGGATCCAATCGGAGCGCGGGCACCACCTGATCACGGCCGGCCCCTACGCACACATCCGCCACCCCGGCTACGCCGGCTCGCTGCTGACCCTCCTGGGTTCGGGCCTCGCCCTGGGTTCATGGTGGGCGACCCTGTGCGGAGTGGTCGCGGCCGGTCTGATCCTCCGACGTGCGGTGATTGAAGACCGCTTCCTGCACGCACAACTCGACGGCTACGGCCCGTACGCCCAGCGCGTGCGGTACCGGGTATTGCCCGGGATCTGGTGAGCGCACCGCGGCGCCGGCAGCTCCGTCCGCGTCAGCACAGCCGCCTTACGGCGAGCAACCGCCATAGGTTCCCAGGTACCACGTGCCGCAGGCGCTGCCGCCGTAGTAGCGGATTTCGATCCAAAACTCCCGGTGATCGAGGCTGGCGAGGTTGTCCGACCAGGTGAACCCGACGTCCTCCGGCTGCCCGGCTCCCTGGGTCGACGAATCGAGCAGGTTGCCATTGCAGCCGTCATACAGGTACAGGTCGTAGTCCATTCCGCTCGGGTTCTGCAGCATGGCATCGAAGTACAGTGTATGCCCGACCAGGGGGCTCGTGTCCGTCTCCATGACCCAGACGCGATACCAGGCTTCGCCCCGGCCGCTGGCACTGCCAAAGGGCATGCAGCTCTGGTCGCCGGACACGTTCGGCAGCGATGTGGCGCCGGCGCAGGCCGGCGAGTTGTCCAGGCTGACCTCGCAGCCGTCCGCATACTGCCCGTTGCAATCCGCCCAGCCGGACGCGCAGGTCTCGATGACGCACTGACCGGCCGTGCAGCTCGTGGTCGCCACGTGCGGTGGGGGCGTGCAGGCATGGCCGCACGAGCCGCAGTGCGTCAGGGAGGTATTCGTGTTCACCTCGCAACCATTGGAGTAGACGAGATCGCAGTCCGCGTAACCCGGCGCACAGGCCAGAACCCGGCATTCCCCGTTGACGCAGCCCACCGAGGTCGCGTTCGGCACGGAGCCGCAGATTCGACCGCACAAGCCGCAGTTGTGCACGTCCGTCGCAATGCTGACCTCGCAACCGTTGGTGTAGTTGTAGTCGCAGTCGGCGTAGCCCGGCGCGCAAGCCGCGATGCGGCAGTTCCCGTTCACACAAGCCACCGCGACGACGTTCGGCCCGGGATGACAAACCACCCCGCACGCGCCGCAGTTCTGCGTGCTCGTGTTCGTGTTCACCTCGCAGCCGTCAGTGTACAGTCCGTTGCAGTCGCGGTAGCCCGACGCACAGGCAGCAATGACGCACTCGCCGTTCACGCAACTCGTCGCCGTCACGTTCGGCCCCGGAGTGCACGCCACCCCGCAGTCGCCGCAATGCTCCGGGCTCGTCTGCAGGTCGGTCTCGCAGCCGTTGCCCGGCCAATCGTCGCAATCCGCCCAGCCGGAGTCGCATTCGCAGCTTGCGGCCGCGCCGCAGGCGGCGTGCGCCCCGCAACCCGCACCCAGCGGGCAGTCGTCCACGTCCGCGCAGTCGGTCAGTCCGTCCAGGTCGTTGTCGAGGCCGTCGTTGCAGATCTCGGGCGGATACATGGGCCCCGTGTAGCTCGCCTGGAACAGCTCGAAGTCATCCAGGTCCACGTCGCAGTCGCCATCCAGGTCGCCGCGCGGCCGGCCCTGGGCGTCCACGAGCACGCCGGGCGGCGTGTTGGGACAGACGTCGACGCTGTCGTCGACACCGTCGCCGTCGCGGTCCGCGGCTCCGGCCACCGCAGGCAGACACGCAGCCAGCACAGTCAGCACGGTGAGTTTCCACAGAGCGCACATGACGCACCTCGCGACCAGAAAGAAGTGAAAGCCCGAACTCGCCCCCAGACCAACGCGATTCAGGCAACCGGCCCGGCTCCGCTGCCGAACCCTGCGATGCCATTGTACCGCGCCGCACCCGCGCACGACGCGGTAATTTCGTGCCTTTCCGGGCGTCTCGACCCCCGGCACGCGGGTCACCGTCAAGCTAGTCCTGCAGCCGGAACTGCTCGCGCAGCCAGTCCGTGACGGTGTCGAGCGCCGCCGGAGCGATCGTCTGCGTGATCGCGGCATATTCCCCGACGCTCCCCGTCTTCGCCTCCTGCAGCAGGTGATTCAGTCCCGGCAGTTCACGCGCCGTCGCGTGCTCGTTGCCACCCGCCCGCAGCGCCGCCTCAATCTGCGGCAGGTTCTCCTGCGGCGGCACCTGCAGGTCGAGCGCGCCACCCAGCGCCAGCACCGGACACTTCACCTTCCGCAAGGCGGCGCGGGGATCGCAGCGCACGAAGGAGCGCATCCAAAGCGAACGCACGCCCGGCAGCGCCTGGGCCACGGTCGCGCTGAGCGCGTCCTCGCTTGGCGCATTGCTGCCGCTGGCTTGCGTCAGTTGGACGCGCACCAGCTCGCGCAAGCCCGCCTGCAGTTCCTCGTCGCTCCCGCCGTCACGCACGACGCGGAGCATGGCTTGCTGTGCCTCTACCTGCTGGTCGATCTGCTCGCTGGTTCGTCCCGCGGCGCGCAGCAACGCGCGCATCTGCAGGCCCAACAACTCGTCGCCCGGCACTCCGCTGCCCGCCAGCAATACGATCGCCACAATATCCGTCGCTTGTGCTGCCGCCAGTGGCGCCACAATCCCGCCCTCGCTGTGCCCGATCAGCCCGATTCGCCGCGCATCGATCTCCGGCTGCTGCTTCAGAAACGCGACCGCTGCCAAGGCGTCGCGTGCGAAGGCCTCGGTGGTCGCGTTCGCGATGTCGCCCGTCGAGCCACCGACACCGCGATCGTCGCTGCGCAACACCGCGATGCCGTGTCGCGAAAGATGGTCCGCCCAGACGAGAAACGGCTTATGTCCGAAGATCGTCTCATCGCGATCCTGGGCCCCGGAACCTGTGATCAACACCACGGCGGGATGCGGGCCCGGACCGGGCGGGATCGTCAACGTGCCCGCCAGCTTCACACGGTCTTCCGTATTCTCGTACGTCACCTCTCGCGCTGTGTAGGGGAACGGTGGCTTCGGATTCTGCGGGCGCACCGGTCCGACGGCCGCGGCCCCGTCTTCGGTCGTGCGTTCCATGCGCACCGGGATCGTCGCGCCATGTTGGCGCAACTCCCCCTTCGCGTGGTCCCCCTGCTCCGCGCGCGTCAACTCGAACTCGGCCCCCGCACCCGCGATGCTGAAGTGAATCCGCGTCGCGCTCAACTCGACCGCGCTGAGTGGCAGCGCCTTCGCGCCTTGCGCGGGGATATCAATCGTCGCCCGCAACTGCCCGTCATCTCCGGCGCGAAAGACCACGACGAATTCGAGCGGCGTGCCCGGCGTATCGCACACGCCCTTCCACCATTGCGGTCCGTCGAGCGCCGGCTGCGAACTGCTGGTCGGCCGGCTGGCCGGCGCGCTCGCCGCCGGACGCGTGCTCGTCACCGGACGCGTACTTGGCGCTGTCGTGGTTACACCGACAGATGCTCGATCATCGCACCACGCCGATTGGACGCCGCTGCACAGGATGACAGTCGAGATGATGATCGCGGCCGCAAGGTGCGGCCACTGGACATGCGAGTTGTTCGACATGGTCGGCCTCCTGGGTTCAGAAGACCATCGTACCCCGCCGGGAACCGAGCGTCCGGGTGGCAGGAGCCTGCCCCGACAAGTTCCCACGCGCCAGGCCGTATCCGCGGAAGTCCCACGTCAAACGGGGCAGGCACGACGTAGGGCAGGTTGCGCGAGCAGAAGGACCTCGCCCCCCGTCACCAGCCCCCAGCGACGGATTGCCGCAACCTGCCGCCCGCTCCACCCACCGTCCGCTCACCGCGGCTCCAGCGGATCGCGTGGTCGCTGCGCCGCCAACAATTCGTCCAACGTATATTGCCGCCCGCACTCGGGACAACGGGCTTCGTGCAGTCCCTTCATGCTGTACCCGCAATTCAGGCACATGGGGCCGCCCGGCTCCCCGTTCGCCCCGCGCGCCGCGCGCTCCGCGGCCGTCTCCCGCCATATGATAGCCGTACCGGCGATCCACGCCGCGCCCCAGGTGAGCACGGCCATCACTAATGCGACGTCTGTTTCCCGAACCGCGGCACACACTGCACCATATGCGCCCATCGCCGCGAGAACCGCGAGGATCAGTACGACAGACGTCCAGATCACCCGCGCCCGCATCCACGACACCGCGCGGCGCCAGATCGCCAGCCAGCCCAACGCAACGAACCCCGCCGTAGCCAGATCAGCGGCCAGGAAAGCTGCGTTGCTGGAGTTCGACCGGTATGTGAGGACGACAACTCCCAGCCAAGTGAACACCGACAGGATCAGCAGCGCCAGCGACAGCATCACGCGCGTGAGATTCGGCGTCATGGACACTCCCTTGCTGTCGGCTGGCGCACGCACCCCGCGTGCCCCTCCCACCGACACCGCGCAGTGTACCGCGCCGCGCGGGTTGACAATCCCACCCCCCTTCGGCTCAATGGGCGCCTGACACCTGCGGAGGTCGGTATGCACATCCCATCGCGCGTCTCGCTTCTGAAACGACTGCTCGCGACCCTGCTGTTCACCACAATGTGTACGGGCTGTCAGACTACCGCCCTGCATCCCGTCGCGCCCGCGGGCCCCACGCTCGACCACCGCTACCAGGCCATCCTCGCCCACAGCGAGCCGTACGGCCCCGGCGGGAAGATCGTCCTCGACGTCGCCTATCGCGTCCTCCAGGAAGGTCACGCGGCCGGGCGCTGGCCGCAGGTCAGCCTCGAAGACCTCTGGACCGAGGCGATCCAGGAGGGCGGCGGCCTCTTCAACCAGCCTGAGCGCCGCTGGGGCAAGACGACCGCGGCCGAGACGAAGGACATGATCGGCCAGACCACGATCGGCCCCTGGCAGATCACCGTGACGAACGTCAAGACGAAGTACGGGCTGCCCTACGGCGTGCAGCCCGACTGGCCCGACGCCCAGGTCTACGCCTTCTGCCGCGATCACCCCGAGATCCAGGTCCGCATGATCGCCGACTATATCGAGGAGGCGTACACCAAGTACGGGCGGCGCGGGCCGTACGGCATTCAGCGTTATTTCTGGCTCGAGGGCTACACGCGCCGCTGGATCGGCCAGGGTGCGTGGGACAAATCCGTCCTGCCGGAGCCGCCGGGCGGCGACTGGACCAAGCTGACCGACGCCATGAAAGCCGACACCGGCTTCTACGCGAAGCAGGTTTTAATTGGCTGGCGCGGCAACCCGCGCGGCCTGCTGTACTGGCTGTGGGTCACGGGCGACGAGGCAGGCATTCGCGCCGCACTGCGCAACTGGCGCGACCAGCGCAAGATGATCTGGGACGAGGGCGCCGGCGATGCCGTCTTAACGTCGCAACCCGGCGAGTTCGCGATTCAACCGGAAGACCTGCGCTACGTACCGCGGCCCGAATGCAGCGCGGCGCTGACGCGCATCGTGCACGAAGTCCTGGCGGAGAAATGAGGCCCCCATGTCACACGTCTCGATTCGTACCTTGCGCAGTGCCGATCTGGAGCGGGTCGTAGACATCTGGAACCGCGCGCTGCTACGCGATCCGACGAACCTCGGCCGCTTCGTAACGTGGCTCTTTGGCGACCCCGACTATTGGCCGGGCGACGACTCCGGCTTCTTCGTCGCCGAGCGCGGTGGCGCTGTCGTCGGCTTTGCCCGCGCGATCATCCGGCGCTGGCCCAACGATCGCGTGGGGATCGAGCCCGAGCGCGGCTGGATTCCCGTCCTCGCCGTCGATCCCGCACACCAGCGCCAGCGCATCGGCACCACCTTGCTCGACCGCGCCCTGACCTATCTCCGCGCCGCCGGCCGCAAGGAATGCTGGGTTTGCGGCAACACCGGCTCGGCCCCGGGCTACGTCTTCCCCGGTGTCGACAAGGATCTCTACGCCGGCGCCCTCGCGCTCTTCCAGAAGCACGGCTTCACGATCGACCACGAGCCGGTCTCCATGTCCCGCGAAGTCGTCGACTTCGACGTCGAGCAGTTTCACGAACAAGCCTGGCGCACCGGCCAGGACATCCGCGTCCAGCCGCTCGAACTCGACCGCGTCCAGCAATTCCTGGACTTCATGGCCACCGCGTTCCCCGGCGACTGGAACATGGCCGCCCGCGCGAAGCTTCGCGCCGGCGCCCTGCACGAGGTGCTCATCGCCCTGCACGGCGAGACCATCGTCGGCTACTGCCAGTGGGAAGGCGAGCACTTCGGCCCCTTCGGCGTGACCGCCCAGGTCCGCAGTCAGGGCATCGGCGCCAAGCTCTTCGTCGAGGCCGTCCGCCGCATCCGCGCCGCCGACGGCCGCACCGTCTGGTTCAATTGGGCCGACGAGGCGGCCGCCCGCTTCTACGGCCGCTACGGCCTGCGTCCGCAGCGGCATTTCGCGATTCTGCGCGCCGCGCTCTAGCCAAGGGAGTCACCTGTGAGCGAAGCGCTTCGGGCCGCGCTCAGCGCCCTGACCACCCCGGACTCGCTGATCGTCGCCGGCTACTTCCTGCTGGTGTTTGTGGCCGGGGCGCTCGTTGCCCGCCACTTCGCCCGCCGCGCGACGTCCGAGTTCATCACCGGCGGCCGCACTTTCACCTGGCGGCAGACCGGCCTGACGCTCCTCGCCTTCGCCGTCGACCCGACGTACATGGGCATGGCCGGCGTCGGCTTCCTGTGGGGGTTGTATCTGTCGCAGTGGATCGCGGTCCACATCTGGTTCACGAGTTGGATCGCGGCCATGTTTCTCGTGCCGATCTATTGGCGCACGCGGATCGTCACGACACCGGAGTACCTGGAGCGGCGCTTCAACGCCCAATGCCGCGCGCTGTTCTCGGTGCTCATGGCCGTCATCCTCGTGATCATCCTGACCAGCGCGGTGTACCTCGGCGCGCTGCTCATCACGCGCATGCTCGGCTGGCCGCTGCCGGTCAGCGTCGGCGCCATTGCCGTCGTGTGCACGTTCTACGTGATCGCGGGCGGCCTGCGCACCGTTCTCGTGCTCGACGTGTACCAAGGCGCGATCCTGCTGGTCACGCTGCTTGTCGTCACCTGGCGGATCGTCGCCGAACTCGGCGGCCTCGGCGCTTTGGCCGCCATCAAGGACTGCGGCGACGCGGGCGTGCCCGTCGGCAGTCTGCTGCCCCCTCTGGACGCGCGGCCCGACTCCCCCGTCTTCTTCGCCGGGCCGGCCATCGTCCTCTGGGGTACCGTCGCTGGCCTGTCGTGGATTGCATGCAATTTCGGCATGGTCCAACGCCTGCTCGCGTCCCGCAGCGAACGCGACGCCCAGAAGAGTCTGCTCTTCCTGGCGGTTCTCGCCAACATCGCCTGCTTTGCGACCTTCGCGGTCGGCGCCGCCATGCGCAAGCTGCACCCCGCAGTGAAGGCCGACGAAAGCTACATGTGGGTGATGCTGAACCTCTTTCCGGTCGGTGCCCGCGGGCTGCTCGTCGCCGGCATGATGGCGGCTCTGCTTTCGTCCGCCGACGGTCTCCTCACCGCCTCCAGCACGCTCATCACCCAGGACCTCTACCTGCGTTTCTGGCGGCCACAGGCCCGCGACTCCGAAATCAAGCTCGTCACGCGCGTCCTTGAAGCCGTGGCCATGCTCATCGCCTTGGCGCTGATCCCCGTGGTCATCAGCCGCCAGTCGGCCGTCACGTTCGTGCAGGAGTTCTTCGGCGACCTCATGGGCGTGGTCGTCGCACTGTACGTCGTTGGCATGTTCTCCCGCCGCGCAACCGCCCGCGCCGCCTTTGTCGCCATGGTGACGGCCCTCGCGCTGTCCATCGGCTTGCACGCCTGGAGCATGGTCGGCGAGCGCAGCGCCCCGGACAGTCCCCTGGCGTGGCTGGCCCGCATGAACTTCGCCTATCGCGGCTTCCTGTCCTGCGCCTACGCTGTGGCCGCTACGCTTATCCTCAGTCGGTTTGAGCCGGCACCCGACCCGGCGCGCTTAACAAACCTGACGGTCCACACCGTCGCCGATGCGCCGGGGCCCTGGATCGGCCTGAAAGCGTGGCCCGGCCTGTGGAAATGGGCGCTGGGCCTGAGCGTCGGCTGGTTCGCCTTCACGGCCTTGTGGGAGTGGTACGGACGGACACACTAAATCTTGGGTCGCGCGGCAGGCCGCCGCAGCCGCTGGGGCGCGACGGCCGCCACGCGAGGTTGAAGGAGTGGCACAGCATGAGCAGCAACAAGCACATCCTCGCCATCGGCGCGCATATCGGCGACGCGGAAATCACCGCCGGCCTGCTGGTCGCGAAGTACACCGCGGCCGGGCACCGCGCCACGATGCTGCATCTCACGGCCGGCGAGCGCGGCAATCCGCGGATGGATGCCGCCGCCTACCGTCAGCAGCGCGTCAAAGAGGCGCAGGCGGCCGCCAAGAAGCTCGGCGCGGGCGAGTGCATCGTGCTCGACCATCCCGACGGCGAGCTGCACGCGGATCAGAATACGATCCACGAGGTCTGTGATCTCGTCCGTAAGCTCAAGCCCGACATCGTGCTCACGCACTGGCGCGGCTCATTCCACCGCGACCATCGCGCCGCGTACCAGCTCACCATGGAAGGCGGGTTCCTGGCGGCTCTGCCGGACATCAAGCGTTCGCAGCCCGCCCACCTCATCCGCGGCCTGTACTACCTGGAGAACTGGGAAGACCTCGAGGAGTACACCCCCGACCTGTGGGTCGACGTGACCGGCGTGTTCGACACCTGGCAAGCCGCCTGCCGCGAGCACCAGTTGCTGCGCGGCGAAATCTCCTTCGACTACCTGCACTACTACTCGGGCCTGGCGGCCAAGCGCGGCGCCGAAGTCGGCGTGAAGTACGGCGTCACCGTCGCTTTGCCCCCGATTTCCCGCAAGCGCAAGGTGGACTTCTTCCCGATCGACAGCGAACCGGTGCTCATCTTCTAGCGCCGCGGACGCTGCGGACGGCCGCACAACACAAGCGAGATGGTCGCATGAACTCCATCGAGATTCGACCGCTGGCGGACGCCGACCTCCCCACGCTGGTCGCGGTCTGGAATCGAGCCCTGACTCAGAACCCCCTCACCCTCGAGCGCTTCGCACGCATCGTCCTGGCCGACCCCGACTATTGGCCCGGCGCCGACTCGGGCTTCCTCGTGGCCGTGCGCCACGGACAGGTCGTCGGCTTCCTCCGGGCCATCATTCGCCGCCACCCCAATGACCGCCTCGGTCTGGAGCCCGAGGACGGCTGGATGCCCTATTTCGCCGTCGACCCCGCCGCCCAGCGTCGCGGCAGCGGCACTGCCCTCCTGCAGGCAGCCCTGGACTACTTCACCCGCCATCACCGCCGCCGCGTTTGGGTCTGCGGCACGCCGACCTCGGCCCCCGGCTCGCTCTTTCCCGGCGTGGACACAAAGACCCAGGCTCCCGCTCGCGCGCTACTCGAGAAACACGGCTTCGTCGTCGACCAGCACGGCTTCTCGATGTCCCGCGCCGTGGTCGACTTCGACGTCGCCGCTTTCGCAAAGTGGGCCTGGGAGACCGGCCCCGAGATCCGCGTCGAGCCACTGACGCCCAAGTACCTCACGGAGTTCTTCGAGTTCCTCGCCACCGGCCTGCCGGGCTCGTGGAATCTCGCGGCCCGCGAAAAGGTCCGTGCCGGCGGGCTGGGCGAGATGCTCATCGCCCGCCGCGGTGACCGCCTCGTCGGCTACTGCCAGTGGAGTGGCGAGCACTTTGGCCCGTTCGGTGTCGACCCCGCAATACGGCAGCAGCGCGTCGGCGCGAAGCTCTTCACTGAAGCCGTCCGCCGCATCCGCGCCGCCGACGGCCGCACCGTCTGGTTCAACTGGGCCGACGAGCGGGCCCGGCACTTCTACGATCGTTTCGGCTTGCACGTGACGCGGGAGTTCGCGGTCCTGCGGAAGACTCTGGACAAGTAGCGCCACCCCGGCGCCTGGAGCTGGCATGCCCGACATCGTCCCGCAACTTGCCGCGCTCGACTGGCTGATCATCGTCGGCTTCATCGTTCTGTCTTTCGCCATCGGCGTGGCCTGGAGTCGCCGCGGGCGCAAGAGCGTCCGCGAGTACTTCACCTCCGGCGGCGCCACGCCCTGGTGGCTGCTCGGCACGTCGATGGTCGCGACCACCTTCGCCGCCGATACGCCGCTCACGCTGGCCGGCTGGGTCGTGACGAAGGGCGTCGCCCAGAATTGGTTCTGGTGGTGCCAGGTGCCCGTGACCATGCTCGGCGTGTTCTTCATCGCCGCCCTCTGGCGCCGCGCCAACCTCGTCACCGACGCCGAGCTCGTCAACCTGCGGTACTCCGGCCGGTCCGCCGCCGTTCTCCGCGGCTTCAAGGCCCTGTTCTTCTCGCTGGTTTATGGCAGCCTCATCATGGGCTGGGTCAACTTGGCCATGACCAAAATCATCCAGCTCACCCTGCCCAACATCCCACGGGTCGCCGGCGTCGACGAGGCCATGCTGGCCACCTATCTCCACACGCCGCTTTCGAGTGAGCTTGACCCCGCCGTCCGCGCGGCCATGCGCGGCGGGCGCCTCGACCCGCTCAAGCTGTACTATGACGACTGGCACCTGCTGGAGTGCCCCGCCCGCACGGGCGTCCTGCGCGACGTCGCGCAGATCTTCCGCCGCTTCAGATACATCGATGAACGCGTCACGCTGGCCGCCCGGCTCGCCGCCGGCGACAAAGTGACGCCGCCGCCGCCCAGTCGCCCCACCGACGAGGAGCTCGTGGCCCTCCGCGCCTACGCCGCCGCCGAGCAGGCCGGTCCGCTGCTCACACGGCTGAACCTGGGCGACCGGGAATCCGAGCTCACCGGCCTGTGGAACAGCCTGCACGCGTCGACCTCGACCACCGCCACCCCCCAGCCCCCCGCCGCCCTGTCCCTGCTCTACAGCGTCGACCAGGCCATCGCGGGCGTGAACAAGCTGCGCATCCTGCTACTCTTGTTCGTGATCGTCAGCATCTACACCGTGATCTCAGGCTTGTGGGGTGTGCTCGTCACCGACTTCATCCAGTTCTGGATCGCGATGGCCGGCTGCATCGCGCTGGCCTACATCGCGGTGGACAAGCTCGGCGGGCTGGACGCCACGCTGCGCCAGATGGCCGACATCTACAGCACGCCGCGCGCCCGCGGCATGGTCGGCATGCTCCCGGCTACCGGCGCCGGCGACCTCACCCTGATGCCCTGGTCCCACTTCCTGGTCTTCATCCTGCTGTACTCCTTCGCCAGCCAGTTCTCCGACGGTGGCTATTACTTCGCCCAGCGCATGCTCGCCGCGCGGAACGAACGTCACGCCGCCCTCGGCTATCTCTGGTTCGCCGTCGCCCACTACTGCCTGCGCATGTGGCCGTGGATCATCGTCGGCTTCGCGGCCGCCGTCATGTTCCCGTTCGTCAAGGATCAGGTCACCCAGCAGTTTCCCCCGGACGCCATCGCCGAAGACGGTTACATCCGCGTGATGCTGGCCGTCCTGCCCACGGGCCTGCTCGGCTTAATGCTGGCCGCCTTCCTCGCGGCCTACATGTCAACGATTGCCACGCAACTCAATGTCGGCGCGTCGTATCTGCTGAACGATCTGTACCGCCCGTTCCTGTGCCGCCACGCGTCCGAACGGCATTACGTCATCGTGTCGCAGATCGCCACCGTCGCCACGACGTTGATCGGACTGGTCGTCAGCCTCTTCTACCAGTCGATCGCCGGGGCGTGGTTCTTCCTCGGCACGATCAGCGCCGGCATCGGCGTGATCTACCTGCTGCGCTGGTTCTGGTGGCGGATCAGCGCTTGGAGCGAGATCGCGTGCCTGGCGGCCTTGGTCGCGTATCCGCTGGCCCAGTGGCTCTGGCCCGATCTCTTCGCGAAATTCGATCAGCCCCTCCCCCTGAACCTGCTCTACCTGGTGCCCTACTCCGTGGGCATCGCGCTGCTCGTCACCTTCCTCACCGCCCCCGTGGCCCGCGACCGCCTCATCGCGTTCTACCGCCAGGTGCAACCCGGCGGCCCCGGGTGGCGCCACATCGAAGCCGAGATTCGCCGCACCGACCCGACGTTCCGCTGCCACTCGCCCTTCACGACCCGGGCTTTCCGCGGCTGGGTGCTGTCGACGATTGCCATCCTGTGCTTCCTGTTCGGCAGCCAGCTGCTGATTGTCGGCGATGCCCTCGGTGCCCCCCTGTTCATGCCCCGCCGCGGGCTGGGCCTGATACTGACCGCGGTGGGCGTGCTCCTGGGTTGGCTGGTCGCGCGCGGCTTCTCCGCGAAGCGCTGGGGCGCCGACCCGACCGAGGAGCAGACCCGCGCCGCCGCCGCCGCTACTCGTGCCGTAGCGCGTCAATCGGGTGAATGATGGCCGCCTTGAAGGCCGGAATGAGCCCGAAGAAGATGCCCACGCCGGCACTGAAGCCCAGGGCCAGCGCGACCGACCACAAGGGCACCTTCACCGGCACCATGCTCGGGTGCAGCGAGGCGAGGTAGCTGATGCCATAGCCCAGCGCGATGCCGATCGCGCCGCCCACCGTGCTCAGCACCACCGCCTCGGTCAGGAATTGCAGCAGGATGTCGCGCCGGTGCGCGCCCACGCTCTTGCGCAAGCCGATCTCGCGCGTCCGCTCCGTTACCGAGACCAGCATCACGTTCATGATCCCGATCCCGCCGACCAGCAGCGAGATGCTGACGATGCCCGCCAGCACGCTCGTCGCGATCACACGCACCTTGTGGAATTCCTGCAGCACCTGGTCCTGCTTGAAAATCCCGAAGTCGTTCTTGTCCCCCGCTTTCAGCCCGTGCTGCTGCCGCAGCACCCGGATGAGTTGCCCCTCCGCCTCGGGAATTTGCGCTTCCTGCACTGCCTCCACGTAGAAGCCGAGGTAGTTCCGGGTGAACGGGTACATCTTCACGCCCGTCGTCCAGGGGATGAGAATCATCTCGTCCTGGTTGTCGCCCATGAAGCTGCCCTTGGACTCCAGCAGGCCGATTACCTGAAACCGCTGCCCGTCGATGTGCGCATAGTCCCCCACGATGCTCTCATCGCACTCCAGCTTCCGCAGCACCTCGCGGCCCAGCACGCACACCGGCGCCCCACTCTCCACATCCACCGCCCCGTAAAACCGCCCCGCGTCCACGTAAAAGTTGCGGATCGCCTGGAACATCTCGTTCGTACCGCGCAGTTGCACGCCCGTCTGCTGCTGCCGCCCGTACTCGATCGTCGCGTTCATCCACACGACCGGCGAGGTGCGCCGCACGGCCGTGGCGTACGCGTCGACCGCTCGAATGTCCTCGATCGTCATCTCCGCGCGCCGCAGGAATTCGCCGCGCGGGCTGCGCAGCGCGTCGGGGTAAACGACCATCATGTTCGTCCCCAGCCCGCGCAGAAAACCGGTGACGTACTCGCCGAACCCCTCCACCATCGCCACCACCGTGATGATCGAGGTCACCGCAATGATGATGCCCAGCACGGTCAAGAGCGAGCGCGCCTTGTTCGCCCAGATCTGCACGAGCGCCGTCGCGATGTTGTCCGCGATGCCCCCGATCAGATCGGGAACATACAGCAGTGCGCTCGTCATCGTGGCCAGGGCTTTCATACCGGCGCCAGCGCCTCCTGGGCCGCCGCCCCCGGCGTCGCGGTGTTCGCTACCCGGGCCCCTTCCGGCGAACCGTCGTACACGACCCGCCCGTCGCGCAGGCGGATCACGCGCTGACAGTGCCGCGCAATGTCGTCCTCGTGCGTGACGATCACGATCGTCTGCCCCTCCGCGTGCAGCCGGTCGAAGATCACCATGATCTCCTCGCCCGTCGCCGAATCCAAGTTCCCCGTCGGCTCGTCCGCCAAGATCAGCGCCGGCTGCTGCGCCAGCGCCCGTGCAATCGCCACCCGCTGCTTCTGCCCGCCCGAAAGCTGATTGGGATGATGATGCGCGCGGTCCAGCAGACTCACCCGCTGGAGGGCCTCCAGCGCGCGCTGCCGCCGGTGCCGCGCCCGTGTGTACGTCAGCGGCAGCTCGACGTTCTTCAGCGCCGTCGTCCGGCCCAAGAGCTCAAACGACTGGAACACGAACCCGATCTGCCGCCCGCGAATCTTGGCCAGCTTCGTCTGTGACAGCTTCGACACATCCTGCCCGCGCAGGTGGTACGTGCCCTCGCTTAGCACGTCCAGGCAGCCCAGAATGTTCATGAGCGTGCTCTTGCCGCTACCCGACTGCCCCATAATGGCCACGTACTCGTTCTCGTGGATCGCCAGCGACACACCCCGCAGCGCGCGCACCAGCTCCGTGCCCACCCGGTACACCTTGTGCAGGTCGACCAACTCGATCACCGGCGCGGCCGCCGGCCTCGTCCGTACGATCATGGCCGGCTCCCGGCACTGGCCTGCGCGGTATCGCTCGGGGCCGAGGTCGGCGCCGCGGCGCTCGCCGCCTCGTCACTCGAGTCCGTCTGGCTGGGGGCGCTGGTTGGCGCCGACGTCGTCGCCGCGGTCTCCGCCGGCCGCGCATCCGCGCCCGCCACGGCCGGGGCCGGGCCGGCCGGCTTGGGCGGCACCTTCAGGGCCGAGCCCAGCTGCAACTGGTCCAGACTGCGATACGGCCCAGTGATGATCGTGTCCTCCACGGCCAGACCGCTGCTGATCTCCACGTGCGTGGCGTCATTGATGCCGGTCTGCACGAGATGCGGCTTCGCCTTGCCGTCCACGGCGCAGAACACCAGCCGCAGATACTCGGCCTGGGCCTGCCGCGAGCCGGGCGCGGCCGGTTCCGTCGGCATGTCGAGCTGCTGCAGCAGTTCCGCCGGCACATCCCGTCGCTTGCGGTACACCACCGCCTGCACGGGAACGGCCAGTGCGTCGTCCCGCCGGGCCACTTCGATTTCGACATTGGCCGTCATGCCGGGCTTGACCCGCGCATCCGCGCCCGTGATGAGCACCAGCGTCTCGAAGGTGACGACATCGCGCCCTTGCGGCTTGGTGCCTTTCGTCCCCACGCGCAGCACGCTCCCCGCGATGCTGCGGCGCGTGTCGGATTGCAGATAGATGCGGGCGGGCTGCTCCGCCGCCACCTGCGCGGCATCCGCCTCGTCGATCCGGCAGCGCACCTGCATCCGCGACAGATCCGTGATGACCATGATGCGCGTACCGGGGTTGTTCATCGTGCCCGTGATCACCACTTCGCCCTGCTTGGCAAAGCGCTGCGCGACCACGCCACTCAAGGGCGCACGAATCACCGTTTTGCGCAGGTCTTCTTGCGCCGACTGCAGCACCGCCTCCGCCTCAACCAGTTCCTGTTGACGCATCTCCAGCATCGCCTGGGCGCTGACGAGCGCGGAGTGATAATTGGCCTCCTCCATCGGCGAAGTCGCATTCGTGCCGCGCAGCCGCTCCTGCTGCTCCCAGTCGCGCTGGGCACGCTCCAGGTCCGCCCGCGCCTGCGTGATCGCCGCCTTCAGCTTCGCCACGTTGGCCTCGCGCGAAAGCACCTGCGCTCGGTAGAGCGCGTCGTCCAGCCGGCACAAGAGGTCCCCCTCCTGCACCTGATCGCCTTCTTCGACCGGCATTTCCAGAATCTTGCCGACCACCTCGGAACTGATGCCGACTTCCGCGAAGGCCTCCACCTCGCCCGGCGCCTGTACCGTGCGCACAATGTCACGCCGCTCCGGACTCGCCACTTCAACCGGCACTTCCAGGGCTCCGGCGACGTTCAGCATGCTCTTGCCGTCCTTGTCGCGCGCCTTCTGGTTCAGAATGAGCACGCCCGTCACCGCCAGGCCGAGAATCACAATGCCCACCACCGTCTTCATGTCCGTCTCCGACTAGCCCGGCATCCCGCTCTGCGCCGCCATCTGCGCCATCCCCACCGCCATTCCGCCCCGCACACCACCCGCCACGAGCCAGCATAGCCCGCACGTCAGCACCGCGCGCCAGCGCGACAACTGCGCCGTCGTCGTCAACCCAATCACCACCAGCCCCCAGTACCACATCCGGAATGGATCCACCGCGCTCAGAAGTCCTCCCCAGCCGGCCTGCGCCGGAACCGGTCCGCCCGCACCCGCCGGCAGCAGCCGCAGAATCAGCGCCGCGGATGAATCCACGTCCAGCGTGCGGAAATGAACCCGCAGCGCCAGCACGAGCAGTAGCCGCAGCACATCCACGAACCCCGCCAGCACGCAGATCGTCAGCAGCGTGTGCCACTCCGCCTTGCGCCCGCTGAGCGCGGTCACGCCGTACAGCACGGCCGCCACGAGCAGCGCCCCCACCAGCGTCTGCGTCGGCTCGGCCGCCACCACCCCCATCCGGCGCAGCAGCTTCTCAAACTCGCCCTGCTTGATCTGGTTGTCGTACAGCTCGCGCAGGTTGGAGCGCTCGACCACGTCGCGCCGCGTCCGGTCGATGTCCGCCAGCGCTGCGCTGACCCGGTTATCAACCGCGCGGTCGATCAGGCCCGTCTCCACCGTGGCGTACCCGATCAGCGTGACCAGCGTGAGCAGGATCAGCAGCGGCCAGCCCCAGGCCGAGACGTCCTCCACACGCGCGAACACCCGCCGTGGAGCTACCCACACCCGGGGGATGTCCCGCAGTCCAACCGTCCGACGCGTAGCAATGTGCGGTACTTCGAGCACGTCCGCAATCTCGCTTCCCGCTGCGACCTGTCCGCGTCAAACCACACGGCCAAGCCGCACGACTCCGGCCACGCGGCCATCGTAAACCCGCACCGCTGCGGCGTATCGGCATTCGCACGCGGCGCCGTGGTATTCGACACGGACCGACAACTTTTGACACGGACAGCGGCACAGGCAGCTTGCGCCACGCGCCCTCACTGCCGCGGCGCGCTGATGCACAGGATCGTGCCGCACCGGCCAACTTCGGCCACACCGAGCGTGCGCAGACGCAGAGCGGTTTCGCGTTCGCGCAGCGCGTCACACGCGCGGCGTCCCTATCTGCCCCTACGCGGAACGAGCCGCCGTGCCGCACCAGCCCCCCCCGACGAACCCAACCACCGTCTGCCCCGGAACACCGCAGTCCAACAGCCCTAACCCGTTACCCCTAGGACGCTTGCGCTGTGCGGTGCGCCTGCACTGACTCGCTCGCGCCGCACACCGCGCCGCGCAAACGCCCAATCGGCACAGTCCTGTCGATGGTCCAACGCGTCCAAGCACCGCCCTCGCTCAGTGTGGCTGTTCGAACATTGTGCTGACCTCCAGTTGCGGCACGACGGGGCATCGGTCGTCACCTGCACTAGCAGACTGCTTCACAAGAATGCGGACGTATTCGGCCGGGGAGCATGGGCCGCCGGCCCGGATGAACTGCGCCATCACCTTGGTACGAGAAGAAAGCGGGGCAGGCGGGGGAGCATGGGTCTCCGGCCCGGATGAAGTGCGCCCGGAGCCGGCCGGCGACATCACTCGCTCACGCGTTCCCACCCTCAGCCCAGTTTGCAGCATCCGGCCCGCGCCGGCTCCGAACGCATGTGACGCGTGCCTGACGTACTGCAAGGCCTGCCTTGCAGCGTGGGGCTGGGCTGTCCACCCTCCGCCGCCCCCCCAACTCCGCAACTACCCGCTCCCATTTCCGGCTTGTACGCCCCCGCACGCACCATTACGATAGAAGTGTGGTGGGCATCGCACCGACGGCAGATTGGGTCCGGGCCGGTGCGCTCCGCGTGCAATAATACGCCGCCGCTGCGTTCGCGCCCGGCGCAACGGGAGGTCTCATGCGTAACCAGAACATCGCCGGCATCGCGGGAATGGTGGTCGCCCTGATCCTGACCGCCGGCGCCGCCCACGGCCAGTGTGTTTCTAGGACCTACACCCTGCTGCCCAACAACCCCAGCGACTCCTACTTCGGCCAATCCGCCGCCGCCGACGGCGACTGGCTCGCGATCGGCGCCTACCGCAGCGTGCGGCTGTTCCATCGCGACGCCTCCGGCTGGCAGCCGGACACCGTCCTGACGTCGCCCTACAGCGCCGGCGACCCCGGTGATTATGGAACGGCTGTCGCACTGGCCGGCGATCTGCTCATCGTGCAGGCCCCGTCCCGACGCGGGGTGGTCATCTACCGCCGCGGCGCCGCCGGCTGGGCGGAGGAGACTCGGCTGCAGACGGCCAAGTCCGGCACGTCCGGCACCCTCAGCCTTCTGCGAGCCGCGGACACAACGCTCGTGGCCGTCGGCTTGCCCACGGCGAAGACGGTCTACGTCTACGGCTGTGCTGCCGGCGCCTGGCGCCTCGAAGCCACGCTGACCGCTTCCGATGCCGCCAGCGACAGTTCCTTCGGGGGCGCCCTCGCACTCACGGACACCACGCCTTACAAGCTGCTCGTCGGCGACCCCGGCGACGACGACAACGGCACCCACTCCGGCTCCGTCTATGCGTTTACCCGCGACGCGGCCGGCACGTGGGCGTTCACCGCGAAGATCAAGCCGGCCCAGGGCGCGGCGGACGACGGCTTCGGCTATCGCTTGGCTGTCAGCGGTCCGGACCTGCTCGTCGGCGCCTTCCCCGCCGCTCGCGCTGTCTATCACTTCACGGCCACGGCAGGCGGCTGGACGGAGCGGGGCACGCTCGGCTTCGTCGATAGCGGCGACCCGTCCGGCACAATGCTCCTCGTCGCGCGCGGCGACACGGCCGTGACGGGACGCTACGGCACGAGTTCCTACTATCTCCTCCGCCGCAGTGCCCAGACCTGGAGCGTAGCTGCACGCCTGGAACTGCCCACCGACGACGCCCCGTACCTCCTCCCCTGGGCGGGCGCACTTCTGCCAGACCAGGCGATCCTCGGCAATTCCATGTCGATACACAACCTCCCCGGCACCGTACGCATCGCCAACCTCGTCGACTGCAACACCAACGGCCTGCTCGACGGCTGCGACCTCGCCGCCGGAACCAGCCTCGACTGCAACAGCAACGGCATCCCCGACGAATGCGAGCTCGACTGCAACGGCAACGGCATTCCAGACGACTGCGACATCGCCGCCGACTCCGGCCTCGACTGTGACCAGAACGGCCGCATTGACTCCTGCGACGTCGCCGCCGGCCTCGTGCCCGACTGCAACGGCAACGGGATTCCCGATTCGTGCGATGTCGCCCCTGTCTATCGCTGGACCCGCACCGCCGAAATCCCGGCCGGCAGCGACACCGCCACCGTCCACTGGACCGGTCTGCCGCCCATCAAAGGCACCGCCGCGGAAGTGGAAATCACGGTCTCGGGCTACCGCCCCTTGTCCATCTACGTGACCAGCGATGCCGCGCAAGTCGGTTCGGTATCCCCAATCACCTGCGACCCGAACTGCACCCCCTATCCCCCGCAACGTTTCCGCATCCCCGCCGCCATCGTCGCCAATATGAACACCACCGGAAACCTGAGCCTGACAATTCGGGCCAGCCGGTGCTACCAGTGTTCCGCCGTTCCCGCGACCTTCACAGCCACGTTGGTCTATTTCCGCGCCACCCCAACGCCCGACGCCAACACAAATGGCATCCCCGACGCCTGCGAACTCGCCGCCGGCACCGCGAGCGACTGCAACACCAACGGCGTCCCGGATGACGCCGATGTCCTCGTCCGCGGCGACCAGTTCGAAAGTGCGTCGGCGTGGTCGACGTTCGACCCCAACGCCGTCCTGGGCACCTGCATCTATCGCTTCAGCGGCGCCCTTTATGACGGACGCTACACGTACTTCTGCCCAAACTCAGAACTTGCTCCCACGCCCTTCCGCGGCGCCTTTGTGCGCTATGACACGCGTGCTCCGTTCGACCACCCATCGTCCTGGGCCGTGTACGAAGTCGGCCCCCGCATCGGCCCATACGCCACCAGCTATACCGCCGCCGCATTCGACGGGCGCTATGTGTACGCAACGTGCCGGACGGTTCAGGAACCGACCACGGTCGACGTGATCGTACGCTATGACACGCGCGCCGCATTTGCCGCCGACGCTTCCTGGGAAATCTTCGGGCTGGCCCCCGCCAACCTCGGCACGCAAACGTACCAGGGCGCTACATTTGACGGACAACGCCTCTATTTTGCCCCCCTGGACAGCGGCAAAGTGCTCTGCTACGACACGAGCGGCGCATTTCTCGATTCCAACTCCTGGACGATCTTTGACGCGGCCGCGGCCGGGATCGGCGGTCGCTTTGGCCCCCCCCTCTTCGACGGGCGCTACGTCCACTTCCCACCCGCCGCCTACTCCGGCGTCCCCTCCGCACCATTCCTGCGCTACGATACGCAGGCTGCGTTCAGCGCCGCCACATCTTGGCAGTCCTTCACCCCGGATACGGCCGGTGTCACGTCCGCACGCGCCGCATACATCGGCGGGACTTTTGACGGCCGCTATCTGTACTTCTCGCCGAGTTACTATGGCACCGCCTATCCCACCCCGTTTAGCGAAATACTCCGCCTCGACACGACCGCCTCGTACACGGACGCTTCATCTTGGCGCGTCTTCAACACGATGAGGCGCGGCCTCGGCGTCGAACCCTACGGCTTCAACCGCGCCGCCTTCGACGGCCGCTTCGTCTATCTCACCCCCGGCCAGCACGCGGGCGCTCCCTCCCAGCCGCACTTCCTGGGCGGCGAACTCCTGCGCTACGACACGACGCAGGACTTTGACGACCTCGCCGCCTGGAGTACATTCGACCCCAACACGGCCGGCGTGACCAGCACCTACTCGGCCTGCACCGGCGGCGTCTGCGACGGCCGCTACCTCTACTTCCCGGAGTTCGTCTACTCCGTGCGGGACCGCTACCCCCGCATCCTCCGCTACGACACCCGCTTCGGCGTCGCCGCCGACGCCAACCACGACGGCGTGCCCGACACCTGCGCGACCTGCCGCGGCGACGCGAACTGCGACGGCACCGTGAATTGGCGCGACATCGACTTCCTCATCGCCGCCATGAACGACAACGAGACCGCCTGGGCCGGGCTGTTCGGCGCCAGCGCGCCGGGCTGCAACTTCGCCAGTGCGGACGTCGATGCCGACACGCACGTGAACTGGCGCGACATCGACCCGTTTATCCTCCGCATGAACCAGCCCTGCCCATAGGAGTCCGTCGAAAGCGGGGACAGGCACCGCTGGAACGCCCACCGGCGCCGCGGCGAGCGCGGCCCGGTGCGAAGCCAGTCCCCTTTTTCGACGGACTGATAGGCTCCACTCCGCGGGCCGCCGGGGCGCGACGGGCGTTCTGTTTCCGGAGTTCACCGGCGCGCGGGCAGCGCGCCTGTGCGCCGGGCTCCGCCTCACGAACAGCGCCGTGGTGAAATCCCACTCTCTGCCCACGCTCCACCACCCCCAACTCCACGCCGCCGCCCCCATTTCCGGCTTGTACCCCGCCACCCGCATGACTACCATGAAACCATAGTGGGTGTCGTGTCGACGACCGAGCAAGTCCGGGCGGGTGCGCCCTGTGTACAGCGATTCGCCGCGGCCGCGTTCGCGCCCGGCGCACTGGGAGGCTCTATGCGTACACAGTCAATCACGATCATCGCGGGAATCGCCGCCTCTCTGACTCTGACCATCGGCGCGGCCAGCGGCCAATGCGTTTCCCGCACGCTGCACGCCCTGCCCAACGCGGCCGGCGACGCCTTGTTCGGGCAGTCCGCCGCCGCCGACGGCGACTGGCTGGCCATCGGCGCAAACCGGAGCGTTCGCCTGTACCGCCACACGGCCGCAGGCTGGCAACCGGATGCCATCCTCTCATCACCCTACCCCCCTGTCAGCGGCTGCAACTATGCGGCCGCCGTTGCCCTGGCCGGCGACCTGCTCATCGTGCAAGCCCCTTCCTGCCACGGCATCGTCGTCTACCGGCGCGCGGCCGAATGGACGGAGGAAGCCCGCCTGCTCGTACCTAACGCGAGCAGTCACGGCGCGCTCAGCCTGGTGCGCACGGCCGATGAGACGTTTCTCGCCGCAGGCGTCTCTGACGCGAGAACGGCTTACGTTTACCGCTGCGCCGGTGGCACTTGGCCTCTCGAAGCCACCCTTACCGCCCCCGACGACCCCGGTATCCCCAGCCGCCGGGCCTTCGGTATCGCCGTCGCTCTCACCGCAAGCGGCCCGCACCAGCTCCTCGTCGGCGACCCCGGCGACGAGGAGAACGGCACACTGTCCGGCTCCGTCTACGTCTTCGCACGCGACGCGGCCGGCACGTGGACCTACGACAGCAAGCTCACGCCCGCGCAGGGCACACCCAACGAAAGCTTCGGCTACGCCCTCGCCGTCAGCGGCGCGGACCTCCTCGTCGGCGCCAACGCCGCCAGTCACGCCGCCTACCAGTTTGTCGCCGGCCCCGCCGGCTGGACCGAGCAGGCGGCGATCAGCGTGCCCGATGACAGCTTTCCCATGACCACGCTCCTGTGCGCGCGCGGCGACACCGCGCTCCTGGGACGCTGGGGCTCCGGTTGCCACTACCTCCTGCAGCGCTCCGCCCAGACCTGGACCGCCGTCGCCCGCCTGGAACTCCCGCCCATCGGCAGCATGTACTATAGTTGGGCCGGCGCCCTGCTGCTTGACCAGGCCGTCTTGGCCCATGCCGCGCCCGGAACCAGCCGCCCCGGCGCCGTGTACCTCGCCGACCTCGTCGACTGCAACACCAACGGCCTGCTCGACGGCTGCGATATCACCAGCGGCACCAGTCTCGACTGCAACAGCAACGGCATCCCCGACGAGTGCGACCCCGACAACAACGGCAACGGCATCCCCGATGACTGCGAGGTTTGCCCCGGCAATGCGAACTGCGACAGCACGGTCGATTGGCGCGACATCGACTACCTTATCGCGGGCATGAACGACAACGAGTCCGCCTGGGCCGGGCTCTTCGGCGACAACCCTCCCGGCTGTCGCTTCGCCAACCTCGACGCGAGCGCCGACGGCCACGTGAACTGGCGCGACATCGACCCGTTCATTGCCCGCATGAACCAGACGTGCCCGTAGGCTCCGCTCCTCGGACCGCCCTGCTGGTCCCGGCTTCCAGCCGGCAGGCCCGTGGCGCAGGCATCTCGCTGGCGTGCCGCCCCATGTCCTCTTCCCGCTACCCGACCGCGTCTTTCAGCCTTCATGCCTCCGCCCCGTTAATCCCTCAATCCCTCGGTCCCTCAATCCCTGCTCCCGCGTCCTTCGTGGCGAAATCGCCCTCGCCCCCCGCCCGCTCCGCCCTTATCATGCGGGACTTGGACCGCCCGGAGGCCGCAACCGATTGCGGCCGCGCGGCACTCAGTGCAGGACCTGATCATGGCTCAGGAAGAACGTACCGCTACGCTCGACACGCTGACGGCCCGGATTCACGCGATCCGGGACTCTCTTTGATCTGCCCACCAAGACCGCCCGGCTGACCGCCCTCGAAAACGAGATGCAAAAACCCGGGTTCTACGAAATCCGCGAGAACGTCGACCGCGTCGTGACCGAGATGAAGGCCCTCCGCGCCAAGGTCGAGCCGATGCAGGAACTGGTCAAGCGCATCGACGAGGCGCGCCTCCTGCAGGAGCTGGCCGACGAGGCCAACGACGATGCCACCCGCGCCGAAGTCCTGCGCGAGCTGGAGGTGATCGCGAAGAAGACCGACCACCTCGAGCTGCTCACCCTGCTGTCCGGCGAGAACGACGCCCGCAACTGCTGGTTCGCCATCAACGCCGGCGCCGGCGGGGTCGACTCCTGCGACTTCGCCGAGATGCTTCTGCGCATGTACCTCATGTACTTCGAGGCCAACGGCTTCCGCGCCAGTGAGGTCGACCGGCGCGACGGCGAAGAAGCGGGCATCCAGTCCGTCACGCTGCACGTCGCCGGCCCCTATGCCTACGGCTACCTGTCGTGCGAAGTCGGCGTCCACCGCCTCGTGCGCATCAGCCCCTTCAACGCCCAGGGCAAACGCCAGACCTCCTTCGTCGGCGTGGACTGCCTCCCCGAATTCGAGGAAACCAAGATCGAGATCGCCGAGACCGACCTGGAGTTCGAGTACTTCCGCCGCGCCTCGGGCGCCGGCGGCCAGAACGTCAACAAGGTCGCGACGGCCGTCCGCGTGAAGCACAAGCCCACCGGCATCGTCGTCGAGTGCGTCAACGAGCGCAGCCAGGCCCAGAACAAGCGCATGGCCCTCAGCATTCTGCAGTCCAAGCTCGAACAGATCGACCAGGCCAAGCAGGATGCCGAACTCGCCAAGGCCTACAGCGAAAAGGGCGACATCGCCTGGGGCAACCAGATCCGCAGCTACGTCCTGCACGGCTCGACGATCCACGTGAAGGACCACCGCACGAACCTGGCCATCGGCGACACGCAGCGCGTCCTCAACGGCGACATCCAGCCCTACATCGATGCCCGCCTGCGGCAACGGCTGGAGGCGAACCGGTAGACCGGCACAGGCGGAGGGTGGCGCGTGGACTCCGGGCGGCTCTTCAGTCGGTTCGTGCTGTGGACGCTGGTCTGCGGCGTCAGCGCCGCGCCGAGCTACATCTGGGCGGCGCCCACATACGACCGTGTGGGCATGATCTGCGGCGTGGCTGTGTACATCGGGCTCTATACCGCCGCCAGCATGACGAGCACGGCAAAGCAGATCGAGACCGAGCCCCTGGTGCGACGTGCCGTGCGGATCGGCTACATCACGCGCATCATCATCTCCGTTGTCTATCCCATCGGCATGGCCGTGGATCTGATCCCCGGTCTGATGAGCATCTCCGTGGTCAAGAACGCGCTCGGGCATGAGTTCGGTTTCGAGTTCGCGTTGTACACAACGCTCGTGCAGGGCACATTCGTCAACCTGATCCTCGGCGTGTACATGCTGATGGTGTACGGAATCCTCCAGAGCATCCGGCCCGCGCCCGCTGCGGCTCCCGAATCGCGAACCAACGGAGGCTGACGGAAGTGGACTACGGGCGGCTCTTCAGTCGGTTCGTGCTGTGGACGCTGGTCTGCGGCGTCAGCGCCGCGCCGAGCTACATCTGGGCCTCCACGGAGTTCAACCGCCCGGCGATGGTCTGCGGGGTCGCCGTGTATATCCTGCTGTACACGGCGGTCAGCATGACGGCTACCGTCGCACGCCTGGAGACGCGGCCCTTCGTACGGCGCACGCTGCGCATCGGCTACATCACGCGCCTGGTCATCTCCATCGTCTTTCCGGTCGGTATGGCCGTAGACCTCTTTCCGGGCTTGCTCAGCTACACGCTGGTCGGCGCGTTCCTCGGCGAGCGCCGCGATTTCGCCTTCACGTTCCTGACGACGCTGGTGCAGGGCGTGTTCGTCAACATCGTGCTCGGCGTGTACATGCTCATCGTCTACGGCGTGCAGCGGATCTTCCTGCCCAAACCCGTCACGGCCGCTCTGTGCATGCACTGCGGCTACGACCTCCGCGCCACGCGCGACCGCTGCCCCGAATGCGGCACCCCCGTCCCCCCGGACCACCAGCCGACCGTCGCCGCGCCCACGCCCTCAGAAGCTCCGTTGTGAGTCCAGTAGCACGCAAATCGGTCCGTCGTTGACCGACTCCACCAGCATGTGCGCCGCAAACCGCCCCGTCTCCACCCGCACCCCCTGTCCCCGGAGCGCCCCCACCAGCTCCTCGATCAGCGGCCGCGCCACCTCGCCCGACGCCGACCCGTCGAACGACGGCCTCCGCCCCTTCCGCGCGTCCGCCTGCACCGTAAACGCACTCACCAGCAGCACGCTCCCGCTGATATCGAGCACCGACCGGTTCTGCTTGCCCTCGTCATCCGGGAAGATGCGCAGGTGCGCGACCTTCTCCGCAATGTACGTCACGTCCGCGCTTGCATCGTCCGGCCCCGCGCCGGCGTACACCAATAGCCCGGCCTCGATCTGCCCGACCATCTCCCCGTCCACCGTCACCCGCGCCTGCCGCACCCGCTGTACCACCGCGCGCATCGCCTGCACCTCGCGCCAACCGCCGCCGGCCAACCCGTCGCCGCCACGAGCCGCCGATTCTACGCCCCCGCCCGCCGCACGCGAACCACCCGCCGCGCTCGACCCTCCGCGGCAATCCGCCGCGCCTGCGCGAAACCCGCTGGCACACCGCCGCCATCCCGCCGACAATCCCCCCATGCGAACGACCGCCGTGCACGTCGAAATCGCGTGGCAACTGCGCCAATCGTGGCGCGCCGTCCCCCTGCTGACCCAGGTGGCCGCCGCCGTCGCCGCCGCCGAAGGCTTCCGCCGCGGCAGCCTATCCATCGCCGTCGTCGGCGCCCGCGCCATGGCCACGCTCCACCGGCGGTTCCTGAACCTCCCGGGCCCCACCGACGTCATCACCTTCGACCTCGGCACCGACCGCCGCGCCCGCCTCCTCGACGGCGACATCGTCGTGTGCGCCGACGTCGCCTGGCGCAACGCCCGCGCCGATCTTCATTCCCGCGCTGCGCCGGATGCCGCCCCGACTCCGCGCTCCCGCTCCGCACCCCAGCGCCCCGCGCGCCGCCGCGTGCCCTCCGCCGCGCGACAGCTCGCCGCCGCCCGCGCCGAGCTCGCCCTCTACGTCACGCACGGCATCCTGCATCTGGCCGGCTACGACGACCACCGCGCCGCCGACTTCCGCCGCATGCACGCCCGCGAGGACGAGTTGCTTCAGAACCTAGGCCTCGGCCGCGTCTTCGCCCCTCACTAGCGCCTCGTGTCCCGGCTTGGCAGTCTTCGCGTGGCACACACCTCTTGCCTGTGTAACGCAGAGCGCCGTGACCTCCCTCGCCGCACAGCGTTGGCCCCCCGCCTGCCCCAAACTTGTGAGGGGTAGCCAACGTCGCACGCCGCCGGATGCGTTCCTGAAGTCGGCTCTCCCCATCCTGGGCGTCTGTAATGGTTGCCCGCGCGGCTCCACTGCAAACGAGAAGGCCCAGTCCGCCGGCCACACCTCGTTTGCGACGAGCTGCCGCCCTGCGACTGGGCCCCAATCCGGTTCGGCAACCGGCGCGCTGCGCCGCCTACTCGCTGGAGAAAATCTGCTCCGCCTCCGTCACCTGGGAGGGCAGGTCTTCTGTAATCTGCGCGAGCTGCGCCCGGCTCAGCCCGGCGATCTGCAGCAATTCATCCGTCAGGACCTGCCCCTGGGCGGTGAGCCAGAATCCAAACCGACCCTCGCAACACACCACGTCGGCCACATGCACGATCCCGGTTACCTTCCGAAACTCCGCCTGCAGCGCGCGCGGGTCGTGGTGATAGGCGATCGCGTACCGCAGCCCGGGCGGGAACTTCCACTTCGCGCCCAGCGCCCCACCCAGCGCCTGGTGATCCGCGCCAACAACCTGCTCTTCCAGCGTGCAGAAATCCTGCGGCGTCGCAAAGCACGTTTCCGCGACCTGCTTCAGTTTCGCAGCGAAGATTTGCTGCGCCACGATCAACCCCATGTCGTGCACCAACCCCGCGACGAACGTCTCGTCCGCATGCTCGCTCTTCACCTGGTTGGCCACCTGCCGGGCACATACGGCCACGGCGATGCAGTGCTTCCACAGGTCACGGGCCGCGAACTGCTCCGACACGGCCTCGGCCTTGAACATCCGCGACAACGAAGCCGCCAGCGCGATGTTCTTCACGGCGCTGAGCCCGAGCATCAGGATCGCCCGATCCAGGCTCGCGATCTGCGACGGCAGCCCGTAGAAGGCCGAGTTCACGACCTTGAGAATCTTCGCCGCCAGCGCCGGGTCGGTCCGCACGATGTCGTGCATGTCCCGTGCCGTCGCCCGCGGATCCTCCACCACCTGCACGATCTTCGTCGTGATCTCGGGCAGCGAGCTAATCTCGGTGATCCGCCCAATCGCCTTCTGAAGGTCGGGGGGGAGCGTCTTGCCGATCGAGCCCGCCGGCGCGGCTGGGGCAGCAGTCAAGGCCATGAGATGCCCTCGGTTGGTCCAATGCCTTCGGCCTCCGCGCACTCTCCGCGGCGGCGCGGGGCGGGCGGCCAGGAGCCGGCACGCGCCGGACTGGCACACACCCTGTGGATACATCGGCTAGGCGCACACGCCACTTCGCGCAACCGCAGGTTTTCGCCCCCGATAAACCGAATTCCGGGAGCGGTTTCAGGGCCCCGTCCGCTTCCGTCTCAATATCGCGCGGTACACACGTAAGGTGGCCGCCACCGTCGCCGCCGGGTCCAGATGCGCCCGCGCCCACTCCGCCCCACGCCGTCCCAGCGCCAGACGCCCCGCCTCGTCCTCCCTGAGTTTCATCAGGGCCTCGGCATACTCCCGCGGCTCATTCCCCCGCACCAGTCGGATGCGCTCCCCATTCCCGCCCAGCTCCCGCAGCACCGGCAGGTCCGCTCCGACTACGGGCACGCCGCACGCCAGCGCCTCCAGGACCGCGTTCGGCATCCCCTCCGTCAACGATGGGAACAGGAACGCGTCCGCGGCCGATAATACGGGCCCCACCTCTGTCCGCCACCCTAGCAGGTGGACGATCCGCGCTGCATTGCTCAGCCGGAGCATCTGTTCGACCGCCACCCGCTCGGGACCATCTCCTACCAGCACAAACCGCGCGGGTACGGCCGTCATGATCTCCGCACAGCGGATCAGCAGGTCGAGGCGCTTCACCCGATCAAAGCGCCCCACCCACGCGACGACGAACTCGCTGTCCAGCGCCCCCAGCGCCGCGCGTGCCTCCGCCCGCGGAATCTGTCGCGGCCACGGATCGAGCGAAGGCGGCACAATGCGCACGTGTCGGCGCGGCAGCCAGAATGCCCGTACTACATGCTCAGCCACGCTGACACTGCCCACGATATGCCCGCGATCCATGCGCCCCGTCGCCAGCTCCAGCCAGCGGTGCCAGCGCCGCTCCACTTCGATCGTCGCCGTCGACGACACCACCGGAATCCGATGCCATAGCCCCATCAGCCGCGCCGCCACGTTCGCATGCAGGAGCGTCCCATGGATGATGTCCGGCCGCACCGCCCGCACATGCCGCGACAGCCGCCGCAGGGCCGCCCAGTCGCGTACGTTTTCCGCCAGACACGCAAACGTTGGAATCCCCGCCGCCTCCAAGTCGCCGCTCACCGGCCCCGGCAGGCCGAGGCAGCCGACCGTCACCTCAACCCCGGCCGCGCGCAAACCGCGCGCCAGCCGCGCGATCCGCAGGGGTGTGCCGCCGCGCTGGAGATCGGTGACGAGCAGCAATACGCGCATGTTCGTGCCGGCCCCCGGTCGTCCCGCCGAATCGTCAGCGGTCGTCCCGCAGCATCTTCCGGGCTTGGCGCGACGCCTCTTCCGCCGCGACGTCCTGCTGAGACCACGGCCCCAGGCGCTCGGCGCCGGTCCGCATTCCCTCCAGCCCCGCGGACGGTGGCGTACGAGACAGCGTCCCGACCGCCTGACCGCCAAATGGCCCCAGCTTGTACGCCTGCGGCGTGAAACCGACGGCCCCCGCGCTGCCGCCCTGCCCGGACACGGCCACACTCTGGCCAGCGTAGAAGTTGCCCACCGGTTGCCCGGCTGCCCGGAAGGGCAGCGCGAACAGCAACGGTTTGTAGGGCGTCGGATCCTGGCCCAGCGCTTCCCGCTCCGCAGGAGTCAGCTCCGGCTCGCGGAAATCGGGCGTCAGGGTCACCAGCGGACGCTCGTCGCGCCCGGGCACCTTGACCTTCAAGGCGTGCGCGGGCGGCTCCAGTTCCTCCAGCCGCGGGCTTTCGTCCGGACCGGGCTTGACGATGACAGTCTGGTTCTGCTGGGCGCAGCCCGAAAGCACGCCCCCCAGGGCCCCCAGCGTGACGATAACGACAGCAACTCGCATGCGACTATGACTACCCGATGCCGAGGAAATTCGCAAGCAGCTTGTGCCCCTCCAGCGTCAGGAAGCTCTCCGGGTGGAACTGCACGCCGTACACCGGCCACGCGCGGTGCCGAATCGCCATGATCTCCGTCGGGTCGTCGTCGGCTGTCGCCGCGACCACGAACTCCGGTGGCAGCGTCCCATGCTGGATGATCAGCGAGTGGTAGCGCGTGGCCGGGAAGGGGTTGCTCACCCCCCGGAACAGGCCTTCCCCGTCATGGCGGATCAGGCTGGTTTTGCCGTGCATCAGCCGCGGTGCCCGAATCACGTTTGCCCCGTTCACAAAGCCGATGCACTGGTGCCCCAGGCAGACACCCAGTAGCGGAATCTTCCCAGAGAACGTCCGGATCACGTCGTTACTGATGCCACCCTCACGCGGCGTGCATGGCCCCGGCGAGATGACCAGGTGATCCGGTTTCTCCGCCGCGATCCGCTCCAGGCTGATCTGGTCATTCCGGTACACCCGGATCTCGATCGCGGTGCTTAGCTCGCCAATGCGCTGCACAAGGTTGTAGGTGAAGCTGTCGTAGTTATCAATAAGAATCACCATCCGCGTACGGCTCCTTGCCGAGCGTCGGGGCGCTCGCTTTTGCGCCTTTCACCGGACCCGGCCCCACCCTCAGTTTCGACCGGCCAGTCGCGGCACGATACCCGGAAATCTGGCCCTGCGGCAACCGAAAACGCGGGCCCCGCCCCACAGCCCGGACGGCACGCGCGCACCGCGGAAAAGCGCTCCCGGGCGCAGTTATCTAGGTTCTCCAGCCCGCGGCCCGAGTGTCAGTTATACTTGAGGTGTTCGGAACCACCTCATCTCTTCGCCGAAAGGACTGGGCCATGAAACTCGAATCCTTCCTCCAAGAGCAGGGCGTGGGGTACGAGAAGCATTCGCATTCCATTACCTACACGGCGCAGCAGCTCGCCCAGGCCGAGCACGTCCCCGGCGGCGCCGTGGCCAAGCCCGTCATCGTGAAGGGCTCTACCGGCTTTGCCATGTGCGTCCTGCCCGCCCCCAAACACCTGGACCCGCGCCTGGTGGCCGAGGCGCTGCATGAGCCCGTCGTGCGTCTGGCGACCGAAGATGAGATGGTCAGACTATTCCCCGACTGTGAAGTCGGCGCGGAACCCCCGGTCGGTCCGCTCTTCGGTCTGCCCACCGTCATGGACACGGAGCTGCGCGACGGCGATTACCTCGTCATGCAGGCCGGTACCCACACGGCCTCCATTCGCATGCGGCGCGATGACTGGGAGCGCGTCTGCCGTCCGCGCATCGCCCCCATCTGCGGACGCTGACGCCGGCTCACGACGCGCACCGCCCCGCGCGCTGCGCCACGTAGCGCGTCTGGTTGCGCGGATCTAGCCTCTGCGCCGCAGCGACAAAGCGGCCACGCCAGCGCAAAGCAGCAGCAACGCGCTCGGCTCGGGCACGTCGCCGTTGATGACCGCCCAGGCATTCCCCATTGAGTAGGTCATCGTTGTGCCCTGCACTCCCGAGCCAAAATCGACATAGACCGGAATGTAGATCTGGCTGCCCATGTACGGCACGCAGACCGGCGTGTCGGACCAGTAGCCTTCCGCGCGGAGATTGGCAAACGGACCGGGATTCAGCGCGGTGATGCTCTGTTCATGAAACAAACGGTACATCTCGCTGCCCGCGTCCGATCCGGTCGGCAAACGCCAGCCCGTGATCCCGTCGATGTTGAGGCGCGCAGCCCAGCACATCGCCTCGCCCCACGTCATTCGTCCGTTGTCGTAGGCGTGCTCGCCGTCCACCCAACCCGGGTCGTTGCCGGGCAGGCCGTACCCCGTCGTGCCGGCATAGCCCGCATCCGTCAGCCAGGTAATGCCCAGCACGTCGTCGTAGTACATTCTTCCGTTGTCTCGGCTAAAGAACTCCGCCTTCACCGCCGCGGACAAGCCGAGCGCTGACACCAGCACTACCGCGACGTTCGCACTTCTCACGATACACCCCCCTGCCAAGTTGGGGAGTTGGCACCCGCTGCTGGTTCCATGCCCATAGCGTGCGTTCCGTCAACGCGCCCGTCGCAATCTCGCTCCCATTTGCCCTACATGTCCCCGTCACCCCCGCCCAGCCGCGCCCTTCACTCGTGCCACAGCTACGCCTAGCTCACGTGTGCCAGGCAGCGCGACCGCGGACGCGGCGCTCCCCCATCCCGTTCCCGCTCATGTTCAGACAGGCAATGTCGCTCCCGGGCGCACCGCAGAACCCGCCTGCCAGTGCTCCCACTCACCAGATTATGCGTGGCGCTACCCCCCTGTTAGTTCTCTTCACCCAATCCCTGCCCACGCTCACGCATCCGCCTACACCACCAGCTCCAACTCCCCCTCCAGCGCCACCCCCGCGGCCGTCTCGTAGTTCGTCAGTCGGAACAACTCACTCACCGGCAGCGTAAAGAACCGCGCTTGTTCCGCCGGCACGTCCACGCTCGAACCCGCGATATACATGCCCTGCAGCGTGGCCAGTTCGCCATGCACCCCCAGAAGCCGCGAACCGCTGTGACCGTCCCGCGGCCGACCACTGCCGGCCATTCGCCACGCATCCGCCCGGATGATCGGCTGCGGCCCGGTTTCGAAATACTGGATCTCCAGTTGTGCGTACGTGTCCACCCATTCCATCACGCAATCGCCGTCCGGTGTCCGAATCGTCCCGTACTTCGGCATCGCGCCGTCCCACCAGTACGCCGGAGGCGGACCAAGGACCGCCCGCACCGCCGTCAGATCACCGACCATCGCCAGTGCGGCGTCCAGACTCCGCTCCCCCCGCGCGAAATGCCCGCAATACGAGGACAGCCGCGCCAGGATCGGCCCCACCTGCGCATCCCCTACGCTGTGCACCTGGGCCCCCTCTGCCCGCGCGCCGCGCGGCACCGTCTTGCGCGACATCGCCAGCACATGATGGCAACTCAACACCAGCGTCTCCGCGATGCCCGGCGCGCGCACCAGGCACGTCAGCACGCCTTCAACATCCTCCACGTGGGCGTGCTGCACACGCACATAGCGCGGCGCCGCCGACGGCCGCACCCCGTACGCCTCGCGCGCATGCACGTCCGTCGGAATCGCATACAGCGTCCCCGGGCGCCCGCGCCCACCACCCCAGTAAGTCAGCAGGAACTCGGGCAATTGCTGCGCCGGTGGCGGGCGCCCCACCTTCCGTTCCACCATGAACGAAATCACCAGCTCGTCGGTCACGACCCGCTCATGCCGCATCGCGCGCCGTCCGAACCCGATGCCGCACAGCCCCGGATACGCGCGGCGCAACTCGCCACCGCGCGTCTCGACCAGCGCCTCCGCGATGATCCGCTGCTCGTCCCATTCCAGGTCCACCCACGCCGCCAGCGCCGCACGCAGACGCGCCTCGCGCTGCACATGCGGCCGCCGCCCCAGCACCTGCGCCTTGCTCTCCACCCGTTCCGGAATACGAGCGCCCCTGCCGCCTGCCCGGATCGCGCCCTTCTTGCGCCGCCGCGCACCCGCCCCCGCGCGCCGGCCCCCGTGCTTGCGGCTCGCCCGCTTGCCCATCGTCACACCCCGCTCCGCGCCGTCACACCGCTCCCAGGCCGCGCCTCCGCCGGCTCGGTCGCGCCGCTCATGGACTCGGCGCCGTCGCCGCCGGCTTCTTCGTGCCCGTATCCTGCGCCGCCTGCACCGGGACGCCCGCCAGCGCCGGTTCCTTGCCGCACAGCCCGACCAGGTAATTCTGCACTTCCGCACTCTTGCCCGCGTCCGCGGGTGGCAACGAGAATTCCAGCACCGGCGGCTTGTCCAGCAGCGCCAGCGTCACGCTCTGCAGCTTACACGCTTCCTTCGTCGCCTCCTCCCACTTCTTCTGCACGGCGGCGAACGCCTGCCGCTGCGCATCCGTCAGCACCTTCACCGCCCCGCCCGGCGCGCCCGTCTGCCCATCCGTGCTGCCCGTCCCCTGCGGCCGGAAGAACTGCAACAACGCCACCAGCAACTGGTCGATTTCCGTCGTGCGCGCCGCCCCCACGTCGCCGCTCGTGCCCGTCTTGTCGTACAGATGCTTGAACGGCTGCGTGTTCTCCGTCGTCGGCGCCACCGTCTCGATGGCCATGTACCGAAACGTATTGAACGACACATACTGGTACGGATACCGCGGCACCGTGAACGTCCCGGCTTGCGTCTCCAGCGACTGCTGCGCCCGTGCCAGCGCGGCCTGGTCGAATTCCGTCGCTAACACCGGCTTTGGAAACAGCTCAAACAGGTCCAGAAAGCCGTACGTGTTCACCTTCGTACGCAGCCGCTCCTGCACCTCGCGCGGCTTGATCACCGGGTACAGCCCCTTCGCCGCATAGTGCACGACCACGATCTTCAGCAGCACCGGCGTCCCGGGTTCCGGTGCCGCCTTCTCCAGCGTCGCCTTCTCATGCGGCATCACCGCCCCGCCCGCCCCCAACGCCGCCCCCGCCAGGCCCGGAATCCCGCCCATGAACGCCCCCGCCGCCTGCTTCGCGATCCGGATCGACGTGTCGATCAGGTCGAAGATGCGCCGGTTCAGCTCGCTGTTGTCCACCAGCGAGTCAAACCCCTGCAGGCTCCACCCCTGCCCCAGATTCATCTGGACCTTCGCATTCCCCAGCCCGGCCTGACTCGTCACGACGTACTGCTCGTCAAAGTCCGGTAGGTACACGATGTCGAAGCTTCCCCGCAGCGGCTGATACGCAAACGCCCCGTTGTCGTTGCGCACCCGCCGCTCGTTAATCCCCGTCGGACTCACCGGCTGCTCCGGAGCCGCCGCGCTGCCACCCGGCGCCGTCGCCGCGCCCGTGGTCCCCGCCCCACTCGCCGTACTCGCGCCAGCACCGCTCGCTCCGCTCCCGATCAACCCGACCGCGGCCGCCTCCGCCTGCGCTACCCGATCGCGCACTTTCGCGAACCGCCCCAACAGCTCCGTCAGGTCCTTCAGCCCCCCCAACGGCGTCCGCGCATGCGGCTCCACCGCCGCCCCCGAAAAGATGAATCGGGTGGGAACCCCGCCTTCCCAGTCGACGGTCGCCAAGTACTCATACAGCCGACTCTCCCGCTCCACCTCGCTTAGCACCACATACTTCCCGTCGGCCGACACCTCCCCGCGCGCCAAGAACACGTCCGTCCGCACGGGAAAGCTCTCGAACACGTTCACGAACGGCCGCGGTAAGTAGAACCGCAATCCCTCCATCGCGTCCGCCCGCCGCTGCATCTCGTCCGTCCACTGCATGTACTGCGTCGGCACCGGCACCTTCCGCACCGTCACCGACGCACAACTCGCCAGCACCAGCACGCCCAGCGCCAGCCCCACCCCACGCACCCAGTGTCCACGGGGAGTTCGCATGTTCGCCCCTTTGACTTGTCCTGCGCCGACCCGATCCAGCCCGCTATCCCGAACACAACCAATGTGTTGAAAACGACTTGTGCCCGTATGCTACCGCCCCGCGCCGGCAAGGCAAGAAAGAAATGGTACTCCCCGGCCGTCGCCCAGACAGCCCGGACCCCGCAGTACACCCGACGTCACTCCCTCAGGCATAGGCGTCCGTCTTATGTCCGCCTGACGGCTGTGCCTGCCGGCTCTCGCCTCACCGCATCGTCGGCGCCCACAGATACATGAACTGCGGCCCGCTCGCCGTCAGCCAGCCCGGCAACTCCACATTCACGAGGTTCACCTGCGCCACCGCCGGCACCTCGCCACCCGCATAAATCGTCGGCCGATACCCGTACGGCCGCGTGTACTGCACCACCTGCACCGGCGTGTCCTCCAGACCCGCCAGCTTCTTCGCCCCCACCAGCGCATCCTGCAGCGTCCCGATCTCATCGACCAGGTGCAGCTCCTTCGCCTCGGGCGCGAGGTAGACCCGGCCGTCGGCGATGGAGCGGAGCTTGTCGGGCTCGATGTGGCGGGCTTGCTGGACGACGTCGAAGAACCGCGCATACATCCGGTCGATCAGCCCCTGGAACACCTCGCGGTCCTTGTCGTTCATCCCGCGGAACGGCGAGCCCATGTCCTTCAGCTCGCCGCTCTTGATGATGTTCACCTCCGCCCCGATCTTCCGCATCGTCCCCGCGAATTCCGGCGCCATCATGATCACGCCGATGCTCCCCGTCACCGTCGTCGGCTGCGCGTAGATCCGGTCCCCCGCGCACGCGATGTAGTACCCGCCCGACGCCGCCAGATCGAGCATCGCCACCGCCACCGGCTTGCCCGTCTCCGCCTTGAACCGCCGCACTTCCGCGTACATCAGATCGCTGGCCGTCACGCCCCCGCCCGGCGAGTTGATCCGCAGCACCACCGCCTTCACCGCCTGGTCGTCCCGCGCCTGCTGCAGCTTCTCCGCGAACACCGAAACCGGGTTCTCCCCCTCCCCGCCTAGCAGCGACCGCGGCCGCGCGTTGCTCAGCACCCCGTCCACGTCGATCAGAGCGATCTTCCGCGTCGCCCAGAAGCTCTCCCGAATCACCACCTGCTCGGTCAGCTCGCGATTCGGCGACACCGGCGTGATCAGAAACGACGTCGGCGCGCACCCGCCCAGCGCGGCGAGCAGCAAACCCATCCAACCCACGTGCAGAACGATCGTGCGGGACATGACCACTCCATTTGGCCGCCGCGCGGCCGCTTCGTATACTACTTCATCTTGCGCTGCGACCAGGTGTACCGGACGACGTGGCTCCGCCTCGTCGCACGCGGCGCCGGACGACAGTGAACCCAGCCCGGAGGCTCGGCCTCGAGATGATAACGATCTCCCACCGCGATTTCGACCTCGCCGTCGAACAGGCTCTCGACGAAATCCCCGACGAGTTCCGCCCGCACCTGGAAAACGTCGTCATCGAGGTCCAGGCCCGCCCCACGCCGGCCTTCATGCGCGAGCACGACGTCCCCGACGACATCCTCGGCATCTACGTCGGCATCCCCCTTGAGGACAAGGGCGCCGAACTTGCGCCCAGCCCCCTCCCCGACCGCATTATCATCTTCCGCGACAACCTCTGCGAAATGTGCGCATCGCTCGACGAGCTCATCGACGAAATCCGCGTCACCGTCCTCCACGAGATCGGCCACCACTTCGGGATGGACGAGGACCAACTCGAGGATTTGGGGTACGATTAACCGCTTGGGGAGGTGAATTCAGACATGGCCGAGCTTGCACGACCGGGGCGAACACGGTCCCGACTCAAGTGGTTCCTTACCGGGCTGTCCGTTGCCGTCGTACTCGGCTTTGTGGCTGCCTGGGTGGCGTGGGAGGGGTACGGGCGCGGCGTGGGTTGGACCGGTACGGGATGGCATGGCGACCTGGTGGCCGGTGAGCTGCGCTGGGTCGCTGAAGACTCACCGAACATGCCGCTGGGATTCTGCCAAATACACGTCCTCGGCCCGCGCCCTTCGTTTCAGTGGACACTGCCGCGCATCGAGTTGACCTCCCGCTACACGGCCCGCATCTATATTCTCCCGGCCTGGGTCTTGCTTCCCCTAACCCTCGTGCCGACGCTGCTGCTCTGGCGGCGCCCACGGTTAACGAAGCTGCCCGGCCACTGTCGGCAGTGCGGCTATGACCTCACCGGCAACGTCTCCGGACGGTGCCCGGAATGCGGCCTGCTGATACCGACCAGTCTCGCCAAGCCCCGGGTGTGGCGGCGCGTCCTCATCACCGGCCTCGCCCTGGGCGCGGTGGCGGGCCTGAGTGGCCTCTTCTACCACTTTCGTCCCGAGCCCGTCCGGCTGGCGCATGATGTGGAGGGGCTGATCGCGCAGCTCGACACGGGCAACGAGCGACTCTTCGAGGCCGCCTTCGCCGAACTCGGCAACCGTGGCAAGGAACCGCTCTTGCGATTGCTGGAGAGCCCGCAACCGAAGGTGCGTGCTCGCGCGGTATTCGGACTCCAATGCCTGTGTCGAAGCGATCCGTCCGTCCTTCCAGCGATCATCCGGATGCTCGCAGACCCGGACCCGTACCCGCGCTTCCACGCGGCTGAGGCGCTGGGCTGGATCGGTGACAAGTCGGCAATCTGTCCCTTGTTCCGCCTGCGCGACGACCGCGGGACGGGCCCCAACGCCCGGCGGGCACTGCAGGCCCTCGGCGTCGACCCCAATTCCGACCCCGCCACTTACGGCTGCGACCCCAACGCCCCCGCGCCTACCCCCTAGTACGTGCTGCTCATGTACCGCGCGCCCCGCCTCTTCACCCCGCGCCCGGGAACGGTAGGGCAGGTTGCGCGGCCGCCACCAGACCTCCGTATCGCCGGGTGCCATGCCCAAGCCCTTGGAATCGTATGTCCCAAGTCGCGCGCTACGCCCAAGGGTTCGGCACCGCTTGGCTTGGGCATGCCGCTCCTGCTTCCCACACGCTTCGTTATCCGCTTCACCACTCGTGTGCCACGCCCGCGTGCCAACCGCCTGCGCCGGCTCGCACGTTCCCCATGCTCGCGGACCGCTTCGAAGGCCCAGCACGCCCCCCGAGCGGCCATGTCCTCTCCCGCGCCCGCCCAGGATTGTAGGGCCGGCTGCGCGGACCGTTCGGGTTGTCCCTCGCGCATGCCGTTCCCGCTTTGCCCCGCGCACCCGCCCGCAACGTTTCTGGCCGCTTCAGCGGCTTCCCATCCTCGCGCGCCTTGCCCCTGGCCGCTTCAGCGGCCTTCCCCGGCGTAGCCGGGCAAATAGGCCAGCCGTTTACGGCTGGTACCCCGCCCGCGCCATCTCTCCTGTCTTTCCCCAGTCCCAGGCCGCTTCAGCGGCCTTCACGATCCCCACCCACGGGCGCTACACGTCTCACCCTTCGCCATACGCTTGTCCCCGCCCTCACGCGGCAGGCGTGCTGGCAGTAGCATGGGCTAAGGTCGGCCAGAGGCCCTCGCTGCGCCGGCCACGACTCGTTCGACCTTAGCCCAGCGTGCTCGCTGATGCCCCCCATGTGGCCCAGGTATCCTGCCCGCGACCTCGTGTGGCACAGGCATCCTGCCTGTGATCCCGTCGCCGCCGCGACGCCCCTTTCGCACTTTCCCACTTCCCCACCTTCTCACTCGGGCTGCGCGCCGCGCGGGTCGGTCTTCACACCTCTCGGTGGCGGTCGTCATTCATCCGCGGGGCCGTCGACATCTTGACCCTGCGCCGGCCGGACCTGCGCCCCTGCGCGCTCGGTGCCGCATTCAGGACACCGCCCGCTCAGATTGCCGGTGAGATCGTAGCCGCACTTGGTGCATTGCGCCGCTAAATGCCGCTTGCGTCGACGCACGAGCAGACACACCGTCGCCGACGGCACGAAGATCATCCACAGCGGTATGTACACACAGACGCCGCGCCCGTAGGTGGTCTCTGCGCGTGCCCCGTAGCGGTTCTCCGCAAACGTCCACCTGACCTGCCGGCCCCAGTCTTCGTATGTCCAGTAGCCAGTCCCTCCACATGACGCTGGGACGTATCCGTTGTCGGGATCGAATGCTACCGCAAGGACACCACCCGCGACCTCAATCGAGAACCAGTTGTCGACTTGCCAGCAGTACGTCAGGAGCACAAGGTTGGTCGCACATGCGAGCGCCGCAGCTACGGCCAGAGCCCCGCTACTCCACTTGACGAAGTTCGTTAGCCAGGACAGTCTCATGCTGCCAGTCTACTGCGCACTGCCGGCCGGGTGCCACGGCCGCCGGCCAACCTGCGTGCTCCGCGCGGCGCCCCTCCATATCCGCCAGCCGCGCCGTTCCCCCCGAGCACTCTCCGAGCGGCCGTGTCTTCGCCGCGTGCCACCGCCATGTCAGCAGTGCGCTCGTCCCTCTTCGCCCCAGCGGGGCGCCGGACTGTAGCCATGCGTGGAGCTTCGCCCGGCCCGGCCGGGCAAAGCGCAACGCGTGGAAAGGAATCGCCCCCTCCCCTCTGCCCCGGCGGGGCAGCGGAGTCCGCCGCGCCGCCCGGCAATCGGCGGCCCGCTTCGGGTATCATGGTCACAATCGACCCGTCGAGACGCGCGTCTCGACCCGCGCCGGCGGAGCGATAAAGGGGACATTCTACTTTTCTGACCCCTTCCGCGGCCGACCACGCGGATGCAGGCTGGCCTCCAGCCCCAGCGCCGCCGCGATCCGCGTCCGCCACGTCGCAGCGCCGAACGGCGCGCCGCGGTTCACGCCCTCCCGCACCGCCGCCAGCTCCGCCGCCGTCTCGGCCGCGTTGACCCGCGCCGCCCAGTTCCGCGGCAACTCCACCGGTAGCTCCGCCAGCAGCTTGCTCCGCGCCGCCCGCAACGCCAAGCTCGACCACGCCCAACCCTCCGCCCGCCGCACCAGCCCCGCCCGGCGCGGATTGCGCTCGACGTACCGCAGCACCGTCAGAAAATGGTCATCCTGCGCAATCGGGAACGCCTTGAAACGCCCCTGCCACACATGCCCGCACGTGCCGTGCTGGCGGTGGTATTGCCGCACGTGGCTGGTCAGCAGCCATTGCATCCACCGGCTCAGGTCGCCGTCTTCGTGCGGCCACAGCAGCAGGTGGAAGTGATTCGGCATCAGGCACAGCCCGACCACGCGCAGCGGCAGGCGCTCGCTGGCCGCGGCGATGAGCTCGAGAAAGGCGGCGTAGTCCGCGTCCCGCTGAAAAACGCGTTGGCGACCGTTGCCGCGGTTAAGGACGTGGTAGCAGAGGTTCCCGACTGATGCGCGTGCGGTGCGTGGCATGGGCAAAAGAGTATCGCCACGGCCGGCGGGCGTCAATAAAGCAGAATGTCCCCCTTATCCCGTTGTCCCCCTTATCCCGTCTGTCCCCCTTATCCCGTCATCTGCTATTCGGCCATCACCATGCCCACGTCCCGTCGCCGCACCGGATGCCCGTTCGCATCGCGCGTGTAGAGCTCCTCGAACGTGTGCTCATCCCCAAACCGGCACGTTTGTGCGCGATAGTCGGTGTCGAACAGCCGCGGACACTGGTCGCAAAAAGTCTCCGCGAGTCCCGGCTCCGTCGCATACACCTCGGGTCGCGCCGCAAACCGGCGAATCCGCCGATACGCGGGCGAATTCCACACGGCCGCCACGCCCCCGTGCAGCGCGTTCCCCACCGCTCGCGGCGCGTCGGTGGCCGTGTACTGCTCCCCCAGCCGAAACGAGCAACACGGAATCACGTCGCCGTCGTACTTGACCAGCGTCGCCAGATACGGCCAGTGACAGCGGGGGAGTAGCCTGTTGCGCTGCGGCCCGCGCACCGTGTACCGTCCCGGGTCGCGGTCGGTGTAGTTGTGGAGCCACCCCCAGGTCTCGTGAAACTGATCCACCCCCATGTCGCGAAAGCGTCGGCGGGCCTCGTCCAACTCGTCCAAATTGTGCCGGTATTTGAGATACTGCACCTCCACCTGCGGGTACCGCCGTCCTCGCGCCTGCCGATAGGCACAGATGCGCTTGAGGTTCGACAGGACCAGGTCGATTCGTCCGCCGACACGCGTCAGTTCGTACTTGGCTTGGCTCAACCCGTCGACACACACCGTCAGGTGGGTCAGCCCGCAGTTGACCAGCCCGTGCAGTCGCGCGTCGCTCAGCATGAAGCTCAGATTCGTGCATACGTGCGTGTTGAGGTGCGCCGCCGCCGCCACCCCGCATAGCTCCTCCAACTCGGGATGGGCCAGCGGATCGCCGACGTAGTAGAGCAGCACCGCGAGTGCGTGATCCTCCAGTTCCGCGATGATTCTGCGGAACTCGTCCACGCGCATGCGTTGGCCCGCGTCGAGCTGCTGCTTCAACAGGGCCGGATTGCCGTGTGGCTCGGCGTGCAGGCACACCGTGCAGTGCAGATTGCACGCCGGCGAAATGTCGATAATCGTAAACACCGGCCAGGGTGACGACCGCTCGCTCCGTAACGCGAAGTGCGTTACTGCCGACGCGAGGTTCATGAGCTTCCCTAGCGTCATGTAATGTCGGAACCAGTCCACCCGCCGGTTGACCCGAATCGCCAACGCGTGAATGCCCCCGGAAGTGCGCGTCACCAGCGACCACAACCACCGCCCAACGTAGCGCTGTGTCCGACGTGTCGTCCGCTGATCATCGCTGGTGAACAAGGCGCCACCTCTGTTCAACGTGGCCGTACTGTGGCAGGCTAAAGGGGCGTGCTGAGTCCCCCCTTCAACGAACCTCCAAACCAGCGCCGCCGACGCACGACCGCACCGTGTGCGGAGCAACGCACGTGCGCCCCATAGCCCAGCCGCACCCTAGCACCACGTCCCGTCCGCGACAATGTCTTCTCGGTCGACAGGCTTATCCCCGACGTCGCATAGGGACGGCCATCCCGTGGCGCGCCAGGCGCCCTGCCGTGCGCCGCTCCTCGTGTCTGCCCGATCGCGATTCGCTCGTCGAAATTCGCCGTTCCCCCCCGCCATAGCCCTCCCGCCCCAAACCGGCTATCCTCTCCGCCCGGGGCACCAGGACGGCGTCCCCGCAACTGGTTGGGGACTATAGGGGACATTCTAGACTATAGGGGACATTCTACTTTTCCGCCTCCGCCCGCAGCCGACCACGCGGACGCAACCTGGCCTCCAGGCCCAACGCCGCCGCCGACATACCCCCAAGGCCCGCCCGCAATCGTCCTGCTGTCGCACGCGCCTCGTCCCCCGCAAGCCACTCCTGACTGCCCTCGTCTTCCTTCTGACGTTTCCCCGCAGAATCCGCCATTCCCCGCCCCAACTCGCTACTCGCTCCTTATCACTCGCCACTCCCCCATGCACTCTTCCCCGACGCCCCAACGCGCGCCATCCTTCACTACATGAACGCGCGCCGTTCCACGCCATTCGCCGTCCCCCCTCTGCCGTTCCCCATTCCCTGTTCCCCGTTCCCCGCGTCCTCGATCCCTGCTCTGCCGCCACCCCCTGTTCCCTGTCACGTGTCACCTGACACCTGCCACTTGTCCCCTGCCTCCACTTCCCACTTTCCCACTTCCCCACCTTCCCACTCGGCCGCAACGTCCCGATATCCAAGGTGCTCACTTAGGACGCGCGCAAAACAACATCTTGATCACCTTCGACTGGCGCAACGCGAACCGCGCACACTCCCCCTTGTCACCTGTCCCCTGCCACTTGCCACCCCGCCCTCCCTTTTCGACCTTTTCACGTGTGCACGCCACTCTGCCCTCGTGCCCTCGCTCTTCCACCTTCCCACTTTCCCACCTGCTCACCCGGTCGGCGCCGCCTGCCAGTCAATCGTCTTCAGCTCCACCTTCCGCTGCCCGTTCCACTCATTCAGGATCGGCTCGAACGCCAGCCGGATCCGCCCCTGCTCCGCCAGCCAGTCCGCCTCCGGACCGCGCCCGAACGCAATCGCCTTCCGATACGCCCCCCCCTGCCGCACCGCGAATTGCAGATGCGCCGCACCACGCCCCACGGCCCGTGGCGGCTCCGCCAGCTCCACGACGCTCGTCGCCAGCCTCGGCCGCGGATTCCCCTCCCCAAACGGCGCCAGCCGCTGCAGGTCGTTCACCACCTCCGGCGTCAGCTCGTCCAGCATCACCTCGTCATCCAGGTGCAGCTTTGGCCGCAGGTCCACCGGCGTCAGCCGCTGCGCCGCCTGTGCCAGGAATGCCTCCGTGAACGCCGCGACGCGGTCCGCCCGCACCTTCACGCCGGCGGCCATCGCGTGCCCGCCGTGGCTGATCAGGTGCTCGGAGCAGCAGGCGAGCACCTCGTGCAACGGGAAATGCCGCACGCTGCGCCCCGAGCCCTGCCCCAGCTCGTCGTCCAGCGCGATGAGGATCGTCGGCCGATGGAAACGCTCAACCAGCCGGGACGCGACAATCCCGATCACACCCGGGTGCCATTCGCTGCTCGCCAGCACGATGCCGCGATACGCCTCACGATCAAATCCTCGCTCGACGACGAGCGCCTCGGCCTGTTGGACGATCTGCCTCTCGACCTCCTGCCGCTTGCGGTTCTCCGCGTCGAGCATCGCCGCAATCTCGCGGGCCTTGTCGGCGTCGGCTCGGGTAAACAGCTCGACCGCGAGGCGCGCGTGGCCCAGCCGTCCGATCGCGTTTAGTCGCGGCGCGAGGCGGAAGCCAACGTCGTAGTCGTCGTAGCTCTTGCTCTCGGCGAGGCCGGCGACGTCGATGAGGGCGCGCACACCCGGATTCTTCGTCTTCGTGAGTTGGTGCAGCCCGAAGCTCGCGATCACGCGGTTCTCGCCCGTCAGCGGGACGACATCCGCGATCAGGCCAAGGGCCGCGAACGCAGTCGCGTCGCAGAGGTGCGTGCGGTACGGCTCATCCACTCGCTCCTTCCCGCACAGCCGCTGCGCCAGCGCCCACGCGATCTTCAGCGCCACACCCGCCCCCGACAGGTTCGGATTCGCGCTCGCCCCCAGTGCCGTCGGATGCACGATGAGTGCCCCGTCGGGCAAAGTCGCCTGCGGCTGGTGGTGGTCGCTGATGATGACTTCCAGCCCCAGCTCGCGCGCCCGGCGCACCGGCTCCACGGCCGTGATCCCGCAATCCACCGTGATCACGACGTTCCCGCCGTCGCGGGCGATGGTCTCGAGGGCTTCGGTATTGACGCCGTAGCCTTCCTCAAGGCGGCTCGGGATGTAGAACCGCACATCCGCTCCCGCCGTCTTCAGCACATGCCACAGGATCGTCGTCGCCGTGATGCCGTCGACGTCGTAGTCGCCGTAGATGACGATGCGCTGCCCGCGCTGCACCGCCTCCGCGAGCCGCTGTGCCGCCGCCACCGCGTTCGGCAGCGTGTCCGGCGGCAACAGGTTGAACCCCGGCTCCAGGAACGGCCGGACTTCGCCGGCCGAGTTCACGCCACGATTCAGCAGGAGCTGCGCCAGCAGTGGTGCGATGCGCGCTTCGGCCGCCAGCCGCTCGCGTTGCGGGTGCGGCGCCGCAATGATCCAGTCGCGCTGCGTGGGAATCGTGGCGATGGCCTGCTCCTCCTGCCCATCACCGGCACAGAGCCGGTGCGCGCCTCCGTGCGTTCAACCGTCTCGTCGCACCTAGTGCCCTTCGGCCGCCTTCCAGTACCGCTCCAACAGCACGCCATACTTCCGGCGTACCTCGGGCGTGAGCTTCGACCGATCCGACCACACCGCCAGGTCCAGCCCCGTCGCCACCGGACACGGCGCCGGCGGCTTGCTCGCGTACGCCTCGATGGCCGCCCGGATGAACGCCACCGCGTTCGCGGTCGCCACCTTCAGATTGTCGATGATCTCGGCGAGCAGCTCCTGACGATCCTTGCCGCGGACGTGGGGTTTCCAGCAATCGTAGTCCGTGACCAGCGCCACCAGCCCGTACGAGATCTCCGCCTCGCGTGCCAGCTTCGCCTCCGGCATCGCGGTCATGCCGATCAGGTCCGCGGACCAGCCGCGGTGCATCGTCGACTCGGCGATGGTGCTGAACGCCGGCCCTTCCATGCACACGTACGTGCCCTGCGGATGCACCGTTGTCTCCACTTGGCTCGCCACGGACAGCAGCAGGTTCCGCATGCACGGACAAAACGGCTCCGCGAATTCCACATGCACCGCCAGCCCGTCGTCAAAGAACGTCGGCACGCGCCGGTACGTGCGGTCGATCACCTGATCCACGACGACGAGGTCGCGCGGCCGAATGTGCTCCTGCAGCGATCCCACCGCGCCGCTCGCGATCAGGTGCGTTACGCCCACCGACTTCAGCGCGTAGAGGTTCGCCCGATACGGCACCTGCGCCGGGTTGAACACATGCCCGTCGCCGTGCCGCGCGAGCAGGGCTACATCGATCCCGTGCCACTGCACAACGCGGACCGGCGTGCTCGGCCGGCCAAACGGCGTGACGACGTCGTAGTCCTTGCCGCCCGCTTTGCCGAAGAGCGCCTCGCCGAGGCCTGTGCCGCCGATCACACCGATCATGCTCATGCTCCCTAAAAGCGGCCCCAGACCTTCCCTGGCCGCGCTTGTGGGCCATTATACGAGCCCTCACCGGCATTGCACGACCGGCTTCGCCTTGACGCTCCGTTTGCCGCCCGTTAGCCTTGCTAGGCTTTCAGCCCGGCTGAGCCGCATCCGGCCCGACGAGGTGGGCTGCGGACGCGGGCCGAGGATTCCCGGCCGATTGCTGTGCGCGAGTGAGGGAGCTCAACGTGCCGTACCATAGTGTTGTTTGCGTTAAGCAGGTTCCGGACACCGCCAACGTCACCGCCGAGGCGATGAAGGCCGACGGCACCGTCAACCGGGCCGCCTTACCGACGATCTTCAACCCCGAGGACTTGCACGCGCTGGAAGTCGCCCTGCAGGTCCGGGACCGCTTTGGCGGTACCGTCACCGTCGTTAGCATGGGGCCACCCAAGGCCGCCGACGTCCTGCGCGACTGCCTGTTCCGCGGCGCCGACCGCGCCATTCTCATCACCGATCGGCGCGCGGCCGCTTCGGACACGCTGGCAACCAGCTACATCCTCAGTCGGGCCGTCCGGACCGTCGGCAACTTCGATCTGGTCTTCTGCGGCCGCCAGGCCATCGACGGCGACACCGCGCAGGTCGGCCCGCAGCTCGCCGAGAAACTCGGCATCCCGCAGGTCACGTACCTGGAGGAGTTCATCGACGCCCACGACAAGACCGCCCGCATTCGCCGCAACGTCGGCAATGGGTGGGAGATCGTTGAAGTCCGCCTGCCGGTGCTCATCACCGTGCTCGACACCGCGGCCGAGCCGCGGCCCTGCGCCGCCCGCCGCGTGATGAAGTACAAGCGGGCGATGGTGAAGACGGAGCTCGAAGCGGCCGCGAAGGCCGCGCAGCCGACCCTCGCCGGGGCCGACCTCGAGAAGGAAGTGGAGCGGCAGGCCGAGGCGCTGCGGGGGCGCGGGTTGATGCTGGAGCAGTGGAACCTCGACGACATCAAGGCGGACCTGAACTGGTGCGGTCTGGCCGGCTCGCCGACGAAGGTACACCGCGTGCAGTCGATCGTGCTGACGAAGTCGGGGTATACCGAGATCCCGGCAACGGAAGAAGGCGTGCGGCGGCTGATTCGCGAGCTGGTGGTCGACCATACGCTGGGCTAATTGCGAATGGCGAAGAGCGAATAACGAAACGCGGAGAACAACGGCGGTGTTGAGTAACGAATTCTGCGAAACGAGTCGGAACGGCAGGGCCGCGGCCGGCATTCGTTATTCGCTACTCGACATTCGCTATTAGCAGAGTGCGGAGCACTGGATGATTCCCGTCAATCGTAACGGCGAAGTTTGGGTTTACGCGGAGCAGGAAGACGGCGCGCTCCATGACGTGGCGCTGGAGCTGTGCGGGAAGGCCCGCGAGCTGGCGACGCGGCTGGGCGTGAAGATGGGCGTCGTGCTGCCCGGGTGGAATGCCCGCGAGCTGAGCTACCGGCTGATTCAGCACGGGGCGGACAACGTGTACCTGGTCGAAGACCGGCGGCTGGAGCACTACCAGACGCAGCCGTACGCCCGGGCGATCTGCACGCTGATCGAGAAGCACAAGCCGCAGATCGTCCTCTTCGGCGCGACCCCGCTCGGCCGCGACCTGGCGCCGCGCGTCGCGTCGCAGATGCGCTGCGGGCTGACCGCGGACTGCACCGACCTGGACGTCGCCGACGTCAACGACCCCGCGGCCAAGACGACGCACAAGAACCTGCTGCTGCAAATTCGCCCCGCGTTCGGCGGGAACATCATTGCGACGATCATCAACCCGGAGCGCTGGCCGCAGATGGCGACCGTGCGCGAGGGCGTAATGCCGTTGCGCGATCCCGACATGCAGCGCAAGGGTGAAATCGTTGCCGAGAAGATTGCCTTTCAGGAGGAGGACTTCGCCGTCCGCCTGATTCAGCGGCACGTGGAGCCGCGGAAGGTGAACCTGAAGGGGGCGCGGACGATCGTCGCGGGCGGCGGCGGCGTCGGCAGCAAGGCCAACTTCAAGCTCGTCCACGATCTTGCCGGTGCAATCGGCGGTGCCGTCGGCGCCAGCCGCGCCGCGGTCGACGGCGGCTTCATCGACAAGGCGCACCAGGTCGGGCAGACGGGCACGACGGTGCGGCCGGCGCTGTATGTCGCGTGCGGCATCAGCGGGGCGATTCAGCACCGGGCGGGCATGGAAGAGTCGGCCAAGATCGTGGCGATCAACTGGGACAAGGAAGCGCCGATCTTCGGCGTGGCGCACTACGGGATCGTAGGCGACCTGAACCATGTGATTCCGTTGATGGTGAAGGCGATCAAGGAAAGGCCGAAGGAGTGAGCGCTCAGTTCAAAGTGCTGAGTTCGAAGTTCAGAGTGACCCAGTCGAGCGTGTCTGTAGCGCGATGCAGACTGTGAGCGAATAGCCAATGTCCAACTTCTTCTCCGACAACGACGACATCCTCTTCCTCTTCAACCGCATGGACCTTGCCGAAGTGGCGCGGGTGCAGGAGCACGGGTTCGCCGATGCGGCGAATCCGGCGATCGACTATGCGCCGGCCGACGCGGCGGACGCGATCGACAACTACCGGCGCATTCTGGAAATCGCCGGCGACGTGGCGGGCAACACGATTGCGCCGCGCGCCGAGCAGATCGACGCCGAGGGCAACACGCTCAACGAGGACGGGACGGTCACGCTGCACCCGCTGGTCGCGGACAACCTGCGCAAGCTGGGGCAGGCCGACCTGATGGGCTTCACGCTGCCGCGCAAGTACGGCGGGCTGAACTGCCCGAACCTGGTCTACACCATGGCCATCGAGATGGTCAGCCGCGCGGATGCGTCGCTGATGAACATCTTCGGTCTGCAGGGCATCGCCGAGACGATCAACGCGTTCGCCGACGACGCGATCAAGGACGAATACCTGCCGCGGTTCGCGCGGGGCGAGGTGACGGGCGCGATGGTGCTGACCGAGCCCGACGCCGGCTCGGACCTGCAGGCGGTGCGGCTGCGGGCGATCGAAGAAGACGGCAAGTGGTACCTGCGCGGCGTCAAGCGGTTCATCACGAACGGCTGCGGCGAAGTCCTCCTCACGCTCGCCCGCTCCGAACCCGAGATTAACGACGGCCGCGGGTTGTCGCTCTACATCTCCGATCGGAGCGACCGCATTCGCGTGCGGCACCTGGAGCACAAGCTCGGCATTCACGGCTCGCCGACGTGCGAGCTGGTCTTTGACGACGCCCCGGCGCGGCTAATCGGGCAGCGGCAGCGCGGCCTGATTACGTACGTGATGGCGCTGATGAACGGGGCCCGCGTCGGCATCGCGGCCCAGTCGCTCGGCATCGCCGAGGCCGCCTACCGCCTCGCCCGCGTCTACGCGAACTCGCGCAAGCAGTTCGGCGGCCCGATCGAGCGGCTGCCGGCGGTGGCGGACATGGTCACCGACATGAAGATTCAGGTCGAAGCGGCCCGCGCGCTGACGTACGAGACGAGCCGCGTATGCGACTTCGAGAACAACAACACGCTGATCCTGGAACTGCGGCCGCCGACGGACAAGGACGAGCTGAAGGCGCGCAAGGACCTGTCGCGGACGTTCAAGCGGCTCAACGGCATGCTGACGCCGATGAGCAAGTACTACTCGTCGGAGATGTGCAATCGCGTGGCGGACCTCGGTCTGCAGGTGCTGGGCGGGTCGGGCTACATGACGGACTACCCGGCCGAGCGGTACGTGCGCGATGCCCGCATCACGAACATCTACGAAGGCACGAGCCAGCTCCAGATCGTGGCGGCGGTGCGCGGCGTGTGCTCCGGCGCGTTCGAGAAGCGGATTGCGGAGTTCGAGGCGGTGCAGTACGCGGACGAGGTGCTGGCCGATCTGAAGCGCAAGCTGATCGACGCACGCGAGCAGATCGTCGCGGCGATCGGGTTTATCAAGAGCCAGAGCACCGAGTACATGGACCTATACGGGCGGAAGCTGGTCGACGCGGCGGCGGCGGTGTACATCGGCCACCTGTTCCTGCAGCAGTCCGCGGGCGTGACGATCGGGAGCGGGCTGCCGGGCGCGAGCGGGTGCGGCGGGTCGTGTGGATGCAGCGGGGCGAAGCCGGTCTTCGGCCTGACGGACGCGAAGCTGGCGGCGCTGGCGGAGCGGAAGAAGGTGGTGGCGCGGCGGTTCATCGCGGTCGAGATGGCGAAGGTGAAGCTGAACTGCGAGCTGATCTTCTCCGGCGACAAGACGGTGACAGAGCAGTACGAGCTGCTGGCGGGGCCGGTGCCGGCGAAGGAGTAACGGCGGGCGCGCTACGGGCGTCGCAGCGTGCCACCGGTCGCGTTGTTCCCTCCACGCCTGGCGGGGTCAATAGGCGGAGCGCCCGGCTGAGAGCCGGAGCCGCGCGGTTGGGGAGAAGAAACTGGGTCCACAGCCAGGGTGCGGGACGCCACGGCCGCTCGGAGCAGGGCATGGCGTGAGTGACCAGCGCTACGAGCATGCGAATCGATCATCGCGGTCGGGCCAGACTGACGAGCAGCCGTGACACCACCCGGGCACGGCCAGGGCACTCGATGTGAATGAACGGCGTTTGAGGGCAGATTCCGCGGTCGCTACGCTCCTCGCGGTGACGAGCAGCGCGCCCCCGCAAAGTGGCAGCCGGTGCGCTCTTTCGGAATGACGGGGGACGGGGGAACGGCTACATTGCCGCCTGGCCGGCATACGGATCGGCCAGGAGAGCAGCGCATGGCGGAGAAGTCGCAGGCAGGACGGCGAGTAGCGGGCGCGGTGTCCCAACCGGGCGCGGGAGCGACACCGTCCAAACCGGCGGGCGCGGCCGGACAAGACGTGGGAGGAGCAGTGACCATGGCCGAGCCGACAGGCGTGCTGGGGCGGTTCGGAGTGCTGCGGGGGGCGTTGCCGGAGCTGTGGGTCACGTTCCTGGTCAAGTTCGTGGCGGTGGCCGCGTACGCGGTGGTGAACTCGACGCTGGTGCTGTGGCTGTCGGCCGACCTGGGGTACGGCGACGAAGGCGCGTTGGGACTCGTCAGCGCGTGGGCCATCCTGATGACCGTGTTCACGCTGCTGGTGGGCTCGCTGACCGACGCGCTGGGGCTGCGCAAGACGTTCCTCTTGGGCGTGGCGATCTGCGTGGTGGCCCGCTGCGTGATGACCTTTACGACCGTGAAGTGGGCGGCGCTGGGGCTGGGGTTGTTTCCGCTGGCGGTGGGCGAGGCACTGGGCACACCCGTGCTGGTGGCGGCCATCCGGCGTTACTCGACGACGGCGCAGCGTTCGATCTCCTTCTCAATGTTCTACGTGATGATGAACCTGGGCTTCCTGGTCAGCGGGTTCATCTTCGACGGCGTGCGCCAGCACATGGGCGAGCACAGCTACTACACGCTGCCGCTGCTCGGCTGTGCGCTGAGCACGTACCAGATGCTGTTCCTCGCGAGCCTGGCGCTAGAGGTCGTGCTGGTGCCGATCCTCTACTGGGGCATTCGCGAGGGGGTCGAGGTCGAGGAGGCGGGAGAAGGCGCGAGTTCGCCAGCCCCTGCGGCCGAACAGAGCCGCCGCACACTGACGGGAGTCATCGGCAAGACGCTGTGCGACACGGGGCGGAACCTAGCGATGCTGGTCGAGCAACCGGGGTTCTACCGGCTGCTGATGTTCCTGGTGCTCATTGCGGGCGTGAAGTTCGTGTACATGACGATGAACTACGCGTATCCGAAGTTCGGGATTCGCGAGTTGGGGCCGGGGGCGCCGCTGGGCCGGCTGTGGAGCGTGACGAACTCCGGACTGATTATTGTGCTGGTGCCGCTGGTCGGAGCCCTGACGCAGAAGAGCTCGGCGTACCGGATAGTGACGCTGGGCTGCTTCATCGTGGCCGCTTCGGTGTTCGTGCTGGCGTTGCCGACGGCGTGGTTCACGGGGGTGGCCGATGGGCCGATCGGTTCGATGCTCGGGCATACGTACCTCGGTCTCACGGGCGACGTGAATCCGTGGTATGTGATGCTCTTCCTGTTCGTTGTGCTGTACTCGCTGGGCGAGGCGTTCTACTCGCCGCGCGTGTACGAGTATGCGGCCGCGATCGCGCCGAAGGGCCAGGAGGCGTCGTACGGAGCCCTGTCGTACGTGCCGATGTTCCTCGCCAAGCTGTTCGTCGGCGGCTTTTCCGGCTTCCTGCTGGCGCGCTACTGCCCCGAGACGGGGCCGCGACAGCCGCAGACCATGTGGCTGGTGAACGCCGTGATCGCGTTGCTCGCCCCGGTGGGGCTGCTGGCGCTGCGGCACGTCATTCGCGTCCGCGAGGCGGGACGCGAGGAGTAGGAGACAGCGTCGCTTGCGCGCAGCACCAGCAGACCCAGGGGCGCAGACGCCTACCAGAAGCGGAAGAAGCCGTTCCGCGGACGGCGCAGCAGGAGGCCGCCGCAGGCGGCCAGCAGGCCACTGGCGGGTTCCGGCACTTCGACCGCGTTGAAGATGATCTGGAGCCGGCCGCCGAAGTCGCCCTGGCTCACTTGCCACATATCGTTGATCGTCACGGCCATGACGTTGGCGTTCTTGGCCGCGTTGATCTGCTGGATCGTGTCCACACGGATGATGGCGGCGGCGCCGTAGTTCAGCGTCGGCGGCAAGGTAAACGTCAGCACCAGCGGAGTATTGGGGGCGAAGTCGTGGCTCGCGCCGAAGAGCATGTCGATCGACCACGGCGCGTTGGGATTCGGGTAGGGAGCAAAGTTGATGGAGTCGCCCGCCCGCATCCAGTTGAAGCTGTGGGCATCGCCGAAGTTGATCTCGACGCCGGGGTCGATCACGGTGTCGGTGCGACTCGACACCGGGCCGGCGCCAACCTGGCTCGCGGTGTCGATGTTGGCACCCAGGATCGTGGCAGCCGAGGCCGACGCGGCCAAGGTACACAGAGCCAGACTTACCAGAACGGACTTGCGGACGTTGTAGAAACATGCAGACATGGTCCCTCTCTCCTGTGGGAATGGGGTATCCAAACCGTCCGGTCCATCCCGAGACCGAACGCGGCTCGCTGTATGTCTACCGCTGCCTTTGGCCCGAATACTCGCCAAGCGGCGAGGGATTGTAGGTACGGTTTGGGTGGCGGCAACCAACAAGTGAGAATTCCGTCCGCGCGGGCGCGCCGCTAAGACCGGTCCGCACAGCGGACCCTACAGCTTGCGGAGGCGACGGATTTCGGGCCAGGCGGCGGCGATGGCGAGGACGACGAGGATCGTGCCGATGCCGCCGCTGACGACGGAGAGAACCGGACCGAAGAAGCGGGCGACGGTGATGCTCGCGTTGCGCAGCGTCCGTCCGCGGCCCAGGCAGCGCGGCCCCCTGCCGCGGTATTCCGCGCAGGGCAGGCGGTCGGTAGGATGGGGTGAGTCTGCGAACCGCCGGCGCTGGTGAGCGGTGCGGGTTCGCAAGTCGCAGTCGGACACGTCTGCCGCCGCGGGCCGGCCGTGGCCTGCGAGGAACGCCGCTATGCCGAGTGTGCTGGTTTACGTGCTGTTCTTTCTGTCGGGGGCCGCGGGGCTGGTTTACGAACTGATCTGGGTACGCGAGCTGATCTTCGTGTTCGGCGGAACGACGTACGCCGTGACGACGGTGCTGGTCGCGTTCATGGCGGGGCTGGGGCTGGGGAGCTACCTCGCGGGGCGGTGGTCAGCGGGGCTGCAGCGGCCGCAGCGGGTGTACGGGGCACTGGAGATTGCGGTCGGGTTGTACGCACTGGCGGTGCCGGTACTGCTGGCGGCGGCGGAGCCGGTGTATCGGGGGCTGTACGGGCATCTGGGGCAGACGCCGGGGCTGTTGACGCTCGCGCGTTTCTTGCTGAGCGTGGGGGTGCTGATCGTGCCGACGACGTGCATGGGGGCGACGCTGCCGGTGCTGGTGCGGTACGTGACGCTGGCGGGCGGCGCGGTCGGGCGGACGGTCGGCGTACTGTATGGGATCAACACGCTGGGGGCGGTGTTGGGCGTGCTGGCGGCGGGTTTCTGGCTGATTCCGGGGTGCGGGTTGGCGCGGACGACGTGGATTGCGGCGGCGGCGAACATCGGGATCGGCGCGGCGGCGTTGACGCTGCTGCGCGTCCGCGTCGGGATGGCGGCGCAGCCGGTGCGGGAGGCGCGCGCGGCGCGGCGCGGTGTGCCGGCGACGCGAGAAGAGGCGCGCGCCACGGCAGGTGCGCGTGACCGCGCAAGGCCGCGGGAGCTGGCGCCGCAGGGACCTGCGGTACGCTGGGCGGTGCTGGCCGGGTTCGCGGTTTCGGGTTTTGCGGCGATGGTCTACCAGATCGCGTGGACCCGGGCGCTGATCCTGTCGGTCGGGTCGAGCACGTACTCGTTCACGTGCATTTTGGCGGCGTTCATTCTGGGGCTGGCGGTGGGCAGCCTGGCGGTGGCGCGGTGGGTGGATCGGTGGGGCCAGCCGGCACGCCTATTCGGCGTGTGCGAACTGGCAATCGGGGTGGTGGCAACGCTGATCGTGCCGATTCACGGGCGAATCCCGCTGGCGGCGCATGCGCTGGTGACACAGCATGCCCAGCACTACAGCGCCTTGCTGACCTGGCAATTCCTGCTCATCATCGCGGTGACGTTCGTACCGACGTTTCTGATGGGGGCGATCTTCCCGCTGGTGACGCGGGCGCTCGCGCGGGCGAGTGATGAGGCCGGCGCGGCGACGGGGCGCGCGTACGCGGTGAACACGCTGGGGACGATCGCGGGGAGCCTGCTGGCGGGGTTCGTGCTGATTCGGAGCGAGGTGCTGGGGGTGCAAAACGCGATCGTGTTGGCGAGCATCCTCAACGGGGTGGTCGGGGCAGGGCTGGTCCTGCTGACGGCAGAACCGACGCGGCGGCGGCGGATGGCGGTGCGCGCGGGGGCGGCGCTGGCGGCGATCCCGGTGGTAGCCCTGGTGGCCGGCAGGTGGGATCCCCTGCTCCTGAACAGCGCGCCGTACCTGGGGCGGGAGCAGGCGTGGCGGAGTCGGCGCGAAATGCAGACCCTGTTTGTGGCCGACGGCGTAGACATGACGGTCGCGGTACTGCGCGCGGAGAAGAATCCGGACGCGCTGAGCCTGACGGTGAACGGCAAGCCGGATGCGTCGACGGCACCGGGCGACATGACGACGCAACTACTGCTGGGACACGTGCCCGCCCTGCTGGGCGCGCAAAATCGCACGGCGTGCGTGATCGGACTGGGGTCGGGAACGACGCTCAGCGCGTTGGCGCGGCACGCGAGCTTCGAGCGACTGGACATGGTCGAGATTGCGGACGAGGTCATCCGGGCCGCGGCGCTCTTCGCGCCATACAACTACGGGGTGCTGACGGACGACCCGCGCGTGCGGATGATCCGCGCGGACGGACGCAACCACCTGCTGCTGACCAATCAGACCTATGACGTGATCGTCTCCGAGCCGTCGAATCCGTGGATTTCGGGCGTGGCGAACCTGTTCACCCGCGAGTTCCTCGGGCTGACGCGGGCACGGTTGCAGAGTGATGGCGTCCTGGCGGTGTGGCTGCACGGCTACATGATGTCGCAGCACGATTTCCAGATGATCGTGCGCACCCTGTTCGAAGTGTACGATTCGGTTTCCCTGTGGCACCTGACCGAGGGGGATTACCTGCTGGTGGCATCGCCACAGCCGTTGCGCATCGCGCTGGAGCGGTTCACGGCACGGTTCGAGGCCCTGCCGGTGCGAAACGACTTGTACCGGATCGGACTGTATCGACCGGCACAGATCCTGGGGCGGTTCATCGCGGCCGACGGACGACTGCGCGAGTGGGCGGCTGGGGCGCCGGTGCACACCGACGACAACGCGCTGCTGGAGTTTTCGGCGCCGCGCTATCTGTTTGCGGGGGAATTCGGGCAGTTAGCGGCGAGCTTCCTGCAGATGCTGATGCCGGTGCAGGCTTATTTGGATACGCCGGACGCGGCGGCGCGGGAGCAGATCAGCGCGGAGATTGAGCGGGTCGTGTTCGGCCAGACGGCGTACGCGCGGGGGGCACACGCCCGACCGGGCGAGGACCCGGGACCGGCGCTGCGGCGGCTCGTGGAGGCGTTTCGAGCGGACCGGTCGAACTTGGAGTTGTCGACGGCGATCGACCGCGCTCGTGTGGCGCTGCAGGCGGGCGGGACGAATCCGGCCATGCGCGAGCTGGCGAAGCTGCTGAGTTCGGTGGCACCGACGCTGGTTACGCCGCCGCGCGGGGTGGCGCTGGAGGACGTCGCCCAGAAGCGACGATTGCGGGCCGACACGTACCGGCAAGCCGGAGACCGGGCGGGCGAGATCGAGGAACTGGCCGAGGCGCTGCGACTGCTTCCGGGCGATGAGGCGACGGCGCGGGCGTTGGCGACGGCGTACCAGGAGACGGGGCAACCGGCGGCGGGCGCGGCGGTGCTGGCGGAGTGGCAGCGGTGGCAGGCGACCAGTCGTCCGGCGACGAGCCGGCCGTAAGCCGGCGGAGTCAGGGGGCGGTCGTGGGCTGCGAGGCGGTGGCCCCCGCGCGGCGTTCGAGCCTGGCGAGGTATTCGCGCAGAGCGACGGGGGACCAACTGGTGACGATGTAGCGGTCCGTAACGGTCCAGGCCGGCCCGGCGATCGGGCCGAGTTGGAGGTACCACAAGCCGTCGCTGTCGCGCTGGAGGCCCCAGGGCAGCGGGGCCTTGCCCTCCTCGACAGGGGTTTCGAGGGCTTCGCGGAAGACGGCGCCCATCGTGTCCAGCGTGCGGCGGACGTCGTCGGGCTCGTCACGAATCTCAATCAGGGTCGTGAGCGCGACGGGGATGCGCAGCGGGTGCGGCGGGTCGTTGTGCACGACGACATAATCACCCAGGTGGCGGAGCAGACCGCCCTCGACGTCGAAGCCGCGCTGCTTCTGTACGTTGGCCCAGACGCGCTCGATCTTGTGGCGCATATCCGGGCCCTGGACGGACACGAGGCCGCCAAAGAACCAGCGTAGGAAACCGTCCATCGGCAAGTGGTAAATCGCGTAGTGGGCGTCGTCCGGCACGGTCGCCAGCAGGCGCGGGATGCGGACGTCCGGATCCGCATAGACACGCCGGGTGGTCTGGCCATCCATCTGGAAGTGGGCCACGCAGAACAGGGCACGGCCCGTCAGGCCCAAGGCCCAGTGGGCACGCTCGAGCTTCTCGGCCTGCCACGCCGCGAAGAACGCGCTGGCGCGGTTGTCGAGCAGCGGATCGAGGCGGCGCTGGATCTCCTGGGCCGCCACGAATATCTCGATGAGCGGTTTGCGCTCGGCGAAAGTGCCGCGGAGCGCGTCCGGCCCCTGCCGCGCGGCCACGTACCACGGGACCCGGCTCAGGGCCGGCGCGTCCCCGGCAGCAACAGCGGCAATCCGTGGCCAGACTTCGCGACCGAGGGCGAGGACGAAGCACCCGTCCATGTGGCCCCAGGCGAGCGTGCACCAGTCCGGCAGCCGGTCGTCGCGCAGCTCCTGGTACGACCAATCGCCCGCGGAGCGCGTGACGAGCGTCGCCGTCGCACTGCTGGTCTGCTCGTTGACGGCCTTCTGGATCAGGCGCAGGTAGGGTTCCGTCTCGCCGCGGTTTTGCACGATGAGCGCGCACTGCAGCGCGTCCACGCGTTTGGCCTGGGCCCCGTCCGCGATGGGCTTCGCCCGGACATCGAGGAGTACCAGGGCGTGTGGTCGGCGGATGGTCAGCGTGAAGAGCTCCGCCCCGCGCACCCAGAGCTGGGCCGGTCCGTCGAGGGACCGCCCGGCGATGCGCGAGCCGATTTCCAGGACGGCCTGCAGGGTCGATGGCTGCGTGGCGGCCGGCGGCAAGTCCGGGCGCGGCTGGCCGTACCAGCAGAGCAGACTGTCGGCCGGCACAAGCTCCAGAGGATCGCGCCCGCCGGCGGCCGTGGCGCAGATGGCGCCCCACCCGGCCAGCAGGACCAGCCAGCCCCCCCACCTGATTGCGGAACCGGTGCTCATGGCGGCGAGGGTATCATGCCCGCGGGGTACGTCCACTCGGCGGCGACAAGATCGGACAGTCCCGCGGGACGGCCCCGGGGCGGCAGGCGTGCCGCGGAGCGCGACTTATCTGGACGGGCGCGGTGTGCGGCGCACCACATTTCGCAAGCAGGGGCCACCCGGAGGCGGTACAATGGCGCTATCCGCGGCGGCACTGGCTGTCGCCCCATCGGACGCGCTGGAATCCGGACTCCGGAGGAGAACCCCATGTCGTGGCGTAGCCTCGTGCTTGGATGCGTTGTGCTCGCGAGCAGTGGTGTGGCGTGGGCCACGGAGGGCGCGGAGGCCCCCGTGCGCTATGACGGACACATGCTGGTGCGCGTGGACGTGCGGTCGGAGGCGGACTTGACGCTGTTGCAGGCGATCAGTCCCGACTTGTGGACGGACAACCCGGGCATCGGGCTGGTCGATGCGCGCATCCCGCCCGCGCAGGTCGCGGCGCTGGAGGGCTCCGGGCTCAGCTACAAGGTGCTGCAAAGCGACCTGGGGCCGGCGTTGCGGCTGCACGAGCAGCCCGCGCCCACCCGGTCCGACTGGGACCACTACTGGCCGCTGACGGAGATGGACACGTGGCTGACGAATATGGTGGCGACGTATCCAACGCTGTGCAGCGTGAGCAGCATCGGCAACTCGATCGAGGGCCGACCGATCAAGGTGCTGCGGATCAGCGGGCCCGGGACAGGAACCAAGCCGGCGGTGTTCTACCACGGCGGCATTCACGCGCGGGAGTGGATCGGGCCGCCGATGATCGCGTACCTGGCGACGTACTTGGTGACGAACTACGGGGTTGACCCGTGCGTGACCAGCCTGGTGGACCGTACCGAGTTCTTCCTGACGCTGACCGTGAACCCGGACGGCTACAACTACACGTGGACGACGGACCGGCTGTGGCGCAAGAACCGGCGTGCCAACGCGGGTGGCTGCTACGGCGTAGACTGCAACCGCAACTGGGCGACAGGCTGGGGCGGGGGCGGGTCGAGCGGCAACGCCTGCGATGAGACGTACCGTGGCACACGCGCGTTCAGCGAGCCGGAAACGCAGGCCCTGGCGAGTTTCATCATCGCGCATACGAACATCCGCACCTACATGGACTACCACAGCTATTCGCAGCTTCTGATGTGGCCGTACGGGTACACCAACACGCTCCCGCCGGAGCCGGATCGGACGACGTTCGACACGCTGGGGCAGGCAATGCAGGCGCTCATCTTCGGCGTGCATGGGGTGTTCTACGAGCAGGGGCCGATTTACACGACGATCTATCAGGCCAGCGGCGGCTCGGTGGACTGGGTCTATGGGGTACAGCACCGCTTCGGCTTCACGATTGAGCTGCGGGACACGGGGACGTACGGATTCGAGCTGCCGCCGGCCCAGATTCTGCCCACGTGCGAGGAGAATCTGCCGGCACTGCTGCACCTATCGCAATTCGCCAGCAATGACCTGATGTTCAGTTTCCCCAGTGGTTTGCCGCAACGGCTGCCGCGTGGCACGCCGCTGACCGTGCAGGCGGACGTGCTGCCGCAGTTCGCGGCGGCGGATCCGAACAGCGTGCGCATGTACTACCGCTACCACGGTGGTGCGTACACGGAGGTGCCGATGACGCCGGTCAGCGGCAACCGGTACCAGGCGGTCCTGCCGGCGACGGGCTGCGCGTCAACCCCGGAGTTCTATTTCAGCGCGGCCAGCGTCGGCGGCGTCACGACGGTCAGTCCGGCCTGCGCGCCAGACACGCCGTACACGGCGCTGGTAATCGGCAGCGACGCCGTGTTCTACGATCAGCCGCTGAGCAGCAACCCGGGCTGGACGGTTCAGGGGTCGTGGGCCTTCGGCAAACCGATGGGGCTGGCGGGTGACCACGGCGGCCCCGATCCGTCGGCCGGGCACACGGGCAACTTTGTCTACGGCTACAACCTGAACGGTGGCTATGCGAACAACATGACGGAGACGCATTTGACGAGCACGCCGATCAACTGCACAGGCAAAACCGGCGTGAAGCTGTCGTTCTGGCGGTGGCTGGGAGTCGAGTCAGCCACGTACGACCATGCCTCCGTGCGGGTGAGCAACAACGGCACGGCGTGGACGACGATCTGGCAAAACGGCAGCACGTCGATGCAGGACACGGCTTGGACGTATCAGGAATTCGACATCTCGGCCGTGGCCGACAACCAGCCAACGGTGTATCTGCGCTGGACAATGGGCGCGACGGACGGCGGCTGGACCTGGTGCGGCTGGAACATCGACGACGTCCAGCTCTTCTCCAATTTGTGCGTGGACGCGACGGGGGCCTGCTGCTTGCCGGATGCGAGCTGCGCCGTGCGGAACCAGTACGACTGCGCCGAGAGCGCGGGAACGTACGTGGGCGACACGACGAACTGCGAGCCGAGCCCCTGCGCACCACCGGCCTGCGCCGGCGACGGCAACTGCGATGGCACGATCAACTGGCGCGACATCGACTTCCTGGTGGCCGGACAGAATGACAACCTCAGCGCCTGGCAGGCGCTGTTCGTGCCGCCCGAACCGAGTTGCACGTTCGCCAATCTCGATACGGACGGAGACGGGCACGTGAACTGGCGCGATATCGACCCCTTCATCGCGCTGATGAACACGACGTGTCCGTAGGCGCCATCAGGCGACAGGCTTCAGCCTTCAGTCAGGGAGAGCGGGCCCCATCCGGTTGCGATCGGATGGGGCTTGTCGCTACGCCCCCGCTGCGGGAGGTCCCATTTCAGCTTGACGTTTCAAGAATGCGCAGGTAAAAGCGCCTCCAGCCTTTGGATTGAGGTCGCGCGACGCTATGATGTTGCAGTTCTGCAACCAGTCCTGGCGACGTGGACTGGATGGTTGACCAGTGCGGACGGCGGCGGATTGCGTGCGCATAGGCGGGCCCACGGTGCAGGCGGCAGAGGCCGTACCGCACCAAGCCCGAGTCAACGGCGCGGAAGCACGAGAATGCCACACATGCAGCACCGGATGGCTTCCCAGTGGTCGGACGCGTTCACCCTGATTGAACTGCTGGTGGTGGTCGCGATCATCGCGATCCTGCTCAGCATTCTGCTGCCCTCGCTCAGCGGCGCGCGGCAGCAGGCCAAGACGCTGACGTGCCTCACGCACGAGCGCGCCATCGCGCAGGCGGTGGGGTATTACGCCCAGGAGAACCGCGAGCATCTGCCGGGAGTCGACGGCATGGACCCGCGGACCGCGTGGTGGTACTACCTGGACAAGTACTTCGACAAGCGCGTTCCGCTGAATGTCTTCGATTGCCGGCAGTCCAACATGCCCGAGGTCATGTTCTGCCCGGCAGGAAAAGCCCCATTTCCCAAGCTGTTCATGGCGAACGGGCAGATCCAGATCACACACTATTTCCTCAATGGCGTGGAGCGTGAGCGCGGCATGAGCTTCGGACAAGACCTGCGGATCGGGCTGTTTGGCGGGGACGGGAAGATGACCGACCCACGTGTACCGGCCGACTGCATGATGCTCGGCGACATGGTGAACTTCAACAAGATTGCCGACGTGGACCATCCGGCCGTGCAGGAGATTCTGCGGGCGAAGAACGCGGATGTCGCAGCGGCGCGGCAGCGGTGGCATCACCGCGCGACGGCGGGGTTCGTCCATCGTGGCAAGATCAACCTGACGTACATGGATGGTCATGGCCTGAGTCTGGCGGGCAGAAAGATGACGGATGAATATGCGCGTACGCCCGCACAATGGCCGGCGGCCATGCAGGAGGACCCGAGCCTGTTCTACCCGGCGCTAGCCCTGCCGACGGCGATGGAGACCCCGCGCTTCTGGGGGCCGCCGTACGACACGTATCAGCCGCCGATTACGATGCGCTAGCTTGATTCCCGGCGCGGGGGAGGTCCTACAATCAGCGCCGCGCCTCTTGGACTGGCGGAAAGAACGCTCCCAATCTGCGTGAACTGGACGGCGGATGTAGCCTTGGCAAATTCGTAACTTGCGCCCAGCGAGCCCCTTAGCAGGAACTGGAGGACACGGATGAAGACTTCGCGAGTGACAGTTGTCGCAATGCTCAGCTTGGCGGTTTTCGTCAGTACCGCCGCGGCCGACTACGTGCCCACCTGGCTGCCAGCGTGGGCGGGGAATCCCGGCTATGCGCACCAGTCTTGGGGCCTGCATGCGGTGAACGGCCAGGCGCCGGCGCAGCCGCTGGCGCCGGACAACGTGAACGACAACGCGTTTGGCACGGCGACCGCGACGTGGCAGACGCATCCATCGGGGTTCTACGGGTGGCTCGCGGCGGCAACAGGCGTGCATCCGGCGTGGGCCGACGCGGTGTGGGGCGGCATGGTACAGATGACCGGTGGAACACCGATTCACCTGACGACGAACGTGCCAACGGGATCGGGGACAGGTGCCCTCAAGGTATACGTGCAGTACGACTGGTACGCCTACGGGGACGTGAGTGCGTCGGCGACCGGCGGGACGGATATAACTCCGGCCAGCTACTACAACTACACGCTCGGCATGAGTGGTAGCAACAAGCCCTGGTATCGCACGACGCGGGTGTTTGAGTTCGCGAGCAACCCGGGGTCGGTGGAGGTCGTGTTCACGGCCACCGGGTTCGCGCCGGTCGTCGATTCATTCTCCGTGACGACCGCTCTGGACGCGATGGTACCGGACGCGATGCCCGTGCCGGAGCCGGCCGCGCTGGGGCTGCTGGCGGCGGGGTTGTTGACGGCGCGGCGGCGCGGATAGGCGGCCAGCCGGAATTCAAGCGGTGGTTTTGCAGGAGGATCCGGTATGAACGCACGGCAGATGGGCTTGATACTGGTGGTGGCCGCGGTGCTGATGCGCGTGGCTCAGGCGGATTACGTCAACCCGCCGGGTTGGACGGCGGATGCGGACTTCACGCATCAGGTGTGGGATTTCAGCACGAACGCGGTTCCGCTAACGGCGGACGGTGGCTACGTGAACGCGTTCGGGGCGCCGACGGTGACGGAGGTATGGCTGGGCAATCCGGCGTACATGATGTGGGTACAGGACATGATGTTCGGCGGCACGCGGCATGGCCTGTGGGGCGGGATGGTCATCGGCCTGCCGACCGATCAACCCGCGGCGAGCGTGACGGCCTACCTGCCGAATCACGCGCGCCCGGCGCCGTGGGTGCAGGACCTGTGGATCCAGGTGGTGTACTGGGGAGCCAAGACAAACCTGGATCAGCAGATTAAGGTCGAGTTGGCGAGCGATGCGGCGTTTCAGGACGTGCTGATGGCGTACTGGGGGCAGGTGAGCGATCTGGAGGACCAGTCGGCCACCGGGACCGCGTCGACCGGGCAGTACTGGCGGTTCACACACACCCTGAGCCTGGCGGAACAGCCGGGAGGCGAGTACCTGCGAATCAGCCTGATTCCGCAGACGAGCTACGCGGTGTTCTTCGACTCCGTCGCGGTGGATACACGATGCCGCACGACGGGTCCGGCGGTGTGCCCCGGAGACGGCAACTGCGACGGGGCCGTGAACTGGCGGGACATCGATTACCTGATTGCAGCGATGAACGACAATCAGCCCGCGTGGCAGGCGCTTTTCCTCCCGCCGGGCCCGAGCTGCATGTTTGCGAACCTGGATGCAAGTCACGATGGGCACGTGAATTGGCGTGATATTGACCCGTTCATTGCCCTCATGAACACGACCTGCCCGTAAGGGGCGACCCGTCCCCCACCGCCCCCGGCAGGGCGGGGCCGAATTCCGCCAGGTGGGCGGGTTGACGCGAAGCTCGGAATCCGTATATTGAGGAATTCCGACTTTGTGCCTGGGACGTGGGCGCCCGGATCCTTGGGAATGGTTATGAAAACTGCCAACAAGTGCTATCAAGCCACGACGGCCAGCGCGAATGCGGGCCGGAAGTGGTACGTGGTCGACGCGACCGACCAGGTACTCGGCCGGCTGGCCGTGCGCCTGGCGAATGTGCTGATGGGCAAACACAAGCCCACGTACACGCCGCACATCGACACCGGCGATTTCGTGATTGTGCTGAATGCCGGGAAGGTGAAGATCACCGGCACGCGCAAGAAGGAAGAAGTGATCTATCAGCGCTACAGCGGGTATCCGAGCGGCCTGAAGGAAACCAGTATGGCGACGATGCTCGAACGGCATCCGGAACGCGTGCTGCTGGCGGCCGTCAAGCGCATGCTGCCGAAGAACGCACTGGCCGACAAGATGATCAAGAAGCTGAAGCTGTACACCGGACCGGAGCACGAACACCAGGCGCAGCAGCCCGAGCCCCTGCCCTTCTAGTCTCCAGGAGCGACGAACGTGACGGACATTGAGCCCAATCTGACTGCTGGTGCCCCCACCCCGGCGACGCCCGTGGCCGAGCCGGCCGCTGAAGTGGTGTCGACCGCCCCCGCCCCCGGGCTTCACCGGGGTACGGGTCGCCGCAAGACGTCGGTGGCGCGTGTGCGGCTGGTCCCCGGCGATGGCAAGATCCTGATCAACCAGCGGCCGTTCGATAACTACTTCCCCGACATCCGCGAGCAGCAGGCGGTGCTGGCGCCGCTGGAGCTGACGGGCGTACGGAAGCAGTGGGACGTGTTGGTAAACGTGCGGGGCGGCGGTCTCACCGGCCAGTCCGGCGCGGTGAAGTTGGGCCTGTCCCGGGCGCTCATCCGGGCGTACACGCAGCACGAAGCGGCGCTGCGCGACGCGGGGTACCTGACCCGCGATGCCCGCGAAGTGGAACGCAAGAAGTACGGGCACCGCAAGGCCCGCCGGCGGTTCCAGTTCTCGAAGCGCTAGACGGAACCGCAACGATCGGAAGCACACGAGCCTGGCCGCCCGCGCGGCGAGGCTCGTTTCTTTTTTTGGCGGGAGCGAGCTTCTCTTTTGCGGGTCTGGAGCGATACTGCGGGCATGGCAGAGCGACCGCCATTCGATCCGCGGCGTATCCGGCGACCCGCGGCGGCACCCGCGGCCGCATCCGGCCCGCTGAGCGTGCGCCAGGTGAACGAGTTGGTGCGTGGGGCGATCGCCCAGCACCTGCCGGCAACGTTGGCGGTGTTGGGAGAGCTGGGGGATTTCCGCCGGCCGACGAGCGGGCACCTGTATTTCGCCCTCAAGGATGCGACGAGCGAGCTGCGCTGCGTGATGTGGCGGAGCAGCGCAGCCCATCTGCGGTTCGCGCCCGAGCTCGGGATGGAGGTCATCGCGACCGGCAGCCTGGAGGTGTACACCCCGCGGGGGCAGTACCAACTGGTGGTGCGCAAGCTGGAGCCGCGCGGCGTCGGGGCGCTGGAGGTCGCGTTCCGACAGCTCAAGGAGAAACTGGAGCGTGAGGGGCTGTTTGACCCGGCCCGCAAGCGGCCGATCCCCCGGATTCCGCAGCGGATCGCGCTCGTCACCAGTCCGACAGGGGCGGCGATCCGGGACATTCTGCACACGCTGCAGCGGCGCTTTCCGGTGCTGCAGATCTACCTGTTGCCGGTGCGCGTGCAGGGCGCGGGAGCGGCGGCAGAGATCGCCGCAGCGATCGCGCTATTGAACCGGCAGGCGGCGGCACTGGGGGGGATTGACGTGGCCATTGTCGGACGCGGCGGGGGCGCGCTGGAGGACCTGTGGGCATTTAACGAGGAGGCGGTGGCACGGGCAATCGCGGCCAGCCGCGTGCCCATCGTGAGCGCCGTTGGGCACGAAACCGACGTGACGATCAGCGACCTCGTGGCGGATTTGCGGGCCCCCACTCCGACCGCGGCGGCCGAGCTGATTACGCCGCAGTTGGGGGAGCTCTTGGAGGCCTTGCGGCGGCTCGAGCAACAGGCGCAGCGCCGGGTGCTGCAGGCGGTTCAGACAGCGCGGCGCGAGTGGCAGGCGCGGCTGCGACAGGCACCGCTGGCACGGCCGCTGGCGGCGACGCAGGAGTGCGCGCAGCGCGTCGATGAGGCGGTGGAGGGCGTGCAGTGGGCATGGGCCCAGCAGCGACGGGAGGCGCGCGAGCGGCTAGCGGCGGCCGAAGCGGCCCTGGCGCGCTTTCGGACGGGCGCCCGCTTCGTGCGGGCAGACCGGGATTTGCACAGTCGCCTGCACCAGGCACGGGAGGCCTTGCACGGACGGCTCATGCTGGGGGAGCGAAACCTGGCGCACCGCCTGGCGCGCGTCGAGCAACGGAGCCCGCGGCTGGCGTGGCGTGCGGCCCAGGACCGATTGCGACGGCTGCCGGGCGCGCTGCGGGCGGCGCTGCGGCTGGCGCTCCAGCATCACCGCCGGTTGCTGGAGTTGCGGCTGGAATCGGCCGCGGCGTGCGACCCCCGGCAGGTGTTGCGGCGCGGGTATAGTCTCGCGCGGAACGCGCACAATCGGCGCGTCATCCGGTCGGTTGGCGAGGTGCGCGATAAGCTCCGCGTGATTGTGGAGCTGGCGGATGGGGAGTTCCGGGCCACCGCGGACGACCCGCAGCAGCCGCAATTGTTCGAATAGTGCAACAACGCGGCCGGAGTTTGTGCCGATACTTCCTGGTGGAGCCGAGCGGTATTAGCGGCCGGGGATGACGCAGAGCGTGCTCGGGCAGAGACCACGTTGGATGCGGGCCTGCGATGGCGCAGAGTATCCTGTTGGCTGAAGACGAAGAGACCATTCGCCTGCTGGTGCGGCGCACCCTGGAGCAGGCAGGCTACTCGGTCTGCGAGGCCGCCGATGGTCGGGAGGCGATACGCGCCCTGAGTTGCGTCCCGTTTGACCTGCTCATCACGGACATCGTCATGCCGGGCGCGGACGGCATCGAGACCATCCTGCACGCCCGCAAGCTCATGCCGAGGATTCAGATCATTGCCATCAGCGGCTGCGGCAGCCGCGAGCTGTTCCTGGACGACGCGTCCAGCCTGGGCGCCACACGGACGATCTCCAAACCCTTCCGGCCAACCGAGCTACTGCAGGTGGTCAAGGAGCTGTTGGGCCCCGCCACCCCGACCCCCCATCCGGCGCGTTCAGGTTAGTGCCTCTCCACCACTGGTCAGCGGCACGACCTTGGGCAGGATGAACACCACCCCCTCCTCCTCCGCGTCCACTTCCTCGACCGCGTCGACACCGCGCGCCCGCAGGTAAGCGAGGACACCTTGCACAATGTCCTCCGGGGCGCTGGCGCCGGAACTCACCCCGACGCAGCGGACACCCTGCAACCACAGGGGATCGATGTCATCCGGGCCGTCGATGAGGTGTGCCGGCACGCCGCGCGCGCGGGCCACTTCGGTCAGGCGCCGCGAGTTGGAGGAGTTCTGCGAGCCGACCACCAGTAGCAGGCCGATGCGGTCGCACAGGGCCTTGACGGCATTCTGGCGATTCTGGGTGGCGTAGCAGATGTCTTCGGTGGGCGGTTCCTCCAGTTGCGGGAAACGCTGCAGGAGTAGTTCGACCAGTTCGCGGGTATCGTCCTGCGAGAGCGTGGTCTGCGTGAGGATGATGCCGCGGGTGCCGGCGGGGAGCTGCAGCTGTTCGACGTCGGCGCGACTACCGACGAGGGTGGTCGCTTCGGGCGCCTGCCCCATCGTTCCAACTACCTCGTCATGGCCGGCGTGCCCGATCAGGATGATGTGGTAGCCGCGCCGGACATAGCGGCGCACCTCCACATGTACCTTGCGGACGAGGGGACAGGTGGCGTCGATGAGACGCAGACTGCGGCGGGTGGCTTCGGCGTAAACCTCGGGCGGCGAGCCGTGGGCGGACAGGATGGCGACGGCGCCGGACGGCACGTCCTGGAGGTCCTCGACGAACACGGCGCCGAGGGCGCGCAGGCGGGCCACGACGTGAGCGTTATGCACGATCTCCTTGCGCACATACACAGGGGCGCCGTATTGCTCGAGCGCCAGCTCGACCGCGCGAATCGCGCGTTCCACTCCGGCACAGAAACCGCGTGGCCGGGCGATGATCGCCTTCATAGGACACCTGAGCGGGCCAGGGAACCACAAAGCTGCGCCCCCGCGCGGGGCCGCGTCCGGTCGTGATTATAGGCGCCAGGCCGGCCGGCGCGCCGGGCGTCATTCCACGCTGACGAACTTGCGGAGTTGGGCCTCGAGCTCGTCGCCGGTGTACCTGCGGGCCAGGTCGATCGGCAGGAACACACCGTGATTGTGGTCGCTGGCCAGAATCAGCAGCGGACCGCTGCGAGCGTAGCCCATTTCCTGGGGCGTGTGGCCGACGATGAGCAGCTCGGCACCGACGCGCTGCGCAAAGCGCTCGACGGTCTGGCGCGACTGGAAGCGGCCCCAGACGAGGGCATAGGCTGGCCCACCGGGGGCGTAGTCCGCGGGGGTGGGCTGACGCTCGAAGACCGTGGTGTCGAAGGAGTCAACGTACAAACCGTCGGGGATGCTGTGGGCGAGGAACAAGCCACTCGCGGTACGGGCGGCCAGGGGCAGCGCGGCGACGTAGTCGCAGACGGCGGCCAGCACAGCGGGGGCGTCCGTGCCATAGCGCGCCACGACGCCGCGCTCGAAGTCGGCCAGCACGTAGCGCCCGCCTTTGGTGATTTCGTGGCCCTGGAGCTGGGAAAGCTCGTGATTGGATTGCAGCGTGAAGACATTGTCGGGGAACTGACACTTCCACGCAGCGGCGCGGACGAGGAGATCGATCGAGAAGTCCGGGGCGCCGGGCGGGTCGGGCTCCATGTGAATCAGCTCATGCAGGATGACGGAGCGGCCGGGACTGGTGGCGAGAGCGCAGAAGCGCTGGAGCTTCTCGAAGTTGCGCAGATGGCCGTGGAGGTCGCCGGTCATGACGAGCTGGCCAGCGGCACCGAAGCGGAGCAGGCTGCCGGTGCGATTGGGGTCTTCGCGATGGAGCTGGGCCGCTTCCCGCAGGGTGTCGGCCGCCTGCCGTCCGTTGGCACTACCTGTCACGCCTTGGCCTCCATCAGTCGAATTCGCGGGGGACGATCGTGCCCCGTGATCAGGCGGCGGGGCCGTCGCGGCGCTCGGGGCGCGGGGCGCGTCCGCGGCGCGGGGTGCGGTGTCGGGTCAGCACGTGCTCGATGACCTCCAGGCGGGAAAGGACCGCGCGCATGTCGGCGGGGCGATGCTCCTTGGCGGTGGCACAACAGGCGCTGATGAGCTTCGACAGCGGGACTGGAATCTGGGGGTTGAGTTCGTGCGGCGGCTGGTTCCCGCGTTGCGACTCAAGCTCGATCTTGCGGGCCGCCGTGGGGGCCATCGGCATGATGGTCTTGAACATCTTGCCGGTGACGACACGGTACAGGGTGGCGCCGAGGTTGAAGACATCGGTGCGCTGGTCGATGGTCTTCCGCAGGACCTGCTCGGGGGCCATGTAGTCGGGGGTGCCCTGGATGCGCTGCTTGACGTGGCCGATGGGACAGCTCTGGCCGAAGTCGATGATCTTCAGGCCGCCGTCGCGGGTGAGCAAGATGTTGTTGGGCTTGATATCGGCATGGACGAAGCCTGCGAGATGCATGGCGTGGAGGCCTTCGGCGGCATGGCGAAAGATCTCCAGGATGCGGGCGAGGCTGGCGGGCGGCTGGTCTTCGAGGCGCTCGCCGTCGACATGCTCCATGATCAGGAAGAGCTCACGGGTCTTGAGCCACTTGCGGACCCGGAGCAGGTCGAAGCAGCGTCGCAGGTACGGGTTTTCCAGTTGGCGCGCGACCTGGAATTCATTCTCCGCCTGCGCAATGAACCGCTCATCCTCCGCGGTCTCGCGAATCACATGCTTGATGGCCACGAGGCGCCCCCCGGCCGTCTCGCGGGCAAGACTGATGATGGCACCGGCACCGCGGCCAATCCGCTCAATCAGCTCGTAGCCATTCAGGATGGGCAGGGAGTGCGTCGCCATCTTGATCCGGTAACTCGCCAGCGCAGCCTCGGGCGCGGGCCTGGAGCGCGCTGCGTGCCAGAACCGGACCCGCGCGGCACGCGACATGTACGCTCGTCCCGCGCCAGACCTGTCAGCATAACAAAAAAGGGCCGTCCCTGTCTCGCGGGGAGACCAGGCACCGCCCAGAATCGCGAAGCGGCCGGCAGACTCAGCTCGGACGTCCCGAGTTGTCCACGGTGGCCGCCCCCTCCTCCGTTTCGTGGACGAACTGCTTGCGCAGCAGCAGCGCGCGCACGTCACCGGCCTGAGGCGACAGGTTCGACCCATCAAGCGCCGGCATCAGGCGCACCTCCACCAGCGTGCGACCGCTCAGTTCATTGAGCCCGGCCAGCGCGCCAAGCAGATGCTGTTTCTGGAGCCGGCTGAGGTTGCGCTCCCCCGTGCCCGCCACGATCAGCCGCACGCGCGGGCCGGCGGGACGAACCTCCGGATTGCGATCGGGATAGACGATGACGACGGTGTCCGGGCTGGTGGGCTGATTCTGGGCCACCTGCTCGGCGTCGGCCACCGAGGGCGCGTAATCGACGTCGATCTCTTCGATCCGCAACCCCGACTCGGCCGCCAGCAGCGGAGCGCTATTGGTTACCTTCACGCGCGGGGGCTCGAGGACGCGCAGCAGGCCGGCGCCCATCGTCATGGATAAGACCAGTGCGATGACAACGTGGTTGTTGCGTTTGTCGGCCATCATGGGCCATCCTTCGCTCGACGCGGAAGCATCCGTGCTGGCGCGCTTTGTACCGCAACGGGCTGCGTCCTGCAAGATGGCAGCGCTACGCCTTTGCGGCGAACGGCCTGGCGCCGCTATCCTTATAGTATGTCTTTCGGTCAAACGTGCGTGCGAGTTTTCTGTGTCGCAGCGCCGCTGCTTCTTTCGCCCCCTGTGAACCGCGCCGATGCGGTAAAGCTTACGGCGCGCCCCGCGTTTCGCAACGTCGCGATTCGGGATTTTTCGGGTGATCGCCTGGTGTTCCGCGGCGTGTCACAGCAGGATCTCCGCAAGCCCTTTCATGAGGTCGAGTGGATCGAGCTGGACCGGTTGCCGGCGCTCTCCGTCGCCGAACAGGCCCGCTCCCGCGGGCAGTGGGCGGACGCCGCCCGCGGCTACGAGGACGCGCTGGGCCAAGCCAACACGGGCTGGCTCCAGACGCTGATCCGGGTCCGGCTGGTTGAGGCGTGCGACCAGAGCGGGGAATTCGGCCCCGCCGTGGCTGCGCTGGCCGAACTTATCGCCACCAGCCCGGAAAGCGCCGCGCGTTGCCGGCCGAAGCACCCGGGTCCGCCCGGCAGCGCGGGGAACCAACGAGCTCGCGCTATCTTGGAGCGCACGCTGAGCAACCTGGACGAAACGGGCAGCGGTAACCCGGCCGGGAGCGTGGCGGCCAGCTCGCCCGGTAGCCGGTCGGCCGGCGTGCCCGGCGACGCTCTGCGTACACTCCTGTTGGAGTTGGCGATCTACGACGAGTTGCCGGACCTGCCGCCTCCGCCAGGCCAAATCACGGTCTTGCGAGCCCCCCCGCCCGCTTCGAGCCGGGCATCCGAGCCGGAGATCGGGATACTGCCTGATGTTCCTGCGGCGGCAGCTTCGCAGCCCGTTACCACCGACCCCGGTCCGGCGCCCCGTCTGCATGCGGATTCGCTGCTGCTGGACGTGGCCGACGCGGCGCTTCGGTCCGGCGACGCAGCGCGGGCGGTCCGCCTGGTCGACCGGGGGCTACCGTATGTGCCGGTCGCGGAGCGCGCGCCCTGGCGGCTGATGCTCGGGCGGGCGCAGATCGAGGCTGGGCAGGCAGCACCGGCGGCGGCCGATCTGGTGGCATTGGCTACGCAAACGAGCGATCCTGCGGTGGCGGCGCGGGCCCTATACTACGTGGGCTGGGCGCACGAGCGGCTCGGGCAGCCGGACGTAGCTAGGCGTGTGTACAGCGAAGTGCTCGAACGGAAGGATGTGCCAACGGAGATTCGAGCGCAGGCCGAGGGTGCACTGAAGCGTGTGCAGGCCGAGGAGCGGTAGGCCTCGGGCGTAGGTTGTGAACTGGTTTAGGTGGGTAGCTGCGGCGTAGTGCATGGGTATTAAGACGTACTTTCTGGAGACGTTCGGCTGCCAGATGAACGTGCTGGACAGCGAACTGATCGAGGGCCAATTGCGGCGATTGGGGTTCCGGAGGGTTGAGTCGTCGCGTGAAGCCGACGTGGTGCTGTTCAATACTTGCAGCGTGCGCCAGCACGCTGAAGACAAGGTGCTTTCCCGCCTAGGCGGACTGAAAGCGTTCAAGCAACGGCGACCGGGGACGCTGATTGGTGTGCTGGGGTGCATGGCGGAGCGACAGAAGGAGGCGCTTTTCGAGCAGGTCCCCCATCTGGACCTCATCTGCGGGCCAGGGGAGTTGCACCGGCTACCCGGTCTGTTGGCTGAGGCGGCGGAGGCTCGCGAGCGGGGCGGCGTGCGCACGCCGGGCCTGCGCTTGGCGGCGTTGGGGGAGGACTGGTCGCGCCGGACGCCCGTCGAAGAGCGGATTCACGATGTGGACAGCCTGGAGGCGCTGGACCTGTCGCGGGACAGCCGGGACGGCGACGTGCTGCAGGCGTACGTGCGTGTGCAGCGCGGATGCGACCAGTTCTGCACGTATTGCGTGGTACCGTTCACGCGCGGGCCCGAGCGGAGCCGTCCGCCGGAGCATGTCCTGGCGGAGGCACGGTCGCTGGCCCAGGCCGGATGCCGGGAAGTCACGCTGCTCGGTCAGACGGTGAATTCGTACGTGCATGAGGAAAAGGGGCGAATTGTGCGCTTCGCCCGGCTGCTCGAGCGCGTGCACGCAATCGCGGGGTTGGATCGCATTCGCTTCGTGACGAGCTTTCCGGCCGACTGGGACGAGGACATTTTTCGCGTGATGCGGGACTATCCGCGGGTTTGTCCGTATCTGCACATTCCGGCGCAGAGCGGGTCGGACCGCATCCTGCGGGCGATGAAGCGCGGCTACACGGTGGACGAGTATCTGCGGCTGATGGACATGGCGCGGCAGTACGTCCCGGAAATCGCGCTGGCGGGCGACTTCATCGTCGGTTTCTGCGGGGAGAGCGAGGCGGACTTTCGGGCGACGGTCGCGCTGGTGGAGCGCGTGCAGTACAAGAGCATCTTCGTGTTCAAGTATTCACCGCGGCCGGGGACCGCGGCCGACCGGAGCCGCGCGGATGATGTCCCGGCCGAGGTCAAGGCGGCGCGGAATAACGAATTGCTGGCGGTGCAGAGCGGGATCAGCCGGCGGCAGAAACAGGCCCTGGTGGGGCAGACGGTGGAGGTGCTGGTCGAGGGATACAGCAAGGTGGCGCGGCGCGCGCAGGCGGCGCAGCAGGAGGCGACCGAGTGCGCGTCGGGAACCGAGTCGGAGCAAGAGCGCGGGCAGGAAGCGGTGCGCGGGCGGGTAGCGCTGCCGCTGGCGGGAAGCGGACACCAGCTCATCGGGCGCACGCGACAGGACTTGATCACGGTGTTTGACGGAAGGGCGGAGCACATCGGAGCGCTGGTGAACGTGAGGGTGGAGTCCGCTTCGCCGCTGACGCTGTTCGGACACCTGGAGGCGGTGGTAGCGCCCGCGCGGACGGTATCGGACGGGCCGCAGGAATGCGGACCCAGCGGGTTGTGAGCGGCACCGGGGGGCGCCGCGGCGGGCGGTTATCGGGCTGGGCTGGTCCTGGGCGGCGGTGCGGCCATATCATCTGGTGCGCCCGCGTGCTACACTGCAGGGGCGCCGCGCCGCTGGAGCGCGGTGGCACCGACTCGGGAGGAGTAGCTGTGTTCCTGTCTACCTGTGTGAGTGTCCTGGGCCTGTTCGTCGGGGCGGTCGTGCCGAGTGCCGCACCTCCGCGGCGAGTGGATCCGACATCGGTGGAGCCGGCGGCCGGCACGCAATTGTGGCGTGGAGCGGGTGGCACGTGGGACCTGGTGGTGGATTTCAGTTTCACCGCGAATCCGAACGGAGCGTGGCAATACGGGTGGGTGCAGTGGACGCCGGCGCCGCTTGATCCCAACCTTTTCACGCCTTACGACGTGGCGTACACGGCGGACATCGGGCGCGGCTGGCGGACGAGCATCTTTGGGCCTGAGCTGGCGGTGTGGAAGAACACAAGCGGCGCGACGCAGTACGGCGTGGGCGCTGGCCAGGTAAGTCTGCACCCCTATCAGACGGGGCAGGGCAGCGTGGTGCGCTGGGTAGCGCCGCAGGCGGGCTGGGCGCAAGTGAGCGGACGGTTCTATGCGGGGGACAGTGCGGCGGAGAATTACCACATTCTGCAGAACGGCGCGCCGGTCTGGGGGCGCTCGTACAGCTACGCGACGGAGCCGTTCGCGCTGGAGCTGCAGTTCAGCGCAGGAGACCTGCTCGACTTCGTGGTGGAGGGGTATTACGGCTACGGCAACACGCCGCTAGATGTATACATCTCGCTGTGCGCGGGGCCCGAGATCACGAGTCAGCCGCAGGCGCGGACGGTCCTGCCGGGGCGAAGCGTGACGTTCCAGGTAGGGACGGCGGACCCGAACGGCGAGAGCTATCGCTGGACGAAGGATAATACGGCCCTGGTCGATGAGCCCGGGCGGATCACGGGGGCGCTGACGGCGCAGCTCACGCTGGCGGCGGTCGAGCCCGATGATGCGGGCGCGTACTTCGTAGAGGTCACGGGTGAGTGCGGGATGCAGCGCAGCGCCGCGGCGGCGCTGCGTGTAATCAGCCACGTGCCAGGGGATCTGAACTGCGACGGTGTCGTGAACTTCAGCGACATTGACCCGTACCGGCTGGCGCTGGTGGATCCGAACGCGTATGCGACCGGCTATCCGGATTGCGATCCGCAACACACGGACATTGACAAGAACGGGATCACGGACGTGCGGGACGTCGTGCTGTTCCTGGCGATGCTCGGCATCACGGACTGCAACCATAACTGGACGGTGGATGCGGCCGAGGTTCTGCAGGGCACGGCGCGCGACTGCAACGGGAACGGCGTGCCGGACGAGTGTGATCTTGCCGGCGGTACAAGCCGCGACGCGGATGGCAACGGCATTCCGGATGAATGTCAGGCCGACAGCGACAGCGACGGTGTGATCGACACGCTGGACGGGTGCCCGCTGAATCCGCTCAAGACGGCCCCCGGCGTGTGCGGCTGCGCGGCGGCTGACACGGACAGCGACGGGGACGGCGTGCCGGATTGCGTCGACAACTGCCCCGACGTCGCCAATGCGGACCAGGCGGACGCGGACGGCGATGGCGTGGGCGATGCGTGCGCGGCGCACATTCCGAGCGATCCGGCACTCATCCGAGCCATGATTGGCGCAATCGCCGGCGATGATCCGCTGTCGGGGCGTAGCGACCCCAACGATGCGGCGGCGCTGTCCACGGACGAAGCGCAGCGGCTGCTCAGTGGACTGGCAGCGTGTCCGTTGGCGAGCGCTTTGTTAGTGGGCGTCACTTTGGCCGGCGTCGTATGCACGCGTGTGCGACGTTAGTTTGGTAGCACGGGGACGGGCGGCGCGCGACACCGCGGGTGGCGTTTTCGGACGCACCCGCCCGGCGCGGGGGCCGTATTTCCATTGCCGCCTTTTGGGCAGCGGGACTACACTGTAGGTGTCGGGCGAACCTCTCCCGCCGAACGGCGGTCGCGTCGGCAGGCAACGGGCGCGACGAGCCGGGTCTGGCGGCGTGGGGAGGCGCGCCGGAGAGGCGCCTGGGCCGGCGCCAGTGACGAGCACTTCCGTGGATTCTGCTGGTCAGGAACTGCGGAGGGAGGATGAGCATGCCAAGCAGAGCTTGCGGACGCACAGCGGTGTGGGGCGGTTGGGTCGTGGCACTCGCCCCGCTGCTGGCCGGTCTGGCCAACGCCGGAGTGGCGTACGTGGACGCGCGGGCACCGGGCGGCGGGGATGGCACGAGCTGGGCGACAGCGTTCAACCTGCTGCAGACGGGTTTGGCGGAAGCGCAGTACGGCGAAACGATTTCCGAGCTGCGCGTGGCACAGGGGACGTACTACCCGGATCGCAACGGCGAGATTCCGGGCGGATCGGGGAACCGGTACGCGAGCTTCAACCTGGTGAACGGCGTTGCGCTGCGCGGGGGCTTCGCCGGGCTCGGAGCCGCGGACCCCAATGCGCAGGACCCGGTCGCGTATCCGACGGTCCTGTCCGGCGAAATTGGCACGGGGAGCGGTAGCGACAACACGTTACACGTCGTGAGCGGGATGTCTTGCGGCTCGGACACGGTGTTGGAGGGGTTCGTGATCACCGGCGGGCAAAGCGTCGCTGTGTCGTCGACGAATCTCGACGGAGCCGGCGTGCTACTCGTGCAGAGTTCGCCGCGGATCGTGAGCTGCGTGATCCTGGGCAATCAGGCAGGTGCCGAGGAGGGCTTCGGCGCGTACCTGGTGGGTAATGGCGGTGGGCTGGCTTGCAGCGGCGGCAGTCCCGTGCTGCAGAACTGTGTGATCCAGAACAACCGGGCCGGAGACGGGCAGAATGGCTTCTGCACGGCCGGCGTCGCCAACCCCGGCAATCGGGGTGGTGACGGCGGCGGAGCGTACTTCAGCGGGGGCAATCCGCTCCTGATCGACTGCACGGTGGCGGGCAACGTGGCCGGTCGTGGTGGAAGCGGGACGCCGTGCGCGGAGAGCGAGTCGAGCGGCGGCGACGGCGGCGCCGGCGGCGGGGTGTTCTTCAGCGAGGGCACGAGCGCGATCCTGGTCAACTGCGTCATCCGGGGTAACCAGACCGGTGCGGGCGGCGATGCGGGGAGCAGCGCGGTCTCCGGCGGGGCGGCTGGTTCTGGCGCGGGCTTTTATTCCCAAGGCGCCGTGCGGCTCGTGAACTGCACCGTGATGGAAAACACGGTCGGCACCGCAGGGTGGCCCGACGGATTTGCCGGTGCAGGGAGCGCAGCATACGCCAACGTGGGCAGCCCGGAGTGCGTCAACAGCGTCGTCTGGGCGAACGGCGGCGGCGCGGGCGCGCCGCTGGCGGGCGCGTGGGCGGTTAGCCATAGCTGCGTCGCGGGTGGGTATCCGGGACTGGACAACATCGATGCCGACCCTCTGCTGACCCCGGAGGGGCGGCTGGCACCGGGCTCGCCGTGCATCGACGCGGGCGACAATGCGGCGTACGGGGCCTACCCCCCCTACGACCGCGATGGCTGGGCCCGGTTCATGGATGACCCCGCCACCTCGGACGCGGGCGGCAGCCCGACGCCAGTGATCGACATGGGGGCGTTCGAGTTCTGGACCGACTGCAACGGCAACGGGCGGCCCGACTACATGGACATTACTGGGGGCTACGGCAGCGACTGCAACGGCAACGGAATCCCCGACGACTGCGACATTGCCAGCGGCACCGACCCGGACTGTAACGCGAATGGGTATCCGGACGAGTGTGACGTGTATGACGGCTGGAGCAGCGACTGCAACGCGAACGGCGTGCCCGACGAATGCGACATCGCCGACCTGACCAGCGGGGACTGCAATGGCAACCTCGTTCCGGACGAGTGCGACATTGCCGCCGGTGACGCCGCCGACTGCAACGCGAACGGCATTCCGGACGAATGCGATCTCGCGGACGGTGCGAGCGCGGACTGCAACGACAACGGCCAGCCGGACGAGTGCGATATCGCGCTGGGCGTCAGCAGCGATTGCGATAGCAACGGCGTGCCGGACGAATGCGATTTGCTGGAGACCATCATCCTGCTCGACCTGGGCGACATGGCAGTGGGCGGCAACGGCCTGGGATCGGGCTTGCCCGGGGCGGGGATCACGCCGCGCACCGGGGCGCTGGTGCCGGCCGATGCCTGGGGCGGCTCCGGGACAGCCAGCGCCTTTGTGGTAACCAAGGGCGACAACGGCGCGGCCAACCTGCCCTACGTGGACGGCGTATTCGTCCCCAACGGGCAGACGGTGGTGAGCTCGACGGGGATGGCATTCAGCTTCCCCCCCACCACCGGGCGGAACTGGGACGCAATCCGCAACGCGGTCGCAGTCTATGACAATGACGCCGTTCCGCCGCACGCCTGGCCATTGCGGCTCACGGACGATCCGGAGCAGGATCGCGCGGGGCTGGGCATGCACACGAACGCGGGAATCACGTTTGACCTGGCGGCGATCCGGGCGGCGTATCCGACCCGGCCGGTCCTGGCGGTCGTGGCGATGGGCGGCCTCAGCGTGGAGGCGGCAGAAAACCCGACGGCGGCCGTGGATGCCTGGGTGCTGGTGGATGGCGTGCTCCGCTGGACGCAGCACTTCGTCGGCCTCCAGAACACGCATGCCGCCCTGGTCGTGCCGATTGGGGCAACCGACCGCTTTGTCACGCTGGCCACGACCGACGCCGGCAGTATGACGGCGGATCACGCCGCGTTCGCGGACGCGAAGGTGATCCTGGCGCGCGTGCGGGACTGCAACCACAACGGCGTGCTGGACGAGTGCGACATCGCCAACGGAACGAGCCTGGACTGCAACGGCAACGGCGTCCCGGATGAATGTGACCTGGCCTCCGGCGCGAGCCGCGACTGCAACCTCAACGGGATTCCTGACGAGTGCGACATCGCCGGTGGGCAGAGTCGCGACTGCAACACCAACGGAGTTCCGGACGAATGTGACATTACGAGTGCCACCAGTCATGACAACGACCACAACGGCGTGCCGGACGAATGCCAACCGGACAGCGATGGCGACGGGGTGATCGATACGCTCGACGGCTGCCCGCTGAACCCCCTCAAGACGGCGCCCGGCGCCTGCGGGTGCGATGCGGCTGACACGGACACGGACGGCGACGGCACACCGGACTGCCTCGACGGTTGCCCGCTGAACCCCCTCAAGACGGCGCCCGGCGCCTGCGGGTGCGATGCGGCCGACACGGACACGGACGGCGACGGCGTGCCGGACTGCGTCGACAACTGCCCCGACGTCGCCAATGCGAACCAGGCGGATGCGGACGGCAACGGGGTCGGCGACGCGTGCGAGATACAGGAACCCAACGATCCGGCGCTGATCCGGGCCGTAATCGGCGCGATCGCCGGCGGCGAGCCGCTCTCCGGGCGCGCCGATCCGAACGATCCGACGACGCTGACCACGGCCGAAGCGCAGCGGCTGCTGAGCGGACTGGCGGCCTGCCCGCTGGCCAGCACTCTGCTGCTAGGGGTCACTCTGGCCGGAGTGCTGTGCACACGGGGGCGGCGCTAGGCCGCGCAGGCAGTCGGACCACGGCGACGGTACAATCGCGGCATGCGGCGCGCGGTCCGGATTCTCCGTTACCTGCTGGCTACGCTGGCGGGGCTGGTCATGCTGGCCCTCCTACTGGTGGTCGGCGCGAACGTCTGGGTCGTGCAGTCGGCAGCGGGGGCGATCTACGAGCGTGCCGGGGACGTACCGGCCAATGAGGTCGGGCTGGTGCTGGGGACGAGCAAGCGGCTGGCGGACGGGCGGGCGAACCTGTTCTTCCGCTATCGCGTGGACGCGGCGGCCGAGCTGTATCACGCGGGGAAGATCCGGCACGTGCTGGTGAGCGGGAGCAATCCGAGCCGGTGGTACGACGAGGCGTCGGACATGCGGGCGGCGCTGCGCGAGCGCGGTGTGCCGGACGGGGACATCACGAGCGACTACGCGGGGTACCGGACACTCGACTCGGTCGTGCGAGCGCGAGAGGTCTTCGGACAGGAGCGGTTCACGATCATCTCGCAGCGGGATCACAGTGAGCGGGCTGTGTTCCTGGCGCGGCAGCGCGGGCTGAACGTGGTGGCGTTCTGCGCGCGCGACGTCGCGTTGTCGTCCGCGCTGAAGACACGGGTGCGTGAGGTATTCGCGCGCGTGAAGGCGGTGCTGGACGTGTACGTGCTGGGGACGGAACCGAAACACCTGGGGCCGACGGAGCCGATTGGGCGCCATCACAACTGACGCACGCCGCGTTCGATCGTGGGATTCCACCACGAAGGGCACGAGGGGCACGAAGGAAGAGGAGTTTTCAGCGGTCAGCGATCAGCCAGAAGTGGGCGGGGCCACGCGCAAGGGCAGAGCACGCGTTACGACCTTGAGACAGCCTCCCATCACGCTGGGCTTTGTGGTATACTCTCCGGCAGGAAAGAGGTGGAGCGCTCCACCGGGCTGTACCGCGGCGGCAGGTTACGCTGCGGGCGTCGACAGACGCGGGCGCGGGTCCGCACGAAAGGGGTTCAACATGTTGCGAAGAGTGTGTCTGGTGGCGGTGGTGTGCATGCTGGTGCCCGCGGCGCTAAGCGATGTGCGCATCTTCTTCACGAAGAGCAGCGATCCGTACGGCCTGACGAAGCCGCAGAACGCCTTTGCGCCGAGCTTCGGCGCCGGGCTGGACGCCGCGGAATTCGACGTTGATGAGAACCCGCTGGATCCGCCGCTGGCCGTGGCCGCATTTCCGACCTACCGCCCCGCCGTTTCGCACACTGATCCCACAAGGGAGTTTCTGTACGTGTGGGTCCAGTTCTACAGCACCGGAGCCCCCGGCGACCCCAACTACCTGCCCGTCAATGGGACGCTGGTCTCGTTGACCCTCGCGGTCCATGCCAGCCCGGATGCCATCGCCTGGTACCGCGTTGACAACTCGAACAGCATCGACGGCCTTAAGCGCTGGGGAGGGGCTGCCACGGCGCCGAACTATCCGGAGTTCCGCCAACTCAATCAGGACCTGAATTCGGGCGCAGCCTACGGCATCATGAACTCCTCGACCGCCAATCCGACGCAGCTCTGGTCGGGCGGCTCGAACAACGGCACGAGCGGGCGCATCGCGCTGCTAGGCGCGATCAAGCCGAGCTTCGCAGACGTGGTCACATTCCGCGTCACGGCGCCGCAGGCTACGTATCGCACACCGGACGGCAGCACGTACCCAGTCGCGACGAGCGTCGCGAGTTGGTTCATCCCCGAGCCGGCGAGTGTGTTGCTGCTGGGGCTGGCCGGGCCGTTGATGCGGCGGCGGTAGTCGCAACGGGCAGTGAGTGGGGATGCTGCGGATTGGTTTTTGCCGCGTGGTTCGTGGAGCACGGTGGTATACTAAGCAGTGAGAAGGTGGGCTTCGTGCCCGCCCAGATCACGTTGGGACGGGCCTGCGGGGGATCAGGCGGGCCCGGTTGGGAAGCAAGCAAGAAAGGGGTTTGCCATGTTGAAAACGGTGTGCCTGGCGGCGGTGCTGTGCATGCTGGTGCCCGCGGCGCTGAGTGAAGTGCGCATCTTCTTCACGAACAGCAGCGATCCCTACGGCCTGACGAAGCCGCAGAACGCCTTTGCGCCGAGCTTCGGCGCCGGGCTGGACGCCGCGACGGAGGACGCGGATGGCAACCCGGTTGACCCACCGCTGCAGGTGGCAGCGTTCCCGGCATACAGCACCGCCATTCCGTGGCCCGATCCATCAAGGGCGGAGTTCGTCTACATCTGGATCCAGCTCTACAGCACCGGAAGCCTGGGCGATCCGACTTACCTGCCGACGAATGGAACGCTGTTCTCGATGACGCTTTCGGTTCAGGGCAACCCGTCGGACGTGGCCTGGTACTGTGTCAACAACTCCAACGGTGATGGGCGCAAGCGCTGGGAGGGCGCGGCCACGCCGCCGGACTATCCGGAGTTCAGTCACGCGACCATGCAGAACCTGACCGCGGTCACCGCTTATGGCATCAAGAACGCCTCGGCCGCGGATCCCACACAGCTTTGGTCAGGCGGGGCCAACAATGGCACGACGGGGCGCATCGCGCTGCTGGGCGCGATCAGGCCCGGGCCAGACGACCTGGGCTTTTTTGGCATCACGGTCGCAATCGAGCAGGGAACGGGCGCGCCGCTGGTCGCGTACCGACCGACGTCCGGCTCGCCGTACCCGGTGACGACGATCTCCGGCCAATACATGGCGGGAATCCCCGAGCCGGCGAGCGCGGTGCTGCTCGGACTGGCCGTGCTGGTGCTGCGGCGACGGTAGCAGCGCAGGGGCGGTCGAATGGTGTGGGGATGTGCCGGGCCGCGCGGACAAGGCGCGGCTCGGCAGCGAAAGGGACGCGGCGGAGGGGGAGTTTTCCGTAATCTACCTGCCGCATGCGGTCGAAGGCGGGTTCGCACCACAAGCTGCCTTCACGGAGCGGGCCGTGTCGCGGGAATCCTGGCCGCCTGATCAGCGGTGGCCGGGATGAAGCGGTTGGTCTGCAGCGCCTCCGCCTGGGCGGCGGTCGGGCAGCCGTGCTGGGTAAGCCAAGTGTCGAGCGCGGCGCGGCTCGCGGGGGTGAGAGTCGCGAGATTGAGCGTGGTGCCGTGGTGCAGGGAGGCGCGGTCCAGAAGCTGGTTGCCGCGGAAGAGGTCGAACCGTAGGACGCCGTAGCAGGCGCACTTCTCGGCCGGGGTGCGCTCGACCTGGATGGCGGCGGCCAAGGCCTGCAGGGCGTTCGGGTCGCGAATCTCGTAGCGGGGAATCGAGACGCCGGGCCAGCGCGCGGTGGGCCAGACGTTCAAGTCAACGACGACGCGATCGGCCTGGGCGATGTGGCGGACGAAGTCGGCCCGCCACACCTGGGCTTCGCTCGGACACAGCAGCAGGATGGTGGCGGCCGCCCCGACAGCCAGGGTCAGGGTGGCCAGCAAGTACTTGCGCGGGGTGCTCATCCCCGGCCCCCGCCTGACGCGCGGGAGCGGAGGAGCTTCTCGCTGCCGACGAGCAGCACGAACACGACAAGCAGGCCAAACGGCAGCAAGGCAAACGCGTCTTTCTCGGGAAACTTGCCCAGCGTCTGGGGATCGATCGCCAGGTTGCAGCCCACCCCCGCGAGCACGGCGACCACAATCCCCGCGATCGCGCCGCCCGCGATGAGGCCGCTCGATAGAAGCATGCCGGGGCTCATCTCGCTGTCCGATCTGTCGCGGCGCAGCCACCTGTCGACGACGTAGCGGACGACGCCACCGACAAAGATCGGCGTGGAGGAAGACAGGGGCAGGTACACGCCGACGGCAAAAGGCAGCGAGGGAATGCCGGCCAGTTCCAGGACGATGGCGATGGCCACACCGAGCAGTACGAGCGACCACGGCATTCTCTGCGACAGGATGCCGTCGATGATGAAAGACATCAAGACGGCCTTCGGCGCGTCGTACTTCTGGACGGGGGTGCCATCGTCCTGTTTATTGAGGCGTCCATTCACGCCGGGGTCAACGTAGTACTGAATCCGTCCCGCGTCATTGACCAGGTACTTGCCGCGGTCGACGCCTGGGATCTGCCCTTCCTCCACGTGCACGGTGAAGTACTGGTTTGGGTCGGTTGCGGCGTACGGGCCGGAGACGGACTGCCTGGACTCCTGGCCGGTCAACGGCAGCGTCGCCGCCGGGAGGTCCTTCCGTGAATACACCGTACCGCCGCTGTTGAGCACGAGGAGCGTGACCCCGATCACGACGGCGGAGGTGAGGGCCCCCACAAGGATGGCGAGCTGCATGGCGCGCGGCGTACCGCCGACGAGGTAGCCGGTCTTGAGGTCCTGCGAGGTCGTCCCGCCGTTGGAGGCGGCGATGCAGACGATGCCGGCGATCGACAAGGCGGTGAGCTTGTGCTCCCCCGTGGTCCAGCCGAGCGCGAGGAAAATGAGGCAGGTCATCAGCAGCGTCGCAACGGTCATGCCGGAGATGGGGTTCGAGGAGGAACCGATTTCGCCGGTCAGTCGCGAGGAGACCGTCACGAACAGGAAGCCGAAGACGACAATGCAGACGGCCCCCACCACATTCATGTTGAGCATGGGAGCGGCCCAGATCGCCAGGATCAGGGCCAAGCAGCCGAAGAGCACGACGCGCAGGGAGAGGTCACGATCGGTGCGGAGGGTGGCTGCGACCGTTGCGTTGGTCGCGCGCCCGCGACCGCGTGCCGACATGTCGCGCAACCCAGCACGGATGGACGCGACAATTAACGGCAGCGACTGGAACATGCTGATGATGCCGCCGGCCGCGACGGCGCCCGCCCCAATGTACAGGACGTAGCTGTTGCGGACGTCGGCGGGCGTCATATCGCGGATGAGCGTCTTGCCGGGAAACAGCGGCTCGGTGAGCCCGGAGCCGAAGAACACGATGGCGGGCGTCAACACCCACGCGGCCAGGACACCTCCGCCCACCATGATGCAGGAGATGCGCGTGCCGATGATGTACCCGACGCCCAACAACTGCGGGGAAATCTCGCCCGAAAGGGCCGCCCCCTTGAAGAAGCCGAGGGCCCGCTCGGGGATTTCCTTGAAGAGCTTCAGGCCTGTGCACAGGAAGGCATACACGAAACCCACACCGAGCCCCGCAAAGACGGTTGCGGCCGAGGTGCCGCCCTTTTCGCCGACGATGAGTACGTCTGCACAAGCCGTACCCTCCGGGTAGACGAGCTTGCCATGCTGCTTGACGATGAAGGCGCGGCGCAAGGGGATCATCATGAGGATCCCGAGCAGGCCGCCGAGGACGGCAACGAGAGCAACGCGGACATACTCGAGGTCGTAGCCGAGGATGAGGAGGGCGGGCATGGTGACGCCGACGCCGAAAGCGATGGATTCGCCGGCCGAGCCGGTCGTTTGGACGATGTTGTTCTCTAGGATCGTGGTCTTGCGTCCCAGCAGCGGCGCAAAGACACGGAAGAGCGTGATCGACAGGACCGCGATGGGAATCGAGGCCGAAACCGTCAGGCCCACTTTCAGCACGAGGTACAGCGACGACGCCCCGAAGATGATGCCGAGGATGGCGCCGACGAGTACGGCGGGCCAGGTGAATTCGGCCGGGGATTGGTCGGCGGGAACGTAGGGCTGGTGGGCGGGCGGCGCGTCGGGCGCGGTCGGTGGCTGCATGCGCGGCTCCTGAGAGACTGGCGCAGAGTTTGGCCGGGTCGCGGTGTGAATGCAACCACCGCGGCGATGGGGATGCGCGGGCGATGCGGACGAGAGCAGCGCCGGGCTGGGGCGAACCGCCGCTCAACGTCGGCCATCCCTCACGTTCGTTCGGGACAGGCTCGGGGCCGAAGCTACGCGTGCCCAGCCGCGCCACGAATGCCGATGCCCCGGCGCGGGCGCGTCGGGGCATTGGTGATTGCAGCAGGTATTGCTAACGACCGGGCGTTGGATGAAACCACGGGGCACAGCCCGGTTCCGGTACTCTCCTAGTCAGGCTCGACGACGCGCAGCCAACCGTGAGTGTCGGGCAGATCGCCGATCTGGATGGCGCGGAGCTTCTGGTACAGCTCGGTGCTCCAGCGGCCGGGGCGGCCGTCGGTGGAGTAGACGATCTTGCGGTCGCGATAGGTGATGGACCCAACCGGGGTGATCACAGCGGCGGTACCACAGCAGCCGGCCTCGGTGAAATTGTCGAGTTCGGTGACGGCGACGGGGCGCTGTACGGGGTGGAGGCCCAGCTCGTCGGCGAGCGTCAGGATGGACTTGTTGGTGATGGAGGGGAGGATCGACTCGCTCGCCGGCGTGACGTACTGGCCGTCCTTGGTAATGCCGTAGAAGTTGGCCGGGCCGGACTCGTCGATGTACTTCTTCTCCTTGGCGTCGAGGTAGAGGACCTCCGTGTAGCCCTTGTGCTTGGCGGCGACGGTGGCGCGGATGCCGGCGGCGTAGTTGCCACCGACCTTGACGTCACCGACGCCAAGCGGGGCCGCGCGGTCGACTGTTTCCTCGACGATGAGGTCGACGGGCTTGAAGCCGCTCTTGAAGTACGGTCCGACGGGTGAGACGAAGACGAGGAAGGTGTACTCGGTGGCCGGGCGAACGCCGACCTGCGCACCGGTACCGATAACCAGGGGACGGATATAGAGGCTCGCACCGGTTCCATAGGGCGGAACAAAGCGGCGGTTCGCGTTCACGACGCGCTGGACGGCCCGGATGAACATCTCCTCCGGGACGGGCTCCATGAGGATTTTGCGGCAGGAGCGGGCCATGCGCTTGGCATTCTCGTCCGCGCGGAAGAGGACGACATCGCCACGGCGGGTCTCGAACGCCTTGAGCCCCTCGAAGCACTGCTGCCCGTAGTGCAAGCACGTGGCGGCGATGTGAATCGGCAGGGTCTCATCCTGCGAGAGGACCCCGTCATCCCATTGGCCATCGCGACACGTGTACCGGATGTTGCAGTCGGTCTTGGTGTAACCGAAGCTGAGGCTTTCCCAATCCAGATCGGCCTTCAGGTTGTTAGCCAGGGCCCCGTGTCGATGGCTCGTGAGGATGCTCATTGGGGGTACTCCCTGATCCATGTTTCCACCGCCGGGAAGGCGGCCTACACCAAACGATGCCGGGAAGTTGCACAACAGGCGGGTTGGCGCCCCGGTCCTCCAACGGGTATTCGCGCCACAACCTCATTCTATATCGAGCATAGGCACTCCCCAGGGGCTTTGCAAGAGATCGGAACCACCGCGCGGGATTGAACAGTTTCAAAAACGCAGCGCCCCGGCGCAGGCGATCCACGGGGTGATAAAATCTCCGCACTGTGAACCGACCGGAAACGACAAATGCTGACGGCCCGGCCCCGGACCCCGTGCACCTGTTGGGCTTGAATCAGGACGAGTTGCGCGCGTGGCTGGCGGACACCGGCCAGCCCCCCTACCGCGCGGATCAGCTCCTGGAGTGGATATACGCGAAGGACGTCGACACGTTCGCGGCGATGACGAATCTGCCAAAGGCGTGGCGCACGGCGTTGGCGCAGCAAGCGGCGATCACGCGCGCCGCGGTCAGCGCGGAATCGGCCGCGCGCGACGGCACGCGCAAGCTGTTGCTGACCTGGGCAGACGGGCAGGCGGTGGAGACGGTGTGGATTCCGGAAGAGGACCGGCACACGGTGTGCGTGTCGTCGCAGGTCGGGTGCCCGGTGGGGTGCAAGTTCTGTGCGAGCGGGATGAACGGGGTGCAGCGCAACCTGACGGCGGGCGAAATCGTCGAACAGGCCTGGCGCGTACGGCGGCTGGTACGGGCCTTGGGGCCGCAGGCGAAGTCGGCCGAAGAGCCCGCGGGACCGCGACTAACGAACGTGGTCTTGATGGGCATGGGCGAGCCCTTAGCGAACTACGACAACGTCGTGCGGGCGCTGCGGATCATGAACGCGCCGTGGGGGCTGGGCATCGGGGCGCGGAAGATCACGTTGAGCACGGTTGGTCTGCCGCAGCAAATCCGACGTCTGGCGGGCGAAGGGCTGCAGCTCAATCTCGCCCTTTCGCTGCACGCGGCGGACGAGGAGCTGCGGCGCGAGCTGATCCCGTGGGGCAAGGTGCCGCTGAGCGATCTCCTGGACGCGTGCGCGTACTACTTCAAGAGGACGGGACGGGAGATCACGCTGGAGTACGTGCTGCTGGAGGGTGTGAACACGCGGCCGCAGGATGCGGCAAAGCTGGCGGTCGTGGCGCGCGGGCTGCGGTGCAATGTGAATCTGCTGCGGTACAACCCGGTGCCAGGCGTGCCATTTGCCCGGCCGAGTGCGGAGGAGGCGTATGAGTTTCAGCGGCTGCTGCGCGAGCGCGGCGTGAACGCGCACGTGCGGACGTCGCGCGGGGCGGACGTGGACGCGGCATGCGGGCAGTTGCGGCGACGTGTGGCGGCGGATGCGACACCGGCAGCGGTGCCACCGACCGCAAAGGACGCGACACCGTCGGGTGAGGCGCTGCCGGGTACGACACCACCCCCGGTTGAGTGAGTGAGCGACGGGAGTCCCATGTATCGCATTCTGCTGGCCGAAGCCCTCGACGCGGAATCGGAAGCCAAGCTGGACGCAGCCGGGACGGTCGTGCGCGCGCCGGCCGGGGATGAGAACACGCTGCGCGGTCTGATTGGGGGCTGCGACGCGCTCGTGTGTCGGACCCATAACCGGGTCACGCGGGCGGTGCTGGCGGCAGGGAAGCGGCTGCGCGTGGTCGGGGTGGCAGGCGTCGGGGTGGATCATGTCGACCTCGCGGCGGCCGAGGAACTGGGGATTCGCGTCGTGAACACACCGGGCGCGGCGACGGACGCGGTGGCCGATCTGGCGCTGGCATTCATGCTGCTGTTGCAGCGGCCGCTGCCGCGCATGATGGCGGCGTATCGGGACGGGCAGTTCAAGACGGCGCGGGCCGGCGCACACGGGCGCGAACTGCGCGAACTGACCATCGGCATCGTCGGGATGGGGCGGATCGGATCGCAGGTCGGGCAGCGTTGCGCGGCCGGGTGCGGGGCCCGCGTGCTGTACAACGATATTGTGCCGGTCGGACCGTTCGATTTTCCGGCGCAGGCCGTCACGGCGGAGCAGCTCTGGGCGGAGAGCGACGTGGTGACGTTGCACGTGCCGCTAACGCCGCTGACGCGCGGGATGATCAATGCGGCCGTGCTGGCAAAGCTCAAGCCGGGGGCACTGCTGGTGAACACGGCCCGTGGGGCGGTGGTGGACACGGAGGCATTGACGAAGGCACTGCAAGCTGGACACATCGGGGGTGCGGCGCTCGACGTGACGGATCCGGAGCCGTTGCCGCCGGAGCATCCGCTGTTCGCTTGCGAGCGGTGTTACGTGACGCCGCACATTGCGGCGCGGACATACGGCGGCTTGCGGCGGATGTGCGCAGTGGTGGATTCGGTGCTGGAGATCCTCCGCGCCGGGACGTGAGGCCGACCCGAGCACGGCACGAACGCGGACGGACGGACGAGCCGCGGATGAGACACCGTCGATGCAACGCCACTGGGGCGTACACATTCTCAGCGTCGCGCTGCTGGCACTGCTGGCCATCGCGCTGCTTGCGCCGCTGTGGGCGGTTGTGCGGGCGGGATTTGTGGACGAGCACGACAGGTTCACGCTCGAGTGGTTCCGGGACGTCGTGAGCTACCGGCCGTACCTGGTCGGGCTGGGCAACAGCCTGGCACTGGCGACGTGCGCAACGATGTTGTGTCTGCTGATTTCGATCCCGCTGGCACTGCTGGCCGAGAACTACGTTTTCGCGGGGCGGCGGGGATGGCTGGCGCTAGTGCAGGTGCCGATGATCCTGCCGCCGTTCGTGGGGGCGATCGGGATTAAGGCGCTCCTGTCGCGCAACGGCGGGCTCAACCTGTGGATGCAGCACCTCGGGTGGCTGCCGGCCGGCGCGTACATCGACTTCCTCGCGTCCCCATTCTGGTCGTGCGTGGTGCTGGAAGCGTCGTACCTGTACCCAATCACGTTTCTGAACGTGCAGGCAAGCCTCGCGAACATCGACCCGTCGCTCCACGAAGCGGCCAGCAACCTGGGCGCCGGCGGCTGGCGCCGATTCTGGCGGATCTCGCTCCCCCTCATGCGGCCGGGCATCTTCGCAGGGGCGACGGTCGTGTTCATCTGGGCATTCAGCGAGCTAGGGACGCCGCTGATGGTCGGACTGCGGGACGTGACGGCCGTGCAGGTTTTTCAGGATCTGCAAACCACGAGCCCGTCCGCGGAGTCTTACGCGCTGGTGGTCGTCATGCTGGGCGCGAGCGTCGCGCTGTACCTGGTCGGTAAGCTCGTGCTCGGACGCGCGCCGGCCGGGATGCTGGCGAAGGCCACGGTGGCGGCGCCGGCGCGACGATTGCGTGGCTGGGCGCTGGCGGCGGTGACGCTGCCGTTCGCCGTGGTGTTCGTGCTGGCGGTGCTGCCGCATGTGGCGGTCGTGCTCGGCAGTCTGACGACGACGGGCATGCTGGAATTGAGCCCGGACAAGTGGACGGGCCGATTCCATGCACAGCTCTGGCAGGACGTGTGGAGCGGCGGTGATGCGCGGCACAACCTCGCGGCTCACAGCGTGCTCAACAGTCTGAAGTACACGCTCATCGCGACAGTGGCCGACCTGGGACTCGGGTTCGCGATTGCGTACCTGGTAGTGCGGCGAAAGTCGTGGCTGACGGGTCTGCTCGATACACTGGCGATGCTGCCCCTGGCGGTGCCGGGACTGGTGCTGGCGTTCGGGTACTTCGTGCTAACACAGGGTGAGTCGTCGTGGGCGTGGCTGGCGGCGGTGAAGCGGTTCCTCAATCCGCTGCGGCCGCCGAGCGGCGCTTGGCTGTCGGGCACGCTCGTCTTGCTGGTTGTGGCGTACACGGTGCGACGGCTGCCGTTGACGGTGCGGTCGTGTGCGGCCGGACTGGAACAGACGTCGGTGGCACTGGAAGAGGCGGCCGCGAACCTGGGCGCCGGGCCGCTGCGGACGTTGTGGCGCGTGACGGTGCCGCTGCTGGCGGCGAACTTGATCGCCGGCGGACTGCTCGTGTTCAGCCGGTCGATGCTGGAGGTCTCGGACAGTCTGATCCTCGCGGTGGATCGCGAAAGCTACCCGATGACGAAGGCGATCTACGACCTGGCGGACAATCCGAATGCCGGGATGCAGATGGCCTCCGCGCTGGGCGTCTGGGGGATGGTGCTGCTGGCCGCAACCATTCTCGGCGCGTCGCTGGCCCTCGGAAAGCGGCTGGGCGCGCTCTTCCGCGTGTGACGCGCGGTACAGCGACAGAGGAATGCGATGAACATCAGAGCTTGCGGCACGGTGTTGGCAGCGGTACTGGCGGGATGGTGCACTGGCTGCCAGGCAACAATGGAACAGCATGAAAGCACGGCTGTGGGTGGGCTCGGCCGGGGCCAAGCCGCGCCGGAGTGCTTTGTGCTGGCGTACTTCACGGGCGAAGGGCGTGACGGACTGCGGCTGGCGGAGAGCACGGACCTGTTGACGTGGAAGGCACTCAATCACGGGCGGCCGGTGCTGGCGCCAACGGTCGGGCTTGAACGACTGCTGCGCGATCCGAGCCTGGCCCGGGGCCCGGACGGCACGTTTCACCTGGTCTGGACGGTCGGATGGAACGAGCCGGCCATCGGGTACGCCAGTTCGCGGGACCTGGTGCACTGGACGGAGCCGCGGCTCATTCCGGTCATGACGCACGAACCGACGGCGCGCAACGCGTGGGCACCCGAGGTATTCTTCGACGATGTGAAGGGGGAGTTCCTGATCATGTGGGCGACGACGATACCGGGACGCTTTCCGAAGACCGCGGGTAGCGGCGAGGACGGCTACGACCACCGTTTGTACAGCCTGACTACGAAGGACTTCCAAAGCTTCACGCCGAGTCGCCTGCTGTACGACCCCGGGTTCAACGTGATCGACGGATTCATCGCGCGGAGCGGGACGGGGTACGTGCTGGCCGCGAAGAACGAGACCGCCAAGCCGGAACCGTGCAAGCGGATTTTCCTGGCGCAGGCGCGCGAGGCGGCGGGACCGTACGGGCGGCCCTCGCCATACGTGACGGCTGCCTGGGTTGAAGGACCGTGCCTCGTGAGGTCCCGCGGACGCTGGCTGCTCTTCTACGACCGGTATACACGCGGTTCGTACGGGGCGGCGGTGTCGACGGACCTGGCGCACTGGACGGATATTTCGGGCCAATTGACGATGCCACCCGGGGCGCGGCATGGGACGGTGGTGCGGGTGCCGGCGGAGGTTGCGGAGGCCCTGCGAGACGGGCAGTAGGCGAACGGTACTCAACGTCGGCCACGCGGGCCGGCGCTACGCCTGGGTCAAGTCGGGGGGCCGAAGCGACAGTGACCGCGAGCGTGCGGGCCGCAGAATCAGGTCCCCTGCGGCAGGCAGAGACGCCCGCCCCACTTGGCCGGAGGGCACCGGCGCCAGTTGACCGGCCGGGCGGGGCGGGCATACTGTGCGCAGTCGGTTCGGGAAAGGCGCTGCTGCGTCTGGAGGTGCTGCATGTCGTGCACTCGCATTTGGGCCGCCGCCATCGTGTTGACCGTGTGCGCCGCAGGGGCGCTGGCACAGAACGCGGGCGCACCGCAGTCGGCGCCAGGTGCCGCGCCACAAGCCACACCGGCGGCCACGCCGCAAGCCGCGCCCGTTGCTTCGCAGCCGGCGACGGCACCGGCGGATCGCCAGCCGATCAAGGCCCGCGTGCTCGAAGTGAAGGGCGACGTGAAGCACGCGCCGCTGGATTCTGAGGACTGGCAGCCGTGCAAAGTGGATGACGAGTATCCCGAGCAGACAGTCATCCTGACCGGCATCCGCTCCTCGCTGAAGCTGCAGGTGGGCACGGACGACACGTACACGGCCGTCGTAATCGAGCCGGCCAGCAAGACGCTGCTGTCCGAGGCCTACACGACCGCGGACGCCAAGCACGTGAACATCGGCGTGGGCTACGGGCGCATTCGGGCCGGCGTGGTCGAAGGCGGGCTCAAGAGCAACTTCACCGTCGAGAGTCCGGTCGCGACGCTGTCCAAGCGTGGCACGTGGAATTTCGGGCTATTCTACGAACGCGGTACGGACCGTTTCGAGATTTTCCTGCTGGACTTCGGTCTGGTCGACGCGTTCAGCCGTGTGACCGCCGAGCAGCGCCGCCTGCGTCCGGGCGAGTGGGTTACCCAGGCGATGCTGCGATGGGCGGAGCAGTCGCAGTTCTTGCGTAACGTGGCAATCGCGGATTTCCTGGGACAAGCGGACGCCTTTGTGGCCTTCAACCGCCTGCAGCAGGATGGGTTGCGCGTGCTGAATCCGGAGGGCGGGCAGACGGTGCTGATCAACCTGTCCAATGCGCAGGCGCAGAACACCTTCCTGGACTTGGTGCGCAATACGCTGCCGCCCCCGATCCTTCCGGCCGGGACGAAGACGCGCCCGGAGGCCTATTTCGGCACGGGACGCGGCGAGCAGCTCATCCCCGTCATCATCAACGCGACTTCGCCGCTGGCGCAAAAGGGCTACGCTCAGCCGGGGACGTACACGTTCACCCGCTCGGCGCTGGAGAGCTGGATCAAGCAGAGCGGCGGGCGGTAACGCAGTCACCGCAGCGCAACCCAGCTTGCCGGGCAGGGTCAGGGCGTCGGCGTGTCCGGAACGAATCGGGACGCAAAGCCGGCCTGCGCGAGGGCGGGTACACCGGCAAACGTGGCCGTCGGGGGGACATCGCGAATGACCACGGCGCCGGCCTTCACGTAGGCGCCGGCCCCGACGCGGCGTCCGGGGATGACCGTGGCGCCGATTTCGAGCGTGGCGAAGTCCTCGACTGTCACGGTGCCGGCGAGGCGGACGGCGGGTCCAAGAAAGACGGCAGAGCCGATGACGTTGTCGTGTTCGGCGATGGCGCTGGCGCACATGACGGTGTGCGCACCAACCCGCGCGTGGACGCAAAGTGTGGCCCGAGCCGCGATGACGACATGGGCTTCAACGCGCGCCGAAGGGGAAATACTCGCCAGCGGATGAATGGCCGAGATCAGGCGCAGGCCGTGCGCCCGCAGCGTCTCGGCGTGCGCCGCGCGGGCCACGTTGTCACCAATAGCGACGATCACGCTCCGCACACCGGAGCGCAGGAGCTGCGCGACGGCCGGCAGACCACCGACCACCGGGAGGCCGCCGAATTCGGTACCGTGGCGCGCGGGGTCGGAATCCAGGAATACCACCGGGCGATAGGAGGTGCCCTGCTCGAGAATATCCTGAACTTGCGAGCCCAGACCGCCGGCACCGTAAATGGCCACGTCTTCCATGCACACTCACTTGCGCCACCGGGCGCGCCCCCTGCCCAGCCTATCGGATGATTCGCAGTCCTGCGGCCCGTAGGCGGGCGCGTGGAATCTGGTACCATGTGCCCGTGGGCCTGGGCCCGGGGGCGCCAAGCGGCCCGCAACCGGAGACGTAAGATGGTGCGTTGGACACTCGTGACCCTGCTGACCGTCCTGCTGGCCGGCCCGGCCGACGACAAGCAACCCCCGGCCTCACAGCCCGCGGAGAGTCAACCCACCAGCCGACCGGGCGGCGCGACGACGCTGCGCCGCCCGGCGCAGGCGGACGTGCTGAAGAACCTGATCGGCGAGCAGGATCGCCCCAGGCCGGTGGCCCCGGTGGATCCTGGCCGCAAGGAGCCGAAGGAAGGCGGAACCGGCGGAGCGACGCTGCTGGAGGGTACGCAGCTCGTGGAGCGCCCGGGACGGTTGGTCCATGAGGACGGGCGGGCGAAGTTCCTTTTCACGGTCGACGCGAACACGCCCACACCGCGGTCCATGTCCATCCTGGAAAGCCAGCTGCTGGAGACGATGGAACGCGAGGCAGAGACGGGCTTTCCGGAGTTCATCATTTCGGCCGAGGTGACGCGCTACCGGGGTAACAACTACCTGCTCTTGCGGAAGGTGCTCCGTCGGACTGGCCACGGAAACCTGGCGCCTTGAGCGCGTGCCTGCGCGCGATAAGGGGGGGCAACCGCATTCGAGAAATTACGGATGAGTCACGTCCGTGAATCTGCGCAGTTTTTCTATGTTCCAGCACTTTGCCCGTCGGCATGGCTGTTTGGTCGTGCCATGAGATAGACCACTATATGTAGTGTGTTCAAGATCAGTAGTCAGTCATTTATCTCCAAACTAACGTGAGGAGCGGTAAAATCGGCAATTTTTAACTAGCATCCCATAAGAACTTGTGCTAATATTCCGGTGTGCTCGGTTAGCGGACTGCGGTCCGCGCGAGTCTCCCGAGCGTGATCTTCTGACAGCTGCAAGCGGTATTCCGGTCGCCAGGGCTGCTTAGGGACGGGCGGCGAACGACCTGAATCGCATCGGCTAAGCACGGATGCCGTGGTCGATGCGTTCTTTGACAAGTCAACGGGCTCCGGCCCGACTGATCGTCACGGGCGGTCCGTGAACGGGATGTCCTTAGGCCATCAAGCGGATTGAACTTCCCCCGAGAAATCCACACTTGATGGCCCCCTCGCTCGAAACCCAACCCCCCTGAGGACATCGCTTCGCGACCGCCCTTCTTTATTTCCGCTCCGGTGTCGTGCTCCCCGCCCGCAATTCCAGCCAGCGATATTCCAGCAGCGACCGGCTCCCGTCCAGTCCCCCCCCCCAAACCAGCGTCGTGGGCGCGAAGCCGTCGGCATCATCGTCCACGTAGCGCACCGCCAGCAGCAGTCGCGTCCCCGCCGCCAAGCCCCCGACTCCCAGGGCGCTGGCTGGGATCGTGACGTGGTATGCAGTGGGCTGGCCCTTGGTGACGGGCGTCGCTTCGCACTTCCAGGCCTCGACCTGCGCGGCGGGTGTGCCGAAACTCGCAACCGGCGCGGGGTCCTTACCAGCAGCGTCGAACCGCACTTCCAGCGGCGTGGCCCGACCGGCAGCCGCCACGCCGACGTAGAGCTGATCCCCCCCCACCGGGCCACCGCGCCCCGCGCGGCCGGCCACGACGCGGTCATCCTGGATGGTCACGGCCACGTGCAGGGCGTCCGGCGCAAACGCACAGGCCACGCTGCCGCTGGCCGTGGTCTTCTGTCCGCCGACCACGGTCAGCTCACCGACGCGGAAGTCTGCCGCGGTGAGCGCCCGCGTTTCCAGGGGACGGATGCTGGTTACGGCGCGCAGATCGATGGGCAGGTCGAGCGTCTCGCCTTCGAGCACAAGGCGAAGGGTGAGTTCCTCGCGCAGGAAGTCCGCTGCAGCGTTCTTGCGTTTGATCGTGACGGCCTGCTTGATGGTCTCACCGACGTCCGCCTTCAGACCCAGCGCAGAGAATGAGGACTCGGCGGCGGTCCCCTTGGGCAATTGCAGTTGCAGGTAGCTTTTCTGCAGCCGGACCCACGCGTCCAACTCAAGCGTGAACTCCGTGTCGCAGAACACGGTCGCGGGGGCACGCAGCCAAGGCTTGCCGAGCGCAAGTTGTGGCTCCGGATCCGCCTGTTTCATGACGAGGGTGACGAACAAGGGGCGAGGCGTGGTCGGAACGAGCGGCGGCGCCGCCGACTGCAGCACCTTGCGCGACCGTCGTTCGAGGTCCTGGACCTCGAGCTCACCGCGCACGCTGTAGACCGGGGCGAGCGCAATCGGCAGGACCGCGTTCGCGCGTGGCAAGAGGACGGCCAGTTGGCGTTCGCCACCGATGAAAAGCGCGGAGTCATATTCGGGCGGAGTCTGTGCCACCGGGCCGGCGTAACGAAAGCCCGCAAGGCGACCGGCGGCGGAAGCATACCCCAGGAGCGTCGTGCGCGGGCTGAAGTCGCGGCGCACCAGCCCGCGCAGCAGCTCGGAATGCTCCGGATCGTTGTCGTCGTCGCGCAGGTCGAACCAGATGAGACCCGCGACGCCCGCGGCGGCCGCGTCCACGTAGAGGCGCAGGACATCCTCGGCATCGACGTTGGCGCCGGCCCCGCCGAGCGGCTGCGCTTCGTAGCGCCACCAATGAGTACTTTGCCAGGGGAGCGCGAGGCGCTGGTGATACGCGACGAAGGCCCGCCGGGCGTCGGTCACCGTACCCCGCGCCAGGAATTCGAGCGCTGCGTCGGCATGCTGGCGGAGGAAAGCCGCCACGGCAGGCGCACTGGCAACGTCGGCGACGTCGATCGACGGCGGCAGCACGACGACGCCGGCGTGGCGCGCCGCGACCTTCTCTTGAAGTTGCGCGACGGCCGCCAGTTGCGCGGTCATGTCGCTCTGGCCCAGGGCGGCCGCGTCGACCTGGTAGCGCTGCACGCGCGTGCCGAAATGGTCGGCCAGCGCCGCGATCAACTGGGCGAGCTGCTCCGGCCGAGCCGCTTGGCTCGCGGCCCATTCCGGTGGTTCGCCCAACACGAGCGCGGCCGGAACGTCCTTCTGGTTAAGTGCATTGACGACGGGGTCCAAGGCCGCGAACTGGTAGGCCCCGGACTTGGGCTCGACCTGGCTCCAGGCGACGTTGAGCGCGAGCAGGTTGGCGCCGACGTCGCGCGCGACGCTGATCTCCAGGGCCTGGTCGAGTTCCGGTTCGCGCAAGAGATTGGTTCCGATGCCAAAGAACGTAGACCGGCCGCGCGAAAGCCGCCGATTGCTCGCGGTGACGGCGATGGTGGTCTCAAAGGTATTGGGGGCGGCCCAGCCCGCGGCGCGGGCCCGCGCGACCAGGCGGTACAGGCCGGGGTCCTTGATCATCTGCGAGAAATCGAGGCTGCGGTAGGAACGGAAATCGACGCCACTGGCGGGCAGGTCGACTTTTTGCGTCTGCGTTTGCAGCACGGAGCCGTCCGGTCGCGTCCAGGCCAGGTCAACGGTCATGTTCAGGGCGCGCTCGCGCGAGCGGTTCTCCAGCACGACGGCGGCCGCGACGGCCACGCCCGGCTCATAGATGCGCGTTGGTTCATTGAAGCGGAAGTCGCCGCGGATCATGTCGCGCGGCTCGACACGATGCTCGACTTGCAGTTCGTCGAGGTGAATGGTCTGTTTGCCGAGGCGCGTGGTCGTGACGCGAAAGCCCTCGATTTCGACAGGATAGGTCAGGGTGCCGCTCCCGCGGACGCGGGTGAGACCGGCAGGCTGGAGTGCGGCACTCACGCGCACCCAGCGGTTGGCGAGATCGACCTTCTGGGGCGGAGTCTCGAACAACTGGTCGGCGGCGTCGTGCAGGCGGAATGCGACTTCGACCGCCCCGTTCGTGATCCAACAGAATGCGGCCAGGCCGTCAACCTCGCGGAAACGCGCGGGCTCCCGCAGGATCAAGTCCACGGCGGCGGAGGCGTCTTTCTGTGTGGCGCCAATTTCAACAGCCAGCGCACCTTTGCCGCGGGCGGGAATGGACACGAGCCGCGCGGCGCAGTCGGCCGCCAGCACGTTGCGAACCTGTGACACCTGCGTGGCGACCGAGGGGTCCTCGAAGTCCGCAACCATGGTCACGACCGACTCGGCGGCGCGAACCGTCCCCATCCCGAACGTCCAGGCTGCCAGCAGAAGGCCGAGCGCCCGGTGGCCGGTACGCTCGACACCTCGCGACGCCACGACGCAGGCCGAGTGTCGCCGTGCTGAAACGCGCATGATCAGACTTGGCTCCTTCCGGCCACGGTGGCCGCCAGCGCCTGCAGCCGATGGGCGTACGAGTGCCGCGTGCGGACGTGATCCCGAGCGCGCGATACGCGGCGCTGTGAGGCGGCCGAACCGCCGCGCACGAATTCTAGCGCTCGCCGAATGTCAGCCAATTCCTTACAAGCTTCGAAATGCTGCCCGGGCTGCAAGACGTCCCCCAACTCCGGCGCCAGCGGGGTGCCTCCCAGGGCGTGCACAAGCAGTGGCCAGCCGCGGGCGGCCGCCTCGAGCAGCGTCGGCCCCAGTGGGTCGCGCTGACCAGCCACGATACACGCCAGCGGGTGCAGGGCAGCGCGCTCGGCGAGCAGCAGCAGGTCGTCGCCCAAGTTGCGAAGCGGTCCTGGCCAGGCCTGCCAGCCGCGGCCCACAACCGCAATCGCCAGATCCTCGTGGCTCAGACTGCGCACGATGTGCTCGAGCACGACTCCGGGCACGATGGCGGTGCCAATCAGCTCCAAGAACGCGTTGCGCAACGGGACATCGGTCAGCTCCACGCCGCTCTCACGCTGCGCCTGCGCCAGCAATTGCTCGGGGCGGAGCACGCGCGGCGTCTCCCAGCTCTGGCCGACAACCACGCGAAGCCGGGCCCACAAACGCTGCTGGCTTTCCTGCTCCAGGCCGAAGGCCTGACTGTCAGCCGGCGGGAGGTCCGCCGCCACGAGGACCCAAGGCGACGTCGCGCACTCCGGGGCCGCCGTTGCACCGGGCGCGATCTGCGCAGCGCACGCCCAATACCATGGCACGATTTCGTCCGGCGCCAGCCCGGCCGCACACAGGGCGGCGGCCACGCGCGGCGAGGCCGCCAAGTGCGTAACGCCCGGGAGGCTTGGACGGCTGGGCACGATCGCGTCACGCTGCCACCAGATGCACAGCCGGCCCGTCAGTCCGACGGGCAGCAGGCCGGGGAGATGATTCAGGAGGATGGTGAGGTGCGGCCGGTACGACGCCAGGAGCTCAGCGTAGGCGAGCGGGTGGTCCCACGCCGGGGTGGTGGCGGTCCGCGACACCACGTCCCAGCCCAACTGGCGGGCAGCGGCGGTGAGTTGGGCCGCGAGCGGCTCCTGGAGCGGGTCCGCGGTCAATGACAACACGGCCAAGCGTAACGGCGCGGCCGGCTGGATCGGCTCGGCCGGCATGGCCGGCCTCCCCGTGAGTTGCGCGAGGCGGGCCTCGCGCGCCGGCAGACACTCGCCGGCGGTCCGACAGATCCGCTGGATCTGGTCGACACGCGTCCGCGACGTCAGATCCGGCAGAACGACGGTGGTGGGCGGCTGCAGCCCGGGCTGGCGGCAGAGCAGTTCGCCGAGGAACGCGACCTCCTGGTCACAGGGCACGAAGAAGCAGCGTCCGGCACGGATCGCCGTGGAATAGTCGTACAGGTGCAAGGCGGCAACAACGTCCAGGGGGGCATCCGCGAAGACGAAGACGGCGTGCTGGGGCGGGAGACCGGCCAGCAGCAGATGCAGTTCGGCGCCGGAGGAAACACTCGCGAGTGCGCAGTTCTGCTCCCGCGCATCGAACTTCGCGAGCAGGCTTTGCGCGCGCTGCCGAGGCATGGCTGTGCCGGCCAGCCAGCGGGGCTCCTGCCCGGGCTCCTCCAGCCGCAGAGTGAGCGAGTCGTCCAGGGCGCGGACACTGCGCCACGTCGGGGGAAGCGCCTGGCAGGCGAGTTCGTGCGCCAGCTCCGGCTGCGTATCCTGCAGTGCGGCGAGGTTGGCGCTCCAGACCGCGGGGTCCAGTGGCGCCGCTGGCGCCGCATCGAGTAGCGCGAGCGGAGGGGGTACGGGCGATGTCATGGACAACTCATCACTCCAGCGGTCGGTCACGGAGAGAATGTGTGCGCGCCCCGCGCGTCCGTCGCCACCGGCCGGCCCGTGGAATGCCGGGAAGAGATGTCGCCGCGGCCCCGCACGCCGGAAGCGCGGCTTACCGGGCCGGACTCCGCGTCGCCAGCCACAGCAGCAAGGCGAACCAGACGAGATAGAGCACCAGCCAGAGCAGCAGCGGCCAGCGCGAACGCCGGGCCTCAACTCCGAAAGGTGCGTTGGGCTGAACCTGGGGCTGAGCGTCAGTCATGGGGCGTATCCTGAAGCGGCGGGCTGGGCGGTGGGTCACCCGAGGGCGGGACGGGCTCCTGCGCCAGCCGCCGAATTTCCGGCAGCAGCCACTCGGCCGCGAAGGTCCTCAGGGTACTGGCGATTGGGATCGCCAGCAACAGCCCGAGGAGGCCGGCGAGCTGGCCGCCGATGAGCAAGGCGACGACGATGGCCAGAGGGTGCAGGCCCGAGGACTTACCGAGGATGTAGGGGCCAAGCACAAAAGAATCCACGCCTTGGACGGCGAGATACACGACCACGACCAGCGAAACGGGTAGCGCCCAGGGCTCGCCGGACTGGCTGGCGCCGAGAAACGTGAAGATCAGCGCCGGCGGCAGCGCGAGGATCGCGAGGAAAGGGACGAGGTTAAGGATGCCGGTCAGCGCTCCGAGCGGCAGACTGTACGGCACGCCAACCAGCGACCAGCCGATGCCGGTGAGCACACCGACGGCCAGGCAGACAATGAGGCGCCCGCGGAAGAAGTCGGCCATCGCGGTATCGATGGTCGTGACGACGTGGACGACTTGGTCGCGTTGCCGGTACGGCAGGTGCGCGCGGAGCGCGGCGGTGATGTCGTTGAAGCGCCACAGGAAGAAGAACGTATAGAGCGGAATGAGCACGAGCAGAGACAGCAGGTTGGCGAAGCTGAAGATGCCGGTCTGGATGGCCTCAATGAGCTCGCGGGCGGTGTCTACGCCGTAGTTCTTCAGGAGCGGAGCCGCCATGCGCCACCAGTCCTCCCGTGGCGGCAACAGCGGGCGCGTGGCGGGGGCGCTCGCGGGCGCGGCAGAGGTGAGGTCACCTGGGGGACGTTCGGAGGCCGCACGGGGAAGGGTGGGCGCGGTCTGGAGCCGGCGGGCCCACGCGTCCAGAGTTTCCACGTAGCCGGGGATGTTGTCGCGCAGTTGGGCAACTTCGGCCAGCGCGCGGCTGGTGGCGAAGAAGCCACCGCCGATGAGGCCGGCGCCGAGCAGCGCGAAAGCGACGATGACGATCGTGAGTCGCCGCACGCGGTAGTGGCGCTCCACCCAGGTCACGAGCGGGTTGACGATGTAGGCAATGGCCAGGGCCGCGAGGAGGGGCGTGAAGACCGGACGCAGAATGTACGCCACCCAGCAGACCAGCGCCAGAGCAGCCAGCAGGCCCCCGAAGCGGACCCAGCGCCAGCTCCGTTCGGTCAGCCGCGGGAAGTAGTGTTCCAGCAAATGCGGCCCCTTCTAGTCGTCGGACGTGTCCAGCCCAATCCGGTAGTGCCCAAACACGGCAGCGAAATCGTAGACGTCGTCGAAATCGGAGATGTCATCGGAAGGCTGCTTGCCCATGAGCCGCAGCGCGACCATCAGATAGACCATCTCGCCGAAGTCGCGCGTCGCGTGGATGTTCCACCGTCGCAGCACTTCGCGCGCCAGCGGTCCCCAGCGCTGCACGGCCAACACGCGCAGCGCTTCGCACAGTTCGCGGCCCGTGACGTGCCGCCCCCGGCGGCGCGGACCTTCGCCAAACTTCTGTTGCGTCGCCAGGTCCAGTCCCTGATGCAGGAACTCGAACGCTTCCGGCGCATAACGCCCGTCCCGACGCACTTCGCGCTCCAGGCGCGCGATCAACTCCGCATCCATCGCCTGACTTTCCGCTCCCATCAGGACACCTCGCCCGGCGCGCTCGCGGACGGCGGGCCACCGCCCCCGCCAGGTCGCCGCCGACGCCGACGACGCCGACGCCCCGCCC